>CAWFPP010000037.1:0-174370 GCA_963817735.1 uncultured Acidimicrobiaceae bacterium | reverse complement strand
GCTGCAACGAGTCCATAGGTGTTTTGCGGCGTTGCAGTGCCCACGCAATATGGTCGAAAACAATAGGCGCCGCTTGGCCTCTGTCGTCCACGGAGAACTTCCACTCAGAGAGTTGGCCCGGGAGCTTCGTAATAGCCAGAATACGCAGGCCATCACGAAGCACCAAGCGAGAAACAGCAGCACCGCGATGACGGTCCCGAACGAGTGATTGGCCACCCCGAGGATTGTGCCAACGATAAAGATCGGGATGCAGCCGATAGCCCAGACGAGCGTCATCAGGACCCACCGGCGGATTACCTCAAAGAGGTACCTGCTGCTGCGGAGCGGGTCGAACTCCTCAAGCTGTTGTTCCTTCTCGTACATCATCCGCTGGCCGAGGTACACCGTGTTCGGAGCCGCCTGACCCAGCAATTGCTCCGACGCCAGCAGTCCGTTGACGTCGGCGTATTTCTGGCTGCTCGTGGATAGGCGAGGCGGCGGTGAAGACGTGCTCGGACACGCTCGGAGGAGGACCCGATAATCCTGCGACGCTCGTAGCCCCGGTGCTCACGGGAGCCTCCGGCGGCCCAGACCACGCATCACTTTCAACAACGGTCTCCTGTTTCGCCCCACAGGAAGTGCAGAACGGGTCACCTGGATCGATGACATCTCTACAAGTCGTGCATGTAGCCATGGCCCTCCCGTCGAACGTTCTCGCGGGCCCAACCCGCCTCGAACACGTTAACCCCCGTTGCGGAGGAGCGCCATAGGGATTGCCACGCCGGGTTGTTTGAGCGGCCGGACACCCTATTCCTCGCTGGAATATCGGTCTCACGCTGACCGCCGGATCAGGCTCTCGGCGCCCAGAAGGTCGCATAGACAGCAGCGCAAGAGCGATCGGCTGTCCTTTACCGCCCGCGCCGAGTGCCAGACGCGGGATCACGCTGGCCCAGATCACGATTACGCCGGCCCAACACAGAACGATTCCAAACGCGATGGTCGCGTGCTCCTCACCCTGCCACTTCGCGCTGTTGGGCGCCCGCGGCGCTGGGCAGGACGACGAGGAGCGTCAGGAGTCCGACAGCCACCATGAGGCCCGATCTTGCGCTTGTGGTTGAAGCCGATCCGGACGAACGCCGGCCACGGCAGCGCGATCACGGTGACCGCGAACGCTATGGCGAACCCCGCCCGGCCCCGGTCAGCGATCCGGAGGCAGTCATCATGATCCCAGCGTCGTGTCGGCCGCCGTCCACCACGGAAAGAACCCCGAGATCACGACCAGTCCGGAGCTAATGAGCGCCAGCCACGAGGTGGCCGTGAGGCTCAAGTGTTGCGTGCGGGTTTGCCAGCACGCCGTTCCCCGGAGCGGTCGACCGCTCGGTAAGGCGGTCAATATCGCATGCGGTTTGCACCGTTGCAGGCGCTGTTGCAGCGATTTCAGCGACCGAGACCAGCGCGACACAGGATCGCCCGCTGGCGATCGGTTGTTAGGAGTTGCCGGAGTTGCCGGAGTTGCCGGAGTTGCCGGAGTTGCCGGAGTTGCCGGAGTTGCCGGAGTTGCCGGAGTTGCCGGAGTTGCCGGAGTTGCCGGAGTTGCCGGAGTTGCCGGAGTTGCCGGAGTTGCCGGAGTTGCCGGAGCCACCTTCGCAGTGCGCCTGGTAATCCGTGGTCAAATCCGCCCCGGCGCCGATGAGGGAAAGGTCAGTTTTGTAATTGAGTGGTTTCAGGTCATTCGCAGCGGCCACGGCGTCGTGCTTGATGCTTCCCGAGTTCGCACCGGTGATGTTGGACGGTGCCTCATTCGCCAGGTGTTGCGCGGCGGCCCTCGTCTTGGCGACTAGAGAAGCGGAATACTGGTTCCTCCGTTCCGCCGCCTTTAGTCAGCTCGGTCACGTCGTTAGTCACGGGTTGCACGTCTCGGCAGAATGCAGTGAGGCTTTTACTCGTCGACGTGCCCGAGTTGCCCGAGTTGCCCGAGTTGCCCGAGTTGCCCGAGTTGGCGCAAACCGACTTGTTTATAGAATTAAGTTCCCTAATCAGGGGGTTGATGGTGTTTCGAAGCGCTACGATTGCGCGCTCGATACGTTTACGTTCCCGTTTGAATCCTGGCGTTCTGCCGCGATGGGCTTGAGAATCCCCAGAGCCTTATTGAGGCTACTCCGCAGCTTTTTGTTCGAAGCATCCTTGACAAGGGCTCGGAATGAAGTTTGGAGGTCGTGTATGGTGCCGGCGTCCGACATGTCCAGGGTCCCGTCCGAACTGATGGAACTGTCCACCCCAAGGTTGTCCTCGGCCTTTGCGTAGGCAGGGCAGAACTTCGCAGCGACCACTGCTGCTCCGGTAAGGGTATGCCCAATGCTCTTCCCGGAGGCCTTCCCCTTTTTCTTAGACTTGCCCTCTTGATGTGACGTCGCCTCGTGATGTGACGTCGCCTCGTGATGTGACGTCGCCTCGTAGTGAGCTGCGGCTGCAACCGACACCGATGAGAGCGCCAGAACGATTCCGAGCACAAGAACGCCGATTCCAGACCGTGCTCGATGTTGAGCTTGCGATGCATCGCTCATGCTCCCGCCTCCTGCACTCCGTGGCCTTGCCTACGCAGCCGGATTGGCATCGCAAGGGAGGTCGCTTTTGGGATTGCGTAACACGGATTGCAGCCCGCCGCAAGCCCTTGATAGTCACACGGAGTGCTGGTGTTGCCCAGTGCTGCTTGGGGCTGCGATTGACGTTTTCTTACTGGGCTCATCCCACGGTCCAGCGTGCACCGCTTCGGCGTCTCGGGTGATTCATTTCCCAGCGTTCTCTTGCCCAGTTATCGTGCGCCCAGGTCGTTGAGAACAAAGACCACACGCAGCTCTAGAAGCCCGTGGCCGCAATGATCGAACCATTCAGGTGCGTTCCCGCCATGCCCCCGTCGTTGGGTGCGTCGCCGTACGGGTCGACGGTCCCATTCGCTGAGGCGATCCAGTAGCCGCCTCCGTCCGACGTGGTGAAGACGGCCGTGGCGGGATCGACGCCTCCAAAAGCGCCTGCAGCATCGCCGAAGTTGGCGGCGTCGCCGTAGTTGTAGACAGTGCCGTTGGCCGTGAGGATCCAGTACCCGCCACCGTTTGGAGTGCTGACTGCGGAAGTCACCGGAGAGCCGGTGTTACCCGGAGCGCCGTACGCCCCCGCATCCCCAAAGGTATAGACATTCCCGGTTTGGGTCACGAGCCAGTAGCCGTTGCCGCTGGCGTCGGGCATGACGGCAACGGCTGCACCAGAACAGCCCCCGATGCCCGGGCACGACCCGGCGAAGTGAGCATCGCCGAAGGCGAACACCCCACCGTCGGAGGCCACCATGAAGTACCCGTTGTCGTCGATGGAGGGGACCATGGCGACGATCGGCGCGTTGAGGCTGTTCGACAGACCCGAGCCGGCCGGGTGGAGCCCAAGAGCCGGGGATCGACCCGTAGAACTGGGTGTCGCCGTAGGAGAAGACGCCACCGTCGGAGGCGTCGAGCCAGTAACCCTCACGGTCTTTGGTCGGCACGATGCCGACGACGGGCCGTTGGAGAATCAGGCTCCCGGTCGAGCCGTAGAACTGCGCTGCGCCGAAGCTGAAGATCCCGCCATCGGATCCGTCCAGCCAGTAACCATGACCGACGGCAGAGGGGGAAGTGACGGGAGGAGGAGGGGGCGGTGGGGCTTTTGCGCTCCACTGGGCGTAGAGGGTGGTCGAGGCGGTCAAGGTGTACGGCGAGGTGAGCGCGGCACCGCCGCTCGGGGCGGCAAACCAGCCGTCGAAGGTGTGGCCGGCGTAGGTGGGTGCCGTCGGCAAGGTGATGGTGGTGCCCTCGAGCCCCATGTCCGAGGCCACCGCGCTGCCGCCCTCGGAGTTGAAGGTGATGGTGTCGGTGGCGTTCGCCGTCCACTGGGCGTAGAGGGTGGTCGAGGCGGTCAAGGTGTACGGCGAGGTGAGCGCGGCACCGCCGCTCGGGGCGGCAAACCAGCCGTCGAAGGTGTGGCCGGCGTAGGTGGGTGCCGTCGGCAAGGTGATGGTGGTGCCCTCGAGCCCCATGTCCGAGGCCACCGCGCTGCCGCCCTCGGAGTTGAAGGTGATGGTGTCGGTGGCGTTCGCCGTCCACTGGGCGTAGAGGGTGGTCGAGGCGGTCAAGGTGTACGGCGAGGTGAGCGCGGCACCGCCCCTCGGGCGACGAACCAGCCGTCGAAGGTGTGGCCGGCGTAGGTGGGAGCACCCGGCAGGGTGATCGTTGTGCCGTTGAGGCCGCTCAGCGAGGCCACTGCGCTACCGCCCTCGGAGTTGAAGGTGATGGTGTCGGTGGCATTCGCCGTCCATTGGGCGGTAAAAACGATGGACACGCCGTCGCTCGAGAGTGTGTAGGTGGCGCCGGCGGCGTAGGTGGTCGTGCCGTCACTCCACCCGGCGAAGGTATAGCCCGGATAGCTCAAGGTGTCGGCCGCCAAGGTGATGGTCGTGCCGTTGAGGCCGCTGCCCGAGGCCGGTGCGCTGCCAGTGCCCCCGCCGCCAGCGTAGCTGTAGTCGTCGGTGGCGTTGGCGCTCCACTGGGCGTAGAGGGTGGTCGAGGCGGTGAAGGCATAGCTGGCCTCGTCGCCATAGCCCGTGCCGCTACCGTCGGCGGCGGTGTTCCAGCCGGAGAAGGTGTACCCCCGCGAGTGAAGGCGTTGGCCGTGAGCGCCGTGGGGGCGTTCTCGGTCTCGGCGGCCATGGAGCCCGACCCGCCGTTCGCGTCAAAGCTAACGGTGTAGCTGTTGAGCGTGGTCGTTACCGTCTCCACCTCGGACCCACAGCCACTCGTCGCCGGAGCATTATTGGTGTCTCCCGAATACGTCGCCTCCCAGTAGTAGGTACCGGCGGTGTCAAGCGTGACCGGGGTCGATGAAGGCAGGTTGCCGGGTGTGGTGATCGATTCGGGAGTCCCGGTGCTCACCAAGGCGGTGCAGGCGGAGTCCGAATACACGTCGTAGGCAATCGTGCCCGTCAACGGGAACGTGTTCGCTCCCGCGGGACCCACCGTGATTCCAAACGGAGTGGTAGTGGTGCCGGCGGGAGCAGAGGGATAGTCGGTGACGGTCCCGACGTCGTGATGCGACCAATGGAGACGCCGTTGGCGAACCAGAGCGCTCCGTCGGATCCCGACGTGATGTCGACGGGGTCGACGATGCTCGGATCGGTGAAGTCGGTGACGACCCCCGACGTGGTGATACGGCCAATGGACGAGAGGACAGAGCCGTCATCATTGGTGAACCAGAGGGCCCCATCGGGGCCTACTGTGATGCCGTACGGGTCCTCGATACTCGAGTTTGGGTAGATGGAGAAGGTCCCCGACGTGGTGATGCGACCGATCGACCCCCCGATCGTCTCCAGGTTGGGGTTAGGGAACCACAGGGCTCCATCAGGACCTGCCGTGATGCCAGCACCCCCCACCGCCGCGACACTCGTGTCCTGGTACATGGTGAAGGTCCCCGACGTGGTGATCCGCCCGATGTAGTTGCTGTCATGCAAGGTGAACCACAGCGCCCCGTCGGGTCCCGTCGTGATCCCTCGCGGCGAGAACGTGCAGTTGCAGGTTCCCGGGTCCGGGTAGATGGTGACGACCCCGGCGGTCGTGATGCGACCGATCCCGCCCTGGTCCGTGCCCGATACTTCGCCCGGGAATGTGAACCACAGGGCGCCGTCAGGACCTGTCGTGATGTCTCCAAGCGAGTTGGCACCTGCACCGGGGACGGTGTATGAGGTGATAGATCCCGAGGTGGTGCTGCGGCCGATTGTCCCGTTTCCGCGGTTGATGAACCACAAGGCGCCGTCAGGTCCCGTCGTAATCGCTGCCGGCTGCTCAAGTTTGTTCTGAGCGGGATAGCGGACGAAGTTCCCCGCAGTGCTCATCGTGCCGACGGCGAATGTTGAATCATCGGTGTACCACAGGTCTCCGGGTGACGTAGCTGAGTCGGTCACTGCTGTACCGCCGGGAACCGAAATGGTCGGGTCGGACTGGCCGCCGCCGGACAGTGAGGTCGTAAGCCCCGTCCCGGTGGCCGACGCCGAAACAGAATTCCTCGCGACCAACCCGATGAGCACACCAGCGGTCACCAAGAGGATCGCTACAGTGAGCCGCAGCACCGCTCCTATCGGGTTCCCGTGCCGAGAGCCCGCACCCTGCGAAGCGTCGCTCACGCCGCCGTCTCCTCCGCTCCGTGGCCTTGCCTACGGAGCCGGATCGGCCCTGCAAGAGAGGTCGCCTAGGGATTGCGTAACACGGATTGCAACCGATCACAAGTCGCATTAGTTAATCGTCTGAGGGAGCAACTTCTGTTCCATCAGTGGCTGCTGCCGGGCGCTGCGCAGGTGACGTTTGCTTACTCGCCTACATGGATACTTATGGCGCATCTGCCAGTTCGCATCAACATCGTGGTTGATCAGAAGTTCGCGTAGCCGTCGCGCCTTGTTGAAGGTGCATCGTGTGCGATGGGCTCCTGCTCTGCATCATCGATCTCTGATCCGGGTGGGCCAGACACAGCTGTCGCGGTGCCGCTCGATCATCTGCGAGTGGAACCCCGTTGGCCTCATCGTGCTCCATCACGCCGATCGCCTTGGCGACGGCATTGCCGTAGCGATCATCATCCGCTGGCGCGCTGACCTGACGCCTGCTCTGAGTGAAATCCGTCCGGACGTTGCCGGGTTCCACCAGGCTCACCTGGATGCCGAACGTTGCGACCTCGTAGGCCAACGCCTCGCCAAAGCCCTCCAGCGCGAACTTGCTGGCGCTGTAGAACGCCTGGAATGGGAGGCCGATGACACCACCGATGGAGCTGATGAGGACGATCCGACCAGCTCCCTGGCGACGCATCGTCGGCAGCACGGCCTGCACGACCCGCACAGCGCCCCAAAAGTTCGTCTCCAGCTGAGCCTTCGCCTCTGCTATCGGAGTCTGCTCAACCGCCCCGGCCAATCCCCAGCCAGCGCTGGCCACCACGGCATCGATGCGCCCGTGCTCGACAACCACTCCCTGCACCCCGGCGGTCACTGATTGGTAATCATCGACATCCATCACCACGGACGTCCATCCGCTCGAGCCTGTGCCTCGGCGGCTCGATCCGACGACCACCCACCCTCGTCCGTGGAGCCGAGACGCCACGCTCAGCCCTATGCCGGCCGAGGCGCCCGTGACGATTGCAACCCTGTTCGACATTGTCCCTCCCATCACCGAGCTAAGCGTTTGAGTAGCTCACGATTCCAGAACACCTCTGGCACCTCGGAGGCTCCTTCCTGCATGTGTCCGTATCCAAACCCGAACGAGGCTCACTTTCTATCCAGCAATCGGTTCATGCGCCATGGGTCGGAAGAGAGCTGCAGCTTGTCTGCCTCCCGGACCCGGTGGCACACGACGCGTGCGCGGCCTGGTGCTCTCTCACCCTGCATGCCCATCCGAACGCGGAGGACGGGGACGCCTGCGCGATCCCGAGCCCCTGGGTGACTCTCGATCGGTACCTGGGTGTCGTGGGGGCAGCCTGCCTTGTGCATCCGCCGAACCTTGCGAGTCCACGCGACCCCTGCCACGTTTGCGCTCTGAAGGGGAGCCTCTCCCACTACGGCGCCGCGCGTTCACATTTTTCCCGCTCCCGTCGTGTGGTAGCTCCACATTGATTGCGCCGGCCCCTCCTTCGACCTCGGTATCGGGCAACCTTTCCCGCATTGCGGGTGCCGGCACGCCAGCGGCGGTCGCGACAAACCACTCCGCCTTGGATGGATCGGCCCCGAGGTGGAGGTGAAGGTACGAAGCGAACAAGGTTTGCGTAGCCCAACCCCCTCTCGAGCTGCCTCCATTCCCACTCAGACGCAATGCGCTACCCATCGGCGACATCTCGGAATGGTGATATTCGTGCCCGACGAGAACTGCACCTGCCGGCGCGATGGGACAGCGGTTACGAAGCGTCGCCGTCCGGTACCCGACCGTCACGCGATCTGTCATCGATGCGTCGGCGGACACCACCCCGCACATCGCCGTGCCATCGAGCGATCTGGAGAGCCAGAGAAGACCGCCACCTTCAGCCCAGGTCACGAGACCGTCGGTCACCTTCTTGTACACATCGGACAAAAGCGTCGAGTTCGCCGAGATCTCCTTGACGTACTCCTCGGGAAATCCGCCGCCCGCGTACAGCCCCTTCACCCCCTGCGGCAATGACGATGCCGTGCGCGGATCGAAAACCACGAGTTTTGCACCGGCGGCTTCGAGCTGTTCGAGATTGTCCTCGTACGCAAAGCTGAACGCCGGCCCACCTGCGACCGCAATTGGGATACGAGAAGGCGACGCGGTGTGTGCGGCCTCAGGCGGCGCTGCACGCAAATGCGGTGCCTGTTCCGCGATGATCTCGAGGCTGCGGAGGTCCGCATGCTTTGCCGCAAGATCTGCGAGCACCTTCACCGAACTCTCAACATGTTCGAATTGCTCCACGACGGGAATGAGACCGAGGTGTCGTTCCCGCCAGTTCATCTCCTGACTGCGTCGGAATACACCGAGGACTTTCACCCTGGTCTCCCGGAGTGCCTCCTTCAGAATCGCCTCATGCGTATCGCTCCCGACACGGTTCAGGATGACTCCGGCCAACCTGCACCCACATTTTTTCTGCAGCACCCCATTGAAACCATGGACAACCGCAGCCACCGATCCGCTCATATTCGACGCGTCGACGACGAGCACCACCGGAGCGTCGAGCAGCGAAGCGACTTGGGCCGTACTCGCCTCATCCGTTGCGCCCACGCCATCGAAGAGGCCCATCGTCCCCTCGATGACAAGGAGGTCGGCTCCGTCGCCCGCCCGTGCCGCCAGACGGGGGACCATGTCGACTCCCGATATGCGAACGTCCAAGTTTCGACCCGGGCGACCGGTGGCGACGCGGTGATATCCCGGGTCGATGTAGTCGGGCCCCACTTTCGCGGAGGCAACACGGCGGCCTCGCGCGCGAAGTGCGGCCATGATCCCGGCGGCGATCGTGGTCTTGCCAACATCTGCTCCGGTACCGGCAATGACGAGGCGCGGACAGAGGGCCTTCGTGTCCGATACGTTCACGTCGCTCAGTAGCCGGTCATCTTGTTCGCCTTCAGCCGGTGGTTTCGAGAGCGCTCCGCTACCGTCGTGTCCGATGTTCACGCGGTCTCCGGTTCTGTCTCACCACGTTAGCGTTATCCGCGGCCGTCCTCGGGAACGCCAAAACTCAGGCTTACTAGCAAGTCAGAGCGTTGACGACGGAGAGATCCCACAGGTTCGTCTCGGGCATGCCTTGCAGATCTTGACGGACAACCATCCATCAACCCGGGAAAGATCCCGGATTCAGAGCGCGACGATGCAGGGCTCTCCCCCTTGTATACGGTCAGCGGATGCGACCCAATTTGAATCGACGCTGTTGCGCGTGCCATTGATGGACATCAACGGCGCTGCCGCGGCCTTGGGAGTCAGCCGGAGGCACATACAGCGCCTCGTCAATGAGCGTCGCGTCCCATTTCTCAAGGTGGGGCGCTTTGTTCGCTTCGACCAAGCCGCCTTGAGCACCTGGCTGGGCGAACAACGCGTGGATCCCACCCGCTCCACCATTCGCTGACGTACCCGAGGCGATAGCTTTGGTGGCACTGCAGGTGGCCTGGGTCTCCCGATGATGTGAGGTGGGAGATCCGTCGGCGTTCGCCTTCGCCAAGCTTTGGAACGATTGGGACGGAGACCAATGACCGGAAAACGCCGGCACTTCGGCAACATCCGCCGATTCCCGAGCGGCCAATACCAGGCCAGCTATTGGCACGATGGACGTCGGCGCGTTGCCCCGACCACCTTCCAGTCGAAGGCTGACGCCAACGCATTTCTGGATGCCGTGTCGGCATCGATGGGGCGAGGCGAGTGGGATCGATCCTGAGCTCGGACGGATCTCGTTTGCTCACTATGCCGATCTCTGGTTGGCGCAGCGGACCGACATTCGTCCCCGCACCCGCGAGCAGTAGGAGATCTTGATCGAGAACAAGCTGAAGCCCGCCTTCGGTCGGAATGAGCTTGCCAAAATCACATCCGTAAGCGTCCGCTCTTGGTACGCCGACATCGCAGCCCAGACTCCCGGGTCAGCCCACAACGCCTATCGGCTGCTCAAAGCGATCTTCAACACCGCCATCCTCAACGACCTCATCGTGAAGAACCCCTGCCGGGTCAGAGGGGGTGGGACCGATCGGGTGACCGACCGACGCATCCCCAACGTCGACCAAGTGGCGGCACTCACACAGTCCATGCCCGAGCAGTACCGGGCTGCGGTGACACTGGCCGCTTGGGGCACGCTGCGGCGGGGCGAGGTGCTTGGACTCAACCGAGAAGACATCGACCTGCAGGCCGGCACTGTCCGGGTCGAACGGTCCCTCCACGAGTTCTACGACGGCAGACTGGAGCTCGGGCCGACGAAGAACGGCGACCCCCCGCAAGGTCTATATGCCGAACTCGGTCATGCCGGCGCTCGAGGACCACCTGCGCCACTTCGTCGGCCCCGAGAGCGACGCTCCCCTCTTCCTCGGCGCCACGGGCCTGCGGCTCCGTCCGAGCAACTTCTGGGTCATCTGGGAGACGGCACGCCGGCGGGCCGGTCTCAACTGGGTGCGCTTCCACGACCTGCGCCACTTCGCCGCCACCATGTTCGCCTCGACCGGTGCGAGCACCAAGGAGATCATGAGTCGCGGCGGGTGGAAGTCCGTCGCCATGGTGGTGCGCTACGAGCACGCGTCCGAGGAGCGCGACGCACTCCTCGCTCAGGTGCTCAACGCCTTCACGGTGGGCAACAACATCGTGCCTCTCACGCACGAACTCTCAGGAGATCGCGCGCGTGGCGCGCGACGACGAGGGTGAGGGTGAAGGTGAGGTGCTGGATCTACCACCGCTGACCAGCGAAAACGACGAGGAAAGCTCCGGGGGTGAGACTCGAACTCACAACCTAGCGGTTAACAGCCGCTTGCTCTGCCATTGAGCTACCCCGGAAAAGCTTTGGAAACAGACCTCGAACGATATCAGCGAGCAATCCCGCCACCATTCATGCTCCGCCTCAAGATTCGTGCGTGATCAGGACTCTTCGAGATAGTCCCTCAAGAGGTGGGCGGCGTCGGGCCGGCGCAGCTTGGCCAAAGTCTTGGACTCGATCTGGCGCACCCGCTCCCGGGTCACGCCGAACTCCCGACCGACCTCTTCGAGCGTGCGGATCTTGCCGTCGTCGAGTCCGAAGCGCAGACGAACCACGTCCTGCTCCCGTTCGGACAGGTGCCCAAGCGCCTCTCGTACTGCGGCGTCGAGGAGGGAACGCGTCGCTGCGTCGTCGGGGACAACCGCTCCCCTGTCCTCGATCAGGTCTGAGAGGTTGAAGTCGTCCTCGTCACCCACGGGCTGCTCGAGAGACACGGTGTCCTGGTTGATGCGAAGGATCTCGCGCACCCGTTCCATCGGCAGCTCGACTCGCTGTGCCACTTCCTCGATGGTCGGCTCACGACCAAGCTCCTGCAACAGCTGACGTTGCGCCCATACCACCTTGTTGATCGTCTCGACCATGTGCACCGGGATCCGGATGGTGCGTGCTTGATCCGCGATCGCTCGCGTGATGGCCTGGCGGATCCACCAGGTGGCGTAGGTCGAGAACTTGAAGCCCTTCGTGTGGTCGAACTTGTCGACCGCGCGCATCAGGCCGAGGTTGCCCTCCTGAATCAGATCGAGGAAGGCCAAGCCGCGGTTGCGGTAGCGCTTGGCGATGGAGACCACGAGACGAAGGTTGGCCTCAATGAGCTCGTCTTTCGCCTTGAGCCCGTTCCGCATCACCCGCTTGTTCCGGGACAGCCCCCCGGCGTCGAGTACGTCCTCCGGGGGCCCTTCGCCGGCCATGGCCAGGTCATGGGCCGCAAGCCGGGCCGCCGCCGCGTTGCCTCCCTCTATGGCCTTTGCGATTTCGACCTCGAGCTCGGCGTTGAGGAGCGGAACCCGGCCGATCTCCTTGAGATACGTGTGCACCGGGTCCTCGGAACTTCCGCCCGTGTCGCCGCTGGAGGCCGTCCGCTTCCCGTTGGTCTCGCGCCGTGCGTCGGCTCGAAGGGCGCCGTTGGACTTGGGGACCGACCGCGTTTCCGTTGGTGGCGCCACATCGACACCGAGATCTTCGTCTTCATCCGCCACGAGTGCGACGCCTTCCGCGGTGACGCGATCGATGAGAACCGTGAGCACCTCAGGCGTGAGCTCGACCGTACGAAGCGCGTCGATGAGTTCCGCCTGCGTCAGGTGTCCCTTGGCACGACCTGCAGCAAGTGCCGCTTCGAAGTCGACCTGTGACACTCCGGGCGGCAATGCGACGTGTGCGATCGGCGCCAGCGTCTCGGAAGGCGCGTCGACAGCGTCGACAGTCGTCTTCGTCGATCGCCACCGCAGACTCTTCGCTCACCGTCGCCCTGCCAACTTCGTCACCCCTCGGGTTGCCTCTGAATCAACCACGCTACCAACCGATCGGCCGCGTCGCGCCCAGATCCGGATTCTCCGAGTTCGTCCAGCCAGAGCTGCACCTGGGCCGTCTCCGCAACCTGTGTCTGCCAGGCGTCATCGTTCACACGAGATTCACTTGCCAAATCACCCAACGCGCGGTTGGTCGCGCTGCGCAGCATCGGTGCGACGACGGTATCGACGTGATGGCCCAGGTCAGGATCACCCAGGTTCGGCTCTTCGACTATGGCGCGTCGCAACAGGCTGGCCACCTCCGGTGACGCGGACTCCACCGCTTCGTGCACGCTGTCGTGCTCCAAGAGCGCGACGAACGCCTCGCGTTGCACGCGGTCGGTGAACAAAACGGCGTGCACACGGTCCACTACATCTTCGGGTCGGTGGACGGCCAACTTGAGTGCCTCGAGCCCAGGCCCTGGTCGGAGCGCTGTCTTCAGGGCAGAAAGGCTTCCGCCACCTTCGGGCGCCAGCATGTCGCCGTCGTCCTCGGGGTAGTCACGGGGCGGGGGCTCGTCCTGCGACCCTCGGGTGCGCCGCGTGGCTTTCTCGGCTGGCGGGTGGGCGCGCAGGTACTCGAGGCGCTCACGCAACTTGGCCGGGTCGACGTGGCACACGTCGGCGAGCTGCATGACGTACTGGTCCCGAACAAGATCGTCGGGGTGCTCGGCGACTGCGGTGAGGGCCGCCTCGGCCGCCCGGGCCCTGCCCTCGGGCGTCTTCAGATCGCCGCCCTGCAACATGCGGTCCACCCGGAACTGCAAGAAGGGCCGGGCCTCCTTGATGGCGCGGGCCAGCGCCGTCGGGTCGGTACGGGCCAGCTCGCCGGGGTCGCTGCCGCCGGGGAGATCGGCCACCACCACGTCGACCTCGTGCTTGCGTTCCCACTCGTAGACGCGAGAGGTGGCACTCTGCCCGGCCGCGTCGGCGTCGTAGGCCAGCACGATCCGCTTGGCGAAGTTCCGCAGCAGCGTGAAGTGCTCCTCGGCCAGCGCGGTGCCACAGGTGGCCACCGCCCAGGGCACGCCGGCCTGGAAGGACCCGATGACGTCGGTGTAGCCCTCACACACCACGACCTCGCCCTGCGCGATGATGCCCTTCTTGGCCCAGTTGAGCGCGTAGAGGGTCCGTCGCTTCGAGTAGATGGGTGACTCCTGCGAGTTCTTGTACTTCGGCTCGGGCCGGTCGGGCGGCGCCTGTCCCGGCCGCACGGGCAGGATGCGCCCACCGATTGCCACAGGTCGCCCCGACGGGTCACAGATCGGAAAGAGCACGCGGTTGCGGAAGAAATCCTGCACGCGGCCACGCCGGTTGACGAAGCCGAGCCCCGAATCGGACAGGACGTTCTCGGGCAACTTCAGCGACGTGGCCATGGCATCCCAGTCGTCGGGCGCCCAACCCAGGCGGAACTGGCGCACGATGTCGCCGTCATAGCCGCGCGAGCGGAGGTAGTCGCGTGCGGGGCCGGCGTCGGGCGAGCGCAGGAGGCGTTGGTGGTACCACTCGACGGCGCGCTCCATGGCGTCGAGCAACTCGGAGCGGCGCTTGTGGTCGCGTCCCATCTCCTGGTCCTCGTGCAGCGTGATGCCGGCCCGGTCGGCGAGGAAGCGGACGGCGTCGACGAAATCGAGGTGGTCCATGGCCCGCACGAAGGTGATGGCATCCCCCGACTCCTGACAGCCGAAGCAGTAGTAAAAGCCTTCCTCGGCATTGACACTGAACGAGGGCGTCTTCTCGGTGTGGAAGGGACACAGGCCGCTCCAGCGCCGACCGACCTTCTTCAGTGCGGCGTGTTCGCTGATCAGCGCCACGATGTCGGTGGCCGCCCGGACCTGGGCCACTTCCTCGTCCGGTATCCCCACAGGCACGACGGTACCGCTTCGCTGTGGCCGCTCCGTCCTGTTCGGTCCGGCTCTGCCCTAGGTTCGACCCATGGCCGTCACCATCTACGGCGTTTGCGCCCTGACCTTCATGATGGGCATGTACGCCCTGGAGGCGCGGGGCCGGGTCTTCATCCTGGCCTTCGCCCTGGGGTGTGCCCTGTCCAGCTCCTACGGCTTCTTGTCGGGGGCCTGGCCCTTCGGTGTCGTCGAGGCGATCTGGACCCTCATCGCGCTGCGGCGCTACCTGGTGACCGGCCGCTCGGAGGACGCCACCTCCTGAGCGGCGCCCTCGGAGCTACTCCTTCTCGGCGAGGACGGCCTGCGCCGCGGCCAGCCGGGCCACGGGGACCCGGAAGGGCGAGCAGCTGACGTAGTCGAGCCCGGCGTCGTAGAAGAGGCCGATGGACTGGGGGTCACCCCCGTGCTCCCCGCAGACGCCGACCTTGAGTCCCGGCTTGGTGGAGCGGCCCCGCTCGGTCCCGAGCCGCACCAGCTCGCCGACGCCGTCGAAGTCGACCACCTCGAAGGGGTTGCGCGGCAGCAGCCCGAGCTCGAGGTACGCGTCCATCATCCGGCCCTCGACGTCGTCGCGGGAGAAGCCGAACGTCATCTGGGTCAGGTCGTTGGTCCCGAAGGAGAAGAAGTCGGCCACCTCGGCGATCTCGGCGGCGCGCAGGGCCGCCCGGGGGGTCTCGATCATCGTCCCGATCGTCACCTCGAGCACGCCCGCCTTGGCAGCGCCGGCCTTGGCCGCCCCCTTGGAGGGCTTGGGCGCCCGCTCCTTGTTGACCTCGGCCACCGCGTCCTCGACCCAGCCCCGGGCCAGCGCCAGCTCGGCGCGGGTCACCGTCAGCGGGATCATGATCTCGACGATGGGGTGCCCGCCGTCGGCCACCCGTTGGCGGGCGGCCTCCATGAGGGCGCGCACCTGCATGGCGTAGAGGCCGGGCTTGATCACGCCGAGCCGCACGCCGCGTGTCCCGAGCATCGGGTTGGACTCGCGCCAGGACAGCGCGGCGTCGTAGAGGCGGCGCTCCTCGGGGTTGAGCCCGACCGTGGCCTCCTTGTGGGCCAGCTCCTCGGTGGCGGGCAGGAACTCGTGCAGGGGCGGGTCGAGCAGGCGCACGGTGACGGGCAGGCCGTCCATGGCGGCGAGGATGGCGATGAAGTCCTCCCGCTGGACGACGCGCAGCTCCTCGAGGGCCTCGGCCTCCTCGATGGGCGACTGGGCCAGGATCATGCGACGCACCACGGGCAGGCGGTCCTCGCCCAGGAACATGTGCTCGGTGCGGCACAGGCCGATGCCCTCTGCGCCGAGGTTGCGCGCGTTGGCGGCGTCGTCGCCGGTGTCGGCGTTCGCCCGCACGGCCAGGTGGCCCTTGCGGATGGCGTCGGCCCACGACAGGACGGTGTCGAAGGCGGCCGGCGGCTTGGCCGCGGTGAGCGGCACCTGCCCGGCCACCACGATGCCCGCCCCCCCGTCGAGCGAGACCCAGTCGGCCTCGTAGATCGTGACGCCGTTCGCCGTGACCTGATGGTCACCGAGGCGCAGCACCTCGGCGCCCACGACGGCCGGCTTGCCCCAGCCCCGCGCCACGACCGCAGCGTGGCTGACCAGGCCGCCCCGGGCGGTCAGGATCCCCTCGGAGGCGAGCATGCCGTGCACGTCCTCGGGGGAAGTCTCGTTGCGCACCAGGATGACGGGCTCGCCTCGCTCGGCTGCCGCCGCCGCGTCGTCGGCGGTGAAGTAGATGCGCCCCACCGCGGCGCCAGGGCTGGCCCCGAGGCCCTTGGCCCAGGTGGCGTAGCCCGAGTCGGCGAACTGGGGGTGGAGGACCGAGTCGAGGTGGTCCTCGGTGATGCGCGACACCGCTTCGGCCTTGGAGATCCCGAGGTCGCTCGGGCGCACCATGTCGACCGCCATCTTCAGGGCGGCGGCACCGGTGCGCTTGCCCACCCGGGTCTGGAGCATCCAGAGCTTGCCCTGCTCGATGGTGAACTCGGTGTCGCACATGTCGGCGTAGTGGCCCTCGAGGCGGGCGAAGATCTCGAGCAGCTCTGCGTGGACCTTGGGGAACTGCTTCTTGAGCTCCGAGATGGGCTCGGTGTTGCGGATGCCGGCCACGACGTCCTCGCCCTGGGCGTTGACCAGGAAGTCGCCGTAGGCGCCCTTGGCGCCCGTGGCGGGGTCGCGGGTGAAGCCGACACCGGTGCCCGAGTTGTCGTCGCGGTTGCCGAAGACCATGGCCTGCACGTTGACGGCGGTGCCGAGGTCGTGCGCGATGCGCTCCCGCTCGCGGTACGCGATGGCGCGTGGGCCGTTCCAGCTGCGGAACACGGCCTCGATGGCGCCGCGCAGCTGCTCCACCGGCTTCTGGGGGAAGGGCTTGCCCGTGTGCCGCTCGACGATCTGCTGGTAAGAGTCGACGAGGTAGCGCAGCAGCTCGGTGGGCACCTTGGCGTCTGACGTCGTGCCGGCAAGCTCCTTGGCCGCGTCGAAGAGCGAGTCGAACTCCTCGCCGGGCAGCTCCAGCACGATGCGCGCGTACATGGCGATGAAGCGCCGGTAGGAGTCGAAAGCGAAGCGCTCGTCCCCCGTCTGCTTGGCCAGGCCCTCGACCGACTCGTCGTTGAGGCCGAGGTTGAGGACGGTGTCCATCATGCCGGGCATGGAGAACTTGGCCCCGGAGCGCACCGAGACGAGCAGGGGGTCGCCGGCGTCGCCGATCACCTTGCCCATGGCCGTCTCGAGGCGGGCCCGGGCCGCCGCCACCTCGGCGTCGAGCTCCTTGGGCCAGCCGCCCGTCATGTAGGCCCGGCAGGCGTCGGTGGAGATGGTGAAGCCCGGCGGCACCGGAAGCTCGAGTACCGACGTCATCTCGGCCAGGTTGGCGCCCTTGCCTCCCAGGAGGTCCTTGAGCTCCATCGGCGGTCGGGGGTGCGTGTGGTCGAAATCGAAGACGAACGGCATCGGGCCTCCTTGCCCTGGACGGGCGAACCGCGTGGCGAGGCGGTCACTCCGGGTCGCCCTTCCCCACCTGGGACGGGCCAAGCCAGCCTAGTTTCCCCGCGGCGATGCTCCGGAGCGCGATTCAGCGCCGGACGCCGGCCCCTGACCCGTCGTCGGGCCGCCCGCCATCCCCCTTGCCCGAGCCCGAGACCTGGCGCTGGAAGACCTCCTTGGCCTGGCGCATGAAGTCGCGCACGACGGCGAGCTCGTCCGCCTTGAAGCGCTGGGCCACCTGGCGCATCTCCTCGGCCACCGGCTGCTGCAGGCCCTGCAGGCGCTGCCGGGCCTCGGGGACGATCTCGACCCACACCCGGCGACGGTCCTCGGTGTCGCGCCGACGGGTGACCATGCCGGCCTCCTCGAGGCGGTCGAGGATGAAGGTGACGGCCCCGGTGGTGAGGCCGCTCTCCTCGGCGAGACGGCCCGCGGTCAAGGGACCGAGGCGCCCAATAACGTCGAGGCAGCGCATGTCGGTCCTGCTCAGCTTCAGCTTCTTGGCCAGACCCTCGTCGAAGTCGCTGGCCGCGCCGAGGTACCCCACGATCTCGGCACGCAGCTGCTGCGCCAGCTCTGAACGCGACCATTGTCTTGACACGTAAGTAACTTTATCACTAAGTTTCTTTGGTAATGGCTAATTCTTCGCAGACCTCGTTGGCGGTGGAGGCGCACGATCTCGTGAAGGTCTTCCCGCGCGGCAACGTGCGTGCGCTCGACGGCGTCTCGCTCGAGGTGGAGGCCGGCACGGTGCTGGGGCTGCTCGGTCCCAACGGGGCCGGCAAGACGACCGTCGTGCGCATCCTCTCCACCATCTTGAGCCCCGACTCGGGACGCGCCTCGGTGCTCGGCTACGACGTGGTCTCCCAGGCCGATGCCGTGCGCCGCACGGTCGGCCTCGCCGGCCAGTACGCCGCGGTGGACGAGAACCTGACGGGCCGGGAGAACATCCACATGGTGGGGCGGCTGTCGCACCTCAGCCGCAAGGTGTCGGCGCGCCGGGCCGGCGAGCTGCTCGAGGACTTCGGGCTGTCCGGAGCCGGGGACCGCGTGCTGAAGACGTACTCGGGGGGCATGCGCCGACGCCTGGACCTCGCCGCCGCGCTGGTGGCCAACCCGCCGATCCTCTTCCTCGACGAGCCGACCACGGGGTTGGACCCACAGAGCCGCCAGGCCCTGTGGGTCGCCATCGAGGACCTCGTCCGCGAGGGCACGACGGTCCTGCTGACGACGCAGTACCTCGAGGAGGCCGACCGGCTGGCCCGCGACATCGTGGTGATCGACCACGGGCGCGTCATCGCCGAGGGGACGCCGGCACAGCTCAAGGCCGACCTGGGGACGTCGGTGGTCTCCGTGACCGTGGGCGACCGGGGCGCACTGGAGCAGGCGGTCCAGCTGGTCAGCCCGTTCACGGAGAAACCGCCGGTGGTCGAGGACCTGGTGATCGAGCTCACGGTCAACGACGGCCCCAAGGCGGGCGCCGACGTGCTGCGGGCGCTCGATGCCGCGCAGATCCCCATCGCCGGCCTGGCCCTGCGCGAGCCGAGCCTCGACGACGTGTTCCTGAGCCTCACCGGCCACAAGACCACGATCGACGACGACGAGGAGGAGAAGGAGACGGCGAAGCCGAGGCGGGGCCTGGGGCGGTCCCGCAAGGGCGACGTGGCCGACGGGAAGGACGCCGCATGACGACCACCGCCATCACCGCACCGGTACGCCTGAGCGAGCCGAGTCAGGGCAACCGCCTGTCGTGGGCCATCTCCGACGTCCTGACGATCACCTGGCGCAACTTGCTGGCGCTCACCCGGACGCCCGAGGCCCTCTTCTTCACCACCTTGCAGCCCATCATGTTCGTGCTGCTCTTCACCTACGTGTTCGGTGGGGCCATCCACGTCCCGGGCGGTCACTACATCCAGTTCCTGATGCCGGGCATCTTCGTGCAGACGGTGATCTTCGGCGCCATGAGCACGGCGGCGGGGCTCTCCGAGGATCTGCACAAGGGCCTGATCGAGCGGTTCCGCGCTCTGCCGATGAGCCGCGCCGCGGTGCTGGCCGGCCGCACCACCTCGGACGTGGTCCGCAACGTCTTCGTGGTCATCCTGATCACGGCCGTCGGCTACGCCGTGGGCTTCCGCATCGGGACCAACGTCGCGTACTTCCTCTGCGGGGTGCTGCTGATCCTGTTCTTCGCCTACGCGCTCAGCTGGGGCTTCGCCTACATCGGCCTGTCCGCGCCCAACGCGGAGACGGCCCAGGTCATGGTCTTCCCGCTGATCTTCCCCTTGCTCTTCGCCTCGTCGGCCTTCGTCCCCGTCGCCTACATGCCGGGCTGGCTGCAGGCCTTCGCCTACCACCAACCCGTGACCCAGGTGGTCAACGCGGCGCGCTCGCTCATGGTGGGCGGCGTCCTGCACAACGCGGGCGCCGTGGAAGCCGCGCTGCTGTGGTGCGCCGGCCTGCTGGTGGTCCTGGCGCCCGCCGCGGTGCGCAAGTACCGCAAGGTCGCCTGAGAGCCGCTCCCCTACCCCTCGCCGGTGCGCCGGCGCAGCTCGGAGACCAGGTCGGCGATCGGGACGCGCACCTGCTCGGTCGTGTCACGGTCGCGCACGGTCACGGCGTCGTCCTCGAGGGAGTCGAAGTCGACCGTCACGCACCACGGCGTCCCGACCTCGTCCTGGCGCCGGTAGCGCCGGCCGATGCTCTGGGTGACGTCGTAGTCGCACATGAAGTGAGGCTGCAGGGTGGAGAGCACCTGACGGGCCAGCGGCTCGAGGGTGTCCTTCTTCGACAGCGGGAGCACCGCCACCTGGTAAGGCGCCAGCCGCCAGTGCAGGCGCAGCACGGTGCGGGCCTCTCCCCCGACCTCGTCCTCGGTGTAGGCGGCGAGGAGGAAGGCCATCATGGTCCGGGTGGCGCCGGCGGCCGGCTCGATCACGTGCGGCGTGTAGCGCTCGTTCGTCTGCGGGTCGAAGTAGTCGAGCGACTCCCCCGACGCTTTGGCGTGGGCCGTGAGGTCGAAGTCGCCCCGGTTGGCGATCCCCTCGAGCTCGTCCCAGCCCCAGGGGAAGAGGAACTCCACGTCGGCCGTGCCGCGTGAGTAGTGCGACAGCTCGCTCTGCTCGTGGTGGCGCAGGCGGAGCTTCTCGGCGGGGAGGCCGAGGCCGAGGTACCAGTCCATGCGCTCGGTGAGCCAGTAGTCGAACCACTTCTGGCTCTCGTCGGGGGGAACGAAGTACTCCATCTCCATCTGCTCGAACTCACGGGTGCGGAACACGAAGTTCTGCGGCGTGATCTCGTTGCGGAAGGACTTGCCGACCTGGGCGATGCCGAAGGGCGGCTTCTTGCGCGTGGTGCCGAGCACGTTGGCGAAGTTCGTGAACATGCCCTGCGCCGTCTCGGGGCGCAGGTAGGCCACGTGGCCTTCGTCCTGCACCGGGCCGGCGTGGGTCTTGAACATGAGATTGAAGGCCCGGGCCTCGGTGAGATCCGCAGACCCGCAGTTGGGGCAGACGCCCTCGATCTTGTCGGCGCGCCAGCGCTCGTGGCAGTTCTTGCAGTCGACCAGGGGGTCGGTGAAGGTGGCCAGGTGGCCCGAGGCCTCCCACACGGCCGGCGGCCCCAGGATGGCGGCGTCGAGGCCGACCACGTCGTCGCGCAGCTGGACCATGGCGCGCCACCAGGCGTTCTTCACATTGCGCAGCATGTTGACCCCGAGGGGGCCGTAGTCGTAGGTGGAACGGAAGCCGCCGTAGATCTCGGCCGACGGGAAGATGAAGCCGCGGGTGCGGCACAGCCGCACCACCTTCTCCATCAGGTCGTCGCTGGCAGCCTGGGGCGCCCCGGCGGTCTCTGTCATCGGTGCAGGATACCGGAGCGGATTCTGCCGATGACCTCGTTGGCCAGCAGCCGGCCCCGCAGCGTGAGCACCGCCCGGCCGTCGACATGCTCGACGAGGCCGTCCAGCTCCTCGGGCCGCTCGAGGCAGCCCCAAGGCACGCCCCGCGGCGTGCGCAGGGAGAGCGAGTGCGCCTCGAACTCCCGCTGCCCCGGTGTCAGCACCTCGCGGCCGGCCTCGGGCGAGCGGCCGGCCTCCACGGCATCGATGTAGCGGTCGGGCGTCCGTACGTTCCACCGGCGCGTCGCCGCGACGGTGCGAGTGCGCCGCCGAACCGATGCCGACGTAGTCCCCCTGCTCCCAGTAGAGGTGGTTGTGCCGGCACCGGTGGCCGCGCCGGGCCCAGTTGGAGATCTCCTCCCACGCGTAGCCGGCGGCGGTGAGGACGGCCTCGGCGTGTTCGTAGCGCCGCGCCTCGACGTCGTCGTCGGGATGGCGCGCCCGGTCGGCGGCCAGTGGTGTCCCGGGCTCGACGGTCAGCCCGTACGCGGTCAGGTGCGGCGGCGGGTGCTCCAGCGCGAGGACGTGGTCGAGCGTGGCGGCCCAGTCGTCGTCGCTCTCGGTGGCGGCGCCGAAGATGAGGTCGAGGTTCCACGTGCGGAACCCGGCCGCGTGCACGGCGGAGGAGATGGTCTCGGCGGCACGCGGCACGTTGCGGCGGCCGAGCCCGGCCAGGACGTGGGCCTGGGTGGACTGGAGGCCGAAGGAGACGCGGGTCACGCCGGCGCGCCGGTAGGCCCCGAGGTGCGCGTCGTCGGCGTCCTCGGGATTGCACTCGACGGTGACCTCGGCGCCGGGCGGGCGCGGGATGGCGTCGAGGATGCGGCACAGAGTGTCGGGGTGGAGGCGGGACGGGGTGCCCCCTCCGAAGAAGATGGACGTCGGGAGCGCGAGGTCACCCGCCCCGAAGACCTGTCGCAGCTCGCGCACGCAGGCGTCGGCGTAGCGCTCCATGAGATGGTCGCGGTCGGTGTACGTGGCGAAGGCGCAGTAGTCGCAGCGCTCCCGGCAGAACGGGACGTGGACGTAGACGCCGAAGGGGGTCAAAGGCCGGCGGTCGAGCGCACCGAGCGGATGCGCCGGTCGAGATGCGCCTCCATGGCCTCGGTGGCCAGCTCGGCCACCTCCTCGGCGGCCGGGGGCGGCGGCCCCGCCAGCACCGCGGCCAGGTCCCCGCCGAGGATGCGGCGCAGCAGCACCAGCGCGCCCGGGCTCATGTGGCGCCCGCTGCGGTGCGACCGGCACAGCGTGCCCCCGGCCACGAGGTCGAAGGCCACGAGCTCCACCGCGCCGTCGGGCTCGCCACAGGAGGCACAGGCATCGAGCACCGGGCCGGCGCCCTCGAGGACGAGCGCCTTCAAGAAGAACGAGGGCGCGACGAGCGTCGGTTCGGCGCGGGTGTCGGCCAGGGCCGTGAGGGCGCCCACCAGCATGGAGTACAGGCGGGGGTCGGGATGGCGCTCCTGGGCCATCTGGTCGCTGACCTCGAGGAGCGCGATGCCCCGCGGCATGCGGTCGAGGTCCTCACGGATGGGGCGGAAGGCGTGCAGGACCTCCACCTGGTTCACGATGTCGAGGTCGCTCCTCCCCTGCCACAGGAGGAGGTCGACCTGGGTCAGCGGCTCGAGCCTTCCCCCGAACTTCGACGTGGTCTTGCGGATGCCCTTGGCGACCGCCCTGACCTTGCCGTGGCGCTCGGTGAGGAAGACGATGATCTTGTCGGCCTCGCCCAGGCGGTACGTGCGCAGGACGACGCCCTTGTCGCGGAACAGGCTCACGTGTGGGTGGGCTCGGTGTGGGTGGGCTCGGTGTGGGTGGGCTCGGTGTGGGTGGGCTCGGTGTGGGTGGGCTCGGTGTGGGTGGGTGCCGTATGGGTGGCGGCGGTGCCGTGGGCCGGGTCGAGCGGGCAGTAGCGCTCACCCCGGCGCTCGGCCTCGGCCACGGCCCGGCGGGCCTCGGCGGCCCGGTCGGCGGCCTGGTTCTGGGCCTCCTGGGCCGCCCGGACGCGGTCCATCGCCTTCTTGCCGTGCGAGTGGGAGCCGTAGAGGGCATTGCCCGCCCCCACCAGTGCGGCGATGGCGATGAAGGCGACGACGGCCGCGCCGGCGCCGGCCTGCCCCTCGGCGATCACCACCACGGCGAAGGCGGTCAGCAGGGCGATCCCGGCCGCCACGGCGATCCGAGTCCAAGTCATCGCCCTCCATTCTCGCAGCCGTGCGGGCGGGGTGGGTGCGGCTCCGGGGAGCGGGTCCGGCTCCGGGGAGCGGGTCCGGCGGCGGGGCGGAGCCGGCTGCCCTATTGCCTAGGGGTCGACGATTGCCTAGGGGTTGACGGCACCGAAGCGTCGCACCCGGCGCTGATAGTCGATGACGGCCTCGTAGAGGTGCCGGCGGCGCATGTCCGGCCACAGGGTTTCGGGGAAGACCAGCTCGCTGTAGGCGATCTCCCACAGCAGGAAGTTCGAGATCCGCGTCTCGCCCGACGTCCTGATCACGAGGTCGGGATCGGGCATGTCGGGGAAGTAGAGGTGACGCCGAATCGCCTTCTCGTCGATCTTGCTGGCGGGGGTGCCCTCCTCGACCAGGGCGCGCACGGCGTCGATGATCTCGGCCCGACCCCCGTAGTTGAAGGCCATCGTCATCACCATGCGCCGGTTGTGCTTCGTGAGCTCGATGGACTCGTCCATGCGCTTGAGCACCCGTCGGGGGACCCGCCAGTCCCGCCGGCCGGCGAAGCGGATCTGCACGCCCTTCTCGTTGAGCTCGTCGCGCCGCCGCATCAGCAGCGACTGGTTGAAGTTCATGAGGTAGCGCACCTCGTCGGGCGGCCGCCGCCAGTTCTCCGTGGAGAAGGCGTAGAGGGTGATCCACTTGATGCCGATCTCGAGGGCGCCGTTGACCACATCGAGCAGGGCGGTCTCTCCGGCGCCGTGCCCTTCGGTGCGCGGCAGCCCCCGGGCCTTGGCCCAGCGGCCGTTGCCGTCCATGACGCAGGCCACGTGGACGGGCACCCGGGACAGATCGAGCTCGGGCGGGATCGGGTCGGGCGCCGGTTCCTGGTCCCGTCCCTGGACGCCCACCGGGTCGCGGGCGGCAGAGGTCACCAGGGGAACCTACCGCGGCATGCGCGGGCCGAAGATCAGGCACGGTGGCACGGGGGGTGTCATCCGTGTTGAAGTGTCTCCACCCCGGCCAGGCGGTGCGGGTGGAGGATGAAGGAGGAACCCATGTCCGAGCCAAGCGCAGCACCTCGGCCCGACACCAGCGACATGTTCGCGGTGCACGGTGTCTTTCGGGACACCCTCGGCGCCGCCCCCACGCTGGTCGGGGGCATCTCTCCCGGGGACGCGGAGCGGGCGGCGCTGATCGCCAACTACTACGAGAACGTCCTGTCGTTCCTCGAAGCGCACCATGACGGCGAGGAGCACCTGGTCTTCCCGCTCCTCAGGGAGCGCTGTGACGGAGCCGGCGAGCTGATCGACCACATGGACGAGCAGCACCACGAGGCACTCGCACTGCTGCAGGAGGCCAAGGTGGCGTTGGCCGCCTGGCCCGGCGGCGACGCCGCGGCACAGAAGGCGGCCCAGGCGCGGCTGGACGCGTTGTGCTCGCACCTCGAGGACCACCTGGCCGAGGAGGAGCAGAAGGTGTTACCGCTGGCCGGCGCGTATCTCTCCATGGAGGAGTGGGGCGCCTTGCCGGGCCACGGCCTGGCCGCCTTCGACGGCGACAAGATCTGGTTGATCCTCGGCCTCATCAGGGAGCGGATGACCGAGGAACAGCGGGCGGCGATGACCGCGCACATGCCGCCGCCGGCGCTCGAGATGTGGAACGGGTTCGGCGAGCAGGCCTTCAAGGATTACTCGGCGGTAGTCGAGGTGGCGGTCGTCAACCACGCCTGAGCCGGTTTGGTTGGGCCTGGATCTGACGGATGAGAGAGTGCCTCCAACGGGCACACGAGTGGGGCACCCCGCACACGAACAGGCCCACGGTCAGAGCCGAGGGCCTGTCGCACGTCGAAGGATTCTCAGTTCAAGGTGAACTTCCCGATCGCTGGCACCGGAGCCACCTCGACGAACCCACTCTTGGTGCCATTGGTCGCCCCGCCCAAGAGCAGGTGCTTGCCGAACGCCTCGACGAAGGTCGTTCCCCAGAAGGTGGTCACCGAACCCAAGCCCGACACCGTGCCCTGGGTGTAGGTGCCGAACCCCCTGGCGTTCACGCAGAACAGGCCGGTGAAGCTCCCCTTGGGGTAGGTGGCGTTCAGGACATGAGGGGTGAGTCCACTGGCACACAAGGGCGGCACTTCGACGGCGCCGATCGTGCAGTTGCCGACGCTGGCGACTCCCCGTTGGTCGGTGCGCGGGCAGGCCTGGACTCCGTTCAGCATGGTGCCGGTCGGGATGGCCCCGATCACCGGACTACCCGTCGCGGGCAGGATGGTCTGGGTCGG
Source organism: uncultured Acidimicrobiaceae bacterium (assembly GCA_963817735.1). Taxonomy (GTDB): domain Bacteria; phylum Actinomycetota; class Acidimicrobiia; order Acidimicrobiales; family RAAP-2; genus Bog-473. The sequence goes on along the minus strand of CAWFPP010000037.1, from coordinate 148,648 downwards.
TCCACCGTTGTTCTGGAGTCCGGAGGGACTAAGACCAGCAGGCGTGTCCGAGTGGCTGGTGCCTGCTGTGAGGCCGCAGGTGCCGTCATCATCGAGGTTGTACCCACCGTCGACCACAGGGCTGATGAGCCCGGACAACGCACAGTCGTGACCGTCGTTGTTACTGACAATCGTGCCGGCCAGGGTCACCTGGCCCACCCCTGCGCCTTCCAGTCCGCTTCCGTTGTCGGCGATGGTGCTTGCCAGGCTCGTGAAAGTGTCCGGGCCGTTCGTGAAGTCCAGTGCCACCGCGTTGCCCGAGATCGTGGAGTCCGTGAGGGAAAGCTCGGACTCCGGCCCGGTTTCGCTCAATGCGGGGTTGCTGTTCGTCACAGTGCTGTCGACGATTTGGACGGTTCCGCCGTAGCCCGAAGAGACGGCAATGCCGGATTCGCCATTGACGGTGAGATTCTGCAGAGTGAGCAGGCCACGTGCGGCCGTCGCTTGCCCGTCGAGCGTCGTGACGGGAGCGGCACCGGAGGCAGAGCCCTGGATCGTCACGTCGTCGGTGTAGGGATACCCACCTCCAGGGGCACTGCAGACACACAGGTCGACCGGGAACACGCCTGGCCCTACATCGATCGTCGTGCTCGAGGTCGCAGACGAGGTCTGCATGTACGCGTACGAGATGGTGGCGCAAGGTGACCCGGCAGACTGGCAGCTTCCCGTGTCGCTGCCACCGACCGCGACGTACTCGACAGTGGTCGTCGCCGACGCCGGCAGCGACCCGGCGATCACCGAGGCGACGACAGTGCCCCCGAACAACAGCGACCCGGCCAGTGCGGTACGCAGACCGCGTCGAATTCCCGTCTTCACTGGACTCCTCCGTCCCCAGGTGTCCCCCGCACCTGCTCGTGGAGTTGTCTAGCTGTTGTCAGACCGCTCTGCAACTGAAGTTGCGTACCGGGTGAACACAGCGTGAACTCAACAACCCCATTGGGCGACCAAACCGGCCGAAGGCCGAGCGTGCGATCGTCAGATCCGCCATAGGACTGCTCGTTTTGTTGTCCAGTCGTTGTCCAGTTGTTGTCTAGTTGTTGTGATTCGGACGGGATGGGGCGCGCGACACCACCCCTGTAGCGTCATCTCCGATGACGGACGAGGACATCGAGTACTTCGCCGAGCCCGAGGGTCTCGACCTCGACGACCTCGACGACCTCGACGTCTTGGGCTCCTCGGGCGGGTCCGAGGCCGATGCCCGGCAAGCCGGCGACGACGGCGTGCACGGGCTGGACAAGATCACGGCCCAGATGTCCGGTGGCGAGCACCGGCCCGAGCAACAAGAGATGTGCCGCGCCGTGGCCGAGGCAATCGCCACTGGCACGCACCTCGTCGTGCAGGCCGGGACCGGGACCGGGAAGTCGCTGGCTTACCTCGTGCCTGCCGCGCTGAGCGGCAAGAAGGTCGTGGTGGCCACGGCGACCAAGGCGCTGCAGGACCAGCTGGCGGAGAAGGACCTGCCCCAGGTCGAAGCGGGCCTCGGGCTGGCGACCCCGCTGGACTTCGCCGTGTTGAAGGGGCGGAGCAATTACATCTGCCGGCAGCGGGTGGCCGAGGTGGGCTCGGGTGGGATCCAGCCGGAGCTCGGCGACCAGGGGGCAGGACGGGCCGACGAGCCGGCGGTGGCCGAGGAGAGCGAGGAGCGGGCTGGCTCCGGAGCGCCGCCCGAGGGCATCGTCGAGGAAGTCCGCCAATTGGTTTCCTGGTCGCAGAAGTCAGAGAGCGGCGACCGAGCCGACCTGAGCTTCGAGCCCTCCGACCGAGCCTGGAACATGGTCAGTGTCGGCCCCCGGGAGTGCCCTGGTGCCTACAACTGCCCGTCGGGTGGGCGCTGCTTCGCCGAGGCCGCCCGCGAGCGGGCGTCGGTGGCCGATGTCGTGGTGGTCAACACCCACCTGTACGGGGCGCACCTGGCCAGCGGCGGCGTGGTGCTGCCCGAGCACGACGTGGTGATCTTCGACGAGGCGCACGAGCTGGAGGAGGTCATGACGTCGAGCCTCGGGGTGGAGGTGACGCCGGGCCGCTTCCGCTCGCTCGTGACCTCGGCGCGCTCCCTCGTCGAACAGCGCGACGCCGATCTGCTCGACTCCTTGGCGTCGGTCGGGGACCAGCTCGGCTCGCTGCTCGGCGACCGGGTCGGAACCCGCGTGCTGCACGACGAGGCGCGGCCGCCAGTGGACGACCGCGAGCTGGCCGAACTGCTCAGCCGCGGCGCGGACATCAGCCGGCGCGTGACCGACGCCCTGCGCCGCGGCGGTGCGCAGCGCTCGTTCCTCGACGGCGGGGGGTCCGAGCCCGACCCCGACCGCGCCAGCCGCAAGACGCGGACGCTGCAAGCCGCCGTGCACCTGGCGGAGGATTTGCACCGGTTCGAGACGCGCGGCGACGGCGAGGTGGCCTGGGTCGACGGCACACGGCGCAACGTCCGGCTGCGCCTCTCCCCCATCGACGTCGGCCCCGTGCTGTCCAACATGCTCTGGGGCGAGGTGACGTCGGTGTTGACCAGCGCCACCATCCCGCCGCGCATCGTCGAGCGGGTGGGTCTCGGCGCGTTCCCCACCGAGGAACTCAACGTGGGAAGCCCGTTCGACTACCGCTCGCACGCACTGCTCTACGTCGCCCGCCACCTGCCGGACCGGCGCGCCGCGGGGGCGGAGGAGGCATTGCACGAGGAACTGTCGCAACTGCTGGAGGCGGCGGGCGGGCGCACCCTGGCGCTCTTCACGAGCAAGCGGGCCACCGAGGCCGCTGCGGCCGCGCTGGCGCCGGAGCTCCCCTATACCCTGCTGCTGCAGGGCGACCTGCCCAAGAGCCTCCTGCTCGAGCAGTTCGCCACCGACGAGACCTCCTGCCTGTTCGCCACCATGGGCTTCTGGCAGGGCGTGGACATCCCGGGGCGGGCCCTCTCCCTCGTGACGATCGACAAGCTCCCGTTCCCGCGCCCCGACGACCCGTTGCTCCAAGCGCGGCGGGACCGGGCCGGCGGAGGCGCCTTCTCCCTGGTCGACCTGCCGCGGGCGGCCACGCTGCTGGCCCAGGGCTCGGGGCGGCTCATCCGCAACGCGGACGACCGGGGCGTCGTCGCCGTGCTCGACCCGCGGCTGGCCACAGCGTCCTACCGCGGCGTGCTTCTCGCCACGTTGCCGCCCATGCGACGCTCGGTCGACATCCACGAGGTGGAGTCGTTCCTCCGGCGGGCGCTGGAGGGAGAGCCGGCCTAGGCCTGCGTCGGCCTGCGTCGGCCTGCGTCGGCCTGCGTCGGTTCTGTGACCCTGGGCAGCGAGAGGTCAGGTCTGACGAAGGGTCAATATCCGAGGCGGTTCAGCATCTCGTCCCGATTCTGCCAGTGGCGCTCGACCTTGACGTGGAGGTCGAGGTAGGTGCCTTCGGGCAACTCCTCGCGGACGGCGATCCCGACGGCCTTGAGGACCTCGCCGCCCTTGCCGATGACGATCGCTTTCTGCGAGTCGCGCTCGACGATGATCTCGACGCGGATGTGCGGCCATTCCCACTCGGTCACCCGGCAGGTGATGGCGTGCGGGAGCTCGTCGCGGGTCTTCGCCAGCAACTGCTCGCGCACCAGCTCGGCCACCCACAGGGCCTCGGGCGTGTCGGTGATGACATCGGGTGGGAAAAAGGGGGGCCCTCGGGCAGCCTTTCGATCAGGAACGCCGTCAAAGCATCCACGCCCTTGCCGGTGCGCGCCGAGACCGGGAAGTACTCCACGTCGGCCAGCTCGACCGGCGCGTTGAGGGCGTCGACGGCCGCCTTGGCCTGGGTCAGGCGCTCCATCACCTGAGCGTTGTTGGCCTTGTCCGCCTTGTTGACGACGACGATCAGGCCGGGGGGCTCACTGGCGTCATCGTCATCGGGACCATCGGGGTCGTCGCCGGGTTCGGCGTCGTCGCCGGGTTCGGCGTCGTCGCCGGCGCGGGATGAGGCTGTGGCGACAGCTGCAGCCGTCACCCTCTGGACCTGGCGCACCGCGCGTTCCAGCACCGTGCGGTCTCCCGGGCCGATGGCCGCCGTGCCATCGACGATCACCATGATCACATCGACGTCGTTCAGGGCATCCGTCGCCGTCTCGTTCAGCCGGCTGCCGAGTGTGCTCCGAGGGCGGTGGATGCCCGGCGTGTCGACGAAGACGACCTGGGCATCGGCGGCCGGGTCGTGCAGGACTCCTAGGATGCGGTGGCGCGTCGTGTTGGGCCGCGAAGAGGTGATCGCCACCTTCGTCCCGACCATGGCGTTCACAAGGGTGGACTTGCCGACGTTGGGGCGGCCGACGACGGCGACGAATCCCGAGCGCACCGTCCTCAGTTCCCGTTGTGGGAGACGTTGTCCGCCGTGCTGCCCTCTTCCTCGGCCGTGGAGCCGGTCCGTGCGCCGGTGGGCTCAATCCGGACCCGTCCGATGCGCCGGCCGCGCACGTCGACCGCCGTCAGGCGGAACCCGTCGACTTCGACCGAGTCGCCGGGATCGGGCACACGCCCGGCCAGGTCCATAATGAGTCCGCCGACGGTGTCCCACGGGCCGTGCGGCAATTCGGCATCCAACAGCTCGTCGGCGTCGTCCACCGAGTAGGCGGCGCTCACGAGCACCGAGCCGTCCTGCAGGCGCTCCACTGTCGGCTCCTCGACGTCGAACTCGTCGACGATGTCACCGACGAGCTCCTCGAGGAGGTCTTCCAGGGTGACCAGCCCCGCCGTGCCGCCGTACTCGTCGACGACGACCGCCATGTGAAACTTCTCCTCCTGCATCTCGCGCAGGAGATCCGAGACTTCCTTTGACTCGGGAATGAATTTCGCCGGCCGCACGCTGTCGCGCACCGGCTGCAGCGCCTTGCCCGCTCGCTCGGCGCGGACCAGGTCCTTGGCGTACGCGATGCCAATGATGTCGTCGATGCCGTCCGCCTCCACCGGGATTCGGCTGTACCCCGCCGCGAGCGCCGCCTCCAACGCGTCGCGCACGGTGAAGTCGGCCCCGACGGTGACCATGTCCGGCCGTGGCGTCATGACTTCGCGGGTGACCGTGTCGCCGAAGTCGATGATGGAGTGAATAAATGTGCGCTCGTCTTGCTCGATCACATTCTCCTGGTGGGCCACGTCGGCCATGGCCTTCAGCTCCGAGTCGGTGATGTAGGAGCGCGGCATGCCCTCCCCGTTCCCGCTGGACCCGATGATCAGGTTGGCCAGCCCGATCAGCACCGTCGAGAGCCATCGGATGGGCGGGAAGCGGATGAGCGTGCTGACGAGGGGCGCGCTGAGCAGGGCGGCCCGGTCGGCGTGTTGCACCGCCCAGTTCTTGGGCACGGCCTCGAAGAAGACGAAGATCACGACGATTTCGAAGACGATGCCGAGCAGCACGCCGAGACCGCCGAAGAGGTGCTCGGCGACGATGCCGACCAGCGTGGCCGAGACCAGTTGGCAGATCAGCACCAGGAGGAGGATGGGGTTGAGGAAGTTGGCCGGGTTCTCGATCAGCCGCGCCAATTGCCGGGCGCCGCGTTTCTTCTCGTCCACCAAGGATTTGGCCTTGATCCGGTTCATCCGGACGAGGCTGGTCTCGGCCATGGCGAGGACGCCCGAGCCAGCCAGCAGCACCGCGATGACGACGATCAAGATGGCGTCCTCGGCGTGGAAGCCCGAAGCCGCGAGCAGCGGGAGCACGCTCACGCCCCGCGGCGGACCCGGTAGAAGCGAGTGAGCAACTGCTGCTCGACCGCCTCCATCCGTTCAGCCTCCGCGTCGACTTCGTGGTCCATGCCGAGCAGGTGCAGCAATCCGTGGACGACCAGGAGTGCCAGTTCGTCCTCGAGGGACACCTCGTGCTCCACGGCATTGCGGGCCGCCACTGCAGGGCAGATCACGACGTCGCCGAGCAGCACGAGGGCGCCCTGCTCGGGCGATGCGCCGGGGCCGCTGCCCCCGAAGTCCGGTGAGCGTCCCGTGGGCCCCGGTTCATCCTCTATGGGGAACGACAACACGTCCGTCGGCCCGGTCTTGCCGAGGAACTGACTATTCAAGGCGGCGATGGCCTCCTCGTCGACGAAGAGGAGTGAGACCTCGGTCTCTCCTTTCACTCCGCGCGCCGCCAGCACCTGGCGCGCCAGACCCGCCCAGTACGCGACGTCCACCGGATGGTCCTGCTGCTCATCGGCGGCAAAGACGTCGATCGTCACTGGGTGGAACCCGCCCGCCCTTCTGCGACCTCGTAGGCGTCGACGATATCGGCCACGATTTTGTGGCGCACGACGTCCCGGCGGCTCAGGTGGACGAACGCGACGTCGTCGATGCCGCCGAGCACCGGCTCGAGACCGACGAGGCCCGAGCGGCCGCCGGGGACGTCGATCTGGGTCACGTCACCCGTCACGACGCACTTGGAGCCGAACCCGATGCGGGTCAGGAACATCTTCATCTGCTCGGGCGTCGTGTTCTGCGCCTCGTCCAAGATGATGAACGAGCTGTTGAGCGTGCGCCCGCGCATGAAGGCGAGCGGTGCCACCTCGATGGTCCCGCGGTCCAACAGGCGCTGGGCGCCCTCGGGCTCGAGCAGGTCGTAAAGGGCGTCGTAGAGCGGCCGCAGGTAGGGATCGACCTTGGCCATGAGGTCGCCGGGCAGGAACCCGAGTCGCTCGCCGGCCTCGACGGCGGGTCGGGTCAAGATAATGCGGGTCACCTGCCGGGACTGCAGGGCGTGGACCGCCTGGGCCACCGCCAGGTACGACTTTCCGGTCCCCGCCGGCCCGATGCCGAACGTGATGATGTTCTGGGAGATGGCGTCGACGTAGCGCTTCTGCCCTGCGGTGTTGGGGCGAACCGTCTTACCGCCGGCCGCTCGCACCACCTCGGAACGCAGGACGTCGCTCGGGCGGATGTCCTCGCGCACCATATCGATGGCGCGCGCCACGGTGGAGAGGTCGAGGCTCCGCCCCGCCTGCACCATGAGGATGAGCTCCTCGAACAGCTGCACCACCAGCTCGGCGTGCGGCCCCTCGACTGAGATGCGGTCTCCCTGGACGACGATCTGGTCGTCGGGAAAGGCCTGCTCGATCTGACGGAGGTGCTCGTCGCGCGTCCCGAGGAGACCGGCCATGAGGTGGTTGCCCGGAACGAAGCATTCGGCGCGCAGGGCCGTGGTCATGGTGTGTTCACGTGAGGCCAAGGTGTCCTTTCAGTGGTTCGCCCCCCAGAACGTGGAGGTGGAGGTGCGGGACCGAGTTCAGTGCGTCGGCCCCGACGTTGAAGATGAGCCGGTAGCCGCGCTCGGGCACGGCCAGGCCGGCGGCGTCGGCCACGGCCCGGGCGGTCAGCAGCATGTCGGCGAGGACGGAACCGTCCTCGGCGGTGACGGTCGACGCGTTGTCGATGTGGCGACGGGGCACCACCAGGACGTGCAGCGGGGCGTGCGGGCTGATGTCCTTGAAGGCGACCGTGGTCGGGGTCTCGTACACCGTCTCGGACGGCACCTCACCCGCCACGATCCTGCAGAAGAGGCAGTCGGCGGGGTCGGTCATGCCCGGGGGTCACCGTCCCTCTGCGCCAGCCTGATCACTGCTCCGAACTTACCGGTCCCCGGGTGATCGACGTGACCATGGCCCTCCGTCATTGTGACGGACCCCCGGCGGCGGCGGCGACGGTTCCCGTCCGGAGCGAGGCCAGGAGCGCGCCGGCGGTGACGGCCGCCGTCTCGGCCCGCAGGACGCTCAGCCCGAAACCCACCGTGGGCAGCCCGGAGTCCAACTCGCCGGTGCTCCAGCCGCCTTCGGGGCCGACCGCCACCACGTGCTGGGTCAACGTGGGCCGGTCCCCGCTCAGTTGCGCCAGGACGACCTCACCGGGCCCACCCAGTGCCGGCAGCTCCCCGAACGGCACCGTGTCACAGACCTCGGGCAGCCAGACGCGGCGACATTGGGCAGCGGCCTCGCGCGCCACCCGGCGCATCTTTTCGACGGTGGCCTGCCCGCGGGCGCCGGTCCAGCGCACGACGCTGCGCTCGGTGCGCAGGGGCACGATGCGGTCGATACCCAGTTCGGTCAGCTTCTGGACCACCCACTCGGGGCGCTCTCCTTTCACCGGCGCGAAGGCGACGGTCAACGCGGGGCTGGCCGGCGCCTCCGACTGCACGGCACCGTCACCGCCGATGCCTGCTCCGCTCGTGATCGGTTCGAGCGTCACCGCCCCCCGCCATGCCGCACGCGCCCACCGGCCGCGCCCGTCCGAGGCGATGACCTCTTCGCCGTCGCGCAGCCGCAACACCCGGCCGAGATGGTGGACGTCCTCATCGGTCAGCGCCGGCTCCGCCGGATCGTCCACGAACACCTGCGCAGAGGCGGCGGCCCGCACGATGACCGCGGCGGCGGCATCGCCGGCGCTAGCCAAAGGCGGAGCGCAGGCGCGAGAACACGCCCTCGCCGCCCCCTGACCCCGGGGCGGAGACCGTCTCGCCGCGTGACGCGGCGAACTGGCGCAGCAGCTCGTCCTGCTCGGAGGTGAGATCGGTCGGCGTCTCGACCAGCACGTGCACGTAGAAGTCGCCGCGGCCGCGGCCGCGCAGATGGGGCACACCGAGATTCCGGATCCGCTCGATGTGCCCGTGCTGCGTGCCCGGCCCGATCGTCAGGTGTTGCGGCCCGTCCAACGTCTCGACGTCCGTCTCAGCTCCCAGCGCAGCTTGCGCCACGCTGATCGTCAATGTGGTGTGGAGATTGTCGGACTGGCGCTCGAAGCGCTGGTCGGGAGTGATGGCAAGGTGTACGAAGAGCGAGCCGCTCGGGCCTCCCCGTTGTCCGGCGGCACCGCGATCCGCCAGCCGCAATGTCGACCCTTCCTCCACGCCGGCGGGCACCTCCACCGTGAAGGTGTTCTCCTGCATGCGGCGCCCCTCGCCGCGGCAGTCGGCGCAGGGGTTGGGGATCATCTCGCCGGTGCCGCTGCAGCGCGAGCACGCGACGCTGGTCACCACCTGCCCGAGCAGCGACTGGCGCACCCTGCGCAGCTCGCCGGAGCCCTGGCAATCGGTGCAGGTGACGGGCTCAGTCCCGGCCGCGGTGCCCCTGCCCTCGCAGGTGGCGCAGGTGGCGGGCAGGCGGACCGAGATCTCCTTGCGGGCGCCGAAGACGGCCTCGGCGAACTCGAGATCGAGCCGCACCTCGGCGTCAGCGCCCATCTGGGGACCGCGCCGGCGGACACCCGCCCCACCCATCTGCCCGAAGAACGCCTCGAAGATGTCGCCCAGTCCGCCTTCGAAGCCGAAGCCACCGCCGGCGCCGGGCTGCGAGCCGAAGACGCCCTCGGGTCCGAAGCGGTCGTAGCGGGCCCGCCGCTCGGGGTCGCGCAGGACCTCGTAGGCGACGCTGACCTGCTTGAAGCGAGCCTCGGCCGCGGGGTCACCCTGGTTGGTGTCGGGATGCAACTCGCGGGCGCGGGCGCGGTAGGCCCGCTTGATCTCGTCGTCGCTGGCGTCGGGGCCGACCCCGAGCAATGCGTAGAGATCGCCCAGCCCGTCAGTGACGGCCATCGTGCCCTCCGCTGATCCGTTGCCCAAGACGCTCACCCACGACGTGCGCCGCGGCCATGGCCCGGGCGTAGTCCATACGAGTCGGGCCGAGCAGCCCCACTGCGCCGAGGTCCTGCCCGTCGATGGAGACCGGCGCCACGACGACGGCACACGACGACAACGGCTCGAACCCGTGCTCGGCGCCGATGGCCACCGAGAGCCCGCGATCGAGGACGTCGCGCAACAGGGAGACGACAACCAGTTGCTGTTCGAGGATGGCCAGGACGGAGCGGACCGTCTCGACGGCGTCGAAGGACTCGGCCAGGCGGGCCGGGCCACCGACGAACACCTGGTCGGTCTCCATGGCACCCTCGAGCGAGTCGAAGGCCATGTGCGCTGCGGCGACGAGATGGTCGACACCCGAGGACCCACTCGCCGGGACCGCCCAGGGTTGGGCGAGCGTGCGCCCGACCATGTGAGAGGAGAGCAAGGTGCCGGCGCGGGCCAGCGCGTCCTCGGACGTCTCGGAGGGCAGGTCGACGGTCCGCTTCTCCACCGCTCCGTCGGAGAGCACCACCACCAAGAGCGCGTGCACCGGCGAGAGGCCGACGAGCTGGACGGAACGGATGGTGGCCGTATCGTGCGAGGGACCGACGACGACGGCGGCATAGGACGTCAGCTCTGAGAGAAGGCCCGAGGCGCGCTCGAGCACGGTCTCCATCTCACCGTGGACCTGCTCGAAGAACTGGCGGACCTGCTTGCGCTGGCTGGGGCCGAGCACGCCGGGTCCGGCGAGATGGTCGACGAAGAAGCGGTACCCCTTGTCGGTCGGGATCCGGCCGGCGCTGGTGTGCGGTTGGACGAGGTACCCCTCGCGCTCGAGCGCCACCATTTCCGAGCGCACCGTGGCCGAGGACACCTGCACCCCCGGGAAATCGGCGACGTGGGAGGAGCCGACGGGCTCTGCCGTCCCGATGTACTCGGTGACCACCGCCTCCAGGATTGCCGCCCGGCGGGCGTTCAGGGCGCGCTCGTCGTCGGCAACGTCGGTGAGCGGGGCGGGGTCAGTGGGCGGGGTCATGGCGTTCCTGGCACTCAAGTCTACCGAGTGCCAGGCCCGCGCCCGTGTGCGGCACTGGCCGGCACTGGCCGGCATCGGGCCGGCCATCGGGCCGGCCAGCAGGGCGATACGGCCCGGGTCAGGCGCTCTCAGTCGTCACCCAGGCGCAAGGCGGAGATGAAGGCCTCCTGGGGCACTTCGACCCGCCCGATGTTCTTCATCTTCTTCTTGCCCTCTTTCTGTTTCTCGAGGAGCTTGCGCTTGCGGGTGATGTCTCCGCCGTAGCACTTGGCCAGCACGTCCTTGCGTTTGGCCTTGACCGTCTCGCGGGCCACGATGCGCCCGCCGATGGCGGCCTGAATCGGCACGTCGAAGAGCTGCCGTGGGATCAGCTCACGGAGCTTCTCGGCCATCTTGCGCCCGTAGGTGTCGGCCGTCGACCTGTGCACGATGGTCGAAAAGGCATCGACCGGCGCGTGGTTGATGAGGATGTCGACGCGTACCAGGTTGCCCGTGGCGTAGTCCTCGGGCTCGTAGTCCAGGCTGGCGTAACCCTTGGTCCGGCTCTTCAGTTGGTCGAAGAAGTCGATGACGACCTCGGCCAGGGGCAGCGTGTAGACCAGCTCGACCCGCTCGGGCGACAGGTATTCCATGCGCGTCATCTCCCCCCGCCGGCTCTGGCAGAGCTCCATGACGGTGCCCGTGTACTCGGTGGGCGTGATGATCGTCGCCGACAGCATGGGCTCGTCGATGTGGTCGATGCGGCTGGCGTCGGGCAGCTCGGTCGGGTTGTCGACGTCGAGCTCCGTCCCGTCCGTCAAGAAGGCCCGGTACTCCACGCTCGGCGCGGTGGCGATGAGGGAGAGGTCGAATTCGCGCTCCAGCCTCTCCCGCACGATCTCCATGTGCAGCAGACCGAGGAAGCCGCAGCGGAAGCCGATACCGAGCGCATGGGACGACTCGGGCTCGAACGTGAAGCTGGCGTCGTTGAGCTTGAGGCGGTCCAGGGCGTCGCGCAGGTCGGGCAGCTCGTCGCCGTCCATCGGGTAGAGGCCGCAGAACACCATGGGTTTGGGATCGCGGTAGCCGGCCAACGCATGGGTGGCGCCGTGTTGCGCCGTGGTGACGGTCTCGCCGGAGCGGGCCTCGCCGACGTCCTTGATGCCGGCGATGAGGTAGCCCACCTCGCCCGGCCCGAGCGCGTCCACCGGGACGGCCACAGGTGTGCGCACGCCCACCTCCTCGATGTCGTGCACGGCATTGGCCTGCATGAAACGCAGGCGGGCCCCGGCGGGCAGCGAGCCGTCGACGATCCGGATGGAGCTCACGACGCCCCGGTACTGGTCGTAGGAGGAGTCGAAGATCAGCGCGCGCAACGGCGCTGCGGCGTCCCCTTTCGGGTGCGGGATGCGGGCGATGATGGCGTCGAGCAGCTCGGGCACCCCCTCCCCCGTCTTGGCGGAGATGTGCAGGATCTCCTCGGCGGGGAGCCCGAGCACGTGTTCGATCTCGAGCGCGCAACGCACGGGGTCGGCTGCCGGCAGGTCGATCTTGTTGAGGACCGGGACGATCTCGAGGTCGTTCTCGATCGCCTGGTAGCAGTTGGCCAGCGTCTGGGCCTGAATGCCCTGGGACGCATCGACCAGCAACACCGCCCCCTCGCACGCGGCCAGGGAGCGTGAGACCTCGTAGCCGAAGTCGACGTGGCCCGGTGTGTCGATCAGGTGGAGGATGTGGCCGGCGTGCACCACCCGGACGTTCTGGGCCTTGATGGTGATCCCCCGCTCCCGCTCGATGTCCATGGAGTCGAGGTATTGCTCCCGCATGAGCCGGGGATCGACCGCACCGGTGATCTCGAGGATGCGGTCGGACAGGGTCGACTTGCCGTGGTCGACGTGGCTGATGATGGAAAAGTTGCGGATGCGCTCGATCGCAACGGGTCCAGCTGCGGTGACGAGGGGCGGCACGGTCCGTCGATCGTACCGGCCCAGGTCGGCGCACCCGGTCGCCTGGCCAGGGAACTTGAACCGGCCCCGTCAGAGTGGCGCAGGCCGAAATAGGCCTGCCACCTGCTACAGTCTTCGTTCGCACCGGTGAGGCCCTGGCCTGCCGACCGCCCCCTTTCCAAGAAGACCGAGGATCGACACGTGGCCAACATCAAGAGCCAGATCAAGCGAAACCGCCAGAACGAGAAGCGCCGGCTGCGCAACAAGTCGGTGCGGGCCGAGCTCCGCACTCGCACCAAGACGGCCGTCAGCGCGGCCGAGAGCGGTGCCGAGGACAGCGCCGAGGCTCTGCGTCTGGCCGTGAAGCGGATCGACAAGGCCGCTTCCCAGGGTGTCATCCACAAGAACACCGCGGCGAACCACAAGTCGCGCCTGGTGCGGCGGGTTGCCGCCATTGAGGCGGCGGCAGAGTAGCGACACCGGGTCGGCGCGCTGGCGCCGGTAGGGGTGGACGCGTACCGGGTAGCTACCCCGCCAGGTGGAAGGTGAACATCTTCTCCGGGGCGATGCGCACCACTCCGATCGGCTCTGCGTCCTGCAGCCACTGCTCGAAATCCGGACCCTGCTTGGGGAGGTACTCGTCGAGCATGGCCTGAGAGAGCTCGGCGTAGGCCGGATGGTCGGGAGCGAAACGCTCGGCCCTCCCGTGCACCGTGACCGCGAGTTCCTCCCCTCGCACGTGGGTCGCGCTGCATGCCGGCCTGGTGGCCAGGTGGCGCAGGCGCACCGAGTCCAGCCCTGAGCTGAACCAGAAGGTGCCGTGCAGGAAGTAGCCGTCCACCGGCCCGGCGAGTGGTCGGCCGTCGGCCGTCACCGTCGCCAGGACCAACAGGCGCATCCCCTGCAGCCGTTCCACCAGTTGCACCGCAGTGAGCCGGCGCTCCTCCGTGATGATGTCGCGGAGGTGTGGTCCGGCGGTCGCCATGGAGGCGTCGAGCAGGGCCTGTAGTGCCGCCAATTCTTCGGGTGTCTCGCGCATGAGCCCAGTCCAGCACCGAGATGCTCGCGCCGCCCGGCCCACGTGGCGCCGCCCGCCGGCGACGGGGTGTACAGCGGACCGCCCGAGGCGCACAGTGAGGGCATGAGCATCAGCACCAAAGCCACCTCGACCGCCGTCATTCCCATCCTCGTCTACGACGATATTGAGGCCGCCCACGACTTCCTGGTCGGGATCTTCGGGCTCACGTCCGGCGGACTGCACCGCCTCGACGACGGGACCGTCGTCCACGGTGAGGTCCGCAACGGGGATGCACCCATTTGGCTGCACCGGGTCACCACCGAGCTGGAGATGGACTCACCACGGCACGCCGCCATGTCGCAGGGCGGGTTGTCCGTACGCGTCCCTGACGTCGACGCGCACTACGCCCGCGTGAAGGCATCCGGGGCCCAAACCGAGTCGGTGCCGAGGGACCAGGACTACGGCCTGCGCGAGTACGGCGTTCGGGACCTCGAGAACCACCGGTGGTGGTTCTCGTCCGCGCTGGACGCAACGTCCTGACCGAGTTCGGCTAGCGGCGGGCGCCGGTACGCGGACGCGCGGCACGAACCGGCCGCGTCTGGCGGGCCAACCGGGCGACCAGGATCTCAATCACCAGTTCTGCATCCATACCGCTCGCGCCGCGCACGTCCAGGTCGGCCGCCGCGATGAGATTGACGGCCTCGGCAATCCTGGTGCTCCCCAGGCGCCGGCATTGCTCCAGCGCCTTCTTGGCGACGAAGGGAGCGGTGCCCAGGACGGCGGCCGCGTCCCGGTCCGTGCTCACGTCGGCGCCATCGAGCTGCAGCATGTTGGAGAAGTGGCCATGCAGCGTGGTGAGCACCTGCACCGGCGCCAGGCCGCCCGCCTCGAACATGCGCCGGAGCACCGTCAAGGCCATGTCGGGCTCGCCCCGGTCGATGGCGCTGGTCAGCTCGTAGCGCGGGACGTTGCCCGCCTCTCCGAGGTACGGCGCCAGGTCGTCGGCCGTCACCCGAGCGCCCTCGCCGTAGGCCGCGCTCAAGGCGCCGAGTAGGCCCTCGACGCGGCCGAGATCCTCGCCGACGTGCTCGGCCAGCAGGTCGGCGGCCCGCGGCTCGAGCTTCACCGGTGCGGCCCGAAGGTGATCATGCAACCAGGCCTTGCGATCACCCGCCTTGCTCGTCGTGACGTCGATGATCCGGCCGGCCGCACCGACCGCCTTGACCAGCGGCGCGGGAACGGTCCCTCCCCCGCCGACCAGGATCAGCACGGTCGTAGGGAGCGGATCCTGCACCACCTCGACCAGCCGCGGCGTGTCGGCCGTGAGGAGACGACCCGCCTCGCGTACGACGACCACCCGCCGGTCGACGAGGAAGGGCGGGGTCAGGCAGGCGTCCACGACGGCACCGACGTTCAGGTCGTCGCCGGCGCCCCCGCCGATCTCCTCGACGACGAGCGCGTGGTCGCCGTCACCCACCATCTGGTCGAGGAGAGCGCGCACGGCCTGGGCCACGAGGGCGGCATCATCCCCCCGGACCAGATAGACGGGCGCTGCGGCTGCCCTCACTCCGCCTCGCTGATGGCCGCGAGCACGTCGCGGGCCCGGCAGGTGCCCTTGACGTCGTGCACCCGCACGATGCGGCAGCCCCAGGAGATGCCGAGGGCCGCCGCGCCGATGGAAGCCTCACGCCGCTCGGTGAGCTCCAAATCGAGGATCTTGCCCAGGAAGGTCTTGTTGGAGGCCGACAGCAACAACGGATAACCCAACCCGGCCAGGGTGGCGGAGGCGCGCAGCAGCGTCAGCGACTGCTCGGCGGTCTTGCCCAGGTCGAGTCCAGCATCGAGCACGATCCGTTCGGCGGGAACGCCGGCGGACCGGGCGCCTTCGGCTCGCTCGACGAGGAAGCGGGCGACGTCGGTCACGACGTCGTCGTAGAGCGGGTCCGGATCGGCGACGCGCGGGGCGAGGCGGATGTGCGTGATGACGACGGCCGCGGCGTGCTCGGCCGCGGCGGGCGCGTAGTCGGGGTCGGCCAGGCCGCTGATGTCGTTGCCCATCACCGCGCCCTCGGCGTAGGCGGCGCGAGCCACCGAGGCGCGCCAGGTGTCGACCGAGACAGGCGTATCGAAGCGCGCCACCAGCCCGGCCACCACCGGCACGACGCGGTCGAGCTCCTCGGGCTCGGTCACCTCGGGCCCCGGTCCGGCCTTGACCCCACCGATATCGAGGATGTCCGCCCCGTCGGCCACCAGCTGTTCGGCCCGCCCGTACAGCTGGTCGAGCTCGAAGGTGGCGCCCTTGTCGTAGAACGAGTCGGGGGTGCGGTTGAGGATGCCCATGACGAGCGCCCGGTGGGTCAGGTCGTAGCGCCGGTCGCCCAGATGCAGCTGCCGGGCCGGGCGGGGCGAGGGCGTGGTCCGCGAGGTTGGATCGGTTGTCGGCGTCCTGGTGGCCGGCCCGGCCATCAGTACAGGCGCGCGGTCAACGCCCGGCGGTACTCCTTGGTGCGCGGATCGTCTGGGCCCATGGCCTCGAGCAGGTCCACGAACTCCTGGCGGGCCGCGTCGTCGTCGCGCACCCGCTCGAGCAGCTCGTCCAGCTTGGCTTCCATCTCCTCGCGGCCCGTACCGGACACGTCGACCCCCGCTTCGAGGAGACGGGCCTCGGCGGCCAGGGTCCGGCTGGTCTCGGTCTCGGGCAGGCGGTGCAAAAGAGCCAGGGCCTCGGCGGGTTCGCCGCGGTCGATCAGGACGCGGGCCAGGCCCTCGGTCGCGCCCGCATGGTCCGGCTCGAGCTCGAGCGCCTTGCGGAGCGACGCCTCGTCCCCCGCCGCAGCCAACGTGTCGGCCTCGCTCGGCGCCGGCGCCAGTCGCTGGACAAAGGCGGTGATCTGCGCCTCGGGCACGGCGCCGATGAACTGGTCCACCACCTGGCCCTGGCTGATGGCGAAGACGGCGGGGATGGACTGCACGTTGAACGCCTGGGCCACCGACGGGTTGGCGTCGACGTCGACCTTGGCCAGCTCGACGGCGCCCCCGGTGGCGGCCACCGCCTTCTCGAGCATGGGCCCGAGCGTCTTGCAGGGCCCGCACCACTCGGCCCAGAGGTCCACGATCACCGGCACGGTCGCGCTGCGGTCCAGCACATCGGTCTGGAAGGTCTGGTCTGTGACATCCATCGGCCAAGACGCTACCGGCTGTTCCGCTCGGGAACGACGTTCCGCGCTTTTGCAGGTGGGGCGGGACGAAGGGCTCGCACGGTGTTCCCGCAGGGCGCGGGCGTCCGCCCCGGCGAGACCGCACCGATTAGCGTCGTTCGCGTGTCGCAGGCGCCCGCAGGCATTCACGAGGCCGAGGTCACCGGTTGGATGGTGGCGCACCTGCCCGAGATCGACCCACCGCTGACGTTCACCCTGATCGCCGGCGGGCGCTCCAACCTCACTTTCCGCGTGGAGGACGCCGAGGGCCGGGCCTGGGCCCTGCGCCGGCCACCGCTGCACCACGTGCTGCCCACCGCGCACGACATGTCTCGCGAGTACCGGCTGATGCACTCGCTCGGGCCGGCGGGTGTCCCCGTTCCGGTCACCGTCGGGCTCTGCACCGACGAAGCGGTGAACGAGCGGCCCTTCTACGTCATGGAGTTCGTCGAGGGCCACATCCTGCGCTCTGCGCCCGAGGCCGAAGCGGCCTTCGACGTGGCCACCCGCCGCGCCGTCGGGGACAACATGGCCGACACGCTCGCCGCGCTGCACGCGGTCGATCCCGATTCGGTCGGGCTGGGCGATCTGGGGCGGCACGAGGGGTACATCGAGCGGCAGCTGAAGCGCTGGCGCGGGCAGTACGACCAGATGCAGGTCGAAGGCGTCGACCACGGCGAGGTGGTCGAGCGGGTGAGCGACGAGTTGGCACGGCGCATCCCCAAGCAGCAACGGACTTCCGTGGTGCACGGTGACTACCGGATGGACAACGTCGTGCTGGCCGACGACGGCACCGTCCGGGCCATCCTCGACTGGGAGATCTGCACATTGGGCGATCCGCTGGCCGATCTCGGACTGCTCATGGACTACTGGTCCGACCCCGACGACTCCATGGCCGTGCTCGGGCTCTCACCGACGACGGCACCCGGGTTCTGCACCAAGGCCCAGATCAAGGAGCGTTACGACTCGGTCTCCGATCTCGACGTCTCGGGCATCGGGTACTACATGGCCTTCGGCTACTGGAAGCTCGCCTGCATCCTGCAGGGCGTCTATGCCCGTTACGTCGCCGGCGCCGGGGCCGGTGACCAGGGCAGCGTGGAGGGGTTCCCGCTGCAGATCGGACGCCTGTTCCAGATGGCGGCCGACGCACTGGAGACCGCTCCGTGAGCCCCGAGGGCAACGGGCTCACGGAGATCTTCGAGGTCCACCAGGAACCTGTCCTCCGGGAGCCGATCCTGGTCATCGCCCTGGAGGGCTGGGTCGACGCCGGACTCGGGGCCACCACGGCCATCGCCGCGCTGCTCGACAACGGGCACACCGAGCCCATCGTCACCTTCAACGGTGAGCACTTCCTCGACCAGCGGGCCCGGCGCCCGGTGGCGCGCATCGTCAACGGGATCACGACCGAGCTGACCTGGCCCCGCACGGTGGTGCGCCAGGGCACGGACGAGTCGGGGCGCGACATGCTGTTCCTGGTCGGGCCCGAGCCCGATTTCCACTGGCGCGCTTTCACCGACGCCGTGGTGGGGCTGGCCCGCTCCTGGCGCGTCCGCATGGTGGTGGGCCTGGGCGCCTTCCCGGCACCGGCGCCCCACACGCGACCGGTGAAGCTGGCCGCCACGGCGCCTGCGACGTCGGCCGATCTGATTGAGCAGGTGGGGGTCGTACAGGGTGAGCTCGAGGTCCCGGCCGGCGTCCTGGCCGCGCTCGAAATGGCCTTCGGCGCAAACGGGACTCCCGCCGTGAGCCTGTGGGCTCGAGTCCCCCACTACGTGGCGGGCATGCCATTCCCCGAGGCGAGCGCGGCGCTGATCGAGGGGCTCGCCGCCGTTGGGTCGCTGTCGCTGGACTCCTCCGCGCTGCGCCGGGCGGGCGACAGCTCGCGGCGCCAGGTGGACCAGCTCATCGCCGACAACGCCGAGCACCAGGCCATGGTGCGCAAGCTGGAGGAGAACATCGACGCCTCGGAGGGCAACGCCATGGGGGTCGACGCCGTGCCGTCGGGCGACGAGATCGCGGCGGAGCTCGAGCGGTTCCTGCGGGGCGAGGAACAGTAGGTATGAAGGTCGACGGGGGCCTGGGGTTCGATCCCGACGGCATTGCGGCGCAGGCGGTGAAGGCAGAGCAGAGTGGCTACGACGGCGTGTGGTCGGCCGAGACCAACCACGACCCATTCCTTCCGATTGCCATCGGGGCGGCCGCCGCCGAGAAACTCGAGTTCGGGACGGGAATCGCGGTCGCCTTCGCCCGCAACCCGATGACGCTGGCCGTACTGGCCAACGACCTGCAGCTCCTGACGAAGGGCCGGTTCATGCTGGGCATGGGCAGCCAGATCAAGCCCCACATCACGAAGCGCTTCTCCATGCCGTGGTCGCACCCGGCGCCGCGCATGCGCGAGCTCATTCTCGCCATCCGGGCCATCTGGCGCACGTGGGAGACGGGTGAGCCGCTCGCCTTCCGCGGCGAGTTCTACACGCACACCCTGATGACGCCCTTCTTCAACCCCGGGCCGAATCCCCATGGCAACCCCAAGATCCTGCTGGCCGGGGTCGGCGAGCTCATGACCGAAGTGGCCGGCGAGGTCGGTGACGGCTTCCTGGTGCACGGCTTCTCCACGGAGCGCTATCTGCGCGAGGTGAGCCTGCCCGCGTTGGAGCGAGGCGCCGGCAAAGCAGGCAAGACGCTGGCGGATCTGACCGTGTCGTATCCAGGCTTCATCGTCACGGGCCACGACGAGCAGAGCATGGCCGGTGCGGCCAAGGCGGTGCGCGAGCAGATCGCCTTCTACGCCTCGACGCCCGCCTACCGCCCTGTCCTCGAGCTGCACGGTTGGGGCGACCTGCAGCCGGAGCTGAACACGCTTTCCAAGCGCGGCGAGTGGGCGCAGATGGGCGAACTGATCGACGACGACGTCCTGAATGCCTTCGCTGTCGTGGCCCCGCTCGACCAGGTGGCCGGCGAGGTGCAAAGACGGTTCGCGGGAATCGTCGACCGCTTCAGCTTCTACGCGCCCTACAAGGCAGAGCCGGGAATGTGGGACGAGGTGGTGGCGGGCTTCCGCTAAGCGACCACGTTGACCAGACGCGGTGGGCGGACGACGACGCGCTGCGGGACGGCGCCGCCAAGGGCCTCGATCACCTTGGCCGAGGCCAGCGCGACTGCTTCGGCATCGCTCTCCGAGATGCCGGCGTCCACATTGATGCGGTCCCGCACCTTGCCGTTGACCTGCACCACCATCGTCACCGTGTCCTGGCGGATGAGCTCGGGGTCGAAGGTGGGCCAGGGCTGCAGGTGGACGGAGGGCTGGCCCGGGTGGCGCCGTTCCCACAATTCCGCCGTCACGTGCGGGGCCATCACGGCCAGCAGTTTGAGCAGCGAGTCCAGGGCTTCGTTCCAAACGTCCGCGTGGGGCGCGGCATCGGTGGTGTTGCCGTTGGTGGCCGCGCCCGCGCCGCCGTCGGCGCCCCCGTCGCGACCGTAGCGCTGCACCAGATTGAGCAGTTCCATGCAGTGCGCCACCGCGGTGTTGTACGACCAGCGCTCCACGTCCTTGGACACGGCGGCAATGCTGCGGTGGACCCCCCGGCGCACGTTCAGGTCAGCGGGTGTCTGCTCCCCGCTCCGCAGGAGCTGGTCGGCGGTGCACGTCCGCCAGAGCCGGTCGAAGTATTTCCCGCACCCGTCAATGACCTGTTCGGTCTGTTCGGTCCAGTCCATGTCCTCGAACGGGGGGCCGACGAAGAGGTGGAACAGACGGAGGGCGTCGGCGCCGACTGTGTCGAAGTGATGCTCGGGCGCGATGAGGTTGCCCTTCGACTTGGACATCTTCGTCCCGTCCATGCGGATCATGCCCTGGGCCAGGTAGTGCTTGAAGGGTTCGCGGTCGACGCCGGGCGCCAGGCCGACGTCGATCAGCGCCCTCGTGTAGAAGCGGGCGTAGAGCAGGTGGAGGATGGCGTGCTCAATGCCCCCGATGTACTGGTCGACGGGCATGAAGTGCTGTGCCGCGCCCGGGTCGAAGGGCTGCTCGGTGTTCCAGGGGTCACAGAAGCGCAGGAAGTACCACGAGGAGTCGACGAAGGTGTCCATGGTGTCCGTCTCGCGACGGGCCGGACCCCCACAGACAGGGCAGGTGGTGTGGAGGAAGCCGTCGTGCAGGGCCAGTGGTGACTGCCCCGTCGGCAGGAATTCCACGTCATCGGGCGCCACGATCGGCAACTGGTCCTCGGGCACCGGCACAACTCCGTCATCGGGGCAGTAGACGGCCGGGATGGGGCAGCCCCAGAAGCGCTGGCGCGACACCAGCCAGTCGCGCAGGCGGTAGTTGACCTTGCGCACGCCGAGTCCCCGCGCCTCGAGCCAGTCGATGGCCCGGGCCTTCGCCGTCTCGATGTCGAGCCCGTCGAGGAAGCCGCTATTGATCTTGACGCCGTCGCCCGTGTACGCCTCTCCTCCGCTGGCGTCCCAGTCGTCGGGTGGCTGCACCGTGCGCACGATCGGCAACTGGTGCTGGGCGGCGAAGGCCCAGTCGCGCGCGTCCTCGGCCGGCACGGCCATGATCGCCCCGGTCCCGTACCCCATCAGCACGTAGTCGGCCACGTACAGCGGCACGGGGTTGCCGGTAAACGGGTTGACAACGTGACTGCCGGTGAACGCACCACGCTTGCCGAGCGCCGTGACGTCGCCCTCGGCCATGCGCTCGATGTCGGTGGCGGCAGCGGCCCGGGCCCGCAAGGCGTCGACCGCCTCCCGCTGTTCGGCCGTCGTGAGCTCGTCGACCAGGGGGTGCTCGGGAGCCAAGACGGCGTAGGTCATGCCGAAGCTGGTGTCGGGCCGGGTCGTGAACACCCTGAGGGTGAGGCCCTCACGGCCCTCGACAGGGAGGTCGAACTCGGCGCCCTCGGACCGTCCGATCCAGTTGCGCTGCATCGTCTTCGCCCGTTCCGGCCACTCGAGGTCGTCGAGCCCATCGAGGAGCTCGTCGGCGTACCGGGTGATGCGGAAGAACCACTGCTCGAGATCGCGCTTGACGACGATGTCACCGCTGCGGTCGCACGTGCCGTCGGCCAGCACCTGCTCGTTGGCCAGCACGGTCTGACAGCCTGGGCACCAGTTGACCGGGGCCAGAGCCCGGTAGGCCAGGCCCGCCTCCCACAGCCGCAAGAAGATGAGCTGGTTCCACCTGATGTAGGCGGGATCGTGGCTGTGGATTTCGCGGCGCCAGTCATAGACCGCGCCCAGCCGGCGGAGTGAGGCCGTGAGCTCGGCGATCCGGGCGTCGGTGAAGATACGTGGATGGGTCCCCGTCTTGATGGCGGCGTTCTCGGCGGGGAGGCCAAAGGAGTCGAACCCGATCGGGCTCAGGACCCCCTTGCCCTGCATGGTCTGGTAGCGCACGGTGAGGTCGCCGAATGTGTAATTCCGGACGTGACCCTGGTGGGCCGCCCCCGAGGGGTAGGGGTACATGCACAGCGCGTAGAACTTCTCGCGTGGATCGTCGTTGTCGATCTGGTAGGTGCCTTCGTCATCCCAGTGACGCTGCCACTTGCGCTCTACCGCAATGACGTCGTACGCCCGTGCCATCGCACCAGGGTAGGCGACACGTTGGCGGGTTCCGGGCCGAAACGGACTAGCCCTGGATGCCGATGGTGATCGATTCGGGGGTCGGCGGGCCTCCCGAACGAGACGAGGGCGGTGTTCTCGACTGCTAGCGTTGAGATCCACCACTGGGGGCGTAGCTCAGCTGGTAGAGCGCCTGACTGGCAGTCAGGAGGTTCGTGGGTTCAAGTCCCATCGCCTCCACCAAACTACCTGATGAGAGCGTCAGGATTCGGACGGAAATTCCGCAGGACGATTCGTCCCCGCGAAATCCCCGCGCGATATCTGGCCCGTTGGCCGTGTCACTGCACCCTCTCGAGCCGACTGACGTGCGACGTCCATCGCATCGGCGACGCCACGCAGATCACCGGGGTACAGGTGGGCGTAGGTGCGAAGGAAGATCGCCGGATCGTGCCCCAGTGCAGCGGCAGCGGCGGAGACCGGGACGCCTTGCTGCGCCATGAGGCTCGCAGCCGTGTGACGGAGCACGTAGGGAGTGGCCCACGACGGCAGGTCGAGCTCTCGTGCCACGTACACCAGGAGCTTTAATCCATCCTTACCCAATCGGCCATCTCACGCGTGCGCCTGCTCGACGGCCCGCTGTCGGGACCCGTCGCCACCTGACGCGACGATCCCGTGGCTGCGCGATGCGCAGCCACGGGATCGTCAGAAGTGTGGGACTCAACGGCCGGATGCGCGGTTTTCAGCCGCTCTCAGCCGTAGCCCGATATCGCCGCGGTGGCTACCTCGCCTTTTGGTTCGGGCAGGGCCGGCAGCCACCATCGAATCCGAAGTTCCACCCATAGGAGCATCTCGGCACCGGGATGACGTACTCGGTTTCCGAGCCCAGCCTGCTCATCGACGGGGCGTTGGCGCCGTCGCCCGAGTAGGTGGCCTGCCACTCATAGGTACCCGGCGGCAGCGTGACGGCATTCGAGCTCGGCACCGATCCATTCGACACGTTGACCGTCCCGGCGCCGGCGACCATCTTCCACTGGCCGAAGGGGAAGCGCCACGAGGGAACCCACGAGTAGACGGTGTAGGTCACCGTGCCCGAGGCGCTCGAGGCATTGGTCCCCGACAATGTGGCCGTGTCGGTCACCGCGGTACCGGCGAAGACCGTGATGAGGTCGCCGATCCACCAGCACCGGCTGCCCCCGAAGAATCCGCTGCCCGACAGATGGGTCTTGAGGGTGGTGGGCTGGGGCGTCGTCGTCGCGCTCGTCACCGTCTCGACCTCGGACCCGCAAGCGCTCGCCGACCCCAAGTTGTTGGTCGTGTCCCCTGAGTAGGTGGCCATCCAGTAGTAGGTCCCCGGGTCCGAGAGGGTGACCGAAGCCGAGGGCGGCAAGGAACCCGGCGTCGTGATGGGCTCGGCCGTCCCCCCACCACCGGGGGCGAGGGTCGAACAGTTCGAGTCCGAGTAGACGTCATAGGTGACGGTGCCTGTCGCCAAGGCTGCGTTGGTCCCGGTCAGGGTGGCCGTGTCGGTCACCGCCGTGTTGGCGGGAACCGAGATGCTGGCGCCGGACTGACCACCGCCCGAGAGGGAGGTGACGGTGGTCGTCATTTGCGGTGGCGGCGGAGCCACCGTCTCGACCTCGGACCCGCACGCGCTCGCCGACCCCAAGTTGTTGGTCGTGTCCCCTGAGTAGGTGGCCATCCAGTAGTAGGTCCCCGGGTCCGAGAGGGTGACCGAAGCCGAGGGCGGCAAGGAACCCGGCGTCGTGATGGGCTCGGCCGTCCCCCCACCACCGGGGGCGAGGGTCGAACAGTTCGAGTCCGAGTAGACGTCATAGGTGACGGTGCCTGTCGCCAAGGCTGCGTTGGTCCCGGTCAGGGTGGCCGTGTCGGTCACCGCCGTGTTGGCGGGAACCGAGATGCTGGCGCCGGACTGACCACCGCCCGAGAGGGAGGTGACGGTGGTCGTCATTTGTGGCGCCGCCGGCTGCACCGTCACTGTCTCGGCGGGGACGCCACTACAAGCCGTTGTCACCGGTGGATTATTGGTGTCGCCGCTGTAAAGGGCCTGCCAGGTGTAGGTCCCGGTCGCGGTCGGCGTGAAGTTCCCCGAGCCGTAGTTGCCCGCTCCATCGACGCTCTGCGATGACGAGACGAAGGCGGGCGCATTGCTGCAGGTGGGGTCACTGGGGCCGAAGAGCTTGAAGACGAGCGATCCGGTAGGCGAGTCCCCGTTCGTTCCTTCGGTGACGGTTGCCGTGTCGGATGTCATGCTGCCCAGCGAGATCGACGTGCTCGAGTCGGTCGTCGATACCGTGGCTCCTGTCTCCGCTGGGGGTCCAGCGACGGCCACGCCCTCAGGTATGGAAAAGGTCGTGTTGGAGCCAACGAGCGAGCTGGTCGGGGCTACGTCCCCGGTCGACCCGGCCGCCCACACGAGCACAGCCGCCCCGAGGCTCGACGCTGAGTCAGTCACGTACATGTTGCCGCTGGCGTCAACCGCCAAGTCGTCGGGGTTGCCAAAATCGGTACTCGTTCCAACGATGTCCTGTGTCGGCGTGGCATTTCCCGTCGCACCTGGAGCAAACACGGTGACACTGTTGATGACGCCACCGTATCCGTTCGTGACATAGAGCTCGCCGTCGAAACCGACGATGATGTCGTCAGGATTTCCCAGGCCCGTGTTCGATCCGGAAATGGTGTACTCCGGAGCGACGTTCCCGTTCGCGCCAGCCGGGAACACCTGGACGCTGCTGTCAAGGGTGCTGTCGGCGAAGATCGTTCCGGCTGCGTCGGTTCCCACCCCGTCGACGTAGTCAAACCCAGTGTTGGATCCTTCGATCGTTTCCTCCGGGGCGACGTTGCCACACGAGCCCGGGGCGAACACCAGGACGTTTCCACCGTCACTTGAAGCATCCTCGATATTCCCGACCACGAGTGTCCCGTCAGGCTCCAGGGACATGTCGTCGTTTGCGTAGAGACCGGTATCGGATCCGGCGATGGTGCAAATCGGCGTGGCGTCCCCGGATGCACCGGGTGCGTACTCGGTGATGCTGTTGCCCACACCATCACCCTCAGCGAAGTTCGAAACCCACACGTCGCCGTTGGCGTCGACCTTCACGTCGCCCGGGCCGTTGATACCCGTGTCGGCACCCTCGATGACTCGCTCGGGAGCGACGTTTCCGCTCGAGCCCGGAGCGAAGACGTCGATGGCGCTCGACCCATCGTCGGCAACATAGATCGTCCCTTGTGGGTCGGCACCTGCTGCCCCGACAGATTGCGTGCCGAGCACCGGCACGATGATCATCGCCATGAGCAGGCTGATTGCGACGTAGAGCGAGGTTGACTTGATTCGCTGCATCTGGTTCCTCCCAAACGGCGGCGCGCGTTTCCGTGGTAGCCGATTCAACGCCGCCAGCGACGCTGAATTTGAACCACCCACGATTCGTTTCGCCAATAATTTCGGCCAAATAAAATTCGCCAATCAATGCCAATCAATACTGGCGAATCACCACAACGCTTGGTCGCCCAGAATGCAACGGCCATGGCTATTGAAGTCGCCGTCGTGAACAATGTCAATGGAATATCACATGAACTTTCGGCGAAATAACTGGATCGGCTGCCCACCACCATTGACATTGTTCCTTATCCGACTGGGTCTCCATCCGTGCCTTCCAGCCGGGCATAAGGTGCATCGTGCTCGTCGAATACCCAGCGAACGCAATAGCTGACGGGTCGTCTTCATCGTGGGATCTTTCTGGAGTTGGCGCTATGGGACATATTCATTGCTTCGCGGGGATATGTCACCGTTCCGTAGGGACATGCACTAGCCCATTTGCCCGGTCGCCTACCAACACCGGCCAGAAGACCACGTTGAGCACGACCCGCTTAATGGCGGGGTCACTTGTGTCCCTGCTGGCGAGGTAGACCAGAAGCCCAGTACCAACAGCGTTCTAGACCAGGAGAGCGCTCATGAAGAGGATCTTCGGAAAATCGTGTTTCTGGACCCACTCCCGCAGACGATTCCATCAATTTGGCAAGCGGTTCCCTGAACGGCCCAACCCACGGGTGGTGACTGCTCCTGCACGCTTCGAGCCTAAATCGGTGTGAGGACAACGAGCTGGCAACGACTCAACCGAGGATGTCCCAATCAATTGCCGGTGACCCGGAGACAGCTGGACTCACTCTCGCTGGGCACGAAACGCCGAGCCATCGCCCAAATGGAAGTAGATGTGTCCAGTCAGGCTGACGTCGGGCTGAAGGACAGGCCGCCCTCGACCGCTGGCCGGATCGCACTCGTCCTTGCCGTCCCACGAAAACTCCGAACGAGCAGATCGCCGATTAACGATTCCGGCAATCCATCCAGCCTTCGACGGCAATGAATCCGAATTGTCCCGTCATGTCGCGGCGAAATTCGATGAACGCAGGGCCGACGAGATTAAGTGCGTATCGATCCCAATGATCCATCTCCTCGATTCTCCACCGACCGATCAGCGCGCTTGATCCCCTGCTCAGGCGCCGAGTTGTCATTATGCTCGTAAGAGCAGGCGCCCCACAGTGAGATCGAGCTCGGGTATGTCGTTGTAAATGGTGCCTGGACGACGGCGTGTGACGTGTCGAAGTACCGATGGGCGAGGCGATCAGGCAACGGCGATCTCCTCCCAGGGAAGATCAGGTTCGTACTCCAACAGGGCCGGACTCAGTCGCTTCACGGCTTCGCCGATCTCGATCAACCGGAGTCGAACGGCATCGAAGATCAGGCTGTCACTCAGGTCGCCTCGCTCTTGATACTCGCGAACCGCTCGAATCGAATCGACGATGTCGGCCAACCACTCACGGTCGTGGCGGCTCACTGCGGGATCGCTTCCCTCTCTCGCTTCTGCACGCACCGCCTCTCGTAGACCTTCGGCCCGAACGACATCGAAGGGCACTCCGAGGATGTCGCTGAGCTCTCGCTCCAATCGTCCTAACGTGATCAGGCTCGACCGGGGCGACAGGTCGACGAGGATGTCGCTGTCGCTGTCGGGGGTGTCCTCTCCGCGGGCAACACTTCCGAGCACTTTCACGTTGGAGGCGCAGTGCTTCGCGCCGACAGCCTGACCTAGTGCGGCAGCGGCCGCGGACACAGGAACACCTTGCTGCGCCATGAGGCTCGCAGCCGTGTGACGGAGCACGTAGGGAGTGGCCCACGACGGCAGGTCGAGCTCAAGCGCTGCTGGTTCCCAGATCTTGTGACGCCAGTTCGACATGCGAACACGAGTCCGTGCGGGGGTGGTGAACACCGGCGACTCGGGATCGGACGGCACGTTCGCCTTGAGGTGATCCCGCAGCTCACTCAAGACAGAGGCTGGCACCTGGACGACCCGGGCCCGATGGGTCTTCGTATCCTGCTCAATCAGCCGCCCCCGATGCTCGCTGATGCCACGTTCGACGGTCAGGCGTCCTAGGTCGTCGAGGTCCCGCCGTCGCAGCGCTACTGCCTCTCCCGGTCGCAGTCCGCAGTAGGCCAGCACGAGGACAAAGGGGTGCCGCCACGGATCGACGATCTCTGCGATGGCCTCCACCTGCTCGGCCGTCAGGGCGTAGCGGGTGCGGCTCGAGGTCGTCGGGAGACGAAGACCCGTGAGCGGGTTGCTGGAATTGATGCGGGCATCCGGGGTGTTTTAAGTCCTTGACGATCTTCGGCTATGGCCGACTGGTGACCGACTGATTGCCTTGTAGCCTTTTGTTGGACCTTCGGTACAACGGTGCTCTGCGTAGTAAACCTTACGTGGCTCTCACCCGGCTCTCACCCGGTTCTCACTCCGGTTCTCATCCGGTTCAGTCGCGGGGTTTCGTGGATAGTCCGGGCTAACGAAGAGACCGACCTCCGTCGGAAATCCGTGGCTCGGCATCAGGACCATGCCAGGACGAAGGTCGAGTTCGATATCCAATTTTGCCAGCCCGACATTCCAATGTATCTGGCACCTGCTTGTTGTATCAGGCACCTTCTTAGGCACTCTGAACATATGGGAAAACCAGGAAATTCCCCGACTCATAGGGCTGATGGAAGCAAATTCATTGACGTGCGACGAATGCTTGGGATCTGGGCGCTTAGCCGGACGGTCCGCCGAACCCGATGTCGTGTGGTCCAAGCCGGCACTCGGAGCGCCGATGGCGATATCTCCGGCTCGGGCTCCTTTTGCTCTCGGTGGAAATCCCCGATGAGGTCCAGATCAGAGAGCGCTTCCAAGTGCCTCACAACGGGATCGCTGTGGTGATCCATGAGTCGACCATCATCGGCCACGAGGTACGGATCTATCCAGGCGTCACGATCGGCCGCGCCGGCCTCTATCACCTATGGGCCGAGACAAGCCGTGCCGGCGGCGTTGTGGTCGGCGACAAGTTCGTCATCGGGTCCGGAGCGAAGGTGCTGTTCAAGTCGGCGGAGACCCTGACTCTGGGAGACGACAGTGTCATCGGAGCAAACGCTGTGGTCACCGGCTCGGTTCCGCCAAGAGAGGTACGGGCAGGCATGCCCACTGTGAAGGTAGGGATGAATTCAGCCCTGCTGGGATGACGAACGGAGGTGAGATGGGAAGATTCGATTACATTGCCGAGCGCATCAGTGACGCGGAGTTCGAAACGGAGCCATTCCGCCATCTCTTCATTCGCGATCTTCTGACTGAGGTCGACTTTAAGGAAGTGACCCAATCCGAGGACGTCCTCTTGCCAGCGGTCAGGACCGTTACCGAGTTGTTCTATCAGCTCGAGCGCGTCGGATACGAGGTCATCGAAGGACCGGGGTGCACGACGTCGCGACCCGAATATGAGCGTTGGCTGGAGAAATCGCAGCGACCGAGGATGACCCATGACGCCTGTGAGGCAGAAGGCATGACGCTGCGGCTGCGTAAGCCCAGGAACGATGCGGTCCAGGCCCTCAACCAGTTCTTCAAATCGCAGCAACTCCACGACGTGCTCGTCGAAAAGTTCGGTCTCACGGAGCCCACAAACCTCGACGCCGGACTCCACAAGTATCTCCACGGCTATGAGATCAGCCCGCACCCCGACAACCGGCAAAAGGCCCTGACCTGGATGCTCAACGTCAACCCACAATCCGATTCCGAAGACCTCGAATTCCACACGCACTTCCTTCGATTCAGGCCAGAGTGGTCGTTCGTCAAGACATTCTGGCAGGGCAACCCGCAGGCGGATACCTGCTGGGTTCCCTGGGAGTGGTGTGACACCGTGAAACGGCAGCCCGACAACAACAGCGTGGTGATTTTCGCGCCAAGTTCTGACACATTGCACGCGGTTCGCGCTCACTACGACCATCTCGCAGGGCAGCGCACCCAGTTCTATGGGAACCTTTGGTACGAACCGGCCGATCTCCCGCAAAAACCGCAGTTCGCGGATTTCCAGATGGCTACCCGACGCAATGTGCGCCTGAGCGACTTAATTCGGTCACCGCGAAAATCCGCCATGAAATTCAAGAAAAGGGCCGCCGTTATGGTCCACGGCCGCGGTAACGCATGGAAAAGATGAGCTATGCCTGACGCTGCATGAGCGGGACCACCACACCAGCCCAAACGTTTCCGAGGTCGCCTTGTAAAAACAACCGGAGACGGCACCTTGGCCACCTTCGATGGTCCAGCGAGAGCTATCGAGTGCGTCCGGGCCATTGCCGAAGCGGTCAAAGGTATCGGCTTAGATCTTCGTGCTGGTCTCCATACTGGTCAGGTTGAACTTCGGAGTCAGGACTAGCAGGCATGGCCGTGCACATAGCGGCACGCGTGTCTGCAGTGGCGGTCGCAGGTGAGGTGCTCGTCTCTCGTACCGTTACTGACCTCTCGCGCGATGAGGGATTGGTTTCGAGGACCGTGGCGATTACCAATTGAGGTGTTCCTGAACCTGACGATTGTTCTCCGTCAAGTCCTAGTTCAGCGCGTAGCCACGCAGACTCGGGTGACCCAGTATGGGATCACGGCAGAAGGCGGGCCACCCGTAGAATGGATGCGCCGCGACGAGGAAGGATGCCGTTCCCACCATTTCGGAAAACGTCTGGTACGACGGGATCTTGGCGGCGCTGGTCTGCAGGTCCCAGGCGTGCAGCCCACCTCCAAAGAGCAGCCACCAAATGTTCAGGAGCCCGAACACAATGCCCGCGACGCCGAACGACACCAGCACGCGCCAGGGCACGGCAGCCCAACCGCTCCGGAAACCGCGCCAGGCGACCACGAGCAGGCCCCCAGCGACGGCGGCCAGCACCACCGGGAACACGGGCATGTATACGGCGGGGAGTACTGCCGCTACCTCTCCCGCCAGGACGGCCATCCCGACGCTTCGGCGCTCGAGAGCCAGAACGAAGAACAGGATGGCGATCGACCCTTGACGATGGGTGGTTGAGCTGGTTCTCTCAGGACCAGCTGGTTCTCGTCTTGCAACTGGGGTAGAAAAGCGGTCGAACTTCGGTCTGAGGGGGGACAAACATGGCGAACGAGCATCGAATCACTCAAGTGGCCTCACACGTCACGAGCATGGTGGGGCGTGTCGGCGTGGTCGGGGTTTGCTCGTGCGGCTGGATCGCCGGGGAAGAGGGGGAAGACACAAGGTCAGCCGCCAACCGGCTGCACGAGGCTTGGGAAGCGCACACCCGGCGGCAAACCAGCGCCTGAGATCAGAGGCCACGGAGGGAGACCGATCACCGTCGGATAACCAAAGGTCTCCCTAGGCGGAATCAGCCACCGGGTTGCTCTAGACGGGGGCGCGACGACGCCCACGATCGTGTGCTGTCGGTCAAGACACGTCCATGTCCACGCAACGGCGGCGGAGGCGCGCGACTCCGGCTCCGACGACGACCCCACGACCGAGCGAGCAGGGTGCCGCAGGCTGGTTTCCAAAACTGTCACACGTCGCCGGGTCCGAGGCACTCTTTGTGGCACTCTAACGACGGTGCTGAGCAGCCAGCAGCAGGCGCTTTTCCGCCATTGGTGATGTAAGCCTGGCGATGGCAGAACCGGCGTGGCGAAATGGGGAACGATGAGCGATACATCCAAGGGCGAAGGCTGGTGGCTCGCCGGCGACGGGAAGTGGTATCCACCCGAGACGGCGCCGCCGCCACTCGCTCCATCCACCGATGCCTCTCTGACTCGGCACACCTCGGTGAACCTGTCGCAGGAGGCAAGCCTGGACGATGGCCCATCAGAAGAGGGTGCCCCATCAGAACAAGTGGGTATGGGGGGCACGTCATCAACAGCTGATCCAGGCACTATCGCCCCACCCTCGCCTCCGTCATCATCGGGGGAAATGGTGGCCGCCGACGCCGTTTCTGGCCGTAAATCACTGTTTCAAAAGCCGATCTTCTGGGGGAGTGTGGCAGCAGTCATCGTTATCGCCGTCGTCGCAGCCGTCGCAGCGAGTAGCAACCACCCCGCCAAGCACGTGGCTGCAACGACTACCACGGTTTCAACTGGATCGGCAGGCTCGGCGAGAAGTGGCGGCTCGACGAAAGGCAGCGACTCGACGAGCGGCGGCGGCTCGACGAGCAAGACCGGGGAAACGACGACGACCCAGCCATCCCAGTTGGCGGTTGGCGGCACAAAGTCATTCTCGGTCGGCGGTGATCCCGGTTATGGCCTCACTGTGACGCAGTTCGTAGATCCCGCCCGCCCAGCCAAGCCATTTGTCAAACCCAAGATCCCGGGAGACATCTTCGTCGCCGTTGCTCTCACCTTCAAGAACTCCGGCACTGCAGACGTCTCACAGGACATTTACAACGACACCACACTTTACGATTCAGCTGGCCAAGGTTATGACGGGGATTTTGAGGCCACAGCGTCAGGTCCCAGTTTCCCGGTCGGAATAGTCAGTGACGCGCGCGGTGAAACCACGAGCGGGTGGATCATGTTCGAAGTACCAGCATCGTCAACAGGG
This sequence comes from uncultured Acidimicrobiaceae bacterium, assembly GCA_963817735.1. GTDB lineage: Bacteria > Actinomycetota > Acidimicrobiia > Acidimicrobiales > RAAP-2 > Bog-473. Next base: position 116,419 of record CAWFPP010000037.1, on the reverse strand, counting down.
TTCACAGCCACCTTTATGCCTACAGAAGGTGCGGCCAACCAGGCGTCAACAACATGGAAGTTGAGCTAATCGAAGGCACGATTCGCCGCCACCTACCACCCAGTCGCAGCGATCACTGAGCCATTGAGGCGGGACCCGGCCATCGACCCGTCATTCGGGGCGTCGCCGTATTGATCCACCGACCCGTCGGCCGAAGCGACCCAGTAGCCCCCGCCGTCCGACGTGGTGAAGATCGCCGTCGCCGGGTCGAGGCCGCCGAACTGGCCGGCCGGGCTTCCAAAGGAGCCGGCGTCGCCGTAGTTGTCGATGGTGCCATCGGCAAGAAGGATCCAGTACCCCTTCCCGGTAGGCGTGCGCACCGCCGACGTCACCGGAACGCTCTGCGGTCCGGGCGCTCCGTAGAACGGAGCGTCGCCGAACGTGTAGATGTGGCCGGTGTTCGTCACCAACCAGTAGCCGTTGCCGCTTGCATCAGGCATGACGGCCACTGCGGTTCCCGAACAGCCGCCGATACCGGGGCAGCTCCCGGCGAAAAACGCGTCACCGAAGGCAAAGACGCCACCGTCAGCAGCCACCATGAAGTACCCGCCGCCGTCGGCAGAGGGCACCATGCCCACGATTGGCGCGTCGAGCGAGTTGGGCAGACCCGATCCGGCCGGATGCAGGCCGAGGCCTGGTATCGATCCGTAAAATCCCGAATCGCCGTAGGCGAAGATCCCACCATCCGAAGCATCGAGCCAATAGCCCCCCTTGTCGCTGGTGGGCACGATGCCGACGACAGGACGTTGGAGGTGCAGTGATCCGGTCGAACCGTAGAACTGTGCCGAGCCGAAGGTGAAGATCCCCCCGTCGGAGCCCACCAACCAGTAGCCGTGCGACGCCGTGCTCGATGCCGAGGTGACTGGCGGAGGCGAGGGTGGCGGTACCGGCGCGTCATAGGTGAATTCGTCGGTGTTGGAGGGTTGGCTGACACCACCGGGCGTCGTCACTGTGACGTCGACGGTGCCCGCCGAGTGCGCCGGAGATTGAGCGGTCACGGTGCCATCGGCTACGTCGGCAGAGAACGGAACCGACACCCCGCCGAAGTCAACCGCTTCAACTCCCGTGACGAAGCTGCCACCGATGGTGACCTCCGTCCCACCGGACGTGCTCCCCTGGTCAGGACCGACCGAAGTGACTTGCGGGCTGGGAGAGCCGTAGAAGAGGGGAAACGAATCGGTGGAGACATCAACGGCTCCGGGGTAGGAGGTGATGGCTCCCGAAGCCGTGGACATGTAGACAGGAGAGAGGGCCGACCCGGACAGGCCAGACCCCGCCACGGCCACGTTGGTGAACTCAGTGCTCCCGTAGTCCGCGAAAGGAAGGAGCCCGGTACTGGAGGACGGGTCCTCCTCGATCCACTCCGCCGTGATTCCCGGGGTGCTGTAATCGAACGGCCCGGAAAACGACCAGTCCTGCGTGATGTCGTCGAGCGTCATGGTGAACACCCCCGGAGAGGTCTCGAGAATCTGGGCGTCCATCTGGTCCCCCGGCGCGACCGGGGCGGGCCCAGATGAGTTGCCGATCTCTTCCTCGGCACCGGGCAGAAACTCGGCCCACGCGTAGTACAGCCCACCGCTGTCCTGCGCCGTTCCCATCTGGATCAGTGACGATGTATCCACACCGTCGATCCCGAGCCAGGTGGCGGAAAACCCGTCAGCGGCGGAGGCCTGGACCGATGGAACCACCCAGTCGCCTTCGACGCCGTCGAACGATGCACCTGCTCCGGAGTCGACCTCACCGGACCAGTTGGTGGACAAGTTCAGGCCTGCTTGCCCCGAGATATGCGGTCGCTCGCCATCGACGCGGATAGGGGCATGGCCGTGTGGCTGGGCCGAACCGAGCGGTGTGAGATCGTCCATCTGTCGGCTCTCGGCCGGTGGCAGCGACGTATCCGGAATGGTGGGGGTCGCACCGATGGCGCTGAACCGGGGCGCCACGACCGCTCCCTGTGCAGCTGAGGGGAGCGTCGCGACCAATGCGGCCGTCAGCGAGCCGACCACGAGAATCAAGAGAGCAGCTCGCATCACACTCGGAAAACGTCTCACGGGATCTCGACTCCTTTGCGCCCAGTGCAAAGGCCGAGGACGGCTCGGTGAGCCCGGGGACTTCGAAACATGCTCCAGCCAAGCACGTCGCAATCGAACCCCTGTGATCGGACGGTTATCCGACGGCGAACTCTTAGGGCCGATCCGACAATCGATTCGTGGAGATTCCAAGAGCGTGGGCAGGCGAACTTTCGTCTGCCTGCGGGCGACGGGAGCGGAAGCTGGTTCTCAGGCCTCGGTTCGCCGCGCAATGTGCTGCAGTTCGATCCACAGCGGCATCAGGAACCAGATGTAGGCGTTGGTCAGCGTGTACTGCTTGTCGCCGTAGCGGGTCACCATGGCGCCGACATCGGTGAAGCGGACCCGGTCGTCCTTGAGTTTGTAGGCCTTCACCCTGTCGAGTATCTCCGCCATCTCCTCCATGGAGGAGACCTCCAGACCGAGGTGATCCATGTTCGGCGTGACCATGAACTCGTCCTTCGCCGGCAACAGGTACAGGAACTGCCCCAAAGAACCCGTGTAGAGGATGAGCGGGTTGCCCTTCTCCGTGCTGTTGTCCCCTTCGATCCACCCGAAGACCTCCGAGAAGAAATCGAGGAGGGCGGCCCGGCCCGCATCGTCCATGAGCTCGGCGTCCACGCTGATCGCCACGTGGTTGATCCGGGGGGCAAACGGAGTCGCACTCATGACAGCAGTCCCGGCTGCACCATGACCTTGCTCGGGATCTCGCCCCGCGCCAGGCGTTCCATGGCGTGCATGACCTCGCTGAGCGGAATGTCCTCGGGCTCTATGAGGGATGCGAGGGGCAGTGTGCCGCTGCCGAGGAGGTCCACCGCCGGCGCGAAGCCCTCGTCGTTGTAGTTGTAGGCGCCGATGACCTCGAGCTCGAAGATGATCATGCGGTTCTGGTTGAAACGGGGCGGATCGAACCCGGTGCCCACGATCACGAGGGTGCCGGCGTAGTCCAGCTGGCCGAACGCGGCCTCGGCCGCGCCGGCGTGGCCCGAGCACTCGAAGGCAACCGCGAACGGGTCGGCCACGGGCAAGACCTTGGGTGGCTCCTCCAACGAGTCGGGGGTGACCACCCGCGTCGCCCCGACGTCGAGCGCCTGCTGGCGCCGGACCGGCGAGGGCTCGCTCACGGTGATGTCGGAGACCCCTTGGGCCCTGAGCACGGCGACGATCAGGAGCCCGACCGGTCCGGCACCCGTGACGAGCACCCGGTCTTCGGGGTGGACGTCGGCCAGCCGCAAGGCGTGCAGCGTGATGGCCGTCGGCTCGGCGAGCGCGGCCGGACGCGTCGCCAGCGCGTCGGGAATCCGGATCAGGTTGTCGGCAGCCACGGTCTTGTACTGGCAGAAGGCGCCGCGGTAGCCGCTGAAGTCCGCCGAGGCGCGCCGCAGGCACACCGACGGGCGGCCCCGGCGGCACGGCCGGCACTCGCCGCAGCCCGCCGCGGCGTTTCCCACCACCCGGTCGCCGGGAGACCAGATGGAGTCGCGCGGCGCGTCGGCCACAATGCCCGACCACTCGTGGCCGAGAATGGCGCCCGGCTTGGCGTAGCGCTCCAAGACCATGTGGAGGTCCGACCCGCAGATGCCGCATGCCGCGATCTCCACCAGGACCTCGTCGGGCCCTGGTTCGGGCCGCGGCACCTCTGCGAACTCGATCCTGCCGTCACCTGCGTAGACGGCGGCCGGCATCAGGGCATTGGACATTCCGCCACACTATGGGCCCTTGTCGTCGGGTGCCGGGGCAGTGTTCTCCTTGCGCCGCGGTCGGGTCAGGATGATCTGCACGGACGCCACCACGAGCACCACGATGGTCACGACACGCTCGCTCTTGCCGACCTCCCTGAAGATGGCGTAGATCTGAATGAAGATGGCGAGGGCCTGCGCGAAGAGGGCCAGCGCAATGGCCCGCATACCGACCACCGTCTCTGGATTCGCGTCGGCCTCGGGCGCCCGCGCCCAGGCGGCCAGGGCGAGGAGGAGCGCGCCCGCCGTCCAGATGAAGTCGTAGCTGTTGGCGGACACGACGGCGCGCGCCGCGGCCTCCTGCACGGCAAAGACCGCGTCGGCCACGGAGGTGCTGACGACAGCCAGGCCGATCAGGATCCACATGGTGTCCGGCTTCCACCCCAAGAGGCCGTACACGCCGAGGATGGCGCCGATGAGCAGCACGTCGAGGACGGGGTACAAGAAGACGACGAACGTGGCGAGTGACCCGACCGTCTTGTGCTCGGCCGCCGGCTGAATGACGAGCGCGAACCCCACGGCGAGCACGAGGAGGGTCACGGCGATCCCGTCCATCCAGCGGTGCAGCTCGAACTGGGGGACGCGCACCCTGATCAGGTAGAAGATCCCGACCGCGACGAGCGGGTACCACGCCACCCAGAGGATGTCGGCGAACGACGGGTAGGGAGGGTTGGGCTGCCCGGCGTACAGGAGGGTCCAGCCGGCGCTACCGAGAAACCACAGCGCCAGGGCCGTCCCGAAGGCCAGCCAGGCCTTCCGCGCGACGGGCTCGAACGCGGCGCGCGCCAGGACGAGCGCGGCGCAGGCCCCCAGGACCGCGTTGTGGATCCAGTTGTCGTAGAGCCAGTCCGGCCCCACGCCGAAGATGTCGTTGAGCGCCTCGAGCACGGTGAGGACGCCCAACACCAGCCACACGAACGTGAGGGGAAGGGGCACGGTGAGGAGCTCTCCCTCCGTGTCGACCTGGCGCCCGGGCAGCGCGCGGCGCAGAGGCGCCAGCCGTCCCCAGGTGCTCTCCGCCGAATCAGTCACACCGCTCCCTTCCCGCACCATCTTCGCCGACGGATTGGCGCCAGGGAGGAAGGAGGGCGTGTGCGCCTCCGGTACCATCGGCGGACCATGGAGCAGCTGCAGGGGCGGACGGCGGTCGTGACGGGTGCGGCCAGCGGAATCGGGCTCGCCGTCGTCGAAGCGTTCGCCGGGGTGGGAATGCGCGTCGTCATGGCGGACGTCGACGGGGAGCACCTCGGGGCGCACGCGGCGAGGCTCGCCGAAGGGGGCGCCGACGTCAGAGCCGTCATGGTGGACGTACGCGACCCTGAGGCCGTCGACCGTGTCGGCGCCGTCGCCATCGAGCAATTCGGGAAGCTCCACGTGGCCGTGAACAACGCCGGCGTGGTCAACGGCGGCTATTCGTGGGAGATCCCGCTCGAGGACTGGCACCGGGTCATCGACATCGACCTCTGGGGCGTGATCCACGGCATACGCTCCTTCGTGCCGCGCATCTTGGCGTCACGGGAGGAAGGCCATGTGGTCAACACCTCCTCCATGGCGGCGGTCCTGGCGTTGGGACGCCTCGGGCCCTACACCGTGGCCAAGCACGGGGTGCTCGGGCTCTCGGACGTCCTGCGCGCCGAGTTCGCGTCGCTGGACGCGCCGATCGGCGTCAGCGTGGTCATGCCCGGCATGATCAAGACCGGCATGAACCCGGTCGGGACCGTGTCGCCGGCCACCGTGGCGGCCAACGTGCTCGACGCCATCCGCCATGGACGGCACTACGTCTTCACCGACGACCACAGCACCGATGCGGTCGACGCTCGCCTCAGCGCCATCCTCGCCGCACGAGGTGACGTCATCGGCTGAGGCCGGCGGTCGCCCGCCGGTCGCCCGCGGCGCCCGCTACTGATCGAGGGACAAGAGGCTGTCGCGCAGCGCGTCCTCCACCAGGTCCACCCATTCCCGCGGCGTCCAGCCGGCGACGTCGTCCCGGGTGCCCATCTCGAGCTCGAGCGGGATGAGGACGCGCGACTGCATGTCGGCCAGCGTCAGCTTCGTGTCGACGAGGTCCAGCAGCTCGCAGGCCAGATACGAGCGGACGACACGCCAGCTGCGGCTGGCCAGCTGCGACCGGGTCGGGTGCAGGACGCACTCGCCGATCTGGACCGCACTGCCGTGAGCCAGCAGGTTCATGAAGGTCCAGGCGGGGACAGCAATGCCTTTGTCGGCCCAGTACTCGGCCAAGGTCCCGTTGAGGAAGGCCTCGCACTCGAGGGCGATCGTCCCGCAGACCGTGTCCTGCTCGCTCTTCTGCACGCCGCGCTCTCCCTTGCAGCCGAGATCGCTCCCGCCACGGGAACAGACGACCAACCCTTCTTATTGTGCGGCGCGCCGCGCCACATCCTTTAGAGGCGAAAGTCCCCATGTGCCGCTGCGGCCCGCTGTCACCCCGGTTCCGTCCTCAGGACCGGGCCGGGAGCATGGCCGACGAGGCGGCCCGCCCGGCCAGGATCACCCCGAACAACGACACGGCCGTGACATGCATGGCCGTGCACCACAGGCAGATGGCGCCGATTCGGAAGAGCTCCACGTAGACGAGATACAGGACCATCGCCGCGCCGGCACCCGACACCACGAGCCGGGCCCCGTCGACCCAGCGCGCCCGCGCGCGCCAGGCCCAGGGAACGGTGAGCGCCGTCATCACGGCGGCCCACACCAGGCCGAGGACGGCCAGTGGGACGCCGAGCAGCACCGACCACGAGCTGGTCGTCACCAGCGTGCAGTTGACGATGCCGGTGTCCGGGCAGGCCAGCGCGGTCGGGTCGCTGTAGTGCGTCACGGTGAGGTACGCCGCGATGGCCACCGCTACGAGTGAGAGCCCCAGGGACGTCGCCGGCACCCAGGCCGGCACCCGGCGGGCGGGGGGACGCGTCGCCACCGTCACGCCCCCAGCTTCTGGGCGATCGCCGCAATGGTGGCCGAGCTTCCCACGCTGGCGGGCTGGTTCCCGGTGACCGTGGCGATGGCCGCCGTGATGTCGTTGGCCGTGCCATCGATCGCCTGCGCCACCGCGCTGTCCGGGTTCGCCAGGTCAGCCGCGATCTGGCTCCGGGAGAGCCCCTGCAGCACCTGTGGCGAGAAGCTCGAGCCGCTGACCACGTAGCGGTTGGCGATATCGAGGAACGGGATGCTCCCCTGGGTGTCGAACTTGGCCACGAGGGCGTTCTGCGCCGCCGTCGGCGTCTGCAGGGTCTGGTAGCTGTCGCCGACCTGCTGATTCGTGGCTTCCTCGACGGCCTGGAAGTCGACATAGGGGCTGGAGTAGGTCGATCCGTAGAACGAGAGTGTCTGCGTGTCCGGGTAGACGTCCGAAGTCGACGAGTGGGTGCCCGACAGGTTCTCGAACGTCCCGAAGCGCGACAGCGCCACGGCCAGCGCCCAACGCTCGGCGGCGCAGTAGGGGCAGTACTCGGCCCCCACGTAGGTGATCAGGGGCTTGCCGTCGGCGGCCCGCGCGACGGTGCCGTTCCCGACCTTGCTGGGGAGGACGACCGACGACGGGCTCCCCACCGCATTCAGTGTGGCGGTCGGGACGGAGAGCGCGGCCACGACCTGTGGCGACAGCACCGTGGTCCCGGTGTCGGCCGACGCCGACCCTCCGGCCGTCGTGAGGTGCGAGGACGCCGCCGCCGGTGCGTTGGAGTTCCCGGCCGCCTTGATCACGACCATGGTGGCAATGGCGGCCACCACGAGGACGACCGGGACCAGTGCGGTCAGGACCGGGTGGCGGGAGCGGAACCGGGCCTGTTGGTCCGGTCGTGCGGCCGAGGTGTTCGTCTTCCTCGCGCGCTGCCTTGCGGTGTTGGTGTTGGCGTTGGTCTTGGTCTTGTTGGTCTTGTTGGTCTTGTTGGTCTTGGTGTTGTTGTACGTCTTGCTGGCGGGCCGCGGCCGACGCGACGGCCCCGCTGAGGATTTCGACATGGTGTTCTCCTTGGATTGGGCCGAGGGTGGCGGCGCCGCCGCACACCTTCGGAAAGCTCGAGACGGAGGCGAGGAATTCGCTCCCGGGATTGATGCCTGCGGTGGCGCCCAACGCCCTGGATTGGGTCGTCGAGAGGCGCCTGTGGCGCAGGTCGAGCTAGGAGAACTGGGGCGGGTGGAACAGGCGGTCGAGCGCGCCAGCGGGGAGGGCGAGTACCTGTCCCCGCCGGCGGCGGACGCAGGCGGCCGCTGCGGCGGCGACCGCCAGGCCGGCCACGACCGCCACCAGGGCGACCCCCGGCGAGGGTGCGGCCGGTGCCGGGCTGCCCTTGCCACAGGTGGCATCGAAGCAGGTGGCCGGGCCGGAGAACGGCACTTCGACGGCCCGGACAACTTGGGTGGCCGAGCTGCCGGCGGTGGAGAGCACGCCGTGCGGCATGAAGCCGCCGACGACCGCTGCGGCGACGATCGCCACCAGGCCGATCCTCCACCGCAGGGACATGCCAACCAGGCTAGGGGTGCTCCATAAACGCGTCCTAAGAATCAGCTGCGCCCGCCCTGGCACGCCGAAGAATTGTGAGGCGACGCAGGCGGCCACGAGCAGCCCCGCCGTCCCCACAATCAACGTGATCACCGCCATACCTACAGTCTGTGACGCCAAAACGGCCGGCAACAGGGGACAAAGGTCCTGTTCCCGGGCGGCGTTTCCCTCAGGCCCTGCCTGCGGACACCTTCTCCTCGCCGTCGGCCCCGGCCTCGGTGCCGGAATCGCCCTCGGTCCCCGGATCGGCCACCTTGCGGGCCCAGACCGCCACCAGTTGGAGCAGCCCGAGATACACGGCCAGCACGATCGCGATCACCAGCAGGCTCCACCCCGTCAGGTTCCCGCCGAAGACGAGGAAGAGCCCCGCCACGATGACGCCGAGGATGCGCAGGCCGTTGCGGTGCTCGAGTATCCAGCCGGCGGAGCGCCGCACCCGGCTCGACTCGGCCGCGGCCCGCCCGGCGCCCGACGACAGCTCGTGCGCCTGCCCGCCGACCCAGTGGGCGCCCGAGGCACATGTCCGCCGGATCCACACGGCATAGCGGGCCGGACCGGCCACCCAGGCCGCGAAGGCCACCAACACCGACGCCAGCAGGGTCCAGCGAAGGTCGGCCTTCAAGAAACGCAGCACGGTGTCGAAGACGGCGGCGGCGCCACTGGTCTTGAAGCCGCCGCTGGCCGCCTGGTTGAGGAAGGTGATACGCCCGAGCGAGTACCCCACCAACAGCACCAGGGTCATCAGGCCCACCCCGATGGACAGCCGCAGCAGCGTCTTGCGGCGCTCCACGGCGAGCAGCATGGCCAGGATCGCCAGGACGAGGGCGGCGACCGGAATGATCCACTTCAACTTGACGATCAGGTTGAACAGCCCGGAGAACTTCGAGACTTGGGCCTTCGAGACGATGGTGAAGCTGAGCCCCTGGTTCGAAGCCGCCTTAATCGGGTTGAAGAGCGTCACACCGTGCGAGTTCGCCTCGTCGATGAGGTTGTTGAGCGCCGGCGACAGGTTGAGGGCGAGCTGCCCGCCCTTGGCGAGCTTCTCCTGCAGCGGCGTCTTCTTGCCCGTGAGGATGTCGATCACCGCGTCGTGGCTATGCCGGTTGAGCGTGTCCCATAGCTTGCCGAACTTCGGGCTCTCGAAGACCTTGAGCGCCAGCCCGTGGACGTAGGAGTGCACCTCGGTCACGATCGGCGCCACGAGTGGCTTGGCCGACTTCGGCAGCGCCTGCGTGATCTTGTTCTGCACGACGTGGGTCGAGAACAGCGCGTCGGTGGCACGCGTCGCCAGGCCGTCGATGATGACGGGATTGCGCGCCAGAGGCGCCATGGTCTCGACGTACTGATCGGTGTTGGTCACCGTGCGGATGGCCCACACCGAGATCACCGATATCGGGATCAGGATGGATGCCAGCACGACCAGCACCCACGCCGAGATGCGCCGCGGCATGTGCCCGCGCCGCGTCCTCATCTTCTTCTTGCCCTCGGACTTGCCCTCCGCCGCGCCACCCGCGGCGCCCTCCGCCGCGCCCTCCGCCGCGCCACCCGCGGCGCCCTCCGCGGCGCCCTCCGCCGCGCCGTCCGCCGCGCGCTTGGCCGCGTTGATATCCGAGCCCTGCGCCGAGATGGCGCCGGAAGCACCGGCCTCGTCGGGCTGCATCGGGGGTTCGGCCTCGCTCATCTGGGGCTTCTCACTTCCCAATGCCTAGCGCCTGCGTCGCGGGAGTGCACGCATTGCGACGATCCACGACGCACGTCCCAGGGTGTACAACTGGTGCTGTGCCGCAGCGTGGAAGCAGCCAGAGAGGACTGCGCGTGGTGATTCTCAGCGCGCTCTCCGCCTTCGCCGCCCCCCTCGTGTTCGTGAGCGTCATCGGCCTTCGCAAGGTCAACCGGCGCACCAAAGTCCACTTCCGCGCCCTGAACAAGCGCCTGCAGCACGAGATCGCCCGCTGGACCTGAGGGCTGAGGCCCCTCCCCAGCTCCTTCCCAGCACCCCGGCCCCGATTCCCTCCCGGCCCCGATTCCCTCCCGGCCCCGATTCCCCCCGGCCCAGATTTCCCCCCGGCCCCGAATCCCTCCCGGCCCCGATTTCCCCCCGGCCGCGATTTCCCCCGTTCTACGCTGACCGGGTGCTGACCGGCCTCGCCCATTCCGCCGTCTGCGTCCCCGACGTGGAGGCCGCCACCCACTGGTACTCCGAGGTCCTCGGCCTCACCGTGCTGTCAGCGCCGTACCGCATGGAGGGTGAGCAGATCGAGCACGACATGGGTGAGCTCGTCCCGTCCCCGGTGGTCCTCCACGCGTCGATCGTGGGCTTTGGGGCAGACGACCGCGTCATCGAGCTGATCGAATATCCGGCGGCCAACGTCGTGCCGCCCGAATCGGCGCGTCCCTCTGTGACCAGGGTCGGCGTCACCCACATCGGCATGCTGTGCGACGACATCGGCGCCACACGCGCCGAACTCGAGGACCGCGGCGTCGAGTTCCTCACCGCCGGTGTGGCCGATGTGGCCGGGCTGCAGACCACCTGGTGCCACGACCCGTGGGGAACGGTGATCATCCTCATGGAAAAGAGCAAGGATGCCCGCCCCTACTGGGGGCAGTGGACGGGGTAGACGGCCCCACGACGCGGCGCTGGACCCGCTCTTTTCGGGTTCCGATGACCCGTTGCGGTCAGTGACGGGCGTTGGAGTGGCGGCCTTCGAGCGCTGTCAAAGTGAACTCTGAGCACAAAAATCTGCATTCGTGCCCGGAAAGATGTGCACTGCAGGGCGCGCGTCGGCCACAATGGGCGCCATGAACAAGAGAGAACTAGCAAAGGCAGTCGCGGTCCAGGCCGACGTCGAGTTGAAGACCGTGATCACCGTCATCGACGGATTCACTGATGTCGTCACCGCCGTCGTCTCCAAGGGTGAGCCGGTTTCCATTCCCGGCTTCGCCAAGTTCGTCAAGGTCAACCGGGCGGCCCGCATGGGTCGGAACCCGGCAACGGGTGAGGCGATCCGCATCAAGGCCTCCAAGAAGGCGCGCATCACGCCGGTGAAGGCGTTCAAGGACGCCGTCCTGGCCCCAGCCACGGCACCCAAGCTGGTGAAGGGTGCGTTCCCGACGAGCGACGCCGCCGTCGCCGCCGCGGGCAAGTCCGCCGCTCCGGCTGCCGCCAAGAAGGCACCGGCGCGCGCTGCCGCCAAGAAGGCACCGGCGCGCAGGACCACCGCACGCAAGGCTCCCGCCAAGCGCGCACCGGCGCGTAAGGCCCCGGCCAAGCGGGCTCCCGCCAAGAGGGCCGCAAAGAGGTAGTGCGCGAGGCCCGGTCCCTGCAACAGGGGGCCGGGCCTTCTGCTTTCGGTCTGGCGGCGCCGGTCGAATGGACGAGCCGCACGATGAGCCGGGAACGCGCGACCGGCGCGCTCCCATCGCCGACGAATTGGCGGCACGTCTCCTCACGGAGCCCCATGCCGACCGGCTGTCGCCGGACGATCCGGCCTACCCGCAGATCATCCGGGCGCACGCCGAGGCCCTGCGTACCGGTGCCGACACCTACGTCGACCCGCGCTCGGGGTTGACGGTCCTCACGGCCGGCTACCTGGCGCGCCGCGGCCACTGCTGCGAGTCGGGATGCCGGCATTGCCCGTACGTCTCGTGAACTCCCACCGGCCGCAGGGCTGACTCCTATGCTCCTGGCGGCACGAGGCGCGGACTGGTCGGGTACGGCATGAGCAACACCTCACAGGGTCCTGGATGGTGGTTGGCCTCGGACGGCAGGTGGTACCCGCCCGAACAGTGGACCGGTCCGCCGGACATGCGACCGGCGGGCGCGCCGGCCCAACCCGTGCCGACCTGGCCTCCACAGGGACCGGCCGCATACCCGTATGGAAACGACAGGGCCGGCCAGCACGCGGCGCAGGGATCTGGCGCGCCCTACGGCCAGGCCGTCAACCAGAAGACGAACGGGTTCGCCATCGCGTCGTTGGTCTGTTCGTGTGCCGGGCTGTTCTTCCTCCCGGCCGTCGCCGGAGTCATCTTCGGCTTCGTCGCCCGCGCCCAGATCACGCGTTCGAACGGCCTCCAAAAGGGCAACGGGCTGGCGCTCGCGGGCATCATCGTCGGCTTCGGCTGGCTGGCGCTCGTCGTGCTCGCCATCGCGCTCGGTGGGAGCCACCCGACCAACACCGGCAACAGCGGTATGGTCGGGCCGATCCTCATGGGGCAGCTCGGTATCGGCGGCCCCTTCGGCTAGGAGGGAGAGCGCACGAATGCAAGGTCTGCTCTACGGCGTCCGCGGTGACCGCTGGACCCCACCGGACGAGTCCAACAGTCTCATGGTCGGGCTCTCACGGACCCCGATGCGCCTCGAGGAGCTCGATCGCCCCCGCCTCCTGCGCGACGACTGGTGCGTGGCCAAGACGCGGCTGACCGGCATCTGCGGCTCCGACGCCAAGATGGTCTTCATGGACTTTGGCGACGACTTCGGCGATGGCGCGCTGAACGGGTTCTTCACCTTTCCGACGGTCTTCGGGCACGAGGTGGTGGCCGATGTCGTCGAGGTCGGTCCCGCCGTGAGCACCGTCGAGGTGGGCCAGCGTGTCGTCTTGAATCCATGGCTCTCGTGCGGCCCACGCGGCATCGACCCGCCCTGCCCCTCGTGCCAGGCGGGCGACTACAGCCTGTGCTGGCACTTCACCCAGGGCCCCATCGCGGCGGGCATCCACACCGGGACGTCGAAGGACGCGCCCGGAGGCTTCGCCGACTACCTGCCGGCGCACGAGTCGATGCTCATTCCCGTTCCCGAAGGCGTGACCGACGAGGTGGCCGTCATCGGGGACCCCTTCGCGGTGTCACTGCACTCCGTGACGCGCCACCCGCCGCCGGCCGGGGGCAAGGTGCTCGTCTACGGCGGCGGCGCGCTGGGCAGCACGGCCGTCGCCATCATCAAGGCTCTGTACCCCGACGTCGACGTCATGGTGGTCGCGCGCTGGCCCGCTCAGGCCGCGCTCGCCCGCAAGCTCGGCGCCACCGTCGTCGACCCCTTCCCCATCGAGCAGCTGTTGGAAGAAGCGGCGGCGTGGTCGGGCGGCGTCCTGAACAGGTTCGGGGGCAGCGGGCTGCCCATGGCGCACCCGGGCGGCTTCGACGTCGTCTACGACACCGTGGGCACGGCGCAGACGGCCGAGATCGGCGTCCGCCTCCTGAAGCAGCGGGGCACCATGGTCAAGAGCGGCGTGCACGCACCCGAGCGCTGGGAGTGGTCGCCGCTGTACTTCAAGGAGATCTCGTGGGTCGGCTCCAACGCCTTCGGCGTCGAAGAGGTCGAGGGCGTGCGCATGCACGGCATCGCGCACTACCTGCGCCTGGCCGCCGAGGGACGGATCGACATGAGCGGCATGCTGACGCACACCTTCCGGCTGGAGCAGTGGCGTGAGGCCTTCATGGCGCTGGCGAACCAGCAGGAGAGCGGCGCCATAAAGGTCGCGTTCGACTTCCGGTAGCGCCGTTCCTTCACGGTCCGGGTCGGGTCACCAATCCGGGTCAGGCCACGTCCGTTCAGGGTCCGGGCGATATTCGGGCCAGCTCCCGGTACCCGGTCGGCACGATCACACGGGGCGGCCTCCCCATCCTGCCCGGAGGAGCGCAAAGGGCTAGCGTTTCCCGCGGCAACACGCCGCCGGCTGCCGACCCAAAAGGGGGCCTCATGACCACGAGCCCGTCCATCACCGACTCGGACTTCGACTTCGACCCGAAGTGGGGCATCGAGTCGCCGTCGACCACCATGTTCGACTTCAACTACACGGGTGGGCGGGACCAGCTCCTGCGCCTCTACGACAAGGGGACCCGGCGCCAGTGGATCGGCAGCGACCGGCTCGACTGGAGCACCGACGTCGACCTGACCAATCCCGTCGGCATGCCCGACGAGATCCTGCCGATCTTCGGCACCCCGTGGTGGGACGACATGTCCGAGGAGCGCCGGGGCGAGCTGCGCCGCCACGTCGAGGCCTGGCGTTTCAGCCAGTTCATGCACGGCGAGCAGGGCGCGCTGATCTGCACGGCCAAGATCGTGCAGACCGTGCCCGACATCGACTCCAAGTTCTACGCGGCCACGCAGGTCATCGACGAGGCGCGCCACGTCGAGGTCTACAGCCGCTACCTGCACGAGAAGGTGCAGCTGGTGTACCCGCTCAACCAGTATCTCAAGGCGCTGCTCGACGACGTCATCTCCGACAGCCGGTGGGACATGACGTATCTCGGCATGCAGGTGCTCATTGAGGGTCTGGCGCTGGCCGCGTTCGGGGTGATCCGCAACAACGCGCAGAACCCGTTGGCCAAGTCCTTGAATGCGTACGTCATGCAGGACGAGGCGCGCCACGTCATGTTCGGGCGCCTGGCCCTGCGGGACTACTACCCGCAGCTGACCGAGGCCGAGCGCGGCGAGCGGGAGGACTTCTGCATCGAGGCCTGCTACCTGATGCGGGACCGCTTCCTCGGCGAGGAGGTCTGGGAGCGCCTGGACCTGCCGCCCGAGATCGGCGTCTACGTGGAGAACAGCGAGACGCTGCGCGAGTTCCGCAACTTCCTCTTCATGCGCATCGTGCCGATTTTGCGGGACATCGGCCTGTGGGGGTCCAAGCTGCGCGGCGCGTTCGAGGAGATGGGCGTGATCGGCTGGGCCGAGACCGACATCGACGCCGAGATGGCCAGCGACGAGAAGGCGGCGGAGGATCTCGACGTGGCCCACGATGCCCGCTTGGCCCACGTGCGGGCCGTGGCCGAGGAGGCCTGAGTCTGAGTCTGAGGGCTGAGGCCTGAGGCTGATGCCTGAGGCCTGAGGCCTGAGGCCTCGAGAGGGTCAGCCGCCCTCGAGGGCCCGCTCGAGCCCGGCCGTGATCTGCTGCGTGGGCTCGTTGGTGTCGAGATAGTCGCGCCAGGCGGTGACCAAGCCGTCGGCGTCCACGTCGATGACGGTGGCGCCCGTCATGGAGACGGGGACCCCGGCCTTGCCCTCGCCGGGGTGGAACGTCGCCGTCCCGGTCCACTCGAACACCGCCCAGTCCTCCCCGCCGCGGATCCGGTCCACCCGCTGGTTCCAATCCGGGAAGATGGCGTCGGTGTCCGTGGCCACCTTGTGCAGGTCGGTGGTCCACGGGGTCACCGGATCGCAGAACCGGCCGCCGGGGGCGAACAGGGCGGCGAAGTCGTCCGGCCCGTTGATCGACTCGAAGGTCCGGGCCCAGGCGTCCCAGTCTCTGGTCGGAGTCATCGGCGTCTCCCTTGGTTTGCGCTGCGCAGGCTCTCTGCTTCGAAGGTCACCACCGCGTCATCGAGCGGCAGGACCATTTGCGGTTCCACGAACTGGTGCTCCTGCGCCACCAGTTTGACCGCTGTCCCCCAGGCCGTGAAGCCGATGGCATGGCGGGCGAAGCTCATGGGCCCTTCGGTCACCTTGACCTGGACCACGCCCTCGCCGCCGACGTCCAGCGCGGACCGCTGCATCCTCTCCATGGCCGACTCGCGGGCCGAGTACATGGCCTCGGTGTAGTTGGTCAGCTCAACGTTCTGGCTCTTCTGCTTGATGGCGGTGCCGGCGGTGCGCCGGGGGGCGTAGACGAAGGCGGCACCGAAGGCGAGCCCGACGGGCATCCAGCCGGCGCGCTGGAGCAAGGTGAAGTCACGGGCCGAGAGGTCCGAGACGAAGGGCGTGGCCGGAGCGGCGGCGCCGCCCATGGGCCGCACAGCCGTGCCGACGAGCTCGACGTCGACGTGGTGCGGGCGGACCGACACGTCGACCCGCACCCCCACGACCCCGTGCCCGTGTACCTTGCCGCACTCCCCGCGCAACAGGCGGGAGGCTTGATCCACGGCCGCATTGTGGGCGTCCGAGGCCATGGAGATGGAGCCTCTCCCCCAGTTCCAGACCCCGACCGGGACCGACACGACGGCGACGCCGCACACGAGGTCGAGGGGCTCCCATCCGGCTGCGTGCAATAGCAGGGCTTCGTCGACCGAGAGGTCCGAGGTGATGCCGCGTTCCTGAGATGGTGGCGCGGGAGTGGCCAGGGCCTGAGCCCCACGAAGCATCTCGGCCCGTACATCTTGGACGGGGGCGTCACTCATGCCAGCCGCACCGTCGGCCGCGGCAGCACCACCGGGTCGAAGTCCTTGAAGCGTCGCACTCGGTTTCCCCGCAGGGTGCAGTCGATGACCTCGTCGCCCGCCGAGAGCTCCCGGGTGACCACGTCCATGGTCGCCCCGTGCAGCTCGTCACCGGAGAGCTGCTGGCGCACGTGCTTGCGGGCCAGCTGCCGTGCGGCCATGTGCGCCTTGCTCACCTGCTCCACGAAGGCCGGACCCATGTTGTTGCCCCACCCGCCCATGGAGCCCTCCATGTAGTACTCGGTCATGCAGTAGGCCCACAGCCGCACCGAGGCCAGAGACGCCACGACGGCGACGGGCATGAAGCCCGACTCGATCGACTTGGTCAGGCGCTGTCCGGCCAGATACGTGCTCCAGGGCGTCCCACCGGCGGGGGCTGGGCCGCCCTCGACGGTCACCGCGGTGCCGAGGAAGTGGAACTCGGTCGTTCCGGTGTCGGCCACGTTGGAGACCTGGTCGGCCACCCCGATCACGCCGTGGGCGCCGAGCGTGCCGGCCTCCTCGAGCATGCGGGCGTAGGCGGTCCCGTAGCCGTGGGCCCAGGCCTCCTCGACCCAGGGCTGCTCGAGGTTCTGGCCCCAGCTGCGGTGCTCGTTGGAGACGAAGCCGTGCGGGCAGCGGTAAGTCTCCGAGTACGAGCCCGGCGTCTGCTGGCCGCCCATGTAGGGCGACAGGCCGCGCCCGTAGCCCGAGCCCGGCCCGTACCAGCCCCACTGCATGACACAGAATCCCTGCACCAGGGCGACCGGCTGCAGGCCGAGGTCGAGGCAGGCCGCGAAGTCGGGCACGCTCAGGCCCGATGAGAAGGAGTCGGCCTCAAGGCGGCGGACCGCCGCCTCGGGCAGGTCGCCCTGGGGGCCGCCGGCCGGGGTCACCGCGGCATCGGGCGGTGGGCCGCCCCCATCGGGCCCGTCCGCGACGGACATCAGTTGTCCAAGGAGATGATGGTCGTGGGCTTGGGCAGGGTGACCTCCCCGCTGCGCTTGGTGACGGCGGTGCCGAGCGCCAGGAACTCGATCGTGTGCGAGCCCCACTGGTGCGACTTCTCCTCGAGGCGCACGCCGACGATGCCGCTCGCCTGCAGCTGGGTCGCCTCGTCCTGCATGCGCGTCATAGCGAGCTCACGGGCCTCGTAGAGCGCCTGGGTGAAGTTCGGCAGCTCGACGTTCTGGCCCATTGACCCGAGCGCCTGGGTGAACTTGCGATGCGCGATGTGGAAGACGCAGGTCCCCATGACGAGACCTTGCGGCACGTGCCCGGTCTGCATGAGGGTCCAGAAGTCCTGACCCGACAGGTCCGAGGTGAAGGGCTTTCCCTGGACGTTGCGGTACGAGGTCCCGTCCTCGGCCTTGACCGCCGTGCCGAACGCGATGAACTCGGCCGAGTCGTTGCCCCACTCGTAGTAGTTCACATCGAGGCGCACGCCTACGACGCCGTCGGCCCCGAGCTCCTGGGCCTCCTCTTCCATCCGGTTCATGGCGAGCTCGCGGGCGGTGTACATGGCCTCGGTCAGCTTGGTCAGCTCCAGGCTCTGCCCCCACTTCCGGGTCTGGATCCCGATGTGGTAGATCGACGAGCCCATCACGAAGCCCAGGGGATGGAAGCCGGCCTCCTTGACGAGGAGGAACTCGTTGACCGAGAGGTCCGACGTGAAGAGGCCGTGCTCGAGCTCCTCGAGCCGGTGCGCAGCGTCCTTCGGGAGGTCGCGGGCCACGGGTGCGGGTGCAGATGCGTGTGCGGACGCTTCGGGCGGGGGTGGTGGTGGTGGTGGTGGTGGTGGTGCCGTGTCCCGCGCCGCCTCCGTCGGCGACGATGTTTCCTCGCTCATGACTGGCCTCCGATCACGATGTTCTCCAACGCCTGGCGGGTCTGCTCGCTGTGCGCAGCTTCCGCCTGCAGGGTGGTCAAGAGGCGGGTGAGCCAGGCATCCATGCCGACCTGTTCGCTACGGATCCGGATGCCGCCCGAGGAGTGCCCGATGCTGCAGCGCACGGTGCCGCCCTCGACCGCCGCCTCGAGCGTGTCGTCCCCGAGGCTGATGCGAACCGACTTGATCTCGTCGGACTTGCGCAGGCGCCCGGCCCGCTCCACCGTGATCCGGTTGCCCAGCGCGTCGGAGAGCTGGGTCACCAGCAGCTTGAGCATGATGCGGAGGTCGGTGCTGTTCGACGCCAGCTGCGAGACGGCCATGCTCAGGTCGAAGGCGGCATCCTCCGACCCGGCACCGACGTCGGCCCCGGTCCCTTCCATCGATCCACCTGATGAGCCGGCAGGCTCCATTGACATCGGGCGCATCGTACCGCCACCTTCCGGCGGTGACTCACCGGCGGTGACCCCACCGGCGGCGGCACAGCTGGCGGCGGCACCGCCGGCCGGATGAGCCCGTGGCCGGGTGGTCAGCCTGGGCGCGGCTCGCAGATCACGACCGGGATGTCGCGACCCGCCTTCTTCTGATAGCTGTCGTAGCCCTTGTAGACGGCCACGATGTCGGGCCACATGGCTGCCTTCTCCTCGGGCGAGGCCGTCCGGGCCCGCATGGCGCGGGACTCCCCGTTCATGGTGATCCGGACGTCGGGGTTGGCCACCAGGTTGCGGTACCACTGCGGGTCGCGGGGATCGCCACCCTTCGAGGCGATCAGCACCACCCGGCTGTCGTCGTGGATGGGGGTCGTCAGCATGGTGGTGCGGGGCTCGCCCGACTTGCGCCCGATCGTCTGGAGCTCCACGCCGGGCATGCCGAAAAGGAGGTTGGGCCAACGGCCGCCGGTCAAGCGCAGCGCCGCCCTGTGCGTGAGATTCAGCAATTTGAACCCGGCGTCGACGACGGGCTTGCGTTGAGCGGTCGTTGGCCTGTTTGTCTCAGCCATGCTTGTCGGCCTTCCTTGTCTCAATCTTGTTACAGAGTGCCGTCATGTGCAACCGAATCGATTGCCCATGCGTCAAATGGGCATGCCGTGCATCGCCCGTCGCCCCTGCTCCTCCAGACGAACGCTATACGGAACCGCCGTGGATGGTGGACGCCAGAGTAGCCAGCCCCAGGCGATCGCCCAGATATGAACGTCCGGTGAACACCTGTTTCGGGCTGTCGGTGGGCGGGCCGTCTCGGTACCATGGTCACCGCACCGGACGCGGAATCGGTTGGGAACGACGATCACGGATCCGACAGGGAGGACGGTGACCTTCTCACCGATGCAGAGACGACGACGCCGAGACTTTCATGGCCGCGCCGCGGCCGCTCTGGCGGTCCTGGCCACGCTCGTTGTCGTCACCGGCACAACGGCGTCGGTCGGACTCGCCGCCGTGCCGCCGGCGGGCGCCACCAACTGGGCGCCGGTACACAACAGCGATTTCCCCGACCCGAACATCCTGGAATGGGACAACGTCTACTACGGCTTCTCCACGCAGAACTTCGCCCCGGCCAGCCAGACGATCAACATCCAGGTCTCCGTCTCGAGCAACGGGGTCGCCTGGAGCCCGCTCACCGGAGTGGACGCACTGCCCCGGGTGGGTTCGTGGGCCAAGCCGGGCGACACGTGGGCCCCGAGCGTCGTGCGCGACGACACCGACAACGACTTCGTCATGTACTACACGGCGACCGAGCGCTCGACCGGTGACCAGTGCATCGGCATGGCCACATCTGTCCTCCCCACTGGCCCGTACACCGACAACCAGAATCAGCCGATGGTCTGCCAGAACCAAGTCGGCTACAGCGACCCGACGGTGGACAGTACGCAAGACCTCGGCGGCAGCATCGATCCCGACATCTTCACCGACTCCGTCACGGGTGACACCTGGCTCATCTGGAAGAGCGACGGCAACCACATCGATCCTCCCGTGAGCACGATCCTCTGGTCAGTGCCCCTCGACCCCACTACCTACATGCCGGACGGATCCGCCACGGAGCTCATGGCGGACGACGAGGGGTGGCAGAGCGGCATCGTGGAGGGACCCGACATGGTCGAGACCACGACCACCACCGGCGGCAGCGACCCAACCACGACACCGAGCTACACGCTCTTCTATTCGGGCAGCGACTATGGCGCCTCCACCTACGCCATCGGCTGGGCCACCTGCCCCTCGGGTCCCGGCGCCGCCTGCACCGACATGTCGACCTCGCAACCACTGCTCGTCTCGGCGCCGGGCATGTCGGGTCCGGGCGGCCCCGACGTGTACGCGCTGCCCGAATCGGGCGGAAACTCCCAGCTGGTCATGGCCTTCGCCGCCTGGCAGGGCTCGACGATCGGTTACCTGTCCTGCGGCATCCGCCCGATGTACCTGGCCGACCTCAGCTTCAAGGCCAACGGCGCCGGTCCGGAGATCCCGGCTCTGGCGCCCGCCGTCCCCGCCGCATCGCCGGCCGCCAGCCCGAGTTGTCCGATCCCCTCCAAGCCGGCGCCTGGATACTGGCAAGTGGGTTCCGACGGCGGCATCTTCAGCTTCGGCGCCGCCCAGTTCTACGGCTCGACCGGCTCCATGCGCCTCAACAAGCCCGTCGTCGGCATGGCGGCCACGCCCGACGGCAACGGCTACTGGCTGGTCGCGAGCGACGGTGGCGTGTTCGCCTACGGCAACGCCCAGTTCTACGGATCGACGGGCAGCATCAGGCTGAACAAACCGATCATCGGGCTGATACCCACCCTCGACGGCAACGGATACTGGCTGATCGCGAGCGACGGCGGCGTGTTCGCCTTCGGCAACGCCCAGTTCTACGGCTCGACCGGCGGCGACAACTTGAGTTCCCCGATCACGGCAGCCGCACCCAGCTTCCTGGGCGGCGGCTACTGGCTCGTCGACGCCGCAGGCCAGGTCTTCAACTTCGGCGACGCCCCCAACGAAGGGCAGCCCTCCTCTGCACCCGGTGGTTACCGCATCACCGGGATGGCCGGCACGCAGAGTTCGAACGGCTACTGGCTCGCCAGTGCCAACGGCAACGTGGCCGACTTCGGCGACGCCGCGCCCTACGGCTCCATGGTCGGCACCACCTTGAACTCCCCCATCGTCGGGATGGCCACGAACGGCAACGCCAACGGCTACTGGCTCCAGGGCCAAGATGGCGGCATCTTCACCTTCGGCAACGCCGAGTTCTACGGCTCCATGGGCGGCAAGCACCTCAACGCGCCGATGGTGGGCATCGCCGCCACCTGACGGATCCAACCGGCCACGTCCCAGGGCAGCCCTTAGAAGCCAACCCCGCCGCTGCCGACGCTCGTCGTCGTGGTGGTCGTGGGGGGCGGAGGCGGCGTCGTCGTCGGTGTCGTGGGGGGCGGAGGCGGCGTCGTCGTCGGTGTCGTGGTCGGCGGGGGCTGGGTGGGTTGGGTGGGCTGCGTGGCCGGTGTGGGCGCAGGCGTCGGCCTCGTCACGTTCGCTCCGGTGCCCGCGTTCGAGCCCGTGCTCGCGTTCGAGCTCGAGCCCGAGCCCGTGCCTGATCTCGTCGACGTAGTCGGTTGCGTCGTTGACACGGCCGGCGCGGTTGTCGTGGTCGCGGCCCCGGCTGTTGCAGTCGCCGGTATGCCGCTCTTCAACACCGCGAACCACGCCTTCGCGACGTCTTGCCCATGCGCCTGTCCCTTCTTCTTGTCGCCCTCGAAGCGGTACAGCGGAAGCCTGTGGAACGCCACCTGCCAGTGCCCGTTGGCGACTCTGATCAGCGACAAGCCCTTCACGCCGTGCGGTCCGGACACGCGCGCGCCCTTCGGCGCGAACAGCGGTGGCCAGATCTTGGCGCACGCACCGGTGCACATGGAGGTTCCCGGCGAGTCCTCGGTGAAGCGATAGAGCGTCAGGCCCGAGGAAGTGGTGAGCACGGTCCCGACGCCGGCGATCTTGGCGGTCGAGACCTTGACCGTCTTGGCCTGCGTGCCGTTCGCTCCGGCGGTCCCGCCGGGCACCGCCAAGACCAGGGCGAGCGAAAGGGAGGCGGCAGCCAGTCCTCCAGCAGAGAGAGCCCCGGCGATGGCCCGACGATGGATTCGTCCGACCCCGCCCGCCGGGACTCCCTCCGCCTTCCCGCCACCTGGATCTTCTTGACTCCCGCCCGCATCTGCGTGCCGTGCCTGCCCCGCTGCAGCCATGTCGCGGTCCCTTCGTCGTGTCCAGTGCCTCGAGGGTCATACGGTCCGCGGCCCCGCCAGGATTGCGGGATGCGGCCTATCCTGTGGAGGCGTCGAGGGAGGCAGGCTCATGGCAGGCAACACGGGCGGATTCGAGTTGCGGGGCATCAACCATCTCGCACTGGTGTGCCGCGACATGGAGCGGACGGTCGACTTCTACACCAACGTGCTCGGCATGCCGCTCGTCAAGACGATCGAGCTGCCGGCCGGAATGGGGCAGCACTTCTTCTTCGACTGCGGCGGTGGTGACTGCCTCGCCTTTTTCTGGTTCCCCGATGCGCCCGACGGCGTCCCCGGAATCAGCGCGCCCGCGGCCCGACCGGACCAGGGTGATCTCACGAGCGCGGTCGGCTCCATGAACCATGTCGCCTTCGACGTCGCGCCGGAGCGGATCGTCGAATACCGCGAGCGTCTGGTGGCCGCCGGTGTCGACTGCACCGAAATCGCCAATCACGACGACTCCGAATGGGGCATCAGCGATGCTCTGCATCCCGGGGTCTTCGTGCGCAGTATCTACTTCCAGGATCCCGACGGGATCCTGCTGGAGTTCGCCTGCTGGATGCGGGAGTTCGGCCCCGACGACGTGGCACATCCGCCGGCGCAGGCGCAGGCACAGCCGCAGGCGCAGCCGATCCGGGCCTAGAGCGGCTCCGAGACCACCACTCCCCACTCCCCATTCGCCACTCCCCATTCGCCACCCGCCACCCGTGCCCCGCCTCCGCCAGGTCCCCAAGGACGAAGCAACCGCACCCATCGTCACCACCATGTACGAGTGGCTTTTCGAGGGCCGCGACCCCGTGGCCGAGCCGGGTCGCTGGGACGGCACCACCGGCGACTGGTGGACGGTGTTCGCCCTCAGCCCCGACATCCTCGACCACTGCGTCAAGGGGTTCGGGCTGTACCAATCGCCCGCACGTGCGCTCGATCCCAAGCTGCGTGAGCTCGGCCAGATCCGAGCCGGCTACGCCGCCGGCAGCCAGTTCGTCTTCAGTCAGCACGCCAAGTCGATGCGCGAGCTCGGCATGCCCGAGGAGCAGATCGCACACATCCCGGCCTGGAGCGTGGCTCCCGACGGCACCTACGACGCGGCCGAGCGGGCCGTGCTCGCTTACACCGACTGCCTCGTCTACGACCACGGCCGCGTGCCCGACGAACTCTTCGCCGAGCTCCAACGCCACCTCGATGAGGTCGCCGTCCTCGAACTGACCTACATCACGACGCTGTATTTCCAGCACGCCGTGATGTCGAAGGCCCTCCGCACCGAGTTCGACGACCGAGACGATCCCATCGTCGAAGTGCCAGGCCCAGTAGGTTCCTCCGCCATGCATCCGGGCCCAAACCGGTGACGGCGGAGCACGTCGTCCTGCCAGACGACGAAGCAAGGCACACCCCCGACGACGACGACCTGTGGAACGAGTCGTACTACTGCGACTTCGTGCGCGCTGACGGCTCAATGGGCGGCTGGCTCCGGCTCGGCCTCTATCCCAACCGCCACCTGGCCTGGTGGACGACCTGGATCGTGTGGCCCGACCGTCCCGGCATCTGCTCGGCCGACTACCGGGCCCCGGTGCCACCCGGCGATGGCCTGGTCTCGGAGGCGTCTATCGGCCCCGACGACACCGCGGACCAGCGAATTGAAATCGACCTCGTGCGCCCACTCGAGTCCTTCCGCCTGGCGGCCAGCGCGCCCGCCCGCCTCATCGACCCGCCAGAAGCCGTCTACACGTCAGGCGAGCAGACCGGTCCTGCGGCGCGTCTGGACCTCGATCTCACCTGGACGACGGACGGCGTCCCCTACCACTACGACCTGACCACCCGCTACGAGATCCCCTGCCTCGTCACCGGCACCGTGGCAATCGGCGGCGAGACGTTTACCGTCGACGGGCAGGGCCAGCGCGACCACTCGTGGGGCGTACGCGACTGGTGGGCCTTTGGATGGTGCTGGTGCTCGGTGCGCCTCGAGGACGGCACCCGGATCCACCTGGCCGACATCCGGATGAACCTCGGCATCCCCGTTTTCTTCGGATATATCCAGAGACCGGGCGAAGTCCATCCCGCCACCGCGCTGACGGTGACCGAGGACGTAGGTGCGCACGGGTTCCCATCCAAGGCGCGCATCGAGATCGCCGTCGGGCCCGGCCCGGAACCGGACAGGGCCGGAGTGCTGCTGGTCCTCGAGGTGACGCCGGTCGCCTTCGGCCCCGTCCTGCTCCGCAACGACGATGGCCGCACCAGCCGGTTCCCCCGGGCGATGGTGCGGTGCCGGACCGACGACGGTCGCACCGGCGCGGGATGGATCGAGTGGAACCAGCCCGACCAGCCCTGACCAGCCCGACGGTCCCACCTGACCAGCCCGACGCGACCGCGCCCACTTGAGGCAAAATCAACGGATTCACAACATCTGTAGCCGCACCCCCGGTGTCAACGCGCGCGTTGCCGAACCAAGACCCATGGCACGGTCCCGAACCGCCATTTTCCCCGCGGCGCCTGGTTCTCGTGCTGTGGATGGATCCCGCTTCCGCCTGAGCAACTCGATGATCACCAGTGCGCTCCCCCTGACTGCCCTGGCCGCAGGCATGGCCACCGCCATTTTCCTGATCGGGTCCACGGCTATGACCGGACCCGCCACGGCCGCCGCGGCAGCCACATCTGCCCAAACAACCACCACCGCCACTGCCCAAACAACCACCACCACAGCCGCCGCCCCACCCACCCCGGCGGACAAATGGGTCATCAAGGCCATCACCGCCGAGGAACACTTCGGCAGCGTCCACGTCGTGGGCAAGATCTCCCAGGGCAAGTCCCAGATAGTCCTCGACCTCCTCGTGAACTCCGACGGCGAGGGTGGTGGCGAGTTCGTGCAAAACGGCGCCCTGATCAAGATCGAGCGAGTTGGCCCCGTCCTCTACTTCAATGCACCGGCCAAGTTCTGGGCCAGCCACGCCACGGCGGCGCAGACCGAGGTGTACGGCGGGAAGTGGATCGAGTTCTCGGCGGTCGACACGCGTTTCACCTCCTTCGACCAGTTCCTCGATGCGGCCGACCTCGCCGTCGCGGCCTTCGAGGGCCACACGGCACCGCTCACTCTTGGCCGCCCCACCAGGTTCGCGGGCCACAAGGTCGTCGTCGTCGAGGACACGGTCGTGAACCACGGGAAGAAGAGCACCGGGCTCATGTACATCGCCGCCAAGGGCCCGGCCCTCGTCTACAAGATCGTCGACGACACCCCGGGCGACGTGAGCACCGTCGTCTTCAATCACTACGGCAAGGCCGTCATCCTCACCGTCCCCCCTAACCCGATCAACCTCTCCTAGCCGTCACGACACTGCATCGAGCGACTACTTGAACATGTCGCCCAGGATCTTGGCGCCCCCGATGCCGGCCGCTACGCCCTCGGCGCCGTGGTGGTCGTCACGGTCGGGCATGTATTCGCCGATCACGCCGGCGAGGATCGGCAGCGGCATCGACTGCAGCCAGATGCGGCCCGGACCCGTCAGCACCGCGAAGTGGTGGCCGTCCGACCCCATGTAGCGGTTGGCCATGCCCGGCACCTTCTGGACAGAGAACTGAACAGAGGCCTGGAAGAGTCCGGCGTGGCCCGGGTGCACGCGCATCGTCTGCCCCGCAGCCAGGTCGTAGACGATCACCTCACCCGAGAGATCGATGAAGGCGCGACCGGTCCCGCCGACCTTCTGCAGGATGAAACCCTCGCCACCGAAGATGCCGCCGCGGAACGACTGCTGGAAGCCCATCGAGAGCTCGATCCCCGGCGTGGCCGCCATGAAGCCGTGGCGGTGGACCATGAACTCGTTCCCCGGCGCCACGTCGATCGGCAAGATGTGCCCCGGGAACTTCGACGCGAAGGCGACGGAGCCAACGCCGCCCTGAGCGGTGTACGTCGTCATCATGATCGACGCGCCACCCACGGCGCGCTTGACCGCACCCATGATCCCCTTGCCGCCCATGCCACCGCCGGTGTTGGTGGCCATCTGGACGGCATCTGACATCCAGGAGAACTCGCCGGCCTCCGACACGATGGACTCGCCGTCGGCGAGCGACAGCTCGAGCACCGGCATCGTGGTTCCGTGGATCGTCTCTTCCATGATGGGCCTCCTCGGATAAGAGTGAGTTGGATCGTCTGTGTGTCGTATGGATGGATCGCTGTGTTGCTTTAGCTGGTGCGGCTGGTGCGGCTGGTGCGGCTGGTGCGGTGGTGCGACCCGGCGACCAGGCGACCCGGCGACCCGGCGACTACGCCTTGGATGGGTGACCCGGATTGGGCACGCTGGGCAGCTCCACGTCCGCCGACAGTAGGTCCTCACCGGGACCCTGCGCTCCCGTCACCAGACGCTCCGCTATGGACACCTCCATGAGGCCCAGCGCCATGCCGAAGAGGTCGCCGAGGATGAAGGTGGTGAGGAAGACGGCCCAGATGTGCTCGTGGGGGATCAGCTCGGCGACGAAGACGACGACCTCGTGCTCGATCGCCAACGGCAACGTGATGATCAAGAAGACCAACATGAAGTGGGGCCACACCAGCTGTAGCGATCGTTTGAAGGCGTTGGGCACCGAGCTGTCGAGCAGGTTGATGAGTGGGCCGACCAGGGCGAACAGCGTTCCGACGATCAACCCCGGCACGACCAGGGCGACTGAGGCCACCGCACTGAACACGATCAGGATGCCCTCGGCGATGAGCAGGCGCCCCCAGGGCAGGGTCCGCAGCACGTGGAGGACCGGCTGGGCCGGCTCGTTGCGCTCCACGGAGCCGACCAGGCGCTCGAGCATGCCTGCATAGAAGGTCAGCCCCAGGGCGGAGGAGGCGAAGAGGACCGCCCCGATGACCGACCCGATGCCCAGGTGGTCGACGGCGACCTCGGTGTAGAAGGTGCCCTGAATCGCATCGAGGCCGAAGATGACGAGTCCGGGCACGATGACCCGGGCGGGCTCCATCCTGGCCGTGCGCCAGGCCATGGAGGCCAGTGACAGAGGGTGGAGGCGGTGGCGCTCGAGTTTGGCGGCCTGTGGCGCCCGTGGCCCCGGCGGCCCCGGCGGCCCCGACCCCACTGCCGCTCCCGACCCCACCGGCGGCTCCGACCCCGGGCCCGGCCCGGGGTCGCCTTCCTTCATGCGGGGTTCCAACCGTCGCCCACGAAGTCGAAGAGCTGCTGGTCCGGGTCGAAGGGCACCACGGCTCCATCCAGGCGGTGGTGGCCGACCGTCATGACCGTGCCCTCGGGGGCCTCGAAGGCCAACTCCGTGAACCCTGCAGCGGCGAAGTCGGCCCGGATGGCCGGGGTGAGGTCAGGTGGCCGCCGGTGCCGGGTCCACAGGACATGGCCCCCGGGCACGCAGAAACCCCGCATCGCCTGGATGGTGCGCGTGATGTCCGCCGCGCTGATGTTCCCGAACACCCCGCACACCAGGACGATGTCGGCTGGCACGCTGTCGACGTAGATGCGGGACTGCGACGCGTCGCCCTCGACGATCCGTATCTGCCCAGCCAGGCCGGCCTTGGCAGCACGGTCCCGGGCGAAGGCCACGAGAGCCGGATCGAGCTCGACCAGCAACGCCGAGACTTCGGGACCCCTTGGATGGGTCGCCACGACGTCGATCACGTCACGCCCCTGGCCCGCACACAGGCTCACGATCCGGACCGGCCCTGGATAGCTATCCGGGATCTCATCCAAAGCGGCGCGCAGCATGGACTGCACCGCCGCCAGCCGCTGCGACAGGGTCGACGAAGGGTCCTCGTAGGGCGCATGCCACCGCACCCAGTGCGAATCCAAGCCCCCATCGGCGCCCCCATCGGCGCCCCCATCGGCGCCCCCATCGGCAGTTCCTGGATGGTCCCCGGGCGCCATGACCGCCCATCGTAGGGTGGTCCGCCGTGACGGCTAAAGGCCCTCGATGATCAAATACATCGGCTCCAAACGCCGCCTCGTCCCGGTCCTCGCCCGCATCTGCCGGGCCTCGGGCGCCACCACCGCGCTCGACCTCTTCACCGGCACCACCCGCGTCGCCCAGGCCTTCAAGGCCCAGGGTGTGCACGTGACCGCCGTCGACAGCGCCCGCTACGCGCACACCTTCGCCCGCACCTACATCGAGGCGGACGCCGCCGCCACCGACGCCACGGCGCTCCGGGCGGCCGTGAACCACCTCAACGCCCTCCCCGGCAAACCCGGCTACGTCACCGAGACGTTCAGCCGTCAGGCCCGTTACTTCCAACCGCACAACGCCGCTCGGATAGATGCCGTGCGGGACGCCATCGACTCGGAGTATGCGGGGTCACCCTTGTTCCCCCTCCTGTTGACGTCCCTCATCGAGGCGGCGGACCGGGTGGACTCGACCACCGGCGTGCAGATGGCGTACGTGAAGCAGTGGGCGCCCCGTTCGGCCAAGCCGCTGGAGTTGCGCATCCCCGAACTGCTCCATGGGCCCGGGCGCGCCATCCAAGGCGATGCGGTCGAGCTGGCGACGGCATCCGGCTCGGCCGGCGGGCGGAGCCTGGGCCACTTCGATTTGGCGTACCTCGATCCGCCGTACAACCAGCACCGGTATTTCACCAACTACCACGTGTGGGAGACGCTGGTGGCGTGGGACGCGCCCGAGGCCTATGGCGTCGCCCGCAAACGGCTCGATGCCCGCGACCCATCCACCCGATCCGCCTTCAATTCGAAGCGGACCATGCCGGCGGCGCTGGCGTCGGTCGTGCGGTCGATCGACTGCGAGCTGCTGGTGCTGTCCTACAACAACGAGTCGTGGCTGGGGCTGGAGGAGCTCGAGGCGATGTGCACCACGCAGAGGAACGGTACGGATCGAGCGGTGGCGACCCTCTCCTTCGACTCGGCTCGATACGTCGGGGCCCGCATCGGCATCTTCGACCCATCCGGAAGAAAGGTCGGTCGGGTGGGCCATTTGTCGAATCAGGAGCTGCTCGTGATCGCCGGAGCGCCGGACCTGGTGCGCCGAGCCGTCCAGGCCGCAGAGAGCGCACAGGCCGCACAGTCCACACAGGCCCCACAGGCCGCACAGGCCGCAAAGAGCGCAGAGGCCGTCCGGGCCTCACAGGGCGTAGCGGACGGCTTCACGGGCGCTGCAGCATCGGTGGTCGCCGCCGGTCGGTTGGATCGGCTACAACAGGCAACGTGAGCAAGCACGATCACGGGGACCACGGTCACGGCCCCCATGACGGCAGCGACGACACCGCTGCAGCCGCTGCAGCCGCTGCGGCCGCTGCGGCCGCTGCGGCCGCTGCAGCCACAACGGGCCCTACGAATGAGCAACAGGACTCTCCCCATTTGTCCTATCCCCGGCTGGAGGACTGCGACCTCACGTTGAAGCTCTCCAAGGACGAAGAGGCGAAGCGCCTCGGCAAGGCGCAACGCCGCCTGTTGCACCTGCGGCTGATCAATGGCGGTCAGCTCAACCAAGGCAACCTCGGCCCACCGGTCTGCATCGTCTTCGAGGGCTGGGACGCCGCCGGCAAGGGCGGCGCCATCAAGCGGCTGGTCGAGCCGCTCGACCCCCGCCACGTGTACGTGGCGCCGTTCGCCGCGCCGACGCCCGACGAGCTCCGGCATCACTTCCTGTGGCGCTTCTGGCCGCCACTCCCCGGATGGGGCGGCATGACCATCTTCGACCGCAGCTGGTACGGGCGTGTGCTCGTGGAGCGGGTGGAGAATTTCGCCACCGAGGTGCAGTGGCGGCGCGCCTACGAGGAGATCACCGACTTCGAGCACTCACTGGCCGAAGAGGGAATGGTCGTGATCAAGCTCTGGATGCACATGTCGGACGAGGAACAGTTGCGCCGGTTCGAACGGCGCCGGGACGATTCCCTCAAGGCGTGGAAGCTGACCGACGAGGACTGGCGCAACCGGGAGAAGCGGCCGCAATACGACGCGGCGGTGGCGGACATGCTGCGGCTGACGAGCGGCCCGTTGGCGCCCTGGGACGTGATCTCGTCGGAGAGCAAGCGCAACGGGCGGGTCGAGGTCATCGAGACCGTCATCCGGCACATGGAGGCGGGCATGGCGCGCTGGGGCGTGCCGGTGCCGGACCGTGACGACGAGGAGAAGACGGAGCTCGCGCTGTCCTTCGACGACGCGGAGTTCCAGCACGGGCCCGAGACGAATGGGTCCGGCGACGTCGAGGAGCGACTCCACGCAGTGAGCCCGCCACAATGAGCACCGCACAATGAGCACCGCACAATGAGCACCGCACAATGAGCACCGCACAATGAGCACCGCACAATGAGCACCGCACAATGAGCACCGCACAATGAGCCCCCGGCAGGGGGTGCCACCGGCCCGGCCCGGCATCACGGTCCCCTTCGACGGCATCCCGCTGCACGCCCACCGCGAGTGGTTCGCCCGTCTGCGCGACCTGGGATACACGGACCTGTGGTCGGCCGAGGTCGACGGCGCCGACGGCTTCACCCCCCTCACCCTGGCGGCCGCCTGGGAGCCCACGATGAACCTGGGCGTGGCCATCACCCCCGCCTACACCCGGGGCCCCGCGCTCCTCGCCCAGAGCCTGGCCGCCATGGCCGACGCTGCGCCCGGGCGATTCTTCTGCGGCCTCGGCGCGTCCTCCGAGGTCATCGTGGCCAACTGGAACGGCCTGGCCTTCGAGAACCAGTACCGGCGCGTCCGCGACACGCTGCGCTTCTTGAGACTGGCCTTCAGCGGCGAGAAGGTGACCGAGGACTACGAGACCTTCCACGTGAAGGGATTCCGCCTGGCCCGCATCCCCGAGCAGCTGCCGCCCATCTACCTGGCGGCCCTGCGCCCCGGCATGCTGCACCTGGCCGGCCGCGAGGCCGACGGCGCCATCCTCAACTGGCTCAGCGCCGAGGACGTCGCCACATCCGTGGCGGAGGTGACCAAGGCGTCCGGCGGGGCACCCCGCGCCATCGTGGCCCGGATCTTCGTCATCGTGACCGAGGACGCCGACCTCGCCCGCACCATCGGGCGCCGCATGATCACCGCCTATCTGAACGTGCCGGCCTATGCCGAGTTCCACCGCTGGCTCGGCCGGGGCCCTGCCCTGCAGCCCATGTGGGACGCCTGGGCCGCCGGCGACCGCAAGGGCGCACTGGCCGCCATCCCCGACTCGGTGGTGGACGAGCTCATCGTGCACGGGTCGGTGGCGGAGTGCCGGGCCCATATCCAGCGCTATGTCGACCACGGGATCACGGTGCCGGCGCCGGCGGTGGTCCCGATCGGGATCGACCTGGCCGAGGCCGTCGCGGGTCTGTCGCCGTCGGCGGCATAGACGAAGTCGGGTAGCCGACTGCGCCGGGCTGGCCGGACTCGTCCCGGCAGGGAAAACTGCAGGGGACCAGAGGGGGGCGTGGCGACATGGCAGGGACAGAGATCGACTTCCGCACCACTTCGCTGGCCGAGCTGAGCCGCTCGGTCCGGGCCAAGGAGGTCTCGGCACGGGAGCTGACCCGGGCCGCCCTCGACCGGATCGAGAGGCTCGACCCGGTCTACAACGCGTTCGTCGCCGTGGATGGGGACCGGGCGCTCGACGAGGCCGACGCCCTCGATGCCCGTATCGCCACCGGGGCCGACCCCGGCCCGCTGGCCGGCATCCCCATCGGGGTCAAGGACCTGCAGAACGCCATCGGCTACCGCACCACCTACGGTTCCGCGCTCCACGCCGACGCCCCGCCGGCCATCGAGGACGATCCCTTCGTGGCCCGCATGCGCGGGGCCGGCTGCGTGGTCGTCGGCAAGACCAACACGCCCGAGTTCGGCTGGATGGGCAACACGACCAACGCCATCTTCGGCCCCTCGCTGAACCCGTTCGACGTCTCGCGCGGGCCGGGCGGATCGTCGGGCGGCACGTCGGCGGCGCTGGCGGCGGGCATGGTGCCCCTCGCCACCGGTTCCGACGGCGGTGGGTCGATCCGGATCCCCAGCGTGTGCTGCGGCCTGTCGGGCATGAAGCCGAGCCTCGGGCGCGTCCCGGCCGGCGGCCCCCACCCGCCCGGCTGGGTCGACCTCTCGACCAACGGCCCCATGGCCCGCCGCATCGCCGATGTCGCCCGCGCCCTCGACGTCGCCGTCGGCCCCGATCCCACCGACCTGCGCTCCCTCCCCCGCCCCGAGGCCAACTGGCTCGCCGCCATGGAGGACCCCCACGTCCCGGTGAGGATCGCCTACGCGCCAACCCTGGGCTTCGCCACGGTCGACGACGAGGTGGAAGCGGCCTGCGCGCGCGCCGTGGGCGTGCTCGAATCGCTGGGCGCCGAGGTGGTCGTGCTGGACTCCGTTTTTGATGCCGACCCCGTCGGTGATTTCCTCACCATGACGGGGGCGGCCACCTTGCGCACCCTGCGACCCTTCATGGGCCACCCGCGCTGGGACGAGGTTCATCCGGTGCTGCGCCACTTCGTGGACGTCGCGATGACGACGACCGCCGAACAGCTGCTCCAGGTCTTCGACAGCTACCACCTGATGAACCTGCGCCTGGTCGAGCTCTTCCACAGCTGCCGGATCCTGGTGACGCCGACCACCTCTGGGCTGGCGCCGTTTGCCGACGACATGATGGGGTCGGTGAACGGGGTGAAGACGGCCAACTGGATCCAGTTCACCTATCCCTTCAACATGACCCGCTCCCCCGCCGCCACCGTTCCCGTCGGCCTGAGCCGCGACGGCCTGCCCATCGGCCTCCAACTGGTCGGGCCCCAACACGGCGATCTGGTCGTGTTGCGCACGGCCGCCGCGCTCGAGGCGGCGATGGACCTCGACCTCCTCGCCATCCTGCCCGAATAGCCAAGTCCTCCGACCCATCCGACCCATCCGACCCATCCGACCCATCCGACCCGTAGTCCAAGAGTCCGAGTAATCCGAGCGTCCGAGCAATCCAAGAATCCAGAAGGAGCCCAATCCATGTCGATCACCACTCCCGCCAACCCGGCCGACGCGGTCCGCCTCGTCACGATCGAGGACGCGCCATGGGCCGACACCGGCATGGGCGTCCTCCTCAAGGTGGTGCGCTACGACTCGTCGCACGGGACGTGGGTGATCCTCAACCGTTTCCAGCCCGGCGTGCAGCTGCAGACCCATCGCCACACCGGGTCGGTCGACGCCTACACGTCGGCGGGCCGCTGGCACTATCTGGAGTACGGATTCTACGTGGAGGCCGGGTCCTACCTGTACGAGCCGGCCAACTCCGTGCACACTCTGCACGTGCCGGCGGAGAACACCGAGGACACGGACGTGTGCTTCATCATCGAGGGCGCGCTGTTGAACCTGGCCGAGGACGGTTCCGTGGAGTCGGTCTCCGACGGCCCCGGGACGCTCGAGGCCTACTACGCCCTGCTCGAGGCGCAGGGCGACCCCCGCCCCAACGGACTGATCGTCTGAGTCTGCGCCGATGACCGCTGACGCAGGGACCGCTGACGCAGGGACCGCCGATGCAGGGACCGCCGACGCCGGCCGCCTGCTCGACCCGAGCCTGTACTCCAGCGGCGACCCCTTCGCTCTGTATGCCGAGCTCCGACGAACGGCGCCCGTGTGCTGGGTCGACCACGAGGGCGGCGGCTTCTGGGCCGTCACGACCCATCCAGAGGTGTCGCACATCGGCGCCGACCCGGGGGCGTTCTGTTCGTCGCGCGGCATCCTGACCGACGAGATCGGCACGACCTACGAGACACCGCCGACCATGATGCACACCGACCCGCCGCAACACACCCGCTACCGGCGGCTGGTACAGCCCGGCTTCAAGCCCTCGATGGTGCGGCTTATGGAGGACGGGGTGACGGCGAAGGCAACGGCGCTCTTGGATCAGATCCAGGGCGGCGAGCCGTTCGACGTCGTGCAGGACCTCTCCATCCCGTTCCCGCTGTTGGTCATCTGTGAGTTGCTCGGCGTGGACGGGTCGCAGTGGCCCCGCTTCTTCGACTGGTCCGAAGCCGTCATCCCGGGCGAGGTGGAGCAGACCGAGGAGCAACGGGCCGCGTACCAGCTCGAGATGTGGGAGTACCTGATCGGCGTGGCCGACGAACGGCGCAAGGCGCCGGCGGACGACCTCGTGTCGGTGCTGGCGACCGTCGGATCAGATCCGGAGAGTGGCGGCGAAGAGCTGAGCGAGGCCGAGCTGGCGATGTTCCTGATCCAGCTGCTGGTGGCGGGGAACGAGACGACCCGGAACCTGATTTCGGGAGGTTTGGTGGCACTGGCCGAGAATCCAGACCAGTGGGCTGCGCTCAAGGCCGACCGGTCCCTGATCCCGGCCGCCGTCGAGGAGCTGCTGCGCTGGACGACCCCGGTGATCTCGTTCATGCGCACGGCCACCGCGGCCACCACCATCCGTGGCGTCCCGGTGGCCGAGGGCGACCCGGTGCTGCTGGTCTACGCCTCGGCCAACCGGGACGAGGAGGTCTTCGGGCCCGACGCGGCCGAGCTGCGGATCGACCGCCACCCCAATCCACACGTGAGCTTCGGCTTCGGCCCGCACTTCTGCCTCGGTGCGGCGCTGGCCCGGCTCGAGGGCAGGGTCGTCCTGGGCCAGCTGCTGGACCGCTTCGAGACCCTGTCCCTGGCCGGGCCCGGTGGAGCGGACGCCGAGCCCGGTCATCGCCGGCGTCCGGCACGCCTCCGCTGGTTTTCTCCTAGAGGGGCCGCAGCCTCGGGCTCAGGCGCCACGTACGGCACGTACTCGGGATAGCGGTCCACGTCACCATGGCAGAGGACGCCGACGTCGGCTCGGACACGCTCGGCGAAGACGCCTGCCGGGCCCTCGAGCCTGCGACCAGCACCTCGGGCGCGCCCCGGCCCGGGCAAGCAGCTTGAAGGCCGCCAGCGCACCCAGCACGGCCACGCCCGGCCCCGGCGATGCACGCCACCTCGCAGCCCGCTGTGGAACGCGTGAAGGCGATCGACTCCAGGCCGGCCGAGCCGCGCGCGGGGCATGGGCGACCACCGCCAGCGCGGCCGCCATGGACTGGTGCGCCTCGGCCTTGGGCCCGGCCGGGATGGGGAGCGGACGGAAGGCGCTGATGATCTTCGGCGCGTAGGCCGAGGCGAAGATCGAGCCGAACACCGCCACCCCCAGCGTTCCGCCGAGCTCCCGGGTCGTGTTGTTGACGCCGGCGGCAGCCCCCCGCTGCTCGTCGGCCACCGAGCCCATGACCGCCTCCGCCGTCGGCGCCGTGATGGAGGACAGCCCGAGGGCCAGCAGCACCATGGCCACGATGATCGGCCCCCAGTAGGTGGTGTCCTCCGACGAGTTGAAAGCCGCCACGACGAGGCCGCCTCCCATGAGCAGCAAGCCCGCGCCCACGACCAGCCGGGTCCCCACCTTGAGCGCCACGACGGCGGCGATCGGCGTGAACACGGCCGCCACGACGGCGAACGGCAGCGTGTGCACGCCGGCCGACAGCGTCGAGTACCCCTTCACGAACTGGAAGTACTGCGTGATGAGGAAGATGAAGCCGAAGAGGCAGAAGAACGCCACCGAGATCGACAACGCGCCGCCGGTGAAGCGGGGGATCTTGAAGACCCGCACGTCGAGCAGCGGGCCCTCGGTGCGCAGCTCGAGCAGCGTGAAGGCCGTCAGCAGGACGGCGGCGCCGGCGAAGCACGCCAGCGTCCCCGCCGAGGCCCAGCCCCACTGCGGCCCCTCGATGATGGCCAGCACCAGCATCGTCATCCCGACGGTCGAGATGAGCACGCCCCGCAGGTCGAAGCGGTGCTGGCGCCACCTCGGGGCAGCCGCGGGATCAGGATCCCGCCGGCGATGAGCGTGACGATCACGATGGGCACGTTGACGAGGAAGATCGAGCCGTACCAGAAGTGCTCGAGCAGCGCCCCACCGACGATCGGGCCGAAGGCCACGGCGATGCCCGACGTGGCGCCCCAGATGCCCGAGCGCCTTCTGCCGCTCGGATGGGTCGGGGAAGATGCTCGTGAGGATGGCCAGGCTGGCCGGGAAGATGAAGGCGGCCGCCACGCCCATGAGCGCCCGGGCCGTGATCAGCGTGCCGGTCGCGTGCGAGGCGGCGGCGGCGGCCGAGAACATCCCGAAGAAGACCAGGCCGACCTGCATCGTGCCCTTGCGGCCGAGCCGGTCCCCGATCCCGCCGCCGGCCAGCAGCAGCCCGGCGAAGGCCAGGCTGTAGACGTCGACGATCCACTGCAGCGAGGTGATGGACGCACCCAGCTGACGGTTCAGGGTGGGCAGGGCCACGTTGACGATGGTGTTGTCGACCACCACCAGGAAGACCGACAGGCACAGGACGGGCAGCACGATCCAGCGGCGATCCTTGATCTCGGCGGGGGCGCCATCCCGCGACGGGCGCCATGGCATCGGTTTCGAGGCGATCCGGACATCGAGGGCTCCTTCTGGATGGGGACTTCCACCCTTGTAGAACGCTGTGCTATTGTTATAGCACGATGTTCTTCAGTACGCTAGGAGCATGACGGAAATCCCGACCGGACCAGGACTCCCAGCGCCGGGATGGAGGCGGCGCTCCTCGCCTCGGCCGCCGACCTCCTCGAGACCGAAGGCCCCGACGGCCTCTCGGTGCGCCGGATCGCCGCCGCCGCCGGCGTGGCGCCCATGGGCGTCTACAACCACTTCGAGTCGAAGTTCGGCATCATCGAGGCGCTCTTCATCCAGGGATTCGAACGCCTCGGGCGCGGCCATGGCCGCCATGGCCCAGATCGACGATCCCATCGAGGCCCTGCGCGAAGGCGCCCGCCGCTACCGGGCCCTCGCCCTCGCCCACCCGATGGCGTACCAGATGATGTTCCTCCGGGCCGTCCCCGGCTTCGAGCCGAGCGACGACGCCCTCGGCGTGTGCACCGGGGCCTTCGACAGCCTCGTCGCCGCCGTCGCAGCGCGCCATGCAGGCCGGCGTCATCGCCGAGGGCCAGCCGACCGAGACGGCCCAGCTGATCTGGGCCACCATCCACGGCTGGGTCTCCCTCGAGCTCCTCGGCCTCGGCTTCGTCGAGGACCAGGACGCCGGCTACGACCGCCTCTGCGAGGCGCTGCTGCGAGGTCTCCGCCCCGATCCGCCTGACCCGTACCGGCGGACTCGACATCCGGCCTACCGGGGATCGGGCCGGTCCAGGTTCCAGTGGCGCGCCACGTGACGGGAACCACCCGTCGCCGTCGTCGCCGCACCGGCGGGGATCATGCCGAAACGGGTGATGGTGCGCTGCCCGCCTTCGTGGTCGCCGTAGAGCACTCGATCGTGAACGGCTGCCCGTCCCGGATGTCCTGGCTCAGCGCGGCGTAGTCCGGGATCGCCCGCCTCCCGGATGGCGGCCTGCCAGAACCCGATGTCGCCGGGAGCGATGTAGAGGTCGCGTGTCTGCATGCGGAAGTCTTCGGGGTCGCGTGCGGGACGTCGGTTCACGGCGAGCTCGGTGAACACGACCATCCGAAGATCACGGCGAGGCCCGAGCCCACGTTGCGCACCGAGATGGCGAGATAGATGCTCCCGTCCACCATCTCGACACTCGCCTGCTCCCCTCCAGCGTGGGCCCAATGGTCGTCGACCCAGCGGATCTTCTGGATCGGGTCGTCGAGGCGCGACGTGACCAGGACGGGTCGCAGGTTCACCTGGAACGCCGCCTCGGCGATCCGGGCCGAGCGGTTCGAGGAGCGCACGGCGGCGAAGGTGGCCACGGCCAGCACCAGCGTCCCGAGGGCGGTGGCGAACGTTGCGACGGTGGCCCAATCGACGTCGCGCCAGGTCGTCCGACACCGCCGCAGATTAGACCGCCGACCAGACCCACCCATCCCTCGGATTGCCACCGCGGCAGGGATTCCCACGACCTCTGATCGCAAATGCGCACGAGCACCCGGCAAGTGAGCGCCCGAGCGCAGCGAGGACGAACGACCTGAGGCCGCCTGCGACCGGCGCACGCTGATGGCAGAAGGGTCGGCGCTGGCAGCACCTTTCGGGACTGGCAGACTGGTCGCATGCTCGCCCACGTCTCCATCCAGTGCGCCGACCTCGCCAGGAGCGCCGCCTTCTACGACGCCGTCCTCGCGCCCCTCGGGCGTGCGCGTCATGGAGACCGGCGACGCCATCGGCTACGGGGTCCCGCCATCCGCAGACTTCTGGATCGGGCAGCAGCAGACGGGCGACGGCTTCCGAGAGACCCACATCGCCTTCCTGGCCCCCGACCGAGCTGCGGTGCGGGCCTTCTTCGACGCGGCCCTCGACCGCCGGCGCCGAGCCCTGCACGAGCCCCAGCTCTGGCCCGAGTACCACCCCGACTACTACGGCGCCTTCGTGCGCGATCCGGACGGGAACAACGTCGAGGCGGTCTGCCACAGTCGCGGCTGATCCCCACACGGCGCACCCGGATGTGGCGGCGAAGGGTTCAGCACCGCCGTGCCCACATCCTGCTGCGCTGCCGGCACAGGCGCACTCCTACGCGTCGACCGTCAGGTCCCCAACAGGTCGGCGAAGCGGCGCTGCGCCTCGGCCCGCCGGGTCGGGATGTGCTCGGTCGGCACCTCGTGCGGCTCGTAACCCTTGAGCACCCGCCGGGCCACCGTCTGGCGGTGCACCTCGTCGGGCCCGTCATAGATCCGGGCCGCCCGGGCCGCCCGGTACATCGACTCCAGCGGCAGGTCGGACGAGAACCCCAACGACCCGTGCACCTGGATGGCGCGGTCGATCACGTCGTACAGCACCTTCGCCCCGAAGTACTTGATCATGGCGATCTCGACCCTGGCCGCCGCCGCCCCCTCCTGATCCATCTTCCAGGCGGCCTGCAGCGTCATCAGCCGGGCCGCCGCCATCTCGGCCATGGAATCCGCCACCCAGTTCTGGATGGTCTGCTTCTCCGCCAGCATCGAGCCGTGCGCGTACCGCGACACCGCCCGCTCGCACAGCATGTCGAACGCCCGCCGGGACTGCCCCAGCCAGCGCATGCAGTGATGGATCCGGCCCGGCCCCAGCCGGTGCTGGGCCAGCACGAACCCCGAGCCCTCCTTCCCGATCAGGTTCCCCACCGGCACCCGCACGTCCACGTACTTGATCTCGGCGTGATTCCCGAACCGCCCGTACGGCGTGTGCGGGTCCTCCATCGTCGACACGTCCCGCACGATGTCGACCCCGGGCGTGTCGACCGGCACGATGATCATCGACGACCCCTGGTACGGATGGACGTCTGGATTGGTCACCGCCATCACGATCAGGAAGTCCGCCACGGATCCGTTGGATGTGAACCACTTGTGCCCGTTGATCACCCACTCGTCGCCGTCCCGCACCGCCGACGTCTGCAAGCAGCGTCGGATCAGATCCAGCGGTGTCGGGCTCGGTCATGGAAAACGCCGAGCGCAGCTCCCCATCCAACAAGGGCTGCAGCCACCGCTCCCGCTGCGACTCGTCCCCGCTCATCTCGATCCCCACCGCCAGCAACTCCGCGTTCCCCGAGTCCGGCGCATTGTTGCCGAACACCACCGGCGCCAACGGCGACTGCCCCAGGATCTCGTGCATCAGCCCCAGCCGCACCTGCCCGAACCCCATGCCGCCCAGCGCCGGCGGCAGGTGCGCCGCCCACAGCCCCTCGGCCTTGACCCGCTCCTGCAGCGGCCGCATCACCACGCGCACCTGGTCGTAGGTCAGATCCAAGGTCTCGAGCGGGAACACCTCCTCCCGCACGAAGCCACGCATCCACTCCAACTTCTCCTCGAACTCGGGTTCGGTCGAGAAATCCCAGGCCATGGCCACTCCTCCCATCGCTCCGCCCAACTTCCGGAGGCCCACACCCTGCCACTACCGTGGGCGCCGTGACCACCACGAGCCCCGTCGCCTTCCGCTCCTGCCATGCCGCTGCCGCGGCGCCGCCGCCCCCTCCCCAAGTCGCCCTGAGTGCGGCGGACAGGGCGGTGATCGCCGGCGCCGAGCACGCCCTGCTCGACGAGCGTCGCCTCCTCACGGCCGACGAGCTCACCGCCCTCGCCGCACTCCCCGATGGCGCCGTCATGGCGCTGGCCTCCCTCGCCCACCAGGTCCGACTGGCCTGGTGCGGGCCCGAGGTCGAGATCGAAGGCATCCTCTCGGCCAAGACCGGCGGGTGCCCCGAGGACTGCCACTTCTGCTCGCAGTCGTCCCGCTTCGACACGCCCGTCAAGGCCACCCCCTTCCTCGATACCGACGAGGTCCTCGCCGCCGCCCGCGAGACCGCCGCCCTCGGCGCCTCCGAGTTCTGCATCGTGCTCGCCGTCCGCGGTCCCGACGAGCGCACCATCCAGCGCATCCTCGACCTGGTCCCCGTATCCACGACGAGACGGGGCTCAACGTCGCCGTGAGCGCCGGCATCCTGACCGAGGACCAGGCCCGCCGCCTCGCCGAGGGCGGGGTCCACCGCTACAACCACAACGTCGAGACGGCGCGCTCGTACTTCCCCACCATCGTCACGACGCACACCTGGGACGAGCGGGCCGACACCTGCCGCCTCGTCAAGGCGCACGGGATGGAGCTGTGCTGCGGCGCCCTCATCAACATGGGCGAGTCCGACGCCCAGCGCGTCGAGCTGCTGACCCAGCTCCAGGAGCTCGACCCGACCGAGGTGCCGCTCAACTTCCTCAACCCCCGGCCCGGCACCCCGCTCGGCGACCGGCCCGTCCTCGGCGCCTGGGACGCCGTCCGCTGGATCGCCCTCTTCCGCCTCGCGCTCCCCTCGGTCATCCTGCGCTACGCCGGTGGCCGCGAGGTGACCCTGCGCGACCTCCAGGCCATCGGCATGACGGCCGGCATCAACGCCCTCATCGTCGGCAACTACCTGACGACGCTCGGCCGCTCGGCCGACGAGGACCTCCAGATGCTCGAGGACCTGCGCATGCCCATCGGCGCCCTCACCGCCGCCATCTGACCCGCACCGACCCGCGTCGACCCGATCCCCAGACCGTGACCGTCTCCGTGACGACCACTGCACCGGCTGCGGCAGGCCCACTCCGAGTGCCCCGGCTGCAGCCGCGCGCTCGACCCCCCGCGCTTCTGCCCCGAGTGCGGACGGCGCATGACCGTCACCGTGATCCCGACCGGCTGGATGGCGCGCTGCCGCGACGACGCTCACCCCGAGCTCCGCTCCGCCTGATCATCCGATCGCCCCAACGGCGCCGCCAGCTCCGCAGGACGCACGCTCAACGGCGCATCGGCCGTTCCGGCCGCGGTCTGCCGATCCGATTCCGGATCGACCACCGACGACCGTCGCCACGTCGGCGACGGCACCGACCGCATCGACCGCCCGTGCGGGCTCGTGAAGGTCAACACTCCGTCGGCGTCGCCCGACACGGTCCACCCCAACTCGTGCACGGCGCGATGGTGCCGACCGCACAGCGTGACCAGGTTGTCCAGGTTCGTCAGGCCACCGTCGGCCCAGTGCTCGATGTGGTGCACGTTGGTGAACTCGGTGTAGGTGCACCCGGGGAACCGGCACCCCTTGTCCCGCCGGTCGATCTCGATCCGCTGCGCCACCGTCGGATCCCGCCGGGCCCGCCCCTGATTCGAGGATCGACCCTTCCCGACCCTCCACCGAGAGGTCCACGTTGGCGTCGCAGGCCAGCCGCCGGACGACCTCGGCCGGAACGGGGCCCACGCCGGCGATCTCGGCCACGTCCTCATCGGAGCAGCCGATGAGCAGCTCGAGCGGCGCATGCACCACGACCCGGGGCCGGACCGCCGCACTCCGGCGCCGACCGACCGCTCACCCGATCGCCCTGACCCGCTCCGCACCTGGAAGAGTCCATCAATGCGTCGTACAGGCGCTGGTCGTAGGGCATGTACCCGACGCGCATCTGACGCCGGCGCCGCTCCGCCGTGTCCTCTCGTCTCGCAGCTCCGCCGTCACTCGGCCCACCAGGACGCGACTTCGCCACGGCGTAGTCGTCCTTGGTGAACGCCACCCATACCGACCGCCGCGTGTCGTTGAACCGCAGTGTCCGGCGCTCGAACTCCCGGGCCGCCGAGCCGCCCACGACCACGTCTCGCATCGACCTCCGCGACATCGGCATCCGGCATCGCCGCGGCAGCCGCCGCCTCGAGCCCGCCGCCGCCCTGGCCTCGCCTCGGCCTCCTCCTGCGCTCGGTGCCAGGCCGCCAACTCACGCGCCTGGCGCACGCTCCAATGGGCCGACGCCTCCCGCAACGCGGCGTCGCTCGAAGGCGACGCCACCTCCGCCAACGGCTCCACCAGGTCCAACGACAGCTCCCCGACGCCAGCCCCTCGGCCAGGCACGGCAACGACTCCAGTTGACCGCCGAACGCACCCATTGACGGGCCGTCGACGTGCTCACGCCGCACTGCCCGGTGACCCAGGCGATCATCGAGACGGCGCCGTCCCCCCGCCACCCCTCCGCCCGATCGAACTCGGCGATGTCGGCCAGCTGCTCCCGGTGCAGCGCCGAGATCCGCGCCGCCCGCTCCACGATCCGCCCCGCCAGCTCCTGCGAGCGGGCGTCGCCGCCGAAGTTGCGGCATGGCGGCCGGCGCCGAAGAGACCCGGATTTCGTGTCCCTCTTGGCGCCGTCGGCACTGCCGGCGCAGTCGGAGCGTCTTCGGTCCCCACACGAACGAACGGTCGCTAACGGGTCCTTGTGTCAGCGCCTCCTGCACATCCTTCAACGCCTGCAGGCCATCTTGGGGGCAGAAGTACTCGGTGGCGGTGATCCCGACCAAGCTCGCTTCGAATTGATCGAGCCCACGGGGTCAGGGAATCGATGACGTCGTCGGCGCCCTGCTCGTGGGTGAGGCCGTCGCACGCAAGCTGTCCGTCGGCCACCAGCGTTTGGTCGGTGTCGTGGGAGAACGCGCTCGGGACCTTGTGCAGCAGCGCCAGGAACGCCTCGTCCGGTTGGGGCGGCGCGTCGGGGTCTCCGAAGTAGAGCAGCGCTTCGGCCAGGGCGGCCGCCGGTGGCCGCGGGGCGAGACGCGGCGTCCCGTCGCCCGGGAAGGCGAGCAGGTCGACGTAGAGCCGTCGCTGGGCGTCGTTCCCGCTCTGCCCGGGCGCGAGGCCGTGATGCACCATCCAGATGAGACCGCCGACTTGGAAGAACTCCGATCCCCCGGGGCCCGGGTCACTCTGTCCCCCGGAGGCCGTCGATGAGAGCCAGGCATGATCGAGCGGCTTGGTACAGGGTCCGACGACGGTGGCACAGCGCGCCACGCCGATGCCGTAGTTGTCGGTCCCCCAGAGATTGGCCGAGTAGAAGAGCCAGAAGGTGTTGGCGTTCTCGATCATCGACGGTCCCTCGACCAGATTCCCCTCCCAGCTCTGGGTCGCCCCGATCAGTCGGTGGGCCGGACCGACCACCGAGAGCCCATCGGCCGAGAGTTGCTGGGAATAGATCGTGGTGGGCATGTTGCAGCAGTCTCCGTCGCTCTTCCAGAGCAGCCACGGCGTGCCGTCGGGTGCGACGAACACGCTCGGGTCGATTGCACCCCCTTGCGCGAGAGGACACACGAAAGCGGACGACGAGTCATCGACGAAGGGGCCCGCGGGGTTGGCGCTGGTCGCGCGCGAGATGCACATCGCGCTGGACTCCCCGTTGGTGGTCTTGACGCATCCCGACGGAGGCGTCTTGGCCAGACACCCGAGCGGAATCGTCGCCGGCGTCGAGTAGTACATGACATACGTGCCGTCGGGTCGCGTCCACACCGACGGCGCCCACTGGAACCCCGAGACGGTCCACTTGGGCAGAGACGGCAGTGCGTCCCCGAGGTATTGGCCTTTGAATCCCGAATCGCGAGCAAGCTCGATCACCGGCACATGTGCCCCGGGCGCATACTGCGTGGTCTGGGTATTCGAGGAGTAGATGTACA
Organism: uncultured Acidimicrobiaceae bacterium; assembly: GCA_963817735.1. Classification (GTDB taxonomy): domain Bacteria; phylum Actinomycetota; class Acidimicrobiia; order Acidimicrobiales; family RAAP-2; genus Bog-473. Next base: position 71,993 of record CAWFPP010000037.1, on the reverse strand, counting down.
GATCATCGGCAGTTCGCAGCGCGAAGGGGTCGGCGAAGTCACCGTTGTAGATCGGTGTGTCGTCGAGCAAGCCGCTCAGGACATCGAGCTGGACGCCGTCGGCCGTGGCGGGATCGAGGCCGATCGGCCCTTTCGTCGGCAGGCGGCCAGCGGGGACGGGGAGCTGGCCGGCCCGGGCGGAGGGCTCGGGCTTGACGCTGAAGCTCTGGCGGGTGGTCTGACCCGAGCCGGCGCTGCCGCAGCCGGCGAGGAGGACAAGGGCCCCGCAGCAAAGAACCACCAGACCCTTGCCTGTGGCCGAGATCCGCCCAGCGGATGACCGTCTCACTGAGTCGCTTGAGCGTAAGCGGTCGGGCGAGTCGGGACGTCGGGACGATTCGGAACTCAGCCGCGAACGAATCCACCAGTTCAGCGGCGCTCCGGCAATGGTGACGAGCCGTCGTCCTCTCGCCCGCTCAGCCAGTCGAGATTGCGGCGGTGCAGATCGGATTCGGGGTCGAATCGGTTCAGCACCACGACGGCCAGGCGCCAGTGGTCCGAGGGCATCGAGGGTGAGCCGCACCGCGTTGATCGTGCCCAGCCCCGCGTCGGCGACCAGCACCACGACGTCGGGGGCCAGGGCCTCGCACAGGGCGAGGCAGTCACCGTCCGCCGCCAGCGGCGAGCGGACGCCGCCCGCCGTCTCGACCAGTCCCGACGTCGACCGCATCCGTCGGGCCAGCGCAGCTCCGCCATGAGGTCGTCGATGGTGAAGGGCGGGCGGCCCAGCCCTCGGCCGCCATGGGGGGCGCCATCGCGACCTCGTACCAGCGGTGCGGCGGGCAGACCTCCTCGGGCGGCTCGCCGGTGGCCGCGCCGAGCACGGCCGCATCGAGGCCGGCGGGGTCGTCGTCGGGCTCGAAGGACTGCGCCGGCTTGCGGGCGGCCACGCGCAGGCCCGCCGCGCGGAGGTCGGTCAGGAGACGCGCGGCGACCCACGTCTTGCCGACATCGGTCCCGGTGCCGACCACGGCGACCACTCGGCGCGGGCGCACGCCGGTCAGCGCGCTGCGGGCGTCGGCGTGCGGGAGGAGGGCCAGCGCGTGGAGCAACCGGCTGACATCCTCGTCGCTGTGCGCAGCCGACAGCGTGACCCGCAGGCGGCTGGTGCCGACCGGCACCGTGGGCGGGCGGATGGCCGGGACCCACAGCCCGTCCTGGAGCAGCGCCGCCGAGGCGTTGAGCGCCGCCTGCTCGCTGCCGAGGACGACGGGGATGATCGGGCTCGGATGTCCGGGCGGTGCGAATCCGGCCTCCGCCACCCGGTCGATCAGCGCGGCGAGGCGGCCCGTCAGGGCGGCGCCTTCGGCGGAGCGCAGGATACGGAGCGCGGCCAGCGCGGCCGCGGCGTCGGCCGGCGTCGGCGCGGTCGAGAAGATGTACGAGCGGGCCCGGTTGACGATGAGGTCGACGATGTCGCGGGATGCCGCCACGAAACCGCCGAGCGAGCCCAGTGTCTTCGACAGCGTGCCGACCCGCACGACCGTTCCCCCCTGCAGGCCGGCCCGGCCCCGTCCTCCGCTCCCGCCGCCTCCGCCCTTGTCCCGCACGGAGGCGTCCGGGAGGTGGGGGCCGAGGACGGCGTGGGCCTCATCGAGGACGAGCAGGGCGTCGTGGCGCCGGCAGAGCGTGACGAGGTCGTCGAGGGGGGCGACGTCCCCATCCATGGAGAAGACCGAGTCGGTGACGACGATCGTCGGTGGATCGGGGTGCGGTGCCGGTGTCGGTGCGGGCCGGTCTCGGCCAGCAGCTCGCCAGGTGGCCCATGTCCCGGTGGCGGTAGACGGCGAGGGCCGAGCGGGAGAGCCGGCAGCCGTCGATGATGCTGGCGTGGTTCAGCTCGTCCGAGAGCACGCGCACGCCCGGGCCGCCGAGCGCGCACAGCACGCCGAGGTTGGCGGCGAAGCCGGTCGGGAAGCAGACGGCGGCCTCGGTCCCCTTCCACTCGGCCAGCTCCCGCTCGAGCTCGCTGTGGACGGGGCGGCTCCCGGTGACCAGGCGGGAGGCGCCGGAGCCGGCGCCCCAGCGGTCGAGCGCGCGGCGGCCGCCACCACGGCCGGGTGGGCGCTCAATCCGAGATAGTCGTTGGACGCGAACGAGACCACCGGCTCCGGCCCGCCGCCCTCGAGCACGCCCGCCGGGCCGAGGGCGTCGAACTCCCGGGGGGCGCGCCAGCGGCCCTCGTCGACGACCCGCTCCAGGGAGGCCCGGATGCGGGCGTCCCAGGCGTGTCGGCGTCGGGTCAGCGTCGGTCATGTCGGATGCGGATGCGGATGCGGATGCGGATCTGGCCAGGTCGTCGAGCCCCCCATCGCAGAGCGTCGACGATCCGCACGATCTCCTCCGCCGTGGTCGTCAGCGGCGGCATCAGCACCACGACGTCGCCGAGCGGACGCAGCAGCACGCCCCGGGCGACGGCGCCGGCACACACCCGCCGGCCCCAGCGCAGCCCCGGCGCGGGCGGGTCCAGCTCGACGCCGACCATGAGGCCGCGCTGGCGGACCTCGCGCACCTCGGCCCGACCGGCGACCCGTTCTCCGAGCAAGGACGACAGCTGGTCGGCACGCGCCCGCACGTTGGCCAGCACGTCCCACGCCTCGATCAGCCGCAGATGCTCGAGCGCCACCGCCGCCGCCAACGCATTCCCCCCGTAGGAATGCCCGTGGTAGAAGGTCTCGGGCCCGAGATCGGCGCCGAGGAACGCGCCGAACACCTCGCCCGACGCCACCGTGGCCGACATGGCCAGGTACCCGCCGGTGATCCCCTTGCCGAGGCACAGCAGGTCGGGCCGCACGCCGCACTGCTCGGAGGCGAACAGCGTCCCGGTGCGCCCGAATCCGGTCGCCACCTCGTCGCAGATGAGCAGCGTGCCCGCCTGGCGGCACGCCTCGCCGACCCGCCGCACATCGGACGCGGAGGCGCACAACATGCCCGACGCCCCCTGCACCGAGCGGCTCGATCACCACGGCCGCCAGCTCGCCGCCGTGCGCCTCGATGGCGGCGCACGCCTTGTCGGCCCATCCCGGGTCGGCGTAGCCCGGCGTGCGCACGACCGGGAAGCACAGCGGCTCGAACACGGCGCTGAACACGCCGCCGTCGCCGAGGGAGAGCGAGCCGATGGTGTCGCCGTGGTACGCATCGCCGAGCGCGAGGAACCGCGTGCGGCCGGTCGACGCCCCGGTTGACCCAGTACTGGAACGCGATCTTGAGCGCCTGCTCGACCGCCACCGCCCCATCGGCGGCGAAGAGGAAGTGGGGGTCGTCGACCGGCACCACGGGGGCCAGGGCCTCGGCCAGCTCGACCACGACCGTGTTGCCGTTGCCCAGCATGGTGGAGTGGGCCACCTTGCCGGCCTGGGCCACGAGGGCGGCATCGAGCTCGGGGACGCGGTGGCCGAGCGTGTTGACCCAGAGGGACGAGATCGCATCGAGGTAGCGGCGGCCGTCGGCGTCGATCAGCTCCCGGCCCTCGGCCCGCTCGATGACCAGCGGGGCGTTGTCGGCGTAGGCCGCCATCTGGGTGAAGCCGTGCCAGACCACGGCGGCGTCGCGCTCGACCCAGGTCCGGGCTGGCCCGGATCCCGGATTGCGGGCTGCACCGGGACGTGGATCTGGAGGATTCACGGGGGCTCACCGGGCAATTGTGGACCAGAGGGCGCCGGCCGGACCAGGCGACTCTCTGCGCGAAAATGGCTCATGGACCTCATCGGCGTCGTCGACACCATGTTCGCCCGCTACGACATGGGCGGCGAGGCCCTCGACGAGCTGGCCCAATGCCCCGGATACGGCACCCGCTTCACCACCCTCCGCCGCACCGTCCCCGGCTTCAAGGACCTGGCCGTGGCGGCCAAGAAGCTGATCGAGGAGGACGGCTGCCGGATCGTGGTGGCCCTGGGCATGCCCGGCCGGGAGCAGGTGGACAAGGTCTGCGCCCACGAGGCCTCGACCGGGATCATGACGGCCCAGCTCATGACGAACACGCCGATCCTCGAGGTCTTCGTCCACGAGGACGAGTCCGACGACCCGGCCGGCTGGCCATGGTCTTCCAGAACCGCTCACGGGACCACGCCCGCAACGCCTACCTCATGCTCTACGAGCCCGAGGAGCTCACCGCCCGGGCCGGCCAGGGCATCCGGCAGGGCTTCGCCAACGCCGGGCCGCTCGAGCTGTAGTCGCCCAGGCCTACGGCCACGGGGTGGCCGGAGCCGGGCGGCAAGACTGCCGCCCCGGCCCGACCTCGAGGGTCCCGGCCTCCGCGATTCCGAGCTGCCGAGCTCCGAGTTATGAGTTGTTCCAAGTCACCCCGAACGACGACCCGCCCGAGCTCAGGCTGCTCGGCGTGGCCAGCGTCGACCCGTTGTCCGCCATGGTGATCTCGTTGGCGTTGAAGGACGCCAACGACCCCTTCGTCCCGGCTGAGTTGATCACCGCCGAGCCCGAGTAGTTGACCTGGCCGAAGTCGGCCAGGGGCACCTCGCTGCAGAACAGGATGCTGCACGACGACGGCGCTTCGGCGATGACCTCGGCCGACGAGCGGGCGAAGCCGCTGCCCGTCTGCGTGGTGGAGAACGTCCACCCGGCCGTGACGTCCTTGATTTCGAGCGTGAACGACGTTCCGGCCGAGTTCGATGCCACCAATGCCGTCATCTGGTTGCCCGGCTGCACGGGATACTGGCTCGGCAGCGTCACGGACGGGTTGGGGTACATCTCGTACCAGGCGTAGTACGACGGCGTGCCGGAGTCGCAGTCCGAGTCCGTGCCGAGCTGCTCCACGCTCGACGAGTTGTAGCCGTCGAGCCCGACCCAGAAGGCCGAGGCGGCGCCGGGACCACCGAGCAGGCCGCTCAGGCTGAGGATGCCGTTCAGCAAGCTGTTGCTGTCGGCACAGTTGACCGTCGGCTCGGTCCACGACGAGGTCACCGAACTGAAGGTGTCGTTGGTGTCGGCGTAGCCCGCCCAGTTGGACGACTGCACCGCCGTGGCCCGCCGCAGGCCGTTGCTGCCCCGGCCGCCCAGGAGGGAGCCCAGAGCACCCGGCAACGTGACCTTGCCGATGATCGGCACGTGATAGAGCCCCGGCACCGCAGGCCCGGCGGGGGCCGCGGAGGCCGCCGGGGGCCGGCCAGGCGGCTGCGGCCGACGGCGCTGCGGCCGGCGAGGCGGCGGCGGGGGTCAGGACCGAGGCGGCCGGGGCCGCCAGGCCGATCAGCGCCAGTGCACCGGACAGAAACACCTTCCGCATCGTAACCTCCCGATCATGGGCTCACCCGAGCCGCTTCCCACCGGACCAGCCGGACCAGCCAAACCATCCAGACCAGCCAGACTGCCAGACCAGCCAAAGCCACCGACCCACCAGACAGCCGGTACGGGATGCACGGCCATTGCAACCGTGCGGCGCTCTCTCGAGGCGGTCGCGCGGCGCGGGCCGAGGCACCCCCGTACCGTGTGGGTACGGTCGAAGGTCAGGGATCTCGCGGCAGACCGAGAACCTTCTCGGCCACGATGTTGCGCTGCACCTCGGCCGTGCCACCGCCGATGGTCAGCGCGGGGGAGAACAGAAAGCCACGGGACCAGGTGGGTCCGGGACGGCCGGCCCGGATGCCCTGGATGGGTCGGCCCAGCCGCCCACCGGACCCGTCCCGGCCAGCATCCCGAACGGCCCCGCCAGGTCCCGGGCCAGGTCCATGATGTGCTGACCGTGGGCGTCGGCGATGGCCTTGCGGACCGAAGCCTCCGCCCCCGGCGCCCGCCCCGCCAGGACGGCCGAGACCATCCGCAGGCGCAGCACCCGCAAGATCTGGGCCTCGACCCACACGTCCACCAACCGGGATCGTGTGGATGGGTCGGGCGCACCGCCGGCCTCCCGCACCAGCGACACGAGATCCTCCGCCGTCGGGCCCATCCCCCACAGCGCCCCCTCGCCCGACAGCGAGACACGCTCGTTGCCCAGGGTGACCTTGGCCAGCTCCCATCCAGCGTGCTCGGGCCCGACGAGATGGTCGGCCGGGATCCGCACGTCCGTCAGGAACACCTCGTTGAAGGCGTGCTCCCCCGTCATGTCGATGAGCGGGCGGATGTCGATCCCCGGCGCATCCATGGGGCAGACGAAGTAGCTGATCCCCATGTGCTTGGTGGCGGTGGGGTCGGTACGGGCCAGCAGGATCCCCCACTTGGCGATGTGGGCGTAGCTGGTCCACACCTTCTGCCCGTTGACGACCCAGTGGTCGCCGTCACGCTCGGCCCGGGTGCTCAGCGCCGCCAGGTCCGAGCCGGCGCCGGGCTCGGAGAACAGCTGGCACCAGAAGTCCTCCCCGCTGAGCAGGGGCCAGAGCCAGCGTTCCTTCTGCTCCTCGGTGCCGGCGTACATGAGGGTTGGCCCCGCCCATCCGATGCCGATGGGGTTGATCGGGCGCCTGACGCCTTTCCGCCGCAGCTCCTCGTCGATCACGAGCTGGGTCAGCGGATCGGCGTCGAGCCCGTACGGCGCCGCCCAGTGCGGCGCCACGTAGCCGGCCTCGGCCAGCTGGCGGCCGGTGGGGTGCGGGTGCTCGTCGAGCCAGTGCCGGATGGTGAGGCGGCGGGGGTCGTCGTCGCCGGGCAGGCCGAGGTCCACGCGCGGAGCGTAGGCTCATCGCCTCGCATCCCGCATGTCGGCGGGGCGGGGGGCCGCGACAGTCGAGAACAGTCAGCGTTGGCGGGATGGAGCATGGCATGAGCAACTGGAATTACGGGGACGTCTGGGAGACGGTGGCCGATGTGCAGCCCGACTCGATCGCCGTCACGCAGGGGGCTCGCAACGTCACGTGGCGCGAGTTCGACCGTGGCGCCGACGGCATCGCGCAGTTCCTCCTCGACCTGAACGCGGTGCAGCAGGACAAGGTGGCGATCTACCTCTACAACTCGCCCGAGTACCTGCAGACCACCTTCGCCGCGGTGAAGGTCGGCCTCGTGCCGGTCAACACCAACTACCGCTACGGCAACGACGAGCTGAGCTACCTGTGGGACAACGCGGATGCCATCGCCGTCGTCTTCCACGGGGCCTTCTCGGACCGTATCGAGGGGATCCTCGAACGCGTGCCCGGCGTGAAGGGCTGGCTCTGGGTCGACGACGGCACCGGGCCCTGCCCGGACTGGGCCACGCCGTACGAGGACGCCGCCAAGTCCGCCATCGGACGGGTCTCGGCGCCGTGGGGCCGCAGCGGCGACGACCTCTACATGCTCTACACGGGCGGTACGACGGGCATGCCCAAGGGAGTGATGTGGCGGCAGGACGATCTGTTCGCCAAGCTGGTCGACGGGGGCACACGCCACTACGACATCGACGGCGGGCTCGGGCCGGTGCGGGCGTCGCTGGAAGCCCACCCGGGCAACATCACCCTCCTGCCGGCCTGCCCCCTCATGCACGGCACCGGCGCCTTCACCTCCAACACGGTGCTGGCCGAGGGCGGGGCGTCCGCCTGCTCGAGTCGCGCAAGTACGACCCGACCGAGATGCTCGACGTCGTCGAGCGCGAGAAAGCCAGTGCCCTCGTGATCGTGGGCGACCCCTTCTCGCTGCCCTTGTTGGCGGTGCTCGACGAGCATCCGGGCCGATGGGACCTGAGCTCGTTGATGATGATCATCTCGTCGGGCGCCATGTGGAGCGAGCCGGTGAAGCAGCGCCTGCTGGCGCACCATTCGGGGATGCTGCTGGCCGACACCTTCAGCTCGTCGGAGGCGCTCGGCATGGGTATCTCGGTGTCGGGAGGCGGCTCGGCGGCCAAGACGGCCTCGTTCACCCTCGGCCCCGACGTCCGGGTGCTCACCGAGGACGGCCGCCAGGTGTCGCCCGGGTCGGACGAGGTGGGTGTCCTGGCGCTGGGCGGTCGCAACCCACTGGGCTATTACAAGGACCCGGAGAAGTCCGAGCGCACCTTCAAGGAGATCGACGGGGTGCGCTACTCCATCCCGGGCGACTACGCCCAGGTCGACGCCGACGGGACCATCCACCTGCTGGGGCGAGGGTCGGTGTGCATCAATTCGGGCGGCGAGAAGATCTTCCCCGAGGAGGTCGAGGAGGCGCTCAAGACGCATCCTGCCGTCCGGGACACCGTTGTGGTGGGGGTCCCCCACCCGACCTACGGCGAGCAGATCGTGGCCGTGGTCGAGCTGCACCCCGGCGCCGTCGGGCCGGCCGAGCCGGAGTTGATCGCGCACGTGAAGGAGCGGCTGGCCTCCTACAAGGCGCCCCGGCGGGTGCGGACGGTCGCCACCATCGGGCGGGCGCCCAACGGGAAGGTGGACTACAGGCGCCACCGGGCCGAGTCGATGGACGAGCTGGAGTTGCCGGCCGGCTGAAGGGCCGTGCGGCTGCAGGGCCGTGCGGCTGCAGGGCTGTGCGGCTGAGGGCCGTGGGCTGAGCCAGACTGAGGCGCATGTTCATCGCCCCGGCCGACGCCACCCACGGGGAGGACGAATGGCGCCCCTTCGTCGAGTCCCATCCGTTCGGCCACCTGGTGGCGCCGGGCGGCCCGGCGCGCCGGCTGCCGGTGGTCGTTCCCACGCAGTTCGTGCTCGAGGGCGACACGGTACGGCTGCATCTCGTGCGGGCCAACCCGGTCTTCGCCGCCCTGGACGAGAACCCGCAGGTGCTGCTCAGCGTGGCCGACGACTGGGCCTTCATCCCGTCGTCGTGGAAGGTGATCGGTGACGAGGACCCCGCCCTGGGGATCCCGACGACCTACTACGGCGCGGTCCAGCTGACCGGGAGGGCCACGGTGCACGACGAGCGGACCGAGCCCGGGAGCGTGGCCGCCATTCTGCGGCGCCAGCTGGCGACGTTCCAACCGGACGTGGAGGTGGCCGATCCGGCCGAGTCACACGCGGCGCGGCTGCTCGGGATCCTCGGGATCTCCATCGCGGTCGAGGAGGTGTCGGCCAAGTTCAAGTACGGCGGCAACGTCGACGAGCCCCACCGCCGGGCCGTCGTGGAGCGCCTGCGCCGGCGCGGCGCGCCCGGTGACGAGGCTGCCGCCGGCCACGTGGTGCGGCGCCTGCAAGACTGAGCCGCTGGCGCGTCACAGCGCGGGGTGGTTGCGACCCGTTCCACGCCCGCCCGGTGGCTATTCGACGGCGGCCGCCAGGTTGGCCAACGTCGCCGCCATCTCCTGCCGGCGTGCGCAGCGCTGTGGTCCCCCATGAGACGCGCCACGGTGGCGAACCACCGCTTGCGCTGATCGATCCACGACTCGGTCACCCGGCAGCCCGTGTCGGTCTCCTCGAACTCGTAGCGCCACGTCGCCACCGCCAACGGCCCCGACGTCACCGCGAACTCGAAGACGTTGCTGGGCTCGCAGGCCACCACCGTCACGGTCGTCGACCAACGCCGGATCCCGTTCTTGTTCGTGCCCTTGAAGACCGCACCGAGCGCCGGTCCGGTGGCTCCCTTCACCCACTTCCCACCGGCGTTCTCGGGCGACCACTCCCCCATCCGGGGCAGGTCGGACACCAGCACCCAGACCTTCTCGCTGGTGCGGCGATGTCCCGCGTGGCAGCGATGGGGTAGGCCATGCGCCAGACGATAGTTTCTAGCCATGGGACAGGCCCTTCCCGACGCCAAGCGACCTCTCCGGTGCCGTGCCGCCGAAGTTCGCCACCGTGGAGGAGGAGCGCCTGCACCGCAAGCAGCGGCTGGCCGGCGCCCTGCGCCTGTTCGGCCGCTTCGGCTTCTCCGAGGGCGTCGCCGGCCACATCACGGCACGCGACCCGGAGCTGACCGACCACTTCTGGGTGAACCCCTTCGCCATGAGCTTCCGGCACGTCCGGGTCTCCGACCTGATCCTGGTCAGCCACACCGGCGAGGTCGTCGAGGGCAACCGCCCGGTCAACCCGGCCGCCTTCGCCATCCACTCCGCCGTGCACGCGGCGCGCCCCGACGTCATCGCGCGCCGCCCATGCCCACTCGGTCTACGGCAAGGCGTGGTCGGCGCTCGGGCGCCCGCTCGATCCGATCACCCAGGACGCGTGCGTCTTCTACGAGGACCACACCGTGTGCGAGGAAGGCGGTGGTGCGATCGTCCTCGAGGAGGCCGCCGCCAAGGCTCTGGCGGCAGCGCTCGGTCCACACAAAGCCACCATTCACCGCAACCACGGGCTGTTCACGGTCGGACGCACGGTCGACGAGGCGGCGTGGTGGTTCATCACGATGGAGCGCTCCTGCCAGGCCCAGCTGCTGGCCGAGGCGGCCGGGACCCCGGTGCTCATCGACGACGAGGGCGCCCGGTACACCCGTGACCACTCCGCCTCGCACTACGCAGGATGGCTGTCCTTCCAGCCTTTGTGGGACGAGATCTGCCGGAGTGATCCCGACTTGTTCGACTGATCCGGCCACTGCGCTTTGTGCGCCCGGTCATCGATGGATTCGGCGGGCGCGCACGGTAGCGTTCCTGGCGGCGGGACCGCAGTCGATTCCCGCCGCTGCAATTGCAGCACATCCACTGCAACGGAATGAAGGGGAGCTGTGTTCACTCTGATCCGTCGTGTCACTTCCGCCCTGGCACTCACCGTCGGCCTTCTCGGCCTCTTCGTGGCGTCCCTCGTGTCCGGCGTCTCCGCGGCAGGCGCCACTACCCCGCTCACCCCAATCACGGTGCCGGCGACCGTCAGCGCGTCGAACTGGACGGTTGCCACGACGCCCAGCGGCGTCGACAACGCCGTCCTCCTGGCCGACTCCTGTGCCAGCGCGAGCTTCTGTGTGGCCGTCGGGCAGCAGGGCACCGGACCGTCACCGCTGATGGAGGAGTGGAACGGCACGGCGTGGACGGTGATGACGAGCCCCACCCTGACCGGCTCTGCGAGCCTGGCCGGGGTCAGCTGCACCTCGTCCACCTTCTGTGTCGCTGTGGGGGCGCTGGAGTCCAGCACCCTCATTGAGGCATGGAACGGCACCACCTGGTCGGTCAGCACCAGCCCGAATGCCAGCGGAGCCACGAACACCTCCTCGAGGCAGTCTCGTGCAGCACTCCCTTCTTCTGCACGGCCGTTGGCGACTCCTACTTCGGCAGCAGTCAGTACGAACCGTTCATCCTGAACCTCGACGAGACCGTCTGGAGCTCGAACCTCGATCCCAATCCGTCGGATGGCCCACCCGGGGGCGGCATTCTCAACGCCGTCTCGTGCGCCTCTGTGTGCATGGCGGTGGGTTCAGGAGGGGGCGGCGACACCGGATTGGCCTTGCAGTCGGGCGGCAGCGCAGGCTGGATGGGTGTCGCCAGTGCAGTGCCAACCGGAGACACCAGCGTCTCCTTCCGCGGCGTGTCCTGCGCCGGTACCTACCAGAATGTTCTAGGCCCGGGGGTGAAACCGTTTTGCATGCTCGATGGGCAGGCGTACGACGGCACCGCCTACCAGACGCTCTTCGAGGAGTGGACCGGCGGCGGGTTCACCATCGTCCCGAGCCCCAACGCGGGCACCGACAGCAACCACCTGCAGGCTCTCGACTGCTTCAGCGCCACGTCGTGCTCCGCCGTGGGCTACTCGGCCCCGCCTGCCGGCAGTACGAACGAGTCGCTCACGTGGGACGGCGCGGCCTGGAGCCTGCAGACGACCCCGGACCAGCAGGGGGCCACCGACACCGAACTCAACGGGGTGTCCTGCGTCACGAACTGGGAATGTGTCGCGGTCGGCTTCAGCGTGTCCGGTACGACGAGCGCGTTCATGATCAGCACGCCGATCAGCCGGAGCGGCTACCGCTTCGTCGCCTCCGACGGTGGCGTCTTCTCCTACGGGCCAGGCGCCCCGTTCCTCGGTTCCATGGGCGGGCAGCCGCTCAACGCGCCCATCGTCGGCATGGCGGTGATGCCGGCCGGGGACGGGTACTACCTCGTTGCCTCCGATGGCGGCGTGTTCTCCTTCGGATCCGCGAAGTTCTGGGGATCCGCCGGGGGCACGAGACTGAACGCGCCCATCGTGGGCATGGCGGTCAGCGCGGACGGGGATGGTTACTGGCTGGTGGCTTCCGACGGCGGCGTCTTCAACTATGGGGACGCGCAGTTTTTCGGGTCGGCCGGATCACTCCACCTCAATAAGCCGATCGTGGGGATGGCGGCCACGCCGAACGGCCTGGGCTATTACCTGGTGGCGTCAGACGGCGGTATCTTCACCTACGGCAACGCCACCTTCGCCGGCTCGACGGGCGGGACGAAACTCAACCAGCCCATCGTGGGGATGGCGGCGCCTGTGGGCGGTGGCTACTACCTGGTGGCGTCCGACGGGGGCATCTTCACCTACCCGACCACCGGAGGCCCGGCCTTCTACGGCTCGAGCGGCTCCCTCAAGCTCAACAAGCCCATCGTGGGAATGACTGCTGTCGCCGGCGGCTATTACCTCAGCGGATCGGACGGCGGGGTCTTCACCTATCCGACCATCAGCGGCCCGACCTTCTACGGCTCCACCGGGTCCATGAAGCTCAACATGCCGATCGTGGGGATCACCGGATAGACGTCGAGAGCGGCCGGCGGCCGGCGGCCGGCGGCCGGCGGCCGGGCGGCCGGAGCGGGTGCTCCCGGCCGATTGCCCGCACAACGAGAACCTGTTCTAATCTCGGACCGATGGAGTTCAACCTCGCCGACCTGTTCGAGGCGGCCGTCGACGCCTATCCAGAACGGGAGTATCTCGTCGCCGACGGCAACCGGCGCACCTATGCCGAGATGGAGGCGAGGGCAAACCAGCTGGCCCACCATCTGGCCGCCCAGGGGATCGGGCCGGGGGACCATGTCGGGATCTACGCCTACAACTCGGTCGAGTGGGTCGAGACCGCCTGGGCCGTCTTCAAGCTGCGGGCCGTCTGGATCAACATCAATTACCGCTACGTCAAGGACGAGCTCCGCTACCTGCTGACCAACGCCAACCTGCAGGCGCTCGTCTACCAACGTGAGTTCTCGCCACTCGTCGCGGCCCTGCTGCCCGAGCTTCCCCTGCTCCGGCACGTCATCGTGATCGAGGACGGCAGCGACGTCGACCCGGCGGCGGGCTCGGTCGCCTACGAGGACGCGCTGGCCGGCCAATCGGCCGAGCGCGACTTCGGGCCCCGCACGGGGGACGACCTCTACATCCTCTACACCGGCGGCACGACCGGCATGCCCAAGGGCGTCGTGTGGCGGCACGAGGACGTCTTCTACGCCCTCGGCGGCGGGACAGATCCCGTCACGAACCAACGGATCACCGATCCGACCGCCATGGTGGCCAAGGGCGCCAACGCCGGCCTCGTGCACCTGCCGGTGGCCCCGCTCATGCACGGCGCGACCCAGTGGTGCGTCATGGGCCAGAGCTTCGTGGGCTCCAAGATCGTGCTCATGGCCAAGTTCGACCCGCACGAAGTCTGGCGCCTCGTCGGCGACGAGAAGGTCAACTCGGTGATGATCACCGGCGACGCCATGGGCAAACCGTTGATCGAGTCGCTGGACGACGAGGGCACCGAGCACGACCTCTCGTCGCTGCTCGCCGTGGTGTCGTCCGCCGCGCTGTTCTCGGCCCCGGTCAAGGACGATTTCTTCGCGCACCTGCCCAACCTCGTGATCACTGACGCCATCGGCTCGTCGGAGGGTGGCAACAACGGCATGACGGTGGTGACCGCCGGCAACACGGCCATGAAGAGCGGGCCCACGGTGCATCTCCTCGGCGCGACGGTCGTCTTCGACGAGAACCTCGAGCTGGTGGAGCCGGGGTCGGGCACCATCGGCAAGATCGCCCGTTCAGGCGACATACCGCTCGGGTACTACAACGATCCCAAGAAGACGGCCGAGGTCTTCATTCAGGTACGGGGCACCCGCTACGTCATGCCGGGCGACTACGCCACGGTGGAGGAGGACGGCTCCATCACGCTGCTCGGCCGCGGCTCGATCGTCATCAACTCCGGCGGCGAGAAGATCTTCCCCGAAGAGGTCGAGTCCGCCGTGCGCTCGCACCCCGACGTGATGGACGCCATCGTGTGCGGGGCGCCCGACGAGCGCTGGGGCCAGACCGTGGCGGCCATCGTGCAGCCCCGGGTCGGCCACGAGGCACCGTCACTGGAATCCCTGCAGGAGCACTGCCGTGCGACCATCGCCGGCTACAAGCTCCCCCGCCGGCTCTACGTCGTCGATGCCGTCGAGCGCTCGCCCTCGGGGAAACCGGATTACACCTGGGCCAGCAACATCGTGAACGCAGGGGTGCGAGCGTAGGTTTCGAGGCGGGAACCGGCCCTGTTTCCTGGGCACCGGATGCGGTTCCAGGTCCCCGCGGGATGGCCGCTACTACCCCGGTTGGCCAAAAAGTCCTATCGACGCGAAGAGGCGAGGCGGGTTACGGTTCGTCCATCAGCCCGATCGCGAACGCCGCTCGCTCCCGTCGACGCCTGCACTTTGGCGGGCTATTGCGTGCGTTGCAGTCCCCCCATCTGCACCACGTCGGCGCAATGTGGGCCGGGATGAGCCTGCTCCTGCTCGGCGCGGCCGCTGCAGGTGGGGTCGGCGCGACCGGTGCCGGTGCGGCCACGGTGCCGCACGCCGATGCCACGACATCGTGGACGGTGTACCACGGCGACCCGCTCGGCTCCGGCATTGACACGTCGGGCGTGTCCTTCTCTTCAGCTTCCCACGCCTGGACCTCGCCGGTACTCGACGGACAGGTCTACGGGGAGCCCCTCGAAGCCACGGGACGCGTCTACGTGGCGACCGAGAACGACACGATCTATGCGCTGGCCGCCAATACGGGAGCGGTCCTGTGGTCGAGTCACGTCGGGACGCCGGTACCGTCCGGGGACCTGCCCTGTGGCGACATCAGCCCGACGGTCGGCATCACCGGAACCCCGGTCCTCGACGTTGCCCGGGGCGAGATCTTCGCCGTCGCCGACGAGCTCAGCGGGAGCACCCCCGCCCACGTGCTGGTGGGACTGAACATGTACACGGGCACGACCTTGATGGACCAGGGCGTGGATCCCCCCGGCCAGCCCACCGCGGCGATCCTCCAACGGACCGGGTTGAACCTCAGCAACGGGAACGTGATCTTCGGGTACGGGGGCAACGACGGGGACTGCTCGACGTACAGCGGCTGGGTCGGATCGGTGCCCGAGGGCGGCGGGACGCCGGGCTTCTACCAGGCTGTGCCGATCGGCAACGACGGGGCCGTGTGGATGGGGGGCGCCGCTCCCGAGGTCGACGCGGCCGGCAACATCTGGGTCGCCACCGGGAACGGGTCGTCGTCGACCCCGTATGACTTCAGCGACTCGATCCTGCAACTGACGCCCGGCCTGGCTCGCACCCAGTACTTTGCCCCGAGCAACTGGTCCTTCATGAATTCGCACGACCAGGATCTCGGTTCCACCGCACCGGCGCTGCTCTCGAACGGGACCGCGCTGCAGGTCGGCAAGAACCAGTTGGCCTATCTCGTGGACCAGTCCAACCTCGGCGGCAACACCGGAATGGGCATCGCCTCGGCGTCGGTGTGCCCCGGGTCCGATGCCGATGGCGGCGATGCCGTCGTCGGAAGCGTGGTCTACGTGCCGTGCGAGGGTGGGCTTCAGGCCGTGCAGACAAACGCGTCGCCTCCGTCCGTCTCCGTCCTCTGGACGAACGGCAGCGGCGGTGGCCCGCCCATCAGCTCCGGCGGGCTGATCTGGTCGATCGGAGGGAGCTCCCTCTTCGGGATCAATCCTGCGACCGGTACGACGGTCGAACAGCTCACTGTCGGGAGCCAGGCGAACCACTTCCCCAGCCCGTCTGTCGGAGACGGCCTGCTCCTCGCTCCAGCCAGCGACCAGGTCGTCGCCTTCTCGGGCTCGGCGGGGCTCCCGGGCCCGCCATCGCCCCCGCCCCTGGCTCCGCCAAATTCGTCGTACTGGCTCGTCGCCTCCGACGGTGGCATCTTCACGTTCGGCAACGCCGGCTTCCATGGTTCGACCGGAGGAATCCGATTGAACCAACCGATCGTCGGCATGGCGCCCACACCATCCAAAGGGGGCTACTGGCTCGTCGCCTCCGACGGCGGCATCTTCACCTTCGGCGACGCGGGCTTCTTCGGCTCTCAGGGCGGAAAGCCGCTGAACACGCCCATCGTCGGCATGGCCGCCACGCCCGATGGGGGCGGTTACTGGTTAGTCGCCTCGGACGGGGGCATCTTCAGCTTCGGGGACGCCGCCTTCCACGGCTCCATGGGGGGCAAACCACTGAACAAACCCATCGTCGGCATGGCGGCGACCCACGACGGTCTCGGATACTGGCTGGTGGCCTCCGACGGGGGCATCTTCAGCTTCGGGGACGCCGCCTTCCACGGCTCAATGGGGGGCAAGCCACTGAACAAACCCATCGTCGGCATGGCGGCCTCCCCCGACGGGCTGGGCTACTGGCTCGTGGCTTCGGACGGAGGCATCTTCAACTTCGGCGACGCCGGGTTCTTCGGTTCAGCAGGTGGCTTGGCCCTGCGCAAGCCGGCCCTGGGCATGGCCGCCACGCTCGACGGTCACGGGTACTGGATCGTCGCGTCCGACGGCGGTGTCTTCAATTACGGGAGCGCCAACTTCGGTGGCTCCGAAGGCGGCGTCGTTCTGAACAAACCTGTCGTCGGGATCGCTGCAGAAGGCTGATCACGCCGAAGCCGCGAAACACTTGCTGAACGGTCCACCCTTCTGCCGTCCCGGTCGCTTCTTGCTCCGTTCTTCGGTCCATGCCGCTCCCGCTCCCGTCGCCGCCGCGGTTCGTCCGCTGGCCGAGCTCTCGCGCCACCGACGCGCTGGAAGCACTGCACCCGCACCACACCGACGCCGTTTCTCCGGCGAGAACGGACACCGACCGCGACGCCACGATCGGGAAGCTGCTCGACTTCCGGCTCCAGTGCGACGTGGCCGGCGGCACCGTGCAGTTCTACAGCGCCGGTCCGTGGACGAGACCCGGACCTCGTGTTCTGTTGTGACAGCCGATTCGGCTCTCTCGGAGCCGGTGCCGGCTGGGCCATGCTGCACATGGAGGCCCGTATGGACGGCGAGACAGCCGAGTCAACGATGTTCCGGGTGAGAGCTGAGGTATTCCATCCCAGCCCTCACCCTCACCGCAAGAAGGCGCCTTACCAGCGCCTGTTCTCGAACTGCCGCCCTCCTTGCCCATGCGGGTGTCCCATCCCGTGGGAACCCCTACCGAAGTGAGAACCCCTACCGAAAAAGAAACCCTCCACCTTCGTGGTGACGCTCGACGTGTAGTTGCTCGCCGGGGTCCCGGCCGGTGTCAGGTTGACCGTGTTGGTGATGCTCGTACCCGGCCGCGCGTTCACACGGACCGCCAAGGTCAGGGACTCGACGCCATGAGCCGAGATGGCCCTCGTGGACGTGCAGGTAACGGTGCTGCCGGTCGCAGAGCACTGCCAGCCCCACGGCAGCCACCTCGTGCCCCGGTAGGAGAGCCCGGCTGGCAGGGCGTCGGTGATCGTCAACGTACCCGTCGTGGCGGTGGCGGCGTCGTTGGTGACCTTGATCTCGTAGAGGCCACCGATACCCCAGTGCAGTCCCGCCGACGACAGCTGGATCGTGAGGTTGTTGGCCGAAGTCGAGGCCGGGCTCACCGTGAAGCCCTGGGGGCTCGACGTCGAGGCGTTGTAGGTGAAGCTGGTGTTCGACGACGACCCGCCGCTGTAGGCGGCGACCACGTTGGTGTAGGCACCTGCCGGCAGCTGGGTGGCGCTGGCCAGCGAGCAGCTGTAGTTGACGCTGTCACCGCTGCCGCCGCTCAAGGTCTCTTGGCAGAGCTGGGTCTGCCCGGTGACCCCGTAGTCGTAGTAGACGGTGACCGTCCCGGCGGGGATCCCGTCCGCGCTGGACGGGCCGGCCACCGTGCCGGTGAAGGCCGCCGGTGAGCCCTCAGCGCCAAAGGTGAGGCTCGGCACCGTGAGCGACGTGGTGGTGTTCTCGGGGGTGGCCGAGGCCGGGCTCACCGTGAAGCCCTGGGGGCTCGACGTCGAGGCGTTGTAGGTGAAGCTCGTGTTCGACGACGACCCGCCGCTGTAGGCGGCGACCACGTTGGTGTAGGCACCTGCCGGCAGCTGGGTGGCGCTGGCCAGCGAGCAGCTGTAGTTGACGCTGTCACCGCTGCCGCCGCTCAAGGTCTCTTGGCAGAGCTGGGTCTGCCCGGTGACCCCGTAGTCGTAGTAGACGGTGACCGTCCCGGCGGGGATCCCGTCCGCGCTGGACGGGCCGGCCACCGTGCCGGTGAAGGCCGCCGGTGAGCCCTCAGCGCCAAAGGTGAGGCCCGGCACCGTGAGCGACGTGGTGGTGTTCGCTGCCTCGGGACTCACGGTCAGGCCCTGGGGGCTCGACGTCGAGGCGTTGTAGGTGAAGCTGGTGTTCGACGACGACCCGCCGCTGTAGGCGGCGACCACGTTGGTGTAGGCACCTGCCGGCAGCTGGGTGGCGCTGGCCAGCGAGCAGCTGTAGTTGACGCTGTCACCGCTGCCGCCGCTCAAGGTCTCTTGGCAGAGCTGGGTCTGCCCGGTGACCCCGTAGTCGTAGTAGACGGTGACCGTCCCGGCGGGGATCCCGTCCGCGCTGGACGGGCCGGCCACCGTGCCGGTGAAGGCCGCCGGTGAGCCCTCAGCGCCAAAGGTGAGGCTCGGCACCGTGAGCGACGTGGTGGTGTTCTCGGGGGTGGCCGAGGCCGGGCTCACCGTGAAGCCCTGGGGGCTCGACGTCGAGGCGTTGTAGGTGAAGCTCGTGTTCGACGACGACCCGCCGCTGTAGGCGGCGACCACGTTGGTGTAGGCACCTGCCGGCAGCTGGGTGGCGCTGGCCAGCGAGCAGCTGTAGTTGACGCTGTCACCGCTGCCGCCGCTCAAGGTCTCTTGGCAGAGCTGGGTCTGCCCGGTGACCCCGTAGTCGTAGTAGACGGTGACCGTCCCGGCGGGGATCCCGTCCGCGCTGGACGGGCCGGCCACCGTGCCGGTGAAGGCCGCCGGTGAGCCCTCAGCGCCAAAGGTGAGGCCCGGCACCGTGAGCGACGTGGTGGTGTTCGCTGCCTCGGGACTCACGGTCAGGCCCTGGGGGCTCGACGTCGAGGCGTTGTAGGTGAAGCTCGTGTTCGACGACGACCCGCCGCTGTAGGCGGCGACCACGTTGGTGTAGGCACCTGCCGGCAGCTGGGTGGCGCTGGCCAGCGAGCAGCTGTAGTTGACGCTGTCACCGCTGCCGCCGCTCAAGGTCTCTTGGCAGAGCTGGGTCTGCCCGGTGACCCCGTAGTCGTAGTAGACGGTGACCGTCCCGGCGGGGATCCCGTCCGCGCTGGACGGGCCGGCCACCGTGCCGGTGAAGGCCGCCGGTGAGCCCTCAGCGCCAAAGGTGAGGCTCGGCACCGTGAGCGACGTGGTGGTGTTCTCGGGGGTGGCCGAGGCCGGGCTCACCGTGAAGCCCTGGGGGCTCGACGTCGAGGCGTTGTAGGTGAAGCTCGTGTTCGACGACGACCCGCCGCTGTAGGCGGCGACCACGTTGGTGTAGGCACCTGCCGGCAGCTGGGTGGCGCTGGCCAGCGAGCAGCTGTAGTTGACGCTGTCACCGCTGCCGCCGCTCAAGGTCTCTTGGCAGAGCTGGGTCTGCCCGGTGACCCCGTAGTCGTAGTAGACGGTGACCGTCCCGGCGGGGATCCCGTCCGCGCTGGACGGGCCGGCCACCGTGCCGGTGAAGGCCGCCGGTGAGCCCTCAGCGCCAAAGGTGAGGCTCGGCACCGTGAGCGACGTGGTGGTGTTCTCGGGGGTGACGGCGGCCTTATAGGTGAACTGGTCGGCGCTGGTCTTCGCCGAGGTGCCGTTGGGGGTGGTCACGGTCACATCGACCGTCCCTGTGCCGGCTGGCGAGGTCACAGTGATGGAGGTCGCTGAGTCGGCGGTGATCGTTCCGGGGTTGGCGGTCCCGAAGTCGACCGCCGTGGCGCCCGCCAGGTTCGTGCCCGTCACGGTCACGATCGTGCTGCCCGCCGCCGGGCCGGTGTTCGGGCTGACGCTCGAGACCACGGGGACAGCTATCGGAGCAGTCGGAGCTCCCGAGAACTCGTCGAGATTCGCGCTCGAGGCCGCTCCGTCGGTGAAGTACAGGTTCCCGGCCCCGGCGTTGAGGAGCGAGGTCGGGCCACTGAGCGTGGCCAAGGTGTTCGACGGACCGCCGGCGACCGTGTAGATGTCGCCCGCCGTCATCGAGACGCCGTAGTAGGTGGCCGTGCTCTCGGCCAGGACCTGGAGGGCCGGGCTGGTGCCGGACGCGGCACCGCTGACGGCCAAGTCGACGTTTCCGGCGCCGTCGAGGGTCATCTGGCTGGTGCCAGCCACATTGGCGTCGACCCCGGCCGTGCCGCTCGACGTGGCCGTGGTGCCACCGTTGCCGGCCAGCTTGTAAGCGTTGCCCGCGGTGACGCTCAGGCCGTCGAGGGTGCCCGACTGCGCCGGGAGGACCCAGTCACAGCCGCCACCGCTGGAGCCGCCGCTCTCGTTGTCGGAGAGGTAGACGTTGTCCGAGCTGTCGACGTAGGGCGCCGGGCTCTGGAAGTAGAGCGACGACGCCGAGGCACTGGCGGCTCCCGCGGAGCAGTCGGTGCCTCCACGCAGGGACCCGGCGATGATCACAGAGGACTGGGCCGCGATGCTCTTGCCGTAAAGGCTGAGGGTGCCCGAGGCCTGCTCATTGACGAAGTCGACGCCGATACCGTTTCCCACCACGATGTTGCCGCTCGAGTCGACGGACATCCCGTTGGCCGGTGCCGCCACGGCGCCCATGTTGATGGCCGAGGACGGCGCACCCGACACACCGACGTCGGCGATGGTGTAGAGGTCACCCGCGGTCATGGACACGCCATAGAAGGTGCCCGTGGTCTTGGCCACGACCTGAATGGCCGAGACAGTTCCGTTCTCGCCGGCGATGAGGAGGTTGCCGTTGGGATCGAAGGCGACCGACGTCGGCGTGATCGGGTTCGCCGTGGCCACCGCCGTGGTCGAGTTGCCGAACTGGTTGTTCCCGGGCTGCGCGATCAGTCCGGCCGTGCCGGTGCCGGCCACCAGGTAGGCGTCACCCGATGTGAGGCTTCCGAAGGCGGGCGACGGGTTCGGAGCGGTCTGGATGTTGTACTCGTTGGGCTCCGACGCCCCTGCGATCAGGTAGACGTAGACCGAGCCCGCCTGTGTCGAGGCCACGGCCGTGTCGCCATTGGAGGGGTTGTAGGCCACGTAGGTGGGGCTGATCTTGGCCGAAGCCTCCGGTGCCGGGACACCCAGAGAGGGCGTGGCGCTCCCAGCGGAACCGGTGAGGACAGTGACCGAGTCCCCCGCCGCCCCCGCCGGGCTCAAAACGGGAACGAGCGCCGTGCCCAGCACGGCGACCAGGCTGGCCATCCCCACGGTCATGCCGCGCCACCGGGCCGTCCGGACACGCGGCTGCTTCGCCGGCGCACTGGTCGCCACTTCGTCGCTTCGGATCACGCTTTCCTCCTGAGGGCTCTGATGCACAGCTTCGTCGATCGTTGTGAAGTACTCATGTCTAGCGGTTTTCCGGGGGGAAAGCCGGGGCTCGCGTTGAGCGTTGGCATTCGATGCGGCATTGCTGCATGTTCATCGCTCGCCCGTGCTCCCATCCGATATTTATGGTTATTCGCGGCGGTGCCGCCGACGGCATCAAAGCCGTCGGCGGCACCAATCGCTCGAATCAGCCGGTGATCCTCACCGACTTATGCCGTCACGAAGCCAGACCAACTGGGATCGCAACATAGGAACCATTGGCCGCATCATTGACGACGATGTCGCACGTTCCACCCGCGGGGCACGATCCGCTGCCACTTTCTGAGTACGCATTCCCGACGAGGATCTTGACCCCAGCGGCGGAGAAGGGCACCTCGCCCTTGGCGTTCACCGTCCCCGAGATCTGCGTTGCGGGATCGCAGTTAGTAGCCAGAGTGCCAGAGGTGACAGTGTGATCGCACTCTTGGGCCGTCACCGTGTCACCGACCGCGAACTTGGTGGCCGTCACCTTGTCGATGTAGTTCGCCGCAACGTTGGCTGTTTCCTTGGCGGTCGCCGCCGGCGCCGCGAAGCTGAATGACACGTCCGTGCCGATGCTCAGATTGTCCGAGTCACTGACCAGGACTTCACAGCTCCCACCAATCGGGCACGCTCCGTTCCCACTGTCCGAGTAGGCACTACCTTCGAGGAGCTTCACTCCCGTGGGGCTGAAGACGGCTGCGCCCTTTCCGCCCACGGTTCCCGTGATCTGCGTCGAGGCATCACAGTTCGAACTAATGGTGGTCGGAATGACGAGGGCCGGGTCGCACTCTTCGGCCACGACCGTGTCGCCGATCGGGAAGTCGGCCACCTTGACGGTGTCGACGTAGTTCCCGAGCACACCGGCCGACTCGTGGATGGTGGCGCTCACGGGGGCGGCGAACGTGACAGCCGTGCTGACCCCGATGGCTGAGTTGTCCGAATCGGTGAGGCCGATGGCGCACGATCCACCGAGTTGGCACGTTCCGCTCGCCGTGTCCGAGTAGGCATCGCCCACCAGGAGCTTCACTCCAGTTGTGGGGCTGAACGCCACTTTGCCGGTCGCGCCGGCGGTTCCGGAGATGTCCGTCGACGAGTCGCAGTGACCGGGGACCGTGCTCGGAACCGAGACGCTCGCATCACATTCTTGGGCGACGATCGTGTCGCCGGCCGGGAACCCGGCCGCCTTCACGTTGTCGACGTAGTTCCCGAGCACACCGGTCGTCTTCTTCAGCGTGAAGCTCGGCAGCGTGAAGCTGAGGACCCCGCTGCTGGTGGTGTCCGTGGTGGTGTTCCCGACGACGACGATGTAGCACGGCCCCGCACCAGCCACGCCGCACGTGTCATTATTCGTGTCGATCGTCCCCACGGCCACGTGGATGACCGCATCCTTGAAGTCGCCTGCGGTACGGCCGGTCCCGATGTTCATGCTCGCCGGGTTGGCTGCGTCACACGTCGAGGCGCTGTACGTCGTGCTGGCGCACTCGTGGATTGTGACAGAAGTGTCATGAGTCCAACCCGTCCCAGACACGTCGTCGGGGTAGTTGCCGATCAGGCCGGTCGACTTGGAGACAACGACGGTTCCCCCGGGGTTGCTCGCATAGGTGAACTGGTCGGCGCTCGAGGTGACCGAGGTACCGACCGGCGTCGTGACCGTGACGTTGACCGTCCCTGTGCCGGCTGGCGAGGTCACAGTGATGGAGGTCGCTGAGTCGGCGGTGATCGTTCCAGGGTTGGCGGTCCCGAAGTCGACCGCCGTGGCGCCCGCCAGGTTCGTGCCCGTCACGGTCACGCTCGTGCTGCCCGCCGCCGGGCCGGTGTTCGGGCTGACGCTCGAGACCACGGGGACGCCCGTCGTCGGAGCACCCGAGAACTCGTCGAGATTCGCGCTCGAGGCCGCTCCGTCGGTGAAGTACAGGTTTCCGCCCCCGGCGTTGAGGAGCGAGGTCGGGCCACTGAGCGTGGCCAAGGTGTTCGACGGACCGCCGGCGACCGTGTAGATGTCGCCCGCCGTCATCGAGACCCCGTAGAAGGTGCCCGTGCTCTCGGCCAGGACCTGGAGGGCCGGGCTGGTGCCGGACGCGGCACCGCTGACGGCCAAGTCGACGTTTCCGGCGCCGTCGAGGGTCATCTGGCTGGTGCCAGCCACATTGGCGTCGACCCCGGCCGTGCCGCTCGACGTGGCCGTGGTGCCACCGTTGCCGGCCAGCTTGTAAGCGTTGCCCGCGGTGACGCTCAGGCCGTCGAGGGTGCCCGACTGCGCCGGGAGGACCCAGTCACAGCCGCCACCGCTGGAGCCGCCGCTCTCGTTGTCGGAGAAGTAGACGTTGTCCGAGCTGTCGACGTAGGGCGCCGGGCTCTGGAAGTAGAGCGACGACGCCGAGGCACTGGCGGCTCCCGCGGAGCAGTCGGTGCCTCCACGCAGGGACCCGGCAATGATCACAGAGGACTGGGCCGCGATGCTCTTGCCGTAAAGGCTGAGGGTGCCCGAGGCCTGCTCATTGACGAAGTCGACGCCGATACCGTTTCCCACCACGATGTTGCCGCTCGAGTCGACGGACATCCCGTTGGCCGGTGCCGCCACGGCGCCCATGTTGATGGCCGAGGACGGCGCACCCGACACACCGACGTCGGCGATGGTGTAGAGGTCACCCGCGGTCATGGACACGCCATAGAAGGTGCCCGTGGTCTTGGCCACGACCTGAATGGCCGAGGTGGATCCGTCTGCACCGGCGATGAGGAGGTTGCCGTTGCGATCGAAGGCGACCGACGTCGGCGTGATCGGGTTCGCCGTGGCCACCGCCGTGGTCGAGTTGCCGAACTGGTTGTTCCCGGGCTGCGCGATCAGTCCGGCCGTGCCGGTGCCGGCCACCAGGTAGGCGTCACCCGATGTGAGGCTTCCGAAGGCGGGCGACGGGTTCGGAGCGGTCTGGATGTTGTACTCGTTGGGCTCCGACGCCCCTGCGATCAGGTAGACGTAGACCGAGCCCGCCTGTGTCGAGGCCACGGCCGTGTCGCCATTGGAGGGGTTGTAGGCCACGTAGGTGGGGCTGATCTTGGCCGAGCCCGCAGCTGCCGGGACGCCCAGGGAAGGAGTCGTCGAGTCGGAGTGCCCGGCGATGGTCGTCACCGTTGGCCCGGTCGCCCCCGCCGGTGCGAGGCCCAGACCGGGTACCAATGCCGTGCCCAGCATCGCGGTCAGGCTTGCCACGCCGACGGTCATGCCGCGCCACCGCGCGGTCCGGGCGCGCCGCCGTTTTGTCGGCGCGCTACTCGCCACTTCGTCGCTTCGGATCACGCTTTCCTCCTGAGAACTCTTATTTATGAGTGGTTTCGAATGGGATGAAACAAGCAATGTGCTGACGGCACGGTTGGAGCGTCTCGAGGGTTCCGGGGGCAAGTCGGGCCTGGCATTGCGCTTTGGCATTACCGAAGGCCCTCCTCGGTTCTCGTAGCTCGTTCGTGCTTGATCTCATGTCGTTGTCGGGATTCCACAACTTTGGTTGCGCGGTTTATGGAACGACGTTGCCGTCCCGGCCAGTGGTCCGGGCCTGAGCGGCCCGGACCACTGGCGCTAGGACACGCTCAGTCGCTTCTGCCGTCGAAGGTGGGAGTCGCCCAAGACAACGTGCCGCCCTTACCCGGGAAGGCCAAGCCGGGGAACTCCCGGCAGAAGGAGCTGTTCAGATCCGAGCCAGAAGGCGCCCCCGAGCCGTTGGTCAGCGGCAAGAAGCCCTGAGCGGTGATGGTGCTGGCGTCGTCGCCGTTGCACAGCACACTGTTGGTGCCATGGGCCTGGTTATCGAAGCCGATGAGCATCTTGGCCCCGTTGTAACCTGGCAACACCGTGTCAGCGATGTTGTAGACGTACCGAACGCCCGGAACCGAGGCAGTGGAGTCCGACGGGTTGCCGCCCGTGTTCGACGGGAGGTTGTGGTACCACTCGTTGGCCTCCGACACGGTCGTGCCGTCGATACCAGTGAGGCCCCGGTTGCTGTCCTGGTTGAAGCGACCAGCCTGGCCCGTCACGTCTACGTATGTCTTGCCCGAGCCCCCAGTGCTCTGCATCGAGGCCATGGATAGGGTGCCGGCCAAGAAGTTCCCCATCGAGTTGGCGCCATTGAGGTCGGCGTCGTCGAGGTTGCTGGAGCAATAGGTGCCGACGTTGCCAGGGCAGCTATTTCCGCCTGTAGTCCCCGAGTTGTAGTCCGCGGGGTCATTCCACTCCTGGCTGAACTTACCGGCCGAGTAGATGTAGATGGCCGCTGCCGCGACATTACCGGCCGCGACGGCTCCGCCCGCCGCGTTCGGCCAACCGAGGCTGTTCTGGTAGATGATGCCGTCCTCGGTGTTCTCCTCATTGGGTGTGCTACCCGCGGCGCCGAAGCTGCTGGAGCCGAAGCTGGTGATCGGCTGGGTAGTGGTGGTGCAGGTGTCGGGGCCCACCCCTGGCTTGGTGGGGTCGAACCCGAGGACATCGGTGTAGACGGCCCGCGTCCCAGACCCCGCCTGTGGCCAGAACAAGACGATAGGTGAGTTGGTGCCCGAGGTTCCGTTGACGTCGATCTGGTCCCAGTTGGTGTACACGCACTCGTAGATTTTCTGGACCTGGGCCAGCGTCAAGCCGTTCCCCGTGCCCGTGTCCTGGGTCGGGTCGCTGGCGGTGGCGGGGGCGTCACTCCCGACCAAGGGCGCAACGCCATCCAGCGCGTAGGCGTAATAGTCGAGATTCGACGGGGTCGGGTCACCGGTCTCAGTGCTGGTGCTCGGCAGCGTCTCTGCGTTCGGCGCCGGAGGTGATGACGACCGGGAGAAGTCGATGCAGCCCTGCTCGTCTGCGGCCAGTCCCTCCTCCGTAGCCAGACCTTCGACTCCGGCCGTACTCCCCTTGCCCTGGCCTGAGCCGTTGGGAGGCTGATGCGACGTGCTGTAGGTAATGCCACCCGAGCAGGTCTCGGAGTCAGAGGCGATACTCTGCGTCTCGCTGCCTGACTCCGCGTTGGGGTTGATGTTGTTGACCTCGGGGAACAGCGCATGCATCATGAAAAAGGTCGTGAACGAGCCCACGGCCGTCACCTCGGTGTTGCTGGCCCCGGCGGGTGTGGCGGCGAAGGCGACGGCGGCGCCGCCACCGGCCAGCACCATGGCTCCGGCGAGGATCCCTCTGCTCAACATTGATCCCTTGTATTTCACTGTTTTTTTCGCTCCTTTGTGAGGTTCATTGTGAAACGGCGCGATGAACTCGAACGCGACATAACCCATTCGAGCTGCTCTTCTGTGGCTCCACGCTTTCGTTTGATGGACAGTATGACGAGGAGAGCAGGCAGCGGAATCCGCAAAACGGGTCGGCTATCACCGCCCCTGGATTCACCAATCCCCATCCGGACGCAGCGACCTTAACGAGCAGAGATGAACTTCAAGGTAACGTTGCGCGCACACCAGCTAATCTTTGGGTAAACAAGGGGTGCGGTTCGATCTGCGGCGAAACCGGTTTTGACGCAAGCGGTCGAGGGACCCCCTGCGCGGCCTGGAAGTGGCTCAGCACACCGGCCAAAATTGCGCCGCCTTCGCGGTCGTCGCGTCTCAGATAGTCCTTGTTCAGACGCCTGCGGCCACATAGGGGCATCGGCGGCCTTCACCTCGAGCGTTATGGCGAGAGGGCTGGCTATGGATTGCGATGTCTTCGACGTGACGGTGGGTTGAGCACCATGGGAAAGGGCTCCTGGCCCCATGGGTGATCAGCAAGCGAGCCTCACACGGCAAGCTTCCAGACGCGACTCGGACCCACTTCACGTGACTGCGGTGTGAGTCTCTTTCGGGTTTGGGCGCTGTTGCGTGCTGCAAGCCGCCCGAGCCGATCCTCGTCCACCTCCGTGCATCCTGAAGACTGGGGCTCGCCGGAAGGGTGGAGAGCAGGTCTATGGGAACGCCCAGGCCACCGTTCGAGGACAGCGAGCTGCAGTTTCGTGGATCAACTGGGAGGAACCAACCCGTCTCCGGCCCTGCTGGCCGAGCACCGCGACCGCATCTGCGCACGACTTCGAGCAATTCGTCGAGCGTCCGAGCTCACCGTCGGCGTTCAAGGCCGTCGAAGTCCACGAGCGGCCTCGCACTTCCAACTCACTCAGCCGACGAGAAACCCGCTGCGGGGTGGTGTTTCGCGGGGATACCCCGAAGCGAATCGGGGCCTTGGACCTAGGAGCCGTCGAGGTCAATCTTCAGG
Source organism: uncultured Acidimicrobiaceae bacterium (assembly GCA_963817735.1). Classification (GTDB taxonomy): domain Bacteria; phylum Actinomycetota; class Acidimicrobiia; order Acidimicrobiales; family RAAP-2; genus Bog-473. Next base: position 44,225 of record CAWFPP010000037.1, on the reverse strand, counting down.
GCCGCTTCGTCCTTCTGCATGATCTGCACTCGTTTCTGGAAGTCTTTGGCGGCGCGGCGCGACCCATGCTGCAGTGCGGCTAGGCAATCCGCCGCCCCGAGGGCCGACGTCCCGATCATGCTCGTCCAGGCCTGTTCGGCACCGGCCATCGGGATGGGTGGAGCCGCGGCGCGGGCCTTCCCTGCATCGGAGGCCCAGGTTCGGCAATCGTTCACGGTCCTTTTGACCTCTGCCTTCGTGACGCGGTGCTGCGCCCGCTTGCCGTCGTCAACCACGACAAGCACGTCGTCTGCCAGGACGCCGATGTCGTGCTCGTAGCGCTGTTCCCAAAACGCCAGGGTCAGCTGGGTAGTCGTTGTGGTGGCCGACGATGAGTTGACCGCCGGCGGACCCGAATTCGATGTCGTCGAGGCGGCACCCGCGGGAAGGGAGCCGACCACCAGGGCGAGCCCGAGTATCACGCTGGCGCAGACCGGGCCGAGAAACCGGAGGCGCCGTAGGGAACCGATGCCGCGCTCGGCCATCAGAGGGGCTGGATGTGTTTCGCCACGGCGATGACCACCGAAGCCGGAACGCCGAAACCAGCCACGGTCACAGAGGACACGGCACTCAGGTACCTGGGCACACCCGTCGTCGGAAACGACCAGCTCACATCGGTCTGCCCACCACTGGTGAGCACGTTCGCCGTGATGCCCTTCTTGAGGACCACCTTCTGAGAACTCGTGAATTGCGGGGTCCGAGCCGTCTTGCCTGGTGCCACGGCGCTGTTGGCCTTCACCTCGACGACGATGGCCCGTGGCCCGTTCGCGGTGATGGATGCATCCTTTGTGGTTCCCTTCGGCGAATACACCGTCTCATAGATGGCGAAATTCTGGGGCAGCGGCGCCACGTCACGCCGCAGCGGGAGCAAGCCGCCGGGCACCTGGGTGGCGTGCGGTAGCTGGCACCACCACCCGTCCGACCTGGAGCTGGCCCCTTCCTGCTGGGCGTAGAGAGGGGCCTCGACCGCGGGGTCGTCCGCCAGCGGAGCGCACCCCACTGACTTGAGCGGCCCCAGCGTGCTGGTCGCCCCCACCGGTGGTCCCAGCAAAATGGCCGGGACCACCGACACCGCCGCAGACATGATGCCCATAGCGGTGAATCGCCGCCCCGAGGATCTCTCCGGAGGGCTGGCCTGGACCTTGGCGCTACGCCGCATCAGAGGCCTTCCGGGTGGGCGGCGATGCCGACGATCGGTTGGTTGAGGTCCATCCCTCCCGCCGAGCCGTCGAAGCCGGCATCGCCGTAGTTGAAGATGCCACCGTCGGAGGCGACCAGCCAGTAGCCCTTGCCGCTGGCCGTGGGCGCCATGCCCACGATCGGCCTGTTGAGTGTGGTTGCGCCCGCCGAGCCCTCGAAGGGAGCGGCGCCGTAGCTGAAGATGCCACCGTCGGAAGCCACCAACCAGTAGCCGTTGCCACTGGGGGTCGACGCCATGCCCACGATTGGCTTGTTGAGGTGCATCGCTCCGGAAGAGCCATAGAACGTGGCGTCACCGAAGGCGAAGATCCCGCCGTCGGAGGCCACCAACCAGTAGCCACGTCCACTCGGCGTCGCGGCCATGCCGACGATCGGCTGGTTGAGATGCATTCCTCCGGTCGAACCGTAAAAGGTGGCGTCTCCGAAGGCGAAGATGCCGCCATCGGAAGCCACCAACCAGTAGCCGTTTCCGCTCGGGGTCGCCGCCATGCCGACGATCGGCTGGTTGAGGTGCATCCCTCCGGTCGAGCCGTGGAACACGGCGTCGCCCTCGGCGAAGACCCCGCCGTCGGAAGCCACCAACCAGTAGCCGTTTCCGCTCGGGGTCGCCGCCATGCCGACGATGGGCTTGTTGAGCGTCGTCCCTCCGGTCGAGCCGTGGAACACGGCGTCACCGTAGGAGAAGATCCCCCCGTCGGAAGCGACGGACCAGTAGCCACCGACCGACACGGGGAGGGTCGCGGCGATGGGAGTCCCCGTCAGCTGGGCCAACGTGGGCGACGTGCTGCTGTTGACGGTGGCGGTAACGCACCCGGTCGACGAGCTGAATGTCTGGCTCGAGAATGGCACCCATGCGGATCCGGTCCACCACGAGATCGACTGGCCACCGGTGCCGAGCGCGCACACCGTGATGGTCACGGAGGAAAAGTCGCTCCCAGTTGCCAGCTCGACGTCGTAGTACACGCCGGTACCGCCCGAGACTGCGCCACCTGTCGGGTTGCTCGAATACTGGGCAACCGTGAGTGCTCCGACCCCGGAGCCGCTCGCCGTGGTGGGCGAAGGCGAACCGGGGAGAGCGGCGGTGGCTGTACCGGTGGGGCTGGCGGAAAACCCGCCGGCCTGTTGCGTCGCACCGGATATGTTCGGTGGGTAGCTGAACTGGTCGGCGCTCGAGGTGGCCGAGGTGCCACCAGGTGTGACGACAGTCACGTCGACCGTTCCCGCTCCGGCCGGCGAGGTCACCGCGATGGAGTCCGCTGAGTCGGCGGTGATGGTCCCGGCCGTGGTCCCGAAGTTGACTGCGGTGGCGTTCGCCAGGTTGGTACCGGTGACCGTGACGCTGGTGCCGCCCGCCACCGGTCCGGCGCTCGGGCTGACGGCTGTGACCGCCGGTGCCGGAATGTAGATGAACTGGTCGGCGCCAGAGATGGCGGAGGTGCCACCGGCCGTCGTGACCGTGATGTCCTGCGTTCCCGTGCCGGCCGGCGAGGTCACCGTGATGGATCCCGCTCCGTCGGCGGTGACGGTCCCGGCCGTGGTTCCGAATTTGACCGCGGTGGCATTGGCCAGGTTGGAACCCGTGACCGTGACGCTGGTGCCGCCAGCGCCGGGACCGGAGGTCGGGCTGACGGCTGTGACCGTCGGCGCCGCCGTGTAGGTGAAGTGGTCGGCACTCGAAGTAGCCGAGGTGCCACCGGGGGTCGTCACCGTCACGTCAACTGTGGCCGCAGATTCGGCGGGTGCATTGACCGTGATCTCAGACGACGACACGACGGTGACATCCGTGCCGGCTTGGCCCGTCCCGAAATCGACGGCCGTGGCACCGGTGAAGCTGGTGCCCCTGATGGTGACTCCCGTGGTGCCGCCCAGGGGTCCGGCATCCGGGCTGACGGCAGTGACCGACGGCAACGGTATGTAGGTGAAGTGGTCGGCGACCGAGGCGGCGGAGGTGCCACCGGGGGTCGTCACCGTCACGTCGACGGTGGCGGCAGATTCGGCCGGTGCATTGACCGTGATCTCAGACGACGACACGACAGTGACATCCGAGCCGGCGTGGCCGGTCCCGAAATCGACGGCCGTGGCGCCGGACAAGTTGTTTCCCGTGATGGTCACGCCCGAGGTGCCGCCCAGGGGTCCGGCGTTCGGGCTGACGGCTGTGACCGTCGGTGCCGGAATGTAGGTGAACTGGTCGGCGACCGAGGTGGCCGAGGTGCCACCGGCCGTCGTGACCGTGATGTCCTGCGTTCCCGTGCCGGCCGGCGAGGTCACCGTGATCGACCCCGCTCCGTCGGCGGTGACGGTCCCGGCCGTGGTCCCGAACTTGACCGCCGTGGCGTTTGCCAGGTTGGAACCCGTGACTATGACGCTGGTGCCGCCACCGGTGGGACCGGAGGTCGGGCTGATGGCTGCGACCGTCGGCGCCGCCGTGTAGGTGAACTCGTCGGCACTCGAAGTGGGTGAGGTGCCGACCGGCGTGGTCACCGTCACGTCGACAGTGCCCGCAGATTCGGCTGGTGCATTGACCGTGATCTCAGACGACGACACGACGGTGATTTCCGTGCCGGCTTCGCCGGTCCCGAAATCGACGGCTGTGGCACCGGTGAAGCTGGTGCCCCTGATGGTCACGCCCGTGGTGCCGCCCAGGGGTCCGGCGTTCGGGCTGACGGATGAGACCGTCGGCACCGCCGTGTAGGTGAACTGGTCGGCGCCCGAGGTGGCCGAGGTGCCACCGGCCGTCGTGACCGTGACGTCCTGCGTTCCCGTGCCGGCCGGCGAGGTCACCGTGATCGATCCCGCTCCGTCGGCGGTGATGGTCCCAGACGTGGACCCGAACTTGACCGCGGTGGCGTCCGCCAGGTTGGAACCCGTGACCATGACGCTGGTGCCTCCCCCGGCGGGACCGGAGCTCGGGCTGATGGCTGTGACCGTCGGTGCAGCCGTGTAGATGAACTGGTCCGCACTGCTCGTCGCAGAGGTGCCGTTGGGGGTGGTCACCGTCACGTCGACGGTGGCCGCAGATTCTGCGGGTGCATTGACCGTGATCTCAGACGACGACACGACCGCGACATCCGTGCCGGCGTGGCCGGTCCCAAAATCGACGGCCGTGGCACCGGTGAAGTTGCTGCCGGTGATGATCACGCCCGTGGTGCCGCCTAGGGGTCCGGCATCCGGGCTGACGCTCGAGACCACGGGGACAGCTATCGGAGCCGTCGGAGCACCCGAGAACTCGTCGAGATTCGCGCTCGAGGCCGCTCCGTCGGTGAAGTACAGGTTCCCGGCCCCGGCGTTGAGGAGCGAGGTCGGGCCACTGAGCGTGGCCAAGGTGTTCGACGGACCGCCGGCGACCGTGTAGATGTCGCCCGCCGTCATCGAGACGCCGTAGTAGGTGGCCGTGCTCTCGGCCAGGACCTGGAGGGCCGGGCTGGTGCCGGACGCGGCACCGCTGACGGCCAAGTCGACGTTTCCGGCGCCGTCGAGGGTCATCTGGCTGGTGCCAGCCACATTGGCGTCGACCCCGGCCGTGCCGCTCGACGTGGCCGTGGTGCCACCGTTGCCGGCCAGCTTGTAAGCGTTGCCCGCGGTGACGCTCAGGCCGTCGAGGGTGCCCGACTGCGCCGGGAGGACCCAGTCACAGCCGCCACCGCTGGAGCCGCCGCTCTCGTTGTCGGAGAGGTAGACGTTGTCCGAGCTGTCGACGTAGGGCGCCGGGCTCTGGAAGTAGAGCGACGACGCCGAGGCACTGGCGGCTCCCGCGGAGCAGTCGGTGCCTCCACGCAGGGACCCGGCGATGATCACAGAGGACTGGGCCGCGATGCTCTTGCCGTAAAGGCTGAGGGTGCCCGAGGCCTGCTCATTGACGAAGTCGACGCCGATACCGTTTCCCACCACGATGTTGCCGCTCGAGTCGACGGACATCCCGTTGGCCGGTGCCGCCACGGCGCCCATGTTGATGGCCGAGGACGGCGCACCCGACACACCGACGTCGGCGATGGTGTAGAGGTCACCCGCGGTCATGGACACGCCATAGAAGGTGCCCGTGGTCTTGGCCACGACCTGAATGGCCGAGACAGTTCCGTTCTCGCCGGCGATGAGGAGGTTGCCGTTGGGATCGAAGGCGACCGACGTCGGCGTGATCGGGTTCGCCGTGGCCACCGCCGTGGTCGAGTTGCCGAACTGGTTGTTCCCGGGCTGCGCGATCAGTCCGGCCGTGCCGGTGCCGGCCACCAGGTAGGCGTCACCCGATGTGAGGCTTCCGAAGGCGGGCGACGGGTTCGGAGCGGTCTGGATGTTGTACTCGTTGGGCTCCGACGCCCCTGCGATCAGGTAGACGTAGACCGAGCCCGCCTGTGTCGAGGCCACGGCCGTGTCGCCATTGGAGGGGTTGTAGGCCACGTAGGTGGGGCTGATCTTGGCCGAAGCCTCCGGTGCCGGGACACCCAGAGAGGGCGTGGCGCTCCCAGCGGAACCGGTGAGGACAGTGACCGAGTCCCCCGCCGCCCCCGCCGGGCTCAAAACGGGAACGAGCGCCGTGCCCAGCACGGCGACCAGGCTGGCCATCCCCACGGTCATGCCGCGCCACCGGGCCGTCCGGACACGCGGCTGCTTCGCCGGCGCACTGGTCGCCACTTCGTCGCTTCGGATCACGCTTTCCTCCTGAGGGCTCTGTCCCATAACTTCATAGATTTCGATTCGTACATTCACAGATCGTTGCAAAGTGCTGATGTCTAGCGGTTCTGGAGGGCCGCCGGACCTTGCGTTGCGCTTCGGCATTCGACGCGGCATTTCTCGCATTGGATGGTGTACACGCGCGTCACGTCCACGCGGGCAGGAGGCGGCTGAGGCTTTCGGCTGCCAAGACGGTGAATGCCACAAGCGGAGCTGTACTCAACAGATATGCAGTACGGACAGTGCAGCGACGATAGAGGAGGACCGCACCTACGGCGATCACGGCCAGGGCTTGCAGACTCAGGACCAGCTCGGCCCAGGCGCCCGATTCGCCCGCGTTGCCCAGTTGACCTGAACTTCGTGCTGCCTGGGGCGTCGCCACATACGGCTTGCCACGTAGTATCGCCGTTACTTCGATGGCCCGGCTGCTGTTCCACGGCAGAGAGGAGGCCGAAGTGACCAGGGTCAGGCGGTTGTCAGACGTGTGCCGGTAGAGCGTTTCGAGCGTCACCGTCGGTGCCGCGCCCGATGTCGGTGCCGCACCCGATGTTGATGGCGCGGACCCGATAGTTACTGCAGTCACGCGACGGACGATGTAGATGGACTGACCTTCGGTGGTCGCCGTGAGGACCTTGTCGCCACGCTTGAGCTGATTCAGCCGCCCGAAGACGCCCCCGTAGCCAGCGTTGCGACCAACGACAGCGGCGTTGCCTGGCTGACCGAGGCCGGCCGTGCCGGGGACATGACCCGGGCCCGAGACGGTCTGGCTCGAACCGACTCCCTCCACCACCGCCTGGTTGATGCCCAACGCCGGGATGGCCAACACGCCGACCGGCTGGCCCACCATCGTCGGTTGCGTCGGGAGAGTCACCTTGTCCAACGCTTTGTCCAGCACCGCCGCGTTCGAGATACTGAGGCGCTCGGTGGCCATCAGGGCCCGCTGATCGCGTGCCTGCACCAGCGAGCCGACCCCATAAATCACAGCTCCCACCGCGACGAAGAAGACGACGATCACCGTGAGCGAGCCGACGATGACCAGCCGGAGGCTTGGCGACCAACGCCCAGTTGCTGTCTCCACCTCCTCACCCTCAGCGGCCACGGGTGCGATCTCGATCGGATCGGAGCCATGGAACTCGTCTGCCCTCGGGGGTGCGGAGGCATGCGTGACCGTCATGTCTCTCCGAGGCCTTCCTGCACCGGCGGAACGTCGGCAGCAGCAGCAGGCTGCGCCTGGGACCGGAGCCCGCCGAAGGCCTGGCTCAACGACCGACCGGAAATCAAGAGGACGAGGCCCGGCAACAGCAAGGTCAGGACCAGAATACCGAGAAGGGGCAGGGCCCAGCCGTTGGCCGAGACCGTTCCGAACGCGGCCAGGCTCAGGGCCGCCGCCCGTGACGATCCCGTCGGCGAAGCAGTAGCGGCATTGCCGTGACTCGTCTGCGAAGACGTCGAGCCGTCGGCCGCGCCGGCGCCGTCCGATGAGACATCCGAAGATCCGAGCGCATAGGGACTTGCAGCGCTGGAGCCCGAGGGCGTCGACGAGGACGAGGACGGGGACCCTGCAGAGGGCGCGCTCGAGTTCGCGCCCGCCGCCGCGGCGGTCGGTGTACAGGCCGGGGCGCGGCCCCGACCTTGGCGATGTCGGCCGTTGCCTGGGCGAAGAGCGTGTTCGGCAACGGTGCCATCCCCGCCGGCAGGTCGTCCTGACCCCGGTTCACGAGGAAGGTCAGCCACTGACTCAACGCTGTTTGGGCGGCGGTGTTTGCGGTGCAATCGCTGTTGAGAAGAGGCTGAGCCGGGGCGATGGCGTATTCGACGTAGGTGAGTGGGTAGGGCTCGACGCCGTCCACGGCTCCGCCGTTCGGGTTCGGAAGCAAGGTGCCGTCGGGCTGTGCCGTCATGTCCGCCACTGCCGCCTGCATGGACGATGTGTTCGGGGCGACGTAGGTCGCTTGGGCGGGAGTGGCGGCCGTCAGCGAGTCGGGCGTCTGCAGGGCGAAGTCGTCGAGACCACCCCAGGTCGCCGCTGCCGTGGCGGCGTCTGTGAGGGCCCACCATGCGCTCCCGGACAAAGGTGTCGTGTAGTGGGCGAGGATGCCCCGTCCCGTGTAGGTCTGGGTGTCGTACGAGGGAGGCGGCGCGCCGAAGTTCGAGATGGTGCCAAGGGGTTCAGAGCCGAACGCGGCTTGATAATCGGGCGCGCTGGCCAGCTGCGTGGGCACCGTCGCTTTCAGGAAGCTGGTGGTCAGATAGGTGGTGGCATCGGTCCCCGACGTTGCAGCGACTCCCGACCCGGGGCCGGTGCCGACAACCGCGCAGACTGGGCAGGTATCTTGGTAGCCGCTCGAGAGCTGAGGGTTCAGCGCCAGCAGGCCCTGGCCGAGCTCGCTGCCCCAGGTCCCGCTGTCGCTCGTCACTTGTCCGTTCCCCGAGGCGTCCTCGTAGCCGCCGTTGCTCAGGAGCTGGGCGAACTGAGCGAGGGTAATCCTGAGCTGCGAATAGCCGGTGAGCGCCGTGCCGAAGCCGCTATAGGGCCCCAGCTGCAGCACGTTCGGCGAGTGTGCGAGCACCACCGCGTTCAATGCGATCGGTACGGCAACGTAGGGACGCGACGGTTCCGCGCCCCCTTGACAGTTCGCAGGTGAGAAGTCCGACCCCGATGCCGCGTAGCCGACTGCGCTGTACGCCAGGTCGACGCTGTCGCTGGCGAAGGCGCACAGCGCCTTGTCGTCGCTGTAGCCCGACGCGAGGTTAAGCGTGAGCGCGTGCCCGCCCCCAGTCCCGCTCTGACAGGCGTCGATCCCCAGTTCGGTCAGGGGCTCGCCTAGACGATCGGGACTCGTGCTGGCGATCTGACCTGGTGCCGGACCATCGCAGGCCAGCCCGGCCGACGAGTCGAGGAAGGTAACAGGAACCCCGAGGAAATAGACGTTGTCCACACCCGGGGTGAGCACATTCTCCGTCCAGACGGCAAGGGCGAACGTGCACGGCTGACTGGGCAGGCAGCTGACCGAAAGGTTGTTGAATGGCAATGGCTGTTGTCCGCCCTCGCCGACCTCGGCCAATGCCTGGCCGCTCACCGTGGGATAGTCACCTGCCGTCCCAGCGACGTTCGTGACGGTATTCGGCTGTGGAACAATGGCCGGCAGCGCCCCGCCGTTGGCGATTATGGCGCTCAAATCGGAGTTGACGTAGTCGAGACAGTTCAGGGGAGGCGCTCCGGCAGTGGTGGATTCGACCAAGGGAAACCCGGTGTACCTCGCGTTGAACTTCTGGGTGCCTGGACTTTCGGAGACGGGAAGTTGGACGTCGGATGCGCACCACCCGGTGCCTACGGCGGCAATCTCCAACCCAGTGCTCTCCCCGAGCGCGGTGCGCGTGACCGTGAACGGCATGGCCTGGCCATCGACCAAATTCTGGGTGGCCGAGGGACTCATGGTGAGCGTGAAGTAGGGGTTGTCGTTGTTGTCGGGCGTTGTGTCCGCCCGTGCGACCCCAGCGGGACCAAGAAACCCCGTCACGACGATCGCCAGCCCGCTCACCAGCCCCAGCAGGACGAGCAGCGCGCCCATGGTGCGGTGTCCTCTGGCGCGTGACATCGACCGGGGGCAGGGCCGTGGGTGCTGAGGTGCTGTGCTCATGGCTCGTTCTTTGTGGTCGTTGTGAACGATGCGTCGTGCTCGCGCTCGATTGCTGTTCTGTGGCTTTCACGCCTTCGTTTGATGGACAAGATGGCGACAGGAAGGGCGAGGATGATCAGAAGGGCGAGCAGTGGTACCAATGGGCTCGTCGGCAAATCGCCGCCCACCAGGGCAGCAGGATCCGCGGGTTGCGTGGGCGACGTCACTGACTTGGACGCGTGGGTCTTCCCGGCTGCCGAAACAGTCCCGCTCGCGCCGGCGGCGGTTCCACCGCTGCCTGACGCCAGGGCTTCGGAGGTGGCAGCCGACCCGGCGGCGCCGGACGTACCTGTTGCACCTGTTTGCCCGCTGCCGGTACCGGCCGCCGCTGCTCCGGCTGCGTTGCCGATGGGAGGTAGTGGGGGTGGCGACGAGCCGGCGCCCAGGTTCCCGCTGAAGGTGGGATTGCTGCAGTTCGAGGCGCTCAGCTGCTGAGCCGGCTGCCCCAGCATCCAGCCGACCGCGTTGGCCAGGAACTGGGACAGCTGGGGTGGCAGAGGGCGCGTAGCCGATTGCGGACATTTCGACCTGGCCGGCGCAGGCGATGTAGTCCATGAACTGGGCCAGGGTGTTGGCGATGCCCGGATTCGGATACGGCGAGATACACGTAGAACGCGCTGAGTTCGGCGCACACTGGACCAAAATGTAGGAGTAGGCGGAGATCGGGTAGGCCAGCGGGTTGGTGCTGGTGTAAACGCCCGTCAGGTTCTGCGAGGTGTCGGGGGCGAGTTGGGCCGATTGCAGGGCGGCGCTGATGTTGACTGCGTACGGCTGCACCCAGTTGCCCGAGGCGTTCTGCACCCAGGCGACGTTGTCGTTATAGACCTTGGCGTAGCCGAACTCGTCGTAACCGATGGTCCAGCGGTTAGCGGCTATGTAGTTCGCTTCCGTGTCCGAGCCCGACTGGCACGCCATGTTGGCCGGCGAGTTCGCATCATCGACCTCGAGGAGCCTCGAGCCGGTTGAGAAGCCGTTCTGCGCCGCCCAGGCCGCGTAGCCCGTGGGGTCAGTGTGGGCGACGAAGTCGTAGAACAGCGCCGTCGTGCCCGACTGCCCGGTCCGACAGACCACCGTGATGTGCTGGTTGGGGAGCTTGACCCCACCGTTATCGGCGCTGATGGCCGGGTCATCCCAGTTGTTGATGAGGCCCAAGAAGATCTTGGCAATCGTCATGGGCGACAGGCGCAGCGAGGTGATGGGGTCCTGCCCGCTGGCGGTGAGCGGCGGCGTTGTACATGATGGCCGTCGCCCCGGCGACGTCGGGCGTGTACTCGAATCCGCGTGGCGGGTTGCTGGGCTGCCCGGGAAGGAGCTCGGAGAACTCGGCCTCGGTTCCGGCGAAGTCGGCCGTGTTCTGGCTGTAGGCCTCCAACCCGGCGGGCGAGCTGGTGGGCGTGTAGTTGAGGTTCAGTCCCTGGTTCTGCACACTCTGGGTCCACTCCTGGAAAGCCAGCGCAGCGTAGGTGGACCCCTGGCCGTTGGCCGGAGCAAGGTTGGCCGCTCCCGCCGGCGCGCTCGCACCACCCAGGAGGACCAGGGTGGCGACCAGCGAGACAGCGAGCGAGAGCGCGGCCAGCACGGGCAGCCGAAGCGAGGGGGAGCGCTTCACCCAAACCTGCCATGGACGTAGTCTTGGGTGCGCGGGTCTTCCGGTGAATCGAACATCTTTTCGGTCGGGCCCTGCTCAATCAGACGCCCGGGCTCGTTCTCCGCGGCCAGGAAGAAGACGCACCGGTCTGAGACACGCCGCGCCTGCTGCATGTTGTGCGTGACGATCACCACCGTCACGTCGTTGCGCAGCTCCATGATTGTCTCTTCGATTCGCCCGGTCGACGTGGGGTCCAGGGCGGAGCAGGGCTCGTCCATGAGCAACACGTTCGGAGCCACAGCGAGTGACCGCGCAATGCACAGACGCTGCTGCTGGCCACCCGAGAGCGCACCGCCCGGGCTATCGAGCCGATCGCGCACCTCCCGCCACAGACCGGCCCGCTGGAGCGACTGCTCGACCAGTGCATCGTGGTCGCTGCAACGGATTTTGGTGAGCTTCAGCCCGCTCAGCACGTTCTGCCGGATACTCATCGCAGGGAACGGATTGGGCTTCTGGAAGACCATGCCGATCCGGGTGCGGATGACCTGGGCACGCATGTCGGCGCCGTAGATGTCCTCGCCATCGAGCAGGATCTCACCGGCCATGGCGGACCCGGGCACCAGTTCGTGCATCCGATTGAGCAGCCGCAAGAAGGTTGATTTGCCGCAGCCCGACGGTCCGATCAGAGCGGTCACCTCACCGGACGCCATCGTCAGGAACACGCCCTCGAGGGCCAAGTGGTCGCCGAACCACGCACAGGCGTCTCGCGCCTCGAGGGCGGCCGCGCCCGGAGGTGGGCCACCGATCAACGTCGGGACGACCGCAGCGCCCTCGACGGCGGGAACCTGGGCCGTGTGCTCCGCGCCATCGTGCGAAGTCTCGTTCTCGCCGGCGACGCCGGCCGAGTGGTTCAGGGTTCCCTCCGGCTGGGGTACGTGGAGGTCGGTCACGTCTCTCCCTGGGCCGAGGGCATCGGGCCAACAGGCTGTGACGTGGACGCCAGCAGCCGGGGCGCGGTGGGCAGCGGCTCTGACGGCCGGCGGGCAGGACGGAGGCGAATGCGGCGCTTCTTGGCCACGGACCGGTCACGTCCGATGATCCGGGCCACGACGAAGAGGCCCAGGATCAGCACGAGCAAGACCAGCGCGCCGGCGTAGCCACGCTGGATGTCGGCGGTCGATTGGGTGCGGACGAAGCGGTAGATGAAGAGCGGCAGGCTCTCTTGCGGTCCTTTGAACGGGTTGGCATTCATGAGGTTGGAGCCAAAGGCCGTGAACAGCAGCGGTGCGGTCTCGCCCGCCTCGCGGGCAATGCCGAGGATGGCCGCGGTCGCCACGCCGGTCGATGCCGTGGGGAGGACGACGGAGAGCACGACCTTGGCCCGCGAGGCCCCAAGGGCCAGCCCAGCCTCCCGGAGGCCATTCGGCACGAGCCGGAGCACGACCTCAATGGCCCGGCAGATGGTCGGCATCATCGTCATCGACAGGGCCAAGGACGCCATGAAGCCGTTGAACGAGAACAAATCGTTGTCCTTGGAAAGGGGGATGATCAGGGTGGCGTAGATGAACAAGCCGCTCACGATGGACGGCATGCCGCTCATGGCATCGACGAAGATCCGCACCGGACGTCGCAACTTCGATTTGCTCTCGTTGAGGAAGAAGGCCGCCGCCGTGCCCAAGGGAAGCGAGATCAACAAGGCGAGCCCCACTTGCTCGATCGTCCCGACGATCGCGTGCAGTCCACCGCCCGCCGTGGCCGGCTGGGTCGGGGTGACACCCCGCTGGTCGTGGAAGAAGAAGCTGGGCCGGAGGGCCGGGAGGCCCTTGATGAAGATGTAGGTGACCAGCCAGGCAAGGGGAATGAGCACGATCACCATGGCGGTGGCCACGGCGACGCTGACGGTCCGGTCGACGGCCGCCAACCATCCCACCCGGTCATAGGTGGCTACGAAATAGATGGCCAAGAACAACAGGTAGGCCACGATCCAGAAGAGCAGCCACCCGACACCGTCGGTCAGGATCGAGAAGATGAGCCAGCAGAGGCTGATGGAGCTGACGGCGGCGGCGGCCACGATGAGGACGTCCATCTTCGTCAGACTCTTCGGCCGGCGGGGCCGCCGCCGAGGAACGGGACGCTGGGGTGACGGGCTGTCCGGCGGGAGCGGTGGGCCGCCGGCCTCGTCCGAAGCGTGGTCCGTGCGTGGGTGCTCGACCACCGACGTCACAGGTCGACTCCTGCTCCTGATCGGCTCCGGGAGACGATGGTAGAGGCGATCAGGTTGGTGGTCAGGGTGAGGCAGAACAGGACAAGGCCGGCGGCCATGAGGCCTGAGACGGTGAACGGATCGCTCCCCGCTCGCTGGGCGATGAATCCCGCGATGGTCCCGCCTCCCTGCTCGAGAATGTGGCTCGAGATGAGTGGCACCTGCGGCAGGAGGAGGGTGACAGCGATCGTCTCACCCAGAGCACGCCCGAGGCCCAACATGGAACCGCCGATGATCCCGCCCTTGCCATAGGGCAGCACGACCGTGCGGATCATCCCCCACTTCGTGGCACCCAGGGCCAAGGCGGCTTCCTTCTCACCCGGCGGGGTCTGCGCGAAGACGGCCCGGCAGATGGAGGCCACGATCGGGATGCACATGAGAGAGACGACGATGCCGGCGATGAACATGGAGCTCAAGAGGCTGGAACCGCTGGCTGGTCTTGAAGATCGGAATCCACCCGAAGTAGGTGGTCAGCCAGCGCGACAGCGGCTCGATCTGGTACTGGAGCGTCAAGAAACCCCAGAGCCCGAACAGCAGGCTCGGGATGGCAGCCAGCAGGTCAATCAGCCCTTGCAAGACCTTGCGGATCCCGAGCGGCGCATATTCCGCGATGAAGAGGGCGGCCAGGATGCCCATGGGTACGGCGATACATTCGGCAATCAGCGCAACGACGACGGTGCCGAACAACAGGCCCGCCACACCGATGACGACGTGAATGGTGTTCGTGCTCCACTGGACCGTGGTGAAGAAGCTGAAGCCCGAATAGGCCCAGGCGTGGCGGCCCTGCCAGAGCAGGAAGACGCCCACCAGGGTGAGCAGCACGAGCACGGTGACCCCGGCCGACAACGTGACCAGGTCGAAGAGGCGGTCAGCGCCGCTGGGCTTGTCTGTCACGGTACGGCGAGTCCGTCCGGCACCAGGGGTACCGGTCACCGTGGGAACGGTCAGGTCGGTCACCGCGGCGTGACCCGATCGATGAACCCCATTGAGTGCGACGCGGCTGACGGTGTGAAGCAACGGATGAGGGAAGGAGGAGTGTGACCCGACAGCCTGCGCTCGGAACCTTCGTCCTGAGCGACGCTGCTGGCACGGCATGTTGTGGTTCCTTCTCCCGTACGTTCGCCAATTAGATGGCGGCCAGTTCCGTTCCGGGCGCGTGACCGATGGCCGACCTACCCGACGTCGCGGAACACTAACGACGCAATTGAAATGCCAGGTGACGAGAGGCCCTCTTCCACGTAAACTGTTCGTGAACGTGGCGTTATCTCCGTACGCTGCGGTCGTTCGCCGGGTCGACGGCGGCTGGCGCGGACCGCGCCAAGCTGACCGACGTGGGCCATCGCAGCTCCCGGCCAGGACCGGGATTTCGGGCGCTCCCTCGCTTGCCGGTCCATCGGCGGGACCGAGACGGCCACTGGTTGAAGCTGACCCGGACGACGAACCCGTTGATGGCCTGGGTGCGTGAGCGGCGGGGTCGGGAGGACGAAACAACCGCCATTCCTTCCGCCTTGACTGGGCAGCCCCTGCGGGCACGTTTTTCACAATACCCACCAGAGGGCATTGCGTTCTATGAAGCAACTCACTAGCCTGGAAGCATGGAACGCAAGAGCTTCTCGGGCATGCACTGCTCGGTGGCGCAGTGTCTCGAGGTCGTGGGCGAATGGTGGTCGATGCTGATCGTCCGCGACGCCTTTTTGGGCGTCACCCGCTTTGACCAGTTCCAGGAGCGCCTCGGGATCTCCCGAAACATCTTGGACCAGCGCCTCAACCGGCTGGTGGAGACCGGGGTCCTGGCCAAGGTCCCCTACAGCGAACACCCTCCCCGCTTCGACTACCGGCTCACGGACAAGGGCCGCGACCTGTGGCCGATCATCACCACCATGCGCCAGTGGGGCGACAAGTACGCGGCTCCCGACGGTCCCCCGATGTTGGTGACCCACAAGGGCTGCGGGCAGGTTTCGGACGCCGTCCTGACCTGTTCTGCCTGCGGGGAGCCGATGGGGCCGAGGGACGTCCGCGCTGCCCCGGGGCCGGGCGCCGTCGAGCCTCTGATCGGCGCGGCGCGACGATGACAGCCGAGACGCCGATGCTCGAGCAGGGGCATCTTCTCGGCGGTCAGCGCCGTGACGCAGCTCGAGCCCGGCCGCTTCTCCGCCGAGGTCGACCCCGAGTGGACTATCGGGGCCAAGCCCAATGGCGGCTACCTCCTCTCCATGTTGGCCCGGGCCGGCACGTCGACGAGCGCGCACGACCATGTCATCGCCGCCAGCGCCCACTACCTGCACTCCCCCGATCCCGGGCCCGTCCTGATTGAGACAGAGCTCTTACGGGCTGGTCGCTCGGCCAGCCAGATACGTGCCCGCATGGAGCAAGACGGCAAGGCGTGCGTCGAGGCGCTCATCACCGCCTCTTCGCTCGCCGGGGACACGGCTCCGTACTGGGACGGCGGGCTGCCCGAGAGGAGCCAGTCGAGCTACGAGGACTGCCCCCGCTTGATCCCGAACCTGCCGAACGGCCACCGGGTCGCGATCATGGAACAGGTCGAAGTGCGCCTCGAACCCGACTCGAGGGGATTCACTGCCGGGCGCCCCAGCGGTCGAGGCGAGCTCCGCGGGTGGCTCGCCCTCCCCGGAGCCGAGGCGTTCGACCCGAATGCGCTGCTCTTCGCGGTGGACGCCTTCCCGCCGGCCACCTTCGACATCGAGTTCTCCGGCTGGGTGCCGACCTTGGAGCTGACGGTCTACGTGCGGGCCCTGCCGGTTCCCGGGCCGGTACGCGTGCTGCAGCGTGCGCAGCTCATTGAGGCCGGCCGGGTCGACGAATCGTGCTTCGTCTGGGACATGTCGGGTCGACTGGTGGCCCAAGGGACCCAGCTCGCCGGTATCCGCCTCGGCTGAACCCCGCCAGAAGGAGTGACACCGGCCTGACCACCCGACCGCGTTCGCCCACCTGACCAGCGTGATCGGGGAGGGCGGCGGATGCTCGGTTTCTTCTCGATCGGTTCAACGAGGACTTCCCGGTACAACTGTTGGTATGGGCAATTCCGCGAGCGCACCTGCTGTCGCCTGGCAGCCCTCGCTGTGGGCGAACCAGAACACCGGCGTCGACGTGTCCTACTGCGGCCTCGAACGCATGCAACTCGACGCCGACTCCTGGGTGGACCACTGCCCGGGCTGGATGTCGGGCTCCGACCAGGCCTTCGAGGAGCTGCTGCGTGACGTTGCCTGGAGCCAACGGCGGCGCTGGATGTACGACCGGCAGGTCGACGAACCGCGGCTGACGTCGTGGCAGAAGTGCGATCAGCAGAGCGGCGTCACCCACCAGTGGCTGGAAGACGCTCGTGCGTCACTGTCCGCACGCTATGGCGTCCGGTTCGACTCGGTGGGCATCAATCTCTACCGCGATGGCGCCGACAGCGTCGCCTGGCACCGCGACCGCATACCGCCCGAGATCGTGGATCCCCTTGTCGCCTTGGTGTCGCTCGGAGAGCCACGCAAATTCCTTCTCCGCCCGGAGGGAGGGGGGAGGTCGCGCGCCTTCAAGCTCGGGCATGGGGACCTGCTCGTGACCGGTGGCCGGACACAGCGCCGCTTCGAGCACAGCGTCCCGAAGGTGAAGGCAGCGGGAGCGCGCATGAGCATCGTGTTTCGACACGGGGTTGGTTGACCCGGCTTTGACCCCCTCACCCACATCCTGAACGTGCTCAACGGTCAGGGATTCTTGTTGGACCTCTTCACACTTCCCGACTTGGTCATCTTCGCCGTCTTTGGCCGCAAGGGGGCGATCGGCTCGATTTCGTTCCGCCGCGGGCCCGACCACAATGCCGGCGGCGCGTCAGTCGCGAAGGCCAGCGCGTAGGCCGCAGCTTCGTAGTTGACCCGCCAACCCAAGAAATCCACCCACGCGTCCTCGAGGGAGCGCTCAATCGGATAGTCGACTTCGCGCAGGCGTTCGATGGCTTCGACGAAATCGTCATACGAGAGCAAGATCCCGTCGCTTGGGTCGGCGTCTAGGGGGATAGGAATCCCGATGGCGCGGGCAATGTTGCCGAGACAGGTGAAGCCTCCTCGCAGACAGAGGCGGGCTTGGATCATGTCTGACTCTTTGGGACGGAGCGCCAGGTACATCGCGGCGGCGTCGAGGATGGCAAGTTGCGCCGTGACCCACGACGACAACGGACGTGGCGAGCGGAACCAAATCAGCGGGACATAGGTGGTGTGGCTCTCCGACACGTCTGCAGACCACTGTTCCCACGATTCGAACAGGCCCGGCAACTCACCAATGGCGGACACACCGCTGCCGAGGCCATAGTGCGTGCGGGCCAGGAGTTCCGGGCCCCATGACGGAACGCCGGCCCTCGAATCCAGCATGGTGATGAGTCCCTCGCGGCGGTTGAATGCTGCGTACAACGTCGGGAGATAGCCGATCTGCAGTGCAACCGTTCCAAGACCAGCGAGCGCAGCCAGGGGGTCGAGTGCCGCCCCCCATTTGTGTGTGGAACGAGAAAGCCCAACGTGCACAGCGCCGATCCGGCCTGCTCCATGGCGCTCCCCAGATCGCCGTTACCAACGAAAGGCCACATGAGCAGTCCAAATCCCAGCTGGTAAAGGGCCAACCAGGCGAACACCTGGCCGATGAGTTGTACGGGTGCCTGAATGGCCAGAATCCGGTCCCGGAGCTCATAGGAATCGATCCTGTCCGTAATGAAGTGGAAAACGCTGCGGTTGACGATGAAGACAATCCGGGGAATCCGGCTCCGAATGCGCCGCGGTACCACCAAGGTGCCCAGGACACTCCACCCAGTGGCCAGCACGATGAAACCACCGATCACCGCTGCGACGACTCGGATGGCCACGTCTTAGCTTGGCATGGCAGCCCGTCGACGTCCTCGTCGGTATCGGTCTGGTATCGACGGACGAAGCCGTGGGTGACGAGTCCCTGCTGAATCGCCTCGATGGTGCCGACGATGCGGGGGTCATCCGGCGGCAGGAAGCCGACGGGTGCGAGCATGAGCAGGCTCGCGTCGAGCAGCTTCGAGCCGTAATACTGGGTGAACGAGTTGAGCTCAGCGTCGAAGCCGTTGTCGCAGACTCCGGCGTGGATCTCGTCACGCAATTGCCGCCAATGATCCACCCGTCCGATCGGCAAGATGCCCTGCTCGGCCAGCGTGACGGCGCGGTCAAAGGCCACCCAGGCCATGACCTTCGAATGAGTGAAATGCCGCCGCTTACCACGGACCTCCCAGATCCCGTTGTCGGGCTCGCGCCACACCTTTTCGAGGTGAGCGAGAATCGCCAACATCTGAGCGGGCGATACGTCGGACTCCTTGGCGATAGGGCTTTGCCAGTACGTGAGGGCAGAGTCGAGGACCTCGCCGTAGACGTCGAGCTGGAGCTGAAGCACCGCCCGGTTGCCGATGCGGACGGGCGTTGATCCCTCGTAGCCCGAGAGGAAGTCGACCTCGAACTCGGGGAGCATCCGCTCTCCGTCGACGCCGTACATGATCTGCATCTCCCCGGGGGTCCCCGCGACGGCGCGGCGGAGCCAGCCCACCCATGCAGCCGCTTCGTCGGTGTATCCCGAGATCAGTAGGGCGTGCAGGGTGAAGGTCGAGTCCCGGAGCCACGA
The DNA here is from genome assembly GCA_963817735.1 of uncultured Acidimicrobiaceae bacterium. Classification (GTDB taxonomy): domain Bacteria; phylum Actinomycetota; class Acidimicrobiia; order Acidimicrobiales; family RAAP-2; genus Bog-473. The sequence goes on along the minus strand of CAWFPP010000037.1, from coordinate 25,162 downwards.
ATAGCGATAGTCCCAGTTGCGGTCCCCCCCGATCGCCTCTGGAAGCGATGTCGTCGCTGCCGCGCAGATGGCGCCGGTGGGCTCGTAGGTGAGCGCCTTCAAGGTGATGAGCGAGCGGACGACCAGGTCGCGCGAACTTCCGGTGTAGGTGCAGCGACCGACCCAGTTGTGCCAGTAGTGCCGCGTGTGGTTGCGGGCGGCGAGGCTGTCGAGGGGGAGCGGAGCGTGGGTCTCGGAGGGGAACCAGGTGAGCGAGAAGGAGCGCCGTATGTCGCCCGAGACGGAGAAGGAGGCAACGGTGGTGTTGTCATTGCCAACGAGACGAACGGGGCTGTGCAGGCGGAGGCCGTCACGGCCGGCCACGAGGACGAGGCCATCACCGGTGGCGGTGGCCCAGGGCGTGATGGCGCCGTAGTCGTAACGAACGATCAACTCCATCTGCATCTCGACGGTGCCACCACGGGCCTCGACGATGCGGTGGATCATCGAGTGCCCGTCGTAGGGCGGCATGAAGTCGGACACCGACACCGAGCCCGTCGACGTCTCGAAGATCGTCTCGAGAATCAAGGTCTCCGGTTCGTAGCGGCGGGTGACTTTGGTCACCTCATCCTTCGGGGCGATCAGCCACCGTCCGTTGCTTGCGTCGCCGAGCAGCGCCGCGAAGGCGGCGGCGGAGTCGATTCGCGGCGCGCACCACCAGTCGATGGATCCGGTGCGATCGACGAGGGCGGCGGTTTTCGTGTCGCCGATGATGGCGTAGTCCTCGATTTTTGACGGCACGATCCTCCTTTCGACGGCCCGATTACTCAACCGTAAGAAACGAATGCCATCTCAAAGTAGGCCGCGACGTGAGCTACCCGAAGATGAGGGGTCTTTGAGCGCTGCCACCGAGTACGTCCCGATGAGAGCAAGGGCCCATCAAGGGCACGACGAAGCGCCCGGGGGTCGCGGTGAGCCTGGGAGAGAACGAGGCCGCCTTGCAGACTGGCCAGCGTCGAGGCGGCCAGCCAGTCGACGTCGGTATCGGGTCGGAGCTCGCCCGATTCGACCATGGCCGCCAGGCCGCGACGGATGCTGGCCTCCCAACGGTCGAACCCGGATGCGAGCACGACGCGGATTTCCTCGTCCCGCTCGCCGAGCTGACCGAGCAAGTTGGCGATCGGGCAACCTCCTCTGCCACCCCGTTCCTGCTGGAGGCCGACAAGGGCGTCCGTCCACCGCACCAGCCCGTCCCAGGTGTCGAGGCCTGCGAAAAGGTCCTGTTGTCCGTCGAGCACCGTATCGTTGGTGGCTTCGGCCACAGCCCGCAGCAGGTCGTCCTTGTCGTCGAAGTAGTGGTACAGCTGGCTGCGCGACGCAGGCGCACGAGCGCCGACCTCATCCAGGCTCGCCCCGGCGGCACCCTTCTCGGCCACCACCTCGGCTGCCGCGGCCACGATGCGCTGACGGGTAAGGCGTCCCCTCTCGGTGCTCGGCAGTCGCTCCCATGGCCCCAGTATCCCTCAGATTGGACTTGACAGTCCAGTTCTAGCGTGATCGGATGGTCACTGGACCACACAGTCCACTTGCTATTCCATCCCATCTTCCACTGGAGGTCCCGATGCCCCTCACCATCCGCGAGCAGTCCGACCAGCTGAAAGCGGCCGCCGCCGAGCAGCTTGCCGGCCGAGGTGCTCGAGGTGTTCGACCAGAGCATCCGCGACCTCCTCGACGAGGGCGTTCCCGCCGACACCATCAAGGTCGGCGACCATCTCGAATCGTTCACCCTCGACGACGCCACCGGCGACCCGGTCAGCCTGGACCAGATCGTCGAGGCCGGGCCGGCCGTGATCGTGTTCTACCGGGGCGGCTGGTGCCCCTACTGCAACCTGGCGCTGCGCACCTACCAGCGACGAGCTCCTCCCGCAACTCGAACACATTCGATGCCCGGCTGGTCGCCATCAGTCCCCAGTCTCCCGACGAGTCCCTCTCCACTGTCGAGAAGGCCGCCCTCGAGTTCACCGTCCTCTCCGACCCGGGCAGTCGACTGGCCGAGCGGATCGGCATCGCGTTCCAGCAGGCGGACGAGGTCCTCGCCGCCCAGCGCACAGCTCGGCCTCGACCTGGCCCAGGTCAACGCCGAGGGCGCGACCCGCCTGCCGAGGCCGACTGTGCTCGTCGTCGACCGCGACCGCGTCGTGCGCTTCGTCGACGTGCAGCCCGACTACACCGCACGCACCGAAGTCGCCGACATCGTCGCCGCGCTCACCGACCTTCCGTGAGAAAGGTGCAGCAGGCCGTGCGAAAAGCCCCGAGAAGCACGACCTCAGCCCACTGGGGAGGAGGCGTCGCTGCGAGTCAGGCGCGCCCCTACCCTGCTGAGCGAGCAGATGGAGGCCAACGCCCCTGGCCGCAACCCGTACTGCGGCGGACCGACGCCACCACTACGATCTTCCTCCGGTGGGGGACGAGACCGAGAAGACCGATGAGGTGCCGGTCGTCCCGCACCTGGAATTCGAGGAGCTCGCGGACGGCGAAGATCCGCCCGAGGGACGGCGGCCCGAGAGGACGGCACGTATTGCCGCACTCTGTCTCTGCGCGGTGCTGCTGATCGCCGGGGGTGTCGTGCTCGGCGCGTGGCTCGGCGGCAGAGGACAGAGTTCGGGTATCAACCAGCTCCCCCACCCCTCGGGGGCGACGGGCAGCACCGGTACGGCGAACACTGGCACGACGGGCACCGGCAACTCCGGATCAGGTTCGGCGGCGACGGGCGCATCCGGCGGGACCGGGCGACCGGGGCGACCGGGTCCACGGGTGACACCGGCGGTACCGGGGCGGGAGCGGGCGGCCTCTCGTCGGTCGGCTCCACCGGGAGTACGGGAGCCGGCAATTCGGGTGCCGGCGCCACCGCCAGCGCCCGATCCCGCCTCGGCGGTTCCGGGTCTGCGGCCGCTTCGCAGGCTTCGGCCGGGGCGGGTTCGCAGTCGTCGGGGTCGAGTCAGGCGCAGGGCAGCGGGGCCGCGGGCGCAGGCGCTGCGTCCGCGGGTGGCACCACCGCATCGGGCGGGAGCGGAGGTGCCGGCGGGGCCGGGACCGGGGCCGGAACCGGCTCGACACAGGGAAATACCGGAACCGGGTCGGGATCGCTCTCGGGTGGTTCCACCGCCACGTCCATTCCCTGAACGAAGGCAACGGCTCGGTCAGCCCAAGCGGAGCGTCTCGAGAGGTTCCAGCCGCGCCGCCTTGATGGAGGGGAAGAGTCCCGCCACCACGGCGACGATGAGAGCGAGGCCCATCCAGAGCGGTATTGCCTTGAAGTCGATCACCACCACCCACCCGGAAAGGGCCGACACCCCGTAGACGATGCCGACCCCCAGCGCAGCGCCGATCATCCCGCCGAGCAGCCCGACGAAGAGGGACTCGAGCAAGAACTGTCCGGCGATCTTTGAGCGGCTGTGACCGACGGCCCGGCGGATCCCGATCTCCGATGACCGCTGAATCACCGAGATCGACATCACGTTGGCGATGCCGACCCCGCCCACAATGAGAGCCAGCAGTCCCGCGAGGAGCGCCACCTGCTGCAAGGTCCGGTTCGCCTGCGCCGCCGCCTCCAACACGTCGCTCGGGATTTGCGTCGACACCTGGTTTGAACCCCCGAGGCTGATGGCGGTGTGGATGGCATTCGCGGTGGACTGAGTGGTGCCCGGCGCGGCGCGGATGTAGAGCTGATTCGGCTCGCCGTCCGTGCCGAGGACGTGTTGCGCGGACCACTCGGTGACGAACACCGCGTTGTCGAGCTCGGGATCGAGCGCGACCGGCCCGAGGACACCGACCACGGCGAAGTTGGCGTTGTTGAGACTGATCGTGCGGGCCTCTCCAGGCAAGTAGCCGTATTGCTTCGCGATCCCCTCGCCGAGCACGACGGCGCTGGTGTGGAGGCGCAGGTCGGCCAGATCGAGCCAGCGTCCGCTCGTCACCGGCACCCCGAGAACGCTCGGGAGGCCGACGCCCGCCGCCCGCACCGGGACGGGGAACGCCTCGTAGTAGTCCTTCGCGCCCTGGAACGGCACCGACACGACGTTGGAGAGGTTGGACGTCGCGGCGGCGGCGGAGACGCTCGAGACGGCTTCGACCCGGGCCACCGCGTTGTCCGGGAAGGTCGGGTTCTGTGAACCGAAGGTGCCTCCGGCCTGGGCGATGATGAGGTTCGTGCCGAGCTGGGCCAGCTGGGCCTGGAGCTCGCCCTTGGCGCTCTCGGTGAGTCCGATGGCGCAGACCATGGCGGCTACCCCGATGATGGGCCCGAGCATGATCATGAGCGTCCTGGTCTTCCGCGCCGTCAGGCCGTTCAGCGCGACGCCGATGAGGTCGCGTGCCTGGCTCACCGCAGAGACCCGGCCAGGAGCTCGTCGGCCACGATCTCGCCGTCTCGCATGGAGATCCGGCGTGCCGCCGTGCTGGCGACCGTGGGGTCGTGGGTCACCATGACCACGGCACGCTCGGGAGTCTGGAGGTTCCGGAATATGTCGAGCACGTGGGCCGCGTTGACCGAGTCCAACGCGCCGGTCGGCTCGTCGGCCAGGACCATCAGCGGGTCAGTGACGATGGCCCGCGCCAGTGCTACCCGCTGCTGCTCGCCTCCCGACATCTGGACCGGCCGGTGGTCCACGCGGGCAGCCAGGCCGAGCTGGTCGAGCGCGTCGTACGCCTTCTCCCTTCGCTGGCGGGGCCGCATGTCGCGGTAGAGGAGGGCGGTCTCGACGTTGCCGAGCGCGGACAGGTGAGGGATGAGATGGAACTGCTGGAAGACGAACCCGATGGAATCGCCACGCAGCTGTGAGCGGGTGGCGTCGTCGAGTCGGCTGACGTCGCGGCCCGCAACGCGCACCCTGCCGGCGCTGGGGAGGTCCAGCAGGCCCAACAGACCCAGCATGGTCGACTTGCCCGATCCCGATGGCCCCACGATGGAGATGAACTCACCGGCCATGATGCGCAGCGAGACGTCGCGCAGCGCGAAGACGACCACCTCCTCGCCGTACATGCGGGACACGTGTTCGAGCTCGAGGAGTGGCTGCTCGAGCACCGTCTCCTCCGTCGTCGGTTCCGTCGTGATGCGCTCCGACGTCACGACGACGAGTCGACCTCCACGACGACGGTCTGGCCGACCCGCAGCCCGCGCGTGATCTCGATGTAGGAGCCTTCGGTCAGCCCCGTGGTGACCGGGACCTCGACGATCCGGCCACCGTGGGCCAGGTCGACGACCCGCACGACGTCTTGACCGCTCCCGTTCTGCTTCACCGCCGCGATCGGGACGGTAAGGGCATCGCTCTTCTGCTCGGTCACGACGGTGATGGATACCGCTGACCCGTCGGCGCCGTCGAGCCCGGGTGCCTCGATCGTGCCCTCGTACACCTGGCTCGAGCCCTGCCCCGTGGCCGCGGCCACCGAGGTCGGCGTGGAGTCGAGCTCCGTGATCGCGCCGGAGACCGAGTTGGACTCGCCGTTGATCTGGACCGTGCAGCTCTGGCCGACTGCGAGCTGCGTACGGTTCGACGCCGAGGCGTCGAGGGTGACGGTGAGATCTGGCTCGGTGAGCGAGAGGATGGGCGTGCCTGTCGTCACAGGCTGACCCGGTCTTGACGTACACGGTGCCGACGCGGGTGGGCCACGAGCCCACGATCATGTCGGTGGGCTCGAAGGTGATGTTCCGCTGCAACGACTGGATCGTCACCGTGACCGAGGTCTGGCCCGCCTTGAGCAGCGCAATGCCGGTGAGCGGCTGGTAGTTCTGCCCAGCCTGTGCGGTGCCCTCCACGGCGAAGTTGACCGAGGTGTCCTGCGCCGGCGCCTGCGTGGAGGTGATGACGAAGGTTGCCGCTCCACCCTGCGGCACGCTGGCGGTCGTCGCGGCGATGCTGAGCTTGGGCACGACCTGGGACGTGATGGTGACCGAGGCACTCGACGGGGACCCGATCTGATACGAGGATCCGGGCGCGAGCGAGACCGTCAGCACGCGATTGGGCTCAACCAGATTGTCGGTGACGGTGGGGATCTGCACGCTGAGTGCGGTCTGCCCGGCCGGGACGGTCAGGACGCCGGCCGGCTGGGTGTAGTCGACGCCCAGCTGTGCCGTGCCCCCGTACGAGAGGTTGATGGTGACGGGCTGGCTGATCGCTTGGCTCAATGTGACGGAGACGGCGTAGGGCTCGCCCTTCTGCAGGTAGGTCGTGGCGGAGGTGAGCGTGACGGTGGGCAGGGTCAGGCTGCCGTTGATCGTGACGACCGTCGAGCCGGAGGTGCCGACGGTGTATTGCGAAGGGTTCGGTGTGATCGAGACCACGATGTAGTCGTTGGGCTTGATCGTGCTCGTCTGCTCGGTCGTCAGGGTCACCGTGGCGCTGGTCGCGCCGGCATCGAGCGTGACGACGGGGTCGGGCACCATGTAGTCGGTCCCGGCGGACGCGTTCCCTCCAAAGCTCAGCGCCACCTGGGTGTTCTGCAGCGGCGCCTGGTTGGCCGTCACGGTCAACGTCACGGTTCCCCCCGGCGACACGCTGGCACCGCCGGTGATCTGCAGCGTCGGCACGGCACCGTTTGCGATGGTGGACTGCGCCGAGCTCGGAGAGCCCACGGAGTAACCCGTGCCCGAGGCCACGGACATCACGATGGTCGTGTTCGGTTGGACCGTGGTCGTCGCGCGCGTCTGCACTGTCACCGACGCTTGGAGTGCTCCGGCGGCGAGGGTCACCGAGGTTGGGGGCGTGATCACGTTCTCGGATCCGGCCGTGCCGCTCGGGGTGAGGTTGACCGTGATGGCCGAGGTCGACGTGGTCGATGCGCTGATGACGAAGTCCGCCGGCTGGCCTGCGGTGACCTGGTCTGCAACGGATGCGATGGTCAGGTTGGGATCGGGTCATCGGCCAGCTCCGCCATCGGCTGGGCCGCACCCCGCGTCGACCGGGTGAAGGAGGCGGCCTGCGTCGTGGGTGGCCCGATGATCAGCCCGGCGGTGTTCTGGTACCCGAGCGCGTAGCCGGGGCCCTGCTGGAGAGCGACGCTCACCGACTCGGGCGTGGCCGGACTGGAGTTCGGATAGTTCTGCTGGGCTTGCCACTGTGCCAGAGCGAACTGCGTCTGCTCCGTGTAGAGGTTGTTCGTGCTCGGCCCTGCGTAGTCTCCTGCTGCATTGAGGATCTGCTTGAGCTGCACCACGTCGGCGCCGGAGTCGCCGGGGACCAGCGAGCGGAAGAACGGGACGGTGCCGCTCTCGGCGATCGTGTTGCGCCCGTTGAGTGAGAACATGACATCCCCGGTCTTGCTGACCGTTCCGTCCTTGACCGAGACATCGCTCACCAGGCCCTGGGTGGCGGCCGTCACCTTGGTGATCTCCTTGCGCGCCAGTGTGCCCGACAAGTTGACCGTGCCTTGCAACGTGCGCCGCTGCACCGCGCTGAGAACGACCACCTGTTTTCCCAGCGGAGCCGCTGCCGCTCGAGGCGACCGCGTACGAGATCCCGGCGGCGGCGAGCACCGCCACTGCGATGGCGACGCCGATGGTCTTCTGCTTGCGGGTCACGTGGTCATCTCCCCGATACGGTTTCGATCAGTCATCAGCCGCCCGACTGGGCAATCGCTGCGCATTGCTGCAGGTCGCTGCTGGTGAGGAGACTCTGTCCCGGTGGCGCGGTGAATCCGCCTGCGCCTCCGCCTCCGCCCCCACTCCCACCCCCGCCAGAGCCTCCGAAGGAGAACAGGAGTCCCTGGGCGTTCGGCGTTGGCTGTGGGATGCCCCATCCCCGGCCGATCATGCACTTACGCCACTGCAGATACTCCTTGTTCTCCTTCTTCACCTGAGAAGGCGTCAGGTTGGACTGGGCGGACTGCGCCGTCTTGAGAGCCTGGAGGATGTTGCTCTTGGTCGCACATGTCCCGAGGTTCTTCAGATAGGTGGGGCTGTTCGCCGGAGAGGACGGATTGCTCGGGTCCGGCGCGCCGACGAAAGTGACCCCGAGCTGGCTGAGGCAGGACTGGAAGACGCCGAGCGAACTGAACAGCGCGGTCGTCGGGTTCTGCTGCGCAAGCGGAATGGTGGCCGCCGTGGCGTTCTCGGCCGCTTTGGCCTTGGTGCCCGTCGGGAGGGCACCCGGCGGGGCCTGCCCGGCCTGAATCGCGACCACATCGTTCGCGTTCGATCCACCCGAGCAGGACATCGCTCCGAGCGCGACGAATGCCAAGACGGCCACCATGCCTAGTTGTCTCCGGTGACCGTCGAACCGGCCCTTCCCGCCCCCGAACACGCCGCGGCATGCTAGCCAAGGAAACCCTGGCGTCCCCTTCGGTCCCCTTTTGGGCGCTCGCCGGAGGATGCAGGATCCCCACCTCGGACGCCTAGAGGGCCTCGATTCGTCCGATCTCCACGGTGAACAGCCAAGCGACCACCGCGTTTCCTGCTCCCGTCGAAGAGACATAGACAATCCGATATACTCGGAGGGTGGATGCAGCCAAGGTGATCCGGGATGTCCGGCGCCGGCATGGGCTGACCCAGGCCCAGCTGGCGCGGCGGGCCGGTACCTCCCAACCGGTGATCTCGGCCTATGAGCACGGCCGTCGCGACCCGGGCGTCGAGACCCTGCGCAAGCTGGTGGAGGCGGGCGACGAACGGCTGCGCATCGGCGCCGTGGCCCCCGGTCCCGACCTCCCCCCGCCGGCCGACGTCGCGGAACACGCCCGCCGACTGCTTGACGTCCTGTCCCTGGTCGACGCCATCCCGGTGCGTGGGCGCGACCCCGTGCTGCATGCCCCCCGCCTCGTCTCAGGGTGAGCGCCCTGAACCTGGCCGGCCGGGTGCTGGCTATTGACGACGCACTGGCAAAGGCAGACGTGCCCCACGCGTTCGGGGGTGCGCTCGCACTCGCCTACTACGCCGAGCCCAGGGCGACGATCGACATCGATCTGAACGTCTTCGTCCCCACCGAGCGGTTCACCGATGTCGCCGCGCCGCTCGCCCAATTGGGAGCGGCGGCGGACGAACCGGCCGTCGAGGAGATCGTCCGCCGCGACGGCCAGGTGCGGGTGATGTGGGACACGACGCCGATCGACCTCTTCTTCTCCTACGACGCGTTCCACCAGGCCGCCGCCGCCGCGGTGCGATCGGTGCCTTTCGGCGACGGGACCATTCCGATCCTGGCCGCGGACCATCTCGTGGTGTGCAAGGTGATCTTCGGCCGCCCGCGGGACTGGGTGGACATTGAGGCGATGCTGGCAGCCGGGGCGGACATCAATGCGGCGGACGTCCTGCGCTGGGTGGCGCGGATCGCCGGCGACGAGGATCCCCGCTACGAACGGATCGCCGCCCTCCTCACCAGGCGTTCTTAGTTCATCCGACAAGGGTCGCACCGGTGTCTCGGAGCCGACCCGGGGTGCCGCGCAGCCGGCTCTTCGTGACCGACGAGAAATCCGGCGACCGATGACCATCTCGACGAAGGGTGGCACAACGTCGGGCCCGGCCTGCCTTGGCCCGATCACAGGTCTTGCTGGCTGAGACGCGTCGCAACCGGTCCGGGCCCGCCCTGGGGCGAAGGGTCGACCCGGCGGCCTGACCCTATATTGGAGCGCCTTGGGGGCTGACTGGGGCAGGGTCGGGGCGTCGGCGCCTGTTTCTCTGTTGGTGGTGGCGGCTGCCATCGGTGGCGCGCTGGCCGGCTGCCACCCAACGGGGACACCCGCGGTCGATCCGATTTACTCCGCCGCTGTTCGCCGCCGCCTTGACCTGGGCTGCCTCCCGCGCCTCCCGAGGGGCGCTCCTGTGGCTGGGCGTGCTCGCCGTGGTCATGAGCCGGGGCTGGCTGGTGGTCCCGGCGCTCGCCGCGCTGTTGCTCGCCTTCGCCGGCGTGATGCCGCGCCGGCCCAATGCGGTCCTCGGCGCGCTCACCGGCGCCCTCGCCGTGCAGGTCGTGTTGCGCTGGCCCCCGATGGGCTTCCACGGGGCCACCGCGCTGGTGGCCGTGGTGGCGACCGGACCGTGCCTGGTGGGGGCCGTGCGCACCCTGTCGGCAGCGGCCTGGCGCCAGGTGCGCCGGTGGACCTTCCGCCTGATCGCGCTGGCAATCGTCCTGTCCATTCCGGCCGCCGTAGGCGCTCTGCTGGCTCATTCCGAACTCAGCCAGGGGATCGCCGAGGCGCAGGGCGCCCTGGGGTCGATCGGCAACGGCACGACCACGGCGGGCGCGGCGCAGCTCCAGGTGGCGAGCACCGACTTCGCATCCGCCGCGTCCCGCACGGACAGCTGGTGGACCGCCGGTGCCCGCCTGGTGCCGCTGGTGGCCCAGCAGCGCCAGGCCGTCGGCCAGGCCTCGGCCGTGGCGCGGGACGTGACCGCCACCGCGGCGCTCCAGGCGTCGGGGATCGACTACCAACAGCTCCGCTACTCCGACGGGCAGTTGGACCTCGGCCAGGTCAGCGGCCTCGCCGGGCCGCTCGGCGTCGTCGACGACCAACTGACGGGCGCCGCGGCGCAGCTCCGATCCTTGCAGTCGGGATGGCTGCTCCAGCCGCTGCAGTCCCGCCTGGACCAGCTGGACGCCAAGATCTTCGGGGCCCAGGCCAGCGCCTCGTTGGCCGCGCAGCTGGTGCAGGTCGCGCCCTCCCTTCTCGGGGGCGACGGCGTCCGCCACTACTTCATCGCCTTCATGGACCCCGCCGAGAGCCGCGGCCTGGGCGGGTTGATCGCCGCCTACGGCGAGCTCACGGCCGACCAGGGTCGTCTCACGTTGACCACGTCGGGGGACATCGGCGACCTGAACGCGGCGCTGCCCAAGGGTGGTGGCCACCTGACGGGGCCCGCCGACTACCTGGCCCGCTACGGCGCCTTCGCCCCCCAAAAGTTCCGCTTCCAGGACGTGAGCTACGCCCCCGACCTGCCCACGGTGGCCGACGTCATTCAGCAGCTCTACCCACAGGCGGGTGGCGACCACATCGACGGCGTCCTTGCCCTCGACCCCTACGGGCTGGCGGCGCTGATCGGCATGACCGGGCCCATTGAGGTACCCGGGCTGGGCAGGTTGACCGGAGCCAATACCGCCAGCGAGCTGCTCGAGGGCCAGTACACCGCCTTCTCGACCAGCCAGCAGAAAGTGGCGCATAACTATGACCAGGATGCCCTCAAGATCGAGTTCCACAAGCTGACCACCGGGTCGCTGCCCGGTCCCCGTACGCTGTCTGACGCACTGGATTCCGGCGTTCGTCAGGGGCGCATTGAGTTCTGGAGCTTCGACAAGGCGGAGCAGCCCGTGCTCTACCGCCTCGGCCTGGCCGGCGCCTTCCCGCCCACCAGTGGCCACGATCTGCTGGCCGTGACCACCCAGAACGCAGCCAACAACAAGATCGACGTCTACCTGCAACGTTCCATCTTCGACGCGGTGACCTACGACCCGGCGAACGGGGCGGTGGCGTCCCGGGTCACGATCACCCTGCACAATGGGGCCCCTGCCCAGGGCCTCCCGAGCGAGGTGATCGGCAGCTATGCCGGCAGCGGACTGCCGCCCGGGACCAACGAGACGTGGCTCACCCTCTACAGCCCGCTCGGGCTGCGCGCCGCCACGGTCAACGGTCAGAGTCAAGGAGTGAGCGACGGGGCTGAGCTGGGCGTCCACGCCTACAGCGAGTACGTGGACATCCCTCCCGAGAGCAGCGTCACGCTGACCTTCGACCTGGCCGGGGCCATCACTCCGGGCCCGGGCTACAGGCTCAGCCTGTACAACCAGCCCATGGTGCTGGCCGACCAGGACACCGTGAGCGTCGAGCCGACTCCTGGGTGGACGGTCACGGGTGCTGCCGCATGGTCCCCCGGGGACGACGTCACCGAGCAGCACTACGTTCCTGTTGCGTGGGGACCTGTGAGGCCCAATTCGTGCTCAGCTCGCTGGCGGCAGCCGATCCACCTGGGACACCTGGCCGATTTTCGGGTTAGCCTTTGGCCGGAACAGCAATCAGGGGGGCACCTGATGAGGCACAGGGCCGTTGGCTCTGTGGGCGGCGTTTTTGATGTTGGGCGCGACGGCGTTGCTGGGCGTCGTCCTGCTCGTCTCGGGGCCGGCGGCCGCCGTGACGTGCCCTTACGGGCCCTGCACCCAACCAACCACGGTCACGCCCACCACGGCCGTGTCGACGACCCCCACGGTCGTCACCCGCTCATCCGTCCCCTCCCCCTCCGCCACTCCCCCCACCGCTTCGCCCCGCACCGGCCCCACTTCCACCGCCTTCACCGGCGCCGAGCTCGCGCTGATGTTCACGATTGGCGCCATCGCCATCGGGGTGGGCGGCATGCTCGTTCTGGTGACGCCGCCGTCGGCGGTCCGAGCCGGCTTATGAGACAGCGAGGCGATAGGCGGTAGCCGATCGGCTCCATGCTGGCCCTGAAGCAATGCACGAGCCGAGAGATATCGTCGATCATGTCCTTGGCCCGTGACCTCGTCATCCTCGGCGCCGGTGGCATGGGGCAAGAGGTGGCCGACATCGTTCGGGCTGCGGCATCGGACGGCACCCGCTGGAGGCTGATCGGATTCATCGACGACGACACCGCGCTGCACGGCCTCGAGGTGCTCGGGTTGCCCGTGCTCGGTGATCTTCGCTGGTTGTCCGGCCACCGGGCCGCCCTGGCCATGGGGGTGGGCGCGCCGGCGGCGCGGCGCCGGGCCTGGGCCGCGGCGCAATCGGTCGGGGCCGTCGAGGCGCCGGCGCTCGTCCACCCTGCCGCCTACGTGGGACTGGGGGTCGAGCTGGGCGAGGGAACGGTGGTGGGGGCCCATGCCACCATGACCGCCGACGTGGTGGTCGGTCGTTTCGGCATCGTCAACGTCGGGGCCACCGTGAGCCACAACGCGCGCCTGGCCGACTTCGCCACCGTCGCGCCCGGTGCCCATCTGGCGGGCAATGTCCGACTTGGGCGAGGGGGCCGACGTCGGCATCGGTGCCTCGGTGACGCAGGGGAACACCATCGGTGCCTGGTCCATCGTCGGCGCCGGGACTGTGGTGATCGGCGACGTGGAGGCGGACACCACGGTCGTCGGCTGCCCGGCTCGGGTCGTGGACAGACGCCCGGCGGGGTGGCAGGAGTGAGCGCCGGGTACAAGGAGTGGCGGATCGGCCTCGCCCGCCCCGACGTCGGCGAGGAGGAGATCGAGGCGGTGTCCCGTGTGCTGCGCACCCCGATCCTGACCAACGGGCCCGAGACGGCGGGCTTCGAGCGGGAGTTCGCCGACTTTCACCAGGCGGAGCACGGGGTCGCCTTCGCCAACGGGACCGTCGCCCTGGTGGCGCTCTACGCCGCCCTCGGCATCGGACCGGGCGACGAGGTCATTGTGCCGTCGCTGACCTTCGTGTCGTCGGCCACGTCCATCGTCTACGCCGGCGCCACACCGGTCTTCGCCGACGTCGACCCCGACACGTTCAACCTGGACCCGGCCGACGTGGCCCGCAAGCTGAGTCCGCGGGTCAAGGGCATCCTGGCCGTGCACTACGGGGGCCAACCCGCCGACATGGCCGAGCTCTCGGCCCTGGCCGCCGATGCCGGCGTGGTGCTCCTGGAGGACGCAGCGGAGGCCCACGGCGCCCGCTACCGGGGCCGCCACGTGGGGACGTGGGGCGTGGCGGGCATGTTCAGCTTCACCCCCACGAAGAACATCACGACCGGCGAGGGGGGGATGGTCATCACCGGCGACGGCGACCTGGCCCGCCGACTACGCCTGCAGCGCAACCACGGCCAAGTGTCGCCCTACGAGCACGCGGTCCTGGGCTGTAACTGGCGATTGTCCGAGATGCAGGCGGCCATGGGCCGGGCCCAGACGGCCAAGCTCGACGCCATCCTCGCCCGCAAGCGCACGTTGGCGGCCGAGCTCGATCGGCACCTCGATCCGGTGGAGGGCGTGCAGGCGCCGGTGGTGCGAGGCGACCGGGACCACGTACACATGCTCTATACGGTGACACTGGCTACCGCCGACGCGGCCCGGCGGGATGCCGTGATCGACGACCTGGCGCAGCAGGGGATCGAATCGCGCGTGTATTTCCCCCCGGCGCATCGACAGCCCGTCTTCGGGGGCCAACCGGCCGATGTGCCGGTGACCGACGACCTGGCGGGGCGAATTCTGTCCCTGCCCGTGCACTCCCTGCTCACCACCGACGAGATGGCTGACGTTGCGGCGGCCCTGGCGGCCGCCCTGACCCGCACCGCCGCCACCCCCGCGCCGGCATGGTGAACCGGACTGTCGCCGCCGGCCTGGCCATCCTGCTCGCACCGGTGCTGGCCGTGGTCGCCGTCCTGGTGCGGCTGGCCGATGGCCGGCCCATCCTCTTCGTCCACGAGCGCGCCGGGCTGGACGGGCGGCCGTTCGGTCTTCTGAAGTTCCGCACCATGCGCCCGCCTGGCTCGCCAGGGGAGCCCGATGCCGCCCGCATCACCCGGGTCGGTCGCCTGCTCCGTCGTTCCAGCCTCGATGAGCTGCCGGAACTGTGGAACGTGGTCCGGGGCGAGATGAACCTCGTCGGCCCCCGTCCCCTGCCAGTGGCGTACACGGCGGAGTATTCACCGACGGAAGCGAGGCGCCTGGAGGTCAAGCCGGGCGTGACGGGTCTGGTCCAGGTGCGGGGTCGCAACGCCCTCACCTGGGACGAGAAATTCGCACACGACACCTGGTACGTCGAACATCGCACCTGGGCCCTCGACGTACGCATTCTGCTGCAGACACCGCTGGTCGTCCTGCGCGGGCGCGGGGTCTCCCACGGCGGGCACGCCACCATGCCCGAGTTCAAAGGGCAGAAAGGCTAGAGCGGGCCGAACTCCCTCAAGTGGTGGCGCCCGCCAGACGGCGACGGTTGACCAGGCGCCGCAGGTCGTCCTCCATGCGCATCCCCCCGACGACCTTGCGGGCGAAGAAGTCCAGCCCGTCGTCCAGCTGCACCGGCGAGCGGGCCAGGCGATACGGGTCGGTCCCTCCGTAGCGGTTGGCCCGGGTGCCGGCGAGAGCGGCGGAGGCGAAGCGCGCGCGCACGGCTCGGTCGGCCGCCGGCGTCCCGGCCAGCGCCTTGGGGTAGGCGAAGTGTCGGGCCTCGACACCCAGCCGCTCGCCGATCAGGGAGATGGAGCGGTCGAGCTCCCCGTCTACCGCGGCATCGGGCAGGCGATCGAGCAGGGCGTGGGTGTCGGTGTGGGAGCCCACCGTGACGAGTCCCGTCGAGACGGCGTCCGCCAGGGCGGACCAGCTGAGCGCAGTGCCGCTCCCGGGGAACGGCCGGCCGCGTTCGACGAAGTCGGTCGCCACGTACAGGGTGGCGGGCACCCGGTGCCGGACCAGAATGGGAAGCGCCTCCTCGACGAAGTCGGCCGTGCCGTCGTCGAAGGTGATGACCACTGCGCCGGGCTCCGATGGTGGCGGCCCGGCCAGTGCGGTCAGCGCGCCGTCGAGGTCGACCACGCCTCGTGCCCGCCACCAACCGGGCCATTTGCTCTTCGAAGAGCCCGGCGGGCAGGTCGACCCGTGATGTGGTGCGGCGTCCGACCCGGTGGTAGCAGAGGACGACGAGTCCGGGTTGGGGCCGGCGCACCAAGTCGTGCGCCGCCGCCGCCCGCTTGAGGGCGCCGCGCCCGACTCGCTTCGCCGCCGACGATCTCCCCACGTCCGCCATCATGCCAGGTGGCTTCACCAGGCCGGCCGCCTGACCGGGGATAGTCTGACCCCTCACTGGCTACCACCTGCCCGAGGTTGGTCACCACATGGAAGGAGTCGCCCGTGCCGTTCGTGGTGGTCGTCGGTCAGGGCTATGTCGGACTGCCGCTCGCCATGCGGGCGGTGGAGGTAGGCCACCGAGTGGTGGGCTTCGACACCGATGAGGCGCGCACGGCGAGGCTGGCGGCCGGCGACTCCTACGTCGACGACGTGCCCTCCGCGGAGCTCGAGGCTGCGCTGGCCAGCGGTCGCTACACGGCGACGGGGGATGAGAAGGCATGCGACGGATTCGACGTGGCTCTCATCACGGTGCCGACTCCCTTGAAGGAGGGCGTCCCGGACCTGTCGTTCATTGAGGATGCCGGTGCCATGCTGGCCCGCCATCTGCACCCCGGGGCGACCGTGGTCCTCGAATCCACCACCTACCCAGGAACGACCGTCGAGCTGCTGGTCCCGATCCTCGAAGCGGGCTCCGGGTTAGCGGCTGGAGATGCCTTTCACGTGGGCTACAGCCCCGAGCGAATCGATCCGGGCAACCCGACCTGGAAGCTGGTCAACACACCGAAGGTGGTCTCGGGCATTGACGCAGGGTCGCTGGCATCGGTGCGGACCTTCTACGACGGGCTGGTCGAGACCACGGTGGCGGTCGGCCGGACCCAGGAAGCCGAGCTCGTGAAACTCATCGAGAACACGTACCGCCATGTGAACGTGGCTCTGGTCAACGAGCTGGCCATGTTCGCGTCGGACCTCGGCATCGACATCTGGGAATCCCTGAATGCCGCCGGGACGAAGCCGTTCGGATTCACCCGCTTCAACCCCGGACCGGGCGTCGGCGGGCACTGCCTTCCGGTCGATCCGAGCTATCTGTCATGGCAGGTGAAGCGGCAAGCCGGCCAAGCCTTCCGCTTCGTCGAGCTGGCGAATGACATCAACGACCACATGCCGGACTACGTGGTGCGTCGCCTCATGATGGCGTTCAACCGGAGAAAGCAGATCATGAACGGGGGCCGCGTCCTCCTGCTCGGGCTGGCCTACAAGCCCAACACCGGCGACTTCCGGGAGTCGCCCGCCCTTCTTGTGGCCGACCGACTGATCGCCTTGGGCGCCGAGGTGGGCGCCGTCGATCCGCACGTTGAGCGGAGCCGGATGGACGCACGTATCCGGATGTGCGATCTCACCGCCGCGGAACTGAGTGCAGCAGACGTGGTCGTGGTGCTCACCGACCACGACGTCTTCGATTGGGATCTCGTGCGCCAGCACTCCCGGTTCATCTTCGACACCCGGCACCGGCTGACCGGGAACGACGTCGAGCAGCTCTGATCGTCGGGGGCAGACAATGTGCGGCATCGCCGGATTGCTGGACCCGGGCTGGTCGGGAACGGCCCAGGAGCTAGCCGGGCTCGCTCACGCCATGGCCCGGCCCCTGGCCCATCGGGGGCCCGACGACGAGGGCACCTGGTGCGACGGCGAGGCCGGGGTGGGCTTCGGTCACCGCCGACTGGCCGTCATCGACCTCTCGCCGGCCGGCCACCAGCCCATGGTCTCGGCCGATGGCCGTTGGGTCGCCGCCTACAACGGAGAGTGTTACAACGCCGCCGAGCTGCGGGCCGCCCTGCCCGATGGAGGCCGAGGCCTCAGGGGTCACTGCGATACCGAGGTGGTGGTGGAGGCGGTGGCCGCCTGGGGCCTGCGCCCGACTCTGGAGCGGCTCGATGCCATGTTCGCCCTGGCCCTGTGGGACCGCCGGGACCGCGTCCTGCACCTGACCCGGGACCGCCTGGGCGAGAAGCCGCTGTACTACTCAATTATGGACGGCGTCGTCCTCTTCGGCTCGGAGCTGCGCGCGCTCCTCGCCCACCCCCGTTTCAACCGGGAGATCGACCGGCGGGCGCTGGCCCTCCTGCTGCGTCTCAACTACATCCCGGCCCCCCTGACCATCTTCACCGGGGCGCGGAAGCTGGCCGCGGCCACGCTGGTGAGCCTGCGCCCGGGCCAGCGCGGCTGGCCCGAGCCCGAGGTCTGGTGGGACTTTCCCGCCGCGGCCCGGACCGCCATGGCGGCACGACCGCCCGCGGGCGATGACCAGGGCGCCCTCGACCAGCTCGAGGCGGTGCTGGCCGAGGCCGTGTCCCGCCGCATGGTCGCCGATGTCCCCGTCGGCTCCTTCCTGTCAGGTGGCATCGACTCCAGCCTGGTCACCGCTCTGGCCCAGGCCGGGTCCACGGACCAGGTGCGCACCTTCACGGTGGGCTTCGCCGGCCAGGGGCTCGACGAGGCGGACCACGCGGAAGCGGTGGCCCGGCACCTCGGCACCGCCCACACCCGGATGGAGCTGACGGCGGACGATGCCCTGAACCTGGTGCCCCACCTGGGTCGTTACTACGACGAGCCCTTTGCCGACCCGTCCCAGTTGCCCACCCTCCTCATGTGCCGCGAGGCCAGCCGCCACGTCACCGTGGCCCTGTCGGGGGACGGCGGTGACGAGGCATTCGGCGGTTACCGCCGCTACACGGCGGGGGCAGTCCTCACCCGGCGGGTGCTGCCCCTCCCCCGGCGCCTGCGCGGGGCCGCCGCCGGCGCGCTGGACGCGGTGCCCGGGACGGTGTGGGACGGCATCGGACGCGGCGCCCAGCGCCTCCGGCCCGCCGCGATCGGGCCCGACTTCGGCACCCGCGCCCACAAACTGGCCCGCCTGCTGACGGCCGGGTCGTCTCGTGAGGTCTACATGAGCCTGGTCTCGGCCTGGGACGACGCCGAAACGGTTGTCGTGGGGGCTCCTCACTCCCCTTGGAGCGGTCCGCCACCCCTCTGTGGCCTGGCGGGATCGCCGGCCGAGGAGATGATGGCCTGGGACACGCTCTCGACGCTGCCCGACGAGATGCTGGTCAAGGTCGACCGGGCCAGCATGGCCTTCGGCCTCGAGGTGCGGCCGCCCCTGGTCGACCACAAGGTGGTGGAGGCGGCCTGGAATCTGCCGCCGTCACTGCGCATCCGCGGCGGGGTGGGCAAGCGGGCCCTGCGCCTCCTCCTGGAGCGGCACGTGCCCCGCCACCTGTTCGACCGGCCCAAGACGGGCTTCGATCCCCCCCTGGGCGCGTGGCTGCGCGGGCCGCTGCGCGACTGGGCCGAGGACCTCCTCGCTGCGTCCCGTCTGCGGGACCAGGGCTTCTTCGACCCGGTGGCGGTGCGAGCCTGCTGGGACGCCCACCAGGCCGGGCGGCCCGGCCTGGAATACCCACTCTGGGCCGTCCTCGCCTTCGAGGCCTGGCTCGACGAAACGGGCGCATCGAGCTGAGTCTCGAAGAGCTCCAGCGGTATACACCCTTTCTACATGTCACGTGTATATTTTGTGTATGAGCAGGCTACGGACCAACATCGAGATCGAGGAGACATTTCTCCGGGCAGTCATGGACCGCTACGGCATCCACACCAAGACCGAGGCCGTCGATCTCGCGCTGCGCCATCTCGCCGGGCAGCCCATGACTCGTGACGAGGCGCTCGCCATGCAGGGAGCGCACGCCATCGGGGACATACCGGCCGACACCGGCCCGGCCGACACCCGGTGATCCTCGCTGACACCTCCGCCTGGGTGGAGTACGACCGCGGCACCGGGAGCGACGTTGACCGGCGAATAGTCGAACTCATCGGCAGTGAAGGTCCTCTCGGCGTCACTGAGCCCGTCGTGATGGAGGTCGTTGCGGCAGCACGGAGCAGCCAGCAGGAAGCCGCCCTACGTCGCCTGCTCGGCAGGTGTCACCTGCTCGGCTTCGACGCCGTCGCCGACTTCGACGCTGCCGGTCGCATCTATCGACAGTGTCGTCGCGCCGGTGTGACACCACGAGGCCTGGTCGACTGCATGATCGCCTCGGTGGCCCACCGTCACGGAGCATCACTCCTCGCGCACGACACGGACCTGAGCCGAGTCGCCACAGTTATGGGGATCGAGCTGGACCGCGCTTCACTCAAGCTCTGAAAGGAGCCCGACCCAATCGACCCGCAGGCACGTCGGAATGACAGCCCGGCAGCCGAGTTGACCAATCTCACGCGACATTGAAGAATCTGCCCCGCTATGGCTCAGCAGGAGGGGATGAAGGAGCGGATCAGATGGAGGGCGCAGCTCGTCCGCGAAAGGATCTCTCCTCCCCCTCGCGCCGGGATCTTCCCCGAACAAGAGAAGCTGCCGATGCCTCCGCCCAAGCTCCTCCGCACGGCTGGGCCCATCAAGGCTTTCCACGAGATCCCGCTCATGTTCCTCGCCCGGATGAACATGGCGGGCCTCAGGCCTGACCACCGGGTTCTCGATATCGGGTGCGGGATCGGGCGCATCGCCAGATATCTCTGTGCGTATCTTGACGAGTCTGGTTCCTACGAGGGCTTCGACATCCTCCCTGAGTGCATCGACTGGTGCACGGAGATCATCACGTCCGCCTATCCCAACTTTCGGTTCACGGCCATTCCGCTTCGCAATACCTACTACAGGCCTGATCCTGAGCTTGCCGACGCTGCGGCTTTCCGGTTCCCCTACGAGGATGATTCCTTTGATTTCGCCTGCGCGAACTCGGTGTTCACTCACCTCATGCCAGAGGTCTCACAGAACTACTTGAAAGAGACCGCTCGTGTGCTTCGTCCGGGTGGCATCAGTTGCACGACGTGGTTCTGGTACAACGACAGCGGGTATTCGCACCCACTTACAAAGAAAATGCACCGTTATCCGCCGGGGCACTACGCAGTTCTCAATCCCGACAACAAGGACGCGGCCGTGGCCTACGCAGAGGAAGCGTTGCGAGAGATGTGCACAAGCGCAGGGCTGGCCATTGTTGAGCCTCTTCACCCCGGCTACAGACTGCAAGATTGCTGTGTCGCTGTGAAACCCGCCCTCCGGTAGACCTAGCCGTTCCTCGTCAGTCCAGCAGCGCCACGGCCACGGCGTCCTCGAGGGTCCGGTCGTTGGCCCACATCAGCTGCTGCTGCTTGGCCCGGCGGAAGTACAGCTGGATGTCGAAGTCGAGGGTGAAGCCGATCCCACCGAAGAGCTGCTGCGCCATGGCCGTGATGTCGCGGAATGTCGAGCAGGCGAAGAGCTTGGCCATGGGGGCCAGCGAGGTCGAGCGGCCGCCCGTTGGCGCCCGGCCCACGCCGCCTCGTGCACCAGCTGCTCCGCCCCGTCGAGGTTGGTGACGGCGTCGGCCAGGTAGTGGGCCAACGCCTGGAAGGCGCCGAGCGGCTTGTCGAACTGCTGGCGGTCCTTGGCGTACTGCGTCGTGATCTCCAGCGCGTAGCGGGCGCCGCCCACCGCCTGGGCCGCCAGCAGCACCAGCGCCGGCTCGAGCACCTCCTGCCAGGTGGCCCACCCGCTGCCCGCCGGCCCGATGCGGTCGTCGTCGCTCACGACGACGTCGGCGAACGTCACCTCGTACTGGGTGTCCGAGGCGATGGTGAACTGCTGGCGCAGCGTCACACCGGGCGCGGCCGGGTCGACCAGGAACAGGTCGACGTCCTCGGGGCCGTCACCGGTGCGGGCCAGCACCACCAGCCGGTCGGCCGCCGACGGCGAAGGCGACGTGCCGCTTCACGCCGTTCAGCCGGAACCCGGACCTCTCGGGCGTTGGCCCGCAGCTCGACGCCGCGGGGCGAGAAGCCGTTCTCGGGCTCGAGCCAGGCCGGCGTGAGGATCGCCTCACCCGAGGCGACGGGCGCAGCCACCGCTCCTTCTGCGCGGCGCTCCCCGCCGCGGCCAGCACGCCGCCGGCGAGGACCGCGCTCACGAAGTGCGGCGTCGGCGCCAGTGCCCGACCCAGCTCCTCGTACAGCGCCACGCCCTCGATCAGGGTCATCCCCGAGCCGCCGTACTCCTCGGGCAGCAGCAGGCCGATGAGGTCGAGCTCGCCCAGCTGCGCCCACAGCTCGGCGGGTAGCCGATGGGGTCGTCCTCCATCTGCGCGCACCACGTCGAGCGAGCAGTGCGCTGGCCAGCACGTCACGCACCGTCTGGCGGAGCATTTCCTGCTCCTGGTCGAATTCGAGATCCAGCACTCAGGCCTCCTTCGCGTGGTCGGGGGAGGGAACGGCGTGTCATGGGCGAGCCGGCGAGGGGCGCCACTGGTCGCCGCGGCGGGCCCACGGGTTGTCGTCGGCGCGTGCGGGGCAGGGCGATCGGGCGGCGCACGTCGTCTTGACGTCGCCGTCGACCGACAGGTGACGGCCACGGTGACGAAGCCGCAGCCCACCTCGTCGACCTCCGTCGACTCGACCACGCCGCGCAGGACATGGTGTCGCCGGGGAAGACCGACCCTTCATGCGGAACGTGATGCGGCCCAGGCGACCGTGTGGGCCGGTCCAGTCGGTCAGGTAGCGCTCGAACCACGCGGCCTGGTTGGGCGTGTTCAAGAAGATGTCCTGCGTGCCGTTGCGGTTCACCGCGAAGTCCTTGTCGTGGTGCATCGGCCGCCAGTCCCGGGTGGCCAGGGCGCCGAGCACGACCGTGGTGGCGCTGACCTCGTAGTCGAGCGGGGGCAGCTCGTCGCCGACCGTCACGTCGTCCGAGCAGGAGGAGCGGGGACGACCGCGACGGTCATGCGCCGTCCCGCCGGTACCCGAAGCCGGTGTAGGACTCGACGCCGACCAGCTCGCCGTCCTGGTTGGTGTACACGACGTCGATCACCCAGAACCGCCCCGTGCCGAGCTTGGTCGTCTTCTCCTCGCTCACCGAGCGCAGCACCTGGTGCGTCCGCAGCACGTCACCCAGCCGCACCGGCGTGTGGAACACGATGGTGTTGTCGGTCATGACGGCCTCGGGCAGGCCGAAGCAGCTCCTTCAGGTCGAAGTGCACCTGCAGGGGCAGCGCCTGCCGGTCCGCCCGGGCGCCCAGTGGTGGGGCGGAACCAGACCGAGACCATGGAGGGCGGGGCAACGGGCCCGCCGGTGAGCTCGTCGGCCACCGCGTCGTCCCAGAACAGCGGGTTGCCGTTCTCCACCGAGGCGCACGACGTCCAGATGTAGCCCTGCTCGACGGGGAACTCGCCCACCTCGTGGTACTGCTCCTTGCCGATGAGGTCGAGGGCGCGTCGGCCACCGGTCGCGTGCCGGTCGTCATGCCACGACCCCCCGGGCGACCCAGCGCGCCACGGTCTCGCCGTCGACGCCCGCCTCCTTCAGGAGGTGCTCGGTGTCGGTGTCCGGCCGCCATGTCGGGCACGCCACCGCCGCCGCCCGGCGCGGTCCATGCCCGGCCAGCAGCGGCGCCAGCTGCCGGAGCGTCGCCCTGGGTCGGATGGACGGCCGCCCCGACGACGCCGCCGGGCCACGAACTGCGGGTCTGCGACCACCTCGGCCACGGCGAGCACGGGCGCCACGCAGGTGTCGGCCCCGGCCAGCACCGTCGACCCACTCGTCGCGCGGTCCGCGCCGGCGAACGCCGCGGCGAGGGCCGCCCGGATGTCGCCTGCGCGTCGTCGTCGAGCTGTGCGGCGGCCACTCGCTGCAGCCCAGGGCCGCGCAGAGGTTGGCGAAGAACTTGGGCTCGATGGCCCCGACCGCCAGCCACCTGCCGTCGGCCGCTGGTAGGTGGCGTAACAGGCGTAACGGCCGGTGAGGACGTCGTGGCCCGGACGGCACGTCGCCGCCCCGGGCCAGCTGCTCGTCGATGGAGAGCGACATGAGCCACAGCACGCCGTCGGCCACCGAGACGTCCAGATACGCGCCCCGCCCCGATGTGCGCCCGGCCGACCAGCGCGGCCGTGATGGCCAGCGCCGCGTGCATGCCGCCCGCCGGCGGCGTCGGCGATGGTCGCGCCCGGGCAGCGGCGGCGCCGCCGTCGGCCCCGGGCGTGGACATGGCCAGGTAGCCGCCGACGGCCAGGTAGTCGATGTCGTGGCCGGCCCACTGGGCGTGCGGGCCGTCCTGGCCGTAGCCGCTGGTCGAGCAGTAGACGATGCCGGGGTTGCGCGCCGACGACGGCGTCGTAGCCGATGCCCAGCCGGTCGACCACGCCGGGACGGAAGCTCTCGACGACCACGTCGGCCGCCGCGGCCAGCGCGAGGAAGGCCTCCCGGCCGTCGTCGTCCTTCAGGTCGAGCAGCACCCGCCGCATGCCGCGGTGGCCGCTGTAGGCGAAGAACGGCGGCACGATCGGCGCAGCGTCCGCCGACGGCACCGGGCCCGACCTTGACGACGCGGGCCCCGTAGTCGGCCAGCAGGCGGGTGCAGCGCGCCGCCGGCCCGACCGTCGAGAGGTCGAGCACGGTGACGCCGGCGAGGGGCCGCCAGGCGGCGGCGGACACGGCAGTCCTCAGAAGTTCTTGGGCAGGCCGAGCTTGCGGCGGGCGATGATGTTCTTCTGGATCTCGGAGGCGCCCCCGCCGATGGTGTCGATCACGGTGTAGCGGTAGGTCGACTCGGCCCGGCCCGCCATGGGGGCCTCGGCGTCTTGACCCGCAGCTGCGATGCCGGGCCCGGCGATGTCCATGGAGGCGTTGGCCAGGCGCTTGGAGAGCTCGGTGGCGAAGAGCTTGTACTCCGACGCCTCCGCCGTGGGCGCGGCGCCGCCCTTGGCGGACTCGTAGACGAACTTGAGGCCCATGACCCGGGCCACCTCGAGCTGGGTGGCGAGCTGGGCCAGGCGCTGGCGGATGACCGGGTCGTCCTTGAGCGGCACGCCGTCCCGCATCGTCGTCCGCACGTACTCGACCAGGAGCTCGAAGCGTTGCTGGATGGGCGAGATCGTGAACATGGTGAAGCGCTCGAGGTCGAGCGCCTCGGAGATGTACTGGAAGCCGTGGTTGACCTCGCCGACGACGTACTCGTCGGGGACGAAGACGTCGTTGAGGAACACCTCGTTGGTGCGCTCGTCGCCCATCGTCCAGATGGCGTTGATGGTGATGCCGGGTTGGTCGAGCGGGACGAGGAAGAGCGTGATGCCGGCGTGCTTGGATCGGGGTCGGTGCGGGCGCCCACCCAGTACCACTCGGCGAAGTGGGCGGACGTGGTCCACGTCTTCTGGCCGTTGAGGACCCAGCCGTCGTCGTCCTGGGTGGCCTTGAGCTGCATGGAGGCGGCGTCGGAGCCGGCGTTGGGCTCGGAGTACCCGACGGCGAACTCGACCTCGTTGCGCAGGATCTTGGGGAGGAACTCCTCCTTGAGCGTCTCGTTGCCGTGGCGGATGATCGTCTTGCCGACGATGCCGACGCCCTTGCCGATCTGGGGGCCGCCGCGCCCGGCCAGCTGCTCGTTGAGCAGGTACTCGTAGACGCCCTCGCCCTCGGAGCCGCCGTACTCCTTGGGCCAGGTCATGCCCAGCCAGCCCCGCTGCCCAGGGAGGCCATGAAGGCCCGGCGCTTGGGGGTGTCGACGATCTGGGCCATGTTCTCCCTGGTCACGTCGAAGACGTCGGGGTCGTCGTTGGCATCGAGGAAGGTCTCGACCTCCTTGACGAAGGCCAGCTGCTCCGGCGAGAACTCGAAGTCC
>CAWFPP010000036.1:0-176277 GCA_963817735.1 uncultured Acidimicrobiaceae bacterium | reverse complement strand
CGTCGGCCTGGCCAGCCCCACGCTCACGGCCAGCGGCCCGGCCACGGGCAACGCCGGCACGGCCATTGACGGTTCGGCCGTCTCGTCGACCATGATCGGGTCGTCGGGCACCAACGCCACCGCAACGATCACCTTCACCGTGTTCGGCCCGGGCGCAGAGCCCACGTCGTGCACCAGCGGCGGCACCACGCTCGGCACCGCCACCCCGGCCGGTGACGGGACCTACACCTCGTCGGGCACCTTCACCCCGACCGTCGCCGGCGACTACTGGTGGTACGCCTCCTCGGCGGGCGACGCCAACAACAACGCCGCCGCCTCGGCCTGTGCCACGGGCATGAGCGAGACCGTCGTCGGCCGCGGCCAGCCCCACGCTCACGGCCAGCGGCCCGGCCTCGGGCAACGCCGGCACGGCCATTGACGGTTCGGCCGTCTCGTCGACCATGATCGGGTCGTCGGGCACCAACGCCACCGCAACGATCACCTTCACCGTGTTCGGGCCCGGGCGCAGAGCCCACGTCGTGCACCAGCGGCGGCACCACGCTCGGCACCGCCACCCCGGCCGGTGACGGGACCTACACCTCGTCGGGCACCTTCACCCCGACCGTCGCCGGCGACTACTGGTGGTACGCCTCCTCGGCGGGCGACGCCAACAACAACGCCGCCGCCTCGGCCTGCGCCACGGGCATGAGCGAGACCGTCGTCGGCCGTGGCCAGCCCCACGCTCACGGCCAGCGGCCCGGCCTCGGGCAACGCCGGCACGGCCATTGACGGTTCGGCCGTCTCGTCGACCATGGTCGGGTCGTCGGGCACCAACGCCACCGCAACGATCACCTTCACGGTGTTCGGGCCCGGGCGCAGAGCCCACGTCGTGCACCAGGGCGGCACCACGCTCGGCACCGCCACCCCGGCCGGTGACGGGACCTACACCTCGTCGGGCACCTTCACCCCGACCGTCGCCGGCGACTACTGGTGGTACGCCTCCTCGGCGGGCGACGCCAACAACAACGCCGCCGCCTCGGCCTGCGCCACGGGCATGAGCGAGACCGTCGTCGCCCCGCCCTTCACCGCCACGGTGGTCACATCCTCGGCCAACCCTGCCGCCTACCAGACGGCCGTGACCCTCACCGCCACGGTCACCGGAACCTCCGGCCTCGGTGCCCCGACCGGGACCGTGGCTTTCACCGACAGCTCCTCCAACCCCCTCACCTGCGCCGGTGGGTCCGACTCGACCTTGAATGCGACGGGCCCGACGACGTCGACTGCCACTTGCATTTACACGCCGCCGGCGAGCGGCGGAGTTGGCGGGGCCTTTGAGGTGGTTGGCACTTACTCGGGCGACCCCGTGAACGCCACGTCGTCCGGGGAGCTCAGCCAGCTCGTGACGGGCACGTACACGATCTCCGATGCCCCCGAGTTCTCGGCCGACCCGTCACCGTACGGCGCTCTCATCACAATGACCGATACGTTTACCGATCCGTCCAACTTCGCTACCCCGACCGGCACCGTGAACGTCATCGACAACGCCACCGGCGTCATCGTGTGCAGCAACGTCCCGCTCGTCTCGACCGCCCCCTACAGCGCAAACTTCAGCTGCACTTTTGCCCCTGATGGAACTGGTGGCGTCGGAGTGAAAATGACGATGTGGATCGAATACCCAGGCGATACGAACTTCGCCCACCTTTCAAGAAGCGACACGGTGACCGAGGCGGGGACGGCGTCGACCACGCCCTCGGTCACCGCGAGCCCGACCACCACGCCGGTCGGGGCCTCGACCACGCTCCGCGCCACGTTGACCGGGAGTCCGGCGCCAACGGGCAACGTCACCTTCCTCGACAACGGCACTCCGATCTCGGGCTGCGGCCGGATCGTCGTACAGAGTGGCGTGGCCCAGAGCACGTGCGCTTTTACTCCGGCCTCGGTGGGCGACCACTCGATCACGGTCGTCTACAGTGGCAATGTCAACTACGCGGCCGCCGGGCCCTCCACCACCGCCACGGTGTTCGCTACAGGGACGTCCACATCGGAGACGGCTATCCCGACCCTGGTGACCCCCTCGGCTCCAGTGCCGAACGCCGACCCAATCACGGTTTCGACCGTCGTTTCGGGGAGTGGAGCCACACCGACGGGCACGGTGGCCTTCAGCGCCACCATCGGCAGTTCGACGAGCACGCCCTGTGCCACCGCTCCTCTGGACGGCAGTGGGACGGCATCATGCACCTTCACGCCCGCGTTCGCCGCCGGGGCGGGTGGCAACGTGTCGATCACCGCTGTGTATTCAGGCGACGACACCTACAGCCAATCGACATCTGGCGCTCTCTCGGTGAACGTGCTCGCAATCGGACTACCGTCCAGCTTCACCCTCACCACGACGAAGAGCCCAATGACCGTCGGGAGCAGCGCCACGCTCACCGCACAACTGGCCGGCTCCCCCGTGCCGGGGGGCACGGTCAGTTTCACCGACAACGGCTCCCCCCTCCCGTGTGGCGCGGTGACTGCCAACAAGTCGACCGGCAAGGCCACGTGCACCTACACGCCGACATGGGGGAGCCACGCGTTGGTGGCCACCTATTCGGGTAACGCCACCTACGCACCGATTACCGCGAGCACCGGTGGTTTCGCGAACTCGGCCACCCTCGTGGTCAACTCGACCGGCGTCTCGACGGTGGCGGTCACCTCGTCGGCCAATCCCTCGGCGACCGGGGCCGCGATCACGTTCGTCGCCAGGGTCAACGGGACCCTGTCGCCGGTGCCCACGGGGACGGTGACCTTCAGCGCCACCATCGGCAGTTCGACGACGACCCCCTGCGCAGCGGTGGCCGTCAGCCCGTCGACCGGGACGAGTGCGACCGCCGGCTGCACGTACACGCCACCCGACTCGGGGAACACGATCACCATCACGGCCGCCTACTCGGGGGACCCGACCTATGCGCCTCAAAGCGGGACGTTCACCCAGACCGAGCTCGGGACCGCGGCACCGACCACGTTCACTCTGACCACGACCGCGAGCCCGCTCACCGTCGGCAGCAGTGCCACGCTCACGGCCACGCTGAAGGGCAGCCCGACACCAGGGGGTACGGTCCGTTTCACCGACAACGGCTCCCCCCTCTCGTGCGGCGCCGTGACTCTCGCCAAGACGGGCAAGGCCGCGTGCGCCTACACACCGGCCTGGGGTAGCCACGCGTTGGTGGTCACCTATTCGGGCGACGCAACCTACGCACCCATCACGCCGAGCACCGTTGGCTTCGCCAACTCGGCCACCCTCGTGGTCAACTCGACCGGCGTCTCGACGGTGGCGGTCAGCTCGTCGGCCAATCCTTCGGCCCACGGTCTTGCCGTCACCCTCAACGCCACCGTGGACGGGTCCCTGTCGAGCGCGCCGACGGGCACGATCACCTTCACCACCAGTGCCGGGACGCTCTCCGCCGGGTGCGCGGCGGCCGGTCTCACAGCCACGGGACCCACTACCTCTGCGGCCACGTGCGTCCTCACGCCGCCGACGGGGGGCACCGGGGTCATCATGACGGTCAACGCTTCGTACTCTGGCGACCCGACCTACGCGCCGGAAGCCGCGGCCGCCTTCTCACAGACCGAGAACGGTACCGCGACGCCCTCCATCACCCTGACGTCCAGCGCCAATCCAGCCGCGCCGGGGACGGAGGTGACGTTCACCGCCGCCCTCACCGGCACGGTCAAGCCGGGCACGGTTACCTTCACGGACAACGGCACTGCCGTGTGCACGGCCGTGGCCATCCCGAACTCACTCAAGGCCACGTGCGTCGACACGGTGTCGGGTTCCGGCGTCCACACGATCGTGGCCTCCTATTCTGGTGACACCACCTACGCGGCGGGTCACGCGACCCTGAACGAGACGGTGAGCTGAGCTGGCATCTCGGGTGATAGTGACGACCACGACCACCCTCGACACGGGCGGCAACGTCGACTCGGTGCCTCGACCCAGCGCAATGAGCAATTGGGTAGACCGACCGCCACGGGATGACCGCGTGTGAGGCCTCTGGGCGCGACAGTGGTTTCTTCTGAACCCAGATCACTCCTAGGGGCGATGCTTGTTCCTACCTTGTTCCTCGTCTCGTTGTGCACTGAGATCGAGGACGTCGGGTGACGATCTCGCTATGTCGTTGTCCTCAGTGTCCGTGACAATGGGTGGCTGAATATCAGGACGGGCAATCGCAAGGTACGAGACCAAAAGAAACGTGGCAATGGCGAACACCAGAGCAGTCGGGCCGTCGCCGAATCCGATGCCGCTCAGCGCCGGAGGCTTGCTGATGTAGTCGGCGAACGAAGCACCGAGGGGACGCGTGACGACGTACGCCATCCAAAATGCGACGATGGCGTTGAGGTGAAATCGCCACCACGCAAGTGCCGGAATGAGAATGACCACTCCGAAGAGGATGCCCGAGGCCAGGTAGCCGAGCTTGAGCGACGTGGCCGTGAAGTCCCCGAGGGCGGTACCGAGCGCGAAGGTGGCGAACACGGTTGCCCAGTAGAACGCCTCTCTGCGCTGCGTGGTGATGCTGTGGATGGACAGCGTCCGCTCGTAGTGGTGCCACGTCCAGAACACGGCGGCGAGGATCACCGCCCAGAGCAGGGTCGTCCCGGCGTAGGGGATCTTGACGTCGAGATGGAGGAAGTCCGAGACGCCGCATCCGAAGATGGCGATGGCATAGGCCAAGAACCAATAGGCGAAGGCCCGGTATCGGCGGGTCCCGAATTGCAGCACGAGTCCGACAAGGAACAACAGCACCTCGACGCCACCGCCCTTGATGTTCCCGAGGGTCTTGAAGTAGTCCGAGGCAGCCTCTCCGCCCGCCGTGGTGAGGACCTTGGCGACCCAAAACGCCAAGATGACCTCTGGGACCTTCGCCGCGACAGGCGCCGGAATGATGCGAAAGATCGTTCGATCAAGCCACGTCATCATGGACTCAACCTCCGCAGGTGAGGCGTTGAGGATGCCGGAACTGAGCTCGAGATTCGTCCTGACCACGCCGCCTTGGCGCCGGCGTCACCGACCCGGTACACCTGGATTCCGGTGAGCACCGCCAACACGACCAGCAGAGCCGCACACACCCTATAGGGGGCTGTGAGTCCCGGGGCGGCTGTGGTCGCGTCCGACGCCGGGCGGGACGGTACGAACCGGCGCTCGAGATCGTTGAGTCGGCCGATCCGGCCGCGTCTCGCCAAGTCGACCGCGACGAAGGCCGCAAGGACCAGACCGAACACTGCGGCCAGCGGGAGCAGCTGGTGAGCAAGTTGGACGTGCCTTTGGATGAGGGGACTCGGTGGGACGCGCGCCTCGAGCTTCGACCCGCTCAAGAACGCAAAGGGAATCGCGCAGCAGGCGACGAAGGCGACGAGGAGGGTGAGCAGACTGAAGGCCCGCCGGGCCGACGGCACCGCGACCAGAATGAGCGACCCGATGATGGCGACCGGAAGGAGGACCACGATCACGTGCACGATGAGTACGTGAGTGGGCGCTCCATTGATCGTGACAGGCATGAAGCCCCTCCTGGGACACGGCGCGAGAGAAGGGTCCGTCGGCTACCTTCGGGGTGTCGGCGGAAGACACTACTACAGACCTGTAGTAGTACGCTCATCACGCAGAAGTCAACCGGACTTGCGGAGAGGAGAAGGCGTTGTCCGATCGCCGACGCCAGGGATCGCTCGAAGCCGAGATCTTGGCCGCCTTGTGGTCGGCGGATGCCCCTCTGACCCCCGAGGAGGTGCGGTCGGGACTGGCCGAGGAGCTGGCGTACACGACGGTGCAGACGGTGCTCGTCCGACTCTTCGACAAGGGGGTCGTCCAGCGCAGGGGCCGCGGTCGGGCCTACGCGTACTCGCCGCTCCTTGACGAAAAAGACCTGGCGGCAAGGGGCATGCGTGCCCTCCTCGAAGCCGAGGGCGACCTCGACGGCGTGCTGAGCCGATTCGTGGCCACACTCGATGACGCGGAGGATGCCGCACTGCGCCGAGCCCTCGGGGCACCACCGCAGTGATCATCTCTTGCGTTCTGCCCCTGGTGATCGTCTTGACGTTCGGTCTCGTCGTGCCCCCGCTCAGCCGCAGGGTGCGCCCCGGAATGGCCGTCTGGATGTTGAGCGCTGGCGGCTTCCTGCTCACGTTCTGCCTCGTCGCATCTGTGTCGGTCGTCGTGGCCCTCGGGGTGGGACAGCTGGCGCCACTCGCCCAACTTGGCCACTGGTCGGCACGGGCGGTCACCTTGAACTCCCCGTACCAGGCATGGTCAATCTGGATGGCGACAATCCTTCTGGTCGTCGCCATGGCCAGAGCGGCCGCTGCGTTGTGGACGCAAGGGCGCCGGCTCTGCGCGGCCTGGTCCGTCAGCCACGGGTCACCCGATGGGCTCCTCGTGATGGCCGACGACCATCCGTTCGCCTACGCCGTCCCGGGCTGGCCGGGTCGGATCGTCGTGAGCAGAGGCCTGCTGAGGGATCTGGACGGAGTGGGCCGGCGGGCCGTCCTCTCGCACGAGCAGACCCATCTGTCCGCGCGCCACGACCTCCACAGCCTCGTGGTCGGTCTGGCGACAGCGTTGAACCCATTCCTGTTCCGCTTGCCGGCCGCATTGAGCCTGGCCTGCGAACGAAAGGCCGATGAAGCAGCGGCCCGAGCGGTCGGGGACCGCGTTGCCGTAGCCCGTGCCATCACGACCGCCGCGTGTCCTCTGATCGAGGCCTCGGTGTGGCAAGCAACCGGGGCCGACGTCCCACTTCGAGTCGAGGCCCTCCTCTCCCCACAGCCCCACGACCGCGTCGTCTCCACCCTTCTCCTCATCGGGGTGGTTCTTGCCGTAGCTTCCTCCGCGGCATCGGTTCTCTGGCTCGGGCACGACCTGCGCAACGTCATTGTCGCGGCGCGCTACTAGATCAAGCACGTTTCGTCGAGCCGATTGGGGACGGCCTCCACTAGCATCCACGTCCTCGACGAAAGAGGGAAGATCAGCAACGTTGCGGGATTCCTTCTGGCTCAGTTCGCACTGGAGGTCAGGACGTCATGCCGGGTCATCAAGAATTCCGGGCGCTCTCGGCCGAGGAGGCGCAGCGGGCGGCTGTCCGGGTCGCCGACATGCAGAAGTGGGCCCGTGAGGCGTACCTCGCGACGAAGCACGTCGAGGACATCGAGGAGATCTGGGTCCGCTACTTCGAGGCCGAGCACCACCTGCACTGGATCATCCCGCCGGCCACGGAACCCGAGGAGTCCTGACCGGCTCTGTGGGGAGGAGTCAGGGGCGTCGCACCCCGTCGGCGATGCGGTCGCCGACACCCTTGTCGATATTGCGCCAGTAGACGAGGGCGCGCTCGAGCACCGGCCACGTCACGTCCTGGCTCAGGTGCCCCACGACGTTGGCGACGAGGCGGCCTCGCTGGGCGTCGTCCATCACCTCCCGGACCAGCGTGCCGGCCTGGCCCCAGTCGTCGTCGTCCCTGCGGAGGGTGTATGCGGCGTGGACGAACTCTCCGTCGGCGTCCCACCGCTCGACGTAGGGATAGCGCGCCGGGTCGGCGGCCGGACCGCCCTTTGAGTTCGGTGCGTACACGGGGTCGGCGACCTTGTCGATCCGCATGGCGCCGTCCTTGCTGTAGCTGTGGACCGGGGCGTGCGGCGCATTGACCGGTATCTGCTTGTAGTTGACGCCCATGCGGGCCCGGTGGGCATCGGCATAGGAGAAGACGCGCGCCAGCAGCATCTTGTCCGGGCTGACGCCGATGCCGGGCACGAGGTTGTTCGGCTCGAAGGCAGCCTGCTCTATCTCCGCGTGGAAATCCGTGGGGTTGCGGTCGAGGATCAGCCGGCCGACCTCGTGCAGGGGATAGTCGCCGTGGGGCCAGACCTTGGTGAGGTCGAACGGGTTGAAGCGGTACGTCCTGGCTTCCTCGAAGGGCATGACCTGCACCTGCAGCGTCCAGCTCGGGAAATGGCCCCGCCCGATCGCCTCGAACAGGTCGCGCCGGTGGTAGTCACCGTCCTCCCCGGCGATCCTGTCGGCGTCCTCCTGAGTGAGGAACTCAATGCCCTGGTCGGTCTTGAAGTGGTACTTGACCCAGAACCTCTCAGCGTTCGCGTTGGCCCACATGTAGGCATGACTGGAGTAGCCGTTCATGTGGCGCCACGACCCCGGGATGCCCCGGTCGCCCATCAGCCACGTGACCTGATGTGCTGATTCGGGCGACAGGCTCCAGAAGTCCCACTGCATATCGTGGTCGCGCAGATCGGAGTCGGCCCGTCGCTTCTGCGATCGGATGAAGTGCTGGAACTTCATCGGGTCGCGGAGGAAGAACACCGGCGTGTTGTTCCCCACCATGTCGTAGTTGCCTTGCGACGTGTAGAACTTCAACGCGAAGCCGCGCGGTCGCGCCACGTATCGGGACTTCCGCGCTCACCGGCGACGGTGGAGAATCGGATGAGCGTGTCGGTCTTCGCGGGGGGCTGGAAGACGGCAGCCTTGGTGAACTGGCTGACGTCGGCCGTGACTTCGAAGAAGCCGAACGCGCCGCCTCCTTTGGCGTGCGGCTGTCGTTCGGGAATCCGCTCCCGATTGAAGTTCGCCATCTGCTCAATCAGGTAGTGGTCCTGCAGCAGGATCGGGCCATCCGGTCCAACCGTCAGTGAGTGCTCGTCACTGGCAACCGGGATCCCGGCGTCCGTGGTGGTCGGCTCTACGTCATGGTTTGCCATGATCGCCCCCTTTTTCAGGTGTTGCTACCGACGACTCTAAGCCAGTCTCCGTTCGAGTGGAGCGGCGAGCGGAATCCCACGAGCCAGAAGACGAAGACGATCGCCGCGACCATCCACGGCAGGCGGAGGGCGAACCCGAGCCCCGAGGAAGAGCGCCAGAAGCAGGACGAGAAGGGTGACCCCCCACGGGTGTCCTCGATTTGCAGACCTCGCACCAAATTCTGCGCGTTTTCCGAAATACCCGCTGCCGAAGCTGGCAAAGAGCCGCGTCGCTCGTCCTGGCGTGTGGCTACGAGTCTCGGGTGCCGTGCAACTCCACCCGCACGGAGATCTCCGGGTAGACGCGGACCATCAGCATGCTCGGCGGCTTCATGCCGAACTCGCGGATGTCGAACACGTCGTCACCCGTCAGAGCGATGCCCTCGCCGCTGCACTCGATCTGCATGCCGTGCTCGAACGTCCGCGTCTTGCCGTGAAAGGAGATCTCGCCGGTCACCATGTAGTCGGGGTGCGCGCCCTGCAGCGCGATGTGGACGAGCCGGCCCGCAATGGTGGGGAAACGCCGCGCGTCGATGCGCCGCCGCAGTTCGCGGTCGTAGAGCTGGTTGCCCGAGGTGAGGCGTTCCACGGCCAGCTCCAGCTCACCGGACACCGGCTGTCCCAGGTCGAGCGAGCCATCCGCCCGCGTCGCCGCTTGAAACCACCCCGTGATTCCCCTCGTCTCGGTGTTGATCGGGTGCAGGCTGGAGCGTCCGCTGACCCAGACGCAGGAGCGAACCGAGTCGAAGGTGTAGCGAGTGAGCGCCATCTGCTGTTCCGTTCCCCGGGGTTCCGTCCGCCCGGATCCACTGCACGCCACGGAGGAATACTGGCATAAAGTCGGCTCATGGCTCGTCTGGATGTGCCTGCCGGCGACGGTGGCGACGCGGTGCAGATCTGGTGGCTGCAGCCGGAGCTGGGAGCAGCCGCAACGCGGTTCGTGCATGCGGCGTACAACAAGAGCATCCTGCCCACGCGTGTGCGCGAGGCGGCGAGAATGCGCATCGCCCAGCTCAACGACTGCACCGTCTGCTTGGTTTCCGGGCGGACGCTGTCAAGGCGCAGGGCCTGAATGAGGACTTCTACTGCGCCGTCGGAACGCCCGACGAGGCTGGGCTCAGCGACCAGGAGCGCTTGGCGGTGGAATATGCCGAGCGTTTCGCCATCGACCACACCAGCATTGACGACGAGTTCATCGAGCGTCTACGAGGGTCCTTCACGGACCCCGAGATCTTCGATCTCACCGTCTGCCTGTCGGCCTTCCTCGGCCTGGGGCGGACACTGCGGGTACTCGGTATCACGCAGACATCGCTGACCGACGTCTAGACCGCGTCGTCGGATCCCGGTCGGGGTGCGTCGAAGGCCGCGTCCCGGTCCTTGATCGCCCGGCGCAGACCTACCTCGGCGATCTGCTTCGAGAAAGCCTTGGCTTCGGGGGCCCGGTGGCCGATGGCGTCGTTCAGGGCCGCGAAGCGCTGCAGCTGGGAGCGTCCCATCAGCTCCACTCCCATGTTGACGACTCGCTTGTTCGCCACGAGGAGGTCGCGGCCGATCAGCGCCATCCGCTCGGCGAGGTCGAGCACCACGCCGTCGAGCGTGTCGGCAGGGGCCGTCGCCACGACGAGGCCGATCTCACGGGCTTCGACGCCGGTGATGGTGTCGCCCGTGAGCACCAGCCGCTTGGTCCACTGCGGGCCCAGGTGGTACAGCCACATGTTGGTGGGCGGGACGCCCATGGAACGCACGGGCGGGAAGCCGATCCGGGCGTCGTCAGCGGCCACGACGAGGTCGCAGTGCAGCGCCAGGTCGGTGCCGCCGGCCAGGCAATTCCCCTGGACCTGGGCGATCACCGGCAGCGCGCAATTCCAGATCCGCGCCCACCCGTCGCCGAGGGCCAGCATCGCGGTCACGTCACCCTCCATCGCGGTGTGCTGTGGGAAGTCGCCGGGGTCGGCGTCCTCCGCGATGTAGCCGTACCCCGAGGAGAACGATCGCCCGGTGCTCCGGATGATGATGACGCGCGCGCCGGCATCCGCTTCGGCCTCCTCCACGGCGGTCAGGAGCTCACGGATGCAGCGAGGCGTGAGCGGGTTGTGATGGTCCGGGCGGTTGAGCGTCAGGCGCCGCACGCGGCCTATCTCCTCCACCGTCAACGTGCTGAGACTCGCTGTCACTCCGGGTCGACTCCAGACTCGAGGCGGGACTTCATGACCTTGCCGCTTTCGTTGCGCGGCAGCGCGTCGACCACGGTAATGTGGCGCGGGACCTTGAAGTCCGCCAGTCTGGCCAGGAGGAAGGCGCGCAGGTCATCGGGAGGGGTGCCGTCGCGCAGGACGACCCACGCCGCCACGTCCTCGCCCAGGACGTTGTGGGGCACGCCCGACACGGCCGCCTCAATCACCGCGGGATGCTCGAAGAGGGCGGCCTCCACCTCCCCGGGCACCACATTGTGCCCGCCGCGGATGATGATCTCCTTCTGCCGGCCCACGATCCAGAGGTGGCCGTCGGGGTCGACATAGCCGAGGT
Source organism: uncultured Acidimicrobiaceae bacterium (assembly GCA_963817735.1). Classification (GTDB taxonomy): domain Bacteria; phylum Actinomycetota; class Acidimicrobiia; order Acidimicrobiales; family RAAP-2; genus Bog-473. Next base: position 165,000 of record CAWFPP010000036.1, on the reverse strand, counting down.
CACCGCTGCGCAGCCATCCGTCGACCCAGCGATCGTCGGCGCTCTCGGCGTCGTTGAGGTAGGAGCGGACAGGACGCGTCCCACTGATGGACACCTGGCCGACCTCTCCGGTCGGGAGCGTCGCGTCGCCCGGGCCGACGATCCGGACCTCGACACCTGGCAGCGGCACGCCGACCGACCCGAGGTGGCGCCCCTCGTCGCCCATCGGCATGGCCGTGACGGCACCGAACTCGGTCATGCCGTAGCCACAGAGGATCTCGGTCGTCGGCAGCCCCGCCCCGAAGCGACGCAGCGTTGCCGCGGCGATGGGCGCGCTCCCCACAGTGACCACCGCCAGGCTCGAGAGATCGGCGATCCCGAACCGCGGCGAGCCGACGATGAGCTCCACCATGGCCGGCACCAGGAAGCCCGAGACCGGACGCTCGCGCTCGACCGCGGTGATCCAGGCGTCCGCGCTGAAGTGCGGCAGGAACCACCCGCTCAACCCGCCGCGCAGGGGACCCGAGACGAGGAGCGACCCGCTGGTGGTTGCGAAGGGCGACGAGGTGAGGAAGCCGAGCCCCAGCCAGGCCGACGGCACCCGCTCGGTTGTCGAGAGGCCGCCGTGTCGGACGACGACCCCCTTCGGCCGACCGGTCGTCCCCGACGTGTACATGATGTCGGCCACATCATCGGGGCCGTACGCCGGCTGCAGGTCCCCGTCGTCGGGAGCTAGCAGGTCGGTCCATCGCACGTCCCCGCCCGATCCGGTGCACACCACCGTAGGGACCGCGGCCTCGACGTCCGGCACGGCCTCGCTGCACAGGGCCACGGACGCGCCCGCGTCCCGCAGAATGCGGGCCAGCTCGACCGGTCCGAGCCGAGCCAGCAGTGGCACCGCGACTGCGCCCGCCTTGTGAATGGCGAGATACGAAATGAGCCACTCCAGCGGCTCCTCGTTCCCGATGCACAGACCGACCCGCTCGCCCCGGTCGAGGCCGAGTACCTGCAGTCCCCGGGCGAGCCGATTGGAGCGGCGATGCCAGTCGCCCAACGTGAGCACCCCGCCGTCGGCCAGGTTCCGCCACGCCACCGCATCGGGGAACGTGGCGGCCAGCCGGGCCACCAGCTCCGGCTGGAGCACCGTCATGCCCGTGCCGCCCGTCGGTGCATCAGTACGGTGCGCCGCCCTCGAGGATGGTGCGGGGGTTGTCCACCAGCATGGTGGTGATGTCGGCGTCGCTGATGCCGCGGGCGCGCATGGCCGGAAGCACTTCGTCGGAGATGTAGGTCCAGCGCCAATTGCTCGACGCGTCCATGACGGAGCGGGGGAACCAGTCGACGAAGCACATGGCGTCGTGGGACAGGACGATCCGCTCGGCGTAGCCCCGGGCACACAGGCGCGCCACCGCATCGACGCGTTCCTCCAGCGTGATGCCGGGCAGGCCGAAGTGATCGAAGCCGAGGTAGGACCCGTTGTCGATCAGGCTCAGGTGATAGTCCGTGTTCACGGTTCCCCCGCTGTGGCCGATGACAACCCGTGCCAGGTCGACGCCCTCTTCCCTGAAGATGCGCTGCTGCTCGAGACCCCAGGGCTCCGGGGGCGTCGGCGTGTGGGTGGTGATGGGGACCCCGGTGGCCCGGTGCGCCTGCGCCACGGCCCGGAGCACGCGCTCGACGCCGGGCGTGATGCCGGGACGATCCGACGCGCACTTCAGGATCGCGGCCCGCACCCGTGTCTCGCCGATCCCCTCGCGTATTTCCCGGACGAACATGTCCACCATCGGCTCGGGCCCTCCCAGAATGGTGCCCGGGCCCTGGAAGTGGAAGAACATGGGGACTTCGTTGTAGGTGTACACCCCCGTCGCGACCACGACGTTGATCTCCGGGACTTGCGCGGCAATGGCCGCAACCCGGGGGATGTAGCGGCCCAGTCCCACCACGGTGAGGTCGACGAGGGTGTCGATGCCGCGCTGCTTGAGCTCGCGCAGCTTCGTCACCGCGCGTGCCTGTTGGGCCACTTCGTCCCATTCGTCCGCCGTCTTCTCGATCTCCGGGCTCAACACGAAGATGTGCTCGTGCATCAGCGTGCGCCCCAGGACGCTTCCGTCGACCGGGCCTCGCACGGTGTTGACCTGCGCCATCGCCACCCCCTGTCTGTCGTTGCGCGTGGCGGACGCCGGGCGATCGTAGCGGGGAGCGGCGTTGTGGACCGCGAGACCGGCGCCACAATGGACGGCATGGCAAAGGGCCCGGCGTGACGCACGAAGGGCTCGCCATCCGGCCCGCCGGCGAGGCCGACCTTGCTCGCATCGTCGAGCTGCTGGCGCTCGGGACGGTCCCCGGGGGGCCGCCGAGCACGGAGGATCCCGGCGAGCTTCGTCCCTATCGTGCCGCCTTGCGCGCCATCGGGGAGAGTGGCGGGGTCGTGCTGGTGGCGGACTTGTCGGGCGTGGTGGTGGGCACCTGTCAGCTGATCTTGTTCCGGCATCTGCAGGCCCATGGCGGGGTTGTGCGCCGAAATCGAGTCGGTCCACGTACGTACACCCGGACCACCGGGGCGGGGGAGTGGGAGGCGAGCTCATCCGCCATGCCGTCGCCCGGGCCCGAGCGCTCGGCTGCTACCTGGTGCAGCTCACGTCCAACGCCGCCCGCCCCGACGCCCACCGTTTCTACGAGCGGTTGGGGTTCGTGCCTTCCCATGTCGGCTTCAAGATGCGCCTGGAGTGACGGAACCCCTTGTGTCCTGGGATGTAAGCGTGTAATCTTGTAATATGACGGAAACGAGCAGGGACAGCGAGAGAGGCCGGCAGCGGGGGAGGCGGCGCTCTGCCGGCCCACCCCCCTCCGGGCCCGAGCAGGAGCGGTTGATCGGAGCCTGGTTTGCCGGGCGGGTGCCGGACACGTGGTTCGCCGGCAGCCCGACGATCGCCATCGATGGGGACGAGATTCAGGTGGTCGGGAAGCTCAACCCGCCCGAGCTCCCCGAGGGAGCGGGGGCGGACGAGGTCAGGGTCGCCGAGCAGGCACGCATCAGCGGATTCCGCGAAGAGAGCCGCGCCGCCCGCATGCGCATCGCCGACGAGGCGCAGCCGGCCTTCCGCCGCACAGTGTCCTGGGGTGCCGAATGCGGGGGTTCCCGCGTGCTCTTCACGACGGCCGGGGTGCCGGTGATGACGCGGCTGCGCATGGACGACCGCCGGACCCTCGATACCCTGATCGATGCCGGCGTGGCGCGCAGCCGCAGCGAGGCGCTGGCCTGGTGCGTCCGCCTGGTGTCCCAGCACGAAGCCGAGTGGATCCGCGAACTGCGCGACGCGATGTCCGCGGTGGAGGAGGTCCGCAACAAGGGGCCGAGGAGCGCCGCCGGCCCGAGTTGAGCGCGGCGGCGTGCCAGCATTGGTCATGCCACACGCACACTTCCATCAGGTCCAGGCCGACCTCCGCGAGTCGTACCACGCACTCACGGACGCCATCCCCGACGTGATGTCGGGCTACGGCGCACTCCACGACGCGGCATTCGTCGAGGGAGCGCTGGACGTCAAGACCAAGGAGCTGATCGCCCTCTCCATCGCCATCACCCGCGAGTGCGACGGGTGCATTGCCGCCCACGGTCGGAACTTGGCCCGCCTGGAGGCCACCACCGAAGAGGTCGCCGAGATGATCGGCGTCGCCATCACCATGAACGGCGGCCCCGGACTGGTGTGGGGGCCGCGCGCCCTGGAGGCCTTCCTCGAGTACAAGAAGAGCTGAAGGCCGGCGGCGGTCAGCGCGCCGGGACCGGCGTGAAGCTGCAGTCGAGGTGCTTGATGCCGTTGATGAACGGCGACAAGAGCCGGTCCGGCTCGCCCACTGCCTGAATGTCGGGCAGCCGCTCGAACAGGTGGCGGAACATGACGTCGATCTCCTGGCGGGCCAGGTGCGCGCCCAGGCAGAAGTGCGGCCCGGCCGCCCCGAACCCGATGTGCGGGTTGGGGTCTCGCCGGACGTCGAACGTGAAGGGATCGGCGAAGATGTCCTCGTCCCGGTTGGCCGAGTTGTAGAACATGATCACCTTGTCACCCTCGACGAGCTCGGTGTCACCGAGCACGGTGTCGGATGCCACGGTGCGGCGCATCCAGATGACGGGGGAGCCCCAGCGCACGATCTCGTCGACGCCGGTGGCGGCGATGCCCGCCGGGTCCGCCTGCCACAGCGCCCGCTGCTCGGGGTAGGTGGTCATGGCCAGCAATCCGTGGCTGATGGCGTTGCGCGTCGTCTCGTTGCCCGCCACCACGAGGAGGATGAAGAAGGCGGCCACCTCGGTGTCGGTGAGCGCCTCGCCGTCGACGTTGGTGTTGACGAGTGCTGAGGTGACGTCCTCGGTCGGATGCTCCCGGCGGTAGGTGGCCAGGTCGATCATCAGCAGGTTGAGCTGCTGCGCCGCGTTCATGAAGGCGACCATCGGGTCCTCGCCCGGCGTGACGTACTCGGTGTCCCCGGCGGAGAGGATGACGTTCGAGGCGTTGAACACGGTGTCGTAGTCGGCCGCGGCGATGCCCATCATGTCGCAGATGATCTCGAGCGGGAGCCGCGCTGCAACCTCGACGACGAAGTCACAGCCGCCCTTCTCCGCCACGCGGTCGATCACGTCGTCGGCCACCAGCTCGATCCTGTCCTCGATCGACTTGATCATGCGCGGGTTGAACGCAGCCGACACGATGCGCCGCAGGCGGGCATGCCGTGGGTTGTCCATGTTGATCATGGAGCCGAAGAAGTCGAGCATCTCCTCGGGCATGTCGATGATGGAGGTGGCGCCGCGCCCGGATTGGAAGATCTCCGGGTGCCGGCTGGCCTCGGAGATGTGGGCGTGACGCGTCAGCGCGTAGTAGCCGTTGCCCTTCGGGATCACGTAGCTCAGCGCCTCGGGGATCTGGGGTTCCTCGTAGAAGGGCATCGGGCGTTCACGCCGGAGGGTCTGGAAGGCGCCCTCCCGCTCGTCCCAGGGCCGGGCCCAGAACTCGGTGTCGGAGAGGTCGATCTCGTCGGCGGTCAGGACGGTGCGCGGTTCCACGGAGGGCCACCCTATCCACCCTCCTACACTGCGACCATGTGCGACACCCTCTGCGCCCCTGGGCCGCGCGGCATGGTGTTCGCCAAGAACTCGGACCGGCCGCCCGGCGAAGTCCAGATCGCCTGGCCCTTCGGCCGCCGCTCGTCGGCCGGGTGCACGCTGCGCACGCAGTACCTCTCCATCGGTGACACGGGTGCGCACGCCGCGTTGCTCTCCTGTCCGACCTGGCTCTGGGGGGCCGAGCACGGCGTGAACGAGCACGGCGTCGCCATCGGAAACGAGCGTGTCAGCACGACCCACGACGCCGCGGCGGCCCCTCCGGCACTCATCGGCATGGATCTGGTCCGCCTCGGCCTCGAGCGTGCCCGTAGCGCGCTCGAGGCCGTCGACGTGCTGACCGGCCTCCTCGAGACGTACGGGCAGGGCGGCATCGCCGACGCCGCCCGCCAGGAGGCCTACGACTCCTCGTTCCTCATCGCCGACCCCTCACAGGCCTTCGTGCTCGAGACGTCGGGCTCGGCCTACGCCGTCGCCCCGTTCCCCGCCGGCGTGGCGATCTCCAACCGGATCGCGCTCGGCACAGGGTGGACGCGCGCCTCGGCCGGCCTCGGCCCGGGCGACGACTTCGACCGCTTCGGCGACGCCGAGGAGGACACGGCCTACGCCGACGTCCGCCTGGCGGCCAGCCGGCGTTTTCTCGCCGCGACCGGTTCCGGCGGCCTCACATCGGCCGCCACCGCCGCCCATCTGCGCGACCACGGGACCGGTCCCTGGGGTGCGCCGGGTGCCGAGGGCCCGGTGCACCTGCCACCGGCCCGGATCGGCGCGGATTGCAGCGGTGTCACGGTCTGCATGCATGTCCGCGGTCGCAGCATCACCGCCGCCTCCATGATCGCCGAGCTGCCGGCGGACGTGGCCGAAGGGGCGCCGCTGCGCGTCTTCGTGGCGCTGGGCAGCCCGTGCACCAGCATCTACGTGCCCACCTTCCCGCGCTCGGCGGCCGGGCCACCTCCGTTCGTCCCCTACGAGCTCTCGGACCAGGACCTGTGGCACGCCGCCGATGCCCTGCGTCAGCTGGTCGAGGCCGACCCCGATGCACTGCCGATCGTGCGCCAGAGGCTCAAGCCGGTGGAGGACGAGTTGTGGGCCGAGGCCGACGAGGTGCTCGAACAGCCGGCTCGTTGGGCCGAAGTGGGCGGCTCGTGGGGCAGCAGGGCCCTCGACACGTTGCGGGCGTGCATCCCTTCGCCGGCCTGAGAGCGGCGATACGCTGCGACGACACAGCCTTTTGTGTGTGCTCTTACTCGCCTAGGGGGATGCCATGACAAACGTACTCACCGAAGACGAGATCGCGGTCGGCGATGTCGTCAGCACCCAGCTCGAGAAGATGTGGGGCTGGTACCTGGCCGGGGGCATCATCGCGATGATCTTCGGCTTCTTCGTCATCAGCTACCGGCACGCCAGCGTGTACGCCGTGATCTATCTGGCCAGCGGGTTCTTCATCGCGGTCGGGATCTTCGAGATCGTGGCCGGCATCCGGGCGGCGCGTCAACGCTGGCCGCTTCTCATCTTCGGTGTGATCTGGTTGGGGGCTGGCGTCGTCGGCTTCGTGTGGCCGCACATCACCATCTTCATCGTGGCGGTGCTCGTCGGTTGGGCCTTCCTGGTGCTCGGGATCTTCGACATCATCAACTCCATCCGCTACCACTACCTGCCCTACTGGTGGGCATACCTGATCCGCGGCATCATCGCGGTCGCGCTGGGCTTCCTCTGCATCCGGCACCCCGGTGCACCGTTGACGGCGCTGGTCGTGCTGATCGGCATCGGAGCCATCGTGTTCGGCGCGGTCGAGGTCATGGGCGCCTTCTCCGCCCGGCACGCCACCAAGCACTGGGAGGCCTTCAAGGCACAGGCGCACTGAGCGTGGCGCGGGCCCGGCAGTGCGCCTGATCAGCTTCTCGCTCGCGGGCGGGCCGCCCCGGCCCGGTCTGATCGTCGGGGAGGAGGTCCTCGACCTCAGCGACGCCGCCACCGGGTTGCCGGCGACCATGGCCGAGGTGCTCGCGCTGGGCGCCGCCGGCCTGGAGCGGGTCGGCGCCGCAGCGGCCGGTCCGGCCGCCCGCCACGACCTGAATTCGGTCCGGCGCCACGCGCCGGTGCCCGACCCGCCCGCCATCCTCGCCATCGGCATGAACTACCGGGCCCACGTGGCCGAAATGGGCCGAGAGCCTCCCGAGTGGCAGTACTGGTTCAACAAGCAGCGCACCTCCATCGCGGGCCCGGGCGACCCCATCGTGTTGCCATCCGTGTCCGACATGGTCGATTACGAAGGGGAGTTGGCACTCGTCATCGGCCCGCGCTGTCAGCACGTGCCGGCGGAGCGGGCGTTCGAGGTGGTGGCGGGCTTCACCGTCATCAACGACGTGAGCACCCGCGACTGGCAGTGGCGTTCTCCCACGTTCACGATGGGGAAGTCCTTCGACACGCACGCCCCGTGCGGTCCCGAGCTGGTGACCGCTGACGAGGTCGGCGATCCTGGGTCGCTGGCCATCCGCACCTGGGTCAACGACGAGCTGCGCCAGGACTCGACCACGGCCGACCTGATCTTCGGCTGCGCCGACATGATCGAGTACCTGACCACGGCCTTCCCGCTCGAGCCCGGGACCATCCTCGCCACGGGCACGCCCGCAGGCGTCGGTGCCGGCTTCGACCCGCCCCGCTACCTGCAGGCCGGCGACACCGTGCGCATCAGCATCGAGGGGATCGGTGAGCTGTTCAATCCCGTCGTGCAGGGCGGGCCGCCCGAGCCCGTCGGGCTCGCCTGAATCGCTTCAGCCCTCCGCCTGCGAGCTCCGCAGGCGGTCGGCCAGGCTGGCCATAACCTGCAGGGCGAAGGTCGGGGTCTCGCCGACCAGGAACAGGAATCTGTGCTTGTCGATGGCGGCGATCGTCGAGTCCTCAGCGGCCACCGCGGTGGCACTGCGGGCTGAACCGTCGACGAGGGCCATCTCCCCGAAGGTGTCATCGGGGCCGAGGCTGAAGGAATGGCCGTTCGCCATCCGGAGCTCGACCCGGCCGGTGATGATCCCGAACATCTCCTGCCCGGTGGAGCCTTCCTCGAAGATCACCGTTCCAGCGGGAACTTCCCGTGTCTCCTTGGCGTTCTTGAACAGTCCCAGAACCTTCACGCTCACAGGCTCATCCCCTTCGATCGTCCCGGCGAGACCCGTGCGGATCGCCTCGCCTCGATGGTAACGCCGGTGCGACATGGTTCGCCTGTGCACGGGCGCCCGCCGGGCACGGCACAATAGGTGGGTGACCGACACCCAGCCCGAGTTGAGCGACGCCGAACGGGCCGATCGTCTGGAGAAGCTCCAGGGGATCATGGACCTGATGCGCCCGGCCGTGCAGGCCGACGGCGGTGACCTCGTCCTCGTCCGGGCCGATGTCGAGGCCGGGGTGATCGAGGTCCAGCTCCAGGGCGCCTGCAGCTCCTGCGCCATCAGCTCTGCGACCCTGTCCGGCGGGGTTGAGCGCATCCTGCGGGAGCGCCTGCCCTGGGTCACCGAGGTCGTGGGTGGCATCGACGACTCGCTCAGCGTCGACGAGAGCGCCGCGTTGGGCTCGGGCGGCTACGTCCCGAGCTTCTGAGCCGCCCCTTCGTCTCCTCTTGACCCGAACGGTGGCCTGGTCCCGCCGGCCCTATTGATTAGTTAGCTCAACTAACTATACTGGAGGCATGCGATCGCAGAGCGCCCAGGTGACCAACGAAGAGGTCTCCAGCCGCCTGCGCATCGCCGTGAACCGGCTGCAGCGTCGCCTCCGCCAGGAGTCGCTCGGCGGTCTCTCCCCGGCGCAGGCCTCGGCGCTCGGTTCTGTGGGCCGGCACGGGAGCCCCACCCTCGGTGAACTGGCTGCCCTCGAACAGGTGCAGCCTCCGACCATCACGAGGATCGTCGCCAGCCTGACCGATGCGGGGATGGTGACCCGGTTGGCCGATCCCAACGACCGGCGCAGCGCCCGGGTCCGCATCACGCCGGCCGGCGAGCGCGCCCTTGAGCAGATGCGCACCCGCAAGAACGCCTTTTTGCTGCGCCGTCTCGACGACCTCACCCCCGAAGAGCAGCAACGCGCCACCGATTTGGTCGAGTTGCTCGAGCAGCTCTTGGTGGAACCGTGAAGCGGCGCGTGCGCGCCGCGGGCCGCCGCACCTTTCGTTCCATTTCAGTCCGCAACTACCGCTTGTACTTCACGGGCCAGGTGATCTCGGTGTCCGGGACGTGGATGCAGACGGTGGCGCAGGCCTACCTGATCCTCTTCCCGCTCCACGGCACAGGGCTGGACGTCGCCATCGCCACCAGCCTCCAGTTCCTGCCCCTGCTGCTGTTCGGGCCCTTCGGCGGCCTGGTCGCCGACCGGGTCGACAAGCGCAAGGTGCTGTACGCCACGCAGGCCACGGCAGGAACTCTGGCCCTGATTCTGGGCACCCTGGTGGTGCTGCACTCGGCCGACCTGTGGGACGTCTACGTGCTGGCGGCCGGCCTCGGGTTCGTCAACCTGTTCGACAACCCGGCGCGCCAGACCTTCGTCTCCGAGATGGTCGGGCTCGACCTGCTGCCCAATGCGGTGAGCCTCAACAGCGTCCTGATGAACTCGGCTCGGGTGATCGGGCCGGCCATCGGCGGTGTGCTCATCCTCGGGTTCGGCGTCGCCGCCTGCTTCTACATCAATGCCGCGTCCTACGCCGCGGTGATCGTCGCGCTCGCCATGATGCGGGCCTCCGAGCTCTACCGCCGCCCCGGCGTGGTGCGGGCCAGGGGTCAGGTCCGGGAGGGCCTGCGCTATGTCTGGGCCACGCCCGACCTGAGGGTTCCGCTCATCTCCATGGCCGTGGTTGGCGTCTTCGCCTTCAACTTCACCGTGACTCTGCCGCTCCTGGCCAAGTTCACCTTCCACGGCGGCGCCGGGCTCTACAGCTTGCTCCTGGCCGCCATGGGCGTGGGAGCGGTTGCCGGCGGTCTCGCCACGGCTTTCCGGAGCCGGCCGTCCACTCGGCTGCTGGCCGGCATCGGCCTGGTCTTTGGCGTCGCGATCCTGGCCGTGGCACTCGCTCCGACCGAGGCGTGGGCCATCGTTCTGCTCGTCCCGATGGGCGCGGCGAGCATCTCGTTCGTCGCCACCAACAACGCCACCCTGCAGTTACGGGCCGACCCCGCCATGCGGGGCCGCGTCATGTCACTCAACGCCATCGCCTTCCTGGGCAGCACGCCGATCGGGGCGCCGCTTCTCGGCTACCTCAGCGACGTCACGAACCCGCGTGTCGCCCTTTCCGTCGGCGCGGCGGCGACGCTCGTGGCCAGCGTCCCGCTCTTCGTGCTCGGCGCCCGCCAGCGCCGCCTGGGCACCGAAGGCTTGGTCATGGGTCCTTCCGGCCCGGCGTCCACGAACGTGGTCGCTCTCCCGCTCCCGGCGGCCGACGATGGCGAAGCCGTGAGCCGCAGTAGCCGAGCGATGGAGGCGGACTCAGGCCGGGTGCACCAGCTCCTGGGCTACCGGCGACATCACCGCACCGAACTCGGCCACGAGTGACAGCAAGAGGTCGTCCACCGACATGATCCCGGCGAGCTCCTTGTCCTCGAGCACCGGAAGGCGCCTGGCCCCGGCTGTCTTGAACACCGTGAACGCGTCGAAAACGTCGGCCGAGCCCTGAATCGTGTGGGGGTCTGCGGTCATGACTGACTCGACCGGGGCCGAAGAGGGCTTTCCCTCACCGACGCCGCGCACGGTGATGTCGCGATCGGTCACGATCCCCACCAGACGACCACCGTCGACTACCAGGAGTGAGCCGATGCGGTGGCTCCCCAGCAGCCGCCCGGCCTCCTCGAGGGTGCATCCCGGGGGGACGGTCACCGGCGCCGTCCGCAGGCACTCTCTCACCAGCATGGCTGCTCACCCCGTTCGCTGTGTCCGACCAGTCGTCCCACCCCGCCCACAGTAGGGGATACGGCGGTCCTGGCCCGTCCTCAGGTGGGCTTCGGCTCCTTGGGGAGACCCAGCACGCGCTCTCCCACGATGTTGCGCTGAATCTCGGCCGAGCCGCCCCAGATGGTCTCCGACCGCGAGAAGAAGAAGAGGGACTGCAGGTTGCTGACGGGGTAGCTCGCGTTGGCCCGGCGGGCTCCGGGCAGCAGCGTGTCCCCACCGTCGTCGCCCTGCAGGATCTGGCCGTCCATGCCCATGATGTCGATCGCCAGCAGCATTGTCGCCTGGTGCGCCTCGGACCAGAACATCTTGTTGCACGCACCGAGCGCGGCCGTCGTGTGGGTGCCGTTGAGGACGTCGGTGAGCGTGCGGTAGCCGTTGATCTGCATGATCTTGATGTTCGACCACGAACGCGCCAGGCGCTGGCGGATCAAGGGATCGTCGGAGCGTCCTCGCCGGCGCGCCTCACCCAGGATCTCGTCGAACTCCTTTTGGAAGCGCCGGTGGCCGGTGGTCGACGAGGTGCCCCGCTCGAAGCCGAGCGTCGTCATGGCGACCTTCCATCCGTTGTTCACGCCACCGATGACGTTGTCCTTCGGGCACCGCACGTTGGTGAAGAAGACCTCGTTGAACTCCGCCGATGCGTCCACCTGTTCGATAGGCCGCACCTCCAAGCCGGGCTGCCTCATGGGAACGAGGAGGTAGGAGATGCCGGCATGCTTCGGGGCGTCGGGGTCGGTGCGGGCAAGGAGGAAGATGTAGTCGGCGTACTGGGCCTGGGTGGTCCACACCTTCTGCCCGTTGATCACCCACTCGTCGCCGTCGAGCTCGGCCCGCGTCGTGAGGCTGGCCAGGTCCGAGCCGGCGTCGGGCTCGCTGAAGCCCTGGCACCACGCGATCTCGCCTTTCAAGATCCCAGGGATGAACTTCTTCTTCTGTTCCTCGGTGCCCCATTGCAGGATCGTCGGGCCGACAAGCGTGTCGCCGAAGAAGTCGGCCCGCAATGGCGCACCCACGCGGGCGAATTCCTCGTTGAGCACGACCTGTTGCAGGAGGTTCAGGCCCTTGCCGCCGTATTCCCTCGGCCAGCTGGCGCAGATCCACTCACCCCCGTAGAGCTTGGCCGTCCACTCTTCGTTGAAGGCCTTGCGCTCGTCGGGTGTCATGACGAAGCCGGGCTCTCCCCAGCGGTCGGGCAGGTTCTGCTTCAGCCATGCCGCGATCTCCGCCCTGAACTCCTCGGCTTCGGGCGGGTAGGCGAGGTCCATGGAGGGCACGGTACCCGTCCCCTTGCCCCCTCTGCGACCGATTGCGATCCGAACGCCCCGTGGGCAGCCCGGTAAGCTCTCGGCGGGAAAAGTTGCGTGATCCCTCCCGCGCAGGGACACGGAGAAGGAGGTGCGGCCATGTCGAGGGGCGAACCCCCCAGTAGAAAAGCCGGCGCATGCCCCACTCCGTGCCGGCGCTGAGGCTCGCCAGACGCGTGCCCTGAGCCTGGAACACGCGGAGCGCACAGAGGCAGACGCCGTTCGCTGATACTCCGGTGCCGGACGCGGCCACCGGACATCCGGTCCGAACCCATCTGAGGAAGCCACGGGAGGTAGCTCCATGGCCACGCCACCGTCGACGAGCGCGCCGAGCCGCTCACGTTTGATCCCCGGTCGTTCCCGCGATCCGGAACGCCAGCCCCACCAGCGCCGTCGTCGCACGCGTCGCATCCTCGCGTCCGAAGGCGTCTTCGACGCCATCGTGTCGCTGGCCGGCCTTCTGGGTCGACCGGTGCGGAACCAGACCGGCCAGGAGATCGGTCGGCTCGACGACGTCGTGGCCCGCTGGGCCGACGGGCAGATGTACCCGCCGGTCAGCGGTCTGGTCATTCGGGTGGGCCGACGTCTCGCCTTCGTCCCGGCCTCCGCCATCGACCGGATCGGCCACGCCGAGGTGGTCCTCCGTTCGGCCCGTCTCGACCTGCGCGACGTCATCCGCCGTTCCGGCGAGGTGCTGCTGGCCAAGGATGTCCTCGACCATCAGCTGGTCGACGTCGAGGGGGTCCAGGTCATTCGCGCCGCCGACCTGTATTTGGCCGAGGTGATCGGCCGGATCCGGCTGGTGGGTGCCGATGTCTCCAACGCCACGCTCCTGCGCCGGCTCGGCCCGCGTCGGTGGCGCCCGCGCCCCACGCCCGATCGCGTGATCGACTGGGCCGCCATTCAGCCCTTCGCCGAGTCGGCCAAGGACGTCAGCGGCGCGGCAACCCAAGTGCGCCTGAAGACGACCAACGAGGGTCTGCACCGGCTGAGGCCCGGAGAGCTGGCCGACCTGCTGGAGGACCTGCGGCGCGATGAGCGGCGCGAGCTCCTGGCCGCGCTGGGCCCTGACGAGGCCGCGGATGCCCTCGAGGAGATGCAGCCCGAGGACCTCGAGCAGCTCCTGCGGGAGTCGGACCCGGTCGAGGCGGCGCGGCTCCTGGCGGCCATGGAGCCCGACGAGGCGGTCGACGCGTTGCGAGACCTGCCGGTGGCGGTGCGGGGCGAGGTGTTGCGTCACGTCCCGGCCGTCACGGCGCTGGCGCTGCGCGAGTTGCTCGGCTACGAGGAGGACGAGGCGGGCGGCATCATGACGACCGCATTGGTCACGGCCAAGTCCGGAGAGAAGGTGAAGAAGGTCGTCGACCGTCTCTCCGAGGCCCGGGCGCACGGCGCCGACCTCGATGCGGTGGCGGTGGTCGATGACGACGGCCGGCTGCTCGATGACGTCTCCGTGCTCGACGTCCTGCTTGCGTTGCGAGCGTCGATCGATACGCGCATGTCCGCGCTCGTCGGCGACGAGGACGTGGTGACGGTGCGCCCGCACACGTCGGCCGACGAAGCGGCAGGGCAGCTGATCGAAGCGCGACGCCACTCGCTGGTCGTGGTCGACGACGAGGGACGCCCGATCGGGCGCATCCTGGCCGACGACGTCCTCGACGCGCTCGTCCCAACGAAGGGTCGCTTCCACTTTCCGCGCCTTCTGTCGTGAGGGTGCGGGCACCGAGGCGGTGGTGGATCTATGTCGCCGCCGCCGGGCCGGGGCTCATCGCCGCGGCCGCCGGGAACGACGCGGGTGGCATCGTCACCTACTCGTCCGCGGGGGCGCAGTTCGTCTACCGCACGCTCTTCCTCATGGTGCTCATCACGGTGGCCTACGTGATCGTCCAGGAAATGGTGGCCCGTCTGGCCACCTACACCGGCAAAGGTCTGGCTGCGCTCATCAGAGAGGAATTCGACCTCCGCCTGACGGCGTTCGCCATCACGGCCTTCGCCATCGCCAACATCGGCCTCATGGTGACCGAGTTCGGCGGCATCGCCACATCGTTCGAGTTGTTCAACGTCTCGCGCTACATCTCGGTGCCGATCGCCGCGGTGGCCATCTGGTCGCTGGTGCTCTTCGGCTCCTACCGCTACGCCGAGCGCATCTTTCTGCTGCTGACCCTCGTGTTCGTCGCCTACCCCATTGCCGCGGTACTGGCCCACCCCAACTGGCACGAGGTCGCGGCCAATACCGTGTGGCCCCATTTCGTCGGCTCGAAATCGTTCCTCCTCATCTCCGTCGCCCTGATCGGCACCACGATCACGCCCTACATCCAGTTGTACGAGGCGGGTGCGGTTGTCGACAAGGGTGTCAAGCCGGAGGACTACCGCTTTCAACGCGTCGATGCGATCACCGGTGCGGTCCTCGCCGCAATTGTGGCGATGTCGATCATCATCGCCACGGGGGCCACCATCGGAGGCACCGGGCCCCTCACGTCGGCCACCACGGCTGCAGAGGGGCTCAAGCCCGTCGCCGGCGCCTTCGCCACCACGCTCTTTGGCATCGGGCTGCTTGGTGCCTCGGCCCTGGCTGCCGCGGTCGTCCCCTTGTCGACGTCGTACGCCGTGGCCGAAGCCATCGGCGTCGAGCGCTCGGTCTCGTCGAGCTTCCGCCAGGCTCCCGTCTTCCTCGGCATCTTCACCTTCCAGATCGTCATCGGCGCCGCCGTGGTGCTGGTCCCGGGCAACCTCATCACGCTCATCCTGAACACCCAGGTGCTCGAGGGGGTCATCACACCGATGACCCTCATCCTCATCCTTGTGCTCGCCAACCGGCGCTCGCTGCTCGGGACGGCGGCCAACGGCCCTGTGGCCCGGTGGCTGGGCGGGTTGGCCATCGTCTCGGTCGCCGTCGTGGCGGGCGTCTACGTCCTCTTGACGGTCCTCGGCTGGTTCGGCCTCTCCTGAAAGGGGGCTCGCCGGACCCCCAGGTGGGCGCCGTTTGCGCAGTACCAGGGGGTTCGGGGAGGCTAGAGGGTCATGGTGAGCCGAGTCGGGACATCCGTTGCCTAAAACGCCTCGCCAGAAGTGGATTGAGACAAAGGAATCCTGGGAGCGCTCCCGCCACATCGAGTTGCCCGCCCCGGTTGCTGCCGCACCGCCGCAGCCTGGGGGTTTGCGTGTCGCCTTCCTGATCTATCGGGGCAATCCGCGCTGTGGGGGGCAGGGCGTCTACACGCGTCACCTGACCCGTGAGCTGGTCGCCCTGGGCCACTCCGTCGAGGTCTTCGCCGGTCCGCCGTGGCCCGAGCTCGACGAGGGGGTGGGTTTCACACCGGTCCGCGGCCTCGACCTCTACCGCCAGCCGGACCCGTTCCGTATCCCGCACCGCAGCGAGTTCACCTCCCGGGAGGACTGGACCGAGTTCGCCATCATGTGCACGGCCGGCTTCGGGGAGCCACTGGCCTATTCGCTGCGGGCCCGGCAACTCCTGGCGGAGCGCCGCGACGAATTCGATGTCGTGCACGACAACCAGTGCCTCGGCAACGGGATGGTGGGCATGGTCGAGGACGGGTGGCCGCTCCTCACGACGTTGCACCACCCCATCACGGTCGACCGCCAGCTCGCTCTGTCGCACACGACGAATCCCTGGCAGCGGTTCACGACGCGCCGGTGGTTCGGGTTCCTCGGCATGCAGGTCAAGGTGGCGCGGGCGCTTCCCGCGGTGCTCACCGTGTCGCAGAACTCACGTCAGGACATTGCGGCGCAGATGGATGTCCGACCCGAACGGATGACCGTGGTCCCCGTCGGGGTCGACCAGACCGTGTTCCGACCCTTCGACGACGTCACCCCGGTGCCGGGGCGGATCATGGTGACCTCCAGCAGCGACGTCCCGATGAAGGGACTGGTTCCTCTGCTCGAGGCGGTGGCCAAGTTGCGGACAGAGCGCGACGTCGAGCTGACCGTGATCGGCCGTCCCAACGAGGGGGGCCGGGTCGAGAAGGCCATCGCCCGCCTGGGGCTGGCCGACGCCGTGCACTGCGTGAGCGGTATTTCCGACGACGCGCTGGCCCGCCTCTACGGCGAGGCTCAGGTAGCGGTCGTGCCCTCGCTCTATGAAGGGTTTTCGCTCCCCGCCATCGAGGCCATGTCGTGCGGTGTCGCCCTGGTCGCCACGACCGGTGGCGCGCTCCCGGAGGTCGTGGGCACCGATGGGGAGACGGGCCTGCTCGTGCCGCCGGACGATCCGGGCGCGCTGGCGGGTGCCATCGGCCGTCTGCTCGACGACCCTGATCTGCGCGCCCGTCTCGGTGCCGCGGGACGCGAGCGCGTGGTGAGCCGGTTCACCTGGCAGGTCACGGCGGCCGGAACTGCCGCCTGCTATGAGGCTGTCGTTGCCAGACAGCCCCTCCCGGGAGCGCCGTCGACCCCGGCTGGCGGACCGCAGACGTCGCTGACCCGAGGAGCAGCCTGATGCTGACGGTCGACTACGACCGGCTCGGGGTCGGCCCGGGGGATCTGGTCCTCGACCTCGGGTGTGGATTCGGACGCCATGCCTTCGAGGCCGCCCGCCGAGGTGCGTCGGTGGTCGCCCTGGACGCCGGTCCCGAGGAAGTGGCGCAGGTCCGCGGCACGTTCGCCGCCATGATCGAAATGGGAGAGATCGCTCCGGGTCATCCTGCGACGGCAGTGCAGGGGGACGCCCTCGCACTACCCTTCGCCGACGGCACATTCGACCGGGTGATCGCTTCCGAGGTGCTCGAGCACATTCCGGACGACTCCGCGGCCATGCGCGAGCTGTCCCGCGTCCTGCGCCCCGGCGGTGCGATGGCCGTGACGGTGCCGCGCTGCGGACCTGAGGTCATCAACTGGGCCCTGTCGGACGAGTACCACGACACACCCGGGGGACACGTGCGCATCTACCGGCGCTCCACCCTGGAACGCCGTCTGAGCTCGGCCGGGCTCGAGCCCACGGGCCACCACTTCGCCCATGGCCTGCACTCGCCGTACTGGTGGCTGCGCTGCCTCGTCGGTCCGTCGAACGATTCGCACCCCGCGGTCGAGGCGTACCACAAGGTGCTGGTCTGGGACATCGTCAAGGCACCGTTCGTGACGCGCACGGCCGACCGCGTGTTGAGTCCCGTCATCGGCAAGAGCCTGGTGCTGTACCTCACCAAGCCTGTCGCCCGCATGGCGGACCTGACCGACTCACGCCCCACCTTGCCCCGCGGTGTGCCCGGACGGCGCGGGCCGACCACACCGAGCCAGGGAGCTGCGGCATGACCACTGAAGAGATCCGAACCAACACCCTGCCGGAGGTCCCCGGCATCCTGACCGGCGCCGACGTGCTGGCCACCGGGCACGCCATCGCGGCGGTGCAGCGCCACGACGGGCAGATCCCGTGGTTCGGGGGCGGCCACTGCGATCCGTGGAACCACGTCGAGGCCGCCATGGCGCTGACCGTGTGCGGCCTGGTGGACGAGGCGGTCGACGCCTACCGCTGGCTGGCCCGCCGTCAGCTGCCGGACGGGAGCTGGTTCAACTACTACCAGGGCGACACGGTCAAGGATCTCCGGCTGGACACGAACGTGTGCGGCTACCTGGCGGCCGGCGCGTGGCACCATCACCTGATCACAGGCGACGTCGAGTTCCTCGGGGAGCTCTGGCCGACCATTGAGAAGGGGATCGATTTCATCCTGCGCTCACAGCAGTCCGATGGCTCTGTGCTGTGGTCCCTCGATTCGACGGGCCGGCCGGAGCGCTATGCGCTACTCACCGGGTCGTCTTCGATCTACCACTCCATGCGGTGCGCCGTCGCCGTCGCCGAGTGTCTAGCCAAGGACCGCCCGGACTGGGAGTTGGCAGCGGGACGACTCGGCCACGCCGTGGCGCATCACCCCGGTGCCTTTGCCCCGAAGGTTGAGTTCGCCATGGACTGGTACTACCCCATGCTGTCCGGCGCACTCGAGGGTGAGGCCGGACGGCGCCGCATCGCCGACGGGTGGTCGACCTTCGTCATGGAGGGCCTGGGCGTGCGGTGTGTATCGACGGGCGACTGGGTCACGGCAGCCGAGACGGCGGAATGCGTGCTGACGCTCGACGCACTCGGCATGGATGGTCCGGCGCTCGATCTGTTCTCCGCCGGTCAGAACCTGCGCCTGCCGGACGGGTCCTATTGGACCGGCATGGTGTTCCCCGAGCGGGAGACTTTCCCCAAGGACGAGCGGACGACGTACACGTTTGGGGCGATGGTGCTGGCGGCCGACGCGCTCTCGAACAGCAGTCCGGCCGCCGGCTTGTTCCGAGGCGAAGGCCTGCCGGCCGCACTCGACCTGGCGGAGCCGCACTGCGGAGACGCCATTGAGGGGTGCACCGTCGCCGATCCACCACAGCGGTTGTCGCGCGGCTGAGCGCTTCGCTCCCGACCGGGCCCTTGGGGAAGGTTGCCGCGAGCGCTCGAACGGGCAGGTGGCACAGGTCGATTCGCACAGGATTTCGATGTCGCCCCGGCCGCGCAGCCCGGTGCGCTGTCAGCCCGGGAGTGAGATGCGGCGCAGCACGCGCAAGCTGCCGCAAGCGCCGTCGTCGGTGAACTCGCCCGACTCGAGCGCGGCTCGATAGAGCTCGTAGGGCGGGCGCCCTCCGTCAGCAGGGTCGGGGAACACGTCGTGGATGGCCAGCCAGCCCCCGAGCGCGACGTGGGGGGACCAGCCGCGGAAGTCGGCCCATGCGGGATCCTCACCGTGCCCACCGTCGATGAAGCAGAAGGCGAGCGGGCGATCCCACCGGGCCGCCAACGTCGGGGAGTCACCGACGATGCCCATGACGGACGACTCGAGACCGGCTCCGGTGATGGTCCGGCGCCAGTGCGGCAGCGTGTCGAGGCGACCGACTTCGGGATCGACGAGGTCGGCCTCGTGATATTCCCATCCGGGCTGGTTCTCCTCCGAGCCGCGGTGATGGTCGATGGAGAGCAGAGCAGCGCCTGTCGCCTCGGCGGCGGCCCCCAGGTAGACCGTCGACTTCCCACACCAGGCGCCGATTTCGACGAAGGTCGTGGGGGATTCCGCCGACATGTCAGCCCGGCCGGCCCGTAGGGCGGCGGCGAACAGCGCTTCGCCTTCGTCGTCGGGCATGAAGCCGCGCGTGCGGCGCGCCGTCTCGAAGAGGGACTGGACGCGTGCCGACCCGAGGATCTCGTTCCCGGGCACGGACCCCGCCATCAAGCGACGGTTATGCCGGCGGCGCGCAGCGACTGGGCCAGCCCGGCTCGCTCGCGGGAGCCGTACGCCACGTTCACCCCGAGGCGCTCTATCGACTGGGCCACCCGGCGGGGTCCCGACGAGAGCGGATGGTCGTCGAGGAAGGCGATGGCGCCCTCGGCGAAACGGGCGTCGCTGCACAGGGCGGGAATGGACTCGATGATGCGCGGCGGCGCGTTCTTCGGGAAGCGGTCGAGCACGCTGTTCCACTGTTCGGTCACTCGTGTCCACACCGCTTGGTTGCCGACCGGGTTGGCCAACAGTGCGCCGATGACCGCGAATCCGTTCTGGCTGCGCACCTCAGTCATGGCCAGGTCGAACGTGCGCAGGCACAGGTCGACGTCGGGGAACCCGGCCAGGGCACCGAGTGAGCGCATCTCCTCTTGCGGTGTAGACGCCGACCGGTAGCGCTCCAACAGCGCGTCGTAGTCTCCGTTCCGCAGGAGCTGCGACACCACCGCCAGCGTGGCCGACTCGATGTCCGGAGGGATCGGGTTGCCGGAGCCGCCGCCGATCGGCGAGGCGTCGAAGCGCCGAACCGCCTCTGCCGCGCACCTCGGGGTCGGCACCGACGGTTCCCATGAGGGTGATGGCCAGCGCCCGCAACGTCGGCGTGCGGTCGCTTTCCCCTGGGGTGGCGTCGAACCCCAGCCGGCGATGGGTCGCCCCGAACAGCGCCGTCACGGCCCGGTGCAGCGCCTCTTCATCCCCGGCCGGCGTGATGCGATTGGTCAGTACCAAGGCGGACGCGACAGGGGACCACGCAGCGGGGTCGGGCTCCTCGTCCAGCCGCGCCGCGAGCTCCAGGAACTCGTGCAGCGTGGAGAGGCCGGCGAGGGTGGTCGCCCAACTGTCGGCCAACAGGTTGGCCCGCTCCAGCGGGGTGAGCTCGGAGAGGTGCCCGGCCAGCGCGGTCCGGTGCGCTGCCTCGTAGCCGACCCGGAACATGCCCCAGCCGCCGGCGTTCACGACGGCGAGCCCCTGCTCGGCCTCGGCGATCGGCTCCGGCTCGGCATCGAGGACCAGATGGCGCACCGGCGCGCCGGGTCCGCCACCGGCCGGGAGCGCCCGCACCGCGAGCGGGACGCGCCACTCCTTCCCGATGGACGATGTCGCACCGGCCGGCACGGGCCCGAGCGCGAAAGGCTGTTGGCTCAGCATGAACCCGTGCAATGAGACGAGCGGGTGCCCACCCTGCAGGATGAACGTATCCATCACGTCGCGCACCGGAGCGCCGCTGGCGTCCTCGAGCGCATCCCAGAGATCGCTGGTCACCGTGTTGGCGTAGGCATGGGCCTTGAGATAGGTCCGGACACCGTCACGGAAGACATCGGGACCGATGTGCTGCTCGAGCATGCGCAGGACCCCGCAGCCCTTTTCGTAGGTCAATACATCGAACATGCCCTCGGCCTCTTTGGGCGGTCCCACCGGATACTCGATCGGACGGGTGAGGTGCAGGGCGTCCACGGCCAAGGCCGCCTCGCGGGATGGCGCGTAGCCGATCCAGCGGTCCCACGAGGGCCGGAAGGCGTCGACGCACAGCGTCTCCATGAAGGTGGCGAAGGCCTCGTTCAGCCAGATGCCCTCCCACCAGCCCATGGTCACGAGGTCGCCGAACCACATGTGGGCCAGCTCGTGGGCGATGACGTCGGCGACTCGCTCCAGCTCGGCGCGGGCCGCCTCGTTCTTGTTCACCAGGAGTGCCGTGTCGCGGAAGGTGATGCAGCCCAGGTTCTCCATCGCGCCGGCGGCGAAGTCCGGTATGGCGACGAGGTCGACCTTGTCGCCCGGGTACGGGATGTTGAAGTACTCCGTGAAGAAGCGCAGGGCGAACGCGCCCACTTCCAGGGCGAATTCGGCGAGGGGGAGCTTCCCTGGGGTGCAGACCACCCGCAGTGGCACGCCGTCGACGTCGACCACCTCGGTCATCTCGAGCTTGCCGACGACGAAGGCCACCAGGTAGGTCGACATCTTCATGGTGGGGGCGAAACGGATGCGCTGCTTGTGGTCGACCTGGTCGATCGCGACAACGGGCGAGTTCGAGATGGCGTCGACGTCGGGTTCCACGATGAGGGTGATCTCGAAGACCGCCTTGCGGTCGGGCTCGTCGAAGCAGGGGAAGGATCGCCGGGCGTCGACGGATTCGAACTGGGTGGTGGCCATTGTCTGGGTCTCGCCGTCCGGTCCGGTGTACGTGGACCGGTAGAAGCCGCGCAGCTTGTCGTTGAGGGTGCCGCTGAACCGGCAGCTGATGGTGCTGGGCCCGGGGGGCAGCAGGTCGGCCGGCTGGAAGGTCACCTGCTCGAGCTCGTCGTCGAAGCTCACGCTGCACATGACGGTGACGCCGTCGGCGGTGAGGACCTCAACGTCGCTGATCGCCAGTTCGGCCGCGTTGAGCACGATCTGGCCGACCGTCTCCAGGATGTTGGCGTCGATCCGTACGGTGCCCGAGAAAGTGGCGGACGCCACGTCCGGCTCGATCTCGATGTGGTAGATCTCCGGCTCGATCGTCCGCGGCAGGCGGAACGACTCGGAGCCGGGCGCGACGGCTGACCTGGGAGCTGAAGGCATCCATGCAGGCTACCCGCGGTGCCGCGGGTAGGTTCTCGCTCCGTGCCCGATCAGGAAGCCCCGACCGCCCACGAAGCCGACGACCACGACCTCGACGTGGTGGCCATCGGCAACCCGCTGCTCGACGTCATTCAGCTGGCCAGCGACGAACAGCTGGTTCAGGTCGGCCTGGAGAAAGGGTCGATGACCCTCGTCGACCTCGCCACCGCCCACGCCGTGCAGGAGACCATGCCTGCCCCCCGTTTCGTCTCGGGCGGATCGGTGGCCAACACGACCGCAGGGATCGCGGTGCTCGGGGGGACCGCCGGTTTCGTGGGGGCGGTGGCCGACGACGAGGTGGGCCGGACCTACGCCGAGAACCTCCGGGCGGCCGGCGTCGAGTTCGAGCCGCACCTGAGCGAAACGGCGGTAGGGGACGGGCTGGGCACCGGGCGCTGCATGGTGCTCATCACCGAGGACGCCGAACGCACCATGGGGACCTATCTGGGGGCCGCCTCGACATTGTCGCCCGCCGGGGTCCCGGAGGCGTTCGTCGCCCGTGCCTCCATCGTGCTGCTCGAGGGCTACCTGTGGGACGTGCCCTCGGCCAAAGAGGCGATGCGCCACGCGGCGGCCACGGCCCACGCCGGCGAGGGCTCGGTGGCGCTCTCCCTCTCGGACCCGTTCTGTGTGGATCGCCACCAGCGTGAGTTCCTCGAACTGCTGCTCGACGACGTGGACATCCTGCTCGGCAACGAGGAGGAGATCACCATGTTGTTCGGGGTGCACTCGTACGCGGACGCGTTGGCGGCGGCCGAGGAGACGGGCCTCCTGGTCGTCATGACGCGGGGCGCGCAAGGCGCCACCGTTCTCACGGCCCGGGGCCCCGAGGATGTCTCGGCGGCCGCCGTCGGGCAGGTCATCGATACCACGGGCGCCGGGGATCTTTTCGCGGCAGGCCTCCTGTTCGGGCTCACGCACGGCATGGGCCCGGTCGAGAGCACCGGCCTCGGCGCCCTGTGCGCCGCCGAGGTCATCTCGCACACGGGCGCCCGGCCCGAGGCCGACCTCCGGGCGCTGGCCGTCGCCGCCGGCTTCATCGGGAGCTAGGCGACCGGCAGCATGAGCCTCTCCATCGGTATCGTCGGTCTGCCCAATGTGGGCAAGTCCACATTGTTCAACGCGCTGACCAACAATGAGGTGCTGGCGGCCAACTACCCCTTCGCCACCATTGAGCCCAATGTCGGCGTGGTGGCCGTGCCCGACCCGCGGTTGCAACGACTGGCGGATCTCTACGGCGGCGCGCCGGTAGTCCCGGCGACCGTGACCTTCGTCGACATCGCGGGCCTCGTCCGAGGCGCGTCGCAAGGGGAAGGCCTGGGCAACCAATTCCTGGCGGCCATCCGCGAGACGGACGCCATCTGCCAGGTGGTGCGCGCCTTCCACGACGACGACGTCGTGCACGTCGACGCCCGGGTGGACCCGGCGGGAGACATCGAGACGATCAACACCGAGCTGATCCTGGCGGACCTGCAAACCGTCGAGCAGCGCCTGCCGCGCCTGGCGCGGGAGGCAAAGGGCGACGCGGCGTTGCGCCCGACCGTCGACGCGGTGACCGTGGCCGAGGGCGTTCTCGGTGACGGCCGGACCATCGCAGAGGCTGCCGCGAAGGGCGAAGTCGACGCCGCCCTCCTGCGCGATCTGCATCTGCTGACGGCGAAGCCCTTCATCTACGTGTTCAACGTCGACGAGGCCGCCCTGGGCGATGCCGACCTGGTCGCCCGCCTGACCGAGAGCGTCCGGCCCGCTCGGGCCATCGTCCTGTGCGCACAGATCGAGGCCGAGGTGGCGGGCCTCGACGCCGCCGATGCGGCCGAGCTGTTACGCAGCTACGGGCAGGAGGAGTCGGGGCTCGAGCAACTGGTCCACGTGGGATTCGCCACCCTTGGGCTGCAGACGTTCCTGACGGCGGGACCGAAGGAAGCGCGCGGCATGGACCATCCACACGGGCGACACCGCGCCCAAGGCGGCCGGCGTCATCCATACCGACTTCGAGCGTGGCTTCATCAAGGCGGAGGTCATCAGCTTCGACGACCTCATGGAGGCGGGTTCGGTCGCCGCCGCTCGCACAGCCGGACGGGCCCGGATGGAAGGTAAGGACTACGTCATGCGCGACGGCGACGTCGTGGAGTTCCGCTTCAATACCTGATTCCCTCCATGCGCCGGGATGCCCGAGCTCAAAGTGCCCGGAGCAGCGGCGCTAGGTCAGCATCCAGATCGTCCACCCGATCAGAGCCCAGGGCACAATGACAAGAGCGAGCGCCAGGGCTGCCCACGCTGCGTAATTCGTATCGCCGCCAAGCGCGACAGCACGCGCTGTCCTCACAGATTCCCCCTCCCGGACGCGGACC
Organism: uncultured Acidimicrobiaceae bacterium; assembly: GCA_963817735.1. Classification (GTDB taxonomy): domain Bacteria; phylum Actinomycetota; class Acidimicrobiia; order Acidimicrobiales; family RAAP-2; genus Bog-473. Next base: position 140,474 of record CAWFPP010000036.1, on the reverse strand, counting down.
CCCGTTGCGTGCCGAGAGCGTACCGAATTTCGCTGGGTTTGCACAACGGATACACAACAAATCTCGCTGGAAACTCTTGTGGCGATCCTTGTGAGCCGCGCAAACCCGCAGATAGCGTGCGGCGCGGCGAGTTTGGCCAAGTAGAGCAGGATGCGGTCGTGAGATCACCCCACAACCCCGGAATCATTCAGCGCGCCGACGGGCCGTGGATCGTCGAGTGTCGTGAATGCCTCGACGATGGAGAATCGTCGGTGCCGATTGGTATCGGGATGCCTCTCTTGGACAGGGTGACGGCCCAGCGCCTCGCCGAAAACCACGCGGGACCGGGGTTCGGAGTGCGCACAACAAGTGAGGCCCCGAGTCCCACGAGAGCTGAGGACGCTGCCTCCACGGTGAAAGCACCTGTTGTCGCGCCCACGGCGTTCGCCGCTCCGTGGATTCGGAAGTTGGTTCGGTAGCGACCGAGCCAGACGCGGTCAATTCGCCGCGGATCTCGCTACCCACTCGTTCCACCCCCCGAGAGACGGGGTCACCGGACGGGGAGCGGGGCCGTGGGCTGCGCCCCCTGTCCTACCAGCGGCTCATGACAACTTGTCGCGACGGGAGCAGGTTTTCGGTGCACGCTCCGGTGTTTTCTCCTCCCGGTCACGGCCGGGCAACCCATTCGTCGCCGACGCGAAGCGACCCCGGGCGAAGAGCCCAGGGTCGCAACGCAGGCCGGCCTATCCCCCCGCCGGGCGCAGACTCTAGGCAACGCGGTGGTCGGGATCCGGTCAGGCCCCGGCAGGCCGTGGCCTCTCGGAGCCGGGCGCGAAACAGCCCCCCCACGCTGGTGAGGGCCGCTCCTGCCAGAGGGCCTGTCCGGCCAGGCCATTCCGATGGTCCGGTCGGGACGTCAGTGGTCGCCGCGTCCGAGCGAGGAGGCCCCGCTGAGCGCCTTCGGGGTCCTGCGGTCACCACGGTGCAGACTCATGGGAACCGTCGTCGCAGCCGGTCAGCCGTTTGCGTTCCCGTTGGCATTCGACGGCGTGACGCTGAACGAGGTCGTGATCTGCTTCCCCCGCGCGTCGAGCACGTACCACGGGCCGCCGTCCTGGTCGATGGCCTGCCCCATGACGACGCCGGGCGAGACGTCGCCGTTGTAGAGGTAGAGAGGGTGGCCCCCGTAGGAGAGCTGCGTCGCGCCGTCGGGCCGCTGCAGCGTGGCGACGAGGGAGGGATCGACACCCTTGCCGACGCGCACGGTGCCGTCCTTGATCAGTGGCGGCCATTGGAAGACGCAGCCGTCGTTGAGGCAGGCGCTGTGGGTCGGCGTGTCGGGGACGAAGTCGTAGAGGGTGTCGCCGCCCCCGGTGGCGAGAATGGGCCCGACGGGGGACTGCTGCAGCGTCAAGGTGAGCGAGCTGTCCGTCGTGGGAGGCGACGAGAGCGTTGTCACGCCGGCACCGCCACAGGCGCTGAGCAGCAGCGCGAATCCGGCCAGGGCTGCCGGAACGACCAGGGCGGGACGGCGCAGCCGGCTTCCCATCAGGTGCTCGGCGCCGGGACGTTGGTGCCCAGCAGCCAGCTGATGGCGGCCAGGGCGTCGGCCGTGGTCCAGTCGGGCGCCTGGGGGTTCTGCAGGTCGTGCAGTCCGCCGTCGTCGAGGAGGCCCCGCAGCTTGGGGTCCAAGGCGCCCTTCTGGTTCGGCGCGGAGGCGTCGACGAAGCGCTCGCGCCCGGCGGCGTCGAGGAGGATGTAGCCGTCCGTGTGGTCGACGTCGTAGGTCAACGGCAGGCCGGTGTACCAGTCCGTCTTCGGGGGCTGTTCCTCGGGCACTTTCTGGTACGAGACGCCGAAGGGCTTCCAGAAGGCGGCGATGTTCGCCGGCGTGCCCGTCCAGAGGTCCCAGTCGGCCCCGAACTCCATTTCGTAGGCGGCCAGACGGGCCACCGTGTCACGGCCGGGGTCCACGGTGGCCTCGACGAAGACGACGCGGTGCGCCAGCCCGGCGGCCTGCAGGTCGCGCTGCAGGGAGATGAAGGCACCGGTGACGAGGGGGCACTCGTCCTGGCACAGGGTCAGGAACGGCGCCAGGACGACCACCTTGCCGCGCAGGCCGGCCAGTGACACGGCCCGGCCGTCCTGGTTGACCAGGGGCACGCCTTGCGGCGTGGGCCGGTCGAGGACCAGGCCCTGGTTCGACGGCGGGGCGGCAGGCGCGGAGGAGCCGCAGGCGGCGAGCAGCACGCCGAGGGCGAGGGCGAGGGCGACAACCGTGCAGTGGGCTCGGCGGGGCACGAGGCGGGTCAGGCGTCGTCCTCCCCGGGGGGCAGGAACGTGAAGGGCAGGTCGGCCAGCGCGATCAGCCTCGAGGCGATCCAGCGGGTCAGGTCGTCGAAGACCGGAACGAGCGTGGACGGATCCTCGAGCTGCTGCTCGCTGAAGCGCAACGAGCCCTCGTAGGTCGCCTCGGCGGCCCAGCGCAGGCCGTCCTCCACGTCGTCCGCCTCGGTGCGCACCTGTTCGATGGTGGTGGCGGTGCGGACCAGCTCCGCGGGGTCGCCCAACGGCCCCGCGGCGGGCAGGGCCGTCATGACCTTCTCCGTGTCGGGCGCCTCGGCCATGCGCTGCACCCGCAGCGCGACCTCGATCACGACCTCGGGCAGCTCGTCGGGCGGCTCACCGATCGACCAGCTGCGGTAGGAGGTCTGGCTCCACGTCGGCCAGTCCACGGATACGTCGGCCCGTACCCGGGGCGGCTGCTCCTCGCCCGGCAGGCTGTAGGAGGTCTCCCAGGAGACGTCACCCAGGAAGACGTCGACCTGGAAGCGCTCCTCGACCGCCTGGCGCTGCAGGAGCGCCCGGTCGAAGGAGGAACGGATGGTGCCGATGAGGTCGACGAGGAGATGGTCGAGCACGCCGCACGAGGATAGGCCCGCCACGGCCGCCCCCGGCTTCGCCCACGAAGCCGGATCCCGACCGGCGACGCTGTTACCGTCGAGCGCATGGCTGATGCGTCGGTATGGCTCGAGCGCAGGGTGATCGCCTATGCGCATCAAGGCGGGGCCTGGGAGTCGCCTTCCTCCACGCTGCACGCCATCGGCCACGCGCTCGAGGCGGGCGCGACGGGGGTCGAGCTCGACGTCCACGCCACGGCCGACGGCGAGCTGGTGGTCTGCCACGACGCCACGGTCGACCGCACCACCGAGGCGCGGGGCAGCATCTCGTCGTTCACCCTGGCGGAGCTCCGCGCCATGGACTTCTCCTACTGGTGGATCCCCGGGGCCGACGTCACGCCGGGGCGCCCCGAGGCCGACTACCCGTTCCGCGGCAGGGCGCCGGCCGATCCGTCGTTCGGCATCGCCACCCTGCGCGAGGTCCTCGAACGGTTCCCCGGGGTGGTCCTGAACCTCGACATCAAGCAGACGGCCCCCGTGGTCGCCCCCTACGAGGAGTCGCTGGCCCGTCTCCTGGCCGAGTTCGGCCGCACGGACGACGTGATCGTGGCCTCCTTCCTCGACCCGGCCACCGACGCCTTCCGTGCGGTCGCGCCGGCGGTGGCGACCTCGGCCGGCACCATGGCGACGGCCGAGGCCTGGCGGGCGGCGCAGGCCGGCGCGGTCCTGCCCGACATCCCGGCGGTCGCCTTCCAGGTACCCGAGCGCCAGGGGGACCTGGTGGTGGTCGACGAGCGGTTCGTTGCCGCGGCCCACCGGGCGGGCAAGGCGGTCCACGTATGGACGGTCAACGACGCCGAGTCCATGGAGCGCCTGCTCGACCTCGGCGTGGACGGGATCATCTCGGACGTGCCCACCACGCTGCGGGGCGTGCTGGGCACGAGAGGAGCCGACTGGAACGGATTGTGAGGTCCCGGCGGACGCGCCGGGCCGTCAGGGCGTGGTCAGCCGCGGCCGCAGTTCGGCTTCTTGCCGTGGTTGGCCTTCTTCTTCTTCCTGAGCTTGCGCTTCACCGTTCGCTTCGACATGAGGCGGAGAGCTTAGACGGAATGCACCAGGCCGTCCGGTAGCCTCGTCGGATGCGGTCCGGATGGCTGCTGCGGGACGGCGATGTGGTGTGTGCTCTCGAGCTGGCCGAATCGCCGGCCGAGCGCGGCGCGTTGCGGGGACGTCCGGGCTGCGACGGCGCCCTGCACGTGGACGGCGCCCGGACCGTGCACACCGCCGGCATGAAATTCCCCATCGACGTGGCTTTCCTGTCGACTGATCTCACCGTGGTGCGGGTGGCCAGGCTCAAGCCGTGGCGGGTGGCCACGGGCGGGCGGGCGGCCCGCAGCGCCGTGCAGACCGAGGCCGGATCGCTGGAGCGCTGGGGTGTGCGGGTGGGTGATCAGCTCGAGGTGCGCGAGGTGCCCGACGGCCCCAATGGCACCAACGGCCCCAACGGTGCCGCAAGCGGCATGCCGTGAGCGACGAGCGGCGCGGCCGGCTCGTGCTGGTGGCCACGCCGATCGGGAACCTGGGTGATCTGTCGCCCCGGGCGCACGAGGTGCTGGCGACGGCGGACCTGATCTGCTGCGAGGACACGCGGCGCACCCGCGCCCTCCTGTCCGCCAGCGGCATCTCGGCCAAGGGGCCCACCGGCGACCGGTTGCTGTCGCTGCACGGGCACAACGAGGCGGACCGGTTGGACCGGGTGGCCGCTGCCGTCGCGGGCGGTGCGGTGGTGGCCGTCGTCAGCGACGCCGGCACACCGGGGATCTCGGACCCGGGTGCGTGGCTGGCGGCGCAGCTCGCCGCCGCGGGCGAGATCGTGAGCACCGTGCCCGGCCCGTCGTCCGTCTTGGGCGCGCTGGTCGTCAGCGGCCTGCCGACGGACCGCTTCTGCGTCGAGGGCTTCCTGCCCCGGAAGGGTCCCGAGCGCCGGCGCCGCATCGGCGCGCTGATGGCCGATGCCCGCACCACGGTGCTGCTGGAGGCCCCGAGCCGGGTTGCGGCCACGCTGACCGAGCTGGCGGTCGGTGACGCCGCGCGTCCGGTCGCCGTCGTGCGCGAGTTGACCAAGCTGCACGAGGAGGTCTGGCGCGGGACGCTGGGTGAGGCGGCGGTGGTGTTCGCGGCACGGGAGGTCCGCGGCGAGGTGGCGCTCGTGGTGGGTGGGGCGCCCGCGGCGCCGCCCGCCCGCGAGGACGAGGTCGAGGCGGCCGTGCGCGCCGCATGGGGTGACGACCCGTCGGCCGGCCCGCGCCAGGTGGCCGACATCGTGGCAGCGTCACTCGGCGTCCCCCGCCGACGCGTCTACGAGGCTGCCCTGCGCGTGCGCGACGAACCGGGTTGAGGCGAGGCCCCGTCCTTCCCCGTCCGAGGGCGCCGGTACGCTACCGGCGGTGCCCCCCTACTACCTGACGACGCCGATCTACTACGTCAACGACGCGCCGCACGTCGGCACGGCGTACACCACGGTCAACGCCGACGCGCTGGCCCGCTGGCACCGCCTTCTCGGCGACGACGTCTGGTTCATGACGGGCACCGACGAGCACGGGGCCAAAATCGTGGAAGCTGCCGAGGCGAACGGCATGACGCCCAAGGAGTGGACCGATCGCACCTCGGCCCGCTTCGTGGAGGCATGGGAGCGCCTCGACATCTCGAACGACGACTTCATCCGCACCACCGAGCCGCGCCATTACGAGGTGGTGCAGCAGTTCCTGCAGCGCATTTACGACAACGGGTTCATTGAGCTCGGCTCCTATTCGGGCCTCTACTGCGTCTCGTGCGAGGACTACTACACCGAGGACCAGTTGGTCGACGGCAAGTGCCCGATCCACGGCCGCGCCGTCGTGGAGATGAAGGAGGACAACTACTTCTTCAAGTTGAGCCAGTTCGAAGAGCGCCTGCTCGACTACTACGACAGCCACCCCGAGTTCGTGCGGCCGACGTCCAAGCGCAACGAGGCGCTCGGCTTCATCCGCGGGGGCCTGCGCGACGTGTCGATCACGCGCACTTCCTTCACGTGGGGCGTTCCCGTGCCCTGGGACAGCGGTCATGTCTTCTACGTCTGGTACGACGCGCTCATCAACTACCTGACGGTGGCCGGCTACGGACGCGATCACGCCGCCTTTGCGGCACGCTGGGGCGCCGCCCACCACCTGATCGGCAAGGACATACTCAAGTTCCACTGCGTCTGGTGGCCGGCCATGTGCATGGCGGCCGGCATAGAGCCGCCGGCCGAGATCTTCGTGCACGGCTACCTGCTGATGGGGGGGCAGAAGCTGGGAAAGTCGATGATCGCCTCGCGGCTGGCCGGTGGCGATGGCGCGGCTCCGCTGAACATCACCGACGTGTCGCCGCTTGCGCTGGCCGACGACTTCGGCGTCGACGCGCTGCGCTACCACCTCCTGCGCGACGTGGCACTGGGCGGTGACGGCGATTTCTCCTACGAGGGCATCGTGGCGCGCTACAACGCCGACCTGGCCAACAACCTGGGCAACCTCGTGTCGCGGGTCACGACGGTCGTGCACTCCAAGAGCGGCGGCGTCGGCCCGGGCTCCGACCCCGCCAGCGCGCTGGCCCCTGTGGCAGAGGTCGTGTTGGATGCCGCCACGTCGGCCTGGTCCCGCTGGGCACCGCAGGAGGCGCTCGAGGAGACGTGGCGGCTCATCGGCGCCGCCAACGCCGAGCTCGAGTCGGCCGAGCCGTGGAAGATGGAGCCGGGGTCCGACGTCGACGCCGTGCTCGGCGACGCACTCGAGGTGCTGCGCATCGTGGCCATCCTGATTGCGCCCGCCATGCCGTCGACGGCGGCCGAGGTGTGGCGCCGGATCGGCGTGGGCGGCGATCCCTCGGCGGCCCGTGTCCAAGAGGACGCCCGCTGGGGCGGGTACCGCGGCGGCGTGGCGGTGGTGAAGGGGGACCCCCTCTTCCCGCGGCGGAAGGCGTGACCTTGGCGGGTTGGTTCGACTCCCACTGCCACGTCCAGGAGGAGTACCTCCCCGAGGACGCGGCCGGCGGGGCGGATCTGGAGCCCGTGCTGAGCCGGGCAGCCGAGGCGGGCGTGGCGCGGCTGGTCTGCATCGGGACCGGGGCGGTCACCTCGGCCCAGGCGGTGGCACTGGCCCGGGCGACGGCCCGGGAGGGGACGGTCCCCCGAGCCTGGGCCTCCGTCGGCCTGCATCCTCATGAGGCGAGCGAAGGCGTGGACGAGGTGGCGGACCTGTTGGCGCGCGAGCTGGCGGCGGACGACGGAGCGGTGGTGGCGGTCGGGGAGTGCGGGCTCGACTACTTCTACGAGCATTCGCCGCGCCACGCGCAGCGCACCGCCTTCGCCGCGCAGATCGCGTTGGCGCACGCGCATGAACTGGCGCTGGTGATCCACGCGCGCGACGCCTGGAGCGATCTCTTCGACGTGTTGCAGGCCGAAGGCGTGCCCGATCGCACCGTGTTGCACTGCTTCACAGGTGGTCCCGACGAGGTCGAGCAGTGCCTGCGCGCCGGCATGTACGTGTCGTTCAGCGGGATCGTGACGTTCAAGAACGCATCGGATGTCAGGGAAGCCGCGGCGCGTTGTCCCCTCGACCGTCTGCTGGTGGAAACGGACAGCCCGTTCCTCGCACCGGTGCCGCACCGGGGCCGCGGCAACGAGCCGTCGTACCTCCCGTTCGTGGGCGAGGCCATCGCCGCCGTCAAGGGGTGCACGGTCGACGAGGTGCGGGAGCGCAGCGCGGCCGCGGCCGCCATGGTGTTTTCCACAGGAAGCTAATCCACGCGTTGTTGTGCGTAATACGAGAACCTTGTGACCTGGGTGTTTGACGTTGAATTCAACGAAAAACGGCATGTGAGCAGGGCGTTCATGTAAATATCGCGTGACACGGCATGCGTGACCTGCGGAAAGAGCGCGCGAAAACCTTTCCCTCGTTTTCGGGTTTGCGCCGCCTGCGTTTGGTTATCTAACTTCTCCAGAAACCCCTCGCCACCCGTGTGTCGGCGCGGGTGCACTGTGTCCCCGGAGAAGGGTGGAGCCCTGCGGAACCAGAGCACTGGGGGGAGGCGCCTCGGCGTTGCTGCAGTCATTTGCGGCACGTTGTTCGGCGCGCCTCTCCTTTTGTTGCAAAGCGCGTCAGCGCACACGTCGCGGTCACAAGCCGCGGCGAGAAGCGCGCACGGCGAGCGGTCAGACGTCGCGCATCGGGCTACACACCCTGACGGTGTGAACCTGCCGTCGAACCTCGTCGCCTATCAGGCGCCGGCGACGACGCCGACGACCGCGCCAGCAACCACCACGACGACGGCACCGCCCACGACGACGACGCAACCACCACCGCCCACCACGACGACGCAACCGCCACCGCCACCACCGCCGACCACCACGACAACGACGACAACGACGCCACCCGCGGCGACGAACAACGAGGACGGCGATGCCACGTGGTATGCCGCCGCTCCGGCGGGCTACTGCGCCAGCCCGACGCTGCCGTTCGGCACGGAGCTGACGGTGGTGAACGATGCCACCGGTGCGTCGACCGTCTGCACAGTGGACGACCGCGAAGCAGCGGGCTACCCGCGCGTCGTCGACCTGTCGCCCGAAGGCTTCGCGCAGATCGCCGACACGAGCCAGGGAGTGGTGGACGTCACAATCTCCTGGTGACCCTTTCCGGCGCCGACATCGCACACCTGCTCTCGGCGCACGGGCTACGGCCCAGCCGTGCCCTCGGCCAGAACTTCGTCGCTGACCCCAACACCGTCCGCCGCATCGCCCGCCTGTCCGGAGCGGGGCCCGGCTCACGGGTGCTCGAGATCGGGGCGGGCCTGGGGTCCTTGACCCTCGCCCTTGCCGAGACCGGGGCCATGGTGGTGGCCGTCGAGGCGGATCGGCATCTGGTCCCCGTGCTGCGCACCGTCGTGGAGGCGGCGGGGGTGGAGACGGTGCAGGGGGATGCCCTGAAGCTCGATCTGGCGGCGCTCCTGGCCGAGCGGGGCCCGGCTCCCTGGAGCCTGGTGGCCAACCTCCCCTACAACGTGGCCACCCCCCTGGTGATGAAGACGTTGGCCGAAGTGCCGGCGGTGACCCGTCTGCTGGTCATGGTGCAACGGGAGGTGGGGGAGCGCATGGCGGCGGCGGCAGGGGAGGACGCCTACGGGGCGGTCTCGGTGCGGATCGCCTACTTCGCCCGGGCCGAGGTGGTGGGCCGGGTCCCGGCCTCGGTCTTCATCCCCCGGCCGCGGGTCGAGTCGGTCCTGGTCCGGCTGGAGCGCCGGCCCGAGCCGGCGGTCGATCCGGCGCTGGTCTCCTACGAGCGGCTCAACACCGTCGTGCGGGCCGGCTTCGCCCAGAGGCGCAAGATGCTGCGGCGTTCCCTGGCCGGCGTCGTCGACCCTGCCTCCTTCGAGCAGGCCGGTGTGCGGCCCGACGCCCGGGCCGAGGAGCTCGACGTGGCGGCCTGGGGCAGGCTGGCGGCCCTGTGAGCGACCTCCCCGAGACCGACGGTCCTGCGAGCGGCGACGGCGTGCGCCGGCTGCTGGCCCCGGCCAAGCTGACGGTGTCGCTGCAGGTGACCGGCCGGCGGCCCGACGGCTATCACCAGCTCGAAGCCGAGATGGTGACGCTCAGCCTGGCCGACGAGCTCGAGATGGACCCAGGGGGGTCCGGGCTCGCCGTGGCCGTGGCGCCGGGGGTGCGGGCCGAGGGGCTGCCGGGCCCGGGGCAGAACCTGGTCGAGCGGGCCCTGGCCGCCTGTGGCCGCAGTGCCGCCGTGCGACTGACCAAGCGGATCCCCGTCGGCGGGGGGCTGGGCGGCGGTTCGGCCGACGCGGCCGCCGTGCTGCGCTGGGCCGGCTGCGCCGACCCCGAGGTGGCGGTCCGCCTCGGTGCCGACGTGCCGTTCTGCCTGCTCGGAGGGAGGGCCCGGGTCGAGGGAGTCGGGGAGGAGGTCACGGCGCTGCCCTTCGAGCCCCGCCGGTACCTGCTCGTCCTGCCGCCCTTCGGCGTGGAGACGGCCCGGGTCTACCGGTCCTGGGACGAGAAGCCCCGGCACGGGGGCGACAATGCGCTCACCTGGGCGGCGCTGGCCGTCGAGCCCCGCCTGGCCGTGTGGCGAGACGCCCTGGGGGAGCTGACCGGGTACGAGCCGGTGCTGGCCGGCAGTGGGTCGACGTGGTTCGTCGAGACCGGCGCGCAGGACGAAGCCGGCGACGTGCCGGTGCAGCTGCGCGTCGGCGCGGAGACGGCGCCGCTGGTGCGTGCCCGGACGGTGCCGGCGGGCTGGGACGGGGACTAGGGACCTGAGTCAGAAATAGATCGGTCTGGAGGAATTTTCTCCCGATCGTGCGCGTTGTTCCTGTCGTCCACGACGATGGGAGGCGACATGCAGCGTTCTGTGCTCGAACCGGTGGTGTTGAGCGATGAGGAGCGCGAGACCCTCGAGCGCTGGGTCCGACGGCCCAAAAGCGCGCAGGCTCTGGCCCTGCGGTGCCGCATCGTCCTTGAGTGTGCGAAGGAAGAAAGCCACAACAAAGACGTGGCGGCGCGCCTCGGCATCCACGAAGACACGGTGGGCAAGTGGCGGCGACGGTTTTTTGCTGAGCGTCTCGAAGGATTGGCCGACGAGCCTCGCCCAGGCGCTCCGCGCACGATTGATGACGACGCCGTCGAGACAGTGATCGTGAAGACCTTGGAGGAGACTCCGGTCGACGCCACCCACTGGTCGACGCGTTCGATGGCCAAGGCCACAGGCATGAGCCAGTCCGCCGTCAGCCGGATCTGGCGGGCCTTCGGGCTCAAACCCCATCTCGTCGAAGCCTTCAAGCTCAGCCCTGATCCGCAGTTTGTAGAAAAGTCCGTGACATCGTGGGTCTCTACGTCAACCCACCCGATGGCGCTCTCGTCCTGTGTGTGGACGAGAAGTCCCAGATTCAAGCGCTCGATCGCAGCGCCCCGGTGCTGCCCCTGCGCCCGGGACTGCCCGAACGGCGCACCCACGACTACATCCGCCACGGCACCACCAACCTCTACGCGGCACTCGATGTGGCCTCGGGCGTGGTGATTGCCGACATGACCGAGCGGCACCGGGCCTAGGAGTTCCGACGTTTCTTGAACCTGATCAACCGCAGCGTGCCCGAAGATCTCGACATCCACCTCGTCGTCGACAACGTCTCGACCCACAAAACACCTGAGAGCAAGAGGTGGCTCCTGCGCCATCCTCGGTTCCAGCTCCACTTCACGGCGACCTACAGCTCGTGGCTGAACCGGGTCGAACGATGGTTCGCCGAACTCACCAACAAGTGGCTGCGGCGCGGCACGCACCGCTCGACCAAAGAGCTCGAGGCCGCCATCACGACGTGGATCGATCACTGGAAAGAAGAGCCCACCCCCTTCGTCTGGCACAAGAGCGCCGACGAGATTCTCGACACGCTGGCTACCTACTGCCAGCACATTTCTGACTCAGGTCACTAGGGGACGGGTGGGATCGGGCGGCGGAAGTTACTTGCCGGGCCGGTCGTATCAGAAACGGGTGCCGGTGGGTTACGTGTTGCCAGGCCGGTTCTGGGGCGTGTAGGGACTCAGGCCAGCGGCTGAGGTGATACCGCTGACATGGGGTGAGTACATCCAGCATCGGCGTGTTACGTGGCCATTGGACGGCATGAATCGGGAGCGGAAGGACCGAAAGGGAGGCGGTGACCGAGCGACATTCGCTTTGTCGGTGGCGGTCATCGGACCGGAAGCGCTGTTGGTGTTCTACGGCCTCCTGGTAACCGGGAAAAAACGGCGTAGTCGTGTGAGAACGGCACGTTGGGGATGCCCTGGACCACAGGTACCGGCGGGAGCCGGACCCGGACCCAGTGCAGCAGTACCCAAGGGGCTGGTCACATGGCAGCGCCGGATCGGGGTGACCTGGCGGTGGGAGGCAGTTGGGCGGTTGAACCGAGGCCATAGTCCATCTAAATCGACGACCGGACCACCTCCTTCTCAGAGCCCATAAGCCCACTGGCATATTAGATGGGCGAGGCTTCGTGATCGTAGGAAGGTCTCCTCCGCGCCGCGTGGCGTAAGCCTCGTCTCGCCGTTCCCAAAGGTCCACATGGCAAAGGCTTAGGTACGATCCACCGTCAATACGCCGATCAGAATGACGGAAACGAGGCGGACCGAGTGGGCGAGAGTCGGTGACTTTAGCGAGGCAAGTCTGCAAGCCGGCGCTGCACGTGGAGCCAGACAGTGACGCCACCGGATCGCACAGGGGGACCGATGGCCGCAGTCATGTGGCTAACAACGATCGTTGGATGCTTTCCCAGGGCAAACACAATGACCGTCTCAACGTGGTAAGTCCGCAGGAACTGTCTGGTGTCACTCGTAAGGTTGGACTCTGACAGGAGATCGAGCTGCGCGGGTGTGGCAATACCGTAGAAGGAGGTATCGAACAGCGCCTCGACAGAAGCGGGTTCCAGAGGCGAGGCGGTCGGCGTGCCGTACGACTTGTTGTCAGGCCTCGGTCTCCAGTCGTAGCCACCGATCAGTCTGAAACGCATTCCGCTCACCGACTGAGCGAGTAATGCAGTGTCAATCGCGTTCACGAACGGATGTGCGAACGCCTCGAAACCCTCGTATTCGCTGATCGCATTGGGATATGGATATGTCAGCACGACGCTGCCGGACGGGATCGAATCGAGCGACGCCGACGTGAAGAAGGATGGCACGTCGCTTGCGGTAGCAGGTTGCGACGCCCCGGGAATGAGGGGGATGGCTATCACGGCGACGACGGCAAGCGGTACGCAGGTAGCAGCGAGCTTTCTCCAGAACGAGGACGACTGCCCTAACGCGCCCGGATCGTTGAGTCTTCGGTAACTCTCGTACACGCCGATGGCCAAGAGTCCAGCGCCGAAAAGAGCGGTAAAGAGCGAGAGGCGAACGGCCAGCAGACCGTCGAAGAATGGGAGGTGGGCCAAGATGATGAACGGCAGGGGGATCTTCGTATCGTTGCCGTAGAGGTACAGCCGTGAGCCGAGCGACAGAATGAAAGCGATTGCAAGCATCGCCCCCATCAACAGCACGATTGGACGTCGACGCAGCCAGAACACGATGGCTGCCAACACAACGACGAGCGGAACCCCGAGATACATGGGTGCTGAGCTGGTGAGTCGTTCTATTGCGACGGTCTTGAAATGCGTCGATGTGAGCCAGGGGTAGCCGCCCGGCAAGAACGGTCCCAGCAGATCGCCGTGGAAGGTCGCCAGGTCCTGTGGCGAGTTGGGAACCCCATTGACGTGGCCCTGGCCGAAGAGCGTGAAATAGACGGGGTAGACGAGCAAGACGGCCCCTATGGTGAGTGCGTAAATCAAAGCGACTTTCACATACGGCCACTTCGAGACGACGTTTCTTCGACACGCCATCAGATAGAGAACGATTGCCCCGGCAGCAATGAGCATGGTGCTTACGAGGATTTCGGAGGAGATCAGATATTGGACACCGCACATCAGTCCCAGCAGCCCGCCCGTCCGACCTGGTCGCCATCGTTGACGCACCACAATCTCGTGGCAGAGCATCAGGATGAGAGGTGGTAACGGAACGAAGACCAAGAAGAGGTGCCCCGAGTCAGCGACCATGTACATGGAGAAGCCGTAGAACAATCCTCCGACGAAGGCCGCGGGCCACCAGCTCGTCCATCGGCGCATCACCAGGCACATGGACAAGGCCGACAGAACGAATGCGAACCGGAGCAGCACATTCCACGTGACGATTGGGCCGAACAACGCTGTGACGGGAGAAAACACAACCCCGAGGAGCATCATCGACCCGTTCGCGAGGGCATTGAACCCCACAGGAAAGTTCTGCCACCCAGTGAAGAACGGATTGTGGCCGTGTGTGATGGCGTATTCCGCCCAATCAAGCCACCACACCTGAGCCGTCTGATCCGGAGATCGCCCCTCGGTCAGCGTTCCTGAACCCCATGAATTCGTTGGTCCGAACTCGAGGATGGTCAACCCCACGTATAGAGCGAAACAGGTCCAACCCGGCCACCATCGACGCGGACGCTCACCTTCATGGCCCAGTCGATTCTCAGCGGGGGGATCTCCCTCAGCATCAGGGCCACAACTGACAACCTCGATGGCTTATGCGCGACCATCATGCCCTATTGATTTGGGAAGGGATGTCGGCAGATATGTGCGCCAACATCTGGTCCCGGGCGCCCCGCCACCGCACGGCACGAGGATACCGTAGTGGCCTACCACTACGCCGATTGCTTATCCACACTCGGCGCTCAGAGGCGGAAAGGTTGACGGTTCACGTCGTCCACTTCCCGCACCATTACGGCGCAAGCTCATTTGCATGATTCGGCTCGGTTACACCTGCCATCGTTGTGTCGCAGTGTGGTACTCGTCAGGCCACACGGGATAGTTCACCGGTCGGTCTGCGGGTGGCGGTTCGACTAGGGACGGTCACTCCACCGGAAGCCGGGTGTGTGGCTGCACTGCGGGATGAAGAACAAGCTCGGTGTGACGAGGCTTTGGCGTGGTGATTTCGTCGCTCCATGCCAACGGAGGCCCTCACGGCCCCAGTAAGGAGGGGACCTGTGCGGAAATGAACATTTAGACCGCCCCGATATGAGCGTGCGCCATCGATTGCTGAACCCTGCGCACCTATCACGCAGTATTGCCACCGGGTTGCCTTCAGCATCTTCTTGTGCTTCTTCTTGCGCATGCGCTTCCGGCGCTCCTCCTTTCGACTGAAAGAAGTACCGGTTGATTTATGACTGCCTTGGGTACGACACTCTGTTGGATCTACTGTCGTCGAAGCGACTTCTGTTCCATCTGCTCCGACTGTTTTCAGGAAACCTTGAACGAACTGGAGTAGGCCTAGCGGAACACGAGATGCGGTGTAGAGATGGATTCGGGGCGTCCGGTCCGCCGCCAACTAGACCGGGGTTCCATGAAGTCAGGAATGTGCGGAGTTCAGGCAGTGGCTCCGAAATGTCGATGACGTGGATGGGTCGGAGATCTCCGATCGGATCAATAGCCTCCGTGCACGTCTCGGCAACGCCGCACAGCCGCGAGCGGGAAGCGTGTTGCGAATGGCTGCTACAGACCCTTTCAGTCTCCGGAACCTGTCTGCCCGCACGGCGCGGCGGGCCGGAGGAGGGACGGGGACGGCACACTGACGGTCGACTACTCCATCGAACGGAGGAGGCGGGCTGTCAAGGCTGATTGACCACCCTTAGTGTGAGGAACGCCGATCTGAGGTTGTGCGCTGTGGCGACTAGGGTTCCCCGCCGTGGTTCACTCATAAAGAAGCGGCGCAAGCGAATGCGCAAGAAGAAGCACAAGAAGATGCTGAAGGCGACTCGCTGGCAGCGACGCGCCGGGAAGTAGTGGGAAGGCCCTAGTCGAGAACCCTCACGGCCCGATCCATGACCTCAGTGTCCATCGGTCGAGGTAGCACTTCATGGTGATCACCGCGTCGGCGCGTGGAGGACCTTCTGGATGTCCAGAAGTCGAATCGGTGCGATCCATCCGGACCCTTTGACCGTGGAGCATCGCCGTGCACTACGCCGTAGGTCATGCGGGGCGACGTGGCCAACGCCAGCCTGGCGAGCGGCCCTAGTGACCAGGTTCCAGATACTTGCCCGACCGCTGGCCCCAGAGGCAAGCCCCGTTCCGGGGTCGAGGCGATGAAGCTGGCCCTGGCCGTGCGAACGGGTCGGCGTCGGCAGATGAGCCGTGCATCGGGCGGGGGATCGCCACCGAGCTGCTCCCGGTGGTCGGCAAGGTAGCGCCGAAGAGCAACGACGGTATGCGGGCCATGGGCGATGTGGAGCGGCTTGTAGCGCTTTCCAGTCCAATGGAGAGACGGGTGGTCGGTGTCCAGGTCTCTCAGATCGCCGATTTGCAGCCCTACGATCTCCTGCGCTCTGACGCCAGCGAGTCCCAGCCGGATGACGAGTTTGTCTCTGCGCCCCATTTGCGTGCCTTCTAGAGCGTTCGGGAGGGTGCTGAAGGCTCCTCCTTGGTCAGCCAACGGGGCGGATTCTGGGATTGCGCCTTGCCATAGGTGGGCCGGAATTGACGCAGGGGGCTGTCGGGATCCGTCAGATATTCGGGTGCGGGTGCTGGAATTGCCCGACCGTGCGCACCAGCGGAGGAGGGTGGCGACGACGGCGGTGCGACCTGTTGTTCGCCAACTCGCGGGGCGAGTCGGCACCAGCGGAGTACCTCGGTGGACGTCAGTTCTCCGAGCGACAGGGAGCCATGGTCTCGGATGAGTCGGAGCAAGATGTATTGGTTGCGCTCGACTGTGGTGGCGTTCGTCCAACGTTCCCGGCAGAACCGCCGGATGAGGTCTTCGGTCGGTTCGTGGCCCGTTGGTGCTGGTCCCGCGCCTGGGACCAGGCGGATTATGGGATCTCTTATTTCTTGATCAGTGATCCCATGTCGTGCGGCAGGCTAGCGGTCTGCGGGGCCGACTGCCAGGTCGGCCCCCGGCCCCTCTCTTTTCTTCCTTCTTCTCTTCTTTCTTCTTTTCTTTTTTTTTCCTTCTTCTTCTTTTCTTCCTTTTCTTCCTCCTCTTTTTTTCCTTCTTTCTCCTTTTTTCTTTCTTTTTCTTTTTTTTTTTTTCCCTCTTTCTCCTTTCCTCTTCTCTCTCTTCTTTTTGTTCGTCTAGCTCGTCTCCGACCAGTCGTTCGACCTCGTCGCTTTTTTTGATGCCGACGACGTCGTTGCGTCGCCCTATCTCCTTGTTGTGTCGCTCTTTTTCTTTGCTGGACCAGATCTGGCGCCAGTGCTCTTTGCCGTAGCCTCTGTAGTCCTAGATGTCTTCCTCTTCGCTGTTCTACATGTCAGCGTCGTCACCGTAGCGCTCGGCTAGCTGCTCGACGACGCGGTCGTTCTGTAGGTGCACCTGCTCGGCATCGGGCTGGTCGAAGATCGAGCGGATGAGGTGGCCACCATGGACTGCGTCGCCTCGGCACCCTGGTCAACACGTTGCGCACGAAGTGTACCCGACAGCGCTGCCAGGCAGCTCCGCGGAGCACCGAGGCAATGGCATCGACCAGGCCGCCGTGGGCGTCAGAGACCACCAGCTGGACGCCGCTGAGGCCCCGTCCCCAGGCCGCCTTAGAACGCCGTCCAGCCCTCCCCGTCCTCGGTGTTGTTGAGGTCCAGACCCAGGATCTCTCGGTGCCCCTCGGCGTTGACGCCCGTGGCGATGACGACGGCCACGTTGACGATGCGCCCGCCCTCTCGCACCTTTTCGTCAAGGCGTCGACCCAGATGTAGGTGTAGGGACCGGCGTCGAGCGCACCGTTGCGAAAGGCCGCCACCGCCTCGTCGAGGCACTTGGCCAGCTCTGAGACCTCGGACTTCTAGATCCCCTCGATCCCCATGGAGCGAACCACGTCGTCTACTCTCAGGTGGAGACCCCTTCGACGTAGCACTGAGCGACGACGGCCACTAGTCGCGCTCGGCCCGGCGGCCGAGGCTCGATCAGCCAGTCGTCGTAGTAGCTCCCCGAGCGTAATTTCGCGATGGCGAGGTCGATGGTGCCGTCCCTCGTGTCCCAGCGCCTCGTTCGATAGCCGTTCCGCAGTTCACCCGCTCGGCGCTGACCTCGCCGTATTCGGCGTTGCACAATCCCGACGCCTCCGCCTACATCAGCGCCTCCGCAAAGGTCTGTACCATGGATCGGACCAGGTCAGCGTCCGCCTCTAGTAGGTACTTGCGCAGCACCTCCGCCACGCCCATCTTGTTCGTCACTTCCATCTCATCTTCTCCTTCGCGTTCTTTCCACTCAACTTGAAGATTGATGCGGTGCTCTTCGCGTCAGGCGATTCAGCCCTCACAGCTCACCGGCACCAAATCGGTACACCAGCGTCAGGAGGGTGTGATGGGCTACGAGATCGTCCGGCTCGACCATGTGCAATTGGCCATGCCCCCAGGCCGGGAGGCCGAGGCGGAGGCGTTCTACTCGGGCCTCCTCGGGCTGACACGTCGGCCCAAGCCCGAACCCCTGGCCGCGCGCGGTGGGTGCTGGTTCGGCGCCGGGCCGGTGGCCGTGCACCTCGGCGTCGAGGAGGACTTCCGCCCGGCCCGCAAGGCCCACCCGGCGCTGGTGGTCCGGGACCTACCCGCCTTGGAGGCCGCCCTGGTGGCCGCCGGGGTGGAGGTCCGGCCGAACCCCGACGCGGCCCCGGGCGCCGGCGCCTACGTCGACGACCCTTTCGGCAACCGTATAGAGCTCGTCGCCGAGGCCTGAGGCCTGAGGCCTGAGGCCTGAGGCCTGAGGCTCTGAGGCCGGGTCTGAGGAAGGAGGAGGGGAGGCGCCGGCAGGGACGGAGGCGGACCGCCCCTACCGGCGACACCGGT
The DNA here is from genome assembly GCA_963817735.1 of uncultured Acidimicrobiaceae bacterium. Lineage (GTDB taxonomy): Bacteria > Actinomycetota > Acidimicrobiia > Acidimicrobiales > RAAP-2 > Bog-473. The sequence continues at coordinate 122,193 of CAWFPP010000036.1, read as the reverse complement.
GGCCGAAGTGGTGCTCCACACGAGGCGGAGAGTGGGATTTCGCACCACCGGGTTACTCGAAGGACAGTGTGCGCCCCGAACCTTGGGACGTGATGGGCGCTCTCTAAGAAGTCGAGAAGAAATGCGCCGTCAGCCCGTGCCCAGGCCCGGGCCCGGGCCTGGGCCTGGGACGGCGTCGTGATCGGGCACGGGAGCGGACTCCGGGTCCGGTCGGGGGGTGGCGTTGGGCGCCGGCTCGACGGGGCCTGTCACGGTGGGGAGGCGCATGATCATGCGTGCCCCGCCACGGGGGTCGTTCTCGGCCGCGATGCTCCCGCCCTCGGCCTTGACCACCTGGGCCACGATGGCCAGGCCCAGGCCCGATCCCGGCAGGCCGCGGGCCGCCGGAGAGCGGTAGAAGCGGTCGAAGATGTGCGGCAGGTCCGCCTCGGCGATGCCGGGGCCGTGATCGCGCACGACCACCGTGCCCTCCCGGCACTCCACCGCGACCGGCTGGCCCGGTGGGCTCCATTTGCGGGCGTTGTCGAGCAGGTTGCCCACGGCCCGACGCAGGCCGTCGTCGCTCGCCACGACCCAGCACGGGGCGGCATCGAGCTCGAAGTGCACGTCCTTGGTCCGCCCGTGCGTGTTCTGGACGGCGACCTCGTCCCGGACGAGCAGATCGAGCCGCAGCTGCTCCCTGGAGGACGGCCCACTGTCACCGCGGGCCAGCTCGGCCAGATCGCCGACGATGTCGGTGAGCTCCTGCAGCTGCACGAGCACGTCGTCGACCAGCACGGTCCGGTCCTCCGCGCTCAGTTCGTCGACGCGGCGGATGACCTCCAGGTTGGTGCGCAGACTCGTGAGCGGTGTGCGCAGCTCGTGCGAGGCATCGAGGACCAGCTGGCTCTGGGCCCGGCGCGACGACTCGAGCGCTTCGAGCAGGCGGTTGAAGGTCCGGCGCAGGCGGCCCAGCTCGTCGGGGCGGCCCGGCGAGAGCCTGCGCGTGACGTCGGTTGTCTCGGCCAGGTCCTCGACCGTGTCGGTGAGCGAGTTGAGCGGCACCAGCGCGGTACGGGCCACCACCCAGCCCAGGACGACGGCGAGGAGCACGCCGACGAAGGCCACGGCCCCGAGTAGCGCCGCCAGCTTCTTCAGCTGCGAGTCGACGTTGAGCAACGTGGCGATCTGCAGTGCGCCGCCCTTGGTCAGATAGGCGCCGCCCGAGTCGAACGAAGTCCCCGGTGGGAGGTGCTCGACCAGCTCGCGCATCTCGTTCCCGTCGACGGTGACGGTGGTGAAGAAGTTCGGGGCAAGGCCGTTGGCCACCAGCCGCACCTGCCCGGTCACGGGGAGGCCGCCCCCCGAGACGACGGCGCCGGTGGGGACGATCACCTGGCCCAAGGTGGCGGTGGTCGACCCGATCTCCTGGCCGGCGATGATCTTCTCCGCCGCCGTCTGCAGCGAGCTGTCCGCCGCCTCCACCAGGGTGTGGCGGGCCACCAGGAAGGAGCCGAACGAAGCGGCGAGCACGGCGATCACGACGGCGACCGTCGTCGCCAGTACGAGCCGGGTGCGGAAGGTCACGAGTCCCGCAGCACGTAGCCCACCCCGCGCACCGTCTGGATGCAGCGGGGCTCGCCTCCTTCCTCAAGCTTGCGCCGGAGGTACCCGACGTAGACGGCGAGCGAGTTGGTTCCCGAGTCGAAGTCGAAGCCCCACACCCGGTTGAGCAGCACCTCGCGGGTCAGCACCTGCCGCGGGTGGCGCAGGAACATCTCGAGGAGGTCGAACTCGATCCGAGTGAGCGTGAAGGCCCGCTCACCACGCTGCCCTTCGCGCGTCGAGAGGTCGAGCGTCAGCTCGCCGACGCGCAACAGGCCGCCCTCGCCCTCGAAGCGGCGCCGCAGCAGGGCGCGCAGGCGGGCCAGGAGCTCGGCCAGCGCGTAGGGCTTGACCAGATAGTCGTCGGCGCCCGCATCGAGCCCCTGCACGCGGTCGTCCACGGCGTCGCGCGCCGTGAGCATGAGCACCGGGGTGTCGTCGCCCGCGCTGCGCATGCGGCGGCACACGGTCAGCCCGTCGAGGTCGGGCAGGCCGAGGTCGAGGATCAGCGCATCGGGCGGGGCTTGTGCCAGGGCCTCGAGGGCCTCGCCACCGGAAGGGACCGTGACCACGTCGTAGCCCTCGAGGCGCAGCGCACGGTCGATCGACCGGCGGACCGCAGGGTCGTCGTCCACCACCAGGATGCGCACGACCACAGAACCTATCGCCGCACCTCGGCCGGGCACGTTCCACCGGCCTGTCTAACCTTGAGGCGGCGCCCGCCACATTCCGGGGTAGTTCAATCGGCAGAACGTCGGCCTTTGGAGCCGGATGTTGGAGGTTCGAGCCCTCCCCCCGGAGCCCCTGCCCCGGAACACTCCGTCAACGACCGGTCGCCTTGTCCCGCTCCGCCAGCTGGGCCAGGTAGTCGTTGTAGGCCGCCATTTCGACGTCCTCCTCCTTCTCCTTCGCCGTCTCGGGCACCGGCGTGGTGTCCTCGGAGGCCGCCGCGTCCGGCCCGCCGGGATCTGCTGCGGCGGTGTCGCCCGGCGGCCCGTCCGGAGCCGCCTCGTGGACGAAGCGCCACCACATGTAGACGGCATAGGCCGCGAAGAGGGGCCACTCGAACACGTAGGCCCAACTGAGGCTGTTGCCGCCGAGGGCTCGGCTGATCTGCCAGAGGCAGAGCCCGAGGAAGGCCGGCACCACGATCAGGATGACCACGTGGAGCTTGATGGCGCGGCGCGAGAGCCAGACCTTCTTGTCCATCAGGCCCCGTCGTCCATCAGGCGTCCGCGAACATCAGGCGTCGGCGAAGAGGAAGTCGGCGAGGATGGCGGCGAGCTCGAGCGGCCGGTCGCCCTGCACGCTGTGGCCGGCCCCCTCCACGCCGACGACCGTGGCGGTGGGCTGGCGCCGCAGGAGCTCGGCGACGTCGGCGTCGTCGACCACCGACCAGGCCAGGCCGCGCACCAGCAGCAGCGGCATGGTGAGGCCCGAGACGGCGTCCCACAGGTCGCCGAAGTCGGGGTGGGCGGCCGGGCCGGAGGCGTCGGTGCGGAAGCGGGCGTAGCGCCAGACCCAGCTGCCGTCCTCGCGCTGGACGGCATTGTGCAGGATGCCCCGGCGCAGCGACGACTCGGACCGGCCGGGGTTGTGCTCGATGGTGCGCGCCAGCAAATCGTCGAAGCTGTCGAAGCTGGCCGGCCCGTTGATGAAGTTGGTGATGGGCGCCGCCTTCTCGGGGTTGACGCCCGGTGTGACGTCGACCAGCACCAGCGCGCGCACGAGCTCGGGTGCAGAGGCGGCCAGCGCCAGGGAGGAGATGCCGCCGAGCGACATGCCGACCACGCCGCGGGCATCGGGCGCGAGCTCGCGGATGACGGTCGCCAGGTCGCGCCCGTTGCTGGCGGGCGAAATGGAGCCGTCGGGCCCGCCGTCGGAGTGGCCGTGCCCCGGCAGGTCGACGGCCAGCAGGGGCCGTCCCAGGGCCAGGGCCACCGTGTCCCAGGTGTGGGCGTTCTGCGCCCCGCCGTGCACCAGCACGACCTCGGGAGGCCCGCTGCCCCAGACCAGGCTCGAGACGGCCCGGCCGGGCGAGACCTCGACGTCGACGCGCCGCACCTCGGGGGGCCCGTCGTAGGGCAGGCCGTATTCGGCCGCGTTCTCGTTGAAGAGCCCGAACTCGTCGTAGGGCACCAATTCCGGCACGCCCACGAGTGTCCCATACGCACGCCGGGCGGTTCGGCGGGCTAAGAATGCGCGATGCCCGAGCGCCGTCTCTCCGCCGTCGTCCTGGCCGCGGGGGAGGGGACCCGGATGCGGTCCGAGCGCCCCAAGCCGCTGCACCTCCTGTGTGGGCGCCCCATGATCCTCCACGTGCTCGACGCCATGGCCGAGGTCGACGTGCGCCGGGTCGTCGTCGTGGTGGGGCACCGCGGCGAGTGGGTCACCAAGACGCTGGTGCAGCACGCGCCGCCCACCATGGAGATCGAGTTCGTCGAGCAGCTGACCCGCACCGGCACCGGCGACGCGCTGGCCGTGGGGCTGACCGGGTTGCCCGACGACGATGACGACGAGACCGAGGACGTGGTCGTCCTCCCCGGGGACACGCCGCTGCTGCGCCCGCAGACGCTGGCCGCGCTGGTGCGGGCCCACCGGGCGGAGGACGCCGGGGCCACCCTCCTGACCGCCGTCGTCGAGAACCCGCTCGGCTACGGCCGGGTCGTGCACGGCAAGGACGGGGACGTGACCCGGGTGGTGGAGGAGGCGGACGCCACCGAAGAGGAGAAGCTGATCGACGAGGTCAACACCTCCATCTACTGCTTCCGGCGCAGCATCTTGGCGCCGACGCTGCGCCGGCTCAGCCCGGCTAATGCCCAGGGGGAGTACTACCTGACCGACGCCATCGGCGTCCTCAGCAGCGCGGGGTACGCCGTGCGGTCCCTGGTCCTGCCCGACTCCATGGAGGCGGCGGGGGTCAACGACCGGGCCCAGCTGGCCGTGGCCGAGGCCGAGCTGCGCGATCGCATCAACGAGCGCTGGATGCGCCGGGGCGTCACCATGTGGGACCCCGAGCGCACCTACGTCGACGCCGAGGTCCACCTGGAGGCCGACGTCTCCCTGCTGCCCGGGGTGATCCTGCGCGGCAACTGCGTCGTGGGCGCCGGGGCCGAGATCGGGCCCGACAGCGTGCTGACCGACACCACGGTCGGTGACGGCGCCGTGGTGGCGGCCTGCGTCTGCACCCTGGCCTCCATCGGCGCCGGGGCGCGCATCGGGCCCTACAGCGTGCTGGCCCCCGGGGCCGAGGTGGCGCCCGGCACCGAGCTGGCGCCGCACTCGGTGGTGGCGGGGCCCGAGGGCTGATTCCCTTACATGAGCGGGCCGGCGGCGCGGCGCACTGCGGCGCAGTAGCGTTGTCGGCGTGGAGTTGATCCCGCGGCGTCGCCTCGAGTTGATCTCCGGGCGGGCGCACCCCACCTTGGCCCGTGACATAGCCGGCCATCTCGGCGTCGAACTGGGCGAGGCGAACCTGCGCGAGTTCGCCAATGGGGAGATCTACTGCAAGTACGGCATCTCCATCCGCGGCTGCGACGTCTTCATCGTGCAGACCCACGCCAGCCCGGTCAACGATTCGCTGATGGAGCATCTGATCATGATCGACGCGGCCAAGCGGGCGTCGGCCAAGCGCATCACCGCGGTGTGTCCCTACTACGGCTACTCGCGCCAGGACCGGAAGTCGACCGGGCGCGAGCCGATCACGGCCAAGCTCGTGGCGGACATGCTCTCGGCGGCGGGTGCCGACCGGGTGATCAGCGTGGACCTGCACTCGGGGCAGATCCAAGGCTTCTTCGACACGCCCTTCGACCACCTGGTGGCGGCGCCGGTGCTCGAGTCGTACTTGCGCGAGAACCTCGGCGGCGACGTGGTCGTGGTGGCGCCGGACGCCGGACGGGTGAAGGTGGCCGAGCGCTACAGCCAGCATCTCGGCTTCGACCTGGCCCTGATCCACAAGACGCGGCCACGCGGCACCTACAACGAGGTCAAGGCCCGCCACGTCGTCGGTGACGTCGAGGGCCGCCACTGCGTCCTGATCGACGACATGATCGACACCGCCGGGACCATTTGCGCCGCCGCCGAGCTGCTGTCCGAGGCCGGCGCCTCGGAGATCTCGGTCATGGCCACGCACGCCATCCTGTCCGACCCCGCCGTGGACCGGCTCAAGGCGGCGCCCATCTCCCGGGTGGTGGTGACCGACACCCTGCCGGTGGCAGAGGACCGGATCTTCGACAAGCTCGAGGTCCTGTCCGTGGCCAAGATCATCGCCGACGCCATCGACGCCGTCTTCGAGGACACCTCGGTCTCCGAGCTCTTCGGCGGGGACAACCTGGTCTAGGTCCCGTTTCTCGGGTGCAGGAACCGAAGATGGATGGCTCCCACGCCACCTAAGCACACTCGATCGCGGTGGCTTGCCGCGACGGACGCCGTGCTGGCGGACCCGCGCAAGGTCTTCGCCGCGGCGTTCGTCCCGATCCTCCTTCTCACTGCGGCGTGGAGTCTGGCCACCCCACTCTTTGCGGCTCCGGATGAGCCGAGCCAGATTGTGCACGCGGTCGCTCTCGATCGCGGCGAGCTGATCGGAAAGGCGTACCAGGGGCCCGGGAGCGCCTACACGGAGGTCACCGTTCCCGCATTGTTCGCCGACGGCAATCACTTCCCGTGCTACGCGTTCAAACCGAGGGTGCCTGCTTCGTGTGCCCGACCGCTCACGTCGAGCACGCAGCCCGTGCTGACGACGACCTACGTCGGTCGCTATCCGCCCCTCTACTACGCGTTGACGGGCTTGCCGTCACTCCTGACCGTGTCGACCACCGGCATCTATCTCATGCGGCTGGTCAGCGCTCTGATCGGCGCCACCCTGCTGGCGCTCGCCGTCATGACCGTCGTGGCCTGGTCGAGACGGTCGTTCCTGCTCGTCGGAGTGTTGTTGGCGGCGACACCCATGACGTTGTTCCTCAGCGGAGTCGTCAACCCGAGCGGCATGGAGATCTGCGCCGCCATCTGTATGTGGACATCGGGTCTCGTCCTGGTGGCCGAGCGGGCGCAGCATCCTCCCGGAGGGCTCGTCGCTGTCTTCGTCGTGGCGACGACGGGTTTGGTGTTGAGTCGTGGCTTGTCGGTGTTGTGGGCAGCCATGATCGTCGCCTTTCTTGCGTTCGTCGGCCGGGGCGGGACCTTCGCGCTGCTCCGAAACCGGTCAATGCGACTCCCCTTCGTGGTCATCGCGGTCGCAGCGGTCGCCGTCATTGCATGGATCGTTGCCGCGCACTCGAACGACCTGGTCGGGATCGGGTACCCGTTCCCGAAGAACGAGGCCGATTCGGGCATCTTCTTGAAGATCCTCGGGCATACCGGTCCGTGGTTCCAGCAAATGGTCGGGGTGTTCGGGTGGCTCGACACCGGGTCGCCCTTGGTCACCTTTGCGATCTGGTATGGCGCAATCGGCTTCGTCGTCGTCCTCGCTCTCGGGGTCGCGGACGCCCGATGGGTGCTCGCCATGGTGGTCTTGATCGCCGTGGTGCTGCTCGTCCCCGTGGCGATCGTCTACGCCCAAGTGCATCGTCTCGGGGTCGACTGGCAGGGCCGCTACATCATGCCGATGGCCGTCGGCGTTCCTCTTCTCGCCACGGCGCTCATCGACGGGACCGGCATCTTGCGGCGGGTCCGGTCAAGAGTCTCGACGCTTCTCTGTGCCGGAGTCGGCGTGGCCGGCTTTGCCGCCTTTTTCTGGACACTCCGGCGCTATGCCAGCGGCATCGCCGGCCCGCTCGATCCCGTGCACGGGACGTGGAGAGCGCCTTTCGGGAACGGCGTCATGGTGGCGTGGTACCTCGTGGGAACCGTTGCGCTCGTGGGAGGGGTGGCGTTGGCAACCTGGCGTCTCGGCTCGAGAGGCGCGACGGAAGAACCTCAGGAGACGCTGGGAGTCCGGTCCTTCTCGTCGGCGACCGACTCCTCGAGTACAGACTCGTCGGCGACCGACTCCTCGGCGACCGAGAGCGTGCCGTTGACCTGGAGGTAGGGGTAGCGACGGAGGCCGGTCTTGTTCGACCGGTACTCCAGGGACGTCTTCAGCACCCCTAGGCCGTAGCGCATGCTTCTGCGAAAATTGATGGAGGAAGCGTCTGCGTGATAGCTGGTCGGACAGGAGAGTTCGCCGATGCGCGCACCGGCCGCCAGCGCCTGCACGATGATCTGATTGTCAAAGATGAAGTCGTCGGAGTTGCACTCCAGGTTGAGGGCGGTGAGCACCTCCTTGCTGAAGGCGCGCAGGCCCGTGTGATACTCCGACAGCTTGTACTGCACCAGGATGTTCTCGAACATCGTGAGCGCCCGGTTCGCCACGTACTTGTAGCGGGGCATGCCGTTCCTCACCGCACTTTGCGAGAGGATCCGTGACCCGAGGGCGACATCATATTCGCCGTACGCGATCAGCCCGGCAAGTGGCACCACGAGTCGAGGCGAGTACTGGTAATCGGGGTGGAGCATGACAACGACGTCAGCGCCACGTCTGAGAGCCGCCGCGTAACAGGTCTTCTGATTCCCGCCGTACCCCCGATTGCGATCATGCACAATGGGCTCGAGTCCGAGGGCCTTGGCGACCGTGACCGTCTCGTCGGTGCTCGCGTCGTCCACGATGAGGACGTCGTCGACGACGGTACGATCGATTTCTTCGAGGGTTCGGCCGAGGGTGACTGCGGCGTTATAGGCCGGCAGGACGACGGCGATCCGCTTGCCGTTCAACATGGAAGTGCCCGAGCCGAGGCGTCATCACCCGGCATTGCGCTCGTAGAGCACCAGCCGGTCCTGCGGGAATCTCCAGACCTCGTGATAGTTGGAAGGGACCTTGGGGTCGCTGATGCTCGGATCCTCATAGTGGAGAATGTAGCGATAAGACAGGGCGAGGGCAGATTCGATGGATTTGGCGTCTGTGGGCCCGAAGGTCCCCGTGAAAAAGAGCCCGTCGATGGTGATCTCACGACCGGAAAGGAAGCTCGCGGCGGCGACGAGGTCCTGCGTCTTCGTCACCGTGGAGTACCCGTTCGAGCCGTCTGAGGCGTACATGAGGATGGTGGCTCCCTTGGGGACGACCGAAGAGATCTGTGCAAGCTTCAGGTTCGTCGGCGACAGCATTCCCGGCTGGTGGATGAAGAAGGCTTCGTCAGTCGCCGTTGCCCCCAGTTGGAAGAGGAGTATGAGGCCGACCGCGCACGACAGTCCCAGCGTCCCGAGTGTCAGGACCCTCGTGCGGCCCGAAGCGGCGTGTCGTGCCGGTGGGCGGACCTTGGCGCGCGACCAGAGCTGGTCGATTCCGTAGATTGCCAGAACGCACGCGATCGGTATCAGGTAGACGACCGAGAGCACGGAGCCGAAACCGCCGCGATTGTCGATGAACACACCCATTCCGTAGAGCAGGGGAACGATCAGGCACGCGGCGGGCAGCAGCCTCCGCCCGGTCACCAGGCGCACCGCCCCGAAGACAGCCAGAGCGATGGCGACCAGCGCGATGACAATGGCCAGATCGCTCAAGACCGAGGTCCAGAAGAGCGGCTTCACTGCGGCGAAGGGTGCGATGCCGGCCATCCGGTACGCGAACTGGACCGGCGCGAGGCCGGCCAGGTACTCAAACGGGTACTGCATGAAGAAGAGAGATCGCCCGTACCCCGTCTGCAGCACCCAGGCATGCAGTCCGCCATCGAAGAGCAGCCACCGGATGTTCTGGATCCCGAAAACGATGCCGCTCGCGGCGAAGGCACCCACGACCCGCCACGGGACCGAGGAACGGTCGCGAAAGGCCGGGGCCAGCACGACGATGACACCCCCGACGACTGCGGCCAGGGTGATCAGAAAGGCCGGCATGTACACGCCGGCCAACACTGCGGTGACGGCCCCGGCAAGGATTGCGGTGCCCACGCTGCGTTTCGTGAAGGCGAGGATGAACAGGAGGATGGCCGCGAGCATCAACGCCGTACCCCGCGCCGCCTGGGCGAACCCGAACCCGGAGAGAAGGAAACGGGATTGGTTGGTCCCGACCAGGAGAAGGCCGAGTACGGCGATGATCCGAGAAGTCCCCAACGCCGATCGCAGGAGGAGGTACACCACGCAGGCACCGAGCGAGATGCAGACCGCCGTGAGCACGTCGACGAGCTGGTACGCGTGCAATCCGAAGATCGTGAGGAGCCCTCCGTCGACCGTTCCCGCGCTTCCGGGGTAGACGTTCGTCGGCAGCAGCCACAGGAGGGGTGAGACAAACGCGGTCGCGTGGGGGGCGGCGTAGGCATGGCCCTGCATGTAGGCGGCCGTGGGAGCCCACGTGAACAGATCGTCGCCGCTGAAGTCGGCCAGCGTCAGGGTCCCGGTGTGGAGGACCGGGAGCTGAAGGACCATGGCGAGCACGAGGCCGAAGGCCAGCAGAATGGCGATGTCCACGCGGGCGGCCGAGGCCTTCGCCATCGTCGAGCGCCATCTGAGGCCGACGACGACGAGGGAGGAGCAACCGAACACCGAGCAGGTGGTGACGATCACCGGGCCGCTGGCGAAATGCGGCGAGAGCCACTGCGAGGCCAAGTACAAGATCGCCAGACCGACGAATGGTGCGAGGAGGAGCTCGGTGCCGCCGCAGTCCGGGGCCAGCAGGACGACGGCTCCGAGACCCACAATGGTCAACAGCGCGGTGATGCCGACCACCAGCAGGAGGACCTCGAGAACAATCAATTGGGGGCGGCTCCCTACCCTCGGTCGATTCGGACACGGCGTGGCGGGCGACGCGCGCCCAGAAGACTGGGACCGCAGCATAAGGCAGGCCCGCCGACGGTTCGGGGCAGGCCGGGGCCCGGATTCCCCGCACCGAGGGAGCGCCGGGATGCCCCGTGGCGGGGCGGGGACGCTGCCCCCGCGTCCTGCCCCTTCGGGTCACGAGAAGCGGCGAACCCAAGGGATATAGTGTCGCCGTCAGCCGAGGAAGTGCCGGAGAGCGCGCCACTTCCGGGAGCAGGGAAATTGTCCTTCATCTACGAAACTGCAGTAAATCCTGACGCCGACAACAACAGCCATGCCTTCGCTCTCTCGCTGATCGGCTACAACAAGTCCGTTCTGGAGGTTGGCTGCTCCACCGGCTACCTGACGAAGGTGTTGACCGAGCGGGGCTGCAACGTCGTGGGGATCGAGATCGACCCGGAGGCGGCCGAGGTCGCCGAGCAGTGGGCCGAGCGGGTCGTGGTCGGCAACATCGACGAGGGCGACGTCTGGAACTACGTCAAGGATGAGGCATTCGACGTGGTCGTGCTCGGTGACGTGCTCGAGCATCTGCGTGACCCGCTGGGCTCCCTGAGGCAGGCCGTTCGGAAGATCAAGTCGACCGGCTTCGTGGTCACTTCGCTCCCCAACATCGCGCACGGTGACGTACGCATCGCACTGCTGCAGGGTCGGTTCCGCTACTCGGAGACCGGGCTCCTGGACCGGACGCACATGCGCTTCTTCACCCTCGAGACGATCCGTGAACTGATGAGCCAGGCGGGGCTCGTCGTCGTGGACACGAAGCGCGTCGTGATGCCGCTGTTCCATTCAGAGCTCGGGGTCAAGCGGAGCGACGTGAATCACAAGACGCTCGATGAGCTGCACGCGGACCCCGAAGTCGAGTCCTACCAGTACGTGATGAAGTCAGTTCGTGACAACGGCGATGTGGCCGTGGCCGAGTTGGCTGGTCGGGTCCAGGAACTGACGGACCGTGTGCACAATCAGCGGATGCGCATGGCCCTGATCAGGAAGGCGCTCCGGGACAACAGGATCCTCGACGAGCACCTCGCCGAGCACAAGCGGTACATCGAGGCGCTGGAAGGTCACGTCTCCGGCTTGGAGCACAACATCGCGGTCCTGAACGACGGGTACGCGGCATCCGAGGCCAGGTATCAGGCCCTCCTTGCCACAAAGCAGTCGGCGTCGGCGGGCGTGACCTCCCGTGCCAAGGGCGTCTATCGCCGGATGTTCCGCGGCTCGAAGAACGCGGGCTGAGGGATCGGTGCCCGAGCCCACACCGCCTGCCACCCAACAGGCCCCGCAGGTCCTCGCCTTCTACTTGCCGCAGTTCCACCACGTCCCGGAGAACGACGCGTGGCACGGTCGGGGCTTCACCGAGTGGAACGTCGTGGCCCAGAGCAAGCCGCTCTACCCCGGGCACCGCCAGCCCGATCTTCCGGGTGAACTCGGCTTCTACGACCTTCGGGTCCCCGAGACCCGCTACCTGCAGGCCCGGTTGGCCCGAGAGCACGGGATCACCGGTTTCCTGTACTACCACTACTGGTTCAACGGCCGCCGAATGTTGGGCCGGCCGTTCCAGGAGGTGCTCGAATCCGGCCATCCCGATTTCCCGTTCGCGCTGTGCTGGGCCAATGAGAGCTGGTACAGAAGATGGCAGGGCACGCTCGACGAGATGATTCTGGAGCAGTCGTTCAGCGACGAGGACGACATCGCGCACATCCGGTGGCTCATCACGTGCTTCAAGGACCCCCGCTACATTCGCGTGCACGGGCGACCGTTGCTCGCCGTCTACCGGCCCTTCAACCTGCCCGATGCGCGGCGTACCGCCGAGCTCTGGCGGCGGGAATGCGAGCAGGCGGGTATGGAGGCTCCATGGCTCGTCATGTTCGAAACGGGTGACGAACTCGATGACCCGGCCACCTTGGGGTTCGACGCCAGCGCCGAATTCGTGCCACACCATCTCCCGCAGCTGATCGGCAAAGAGCCCCATCGCTTCGGCCTCGACAAGTCGCACCGCATCTACGAGTACGAGCAGGTGGCATCGGCCTATCTCGACCGTCCCGCTGTCGGCTGGCAGCGCTACCCCTGCGTGCCGACGGCTTGGGACAACGCGCCCCGTCGGCAAAACGGCGAAGCCCTGATACTGCACGATTCGACACCCGAACGCTACGCCCGATGGTTGGACGAAGCATTGGCACGGCAGAGCCGTGCGGCGGGGCGCGACGGCATCGTCTTCATCAATGCGTGGAACGAATGGGCCGAGGGTGCGCATCTGGAGCCGGACAACTTCTGGGGGAGGGCATACCTCGAAGCCACGCGGGAGGTCCTGCGGGATCGCTTCGGCGTGGGAGCGGACATCTCGGAACTGCCCGAGCCCGTTCATCCACAGCCGGTGGCCAGCGAGGACCTCTATCACGCCCTGTACGAGCAATTCGTCGTGCTGCAACGAGGGGCGAGCAGCATCCTGTCGTTCGCGGATCGCCGGGTTCGAGAGCAGAGGGAGCACTACGAGTCGAAGCTGGGATGGGCTCGCTACGAAGCCGATCAGATCGTGGAGATGAACGAGTGGCTGGTCGACCAGCTCGAACTGCAGTCGGACCGTCTGCGGGACCTCGCCGTACCCGACGTGCCATCGACGGATTGGCTGACCGGCCGGACGGCGGTCCCCGGATCTCACGGTCAGGGCGTCGTCGACGTCGATGCTGACGGTGAGGCCTCGGTTGCCGAGCAGCTCGACGGCGTGGACCCCGACGAGGATGCCGAGCATGACGAGGATGATGAGAATGACGAGGAGGCAATTGTCGCGCGCGCCAAGGACGATCTTCGACGCGACGAGGGGTTCGACGACCCACCCGGTGAGAGCGTGCCCTTGTGGATGCTCGACGTCCACGCGTCCGACTGACCCCCATCTTTTTCGCGCAAGGCAGGGTTGACCATGGCAATGAGCACGAGCACCGCCTCCAGACGGGCTGCGGCTTGCCCCTGGTGCGGAGCCTCCATGTCCGCCGCGGTCTCCGAGGGCTTCTCGGTGGCGCGCTGTGGAGAGTGCGCCACCGCCTTCACCTGGCCGGTTCCGACCGATGCGGAACTCGATGCGGCCTACGGGGAGTGGTATCGCCCGCAGCAGGGCCGCTTCAGTGGCCCGGGCGACCGTCTCCTGCGATGGACGCGGTCGACCCTGGCCCGCCGCATCGACAAAGCGGCTCCCCCCGGTCGAATCCTCGACGTGGGCGCCGGTGACGGCACCTTGGTGGCCGCCCTCCGGGCGACCGGGCGCGATGCCATAGGCCTGGAGCGGTCGGCGTCCGGTCCTTATGTCCGGAGCGGGGAGGTGAGCGATGTCGGCGGTCGATGGGCAGCCATTGTGTTCTGGCACTCGCTGGAGCACCTGCGCAGGCCTGCCGCGACGATTGCCGATGCCATTGCCCTGCTGGAACCCCGGGGCCTTCTCGTCGTGGCTGTGCCGAACTACGACAGCCTGCAGGCCCGCCTGTTCGGTGACCGGTGGTTCGCTCTGGATCTACCCCGGCATCTCGTCCACTTCGACGCTCCGGCCCTCGTCTCGGGCTTGGAGGACCTCGGCCTGCGAGTCGAGAGACAGAGCTACGTGCGAGGCGGCCAGCTGTTCTTCGGGTGGGTCAACGGACTCGTGGGCTGCCTTCCCGGCCGGCCGGATCTCTATGCCGCCATCCGGCGCCCTGCGGCCCGAGACCAGGCGCTGAGCGACAGGAAGCGGATGTGGGCGTTCCTCGCCGCCCTGTGCATGTCCCCGTTGGCGCTCCTGGCCTCCGCCGTCGAGGTGGCCCTGCGTCGAGGTGGGACGCTGTATGTGGAGGCGCGGAACTGATCCTCGGACCCGGCCTCTGACCATTCGGGCGTCGCCTCAGGGGGGGTGCCGCGGTTGGGAAGGACGGGTCGGAGCGGCTACGCTCTTAGGTCGTTCGCCGGAGACCTCGCGTCGTCCGCGACCCCCGCGCTCGCCACCTGAGGAGATCCACAATGGCCGAAGTCGTACTCGCCGCCGAAGTCGGGCGCCCCACGGGCTCGCGCGCCGTGCGCCGCCTGCGGCGTGAGGGGAAGATCCCCGCCGTCATCTATGGCCACGGGACCGACCCGTTGCCGGTGGCGATCGTGGCCCGCGAGCTCCGCATCGCGCTCAACAGCGAGGCCGGGGCCAACCAGCTCCTGTCGATCGACACGGGCTCGGGCACGTATCTCGCCCTGGCCCGCGAAATGCAGCGCCACCCCGTCGCCCAGACGGTGACCCATGTGGACTTCATCATCGTGCGCCGCGACGAGGTCATCAGCGCCGACGTGCCGATCGTCCTCGTGGGCGAGGCGCTCGAAGTGAACCACGGCGACGGGTTGGTCGAACAGCAGATGTTCACGCTGGCCATCAACGCGCTGCCGACCGCCATCCCCTCCGCCATCGAGGCGGACATCAGCGAGCTCGTCATCGGTGGGCAGGTGCGGGTCTCCGACCTGTCGTTGCCCACGGGTGTGACGACCGATATCGACCCCGAGACGGCGGTCGCCATCGGGCAGCCGCCGCGTGTCACCGTCGAGGAAGAGGCGGCGGAAGGCGAGGGCGGCGAAGAGAGTGCCGAGGCCGGCGCCGGCGCGGAGTCGGCCGGGGACGCATCGGCCGAGGCGGGCAGCGAAGAGAGCTAGGCCCTGCGCCGCCCTTTTGCCCGGTCCGAGCACCGGGGAACACCGGCGGACCTGCTCGTCGTGGGGCTGGGAAACCCCGGAGCGGAATTCGCCGGGAGCCTGCACAATGCCGGGTCCGACACGGTCGAGTTGCTGGCGGAGCGCCACGGCGCGTCGTTGCGGGCCGAGAAGGGCGTCCAGGCGCGGGCCGCCGTGGTGACGCTCGCCGGCCAGCGGGTGGTGCTGGGCATTCCCACCACGTACATGAACGACTCGGGGTCGTCCGTCCGCGCGCTGGCCACGCGCTTCGGGATCGACGAGCCGGCGTCCATCGTGATCGTCCATGACGAGCTCGACCTGCCGCCCGGCACCGTACGTCTGAAGGCGGGAGGCGGCCTGGCCGGCCACAACGGGCTGCGCTCGGTGCAATCGCATCTGCGTTCCTCGGATTTCCTGCGGGTGCGCATCGGGGTGGGGAAGCCGCCCAGCGCGGCCCAGGGCGCGTCGCACGTGTTGCGCCGGCCACCCAAGGCGGTGCGCGAGCTGCTGGCCGCCTCCGTGCACATCGCGGCCGACGCCGTCGAGCACATCGCCGCCGACGGGATGGACTCCGCAATGCTGTGGTGCCACTCGCTGCCCACCTGATCGATGACGACCGTCCCCCCGAGCCCTTTGCCGGCCCCTGACGGGCCCGCCGCCCCTCCGTCGGCCACCACCGCCAGCCTGGCCGCAGTGCCCCGGCTGCTGCGCGGCGACCCCGCGCTGGCGGTGCTCATCGGGGCGTCAGACAGCACCGTCGCCGTCCCCGAAGCGGCGCAAGCGGTCGTCGTGGCGGCGCTCGCCGCCTTCACCCACCGCACCCCACTTCTGGTGGTGACCGCCACTGGCCTCGACGCCGAGCGGTTGGGCGACGACCTCTCCTGTCTGATCGCACCCGCAGGCGGCGAGACCGCGGAAACCGACGCCGGGCCGGTGGTCGGCGCGCTGGCGGGACCGGTCACGGTGCTGCCGGCCTGGGAGACCCTGCCGTTCGAACGGGTCAGCCCCGAGACCGAGACGATGGGTCGTCGCCTCGCCGTGCTGCACGCGCTGACCGGAACACCCGACCCCGCCCTTCCCCCACCACCACGGGTCATCGTCGCGCCGGTACGCGCCCTCCTGCAGCGACTGGGCCCGCTGCAGGGGACGGCGCCCATCGTCATCCGCCCGGGGCAGCAGGTCGATGTGGCCGGGCTGCTGCCGGCGCTGGTGGCCATGGGCTACCGGCGCGAGCACCAGGTGGAGCACCGCGGCGAGTTCGCCGTGCGCGGCGGCATCGTCGACGTCTTCCCTTCCACGGCCGACGTGCCCGTCCGCATCGACCTGTGGGGCGACGAGGTCGACCGGCTGACCGCGTTCTCCGTCAGCGACCAGCGCTCGTCGCACGACCTGCGCGCCGTCGCTTTGTACGGCTGTCGCGAGCTGGTCGTCACCCCGGCGCTGCGCGACGCCGCCCGCGTGCTGGAGACACGCCGGCCCTGGGGGGCGGCGGTGTGGGCGCACCTGGCCGAGGGCGAGCAGTTCGACGGCATGGAGTCGTGGCTCCCGTTCCTCGACGGCGCCGCACGGGTCCTGCCCGACCTGCTGCCGGCGGGAGCGCAGGTCGTGCTGGTGGAGCCGCGCCGGATCAGGGACCGCGGCATGCAGCTGCTCGACGAGGAGGCCGCGCTGGCGGAGACGCTGGCGACCACGTGGGGGGCGAAGGAGGGTGAAGAGGAGAGCTTCCCGCGCCTTCACGTGCCCTTCGATCGCCTGCTGCGCGAGAGCGCCGCCGGCGTCACCGCCCTGCCACCGGTCCCCGAGGGGCCCGACATGGCGGCGCTCACGGTGCGCCGGTTCGACCCGGTGGCAGGAGACCCCGCCCGTCTGGCCGCCGGGGTGACGGCCCTGGCCGGCCGGGGCTATGCCGTCACCCTGTGCGCCGCCACGGCGGCCGGGGCGGGACGGCTCTCCGCTGGCCTGGCGGCCGAGGGCGTGCACGCACCGGTGCTGGCGGCGGCGCCCGGCAGCCCGGGGGTCTGCGTGGTGGCGGCCCCGCTCACCAGCGGGTTCATCCTCCCCGAGGCCAAAGTGGCGGTGCTCTCCGAGACCGACGTGACCGGAAGGCGGGTGCCCCACCGACGGGCACGCCCGCGGGCCCGGGCGGCCGACGGCTTCTTCGACGACCTCGAGGCCGGGAGCTTCGTGGTGCACCGCCAGCACGGGGTGGCGCGCTTCGAGGGTGTGACCACGCGGACGATGGGCGGGACGACCCGCGACTACCTGATTCTGCAGTACCGGGGGTCGGACCGCCTCTATCTGCCCGTCGAGCAGATAGAGGCCATCACCCCCTACACCGGAGGCGAGTCCCCGACGCTGTCGAAGATGGGCGGCGCCGACTGGCAACGCACCCGGGCCAAGGCCCGCGCCGCGGCCAGCGAGGTGGCGGCCGAGCTGGTCGAGCTGTATCGCCGCCGCCTGGCTGTCGAGGGCAGGGCGTTCGGCCCGGACACGCCGTGGCAGACCGAGATGGAGGGGTCCTTCGGGTTCGTCGAGACCGAGGACCAGCTCAAGGCCATCGCGGACGTGAAGGCCGACATGGAAGAACCGCGGCCGATGGACCGCCTGGTGTGTGGCGACGTCGGTTTCGGCAAGACGGAGGTGGCGGTGCGGGCCGCATTCAAGGCGGTGCAGGACGGGACCCAGGCCGCCGTGCTGGCGCCGACCACGCTGCTGGCGAGCCAGCACGCCCAGACCTTCGCCGACCGGTTCGCCCCGTACCCGGTCCGTGTCGAGCTGCTCAGCCGATTCCTCTCACCGGCGCAACAGCGCCAGGTCGTCCACGGCCTGGCCGACGGGAGCGTGGACGTCGTCGTCGGGACCCACCGCCTGCTGGCCCAGGACGTGCAATTCAAGGACCTCGGCCTCCTGGTCGTCGACGAGGAGCAGCGCTTCGGGGTATCGCACAAAGAAGCGGTCAAGCGCATGACCGAGGGCGTCGACGTGCTCACGTTGACGGCCAGCCCGATCCCGCGCACGCTGGAGATGGCGCTGACCGGCATCCGCGACCTCTCCATGGTCAACACGCCACCCGCCGATCGGCGGCCCATCCTCACCTATGTCGGTGAGCAGGATCCCTCCGCCATCAGCGAGGCCCTCCGGCGCGAGATGCTGCGCGAGGGGCAGGCCTTCTACGTCCACAACCGCGTGTCGGACATCGACCGGGTCGCCCGCGACATCCGCGCCATGGTGCCCGAAGCCAGGGTGGCGGTGGCCCACGGCCAGATGGACGAGGGGAGCCTCGAGACCGTCGTGCTCGACTTCTGGGAGCGGCGCTACGACGTGCTGGTGTGCACCACCATCATTGAGTCGGGCATCGACATGCCTTCGGTCAACACGCTCATTGTGGACCGGGCCGACCTGCTCGGGCTGGGCCAGCTGCACCAGATCAGGGGCCGCGTGGGGCGGAGCGGCCAGCGGGCCTACGCCTACCTTTTCCACCCGGCCGACCGGGTGCTCTCCGAGCAGGCTTACGAGCGACTGCGCACCATCGGCGAGCACACGGAGCTGGGCTCGGGGTTCAAGATCGCCATGCGTGACCTGGAGATCCGGGGCGCCGGGAACCTTCTGGGCTCGGATCAGTCGGGGCACATCGCCGCCGTCGGGTACGACCTGTACGTGCAGCTGGTGGCCGAGGCGGTGGCGGAGGCCCGGGGCGAGCCCCGGCCGACGCCGTCCACCGTCTCCATCGACGTGCCGGGCGACGCCCACCTGCCCAAGGACTACGTGGCGGCCGAGGACGCCCGCCTGGAGGCATACCGCCGCCTGGCCGCTGCCACCACCATCACCGATGTCGATGACATAGGGACCGAATGGGCCGACCGCTACGGGCCGCTCCCGGTTGCCGCGGACGGCCTGCTGGCCCTGGCCCGGCTGCGGGCCAGTGCACTGGCGCGCGGCATCAGCGAGGTGGCCATGAGCTCGGTGCGCGCGGTGAGGGGGCGCCCGCCGACGGTGCGGGTCTCCCCGGTGGCACTGCCGGCCAGCGCGCAGGTGCGGCTCCGCCGCCTGGTGCCGGGGGCCACGTACCGGGAGGACCTGGCCCAGCTGCTCGTTCCCATCACCAACGGGGATTCCGCGCCCGACACGGTGCGGAGCCTCATCGAAGAATTACTCCCGCTGGCCGATGTGAGTCCCGGCGGGGACACCTTGTAGAGTGCGCGGCGCGTGAAGCGACTCATCGCACTCCTCATCGTCATGGCCGGTGGCCTCGCCGCGGCCGCCTTCCTCGTGCCGTCGGACGCGGCGACCGTCAACGGCACCAGCATCAGCCAGCAAGACCTCAATTCGGACCTGCACGCCATCGCCGGCAGCGCGTACTACCAGTGCTACCTCAACTCCCAGGCCTACCTGTCGTCGAGCGGGACCGAGCAGCTGGCGCCGGTCGTCGGTGCCGGCACGGGCCAGTACGCCGGGGACCACCCCACCACCACCAGCGCCTTCACGGCCAGCTACCTCTCGACCGAGATCGGCCACCAGCTCGTGCTGCAGGTCGCCGACGAGCGCCATGCCACCGTGACGCAGGCCGACCTGGCGACGGCCCGCTCCAACCTGACCCAGCAGATCTCGGGCGTCATGTCGCAGATCCTCCAGACCCAGCAGGGCCAGGACGTGGCCTACAGCTGCACCCTCACGGGCCAGCCGCTCACCGGGATGCAGGTCCTCGACTCCTTGCCCTCCTCGTTCGTGGACGAGCAGGTCCAGTTCGTGGCCACGGCAACAGTGCTACAGGAGGACCTGTCGGGCGTCGGTTCGAGCGACGCGGACCTGGAGCGCTACTACGCGGCGCACCACGCCGAATTCGACACGGCGTGCCTCAGCGCGGCCGTCTTCTCGAGCGAGAGCGCGGCACAAGACGCCGCCGCCCAGGTTGCCTTCGGCACCCCGTTCGCCACCGTGGCGTCGAACACCGCCAGCGCCGGCGGCGGCGCGCAGGGTTGTCACGTGCTGACCGAGCTGGAGTCGGCGTTGCCCTCGAGTGCCGATCTCACGAAACTGGCAACCGGCGCGATCTCCGCGCCGGTCGAGGACAACGGCATGTACGTGTTGCTGCAGATCACTTCGCGCACGCCTACGCCCTACAGCAACGCGAAGGCAGACGTGGCCAACGCAGTGCAGCAGAAGGGCTCGTCGGCGATTGAGAAGGTGCTGACCGCCGACGAGCGCCGTTCCTCGGTCAGCGTCAACCCGCAGTACGGCGTCTGGGTGCCGGTGAACGCGACCGTGCTCACACCCTTCTCTCCGGACCCGGCGGACGTGCTCAACGCCACGGCCAACGTGGGCCGGACGGCACCGGCGTCGGTGTCCGGCTCGGCGGCGACCGGGTCGTCTCTCCCGTCCAGCGGCTGAGCGTGCCGGGCCGCCCCCACGTCACGGTGGTGGGCCTCGGGCCGGCCGGTGGTGACCTGATGGGGGACGGCGCCGCCGTGTTGCTAGCGGAGGCGCAAGGGGAGGGGCGGGCGTACCTGCGCACGGCCCGCCATCCGGCGGCCGCCGGGTTCGAGGGCCTGCCCGCCTTCGACGACCTCTACGAGGCCGCCGCCACGTTCGACGAGGTCTACACCGGCATCGTCGAGGCCCTGGTCGCGGCAGCGCGGGCGGCGGCGCCCGCCAGCGTCGTCTACGCAGTGCCCGGATCGCCGCTGGTGGCCGAGCGCACCGTCGATCTGCTGCGCGCCGACGACCGTGTCGAGCTGACCGTGCTCCCGGCCCTCTCCTTCTTGGACCTGGCCTGGGCGGCCCTCGGGATCGACCCCCTGGCTGAAGGCGTGCGCCTGGTCGACGCCGGCGTGTTCGATGGGGCGGCCGGAGGGGGCGGCCCCTTCCTGGTGGCCCAGTGCTGGTCGCGCCACCTGCTCTCCGAGGTCAAGCTGGCCGTTCCCGACGACGGCCAGGAGCTGCCGCGGCCGGTCCTCTTGCACCATCTCGGGCTCGAGGACGAGGTGGTGTTGGCGGTCGACTGGTGGGAGCTCGACCGCACGCTGGAACCCGACCACCTGACCTCGCTCTACCTGCCTGCCCTCGTGGTGGCCGACGGCCGTGCCGCGGGCGCCGAAGTGGCCCGACTGGTCGCCCTCATGGACACGTTGCGCGCCCGCTGCCCGTGGGACTCGGCCCAGACCCACGCGTCGCTGATGCCCCACCTCGTCGAGGAGAGCTATGAGGTGCTGGACGCCCTGGCCGGCCTCGCCGGCCTCACCGAGGGTCAGGCCGGCGAGGCTGCGTTCCTGCACCTGCGGGAGGAGTTGGGCGATCTGTTGTTCCAGATCGTCTTCCACGCCCGCCTGGCCGACGAAGCCGGGCAGTTCGACCTGGCGGGTGTGGCGCGTGGCGTGCACGACAAGCTCGTGCACCGGCACCCGCACGTGTTCGGCGACGTCGACGCCGACACTGCGGAACAGGTCGTCACCAACTGGGAGGCGATCAAGAAGAGCGAGAAGGGCCGGAGCAGCGTCACGGAGGGCATTCCGGCGGCGCTTCCCGCACTCATGCTCACGACCAAACTGGCGCGCAAGGCGCGGGCCGTCGGCCTGGAGCCCGACGACACGAGCGCCGAACAGATCGCGACGACGCTGGCGGAGCTGACTCGGCGCGCCGCGGCGGCCGAACCGCAGTCCGACGATCCGCTGGCGGGCGAGGGCGGCGAGCTGCAGGTGGGGTTGGGGGACGTGCTCTTCGCCGTGGCCACCCTGGCCCAGCGGCTCGGTGTCGACGCGGAACAGGCGCTGCGCGACCGCGCGCTGTCGTTGCGGGCGGACATCCTCGACGCGGAAGGCGTCCCCGAAGACGAGGTGGGCAACCGCTAACGTTGTGCCCCGGTGTCCCACCAGGGGAGACACCCAAGGAGAGATGTCGTCGTGAGCACCATTGAGCACGTGATCGGACGCGAAGTCCTCGACTCACGCGGCAACCCCACCGTCGAAGCGGAGGTGCTGCTCCATTCCGGTGCACGCGGCCGTGCCATTTCGCCCTCGGGGGCCTCCACGGGCATCCGGGAGGCGGTGGAACTGCGCGACGGCGGCGAGCGCTTCTCCGGCAAGGGCGTGCTGCAGGCGGTGGGCAATGTCAACGGCGAGATCGCCGACGCCGTCTGCGGGCTCGACGCCCTCGACCAGCGCGCGATCGATCACGCCATGATCGATCTCGACGGCACACCGGACAAGGGCCGGCTCGGCGCCAACGCGCTGCTGGCGGTCTCGCTGGCCAGCGCCAAGGCGGCGGCGGACGACCTGGAGATCCCGCTGTACCGCTCGATCGGGGGAGCAAACGCGCATGCGCTCCCAGTGCCGATGTTCAACGTGTTGAACGGCGGCGCCCACGCCAACAACTCCATCGACTTCCAGGAGTTCATGGTGATGCCCGTGGGCGCGGCGTCCTTCAGCGAGGCGCTGCGCTGGGGCGCTGAGACCTACCACGCGCTGCGCACGCTCCTGGCCGAGCGGGGCATGTCGACCGCCGTGGGCGACGAGGGCGGTTTTGCGCCCGACCTCCCCCGGAACGAGGACGCGGTGAAGCTGCTGCTCGAGGCGATCGAACGGGCGGGACGTGTGCCGGGCGAGGAGATCGCACTGGCTCTCGACCCCGCCACCAGCGAGCTGTGGGACGACGGGGCCTACGTGCTGGAGGGGGAGGGCCGGACGCTGAGCCCGGCGGAACTGGTGGACTACTGGGTCGACCTCGTCGACCGCTACCCGATCGTGTCGCTTGAGGACGGTATGGCGGAGGAGGACTGGGACGGTTGGGCCGCTTGCACCCAGGCGCTGGGCCGAAGGGTCCAGCTGGTCGGGGACGACATCTTCGTCACCAACGCGGAGATTCTGGAGCGGGGCATCCGTGCGGGCGTCGCCAACGCCATTTTGGTCAAGCTCAACCAGATCGGCACCCTGACCGAGACGCTCGACACCGTGGCGCTGGCCAACAGGGCCTCCTACGCCACGGTGATCTCGCATCGTTCCGGGGAGACCGAGGACACGACGATTGCCGACCTGGTGGTGGCCGTCAACTCCGGGCAGCTCAAGGCAGGCGCACCGGCCCGCTCGGACCGCGTGGCGAAGTACAACCAGCTGCTCAGGATCGAAGCGGACCTGGGTGAGTCGGCCGCCTTCCCGGGACTGGCAGCGCTGGCGGGCAACGGAGGAACCCTGCATGGCGCGAGCTAACCGCAAGGCTCCACGCCAGCAGCGTCGTTCCGCCAAGGCGCCCGCAGCGAAGAAGGTGACGCTCGGGCGGGCCCGCCTCGCCTTCGCCGGGGCGATGGCGGTCTCGGCCATCGTGCTCTTCGCCTGGTTTCCCGCCGGCTCCCTCTTGAGCCAGCGCACCAACCTGCACGGCACCGAAGCGGAGTTGCACACGCTGCAGGCCCAGGACTCCGCGTTGGCGCAGGAGAACAAGAACCTCAGCGACGGCGGTGAGATCGGACGCATCGCCCGCGAGCAGTACCAGCTGGTCAGTCCCGGCCAGCAGGCCTACGAGGTGCTGCCGCCCGCGGGCTCCACGGCCACCGGCGTGCCCTACGCCGGAGACCCGGGGTCCGTCGGGCCGGTGACCCCGTCGGCGACGCCGGAGCTGCCGCCGGGCGGTGTCACGACCACGACGACCACGACCCCCGGCGCGACGCCGCGGCCGCGCGCGCCGCGGACCAGCATGCGAGCGACGCGCACGGGTCGTCACCCTCGACGTCGTCGGGAGGCTTCGTCTCACGCATGGTGCACTCCCTCGAATTCTGGCGTTGAGCCGAGTGGAGGATGCCCGGGCGACGCCGCCGGGTGCCGCCGCCGAAGCCGATGCTGCTGCCGTCGCGCGGCTTCTCGGCCGCGACCCCGGCGGGGCCTTCACGGTGGTGGTGCGGGCCGACGACGGCCGCCCAATGGTGATCGCCAACGAGCCCTTCCTGCGCGACGGGACACCCATGCCGACGCGGTACTGGTTGGTCGACCCCGAGCTGCGCGTCCTCGTCGGCCGGCTCGAAGCGGCCGGTGGCGTGCGGGAGGCCGAGGAACAGGTGGACACTGCGGCCCTGGCCGAGGCCCATCGCCGCTATGCCGCCGAACGCGATGCCCTGATTCCGGGCGACTGGACCGGGCCACGCCCGAGCGGGGGGGTGGGAGGCACGCGCCAGGGAGTCAAGTGCCTGCATGCCCACGTGGCCTGGTGGCTGACCGGCGGGGACGATGTCGTCGGGGCGTGGGCTGCGGAGCGGCTGGGCCTGACCCGGCGGGAGGCCTGAGCGCGCACGCTCTGTGATACTCGGCAGCGTGAAAGGCGATGACGCGCTCGCTGCGCTCGACTGCGGCACGAACTCCACCCGCCTGCTCGTGGTGGGCGCGTCTGGCCACGTGCGCGCCCGGGAGATGACGATCACCCGCCTCGGTGAGGGCGTCGACGCCACCCATCGACTGCGACCGGAAGCCATGGAGCGCACGTTTGCCGCGCTGCGCGCCTACCGCGGCATCATGAATGCGGAGGGGGTCGGTCCCGCCCGCCTCGTGGCGACGTCGGCCGTGCGGGACGCGACCAACGGAGAGGAGTTTCTCCTGCCGGCCGGCGACATCGTCGGCGCGCCGGCTGAGCTGCTCTCCGGACAGGAGGAGGGCCGGCTCTCCTACGCCGGAGCGACCGCCGACCTGCCGGACCGAGGTGGCCGTGTCGTCGTGCTCGACATCGGCGGGGGGTCGACCGAAGTGGCAACCGATACGGGCGGCGAGGTCCGCTCGTTCTCCATGGAGATCGGCTGTGTGCGCCTCACCGAGCGTTTCTTGCGCAGCGACCCGCCGACCGCGCCCGAGGTGGCCGATGCCGTCCGCGCCATCGGGGCTGCGCTGGCGGCGGCGGAGCAAGAGATCCCCCAGCTGGCCGACCTCGGACCGGCGACCCTCGTAGGGCTGGCCGGCACCGTGTCGACACTGGCATCGCTGGAGCTGGGCCTGGTGGCGTACGACCGGGAGCGGATCCACCACGCGGTCCTCACGTTGGAGGTCGTGGACCGCTGGTGTGACCTCCTGGGCGCAGAACCCGTCGTGGTGCGGGCGCGCCGGCCGGGCCTGCCCGAGGGGCGACAAGACGTCATTTTCGGCGGCGCACTGGTGTTGCGCGAGGTGATGCGCCGGCTCGGACTGGGGGAGTGCATCGTGTCGGAATCCGACATCCTCGACGGCCTGGTCCAGTCCCTGCGCACGCGGACGCCACCACGGAGGCGCTGATCGGGTCGACGTGAACCTACGGCACGCCCAAGGTCGTCGAGAGCGCGGTCGACGCGCTTCCGGAACGCCTCTCCCGAGTACACCTTGCTACTCGCCAAGAGATGGAGGCTCAGCGCAGCCGACCCGGTTGGATCCTGCAACAAGCGAGTCACGATGGTGGCGCATTCGTCGACGGTCGAGAAGGCAGTGTCGCACCCGAGCGTCCGGATGACCTCCCGCGGCCCGCCTTGCCCGTACACGACGGGGATACAGCCGAAGCTTGCCGCTTCAATTGGGGTGATACCGAAGTGTTCCAGTGCCTCCGGGAACTCATCGGGGTCGACGCCGAAGCCGGCGGCGTGGATCAACACGGCCGAACGTCCGTAGAGAGCCGCCAGATCGCTGCGCCCTATGTTGGGATAAAAGGTGCAAGGAAGGTCTGCCGCCAACCCCTGCAGCTCGCAGAAGCGGGTACGTCCGGCGGGGCTCGGATGAATGGCACCGGCGAGTGCGAGCTCCACCCCTTGGACGCCGGACTCAACGATCTGGCGGAAGGCCTCAATGACGACGTCTTGACGCTTGTTGTGACCCCCGGCGAAGAACCGTCCCACCGATAGGATCGTTCGCGCGTTCGGTTCCACGGGAGGGCCCCCGCGGCGTCCGGCCAGACCGCAGGCGGAGTGATCACTCGGATGCCCGGTGCCTGAAGGCCGTAGTAGCGCACAAGTCCGTTGACGTGGCGTCGGACGAACTCCGAGTAGACCCAGATTTCATCGAAGTCGCCCAGCCATGACCCTCGTTCGGCGATCTCTCGGTCGGGCACCCAGAATGGGAACTGCAGCTGGTAGACGCTGAAATCTCCGAAGGCGCGTGTCGGGGGGAGGATGGTGTTGCCGAACACGACCGAAAACTGGCAGTTCTCGGGTTCAATCTCCGCCCACGGCGCTGTCGCGACGACCCGGTCAATGCCGAACGTCCCGGCGATCTGGCGTAGCCGCGTCGAGCTGTACCGGTGTGGCGTGGCGATCACGACGTGTGCAGTGCCGTAAAGCGTTGAGAAGTGCGATGCGAGTTCGAACAGGACTCGCTCCCCACCTCCGGGTGTAAGTGGGTAGGGCGTAAAGAGGACAGTCTGCCGATTGCGCTCCCGCTCGTCCTTGGCGCAAAGGTCCACCGCGTCCGTGTTGGCCGCGGCGAGCTCGGGTCGGGCAGCCAGATCCGACGGGTTGTAGTGCTGACGCGCCACGAGCCAGGGGCCCCACTTGGCCACGAACCTGGCGCGGTTGATTTCCGAGATGTTGTGCAATTGCAACTGGCTGTTAGAGGTCGTCTTGCTCTCGATGTGGACGACACGAGCTGCCGGATTCACCATGACCTTCCCGCATCTGGACCAGAGCTTGAGGCACAGGTCGGCGTCCTCGTAGTACGCGGGCTCCCATTCGAAGCCGAAGCCGCCCACCTCCAAGAACGCCGATTTCCTCATCATGAGGCATGCGGCGGAACAGAAGTCAACGGCGCAGGGCGTGACATAGTGATCGGGGCCCCAGACCGCGCCCTTGCCGACCTGGACCACGTCGCCGGTGGGCAGCGCGAGGGCACCCACCTCCTGGACTCGTCCATCGGGATAGAGAAACATAGGACCGACCGCGGCCACGTCCGGATCGCTCCGCATTGTTGCACTCAGGACTTCGATCCAACCAGGCTGCACGAAAGCGTCATTGTTGAGAAAGACGATGTAGTTGCCGTCGGCTTCGTCGACGCCGATGTTGTTGCCCTCCCCGAAGAACCGGTTCTCACCCACTTCCAGGAGCATGAAGTCCGCCTTGGCATGGCGCATGCGAAGAACGGCGAGGTCCGGTGCGGCGGACCCATTGTCCACCACGATGATCTCTCGGATCAGTTCACTGCGCGCGCCGCGCCAGGGCATCGAGACACTCGACCGTGGTCTCCGCCTGGTTGTAGTTGAGGACGATGACCGAGACGTTGTTGCGGAATGGATCGGGCTCTGTTTCCAACGCGCCGTCCGGCTAGTCCTTGAGGTGCGTGGGAGACGGGGCCTTCCGCGCCAGCATCCGTGAGACAAGCCGGACAGGCGCAGTGATCCGCCACGATGTCGACCGCTGCATATCGACGATCAGACTCTCCGCATTGGCTGCCAGAGCCGCGTAGTCCTCGACCTTGCGCCCTTCCGCTTCAAGGAGCGCGTTCAGGTCAGCCAGTTCAGCCGAGTAGCGCGATGCAGTAGTCGACAGTTTCGCCGAGAGCTCGTCCATGCGGTCAAGAAATTGTTCCACCAGGTGCTCTCGCTCGCGCCGCGCCGCTTCCATCTGTTGCGTCACCTCGTCTCGAGCCCTCACGAGCTCGATCGACAGGCGGGCAGCCTCATCCTTGTAAATCTGGGAGGTGGAGAGCAACGAGCTCCTTTCCGCATGCTGCTGGTCGATCACTCGCCCGATCAACGCGCGAGTTGTCTCCGACGATTCGAGATCATGGGTCAGCACGTCGTGCAGCTCCAACTGATCGCCGAGGAGGGCCAGGAAGGCCCCTACTGCGAACGGGGCCTTTCGCAACAGATCCACGATCGGCGTGCCCTCTTTGTCAGCCCTCTGGGCGACGACCGCTTCGGTCGTGAGCCCGAGCGAGATGGAGACGGCCGGGTACGTGCCGGTGATGTCGTCTTTTACCTTGGCGAAGTTGGAGGACGCGTTGGATGCCGTCGTTGTGACGACCACGACGGCGCCGGGCGCCAGCACCGCCTGCCACGCCACAAGGTCGAGAAGGCCGACGTCGTCCGAGTCGAACAGGGACAGGTGGAGGAGCCCTACGGTCCCGTCGCCCAATCCGGCAAGGGCGGCTTGCTCGGTCTCGTATCCTACGAACGCGGGACCGAGCCTTGCGTTGAGCCGGCGCGTGAGCCCCTGAAATTCCTCAATGGCTGTGACCGACCTGGAAGGGAGCAGTACGGCGGCACACGTCATCCCGGGGTCGGACTGGAACGCCGCTCGGAACGTGGAAGCAAGGGAGCCCTCGTCGCCGGGGCCGAGTTCGACGACGACCTCCGGGCGCCCAGTGGCGATGAGCCAGGACACGAGTGGTGCAAAGGGGCGGATGCCGGAGTCCTGCAGGTTCGACTGCTCCGATTGTGGCTTTTCCGGCAGCGCCGGGACGGGTGCGCCAGCCGGTGACCTTGGGACCGTCGTCACAATCCTGGGTGTATCGCCGCGCCGGTGGGCGGGAAGGAATTCACGCGTGACCTGTGGGCTTGAGCTGGTCCTCTGGCATGCGAAAAGTCTCATAAGTTCACCCGTCGGATCCACCCCTCAGGGATCGTCATCTTACTTAGTGAATGGCCTGGGTGGCTCACGGGTTCGCGCTGCTTTGCCCGAGCAGGTACCGGACACGGCGAACCAGCGCGGCGGGATCGCCGTAGTCCCGGTCTGCGTACAGTCGGGCCGCCTCGGCCGCTTCAGCCCGATGTGACTCGTTCTGGAACCACGTGACGGCATCCAACAGCTCCGAAGGATCGCGGAACCCTGCCCCTCCCGACGCTTCAGCGTGCAGCAAGCCTGGACCCGGTTGCTCAGGCACGATGACAGGGGTGCCGAATCGCAGCGCTTCAATGCACTCGCGGGCGATGTAACACCCGGGTGCGAGGTCGATGCAGACCTTCGCATGGGCGAGCAGCCGCCAGAGGTCCATCCGCGTGTCAACTGTCACCAGGCCGCGCAGCGCCCGTCCCCGCCAGGCTGAGGCGATTGCGTCCTCGACAACGACCACGTCAATATCGTGGAAGGCGGAGCTGATCCAGGCCGCGGCCGGTGGCGGTTCTTCGTGCACACCGCTGCGATCGCTCAGGACGAGCACATAGTCCGTGAAGCCGAATCCATGGTGCCGATGGCGCTCGGCCAGCCGATTCACTGGGACATGGACATGTACCGGATCGTCGTCTCCCACCAGCGGGAGCTGCCGCCATTCTGGCCCGGGTACGCCGGTCGACTCGGCCAGGAAATGCACGGATCGTGGTCCGACTCGGGCGAGGGGAGCCGCGATTTCTGCCGTCAATTCGTCGACAATGACTGTCGCATCGCCCGGTACACCGCCGGGCCATTGCAACCCTCCCTCCACTCCCATTCCCTGCAGGTCGAAGGCACCGTCTGCTCGTCGTGCCGGATTCCCCGGTACGAGGACGGCGACCTGTCCGCAGCGACTGGCTGCTCCGGCGATCGAGCGAACGACAAAGCCCAGTTCGCCATGGCGATCCAGCCAATGGCAACCGACGATCACAACCACCGGTCTGGTCACGAGTCCGCGTCCGGCGGCGAAGACAGCTCGCGCTGTAGGCGAAGGACCTCTGTCCGTAACCGCACGATCTCCTCGCTAAGGGAAGCGTCCACGTCCGCGGTGATGGTCTCCAGCGCGGCGACGCGGTCCGACAGAAGTTCGCAGTGGACGGCCACGGCTTCGATGGCTCCGACCGACGCAGCGAGGAGGCGGTGATCTGATCGCCCGGAGATGCGTCCCGCCCAAGAGCGGAGCGTTCGCCAGGACGTGCGTCTGC
Source organism: uncultured Acidimicrobiaceae bacterium (assembly GCA_963817735.1). GTDB lineage: Bacteria > Actinomycetota > Acidimicrobiia > Acidimicrobiales > RAAP-2 > Bog-473. Next base: position 92,385 of record CAWFPP010000036.1, on the reverse strand, counting down.
TTTCCGACCACGCGCGCCGGAACGACACCAGCCCGTCAGCGTGTCTCAAGGGTTCGAGCGGCGGGGGCACGTCCGCAGGTTGACGGAGCATCCGTGGGGCGAGTGCGGCTTCGTTGTCTACTGCATTGCGAGCGTCGCGTACCATCGATTCCATTCATCCCTCTCGTCTGGTCCGGCCAGTCTGCAGGACGGATCGGCGCGGGTGAGGTGCGGGTTAAGGTAGCGGTCCCCGCAGGCGATGGACTCCTTCCACCGATCGACGAACCGGACCACGTCGCCCACGCCACCCGCCGTGCCCCGGCTGGGTGACTCGTGATGGATGAGCTCGGCCGCCGGCTCATAGATCGTTCGCAGACCCTTTGTGCCGGCGCGGAGGCAGTAGTCGACGTCGTTGAGATCGACACCGAGCTCCTCGTCGAAGCCGTCGAGGAGCTCGAAGATGTCACGTCGGGTCGCGAGGCATGCTCCGGTGACGGCAGAGCACTCGCGGGCTGTGACCGCCATGCGCAGATAGCCGGCTGTCGCTCCTCGGCCAGGCCACCGAGGACGTGCCCCGCGGCCCCCGTGAGCCCGACGACGAGGCCGCAGTGTTGCAGGCGACGGTCGGGATAGAGCAGTCGCGCCCCTACGGCGGCAACGTCGGGCCGCAGAGCCTGGGCGCACAGAGCGGACAGCCACCCGCCCCGGTGCGCCTCGATGTCGTTGTTCAGGAACAACAGGATCTCCCCGCGGGCCTCGTGGGCCCCGGCGTTGTTCAGAGCCGCCCAGTTGAACGGCCGGGGATCGACCAGCACGTGGACGTCGGGGCGCTCGGCCAGCCGCTCCACCAGCGTGAGGGTCTCGGGGTCGGTGGAGCCGTTGTCGATGAGCACCAGTTCGACGGTGTGGCTGCTCGTAGTCGCTGCAATGGATTCCACGCAGGTGCGGAGGAGTCGTGGCTCGTCACGGAAGGGGATGAGGATGCTGACCGGGACGTCGGTCCGGTCCGGCCGCACCAGGCGACGGCTGCCGGGCGTCGGCGCCGGACTCGACGGTCGCGGCGTCCTCCCGGCGCCGCAGCGCCGCCTCGATGTGCGGGAACGATGTCGCATCGGCGGGCACGGCGTCCTGGGTCGAGCGATGGCACAGCACCTCGGGGATGTGGACCACGGCGTCGGCCGCTTCGGTGGCGGCCAACGCGCACTCGTGCTCGAGCGCGCGTGCATCCGATGCCACGAGGCGGCGGCAGGTGGTCCGCCACCAGTGCGCCGATCGCCAGCGGGCGGCCGATGTAGGCGCTCGACAGCAGGAACTCGGGCGAGAAATCGGGCTTCAACTGCGGCGCCTCCCATGTGCCGTCGGCCCGTTGCTCGTCCTCGTCCGCATAGACGACATTCGTCGGCGTGAGCGCGGCACTCAGCAGGGTGACCGCGTCGGGCGCCCAGACGTCGCCCTGAAAGAGCAGGGCCCGTGGGAGCCCTTGACCCGCCTCCATCCCGATGCCGAGGAGCTCTCGTGCCGAGCAAGGTCCCTTCGCCTGAAGGACCCGGACGCGCCGTCGATCCCGCAGGGACGTGCAGGCGTGCACGAGCTTCCGGAGCTCGTCCGCCTGGTCCTCGGCGGTGACGACGGTCAGCGACCATCCACCGCGCTGGAGTCGGATGCTCCGGAGCGTGCGCCGGACGGCGTCCGGATCGCAATGGGCAACGGGCATGATCAGGCGCAGATCGGTTCTCCGGGTCGGGCGCACCCTCCGCGCCCGCTGCTCCTCACGGCTGGGGGACCAGGCCGCGTAGGGCCCAGGGTCCTGGGCCACGTCGGGGGGGAGGGGCGGCAGCTCGCGAGGGGCGAAGAGCACCCGTTCCACGCGGGCAATCTAGTGGACCCCGCTGAGGCGGATGGCGCGTTGGCGCAGGTGAGCGTGGACCTGTCACGATTCGCCGATGGGGATAACCGACCGCCTCCTCATGGGGCCGGGACCTTCGAATTCGTACCCGGAAGTCACCATGGCCCTGGCCGGTCCCGTGCTCGGCCACCTCGATCCGCAGTTCCTGGCCCTGCTGGACAGCACGAACGACCGCCTGCGCCAGGCGTTCGGGACCTCCAATGCGCTCACCCTCCCCGTCAGCGGCACGGGATCCGCCGGCATGGAGGCGTCCTTCGTGAACTTCGTCCGCCCTGGTGACCCCGTCGTGGTCGGCGTCAACGGCGTCTTCGGCGAGCGGATGTGCGAGGTTGCCTTCCGCCACGGGGCGGAGGTCGTCCGGGTCGACGCCGAGTGGGGTGAGCCGATCGATCCGGACAGCCTGCTGGCGGCCCACCCGGCGCCGGCGCTGATCGCGGTCGTGCACGCCGAGACGTCCACTGGCGTGCGCAACGACATCGCGCCGGTGGGCCGGGGCAAGGGCGAGGCCCTGCTGCTAGTCGACATGGTGACGTCGCTCGGGGGGATCGAGGTCGCCGTGGACGACTGGTCCGTCGACATTGCCTACAGCGGGACCCAGAAGTGCCTGGGTGTTCCGCCGGGGCTCTCGCCGTTCACCGTCTCCCCGCGGGCCCTGGAGCGGATCGTCGAGCGACCTTCGAGCTGGTACCTCGATCTCAATCTCCTGGCGCGCTACGTCAACGATGCCTCCGGCGGCGCGCGGGTCTATCACCACACGGCTCCGGTGGTGATGGTGGCCGCGCTGCACGCCGGGCTCGGGGTCCTGCTCGACGAGGGCCTCAAGGCTTCGTGGGCGCGCCATGCCGAGTGCGGCCAGCTCCTGGGGGATGGGTTGGAGGGCCTCGGCCTCGAACTGCTCGTGGCCGCCGACCATCGTCTGCCGCAGCTCACCACGGTCAAGATCCCGGCCGGGGTCGACGACGTCGCGGTACGGGGCGAGCTCCTCTCCACGTACGGCATAGAGATCGGCGCCGGTGCCGGCCGGCTGGCCGGGCAGATCTGGCGTATCGGCTGCATGGGGCACACCGCACGCCGGCGCAACGTGGTTGCGCTGCTGGGCGCGTTGGAGGAGGTGCTCGGACGATGACTGCGGCCAGGGCGGTCCGCCACGCGCCCCTGGAGCTCCGGGGGAAGCGGGTACTGCTGCGTTCGTTGACCGAGAACGACTTTGCCGCCTGGCACGAGGTGCGGACCCGGTGTGCCAGCTGGCTGCTCCGATGGGAGCCCCGGCCCAAGGGCGCGCCAGCGCCGTCGGAGGACCGGCCCAGCTTCGCGGCGCGCTGCGGCATTCGAGAACGGGAGCGGCACCTCGGCACCGGTTACGGCTTCGGCATCTTCGTGGGTGAGCGCTTCGCCGGCGAGGTGACGCTTTCGTCCATTCAGCGCGGACCGTTCCAGAGCGCCTACATCGGCTACTGGGTCGACGAAGCCCTGGCCGGCCGCGGGCTGGTGCCCGAGGCAGTGGTCGTCACGCTCCGGTTCGCCTTCGAGGCCATTTCGCTGCACCGGGTGGAGATCTCCATCATCCCGAGGAATACGGCCAGCCGTCGGGTCGTCGAGAAGCTCGGCATCCGCGAGGAGGGCGTTGCCCTGCGCTTTCTCGAGATCGACGGGGAGTGGGAGGATCACGTGCGTTACGCCATCACCGCGGAGGAATGGGCTGTACGCGAACGCGCCATGGTCGAGGAGTGGCTGGAAGACTGAGCGTCAGGGCTCGCCACCGCCCACGACGGACGGTGAATGGCGGAAGAATTGCTCCACGTCGTGCTCGTAGGTGTACGACAACGGCTGGCGACCGGTCTGCCGCCGGAGGCGCAAGGCACGGATGAAGGCTTGCACGGCACCCGCACTGGTGGCGTTGTAGGCGAAGCCGGTGGCGGCGAAGCGCCTCGTGTCGACGCCGCGGCCGTAGCGGAGCAGGTCCTCGAGCTCGGACGGCAGGTCGAACAGCCGGGCCAGGGGGCGGATCTTCAATGGGCTGAAGGGTGACAGCGGGACCAGCCTCGTCCCGCAGATGGCCGCGACCTCGCTCCACGGGAGCCGTCCCTCGGCGGCCACGTTGTAGAGACCCGGGATGCCGGCCTGGGTGACGTGCAGCAGCGCGCGCACCACGTCGTCCTCCTCAATGAACTGCAGGAGCGGATCGAAGCCGAAGATGGACGGGCACACGGGGCGCGAGAGGTTCCGGCTGATCGGGGTGGTGAGGTGCTCGCCCAGAACGTTGGCGAAGCGCAGGACGGTGACCTTGGCGCCGGGATTGTCCTCGGCAAAATCGCGCATGAGCCCGTCGGCTTCGACGAGCGCACGCTCCACGCTGTTCTTCACCGGGCTCGTCCTTGGCGTGTCCTCCTGGAAAGTGTTCGGGTCGCTGGCGGCGGCGCCGTAGACGAGGGTCGACGACTTGACCACGATGTGGCGGACCGACGAGCCGGCCGCTCCCGCCGCCGCCAACAGATTCATCGTCCCGATGACGTTGATCTCGTGCATGGCCCGCCTCGGCACCGAGGAGGAGTTGGTGATCATGAAGGTATGGAGGATCGTGTCGACCTGAGTCGCCTTCACGATCCGGTGCAAGATGGAGTACGTCTGGTCGGCCCGGACGAATTCGGCTCGGTCGAAGGGGACCGATGGTGCCCGAGTCCCCATGCCGAGGATCACGTCCATGCTCGGATCGGTCTCCAGGGCCTGAATCATCCGCCCACCCCAGAACGTGTCGGCTCCGGTCACGAGGACTCGACGGCTCACCGGTGCCTCAGCCGAACCAGATGCTGCGCCGGTCACGCAGCATGTCGTAGACGGATTCCTGGAGCAACGCACGGATGCGCTCTGACTCCTCCATGATCCGGCTCTTCGAATAGCGGTCCTGGTCCGCGGGAACATCGAAATGCACCGGCGCCAGCACGCGCAGCTTGAACTTGGCGGGGAACGGCGTCACCACCCCGAGCGGTCCGAGCGCGAGCACGTTGGCCGTGATCGGGAAATACGGGAGTCCGAGGGCGCGGGCCACGGTCGGGAGCCGCAGCACCACCGGCATTGCCTCCTCGGCGCCGACGACAGCGATGGGTATGACGGGGACGCCGGCGCGCATGGCGATCTCGACGAAGCCGCCGCGGCCGAAGCGCCGGAGCTGGTAGCGATCGGTGAACGATTTCGAGGTTCCCTTGGTGCCCTCGGGAAAGACGAGAGCCAGTTGCTGCTGGTCCCTCAGGAGCCGGTAGGCGTTGGCCGGGCGTGCCGACACCCCGCCGGCTCGTGCCCACAGGGTCCCGACGACCGGTATGGTCCGGAAGAAGTAGTCGGCCAACCCGTAGACGGGCCGTCCCAGCTCCTTCTCGATCCCATGCATGATGACCGGCGCGTCGGACGGGATGGCGCCCGCGTGGTTGGCGACGAGGAGCGCGCCACCCTCGGCAGGGATCCGCTCGAGACCCTCCCACTCCGTGCGGAACCACTTGGAGTACACGGGCTCGTACAACGCCCTGACCAGCGCCCGCGTCCGTTCGGAGCGACCCCATTCGTCGACGTCCGACAGCCGGGGATCCTCGGGTTCATTGCTGTGGTCGGAGGCGATGCGGATCGGCACGATGGCAGTCGATCGGTTCTTCTCGCCGACAACCTGGCGCCCGCTGGCCATTGTGCCATCGTACCGATCGCCGGGCGACGGGATTCTGGCCGATCGGGCTACGGGCGGGCAGCCCCCATGAGGCCCTCGGTGAAGATGGGGGAGTAGGACACCGTCGACCCGGTGAAGGGGGCTTGGATCACGGTATCGGTCCCGTAGGGCCCTGAACCGGTGTACATGACGACGTGGTCGACCTGGCTGTCCCCGTCGAGGTTGTAATAGAAGAGCAGGTCACCCGGCTGCAACGCATCGAGCGACACGTGCGTCAGGGCGGGCCACTCGGTCTCGGTCGTCCTCGGAATGGTGACGCCTGCCTGGCCCCAGGCCCACTGCACGAGTCCCGAACAGTCGAACCCCACGCCGGGCTGCTCGCCACCGAAGACGTAGGGAACACCCAACTGGGACACGGCCGCCTGCACGGCGGCCATCCCGGCACTGCTGCCATCCGAAGATCCTCCGACCGGTCCGGTGTTCCCCGCCGCCTGGTTGGCCGCGGTCGTTGCGGCGGCGGCGCTCGATGAACCTCCGACTGCTCCGGCAACGGTTGCCGCCGTTGCGGCGGCGGCCGCTGCCTGTTGCTGCGCCGCTGCGCTCCGTGCGGCCGCGGCCGCCGCGGCTTCTTGCTGCGCCTCTTGAATGGCTGCAGCCGCCACTTCCTGGGCGAGTTGACCCTGCACCTGGCTCAAGGTCGCCTTCGTCGTTGCCGCTTCTTGTTCGTTGGCCTGCGCGAGTGACTTCGCCTGCGCAGCCTCCGACTGAGCCTGCGATGCCTCCGCCTGCTGCGCCGCTTCCTGAGACTGCAGGCGCGTTTCCGACTGCAGAAGCGAGGTCTCGTCCTTCGTCAGGTTGCCGACGATCTGATTGGTGTACTGATTGCGCGCTTCGTTCATCGTCGCCGACGTCGAGAAATAAGAGGCGAGCCCGGTCTCCGGAGTCCCGTAGACGTAGGCCTGCACCGCGTCGGCCGAGACGAGCCGTCGGTCGACGTTCACGGCGGAGCGGTCGTGCACCAGGTTGGTGGCGATCGTCTGCAACGCCGTTTGCGCGTTCTGGAGGTTCTGCTCAGCCGTGTTGTACTTGTCGTCGAGCACGGAGGTCTGCTGCTCCTCCTGGGACAGCGTTGCCTCTATCTGGCCGACCTGCGACTGGGTGGCGTTGATCTGCGACTGATTCGGAGCCGGTCCGGGCAGCGTGGTCGATGTCGTCGCGCCCGCGCCGGCCGTGGTCGCCGCCGTCGACAACGCGGCGAGGAGACCGACGATCATGGTCACTCTGACAAGAGGAGCCCGCCTGCGGGCAGTGCTCCGACAATTCACTGCATCCACGGCGCAACAGCGTAATGGCTGCATGGTGGCATATTCGGCATCCCCTCTGTTTCCATCCGGTTGCATCCCGGCTTCGCACGCAGTTCACCCTTCCGTTCGTCTATCGGCTGAATGAGGGATTCGATTGACCGTCGACGTTTGTCTCCATAGGGTCCCCGTTCGTGAAGGGAGTGGTGTCCGTCGCTCAGGGAAGGCTCAGGGGCGTCTGGCGCGGGGACCTCTGGTCGTTTTCGGGTATCCCCTTCGCGCGCGCGCCGGTCGGTGCCCTCCGATGGCGCCCCCCGTTGGAGGCCGAGCAGTGGAGCGAGATACGTGACGCATCGACCTTCGGGCCGATCGCCCCGCAATCCGCTGCCGTGCCTGGGATCACGAGCCCGTCGGACCCGTCGGCGTCCGAGCCGCACAGCGAGGACTGTCTCTCGCTGAATGTCTGGACCCCCGAACTTCCCGAGGCGGCGACACGGGAGCCGGGTCGGGGGCGCCCCGTGATGGTCTTCGTCCACGGGGGAGGCTTCACGTCGGGCAGCGGGTCGGTTTTCCTCTACCGGGGCGGGGAATTGGTCCGCAACGGCGACGCCGTGGTCGTGACCATCAACTACCGCCTCGGCGCGCTGGGCTTCCTCGGTCATCGGGACTTGGCCGATCCGGACGGACTGATCGGGAATTGGGGATTGCAGGACCAGCTGGCCGCGTTGCGCTGGGTGCGGGACAACATCGCGGCCTTTGGTGGCGATCCGGGCGCGGTGACTATCTTCGGTGAGTCCGCCGGAGGTTTCAGCGTGTCCACGCTGCTCGGCACCCCGGCCGCCCAGGGGCTCTTCCGGCGCGCCATCGTCCAGAGCGGGGGAGTGCACGTGCACACGCGTCGAAGACGCGGAGGGATCGGCCGACCGGCTGGCGGCTGTGCTCGGTGTCGCGTCGTGCACCAGAGATGCATTGGAGGGCGTCCCGGCCACCGAGCTCGTGGCTGCGACAGAGGAGCTGGGCAAGCGGCGACCCGATCCCGGGATGATCCCGCTCCCGTTCCTTCCGGTCGTCGACGGTGTGTTTCTGCCCGACCATCCGCTGGCCGCAGTGGCCAATGGCTCCGCCGGTGGCGTCGACCTGTTGATCGGGACCAATCGGGACGAGCTGACGCTCTTCGGGCTGGGCAACCCCGCGCTCATGGCGCTCGACGCGGAGGGCGTGACCCGCTGGGTCGCCAATGCCTTGCCCGACATGTCCGCGGCGGAGGTCATGGACGCCTACCGTTCGGCCCGGGAATCGCGCGGGGAATCGACCGAGGCCACTGCCATGTGGGTCTCGGTCGGGACCGACGCCGTCTTCCGGTGGCCGAGCCTCCAGCTCGCGGCGGCTCACGGCGCCAGTGGCTCGCGTGCCTACGTCTATCTGTTCGATTGGGAATCGCCGGCGTTCGGCGGCATCCTGGGTTCCTGCCACGCGCTCGAGCTGCCGTTCGTGTTCGGCGCGGTGCACCTGCCGGTCGTGCAGGTGTTCTCCGGTGGTGGTCCTGCCGTCGAGGTGCTCTCGAGTCAGATGCAGAGGGCGTGGCTGGCCTTCGCCGCCGCCGGTGACCCCAGCCATGACGGCATCGGCGTCTGGCGTCCCTGGGAACGGGCCGGCCGGGCCACCATGATCTTCGGGGCTGACACCAGGCTTGAGGCCGCGCCCCGCGACGAAGAGCTGGCCGTGCTGGAGCGCTCACGCCCACTCATGGCGGGGTAGATGTCAGCGGCGGCCGCCCACGCCGCCGCCGGCGCCCGACTCCGATGGCGTCCCCACCTTGTGTACTCGCAACGGGAGATGGCGGATGCCCGTGTGGCGGTTGCTCCGCGTCCACTGCACAGGAGCGGCCAAAGTGAACGATTCGATGGATTGCAGCACCTCTTCGAGGGCCACGCGTATCTCGAGGCGGGCCAGGTGGGCGCCGAGGCAGAAGTGTGCGCCATGACCGAAGGCCAGATGCGGGTTCGGATCGCGCTGCAGCATGAACGCGTCAGGCTCGTCGAAGCGCCGCGGATCCCGGTTGGCCGAGCCCTCCCAGACGACGACCTTCTCCCCGGCACGGATGCGCGCGTTGCCGAGCTCGCACGCCGTGGTCGCCGTCCTGCGCTTGGAGGGCGACGGCGTCGTCCAACGCAGGATCTCTTCCACCGCGGGACCGATCGGCGCCCGTCCGGAGCGGAGGAGCTCGAGCTGGTCGGGCCAATCGATGAAGGCGAGCATGGCGCCGGCGATGGCGTTGCGGGTCGTTTCGGCGCCTGCGGAGAAGACCAGCGAGAAGAAGGCCGAGAGCTCGTCGTCGCGTAGTTGGGGCGGTTCGGCATCGGGGAGCTCGGCGTGGATCACCGTCGAGAGCATGTCGGCACGAGGGACGGCTCGCTTCTCGCTGATGAGATCGACGCCGTACTCGTACATGAGGCCCACCGCGGCCTCCCGCTCGGGGGTCATCGACAGGAAGTCCGACTCGTCGGGAATGTCGAAGATGTGCTCGACGGCGTCGAAGAGAAGGTGGCGGTCCGCCTCGGGCACGCCCAACAGCAGGCAGATGGCCTGCATCGGGAGCTCGGCCGCCACATCGACCAGGAAGTCGCACTCCTCGTCGACCGACTCGAGCAGCCGGCGCATCCGCCGCCGCAGCTCCGGCTCGAGACCGCGTACCGCGGCCGGCGTCAGTCCCTTCGTCACGAGGCGGCGGATCCGGGCGTGCCGGGGGTCGTCCATCATGTTCAGGACGACGCCGGCCACGGGGAGGTCCTGAATGATCGTCCCGCCGTAGGGACGGTCGCCCCCGGTCTCCGAGGAGTAGGTGCGCGGGTCGCTGAGGACCTCGAGCACCTCGTCGTAGGTGGCCACCGACCAGAATCCCTCGCCGTCGGGGGTGTGGCTGGTGGGCTCGTGCCACCAGACCGGCGCCTGCTCCCGGTGGAGCCGGAAGATGTCGTGCGGGAAGCCTCCGGTGAAGGTGTCGAGGTCGGTCAGGTCCACCTCGCTGAGGTCGTGCACCACGGGGCCATCCTCACCAGGGTGCTCCATGCGGTCAAGAATGGCCTCCCGGGGGCGTAGCCCAACTGGCAGAGGCAGGGCGCTTAAACCGTCCCCAGTGAGGGTTCGAATCCCTCCGCCCCCACGGAGAGGCCGGCTGGCGCGCGACCGTTCCCCCGCCGTGACCCACGGCGTCGAGGTCTCGGTGCTCGGACCGGTGGCCGTGCGCGGTGCGGCAGGACCGTTTCGCCGCTCGGCCGCGCGTGAGCTGGTGGTCTACCTCGCGTTCCACCGGCAAGGCGTGCGTCATGCCGAGTGGTCCCTGGCGCTCTGGCCCGAGCGGCCGGTCTCCCCGTCCACCGCCCACTCGACCTCGTCGGACGCACGCCGGGCCCTGGGCCGGGACCACGACGGCCGCCTGCACCTCCCTCGAGGCGCCAAGCTCCAGCTGGCTGGTTCGGTCAAGGCCGACGTGGAACTGTTCGGCGCGCTCGCCGCCACCGACGACCCGCACCGGCTCCTCCAGGCCATGCGGTTGGTCCGGGGCCCGCTCTTCGCCGGGCTCCGCCGTACGGACTGGGCGGTCTTCGACGGGACCCACTCGGATATAGAGGCCTTGGTCGTGCGCACGGCCCTCCGCGCCGCCGACGCCTTCGTCGGAATGGGGTGTGGCGACGAAGGCGAGTGGATCGTGCGCCAGGGGTTGCTCGTGAGTCCGTACGACGAGCGTCTCTACCGCGCACTCCTCGTGGCCACGGCCGCCCAGGGCAACCGGGTCCGGCTGCGCTCGACCATGGCGCAGTTGCGCACGTTGGCCGGGGAGGGTGGCCGTCCACCTGCCCGGGCGGCCTCGCACAGCCACGCGGACTCCCTCCATCCGGCGACAACGGACCTCTACCGTGACCTGCTGGGCGGCTCGCCTGCTACGGGGGGGCACCCCGCCAGGCTGTAGGGTTGCCACCCGCCATGGCGAGAAGCACTTCTGGGAAATCCGTTGCACGCGCCGCCGCGACCGGCGGCGGCACGACATATCGCGGGCAGATGCCCGTGAACTGGTATGCCGCGCTCGTCGTCATCATCATTCTCGGGGTCGGGTCGATCGCCTGGGCGAAGTACAACTACAACAAGGGTCCCGTCGTCGTGGAACCGACCGTCGGGACCTCCTGGCACGCCGGACTGGCCTTCGACATCTGCGGCACCATGGAATCGCCGCTCGCCGCCTCGCCGGCCAGCGCCACCACGGGCCTCACGACCACGGGTAGCGGTGTCCTCTCCATTGCGCCGAAGAAGTCCAGTGAGGCAGGCAACAACGCGACCCTCGGGAAGTTCGCTGACGGGTATACCGGGTTGACCTTGTCCAATACCGAGCTCAAGTACCCGTCGACCACCGTGCCCGCGTACACGAACGGCGAGAAGTGCGGAGTCGGGACGCCCGATGCCGGCAAGGTCGGTGTCGTCCAGGCCCGGTCCTGGGTGATCTCGACCACCACCGCCAAGAACGGCGAGGAAGGGGAGACCGGGGGTGTCACGACCGAGAAGCCGGCCGATCTCAAGTTCCTGAACCGTCAGCTCATCACGGTCGGATTCGCGCCCAAGGGCACCCAGCTGCCCAAGCCGCCGGGGTCGACCATCCTCGCCCTGACGCAGGTGCTGGCCGGGAGCCAGGCACCGGTCGCCACGACCACCACGACCGCCGCCGGCGCAACGTCGTCGACCGTGCCGTCGACCACGACGACCTCGGCTCCGGCGGCGTCGACCACGACATCGACCGTGCCGGTCACGACCACGACGAAACCTTCGTCCACGACGACGACGAAGTAATGAAAGCGGTTGTCCTCGTTGGCGGCGAGGGAACGAGGCTGCGTCCCCTCACGCTCTCGGCGCCCAAGCAGATGCTCCCCATCGTCGGGGTTCCCATGATCGAGCGGGTGCTGGCGCATCTCGCCTCGCACGGGATCGCCGACGCCGTCCTTTCCCTCGGCTACCTGCCCGATGCCTTCATGGAGGCATACCCGGACGGCCGGGTCGCCGGCATCGGCCTGACCTACGCGGTCGAGCCCGAGCCGCTCGACACCGCCGGCGCCGTCCGCTTCGCCGCCACGTTCGCCGGCATCGACGAGACGTTCGTGGTCGTCAACGGGGACGTGCTGACCGATCTCGACCTGAGCAGCCTGGTGGCCTTTCATCGTGACCGCAGGGCCGAGGGGACGATCGCCCTCCACCCGGTGGCCGACCCGTCGGCCTTCGGCGTGGTGCCCACCGACGAGGAGGGCCGGGTGAGGGCCTTCGTCGAGAAGCCGCCCCGCGACGAGGCGCCGACGAACGAAATCAACGCGGGGACCTACGTGCTCGAGCCGTCGGTGCTCGGCCGGATCCCGGAGGGGGGACGCGTGTCGATCGAGCGGGAAACCTTTCCCGCCATGGTGCGCGATGGCGGGCTCTTCGCGCGCTCCGACGACAGTTACTGGCTCGACACCGGGACCCCGGCCGCGTATCTCGAAGCCAATTTCGACTACCTGAACCACAAGCGCGGCCCGTTCGTGGCCCCGGGTGTCGCCGACCGGGGCGATGGGGTCCTGGTGGGGGGCGACAGTGATGTGGCGGGTGAGGTGGCAGCTCCCGCCGTCATCTTTCCCGGCTGTGTCGTCGAGTCCGGCGCCCGCGTGGAGCGCAGCATCCTCGGGCCGGGGACCGTGGTGTCCGCCGGCGCCCTCGTGGCGGACTCCGTGCTCATGGCCGACTGCCATGTCGCGGCTGATGCCAAGGTGGCCGGATCCGTCATGGGGCCGCGCTCCATCGTGGGGCAGCGAGGTGACGTCCGGGCAGTCTCGGTTCTGGGCGCCGACGCAGTCGTCTCCTCGGGGACGCTGGTCGACGGCGAGCGGGTCTCGGGCTAGAAAGGCCGCGGCATGCGCACGCTGGTGACGGGAGGTGCCGGGTTCATCGGGTCCAATCTGGTGGACCGCCTTTTGGTCGAAGGGCACGAGGTCGACGTGGTCGACGACTTCTCCACCGGCTCGCTGTCGAACCTGGCCGAGGCCCGCGGCAGCGCGGGCCGGGCTCTCACCATCCATCATCTGGATATCACCGCGCCGGCCGTGATCGAGTTGATGGCGCGCCGCCGCCCCGAGCTCGTCTTCCACCTGGCGGCCCAGGCCGATGTCCGCGTCTCGGTGGCCCGCCCGACGTTCGACGCCATGGTCAACGTCGTCGGATCGCTCAACGTCTTGGAGGGTGCCCGCCAGGCCGAGTCCGAGCGGGTGGTCTTCGCGGCGAGCGGGGGGACGCTCTATGGGGACCCGCCCGTCGAGGAGCTCCCCGTGCGTGAGTCGTATCCCCACCAGCCGCTGTCACCGTACGGCGTCTCCAAGAAGGCCGTGATCGACTACCTCGTCGCTTACCGCGCGCTGCACTCCCTGGAGTTCTGTGCGCTGGCCCTCGCCAACGTCTACGGACCGCGGCAGAATCCCCACGGCGAGGCCGGTGTGGTCGCCATCTTCGCCGACCGGGTGTTACGCGGTGAGCCGGTGACGGTTTTCGGCGACGGCGAGCAGACACGGGATTTCGTCTTCGTCGACGACGTCGTCGATGCCTTTGTGCGGGCGGCCACGCGGGGCGGCGGCCTCGTCTGCAACATCGGGACCGGCGCCGAGACGTCGGTGAACGAACTCGTGAGATCGATGGCGTCGCGGTCCGGGACCGAAGTGAAGGCCGTCTTCGCACCGGAGCGGCCCGGTGAGTTGCTCCGCTCGAGTCTCGATGTGGAGCGGGCGGCGATTCAGCTCGGTTGGCGGGCGTGGACACAGCTCGACGACGGCGTCCAGGCCGTGCTCGAGTTCGTGCGCGACAACGCCGACTGAGCTCAGCGGAAGAGGTCTTCGTCCGGAGGCCGGATCACCTCGGCGCGCACGGAGGCGGGACGGAGCCACTCCGTCGGAACGCCGCGGATCACGGCCACCGGAACACCACGGTCCTTGCCCATGACCAACTCGGCCGCGGAGGCCAACTCGTCGGCGACGCAGATCTCCGTGGCGACGAGCTCACGCCCTCCCGCATCGGTCGTCCCCTTGAGGTCGATCACCGCGGCCACGCCCGCGCACCCGATGGCTACGTCGGTGACGCCCCGTCGCCACGGGCGCCCGAAGGTGTCCGAGACGATCACGCCCAGCGTGATGCCGAAGGTGTGCTCCAGCCCGGCCCGGATACGGCGGGCCGAGCGGTCCGAGTCCTCGGGCAGCAGCGCCGCGGTCCCGTCCGCCACGTTGGAGAGGTCCACGCCGGCGTTGGCGCAGATGAAGCCGTGCCGGGTCTCGCTGATGATCAGGTCACCGCGCTGGCGCAGGACACGTACCGATTCCCGTCGCACCAGGGCCGCCTTGGCCGCAGCGTCGCTGTGATCGAGCTCGACCAGACGGCCTTCGGCTTTCGAGACGATCTTTTGCGTGACCACCACCACGTCGCCCGCGGTGAGCTCGGGGCCGTCGGGGCGCGCCGGCGCCATCGCGCCGGCGATCAGCGCGGCCAGGTCGGTACCCGGTGTCACCTGGCCCAGCCCGGTGATGGGGAAGACCTGCACGCCGTCAGCCGGCTGCATGGATCACCGCCCGGGCCAGGTCTTCCGCCCGTTCGGGCGTGCTCATGACCGTGGGGGTCACCACGCAGCGCACGCCCTCCGCCCTGATGGCTGCCGCATGGGAGGCGTCGGCGACATCCACCACGAGCGTCCCCACCCACGGCGCGTACAGCCGGGCCACGCCCAGCACGGAGGGCTCGGTCCCGAGCTCGGCCATGAGCCGGTCGGCCGGCCCCTTGAGCGCGGCGCCGGCAACGATGGGTGACACCGCCACGACCTGGTCGCGGCGTGCCACCAGGGTCTCCCGCACACCGGGGACGGCCAGCACCGGGCCGATCGACACCACTGGGTTCGAGGGACAGACGACGATGGTGGCCGCGCCTTGCAGCGCCTCCATGACGCCGGGGGCCGGTCGCGCCGTCTCGGCGCCCTCGAAGCGGACGCCCCGAACGGGCACGTCGTGGTGCAGCCGGACGAAGTAGTCCTGAAAGCTGACTTCGCTCCCCGCCGGGCCCAGAGCGCTCGGCTCGGCCAGGACGACCCGGGTGCGCAACGTGTCGTCGGTCACCGGCACCAGCCGCACCGCGATGCCGCGCCGTGCACCCAGCTCCGCCGTCACGACGCTGAGCGGTGCGCCGGCGCGCAACCGGCCAGTGCGGAACAGGTGCGTGGCCAGGTCGCGGTCGCCCAGGCGGAACCAATCCTCCCCACCCAGCCGTCCCAACTCGTCCATGACGGCCCAGCTCTCGCCGGCCACACCCCAGCCGGTTTCGCGGTTGTCCATGCCGGCCAGGGTGTAGGTGACCGTGTCGAGGTCGGGACTGATGGCGAGGCCGTGCAGCTCCATGTCGTCGCCGACGTTGACGATCGCGGTGATGTCGCCGGCGGGGACCACCCGAACGAGTCCGGCGAGCATTCGAGCGGCCCCGACGCCGCCGCACAGGGCCACCAGCACGTCGCGAGCATAGGAGCGCCGGCACGCAGGCCGTTCCAGCCGCCCCTGGTACCATCGCCGCCCGCCATGCCAGTGCGCATCCCCTCGGATCAGCACGAGACCGTCGTGTCCGTCCTACGGGAGGCGGCACGGGTCAACGGAGACGTCGAGGCCTACGTCGAGCCGGGCGCCGACGGCGGCCGGCGCCGCCTCACCTTTGCCCAGTGGGACCGGGCGGCCGACGGCGTGGCGGGCCACCTCTCCCGTCTCGGCGTGGCCAAGGGTGACGTGGTGTGCCTTCTGCTGCCCTCCTCCATCGACTACGCGGTGCTCTATGCCGGGTTGCTCCGGCTGGGGGCGATCACGTCGGGGATCAACCCGCGCATGGGTGCCGGCGAGGTGGCCTCCATCATGGAGCGTGCCGCCCCGGTGCTCCTGCTGTTCGATCCCGGGACCGGACTGGACCCGGAGGCGGGAACGGTTCCGGTGGTCACCCGCGACGAAGCGCGGTCGTGGTGGGGCGAGGAGGCGCCGCAGGCCTGGCCGGAGCTGACCGCAGCCGACCCGGTCGCCGTGGTCTGGACCAGCGGGACCACCGGCCGGCCCAAGGGCGCCGTCTTCGATCACGCCAACCTGGCCGCGGTGGCCCGGGGGACCGACGTGCTGAGCCAACCCGGCGATCGCCGGCTCTCTCCGCTCCCCTTCGCCCACGTCGGGTACATGACGCGCGCCTGGGACGAGATCGGCAACGCGGTGACGACCGTCATCACACCCACACCGTGGCAGGCCGACGAGGCCATTCGCGTCATGGCGGACGAAGGGGTGACGGTGGCGCAGGGCGTGCCGACGCAGTGGGCGCTCATGCTGGCCAGCGCGGAGCTGCAGCAGGCGGACCTCAGCGCGCTGCGCGTGGCCGGGACCGGCGCGGCGCGCATGACGGCGTCCATGGTGGCCGAGGTGCGCCGCCG
The DNA here is from genome assembly GCA_963817735.1 of uncultured Acidimicrobiaceae bacterium. Taxonomy (GTDB): domain Bacteria; phylum Actinomycetota; class Acidimicrobiia; order Acidimicrobiales; family RAAP-2; genus Bog-473. Next base: position 76,054 of record CAWFPP010000036.1, on the reverse strand, counting down.
CTTCGGGGTGCCCGTCGTCGTGCGCTACACGTCCACGGAGTCCTCGCTCGGGACCGGCACCACGCTGACGTCGTCCGACGAGGAGGTGGCGACCACGGTCGGCCGCCCGGTGGCCGGCGTCGAGCTCGCCGTCGTCGACGACGCCGGGGGCCCGGTGCCGACCGGTTCGGTCGGCCGCGTCCTCCTGCGGTCCGCCGCGGCCATGCGCGGCTACTGGGGGCATGGCCCTGGCCGGGACCGCTCCGTGGCGGAGCTGGTGGACGCGGCGGCCACCGGCGAGGTGCTCGCTCCCGACGGGTGGTTGACCACCGGAGACTTCGGGAGGGTCACCCCCGAAGGCAACCTGCAGTTGTCGGGCCGGGCCCACGAGCGCTACATCCGGGGCGGCTACAACGTGTACCCGGCGGAGGTCGAGGAAGCCCTGTCGTCGCACCCCGCCGTGGTCCGGGCCGCGGTCGTCGGCGTGGCGGACGATGTCCTGGGCGAAGTGGGCGTGGCCGTCGTGGTGGCCGCCCCGGGGGCGCGGCCGGACCTGGCCGCGCTGCGTGCGCACTGCGCCCGGGAGCTCTCCGACTACAAGGCCCCCGACGCCCTCGTCGTGGTCGACGAGCTCCCGCTGACGCCGATGATGAAGGTCGACCCGATGCGTCTCGCCCGTCTGGCGGAGGGCGGGGCGCAGGAGCGCCGGCTGCGCCTGGCGCAAAGTCGTCGTCCCGGCTCTGGAGTGCTAGGCAGTGGCCCCACCGAAGAGCAAGAACCGAAGGAGCGCGCATGAGTCCCACGACACGAGTCGGGGAATCCGATCCCAATCGGGGGACGGCCCCCGAGGCAATCACCCCTGGTCGTTACATCGGGCGGGTGGCCGTGGTCACCGGTTCGGGTTCGGGCATCGGGCGAGCCACGGCGCGTCGCCTGGCCGCGGAGGGCGCGGCGGTGGCCTGTCTCGACGTCGCGGCGGACGCTATTGAGGCCGTGGCCGCCGAGATCAACACCGAAGCGGCCGCAGCCGGCGGCCGCGCCATCGCGGTGGTCTGCGACGTGACGAACGAGGACGGGGTCACGGCCGCCGTGAACAGCGCCGCTGCTGAGCTGGGACCCGTCACCAACCTGTGCAACATCGCGGGCATCGGCGGGTTCGCCCACACGCCGGAGCAGTCGTTGAGCGGCTGGGACAAGATCATCGCGGTCAACCTGACGGGCACGTTCCTGATGTGCCGGGCCGTGTTGCCGGGCATGCTCGAGCACGGCGGGGCAATCGTCAACACCATCTCGACCGCCGGCATGAAGGGTCAGCCCTACTCGGCGGCCTACTGCGCCTCCAAGGGCGGTGCGCGGCTGCTCACCATGGCGCTGGCGGTGGAGTACATGGCGCGGGGCATCCGCGTGAACGGCGTCGCTCCCGGGGGCGTCGACACGCCGATCATCCACAACTTCGGCCCGCCAGAAGATGCAGACTGGAAGCTGATAGAGCGGCTCATGACACCGATCGGTTTCGCCTATCCGCACGAGGTCGCGGGTGCCTTCGCCTACCTCGGTTCGAGCGAGGCGGACTACATCACGGGAGCGATCCTCTCCATCGACGGGGCGATCACCACCTGAGCACCTCCGAGACGCCCCGGGCCACGGAACCGGCGCGCGTGCGGGTCGCACTCGATGCCACGCCGCTGCTCGGGCTGCCCACGGGCATCGGCGCGTTCTGCCATGGCGCCTTGGCCGCCCTGGCGCAGCGTCCCGATGTCGACGTGCAGGCCTACGCCGTCAGCTGGCGCCGCCGCCGCTTGATCGAGGCACAGCTCCCCGACGGCGTCATGGCACGCCAACGACCCATGCCCGCCCGCCCGCTGCACGCGCTGTGGGCCAAGGGGAACGTGCCACCCCTGGAGTGGTTCATCGGCGCCACCGACGTCGTGCACGGGACGAACTTCTTGGTGCCGCCGACACGTCGGGCCGCCGCCGTCGTCTCGGTGCATGACCTGACGCCACTGCACCATCCCGAACTCTGCGACGATGCGACACTGGCCTACCCGGGGTTGATCCGACGGGCCCTGGGCCGTGGCGCCTGGGTCCACGCGGATTCCGCGTTCGTGGCCGATGAGGTGGTGGAGGCGTTCGCCGCCGATCCGACCCGCGTGCGCGTCGTGAACCCAGGCATTCCCGCTCTGCCCGTCCCGACGGAAACCGAGGCCGCTGCGGTGCTGGGTCGCGTGCTCCCGGCCGGCGTCAGACAATTCTGCCTGGCCATCGGGACGGCCGAGCCCCGCAAGGACCTGCCGGGCCTCGTGCGGTCGTTCGGCGCGGTCGCCGACCGCCAGGCAGACGTCGCGCTCGTCCTGGCCGGCCCCCCGGGCTGGGGCGAGCACGCGCTCGACGAGGCGGTCGCGGCATCACCGGCACGGGCGCGGATCGTCCGCACCGGCTGGGTGACACAGGCCGATCTGGCGGTGTTGCTGACGCGGGCCAGCGTGCTGGCCTATCCCTCGCTCTATGAAGGTTTTGGCTTCCCGCCGCTGCAGGCGATGCAGGTGGGAGTGCCCGTGGTGGCGACGCGGGCGGGTTCTTTGCCCGAGGTCCTCGGCGACGGCGCCCTGCTGGTCGACCCCGCCGATCACGACGGGCTGGCCGAGGCGCTCAGCACGTGCTTGAGCGACGAAGGCGAGCGTCGCCGCCTCATTGCCGCCGGCACGGCATGGTCGGCCCGGTACTCCTGGGAGCGGTGCGGTGCCGGGCTCGAAGCCCTCTATCGTGACGCGGTGTCCGGCCGTGGCTGAGTCGTCCGCGCCGTCGGTCCTCCTCGCGGTCGAGCAGCTGCGGCGGCGCGTCCCAGGTGGCATCGGCGCCTACGCGCGCGGGCTGCTCGGCGGCTTGGCCGTCTCGGCCACAGAAGGCGACGCGGTCGAAGTGGCGCTCCTGGCCAGCCGGGCGCCCGCCGGGTCGGCCGACCCGCTGGCGGCATTCGAGTGTCCCGTGCACGCGTCGCGGCTGCCGAGCGTGCTCCTGACACGGGCCTGGGACCACGGCCTGTCGCACGCGCCCGCCGGGTTCGACATCGTGCACTCGGTGTCCGTGGCCGCACCCCCGCTGCGGCGCTCCAGCCCCGCACGGCTGGTTGTCACGGTCCACGACGTGGCGTGGCGCCGCCACCCCGAGGCGACGACGCGGCGCGGGGCTCGCTGGCACGAGGGGGCGTTGCGGCGCGCCAATCGGTCAGGCGCCGCCATGGTGGTCCCGTCCCGGCTGGTGGCGGCCGACCTCGCTGCGATGGGCATTGCCGAGGATCGGGTCACAGTGGTGCCGAGTGGCGCCGACCATCTCCCGCCGCCGGACCCCGCCGCCACCGATGCGCTGCTCCAGCGGATCGGCGTCGCGGGTCCGTTCCTGCTCACCGTGAGCACGCTGGAGCCGCGCAAGAACGTGGACCGGCTCGTGCGCGCGTTCGCGCAGGTGCGCGGTTCGCTCCCGGGCCCGTGGCCGCTGGTGATCGTCGGACCGGCCGGCTGGGGCCCTCGGTTGCCGGAGCCCCGAGCAGCCGACCAAGTCGTCTTGACCGGCCCCGTCCCCGATGTCGTGCTGTCGGGGCTGTATCGGCGGGCCCGCGCCTTCGCCTACGTGCCGCTGACAGAGGGCTACGGCCTGCCGCCGCTCGAGGCCATGCGGGCCGGCATCCCGACGGTCGTGTCCGACGAGGTGCCGAGCGTGCGCGACCTGGGTGCGACCGGGCTCGCACCGGCGCGCCTCGTCGACCCGCTGGACGTGGACGACATCGCCGCCGGTGTCGCGGCCGTCCTGACCGACGACCGCCTGCGCGCCGAAATGGTTCGCCGCGGCGCGGCGCATGCGGCGCAGCGCACCTGGCGCGGGACTGCCCGCGCGCATCTCCATCTCTGGCGGTCGCTGCGGTGACGGACGAGCACCTCGACCTCTCGCTCGACGTCTCGGCCGTCCCGACGCGGCCCGGCGGCGCGGGCTACTACACCATGGCGCTGGCCCGCGGCCTCGCGGCGCGTCCGGACGTCGGGCTCTCGCTCGTCGCCCGGCGCGGTGATGAGGCGCGCTGGCGCAACCTGGCCGCCGGCGCGGCCGTCCGCGGGGTGGTACCGGTGTCGCGGCCCGGCCGATTGGTCTTCGAGCAGCTCCGGCTCGGTTCCGTGCTGCGCTCGGTCGGGAGCGAGGTCCATCATGGACCGCACTACACGATGCCGGCCCGTGCACCCGTGCCCTGTGCCGTGACGATCCACGACTGCACCTTCTTCGACCATCCGGAATGGCACCTGCGCTCCAAGGCGGCCTTCTTCCGCCGCGCCATACGCCACGCGGCGCGGCGGGCCGCGGTCCTGATCTCCGTCAGCCAGGTGACAGAGGACCGGCTGCGCGCCTGGTGCGACGTCCGTCCGCCCGTCGTGGTGGCACCGCATGGCGTCGACCACGAACGCTTCACGCCGCGTGAGCCGATCGACGGATCCGACCGCACCGTGCTCGGCGCACTGGGGATTCCGGTCGACCGGCCCCTGGTCGCCTTCGTGGGCACGCTCGAGCCCCGCAAGGGAGTGGTTCCCCTCATTGCCGCCTTCGACCAGGTGGCACGGCGTCACCCCGACGCCGTCCTGGTGCTGGGCGGGCAGACCGGCTGGGGCATGACCGAGACCGAGCGGGCGCTCGCGGCGGCCCGGCACCCCGAGCGGATCGTGCGCACCGGGTACCTGCCCGACGGCGCCGTCCCCGCTCTCCTCCGCCAGGCTGCGGTGGTGGCCTATCCGGCGGTCGAAGAGGGGTTCGGCCTGCCCGCCCTCGAGGCCCTGGCCTGCGGTGCACCCCTGGTGACCACCGAGGGCACCGCCATGGCGGAAATGGCCGGCAGCGCGGCGCTCCTCGTTCCGCCCGGCGACGTGACCGCCCTGGCCACGGCACTGGAGACGGCGCTGCTCGAAGGACGCGACACGGGCCGCCGGTCGCGTGGGATCGCGGTCGCGGCGGCGCAGACCTGGGAGGCCAGCGTTGCCCTGCACCTGCAGGCCTATGCGATCGCCCGGGCGGCCTCGCAGTAGGGTTCCGCGCATGCGCGCGCTGATCACGGGCGGAAAGGGATTCGTCGGCCAGTGGCTGGCTGCGCACCTCAAGGACCACGGCGACGACGTGGCGGTGATCGACATCGAGACGGACGTGGCCTCGGGCAGCGCGGTGCGCCGGGTCATGGCTGACGTGGCGCCGGAGGCCGTCTACCACCTGGCCGCCATGACCCATGTGGGGGAGAGCTGGGACGATCCCAGTCAGGTGCTGCGCGTCAACGTGCTCGGGACCGCCGAGATCCTGGCGGCGGCGCGGTCCACCCCAGTGAGCCCGCGCGTCCTCGTGGTCAGCTCGGCGGAGGTCTACGGGGTCGTCACGCCGGCGCAGCTCCCGCTGGGCGAGGGCACCCCCACGGAGCCGGCCAGCCCCTACGCGGCCAGCAAGCTGGCGGCGGAGGCCGTGGCGTTGCAGGGCTGGCGCGGCTACGGCCAGCCCGTCGTCGTCGTCCGGCCCTTCAACCACATCGGTCCGGGGCAGTCGCCGAACTTCTTCGTGCCGGCGCTAGCCAAGCGGATCGTGGAGGCCCGGCGCAGCGGGGACTCCTCGTTGCCGGTGGGCAATCTGACGACCCGACGCGACTTCACCGACGTGCGCGACGTGGTGGTGGCCTACCGGCTGCTGATCGAACGAGGTGAGGCCGGGGCCGTCTACAACGTGTGCTCGGGGCGCGACGTGGCCATGTCAGAGGTGGCGGCGCAGCTCCTCGAGCTGGCCGGTGCCGACCTCACGCTCGAGACCGACCCCGCACTGCTGCGGCCCGTCGACGTGCCCGTGCTCCGGGGGGATGCGACGCTGCTGCGGGCCGCCACGGGTTGGCAGCCGCAGATTCCGCTCGCGACAACGCTCGCCGACGTCCTAGCCTCGTGGGAGGCGGACTGACGGCGAGCGTTGTCGCGTGGGCAGCGGTGTTGCTCAGGCGCTGACGCGCTGGCGGATCTGAATCCGGACCTCACGGGCCTGGTTCCGGGCCTTGGCGGTGATCTGGGTCACCGAGGCGGGAAGCTTCTCCTCAATCGGCTGCAAGGTCGTCTCGACGAACTGCACGGCCGACTCGGCCAGGTCGTCGATCTGGGTGTAGCTCTTGGCCACGCTGTGGCGCACCTCGTCGAGGCGCTGGTCCAGCGAGAAGTCCTTGGAGAGCCGGCTCTGCAGCTCGACCCGGTGGACCTGGGCCCGCTGGTAGCCGAGCACGCCGAGCCCGACGGCCACATATGCAGCGTCGCGGGCAAGGTCCGTGACACCCTTGGAGATGTTGGTGATGTTGGTGGGTACTTCAGGCATGTGGAGCCTCCTGTCTGATCGGTTCACACCGACGTTCGGGACACGGCGGCCGCCGGCAGGCCACCGTGTTCGTGTACAAGAGTATCACGAATGTTAAACAGTAGCAAGCACTGGAGGTGCATTTCGTGCCTGAAGGGGTGAATGCCGGACCGGATAGCCTCGGCCCCCTGATGGACGCCCAAGTGCCGGCCGTGGTCGCCGTCATGGTCACGACCGACGCCGGGCCCTGGCTCGAAGAGGCCCTCGCCGCGCTGGCGGCCCAGGACTACGAGGAGCTCTCGGTTCTCGTCCTGTCCACTGGGGAGGACGACCCCGAGGTGACGGACCGGGTGGCCCGGGTCCTGCCCGACGCCTTCGTCCGGCACCTGCCGGGCCACCCCGGTTACGCCGCCGCATCGAACGAGGCGCTGGCCATGGTGGAGGGTGCGGCGTTCTTTCTGCTCCTCCACGACGATGTCGCGCTGGACCACGACGCGGTGCACAAGATGGTCGAGGAGTCGTTCCGATCCAACGCCGGGGTGGTGTCCCCGAAGTTCGTGCACTGGGACGACCGGCGCATCCTTCTCCATGTCGGCATGACCTGTGACAAGACGGGCGCCGTCGTGGATCGCATCACCGAAGGCGAGGTCGACCACGGGCAGCACGACGCGGTGCGCGATGTCTTCGTGGCACCGGGCGGCTGCATTCTGGTGCGGGCGGACCTGTTCGCCGAGCTCAAAGGATTCGACGCGGGCATCGTCGCCATGGGGGAGGACCTCGACCTCTCCTGGCGCAGCCAGGTGGCCGGCTCGCGCGTCGTGGTCGCCCCGGACGCCCGGGTGCGCCACCGGGAGGTGGTCGCCGGCGGGCTCGAGCCGCTGGCGGTGGCCGGCGAGGCCGAGGGCCGCCACCCCGCCACCATGCAGTCCCTGCAGCGCCGCCATGAGCTGCGCGCCGTCCTCAAGTGCTACACCCGGATCACCCTGGTGCGGGTACTCCCGCAGGCCGCCCTGCTGGCCTTCGGCGAAGTGGTCGTGGCCCTGCTGGCCCGCGACGGCGACCGGGTCCGTGCCGTCACCGGAGCGTGGCGGTGGAACTTCCGCCGGCTGACCGAGCTCTCGATCCTGCGGGGTGAGCTGGCCGAGCACCGCCTCTTCCCCGATGCCGAGGTGCGTCGGCTGCAGGTGCGGGGCAGCGCGCGGCTCTCGCGCTACGTCAGCCGGCTGACCCACCAGGGACTCGTGGCGGCCAACGCCGTCGCCGCCACGCGGGAGGGGCGCGAGCGGGAGGAGGAGCGGGTGGCCGGGGTCGCCGTGCTCACGGGGAGCGTCGGCTCAGCCTTCAGCGAGGACGCCGACTTCGACGAGCTCGACGACCTGGGCCGGCGTGCCGGGCGCGATCGCTTCGGGCGCCGGGTGCGGTCGGTGCCCCTCAGCTCGGGGCGTCAGCGCACCGTGGCCCTCGTCATCGCGCTCCTCGTCGTCGCCTTCGGGACCCGCGAGCTCTTCTTCGGGACGCTGCCACTCGTTGGGCAGCTCGCGCCGCTCCCGTCATGGTCCGCCAGCTGGCACCACTTCTTCTCCGGCTGGCAGTCCGCCGGGTTGGGCACGACAGCGCCGGCCTCGCCCGCCTTCGGCCTCGTCGGCCTCACCGGCACCGTGCTCTTCGGCGCCATGGGGACGTTGCAGCACGTGCTGCTCCTCGGGTGCATCCCCCTCGGCGCGTGGGGCGTGTCGCGCTGCCTGCGTCCTCTGGTGTCGCCGCGGGCCCGTGTGGTGGCGGTCATCTGCTACCTCGGGCTCCCGCTGCCCTATGGCGCGCTCGGCACGGGGCGTTGGGACGGGCTCGTCGTCTATGCGCTCTTCCCCTTCATCGCGCTGCGCCTGGCCCGGGCGGCCGGTGTGAGCCCGTACGTGGTGGCGCCCGGGCCGCAGTGGCGGAGCCGGCCCGCCGGCCAGGTCGTCCTGCTGGGTGCCCTCATCGCCGCCGCGTCGGGGTTCGCTCCGGCGGTCGTGCCAATGGTGCTCGTGACGGCCGTGGCCTGGATGCTCGGGTCGGTCCTCGTGGGGGCGCGGGAGCCGACGTGGCGCGTCCTGATCGTGGCCATCGAGGCGGTGGTGGTGGCTCTCGTCCTGACCCTTCCCTGGGTGGTCGGCACCGTGCTGGCGGGCAAGGGGTCGGTGGCGATCTTCGGCCTCCCCCTGTCCGGGGCCACCGCGCCCAGCTGGGGTGAGCTCCTCCGCTTCGCCGTCGGGCCGGCGGCCCGTTCGCCGATCGCCTGGTTGCTGGTCGTCGGCGCCGCGCTCCCTCTTGTCATCGCCCGCGGTACCAGGTTGGCCTGGGCGGCGCGCATGTGGGTGCTGGCGTTGGCGTCGTGGGGCCTGGCCTACGCCAGCTCGCACGGCGAGCTCGGTTCCTTTGCGCCATCCCTCACCGTGGTGCTCGCACCGGCGGCCCTCGCCGTGGCGGTGTGCGTCGGCCTCGGCATCGCCGCCTTCGAGAGTGACCTGAGCGGCCGCGAATTCGGATGGCGCCAGCTGGCGGGCGCCTCTGCGCTCGTCTTCGTCGCGCTCGGCCTCCTTCCCGTCGTGGGCGGTGCCGTCGGTGGCCGCTGGGATCTCCCGTCGCAGGGCGTGGAGCAACCGCTGGCGTTCCTGAACCGGCCCGATGCCGGAGGAGTCGCCCGCGTCCTCTGGCTCGGTGACCCCAGGGCGGTGCCGGCCGGAGGGTGGTCGGTCCAATCGGGCCTGGCCTACGCACTCACGCCGGAGGACCTGCCCGACACCGCCCAGGTGCTCACCCCCTCCGGTGCCGGTCCGGCCGCCCAGGTGGCCACGGCGGTCCGCCTGGCCGTGGCCGGCGGTACCGTGCACCTGGGCCGCCTGCTGGCGCCGGCCGGCGTCCGCTACATCGTCGTGGTCGACGCGTTGGCCCCGTCGTTGGTGGGGACAAGCCCAGAATCGGTCAGCGCGCCGCCGCCGGCCGGCCTCAACGCGGACCTTCTCCAGCAGGACGACCTCCAGGCGGTACCCGGAGTGACGGGCGTGCAGGTGTACCAGAACGAGGTAGCCATGCCGGTGACCGCGACGCGGCCCGGCGCACTGCCGGTACGCGCTCCGGTGTACCCGAGCGCGACCGACGTGGCCGGCTGGCAGCCCGTGCTCAGCGCGCTCGCCGCCGGCGGAGCGGCCACCGGAGCGGTACCGGCGGGCACCCTCTACGCGGGCTACGCCCCGGCAGGCTCCTTCGCCCTGACCGTGGACGGCCACGCGGTGGCGGGGCAGGCGGCCTTCGGCTGGGCGGCGCAGTACGCGGTGAGCGCCAACGGCCCCGCCACCCTTTCGCTGTCGCAGTTCCCCCTCGTCCCCCTGGCCGTCCTCCTTCAGCTGGCGGCCTGGGTGCTGCTGGCGCTCACCGTCATCGGTCGCCCGCGCCCCGGACGCGCCCTCTCCCTGTCGGCCACGGCGCCCCTGGTTGCCGAGGCGGCGATCATCGACGAGACGGTGTCGCTGTGACGCCGGCCCACGTGAGCCGTGAACGCCGGTGGCGCGTCGCCGCGCTCGTGATCCTGGTTGTCGCCGGCGTCGGTATCGCCGTGAGCGTGCGGGGGACCCCCGCGCCCGTGGGCGCCGCGCCGACGCCCAGCGCGCTGGTCGGTGCGCCCGACGCCGAGTCGACCGCCTGGTACTGCACGGGACAGTCGACCGTCGGTGGCGCGGCACCGGGCATCCTCGTGCTCACCAACACCACGACACGACCGGTCACGGCGGACATCACGGTCACGTCGGACTCGGGGGCCACGGCGCACACGGCCACCGCGGTCCCGGCGCGCGGTGTGGTGGCGCCGGCCATCCCGACGCTGTCCTCGGGTTCCTGGGAAGCGGAGACCGTCATCACCGCGGGCGGCGGCGTGGCGGTCACCCAGACGGTGGACGGTCCCCTGGGGTGGTCGCAGGCGCCCTGTCAGAGCAGCGCCTCGGCCACGTGGTACTTCGCCAGCGGCTCCACCGCCGCCGCCAACGTGCTCTACATCTCGCTGCTGAACCCGACGTCGTCACCGGTCGTGGTCGATCTCAGCTTCCAGACGCCGAACGGCATCGTCCACCCCATCAACTACCAGGGGATCGTGTTGCCGGCGGGACAGGTGACGGTGGAGAACGTGTCGTCGGAGGTGCAGGAGATCTCGACCCTCAGCACCGTCGTGACGGCCCGGACGGGCCGCATCGTCGCGTCAGAGGTTCAGGAGATCGTGGGCGCGGGCGGGACGTCGGGTGGCCTGTCGCTCGTGCCGGGCGTGACCGCACCGCAGTCGCAGTGGGCGATCCCCCAGGCGCAGGAGGTGCCAGGTGGCTCTTCCGAAATCGACGTCTTCAACCCCGGCTCGGCCACCGAGACAGTGACGTTGCAGGTGCGGTTGCCCTCGGGCCCGCTGGCGCCCCTGACGGAAAAGGTCCTGCCCGGCACCACCTGGGCCCTCCAGACCAGTGCGGAGACGCGTATCCCTGACAACCAGACGTACGCCACCACCATCGACGCCACGGGGGGTCCCGGCGTCGTCGTGGGCCGGTCCGTCGCGCTTCCCGGTTCGGCGACGCCTCCGCCCCAGGCGGGGGTGGTGGTGGGGGTGGAGGGGCTGAGCGTCGACGCGCCCAGTGGCGAGTGGGTCGTGCCTCCACCGGGGAGCAGCGACAATCCCGCCGTGCCCGGCGCGGCTCCCGTCTACCTGGCCCTGTCCAACGCCTCCGACGCCAGTGAGACCTACAACGCCGTGGCCACCTCGGCGTCGGGCAACCACGAGGTCGCCACCGGCACACTCGCCGCCCGGACGTCGATCCTCGTGTACGGCTCGCCTCTCGCCGCGGCCGGGCTCGATCCGATCCTCGTGCACGCCTCGGGGCCCATGGCGATCAGCGAGGAGGCCAGCCCGACGGCCGGCTTCGGGGTGGTGTCGATGCCCGGCATCCCGTTGGCACCCCCGATCGGCGCCTGATCCGCGCTACAGGTTGTGGCGTTGGTAGCGACGCCACAGGGTGCGGCCGCCGACCACGACGGCGCCGAGGAGCAGCAGGACGAAGAGCGCCGGGCCGGCGACGCGGATCAGGCCCTCGACCCCGGTGACGAAGCCGCCGATACTCTCGTGCCAGGCACGCACCACGCCGGACTCGGGGAGCGGTCTCGGAGCGGGGGGCGGCGTCGGCGTGTGCTCGTTCACGGTCACCGTCAGCGTGGAGTACGTCGTCTGGCTCGTCAGCAGCTGCAGCTGGCCCTGCAGCTGCTCGATCTGGGTCTGAATGGCATCGATCTGCTCCTGGACCGCCAGGACGTCGCCCACGGTCGTGGCCTTGGCCAGGATGGTCAGGTACTGCTGGCGGCTGTCCTGCAGTGCCGTGATGCGCGACTGCAGATCGACGTACTGACCGGTGACGTCGGTGGCCTTCGTCGTGAGGTCCGATGTCTTGCCGAGCGCCTCGGCGCGCGCCAGGACGGTGGCGAAGCTCTGCACCGGGACCTGCAACGTCACGCTGCCCGTTGCCGGGCCGCTGCTCGCCGTGCCCGACTGCGTCTGCGAGTTGGCCACAAAGCCGCCGTAGGCGCCGGCCAGCGCGGTCAGTTGGTTGACCGTGCCACTCAGCTTGCCGCGGGCGACGGTCAACGCCAGTGAGCCGGTCTGCTCGACCTTGGCCGACTGCCCGACGGCGCCGGTCGGTAGGGGCGGCGTGGTCGTCGGCGCCGTCGCGTTGGTCGTACCCGATGCGCCTGACGAGGGCGCGGCTCCGACGGGCCCCGCCGCATCTGAGCCGGGCGCGAGGCTGTTGGATTGGGTCCCGGGGTTCGCGGGGTTGCTCGCGGAGAACGGCGGGGTGGTCGTCGTGGTGAGCGGCGGGTGGGCGTGGGCCCCGCCGGCAGGGCGCGCCAACGCGGCCGTGCGCGTGGGCTGCGCGGAGCCGCGCGCGAGTGCCGTCACCGTGCCGGCCAGCACCAGCAGGACGACGAGGCAGGCCGCGACCGAGAGCACGCGATGGCGGCCGGCCAGGCTGGCCATACGGCGCACGCGACCCATCGGCGCGGCATCGTCCACTGACGCCATTTCGCCACCGCCGCCTTCGCCGCCACCGCCGCCGTCGTCGCCGTCGACCCCTTCCCCGTCGTCGCGTTCCGGCAGGCGTCCGGCGGCCCGCGCCAGAACGTCTTCGGCGCCGGTGGCGGGGACCTCGAAGGTCGCAGCGGCGTCGGCGAGGAGCGCGGCCAGGCGGTCGTCGTCGAGCATGGTCATGGTGCGGTCTCCTCGGTGCGAGGTTCGGTGCGAGGTTCGGTGCGAGGTGCGTCCCCGGCGCCGGCGAGGGCGCACAGGGCGGGGTCGGCCGCCAGGCGGCGGCGCGCCTCGTGCAGACGGGACTTCACGGTGCCGGGTCGCCGGCCGATGGCCAGTGCGATGTCGCGCTCGTTCAGGTCGGCGTAGTAGCGCAGGACGACCGGGACGCGCAGCGACAGCGGCAGCTGCTGCAGCGCGGCCAGCACGGTCTCGGCCACCTCGCCCTGTTCGGCTCTCGTCTCGGGGTCGGCGCCCGGGGTGGGCAGGTGCGCCAGCGGCTCGTCACCGGCGCGCCGGTCGCGGTGGGGGATCTCGCGGCGCAGCTTCGAGTAGCACGAGTTGACCACGACGCGGGCGAGCCAGGGCCGGATGCTCTGGACAGCCGAGAGCGAGTCGCGGAAGCGCCAGGCGCGCAGGTAGGCGTCCTGCACAGCCTCCTCGGCGTCGGCCCGGTTGCCGAGGATCAGGCAGGCCGTACGAAAGGAGGCCACATAGCCTTCCTCCAGCCAGTCCGAGAGCTCGTGCTCCACCATCCCCCTTCATGACGCTGCGCGGCCCGGATCGGTTCGAGGTCCGAATCGGGGTGCGCCGGGCCTAATGGGACGTCTAGCGGGCTGCGGGTCCCTCCGGGGTGCCGGTCGCGGGGTTGGGCGGGGGCCAGGGCGGGGGGTCCCACGTCTGGGGATCGGTCGAGTGGCCGGGCACCACGACGGGTCCTGGCTCCGCGCCTGGAGTGCCGTCCGTCACCGGGTGATGCCCGTGTTCATGAGCGTGTTCGTGACCCGGTGAGCCGTCCGTGACGGCGTGCAACCCATTCCCGTTGCCGCTGCCGTTGGCGCCGTTGCTGACGGGCGCCGTGATGGCCGCCTCGTGGAAGTGCGGCACCGACTTGGCGCCCTCGTCGTGCACGGGCGACCCGTGCGCCTCGTCGACCAGGCGGGCCACCTCGGCGCCGTCGATGATCTCGTTGTCGAGCAGCGCGCGCGCGATGGCGTTCAGGCCGCCCCGGTGCTTGCTCAGCACCTCGTGGGCGCGCTGCTCCTGCACGCGCAGGATGCGCTCGACCTCGCCGTCGATGATCTTGGAGGTGTCCTCGGAGTAGTCACGCGTGTGCATGAGGTCCTCGCCCAGGAAGACCTGTCCGGCCGACCCCCACGCCATGGGGCCGATGGCGTCGCTCATGCCCCACTCGCGCACCATCTTGCGGGCGAGCTCGGTGTTGCCGACGAGGTCGTTGGCGGCCCCGGTCGACAGGTCGCCGTAGACGAGCAGCTCCGCCACCCGGCCACCCATACGCACGCAGAGGGAGTCCTCGATGTAGTCGCGGGGGTGGATGTGGCGCTCCTCCATCGGGAGCTGGTGGGTGACGCCGAGGGCCATGCCCGTGGGCAGGATCGTCACCTTGTGCACCGGATCGGCGTTCTCGAGCACGTAGGCCAGCACGGCGTGGCCGCCCTCGTGGTAGGCGATGCGCTCCTTCTCAGCCTCCGAGAGCACCATCGACTCGCGCCGCTGGCCCAGCAGGACCCGGTCCCGCGCCGTCTCGAAGTCGGCCATTGCGATGTCGAGGCTGCCCCGGCGCACGGCGTGCAGGGCGGCCTCGTTGACCAGGTTGGCCAGGTCGGCCCCGCTCATGCCGGGCGTGCCCCGGGCCACCACACTGAGGTCGACGTCGGTCGACATGCGCTTGCCCTTGCAGTGCACGGCCAGAATGGGCAGCCGCTCCTCGAGGTCGGGCAATGGGACGACGATCTGGCGGTCGAATCGGCCCGGCCGCAGCAGGGCCGGGTCGAGGATGTCGGGCCGGTTGGTGGCCGCGATCATGACCACGCCCTCGGCCGTGTCGAAGCCGTCCATCTCCGAGAGCATTTGGTTGAGGGTCTGCTCGCGCTCGTCGTGGCCGCCGCCGAGGCCGGCACCGCGCTTGCGCCCGATGGAGTCGATCTCGTCGACGAAGACGATGGCCGGTGCCTGCTTGCGGGCGGTCTGGAACAGGTCGCGCACCCGGCTGGCCCCGACGCCCACGAACATCTCCATGAAGTCAGAGCCGCTGACCGACATGAAGGGCACACCGGCCTCGCCGGCCACGGCCCGGGCGATCAGCGTCTTGCCCGTCCCGGGGGGGCCGACGAGCAGCACGCCCTTGGGGATTTTGGCGCCGATCTCCTTGAAGCGGGCCGGGGTCTTGAGGAAGTCCACCACCTCGCTGATCTCCTGCTTCACCCCGGTGTAGCCCGCCACGTCCTCGAAGGTGGTCGAGGGCCGGTCGCTGCTGAAGGTCTTGGCCTTGGAGCGCCCGATGGACATGATCCCCGACATCTGCCCCCGGGTCTGGCGGCCGATGAAGTAGATGAAGGCTGCCCCGATGCCGATGATGAAGATGTACGGCAGCAGGTCGGCGAACAGGTTCGACGAGGGCGTGGGGAAGCTGACCTGCACGCCGTTGTTGCGCATCTCGGTCACGTCGTTGGGCAGGGAGGGGCTCGGGCCCTGGACCGTGTAGGACGTCCCGTCCTTGAGTTTGCCGGTGATCTGCCCGCTCGCGTTGGAGATCTGCGCGGTCGAGACCTCCTTGGCGGTCACTTCCTGCAGGTACTTGGTGTAGCTGATCGACTTGGCGTTGTTGGTCTTGATGGTGCCCACGGCCAGCAGGATGGCCACGATGCCGATGGCCACCACCGCCCACAGCCAGCGCCAGCTCTGCCCCGACGGCGCCCCCTGCTGCGGGGTGCCGTCCCCGTTCGCGGGCGCGTTCGACTTGCCGGCCGGCTTCTCCGTACGCGGTGGGCTCACGGGATCCATGCTAGGCGCCGACCCTGCTCGGTGGTGACCGCCCGGTCAGGTGGTCACCGGGGGGTCCCCCTGCAGGTGGCGGGCACCGCGGGCACCGGTAACGTCTGGCCGATGACCGATTCCGAGCCCGGCGGGGTGGTTCCCGGCCCAGCGGGCCCGCCCGCCCGCCCACCGGGGCCGGTCCCCGAAGGGTACGTGCCCCGCGAATGGTTGCAGGGGAGGCCTCCGGGCCAGCCCGTGGCCGCGCCGGTGCCCCCATCCCCGCCGCTGCCCCCCGAGGACCCGACCTTCTCGCTGCTCCCGCCCCCGCCCTCGGTGCTGCCGGCGGGCGACCTGCCCTTCCTCGATACCCCCTGGGTCCCACCGCAGACGAGGCGCCAGGGCTGGATGTGGCTCTTCTACGCCTTCGTCGGCTTCCTGGTGGGCCAGCTCGGCGCCCTGATCTTCGGCTACATCGCGGGCGCCGCCGCCGGGAAGACGGCGGCGGAGATGACGGCCATCGCCTCGGCCGCGGTCCCGCCGGAGTGGTACGTGGTGTCCACGCTGCTCGGCCTGTGGATCGGCTTCATCGGCGCGCCGTGGCTGGCCAGCCGGACCCAGGGGACGCGCCACTTCATGCGCGACCTCGGCGTGCGCTTCCGGCTCGTCGATCTGGTCGGGATCGCCATCGGCATCGGTGGCCAGCTCCTCGTCGCCATCATGTACGCGCCCTTCCAGCACGACATCAAGAACTTCAACGCACCGTCGCAGAAGCTCACGGGGGCCTCGCACGGCACCGGCTTCGTCATCATCGCCATCGCCACGGTGCTCCTGGCCCCGGCCATGGAGGAGCTCTTCTTCCGCGGTCTGCTCCTGAAGTCGCTCGTCCGGCTGTTCACCCGCCTGGGGGCGGCCGGCGGCGCCCGGACCGCCGGAGTCGTCCTGGCCGTGATCGCCGACGGACTCCTTTTCGGCCTGGCGCACGGCGAGTGGGTGCAACTGGCGGGCCTGGCCACTTTCGGCATGATCCTGGCCGCGGTCTCGTACCGCACGGGGCGCCTGGGCATGAACATGGTCGCCCATGCCAGTTTCAACCTGGTCGCCATCATCGCCATTGCGACGAACGGGAGCGTCGTCATCCACTGAGCCGTGGCGGCGGTGCCCGGTGCGGAGGCAGTGTCCGGTGGGGAGGCGGCGCGGGCGCACCCTATGGTGTGGCCTGTGCGCCGCCCTCCGATCCGCCCATGAGCCGCCGGTGAGCCGCCGGTGAGCCGCATGGATCAGGTCTTCAAGGCGTACGACGTACGCGGCACGGTGCCCGACCAGCTCGACGCGGACATGTGCCGCGCCATCGGCCGGGCCATGGCGCGCTTCGCCGGCGCCTCCCAGATCCTGGTGGCGCGCGACATGCGCGCCACGGGTGTGGAGCTGGCGGCGGCCTTCTCCGACGGGGTGCGGGCCGAGGGCGTCGACATCACCGACCTCGGCATGGCGTCGACCGACTTCATGTACTTCGCGTCGGGGTACCTCGACGCGCCCGGTGCGATGTTCACGGCATCGCACAATCCGGCGCAGTACAACGGCCTGAAGCTGTGCCTGTCAGGGGCGCGGCCGATCGGGCGCGACACGGGCCTGGCCGACATCGAGGCCGGCGCCGAGGAGCTGCTGGGGCAGCCACTGCCACCACTGACGGGGGCCTGGCGCGAGCAGAACCTGCTCGACGCCTGGGCCGATCACGTGGTGTCCTTCGTCGACCTCGGGTCGTTGCGACCGCTCACGGTCGTGGCCGACACGGCGAACGGCATGGGCGGGCTGGTGGTTCCCATCGTGTTCGAGCGGCTCCCGTTCACGGTCGAGATCCTGTTCCCCGAGCTCGACGGCACCTTTCCGAACCACCCGGCCGACCCGATTCAGCCCGAGAACCTGGTGCCGCTCAAGGCGGCCGTGCTCGAACACAGTGCCGACATCGGGCTCGCCTTCGACGGGGACGCCGATCGCGTCTTCCTGGTCGACGAGAAGGCCGAGCCGGTGTCGGGCTCGCTGACGACGGCGCTGGTGGCGGCGTCCATGCTGACCAAGCACCCGGGCGAGACGATCCTCTACAACCTCATCTGCTCCCACGTGGTGCCCGAGGTCGTCACCGAGATGGGCGGCAGGCCCTTCCGCACGCAGGTCGGCCACTCCATCATCAAGAAGGTCATGGCCGAGACCGGTGCCGTCTTCGGCGGGGAGCACTCGGGCCACTACTACTACCGCGACAACTTCCGGGCCGACTCGGGCATCATCACCGCCCTGGTGGTCCTGGAGCTGCTCTGCCAGAGTGGGCTGCCCCTCTCCGAGATGCTGCGGCCCTACGAGCGCTACGCGGACTCGGGCGAGATCAACACCACGGTGGCCAGCCCGGCCGCCACCGTGGAGGCCATCGCCGCCCACGAGCGCAAGGCCGGCGCCTCGGTCGACAGGCTGGACGGGCTGACCGTGGAGCACGCCGACTGGTGGTACAACGTCCGCCCATCGAACACCGAGCCGTTGCTCCGACTCAACGTGGAGGCGAAGACAGCCGAGCGCTGCGCCGCGCACGTGGCCGAGGTGCAGCAGCTCATCGCCGACTACGCCGGCCTCACCGCCGGCCCGAACTGAGGAGCTCCCCATGAGCCTCGACCCGCTCCTGCTCGACGTCCTGGCCTGCCCCGAGGACAAGGGACCACTGCTGTGGTTCGAGGACGAGGACGTCCTCTACAACCCGCGGCTGCACAAGAGCTACGCCGTGGTCGACGGGGTGCCCGTGCTGCTGCTCGACGAGGCGGTCACCGTCGGGGATGCAGAGCACGATCGCCTGATGGCCAAGGCGGAGGCCAACAAGGTGCGCGCCACCGGCCCGACGTCGTAGTGCACGGGCGGCCCCCCCTCGACACGCTCGGGATGTGGGAGGCCACGGCCAGCCTGCCCGAGCAGCTGTCCCGGGCGCTGCGCACCGCGACGGCGGCCTTCGCCGGGATCGCTCCGGCTGGTGCCGGCGGCGCCGGCGTCCGTGCCGTCGCCGCGTTCGGCCTCGGCACGGCGGGGACGGCCTGCGCGGCCGCGGCCGCCCTCAGCTCCCCCGATCTGGCCGTCCCGTTCTGGGTCGGCGGCGGGTCGGCCCTGCCGGCCTTCGTCGATGCGACCACGCTGGTCCTCGCCGTCTCCTCGTCGGGGGACACCGAAGAGACGGTGACGCTCGCCGAGAAGGCGATCGAGCGCGGGGCGATGGTGGTGACCGTCGGGGGCGGGCCCGGAGCACCGCTGGCCCGCCTGGCCGGCGACGCCGGGCTGCCGTGGTGCCCGGTGGAGCCCGACGGATCGGCGCCCCGGGCCGCGCTGGGTGCGACCACCGTGCCGCTGCTGGTCGCGCTCGCTCGCGCCGGGTTGCGCCCGGACTGCTCGTCGGCGGTGGCGGAGGCGGCGGGCGCGTTGGCCCGCCGGCGCGACGCCCTGGTGGCGCCAGGCGGCGCCGCGGCCGAACTGGCTCGCCGGCTCGGCCGTACCATCCCGCTTGTCTACGGCTCCGCCGGCACGGTCGCCGTGGCGGCGCAGTGGTGGAAGGCCCAGGTGAACCTCAACGCGAAGGCCCCCGCCTTCGCGGCCACCTTGCCCGAGTTGACCCATGACGAGCTGGCCGGCTGGGGGCAGGGGGGCGACATCACGCGGCAGACGATGTCGCTGGTGCTGTTGCGCCACGCCGGCGAGGCGCCGCGCATGGCGGGGCAGTTCGACGCGGTGCGTGCGGCCACCGACGAGGTCATGGCCGACGTGCTCGAGGTGCACGGTGAGGGCGGCGACGAGCTCAGCCGCTTCTTCGACTTCGCGTTGCTGGGCGCACTGGTCTCGCTGCACCTGGCCGCCGGCGAGGGGGTCGATCCCGGTCCCGTGCCCGCGGTCGACGAGGCGCAGTCCGTGACGTCGGAGTGACGCGCTCTTAGCTCAGGCGCTCCACGACCATGGCCATGCCCTGGCCGCCGCCGACGCACATCGACTCGAGCCCGAAGGTCTTGCCCGTGTCCTCCAACGCGTTGAGCAGCGTGGTCATGATGCGGGCGCCGGTCTGGCCGAACGGGTGGCCCAGCGCGATGGCGCCGCCCTTGACGTTGAGCTTGTCCCAGGCGATGCCGAGATGCCGGGCCGACGGGATCACCTGGGCCGCAAAGGCCTCGTTGATCTCCACCAGGTCGATGTCGTCGATCGTCATGTCGGCCCGCTTCAGGACCTGGCGGCAGGCGTCGATCGGGCCGAGACCCATGATCTCGGGGTTGAGGCCCGATACGCCGCTGGCCACGATGCGTGCCAGCGGGGTCACGCCGAGCGCCTTGGCCCTCGTATCGCTCATGACGATCACCGCGGCCGCCCCGTCGTTGAGCGGGCAGGCGTTGCCGGCCGTGACCGTCCCGCCCTCGCGGAACACGGGCTTGAGGTTCGACAGCCCCTCCAGGGTCGTCCCGGGGCGCGGCCCGTCGTCCTTGGTGACGACCGTGCCGTCGGACAAGGTGACGGGGATGATCTCGCGCTCGAAGAACCCGTTCTGCTGTGACTCGACCGCCCGCGTCTGGGAGAGCAGCGCGAACTCGTCCATCTCCTCCCGGCTGATCTTCTCGTACTCGGCCACGTTCTCCGCCGTCTGGCCCATGGCGATGTAGACGTCGGGCAACCCGGCCGGCGGGCTCCACGGCTCGGTCACGGCGGGCGCACGGACCTTGGTCCGCTCCTCGGCTCCGGCGAAGGCGACGTTGTGGGGGCCGGTGTCCGAGGCGCCGTGCGAGTAGCGGCTCACCGTCTCCACGCCGGCGGCGATGAAGACGTCACCCTCGCCGGCGCGGATGGCGTGGGCCGCCATGCGGATGCTCTGCAACGACGAGGAGCAGTAGCGGTTCACCGTCACGCCGGGCACGTTCTCCATGCCGGCCAGCAGCGCGGCCACACGGGCCACGTTGTAGCCCGCCTCGCCGGCGGGCTGCCCGCAGCCGAGGATGACGTCCTCCACCTCGGCGGGGTCGAGCTGGGGCACCTGCTCGAGGACGGAGCGGAGGACGAGCGCGCTCAGGTCGTCGGGGCGGCACTCGACGAGTGAGCCCTTGTTGGCCCGTCCGATCGGGGTACGGCCGGTGGCGACGATGACGGCTTCAGGCATGGTGACGGCTCCTCGGGTTTCGATGTGGGGACTCGAGCGTGCGCCGGGGAACCCGCCCCGGGGCGGATTGCAGGTTACTTGGCGGTAGGGCGGCGCTCAGCAGCCCCATTGGCCGCCCGAGCGGGGCGGACTGTAACGTGTTCTCGCGCGCCGAGCCCACAGCGACGGGCCGGCGACGACATGGCGCTGACGTGGGTCGATGCAGCCCCGCCACCCGGGAGGGACACGTATGGAAATTGCCTTGACCGAGGAGCAGCAGACGCTCAAGAGCGAGCTGCGCGCCTACTACCAGAAGCTCTTGACCCCCGAGCTCGAGCAGCAGCTCGCGGGGGCGAACGGCATCGGTCCCGTGGTGCGCAAGGTCGTCAAGCAGATGGGCAGCGACGGCTGGCTGGGCATCGGCTGGCCCACCGAGTGGGGCGGGCAGGGTCGTTCCGCCATAGAGCAGTTCATCTTCTTCGACGAGTCCATGCGCAGCGGCGCACCGGTCCCCATGCTGACGATCAACACGGTGGGCCCGACGATCATGAACTTCGGCACGCAGGAGCAGAAGGAGTTCTTCCTGCCCAAGATCCTGGCCGGCGAGATCCATTTCTGCATCGGCTACACCGAGCCCAACTCGGGCACCGACCTGGCCTCGCTGACCACCCGGGCCGTGCGCGACGGCGACGAGTACGTCATCAACGGCGCCAAGATCTTCACCAGCCTGGCCGGGGACGCCGACTACATCTGGCTGGCGACGCGCACGGACCCCAACGTGGCCAAGCACAAGGGGATCTCGATGTTCTTGATCCCCATGGACACCCCCGGCATCCGCGTGGTCCCGATGAAGCTCCTGGGCGACCACAACATCAACTACACCTTCTACGAGGACGTGCGGGTCCCCGCCACGGCGCTGGTGGGCGGGGAGAACCAGGGCTGGAACCTCATCACCAACCAGCTGAACCACGAGCGGGTGACGCTGTGCTCGCCCGGCATCATCGAGCGCGTCCTCACCGACGTGCGCGCCTGGGCCCAGGCCACCAAGCTGCCCGACGGGCGGCGCGTGATCGACCAGGAGTGGGTGCAGGAGCACCTGGCCCGCGTGCACGCCGAGCTCGAGTTCCTCCGCCTGATCAACTGGAAGGTGGCGTGGCAGGCGACGCAGGGCCAGCTCGACGTGGCCGACGCCTCGTCGATCAAGGTCTTCGGCACCGAGTTCTACCTGCGTGCCTTCCGCTCGCTGATGGAGATCATCGGGCAGGCCGCCTACCTGACGCGCGGGTCGCCCGCCGCGGTCATCGCCGGCCGTCTTGAGATGTACGCCCGCTCCATGATCATCCTCACCTTCGGTGGCGGCACCAACGAGATTCAGCGGGACCTCATCGCGATCTTCGGCCTCGGCATGCCGCGGTCGCTGCGCTGAGCCCGCCCAGAGCCAGGAGATCGATCCCATGGATTTCAGCTACAGCGAAGAGCAGGAGGCCGTCCGCCAGTTGGCCGGACAGATCTTCGGCGACCGGTCGACGCACGAGCGCCTGAAGCAGATTGAGGCGGCCGCCGGCGACGACGGGCCCTTCGACCGCGAGCTCTGGAAGGAGCTGGGCGACGCCGGCCTGCTCGGCATCCACCTGCGCGAGGACGTCGGAGGGGCCGGGCTCGACTTCGTGGCGGCCTGCCTGGTGGTGGAGGCGGCAGGTCGCACTGCGGCGTACGTCCCGGTGGTCGAGTCGATGGTCTACGGCGCGCTGCCGCTCGACCGTTTCGGCACCGACGCACAGCGCAAGACCTGGCTCACCGGCGCAGCCACCGGCGACACCATCCTGACGGCCGCCATGGCCGAGCTGGTGGGCGAGGTGGTCCTGCCCGGCGGAGCCGAGCCCGCCACCACGGCCACGGCCCAGGCCGACGGCACCTGGGTGCTCTCGGGCACCAAGGCCTGCGTGCCGGCGGCCTTCGTGGCCGACGCCATCGTGGTGCCGGCCACATGCCGGACGGCGGAGGGTGCCACCACGGGTCCCGGCGTGTTCATCGTGGAGCGCGGCACGGACGGTGTGACACTGACGCGGCAGACGACGACGACCGGGCGACCCGAGGCGATCGTCGAGCTCGACGGCGTGCGCGTCGGTGCAGATGGCCTCGTGGGCGAGGGCGCGGACGGCGCCGCCGTGATCGACTGCATCACCGAGTTCGCCACGGCGGCGCTCTGCATTCAGGAGGCCGGTGTCTGCGCATCCGCCCTGGAGCTCACCGCGGAGTACACCAAGACGAGGGTGCAGTTCGAGAAACCCATCGCGACCTTCCAGGCGGTCGGGCAACGGGCCGCCGACGCTTACGTCGACACCGAGGCCATCCGCCTCACCGCATGGCAGGCGGCGGCGCGGCTGGCCGCGGGCCTGCCGGCGTCCTCCGAGGTGGCCATCGCCAAGTACTGGGCCGCCGAGGGCGGCCAGCGCGTCGTGCACGCCGCCTCGCACCTCCACGGCGGCGTCGGCGTCGACCGCGACTACCCGCTGCACCGCTACTTCCTCCTGACCGAGCAGATCGAGCTGACGCTGGGCGGGGCGAACGAGAGCCTGCGCCGGCTGGGCCGGATGCTGGCGGACGAGCCCGTCTGACCGCACGCCCCGCGACGCCGGTTCAGTCGGGCGCGCTCGGCAGGCTGGGATTCGAGAGGCCGAGGCCGTAACCGGCCAGGAACACGCCCGCCTCCTCGTGACGCGGGTAACCGCCGGCCAGTTTGTGAAAGGCGGGCGAGTGGTCCGGGTAGGTCAGGTGGGCGACCTCGTGGACCAGGACCGAGTCGAGCACCCAGTCGGGCACGACGCGCAGGCGGTGTGACACGCGGATGTGCCCCGAGTAGTGCGAGCACGAGCCCCAACGCGCCGTCTGGTTCGTGACCCAACGGACGGAGACGGGGCGGGCCCCGACCAGGTGGCGATCGCTGAGCTCGATGGCCCGGGCCAGCAGGCCGTCGTCGTCGAGACCGGACTGCAGGCGGTGACGCGTCAAGAGGCGCTCCACCAACCAGTCGATCGTCTTCTGCCGGCTCTCGACGTCGAGATGGGCGGGCAGCGAGACCACGATGCGGCCCCCGACCCACTTGGCCTCGGAGGTCTTCTTGCGGCGCTTGCTGATGCGGACCTCGACCTCGGGCGCCGCCTCGGCGGCGGGTTCCGCGGCGGGACTGTCCGGCGGTGGTTCGGACTCGGAGAGGTCGGCGACGTCGAACAAGGTCACGTCGGGCATTGTGCCCGACCGCTGTGCGTGGCACACGCATGCCAGGTCAGCATCCCTGCACCGGGGAGTGCACGGTCCTACGATCAATGCGCTGATCAGCGGATCAGCGGGACAGAACGGGAGGGACTCTCATGCGCGCGCTCATGCTTGCTTCCTCCGACGGCGGGTTGATCGCAATCGTGGTCCTCGTCTATATCGCCGTCATCGTCTTCGAGATCGCCGCGCTGTGGAAGGTCTTCGTCAAGGCGGGCGAACCGGGCTGGGCCGCCATCGTCCCCTTCTACAACCTCTACACCCTGCTCAAGATCATCGGTCGGCCGTGGTGGTGGCTGCTCCTCTTCGTCGTCGGGGTGATCGTCCCGTTCGTGGGCTGGGTCCTCCTCCTCGTCGTCGGCATCGTCATCGCCATCGACCTGTCCAGGTCGTTCGCCAAGAGCAGCGGCTTCGCCGTCGGACTGTTCTTCTTGAACTTCATCTTCATCCCGATCCTCGGCTTCGGGGAGTCCCGGTACGTCGGGCCGGCCGCGACGTTCCCGCGGGCGATGTGAGCCGGAGCCTGACAGAACGCATCCGCAAGCCGAAGGATGGGGGCGGCGCCGAATGGCGGCGGATACTCGGTCGTCGAGAGCGACGGCACGGCGACGAAATTCGGGGCTGCGCCGTAAGTCGGGTCGGAACCCAGTGCTCCCGGCGCGCGGCGGTCGCGGTGCGGGACTAGCCGAGCACCAGTTCGGCCAGTGTGCGCAAGGTGGGGATGTCGCCGTTGACGAGCATGGTGGTGGCACGCGACTCGCGCCAGGCCTCGAGGTCGTCGCGGATCTTCTCCACCGGGCCGACCAGCGCGATCTCCTCCACCAGGGCGGTGGGGACGGCCGCCGCGGCGTCGTCCTTGCGCCCGTCGAGATAAGCGTCCTGAATTTTGGTCGCCGCCTCCTCGTAGCCCATGCGGGCGAACACGTCGAAGTGGAAGTTCATCTCCTTGGCGCCCATGCCGCCGATGTAGAGCGCGAGATACGGGCGGAAGCCGTCCGCCGCCGCATCGGTGTCGTCGCTGATCACGGTCGGGGCGAAGGCCAGCACCTCGAATTCGGCGGCGCTCCGGCGCGCCCCGGGACGGGCGAAGCCCTCGTCGAGCGACGCCTCGAAGGACGACATGGCCCTCGGCGAGAAGAAGATCGGGAACCAGCCGTCCGCGATCTCGGCCGCCAGGGCGATGTTCTTCGGGCCCTCGGCGCCGAGGATGATCGGGATGTCCGCCCGCAGGGGGTGCACGATCGACTTGAGGGGCTTGCCCAGGCCGGTCCCGCCCGGATAGGGGAGCGGATAGTGCGGGCCGTCGTTCGTGACCGGCTTGTCGCGGGCGAGGACCTGGCGCACGATGCCGACGTACTCACGGGTGCGGGCCAGCGGAGCGGAGAAGGACTGGCCGTACCAGCCCTCGACCACCTGGGGGCCCGAGACCCCGAGGCCGAGCACGAAACGTCCACCGGAGAGATGATCGAGCGTCTGCGCCGCCATGGCCATGGCGGTCGGAGTGCGCGCCGACAGCTGGCACAGGGACGTGCCGAGACGCACCCGCTCGGTCTGCGAGCCCCACCAGGCCAGCGGGGTCAGTGCGTCGGAACCGTAGGACTCCGCCGTCCAGACGGAGTCATAGCCGAGGCGGTCGGCTTCCATCACGAGCTCCGCCGCGTTGGGCGGTGGTCCCGCGCCCCAATAGCCCATCTGCAGGCCGATCTTCATGGTCTTCACGTTTGCATCCTCTCGTGACTCGTGGGGCGCAGTGTGTCAGACCTTGGCGACGATCTCCTCGGCGAACCAGTGCACCAGGCCCAGACGCGTGGCCAGCGCCTCGTCGTCGGGCGTCCCCGGCGCAATGTTGGCGAACATCCACGGCGCGCACACGAAGTCGGTCACGCCCGCGTCGGCGAAGCGGCGGTACAGGTCGACGCTCGGCCGTTCGTTGAGCGAGAGGTAGATCGTGAAGTCGTCCTTGTCCCGCCCGGCCTTGGCGAGTGCGTCGTGCAGCTCGGCCAGGTGCATCCAGGCCTCCTCCTCGCTGTAGGCGCCGGCGGCGATCCAGCCGTCGCACAGCTCTGCCGTGCGCCGCAGCGCGACGGGGGAGTGGCCGCCGCAGATGAAGGGCACCGGCTCGGTGGGTGCCGGCTCCATCTGGCACTCCGGGACGTCGTAGAAGTCGCCGTGGAACTCGACCCAGCCGCCGGCCCAGAGCGCGCGCAGGGCGACGATCATTTCGTCGAGGCGCTTGCCGCGATTGGCGAAGTCCTGCCCCGTCAGGTCGAACTCCTCCTTGCTCCAGCCGACGCCGATGCCGAGGCGGAGCCGGTTGCCCGAGAGGAACGCGGTCGTGCCGACGGACTTGGCCACCGTCATGAGGTCGCGCAGCGGGGCGATGTAGATGCCGGTCGTGAAGAGCAGGTTCTCCGTTGCGCCGGCGCAGGCCGAGATCACGGCCATCGGATCGGGCCAGGACGTGTGGTCCTCCCAGCCCGGCGCGCCGTCCTCGGTCTTCGAGTAGGTGTAGCGCGACGTGCGCTGGCGCGGGTTGAACATGTGGTCGGAGACGTACATGCCGCCGTACCCGAGGCCGTCGCACTCCTTGGCCATTGGGAGGATCTGGCTGGTCGGCAGGAAGGCGACCGCCTGGTGGAAGCGCACCGCGTGATCGCGCACGGCTCCGGCCTCAGCGGGCCCGGGCGGGCAGCGGCGTGCCCCCGATAGGGGCGGAGGGTGCGAAGGCGACCGGGATGTGCTTGGTCCCGTTGATGAAGTTCGACTGCAGGCGTTGGACCTCGCCGTCGAGGCGGATGTCGGGTATGCGTTCGAGCAGGCGGTCGAACATGACCATGATCTCCATGCGGGCGAGGTTCGCCCCCAGGCAGAAGTGCGGCCCGCCGCCGCCGAAGGCGATGTGGTTGTTGGGGGAGCGGGTGATGTCGAACGTGTCGGGGTTCTCGAACGCCGCCTCGTCGCGGTTGGCCGAGGTGTGCCAGAAGACGACCTTGTCGCCTTCCTTGATCTCCTGGCCGTGCAGTTCCATGTCGACCGTTGCCGTGCGGCGGAAGTGCATCACGGGCGTGACGAAACGGAGCATCTCCTCGACGGCGCCCGGCAACAGCGAGCGGTCCTTGCGGAGCAGCTCCCACTGGTCGGGGTGGTCGAAGAAGGCCGTCATGGCGCCCGACATGAGGTTCCGGGTGGTCTCGTTGCCGGCCACGATGAGGAGGAGGAAGAACAGATCGAGTTCCAGCTCGTTCAGCTTCTCCCCCTCGACCTCGGCATTGAGGAGGACCGAGACGAGGTCTTCCCTGGGCTGGAGCTTGCGGGCCGTCGCCAGCTCCTCGGCGTAGGCGTAGACCGCCATGGCCGACTCGCCGGGGTCGGCCCCGGGGACCTGGTACTCGGGGTCCTCGGCCCCGATCATGCGGTTCGACCAGTCGAATACCATGCGCCGGTCCTCCTGGGGCACGCCCAGCAGCTCGGCGATCACGAGGAGGGGAAGTTCGGCGGAGATCTCCTCGACGAAGTCGGCGGTGCCGCGCTCGCACACGGCGTCGATGATGCCGTCGGCGTAGCCGACGATCTGCTGCTCGAGGTCGCGCACCATTTTGGGGGTGAAGCCCTTGTTGACCAGGCGGCGGTAACGCGTGTGCATGGTCGGGTCCATGTTGACCATCATCAGCTGCTGCTGGGCCAGCTGGTCGTCGTCCATGTCGGGGAAGAGCGAGCCGCGCCGGGCCGACGAGTAGTGCTCCCAGTCGCGGTTGACGTGGACGCAGTCGTCGTAGCGGGTGATGGCCCAGAACCCGCCGCGGGGGGCGCCCTCCTGGGGGTGCCAGTAGGCCGGCGCCTCCCGGCGGAGCTCGGCGAACCACTGGTGGGGCACGCCGGCCACGAAGTTGCGCCCGTCGATGAGATCGATCTCCTCGAGGCTCAAGGCCCCCCCTTTCGTGCACACCGGCGTCCCACCCTCCGACGCCCGGTGCCTGCCGTTTCAAGGCTATTTCTAGAACGTGTGTCAGCGATCATAGGGCTGCTTGACTGATCGGGTGTCCAGAGGCCGAGCTGCGCCGTCCCAACGGCAAGTCGTCAGGTTCGCTGGGACGGCGGCCGTCCTGATTCTTGTCCTGGTCTTCCTGCAGACCCGGGACGGCACCGTGCAGGCAGTCGGGTTCGTCGTCGGGCTTCCGGTGATTCTGGTGCTCCTCGTCGTCGCCCTCCGGATGTTCCGGTCGAGGGGTCCGCGGTCGAACTGAGCAACCACCAGGGGGTTCCGGACGTAGGCTCCCGGCCCGTGGAGACCGTCACCTGCTCGTGTTGCGGCAAGGTCCCCGAGACCGGTTACGTCACCCTCTTCAACCATCGGGACATTGCCATCTGCTACTGGTGTCTCGACGGCCTGGACAACCAGCGCCGGCGCAAGATCTACGGCCACACCGGTGGTTGGCATCTGGTGGGCGACGAGCCGATCTTCAAGGTCGCAGACGTGCCGCGGGCACTGGAGCACTACACGAAGCTCGGATTCGAGGTGTCCGCGCACGACGAAACGTACGCGTTCGCCTCGCGGGAGGATCGCGTCACCATTCACCTGACACACGACGACGGCGACGGTCTCGGGCCCAGCGCGCTCTATCTCCACGTCGACGACGCCCAGGCGGTCGCCCGGGAGTGGCGCCTGGCGGGCCTCGAAGTGGAGGGCCCGGAGAACCAGGACTACGGCAAGTGCGAGGGGTCACACACCGACCCCGATGGGAACGTGATCCGATTCGGCGGGCCGATCCGGGACTGATCGGTCCGGCCGCCGGAACGACGTGGACCAGGCCGGGGCGGCCGGCTGCCCCGGGGATCCCGAAACGAGAACGTGTTACAGTTTTGCCGAGCGCGGCCTTGACCTGGCAGGGACCGCTGAGTGCACGCGAGGCTGCCCCACGATGTTCCTCGAAGAGAGCCCCGAACAGCAGCACCTGCGTGCGGAGTTGCGGCAGTACTACGCCGAGCTGCTGAGCGACGACGTCCGCGCCGGCCTGGCCGAGGGCGGTGAGGGCGGCGAGGCCTGGAGCCAGGTCGTGCGTCAGATCGGCAAGGACGGCTGGCTCGGCATCGGGTGGCCGAAGGAGTTCGGCGGGCAGGGCCGCCCCGCCACGGACCAGTTCATCTTCTTCGACGAGACGCGCCGCGCCGGCGCGCCGTTCCCCTTCGTCACCATCAACACCGTCGGGCCGACCATCATGCGCTTCGGCACCGAGGAGCAGAAGTCGTTCTTCTTGCCGAAGATCCTCGCCGGCGAGCTCAACTTCGCCATCGGCTACACCGAGCCCGAGGCAGGCACCGACCTGGCGTCGTTGCGCACGCGCGCCGTGCGCGACGGCGAGGAGTACGTCATCAACGGCGCCAAGATCTTCACCAGCGGGGCCGACCAGGCCGACTACATCTGGCTGGCCTGCCGCACCGATCCCGAGGTGCCCAAGCACAAAGGCATCTCCATTCTGTGCGTGCCCACCACCTCGCCGGGCTTCGAGTGGTCGATCATCCACACCGTCGGCGGACTGACCACGACGCAGACCTTCTACGACAACGTGCACGTGCCCGTGGCCAACCGCGTGGGCGACGAGAACGAGGGCTGGCGCATGATCACCACCCAGCTCAACCACGAGCGGGTGGGGCTGGCCGCGTGGAGCGGGCTCGCCATTTCGCTGTACCGGGACATCGTGGACTGGGCGGCGGCGCAGCCGGCCGACGAGGGCACGACGCTCATTCAGCAGGGTTGGGTGCAGATGGACCTGGCCAAGTGCCACGCCGAGCTCGAGGCCATGTGGCTCCTCAATTGGCGCATGGCCGTCCACGTGGCCGACGGGGAGCTGACCGGCGCCGAGTCGTCGTCGATCAAGGTGTTCGGGACCGAGCGGATCATTGAGGTCACCCGCCTGCTGCTGGGCGTGCTGGGCGCCGCCGGCTACCTGGTGCCGGGCTCGCCGGGCGCGGTGCTGCGCGGCCGGGTGGAGGCCACCGGCCGTCAGGCGCAGATCAACACGTTCGGGGGCGGGGTGAACGAGGTGCAGCGCGAGATCGTGGCCACGGCCGGGCTGGGCATGACGCGGGGGGCGCGGTGAGCGCGTCTGCGGCTGCGTCGGCGTCTGCGTCGTCGGCGGCTGCGGCTGCGGCTGCGTCGTCGGAGCGCTTCGAAGAGCTGGAGGCGTTCCCCGACCACAGCGCCGCACTGGCCCTGCTGGTCGGGCAACCCGCTGGCGCGCCCAGCCTGGCGCCCGACGCCGTCAACGTGCCGATGATCCGGCACTGGGTCGAAGCGATGGGCGACCACAACCCGGTGTACGTGTCCGACGACGCGGCGCGCGCCGCGGGCTACGACGAGCTGATCGCGCCGCCCACCATGCTGCAGGCCTGGATCATGCGGGGCCTGCGCCTGTCGCTGCTCACCGAGGAGGCCCGCGCCGAGGGTGCCTCGCAGGGGAGTGCGCCCAACGAGAAGATGATGGCCCTGCTCGATGACGAGGGCCTCACCTCGGTGGTCGCCACCAACTGCGAGCAGCAGTACGGGCGGCCCCTGGTGGTGGGTGACCGCTTGCTGGTGCGCTCGGTGATAGAGGCGGTCTCGGACCCCAAGCGCACCGGGCTGGGCACCGGGCGCTTCATCACCACGCGGCTCGACTACGTGGCGGTGCCCGACGAGGACGTGCCGATGGGGCCGACGTCGGACGAGGTGCAGGCGCTCTACACCGCCGGCGAGCCCGTCGCCACCATGCGCTTCCGCATCTTGAAATACCTGCCGCCGGTGAAGAAGCCGGTGCAGGGGGCGCAGGCCGCCCGCCCGCCGCGCCCGCGGCCGGCAATCACCCAGGACAACGCCTTCTGGTTCGAGGGCGCCCGCGCCCACAAGCTGCTGATTCAGCACTGCACTTCGTGCGGCACCTTGCGTCACCCGCCGCTTCCGGCCTGTGCCGTCTGCGGGTCGCTCGAGTGGGACACGGTGGAGTCGAGCGGCCGGGGCACGCTCTACTCGTTCGTGGTGGTGCACTACCCGCAGGTGGCTGCGTTCGAGTACCCGTTGCCCATCGGCCTGATCGAACTCGAAGAGGGCACGCGGGTGGTCGCCAACCTCGACGGAGTCGCTCTCGATGCCATAGACATCGGCATGCCGGTGCAGGCCACCTTCGTCGACTACGACGAGGAGCTGTCCCTGCCCGTGTTCGTGCCTGCTGCCGGGAAGGCAAGCTGAATGGACTTCACGCTGACCGACGAGCAGCTGGCCGTCTCCGAGGCGGCCACCGGGATCTTCTCGGGCCTGGTGGCCGCCGAGAGGATCGCCGCCATCGAGCTCAGCGCCGATCGCATCGACCGCGAACTCTGGGGGGCCCTGGCGTCCGCCGACCTGCTCGGGCTCGCGGTGCCCGAGGCCGACGGTGGCGCCGGCTACGGGCTGATGGAGATCTGCCTTCTGCTGGAGGCGCAGGGCAACCACGTTGCCCCCGTGCCGTTGTGGGCCACGCTCGTCCTCGGGGCGTTGCCGCTGGCCCGCTTCGGCGCCGCGGACCAGCGCGCCCGCTGGCTCCCCGGCGTCGTGGCCGGCGACGTGATCTTGACCGCCGCTCTCAACGGCAGTGCGAGCAGCCCGACGTCCACGCCGTCGGTGCGCGCCACTGCGAGTGCAGGCGCTTCGGGTGACGGCTGGATTCTGGATGGCACCGAGCTGGCGGTGCCCCAGGCGCACCTGGCGGACCGCATCGTGCTGCCCGCCCGGACCGACGATGGTGGCGTGCTGCTCGTCCTGCTCGATCCGGCGGCCCCCGGGGTGACGCTCGAGCGCGCGGTCACGACCAACCGCGAGATCCATCCGCACCTCCATGTCGCCGGAGTGGCCGTGGCGCCGGATCACGTCCTGGCCGGCCCCGGGGACGGGCGTACTGCGCTCGACCTCCTGCTCGTGGCCGCCACCATCGGGCTGTGCGCGCTGCAGGTGGGTGTGTGCGAGGCGGCGTTGACCAAGACCGCCTCCTACCTGAACAGCCGCCAGCAGTTCGGCCGGCCGCTCAGCACGTTCCAGGCCACCTTGCTGCGGGCCGCCGATGCCGCCATCGACATCGAGGCCATGCGCGTCACCTTCCAGAACGCGGCGTGGCGCTTCGACACCGGCCGCGACGCCGTTGACGCGGCGCGGTCCGCCAAGTGGCAGGCCTCCGAGCGCGGACAGCGGACTGTCCACGCCACCCAGCACCTGCACGGCGGCATGGGGGCGGACATCTCGTACCCGATCCACCGCTACTTCCTCTGGGGCAAGCAGATCGAGCTGCTGCTGGGCGGACCGAGCGCACAGTTGTCGAAACTCGGCGCGGACATCGCCGCGCAGGCGTTGGCCCGGGCGGAGGCGGCGTCGTCGTGAGCACGCGTCCCCTCGACCTGTCCGGCCCGCTGTTCTCCACGGTGTCGGTCGGCGACGAGCTCCCGACCCTCGTGCTCCCGATCTCGCGCACGCTGATCGTCTCGGGTGCCATCGCGAGCCGGGACTATCAGGACGTGCATCATGACTCGGTCCTGGCCAAGGAGCGCGGCTCCAAGGACATCTTCATGAACATCCTGACGACGAACGGCCTGGTGGGGCGCTACGTGACCGACTGGTCGGGACCGCGCAGCCGCCTGGCCGACGTGAGCATTCGCCTCGGGGCCCCCAACCACCCCGACGACACCATGACGCTCACCGGGTCGGTCAGCGAGAAGGGTGCGCTGACCGACGACGGCCGGTACGGCTCCGTGACGGTCACCCTGCGTGGCGCCAACAAGGCGGGCGACCACGTCACCGGCACCGTGACCGTGCTGCTCCCGGTGGCGGACGCCGTGGACTCGGCGGACGCGGCGGACTCAGTGGACGCAGTGAACTCGGTGGACGCAGTGAACTCGGTGGACGCAGTGAACTCGGTGGACGCAGTGAACTCGGTGGACGCAGTGAAAGCGGCGGGCGCCTGATGGCCCCCCGTTCTCATTCGTTCTCGGGCTCGACCGCCATCGCCGGTATCGGGGCCACAGAGTTCTCCAAGGACTCGGGCCGCTCGGAGCTCCGTCTGGCCGTCGAGGCCGTGGCCGCCGCGCTGGCCGACGCCGGCATCGCCCCGTCCGAAGTGCAGGGGATGGTGACGTTCAGCACGGATACGAATCCCGACATCGACATCGCGCGCAGCCTCGGCATCGGCGACCTCACCTTCTTCAGCCGCATCCACTACGGAGGCGGCGCGGCGTGCGCCACCATTCAGCAGGCGGCGATGGCGGTCTCCTCGGGTGTGGCAGACGTCGTGGTCTGCTACCGCGCCTTCAACGAGCGCTCGGGCAGCCGCTTCGGCGCCGGCGTCCAGGGACGCCCGCCGCTGCCGACAGCCGAGAACGCGCACATGGCCTCGTACCTGCCGGTTGGTCTGCTGACGCCGGCCTCGTGGGTGGCCATGGCGGCGCAGCGCTACCTGCACGAGACCGGCGCCACGAGTGAGGACCTCGGCCGGGTGGCCGTGGCCGACCGCAAGCACGCGGCGACCAACCCGAAGGCCTGGTTCTACGAGCAGCCGATCACGCTGGAGGAGCACCAGGACAGCCGCTTCATCGTCGAGCCGCTCCACCTCCTCGACTGCTGCCAGGAGACCGACGGGGGACAGGCCCTCGTCGTCACGTCCCTCGAGCGTGCTCGTGACCTGCAGACCGACCCGGTCGTCATCCGCGCCGCGGCGCAGGGCTCGGGTGCGGGCCAGGACATGATGACGAGCTACTACCGCGACGACCTCCTCGGTCTGCCCGAGATGGCGGTGGTGGCCCGCCAGCTGTGGGAGACCTCGGGCCTGGGCCCCGACGACATGCAGGCGGCCATCCTCTACGACCACTTCACGCCCTACGTGCTCTACCAACTCGAAGAGCTCGGGTTCTGTGCCAAGGGCGAGGCCAAGGACTTCGTGCGCGACGGTCGGCTGGAACTCGGCGGCGCGCTGCCCATCAACACGCACGGCGGCCAGCTCGGCGAGGCCTACCTGCACGGCATGAACGGCATCGCCGAGGGCGCCCGGCTCGTGCGCGGTACCTCGGTCAACCAGGTGCCCGACGTCGAGCATGTGGTGGTGACGGCCGGCACCGGCGTGCCGACCAGCGGCTTGGTGCTCGGTGTCGATCGCTGAGGCCCGGAGCCTTTGCTGGGCGGAACCTGGGAGTCGCATAGGAATCAGATGAAACGTCAGGACTCAAAGGGAGACAAGAGAATTTGCCGCACCGAAGCTCGTTAGATTCGTCGTCAGTGGTTCACCGAACTGAACAACTCGATCAAGCGTCCCCCAGGCGCCACGCGGTCATCGCGGGCACCGGTCGCGCCGGTACGAGCTTCCTGGTGCGGTTCCTGGAGCATTGCGGTCTCGAGACCGGCTCGAAGGACCAGCCCGTCCACCTCTTGGCCCGAGCCGGGCTCGAGCACAACCTGTTCGACGACGAGGCCCCGTACGTTGTCAAGGATCCCTGGTTCTTCACCTACTGTGACGGGGTCGACGACCTTGACATCGGCATTGACGTGCTGTTGGTGCCGATACGTGACCTCTGGGCGGCGTCAACCAGCCGGATACTGCAGGAACGCGTCGCGATGGTCGAAGAAGACCCTTGGTCCACTCTGCCGGTCAGCAGCGTCCACGGTGCGGTCGCGGGTGGAGCCGTGTACTCACTCGATCCTGTCGATCAAGCTCGGATACTCGCAGTTGGGTTTCATCGCTTGATTCACTGGGCCACCACCCGAGGCATTCCGCTGATACTTCTGGATTTCCCGCGCATCGTCAACGATGGCGAGTACCTGGTCGACACGCTGTGGCCCTGGCTCGGCCAGCATTGCGAGCGCGGCCATGCCATGGCGGCGTTCGCAGCCGTTGCGGACCCCGATCAGGTGAGGATCGCGGAGTCGGAGACGTTGGATCCCATTGACGGCGCGTCTGACGCGGAGGAACTTGACCGAACCGCGCTCAGAGTGATCCTCACCGAGCGCGAACTCGAACTGCAGGCCGTGCAAGACGACCTGGCAAAAACGCAGGGCGAGCTGGCCGTGACGCTCGGCCAGCTGGCCGAGTCGCAGGGTCGGCTGGTGGAGGCGGAGAGTCGCCTCGCCGACGGAGAGCTTCGGGCAGCCGAGACGGAGCGGAACCTGCAGACGACGCTGGCCGAAGCACGAGAGCGGCTGGCCCGAGAGTCCAGCCGCTTGGAACAGACCGATCGCGCGCTCCGTTCCGCGACGACCGAGAATCAAGCCCTCCAACAGACGTGGAGCTGGCGACTCACTCGTCCACTCCGTTTCGTCAGGAGGCCCAATGGAGGTCGCGCGTCCAGCGCGTAGGCGGCGCACTTGCCGGATCGACTGGCGGCGCCAGAGAGCCGGATGCGCCAGCGGACGACCCGCCCGGTGCGATGCCGGAGCATGGCGTCGATCGGGCTTTCTGCAGCTGAACCTTGGAGCGAGGTGCTCCTCTCGACAGCGGGGACCTTCGCTCAAAGTGCTCGGTCGCCCACCGCCTCTTCCATACCGGCCGCCTCGGCTTCGGTGAGCAGGAGATAGGGGCCACCTTTGTCGGACTGCCAGAGAACGGGTTCGGCGCAATTCCAGCGCTCGGCCCGGAGCGACCGCTTGAGCACCTTGTTGGTCGCTGTAGCCGGCAGCTCGGCGCTCATGCGCACGAAGCGCGGCGCCCATTTCGTGCCGAGGTCGCCCTGTGCGGCGAGGAATTCGCGAAAGCCCGCGGCGTCGAGCACGTCGAGACCGGGGCGCAGCTGCACAGCCGCCATCACCTGGTCGCCGACGACGGGATCGGGCACGGCGTAGACCGACGCCAACACGATGTCCGGGTGCCGTTGCAGAATGCGCTCGATCGGCGCAGAGGCGAAGTTCTCGCCGTCAACGCGGAGCCAGTCGTGGTCGCGCCCGGCGAAGTAGAAGAATCCGGCCTCGTCGCGGTAGGCGAGGTCGCCCGTCCAGTACCACCCTTCCTTGAGCCGGGCACTCTCGGCCTCCTCGTTGCGCCAGTAGCCCTCGAAGCCGGCACCCCCGACCTTGGACACCATTTCGCCGATCGCCTCTTCGGCGTTGCGCAGCCGACCCTGGCCGTCGAAGCGGGCGGGCGGGCACTCGGCTCCGGTCGCGGGGTCGAGCACGACGGTGCCCTCGGGTGCCCGGCCGAGCGCGCCCAAGGGCGTGTCGGGCGTGCGCTGCACCGTGGCGCCTCCCTCGGTCGAGCCGTAGGAGTCGGTGACAGCGACGCCGAAACGCTCGGCAAAACGGGCCACGTCCTCGGTCGTGCCCTCGTTGCCGAAACCACGCACGAGAGGGTTGTCGGCATCGTCGGGTTGCTCGGGCGTGGCCAGAATGAAGGACAGCGGCTTGCCGACGTAGTTGAAGTAGGTGGCACCGGCGGCGCGCACGTCGGGCAGGAAGCCCGATGCAGAGAACCGGCCCGAGGAGGGGAGCGCGAAGGCGGAGCCTGCCATCAGCGCCGGGCCCCAGCCGGCCATGAGGGCGTTGGAGTGGAAGAGCGGCATGGAGAGGTAGCAGACGTCCGCCGGTTCGAGCGCGTACATCTGCGCCACGATGGATCCGATGCGGGCCAGCCGACCCTGGCTGCACAGGCAGGCCTTGGGTGCGCCGGAGGTGCCAGAGGTGAAGAGGAGGTACCCGAGTGTGTCGGGGGTCACCGAGCGGTCGGCCACCTCCGCCGGGTCTACCTGTCCGTAGGGGTCGAGGGTGTCCCGGGCGGACAGGGTGTCGAGCACGAGCACGCGCTCGTTGTGGCGACCGACCTCACCGAGCGCGTCACCGATGCGGGCGCCCTCCACCAAGGGCAGGTACGTCGTGTCCGTGATCAGGAATTGGCACTCGGTGTGGGCCAGATCCCGCACCAGCTCGTCCCCGCGGTGCGTCGGGTTGGCCCCGACCACCACGGCGCCGGCCAGCGCCGCCGCCTCGAGCCAGAAGACGAACTCGGGGACGTTGTCGAGCATGACGGCCACGTGGAAGGGGCCGTCATGGCGTATGGCTTGCAACCAGGCCGCCCGCGCCGCGGCCCGCGACACCACCTCGGCATGGGTGAGCCGGAGGTCCTTGGCCACCAGTCCGAGCCTCTCCACGCCGGCCAGGGCCAGGACGGCGCCCGTGATGGTGTCCGCCGGCAGCGCCGGATGGGCACCGAGGGCGGGCGGTTGCGCCTCAGCAGGGGTCACTGCATCTCCAAACGTCACTGACCTGGGGTGGAAGTCCCATTATTGGAACACGTTGCATTTTAACCAGACCCGTGTTACCGTCGCTGGAGCGCCGGCGGAAACGGACCGCGGCACCGTAGACGAGGACGTGCGACCCCATGGAATTCGGCATCTTCAACGCCGCATGCCTGCTGCCCCGATACGTCGAGCAGCACGGAGCATCGGCCGAACACGACCGCATCATGGACGAGGTCGCGTTCATCGTGGCGGCGGACAAGGCCGGTTTCAAGTACACCTGGGCCTCGGAGCACCACTTCCTCACCGAGTACTCCCATCTGTCGGCCTCCGAGTCTTTCCTGGCCTTCGTGGCCGCCAAGACGAGCAACATCCACATCGGCTCGGGCATCTTCAACATCACGCCGCCGGTGAACCACCCGGCCCGCATCGCCGAGCGGGTGGCCATGCTGGACCACCTTTCGGAGGGCCGCTTCGAGTTCGGCACGGGGCGCGGCTCCTCCACCACCGAGCAGAAGGGCTTCGGCATTCAGGACTCCGATCTCACCCGCGAAATGGTGGCCGAGACCCTGCCGCAGATCGTCCGCATGTGGAAGGACGAGGACTACAGCTACGACGGCAGGTTCTTCTCCATGCCGTCGCGCAACGTCCTGCCCAAGCCCTACTCCAAGCCCCACCCCGCCATCTGGATGGCGGCCGGGAGCCCCTCGACCTTCGACCTGGCGGCCGAGCTCGGCGTGGGGGTCCTCTGCTTCGGCTTCTCGACGCCCGACCAGCTGACGCCGCTGGTCGCCCGCTACAAGGAGAAGATCCAGGACTGCACCAACCCCGTCGGTGGCTTCGTGAACGACAACGTGATGATCACGACGACGATGATCTGCATGGAGGACGGCGCCAAGGCGCGTCAGACCTTCCTCACGGCGGACTCGAACTACCACCTGAGCCTGGTGTTCCGCTACCTCGACACGTTCCCGAAGCCGCCCGGCGTGCCCGAGTGGCCCGCCATCGTGCCGGCCATGGACGCCGACGCGCTCGACTCCGTCATCGCTTCGGGTGACGTCGCCGTGGGCACGCCCGACGAGGTCAGCAAGGCGATCGAGAACTACAAGGCCACCGGTGCGGACCAGTTGGCCTTCGGCATGTTGTCGAGTTCCATGTCGATAGAGTCGTGCGAGGAAGCGGTTGAGACCTTCGGCAAGCACCTGCTCCCGACGTTCGACAAGGACCCGGAGCACCGGACCACCAAGCAGCGCCTGGCCGCAGGCGGCTCCTAACCGTCGAGTTTGAAGTCGCCGGCGACGAACCGGCGGTCGATCTCCTCGGCCGCCTCATGGGGTGCGAGGCGGCCCACGTCGACCCGGTGGCGCTCGGCGACGCCATGGCTCTCGAATTGGGCCCACAGGTCGTCGACCACTGTGGCGTCGGCCAACGCCCCAACGTGTCGCGGCTCGGTCCGGCGGTCCTGAACCCTCTGCTGCACCAGGTCGATCGGCGCCCGTAGCACCGCATAATGCAGCGAGACGCCGTCCCGGGTGCACGCGGCGGCGAACAGGTCGAGCATGAACGGGTAGAGGATGCCCTCGGCGACCGTGACGTAGCCGCCACCGGCGAAGGCCGCCGCCGCCTCTGCGGCCGCGTGCAGCACAACCCGGTTCTGGGCGTGCGCCTCGGCGCGCCACGGATCAATTGCGCCGCGCCGCAGCTTGGCGAAGAACCAGTCGAGGTCGAGGCAGACCGACGGCTCGTGCCTGTCGGCCACCAACGGGGCCACTGTGGTCTTGCCGCACCCGGGGGACCCGGTCAACAGGAGGAGCGGGGCGGGCGGCACCGCTGCATCATTGCGTACGTCTCACAGGGCAAGCGTCACCGCGGTTGCGGCGAGAGAACCGTTGTTCTTTGTGCGAAAAAATGCGAGGAATATCCTCCGCGCCGCGCCAGGTGGCGTCGAAGGCGAACCATCGCAGCGTACGCAGATAACGCCCTGTTCACTAAGAGTTTACGTGGAAGAGGGCCTCTTGTCACCTGGCAGTTCAATTGCCTCGGTACAGTCGGCAACGGCGGGTAGGTCGGCCATCTCGGCCACGCGCCCGGAACGGAACTGGCCGCCATCTGCTTGGCAAACGTACGGGAGAACGAACCACAACATGCCGTGCCAGCAGCGTCGCGAGGACGAAGGTTCCCGGCGCAGGCGGTCGGGTCACACTGTTCCGTCCGTCATCCGCTGCTTCACACCGTCAGCCGCGTCGCGCTCAATGGGTTTCATTGATCGGGTCACGCCGCGGTGACTGACCTGACCGTTCCCACGGTGACCGGTACCCCGGGTGCCGGACGGACTCGCCGTGTAGTGACAGACAAGCCCAGCCGCGCCGACCGCCTCTTCGACCTGGTCACGCTGTCGGCCGGGGTCACCGTCCTCGTCCTGCTCACCCTGGTGGGCGTCTTCCTGCTCTGGCAGGGCCGCCACGCCTGGGCCTATTCGGGCCTCAGCTTCTTCACCACGACCCAGTGGAGCACGAACACCATTCACGTCGTCATTGGTGTGGCGGGCCTGTTGTTCGGCACTGTCGTCGTAGCGCTGATTGCCGAATGCATCGCCGTGCCCATGGGCATCCTGGCTGCCCTCTTCATCTCGGAATATGCACCGCTCGGGATGCGCAAGATCTTGCAAGGGCTGATTGACCTGCTGGCGGCCATTCCGAGCCTGCTCTTCGGGCTGTGGGGTTTCTTGACGCTCCAGTACCAGATCGAGCCGCTGTCGCGCTGGCTGACCACCTACTTCGGGTGGATTCCGATCTTCCAGACCAGCAAGGGCGCCAGCCTCTTGAGCTCCATGTTCATCGCCGGCATCGTCGTCTCTTTGATGTGCGTCCCGATCATCGCCTCCATCTGCCGGGCTGTCTTCGCACAGACGCCGCCAGGTGAAAAAGAAGCTGCCTTGGCCCTGGGTGCCACGAAGTGGGGGATGATCCGCACGGTCGTGCTGCCCTATGGCAGGGGCGGGATCATCGGCGGATCCATGTTGGGCCTCGGGCGTGCTCTGGGTGAGACGATCGCCGTCACCCTCCTCCTGCCGCAGGTGCCACTCATCTCGAGCCACATTCTGGAGGAGGGAGGCGGGACCATCGCCGGATTCATCGCCCAGCGAGCGGGGAGCGACCCGTTCACCGTCTCGGGCCTCATGGCCGCCGGCCTTGTCCTGTTCTGCCTCACCCTGATCACCAACCTGATCGCCTCCACCGTCGTCTCTCGGAGCCGATCAGGAGCAGGGGTCGACCTGTGACGTCGGTCGTCGAGCACCCGCGCACGGACCACGCTTCGGACGAGGACGGCGGCCCGCCCCTCCCGCCGGACAGCCCGTCACCCCAGCGTCCCGTCCCCCGGCGGCAGCCCCGCCGGCCGAGGGGCCTCACGCGGATGGACGTCCTCATCGCCGCCGCCGCCGCCGTCAGCTCCATCAGCCTCTGCTGGCTCGTCTTCTCGGTCCTCACCGATGGTGTCGGGTGGCTGCTCTTCTGGATAGTCGCCTACCTGTTGTTCTTGGCCATCTATTTCGTTGCCAGCTATGACCGGGTGGGATGGTTGGCGGCCGTCGACCGGACCGTCACCGTCGCCGTGGCCAGCGCCATGGTGATCGTGCTCATTCCCCTTGCCTGGCTCGTCACCTACATCTTCATCAAGGGCCTCCCGGCCCTCCGGCCCAGCTTCTTCTTCCACGACCAGCGGGGTGTCACCCCGACCCAGCCGGCCACGGCGGGCGGTGGTCTGCACGCGATCGTCGGGACGATCGAGCAAGTGGGGCTCGCCTTGTTGATCTCGCTTCCCTTGGGCACAGCGGCGGCGTTCTTCCTCAATGAGAGCAGATCGAAGTTGCGACGCCCGGTGCGGATCTTCGTCGACGCCATGAGCGGCATGCCATCAATCGTGAGCGGCTTGTTCATCTACGCCACCCTGATCATCCCCCTCTCCAAGTACAACGAATTGTTCTCGTTCAACGGCTTCATGGCGTCCTTGGCCCTGTCGATGACGATGATGCCGACCATCTGCCGGGCCATTGAGGTCGTGCTCCGACTCGTGCCGAATGGCCTCCGGGAGGCTGGGCTGGCCCTTGGGGCCTCGCGGGCCAAGGTCGTGCTCTCCGTCGTCCTCCCCACGGCATCGACCGGCGTGGCGACCGCGGCCATCCTCGGCATTGCCCGCGAGGCAGGCGAGACCGCACCGCTGCTGTTCACGGCCTTTGGCTCCAACCTCATGAACGCCAACCCGTTCAAAGGACCGCAAGAGAGCCTGCCGCTTTTCATCTACCGCTTCGTCCGCACCCAATCGACCGCCGACATCCAGCGTGGCTACGCCGGCGCGCTGGTCTTGCTGATGCTGATCCTGAGCCTCTTCGTCGTGGCCCGGATCATCGGACGTGACCGGTCAGTGGCCAAGAAGCGCCGGATCCACCTCCGTCCCGCCCGCCGGCCGTCAGAGCCGCTGCCCACTGCACCCCGGCTGCTGGCGTCCACGTCACGGACTGTTGGCCCGATGCCCTCGGCCCAAGGAGAGACGTGACCGACCTCCACGTACCCCAGCCGGAGGGAACCCTGAACCACCGGGCCGGCGTCGCCGGCGAGAACGAGACTGCGCACGATGGCCCGGAGCGCACGGCCCAGGTTCCCGTTGTCGAGGGCCCTGCGGTCGTCCCGACGTTGATCGGTGGCCCGCCTCCAGGCGCGGCCGCCCTCGAGGCGCGAGACGCCTGTGCGTGGTTCGGCGACCACTTGGCCCTAGAGGGCGTGTTCCTGACGATGGCGTCCGGCGAGGTGACCGCTCTGATCGGACCGTCGGGCTGCGGCAAATCAACCTTCTTGCGGCTGCTCAATCGGATGCACGAACTGGTGCCCGGGTCCGCCATGGCCGGTGAGATCCTGCTCGATGGCGAGGACATCTACGGCGCCGACATGCGTGCCCAGGTCATCCGCACCCGGATCGGCATGGTCTTCCAGAAGCCCAATCCGTTCCCTGCGATGAGTATCCGGCAGAACGTGCTGAGCGGGCTGAAGCTCACCAAAATCCGTTGCAGCGACCACGATGCGCTGGTCGAGCAGTCGCTCCAGCGGGCTGGTCTGTGGCGGGAGGTGCGCGATCGGCTCGATAGCCCGGGCGGTGCGCTCTCGGGTGGCCAGCAGCAGCGTCTGTGCATTGCGCGGTCACTCGCTGTGGCTCCGAACGTGTTGCTCATGGACGAGCCCTGCTCCGCCCTGGACCCCACGTCGACCGGGCGAATCGAAGAGACAATCATGGAGCTGCGCAACGACGTGACGGTGGTGATCGTCACGCACAACATGCAGCAGGCGCGGCGTGTCTCAGACCGGTGCGTCTTCTTCCTGGCCGCGGAGAACCAGCCCGGGCGCCTGATTGAGCAGGGCCCGACCGAAAAGATGTTCGATTCACCCGAAGACCCGCGCACCCAAGACTACGTCCATGGCAGGTTCGGGTGAAGCGCTCCCCCTCGCTTCGGCTGCCCGTGCTGGCCGCGCTCTCGCTCGCTGTCTCGCTGGTCGCCACCCTGGTCCTCCTGGGTGGTGCGAGCGCGCCGGCGGGAGCGGCCAACCTTGCTCCGGCCAACGGCCAGGGGTCCACCTACGCTGCGCTGGCTTTCCAGGAGTGGACCCAGAGTGTGCAGAACCAGGGACTGAACCTCAACTACACGCCCACCAGCTCGCCCGCCGGGTTGGAGGCCTACAGCCAGAACACGGCCGACTTCGCCGGAACCGAGGCCGAGTTCTCCGAGCTCCTTCCTGGGTCAGCCCAGCAACCCGCCGCGCGGATTCGAGTACACGCCCGACGTCGCCGGGGCGACGGCCATCATGTACAACGCCGCCGTCACCGCCAGCGGGCAGGACCCCATCACCTCGCTGCGCCTGTCGCCCATGACGATCGCCAAGATCTTCTTGGGCGTCATCAACAACTGGGACGACCCGGCCATCAGCGCCGACAACGGTGGGGTCATCCTCCCCAACCAGCACATCACGGTGGTCTGTCGGACCGGGCAGTCGGGCACGACGGCGCTGTTCTACGACTTCGTCGCCCACACTGACCCCACGGGCTACGCGGCCTGGGCGGCGCAGAACGGCTTCTCGACCGGCTCGAGGCTCCTCGAGGTCGACAATGCAAACTCGCCGGCCAACATGGCGTGCCAGTCGGGCTCGGACACGGAGGCGAACTACATAGCCGCCAACCGCTGGACCATCGGTTACGACGAGTTCGGCTACGCCAAGGTCTATAACGACAACGTCGCCTGGGTGCAGAACGCCTCGGGCAACTGGGTGCAGCCGTACGCAGTCAACATCAGCGCCGCGCTGCAATCGGCCCAACTCGCCCCCGACACCTCGCAGGACCTGACGGGCGTCTACACCAGCACCAACCCGCTGGCCTACCCGATCTCCGCCTACTCCTACATTTTGGTCCAGTGTGCGCCGAACTCAGCGCGTTCGACGTGTACCTCGCCCTATCCGAATCCGGGCATCGCCAACACCATGGCCCAGTTCATGGACTACATCGCCTGCGCCGGCCAGATCGAC
The DNA here is from genome assembly GCA_963817735.1 of uncultured Acidimicrobiaceae bacterium. Classification (GTDB taxonomy): domain Bacteria; phylum Actinomycetota; class Acidimicrobiia; order Acidimicrobiales; family RAAP-2; genus Bog-473. The sequence goes on along the minus strand of CAWFPP010000036.1, from coordinate 32,457 downwards.
CATGTCCGAAATCGGCTACGCCCCCCTGCCACCACAACTGTCGCAGTTCCTGGCCAACGCGGTCGGTTGGATGCTGGGGCAACCGGCTCAGCAGCTGAGCGCCTCGAACTGCAGCAATCCCACCTTCAGCGGGAACCTGGGCACCGGTTCGTCGCCACCCCCATTGCCTCCCATCGGCAACGCACCCGGAGCAGCGGCGGCCGGTACCGCCAGCGGGAAAACAGGTGCAACAGGTCGTCCGGCGCCGCCGGGTCGGCTGCCACCTCCGAAGCCCTGGCGTCAGGCAGCGGTGGAACCGCCGCCGCGCGAGCGGGACTGTTTCGGCAGCCGGGAAGACCCACGCGTCCAAGTCAGTGACGTCGCCCACGCAACCCGCGGATCCTGCTGCCCTGGTGGGCGGCGATTTGCCGACGAGCCCATGGTACCACTGCTCGCGTCGGGCGTCGCCGGCTCGACATCCGCCTCTATCGCCTCTGGCGTCCGGCGCCAGCGGAACCGGCTCCGGCGCGAGCGGGACTGATTCGGCAGCCGGCGGCGACCCAGGCCTCCAAGTCAGTGACGTCGCCCACGCAACCCGCCAATCCCGCCGCCCTGGTCGGCGGCGATTTGCCGACGAGCCCGTGGGTACCGCTGCTCGCCCTTCTGATCATCCTCGCCGTTCCTGTCGTCATCTTGTCCATCAAACGAAAGCGTGGAGCCACAGAAGAGCAACTCGGACTGGCCATGCCGCTTCGAGCTCATGCGCAGACCACTGGCGGGACGGCAACCTCGTTCCATCACCAAAGTTCCACAACCAAAGTTGAACACACCACCACACATGAGATCGAGCACGAACGAGCGATGAGCACGGCACAGCAGCACCCATGGCCCTGCCCCCGGTCGATGTCACGCGCCAGAGGACACCGCACCATGGGCGCGCTGCTCGTCGTGCTGGGACTGGTGGGTGGACTGGCGGTCGTCCTGACGGGGTTTCTTGGTCCCGCTGGGGTCGCACGGGCGGACACAACGCCCGACAACAACGACAACCCCTACTTCACGCTCACCATGAGCCCGTCCGCCACCCAGAACTTGGTCGACGGCCAGGCCATGCCGTTCACCGTCACGCGCACCGCGCTCGGGGACGAGCACCGGGTTGGAGATCGCCGCCGTGGGCACCGGGTGGTGCGCATCCGACGTCCAGCTTCCCGTCTCCGAGAGTCCAGGTAACCAGAGCTTCACCTCGAGGTACCACCGGGTTTCCCCTGGTCAACTCCACCACTGCCGGAGCGCCTCCCCTGAACTGTCTCGACTACGTCAACTCCGATTTGAGCTCCATAGTCGCCAACGGCGCGGCGTTGCCGGCCATTGCTCCCCAGCCGAACACCAACACGAACGTCGCTGGCACGGCAGGCGACTATCCCGACGGTGAGCGGCCAGGCTTTGGCCGAGATCGGCCAGGGCGGACAACAGCCGCTGCCGTTCAACAACCTTTCGGTCAACTGCCTGCCCAGTGAGCCGTGCACGTTCGCCGTTGCCGTCTGGACGGAGAATGTGCTCACTCCAGGTCAGCACAACGTCTATTTCCTGGGGGTTCCTGTTACCTTCCTCGACTCGTCGGCCGGCCTGGTCTGCAATGGTCCGGCACCCGGCCAGATCGCCAGCGCGAGTCCCGATCGTCTCAGCGAGACCCTGACCCAGCTGGGGATCGACGCCTGTAAGAGCGGGGCCGGGGGCGGGCAGGCGCTCACGCACAACCTCGGAGTCGGGCCACAGCGACGACGAGGCGCTGTGCGCCTTCGCCAGCGACAGCGTCGACCTGGCCTACAGCGCAGTCGGCTACGGGGCATCGGGGTCGGACTTCTCACCGGCGAACTGTCAAGGTGGCGCGGAGCCTGCGCGTCCCTACGTTGCCATACCGATCGCGTTGAACGCGGTGGTGCTCGCACACTCGCCGAACGTGCTGCAATCGCCGCCCTACAGCGGCTTCGGGATCGCGCTGACCGGCTATTCGCAGCTCAAGATCACCCTCGCTCAGTTCGCCCAGCTCCTGAGCAATGGCGGCTACGAGGACGTCTCGGCGAGCGGACAAGTGACGAGCGATAGCGGGAGCTGGGACAGCCAGCTGGGCCAGGGCCTGCTGGCGTTGAACCCTCAGCTCTCGAGCGGCCAACAGCTCACCTGCGCAGGCTGCGCGATTGTCGGCGCCGGCTCCGGGTTGGGAGTGGCTGCAACGTCGGGGACCGATGCCACCACCTATCTGGCCACCAGCTTCCTCGACGCTTTGGTGCCCACGCAGCTGGCCAGCGCGCCCGATGCTCTAGCCGCGTTCGGGTCTGAACCGCTTGGCACCATCTCGAACTTCGGCGCGCCGCCTCCCGCGTACGACGTCCAGACCTACACGGGACGGAGCATCCTCACCCACTACACGACACCTTTGTCCGGGACCGCATGGTGGGCCTTCACCGACGCCGCCACGGCGGCGGCGACCTGGGGTGGTCTCGACGACTTCGCCCTGCAGACGCCCGACTCGCTGACGGCCGCCTCCTGCCCAGGCGACCTACGTCGCCCCGACCACATCGTCCATGCAGGCGGCAGTGGCGAACATGACGGCGCAACCAGACGGCACCTTGCTCCCGAACCCCGACGGGGGAGCCGTGGACGGCGTCGAGCCCTACCCGCTCACCTACGTCGAGTACGCCATCGCCCCGGCTCAGCCTCTGCTCAACAGCGATTGCACCGCGAACACCGCCGCCCAAACAGCGATGAGTCAGTGGCTGACCTTCCTCGTCAACCGGGGTCAGGACGACCTGCCGGCGGGGATGGCACCGTTGCCCAGCACCCTCGTTCGCCCAGGCAACGGCCGACATCGCCAAGGTCGGGGCCGCGGCGCCGGCCTGCACGCCGACCGCAGCGGCGGCGGGCTCGAACTCGAGCACGACCTCTGCGCGGGTCCTCGTCCTCGTCCTCGTCCTCGTCCACGCCCTCGGGCTCCAGCGATGCGAGTCCCTATGCGCTCGGATCGTCGGATCTCTCCTCGGACGTCCCCGGCGCGGCCGACGGCTCGACGTCTTCGCAGACGAGCCACGGCAAGACCGCTGCTGCTTCGCCGACGGCATCGTCCCGGGCGGCGGCCCTGAGCCTGGCCGCGTTCGGAACGGTCTCGGCCGACAGCTGGGCGCTGCCCCTCCTCGGCATTCTGGTCCTGACCTTGCTGTTGCCGGGCCTCGTCCTCTTGATCTCCGGTCGGTCGTTGAGCCAGGCCCTGGGCGGGCTCCGGTCCCAGGCGCAGCCTGCTGCTGCCGACGTTCCGCCGGTACAGGAAGGCCTCGGAGAGACATGACGGTCACGCATGCCTCCGCACCCCCGAGGGCAGACGAGCTCCATGGCTCCGATCCGGTTGAGATCGCCCCCGTGGCCGCGGAGATCGAGGAGGCTGGAGACGCCAACCGGGCGTTGGCCGCCAAGCTTCCGGCGGATCATCGTCGGCTCGCTCGTGGTGATCGTGGTCTTCTTCGTCGCGGTGGGAGCCGTGATCTATGGGATCGGCTCGCTGGTGCAGGCACGCGATCAGCGGGCCCTGATGGCCACCGAGCGCCTCAATATCTCGAACGCGGCGGTGCTGGACAAAGCGTTGGACAAGGTGAATCTCCCGACGCAACCGCCGGTGGTGGGCCAGCCGGTCGGCGTGTTGGCCATCCCGGCGCTGGGTATCAACCAGGCCGTGGTGGAGGGAGTCGGTTCGAGCCAGACCGTCTCGGGTCCCGGTCACGTCCCCGGTACGGCCGGACTCGGTCAGCCGGGCAACGCCGCTGTCGTCGGTCGCAACGCTGGCTACGGGGGCGTCTTCGGGCGACTGAGCCAGCTCAAGCGCGGCGACAGGGTCCTCACCGCCACCACCGAAGGTCAGTCCATCTACGTCGTCCGTCGCGTGACGGCGGTGACTATCGGGTCCGCGGCCCGGCGCCGACACCGGGCGGCGCACCGACATCGGCTGCGGCACCGACGGTGACGCTCGAGACGCTCTACCGGCACACGTCCGACAACCGCCTGACGTTGGTTACTTCGGCCTCCTCTCTGCCGTGGAACAGCAGCCGGGCCATCGAAGTGACGGCGATACTGCGTGGCAAGCCGTATGTGGCGACGCCCCAGGCAGCACGAAATTCGAGTCAACTGGGCAACACGGGCGAATCGGGCGCCTGGGCCGAGCTGGTCCTGAGCCTGCAGGCCCTTGGCCGTGATCGCCGTGGGTGCGGTCCTGCTTTATCGCCGCTGCACCGTCCGTACTGCCTATCTGTTGAGTACGGCGCCGCTCGTGGCATTCACCGTCTTGGCGGCCGAAAGCATCAGCCGCCTCCTACCTGCGTGGATGTGATGCACGCTGTCCACCATCGAATGCGAGAAATGCCGCATCGAATGCCAAAGCGCAACGCGACGCCTGGCTTCCCTCCGGAACCGCTAGATATGCGTACTTCGCAACGATCTATGAACCTATGCATCAGAGCCCTCAGGAGGAAAGCGTGATCCGAAGCGACGAAGTGGCGACCAGCGCGCCGGCGAAGCAGCCGCGCCCCGGACCGCGCGGTGGCGTGGCTTGACCGTCGGCGTGGCCAGCCTGGCCGCCGTGCTGGGCACGGCGTTGGTTCCCGCTCTGGGCTCGACACCGGCGGGGGCGGCCGGGAACACGGTGACCGTCGTCACCGGGTCACTCCGGGAGCACAGCTCCCTCCCTGGGCGTCCCCGCAGCTGCGGGCTCGGCCCAGATCAGCCCCACCTACGTGGCCTACAACCCGTCCAATGGCGACACGGCCGTGGCCTCAGACGAAGGCGGGCTCGGTCTACGTCTACCTCATCGCGGAGGGTCGGGGTCCGAGTCCAACGAGTACAACATCCAGACGGCGCCGAACCCGTCGCCCGCGTTCGGAAGCCTCACCGCCGGAGACGCCTACATCGTGGCCGGCACCGGGACGGCCGGGCTGATCGCGGAGCCGGGCAACAACCAGTTCGGCAACTCGACCACGGCGGTGGCCACGGCGAACCCGATCACGCCGACATCGGTGGCCTTCGATCCCAACGGCAACCTCCTCATCGCCGGCGAGAACGGAACTGACTCGGCCATTCAGGTCGTGGCCAAGACCACGGGCACCTTCTATGGCGTCGCCATGACCGCGGGTGACCTCTACACCGTCGCCGACGTCGGTCTCTCCGGTGCGCCGGCCTCGGCCCTCCACATGGGCGACGTGGCGGCACCGGCCAACGGCATGTCCGTCGACCCGAGCGGCAACATCGTGGTGGGAGACGGTGACGGAGTCATCTTCGTCAATGAGCAGGCCATCGGGCAGCCTCAACCTCTACGGCCAGAGCATCCCGGCCCAGTCCGCTGCGGTGATCGCCGGGACCTCGCAGGGCAGCACCGACTGCGCCGCCGGTGCCACCACTGACTCGGCGTCGTCGCAGTACTTCGAGAGCCCCGAGCCCTTCATCGACAGTTCGGACAACGTCTACTTCTCCGACAACGAAACCGGTCCCGACTCTGGCTGTGACTGGGTCCTCCCGGCACAGTCGGGCACCCTCGACGGCATGAGCGTCACCGCGGGCAACGTCTACAAGCTCGCCGGCAACGGTGGGACCACGGCCACGCCCGACGGCACGGCCGGGGTCGACGCCAATGTGGCCGGCACCAGCCAGATGACCCTCGACAGCGCCGGAAACGTCGTCTTGGCCGTGAGCGGGGCGGCGACGGGCACCAGCCCGGCCCTCCAGGTCCTCGCCGAGAGCACGGCCACCTACTACGGCGTGGCCATGACGGCGGGCGACATCTACACGGTCGCCGGTGGTCCGTCGAACCTGTTGGCCACGCTGAGCGGCCCGACGTCGCTCCTCAATATCGGGAGGCGGGAACCTGTACTTCACCGACGGGTCGGCCTCGAGCGCCAATCTCGACGAGTTCTCGGGTGCTCCGACGGGGCCCTCCCTCGTCCCGTCGTCTCGAGCGTCAGCCCGAGCGCCGGACCCCTGGGCGGCACCACGGGCGTGATCGTCACGGGCAGCAACCTCACCGGCCAAACCGCCGTCGATTTTGGGGGCCACGGCAGGGACGGTCACGGCAGACACCGGGACGTCGATCACGGTCAATGCGCCAGCCGAATCTGCGGGCACGGTTGACGTGACGGTGACCACCCCTGCTGGCACCTCGGCCACCTCGAGCGCCGACCACTTCACCTACATGGCGGCCCCGACGGTCACAGCCGTCAGCCCGACCTCCGGTCCCGCCGGTGGCGGCACCAGCGTCACGGTCACGGGTACCAACCTGGCGAACGCCACCGCGGTCGACTTCGGGACCACGGCCGGGACCGTCACCGCCGACACGGCGGACTCCATCACGGTGACCTCGCCGGTCGGCACGGGAACGGTCGACGTGACGGTCACGACGGCTGGTGGCACCTCGGCCACCTCGAGCGCCGACCACTTCACCTACACGGCGGTGCCGACGGTGGCAGCCGTCAGCCCGAGTGCGGGACCGCTGGGCGGTGGCACCAGCGTCACGGTCACGGGCACCAACCTGGCGAACGCCACCGCGGTCGATTTCGGGACCACGGCAGGGACGGTCACCGCCGACACGGCGGACTCCATCACGGTGACCTGCGCCGGCCGGCACGGGCACGGTTGACGTGACGGTGACCACGCCGGTCGGCACCTCGCCGACCTCGAGCGCCGACCACTTCACCTACACGCCGGCGCCGACGGTCACAGCCGTCGGCCCGACCTCCGGTCCCGCCGGTGGCGGCACCAGCGTCACGGTCACGGGTACCAACCTGGCGAACGCCACCGCGGTCGACTTCGGGACCACGGCCGGGGCCGTCACCGCCGACACGGCGGCCTCCATCACGGTGACCTCGCCGGCCGGCACGGGCACGGTCGACGTGACGGTCACGACGGCTGGTGGCACCTCGGCCACCTCGAGCGCCGACCACTTCACCTACATTCCGGCCCCGACGGTCGCAACCGTCAGCCCCGACCTCCGGTCCCGCCGGTGGCGGCACCAGCGTCACGGTGACGGGGACCAACCTGGCGAACGCCACCGCGGTCAAGTTCGGGACCACGGCAGGGACCGTCACCGCCGACACGGCGGACTCCATCACGGTGACCTCGCCGGCCGGCACGGGCACGGTCGACGTGACGGTCACGACGCCTGGTGGCACCTCGGCCACCTCGAGCGCCGACCACTTCACCTACATAGCGGTGCCGACGGTCACCGCCGTCAGCCCGAGTGCGGGACCGCTGGGCGGCGGCACCAGCGTCACGGTCACGGGGACCAACCTGGCGAACGCCACCGCGGTCGACTTCGGGACCACGGCCGGGACGGTCACCGCCGACACGGCGGACTCCATCACGGTGACCTCGCCGGCCGGCACGGGCACGGTCGACGTGACGGTCACGACGCCCGGTGGCACCTCGGCCACCTCGAGCGCCGACCACTTCACCTACACGCGCGGCGCCGACGGTCACCGCCGTCAGCCCGACCTCCGGTCCCGGCGGCTGGCGGCACCAGCGTCACGGTCACGGGTACCAACCTGGCGAACGCCACCGCGGTCGACTTCGGGACCACGGCCGGGACCGTCACCGCCGACACGGCGAGTCCATCACGGTGACCTCGCCGGCCGGCACGGGCACGGTCGACGTGACGGTCACAACGGCTGGTGGCACCTCGGCCACCTCGAGCGCCGACCACTTCACCTACATTCCGGCCCCGACGGTCACAGCCGTCAGCCCGAGTGCCGGACCGGTGGCTGGCGGCACCAGCGTCACGGTCACGGGGAGCCAACCTGGCGAACGCCACCGCGGTCAAGTTCGGGACCACGGCAGGGACCGTCACCGCCGACACGGCGGACTCCATCACGGTGACCTCGCCGGCCGGCACGGGAACGGTCGACGTGACGGTCACGACGCCCGGTGGCACCTCGGCCACCTCGAGCGCCGACCAGTTCAGCTACCCGCCGAACGTGTCCGGCGCAACGGAACAGGCCGGTGGGTTTTCCGCCAGCCCGACCGGTACCGCCACCGCCGCCCTCCCCGGCTCGCCTTCGCCCACGACGGCGAGTGGCTCCGGGGTCGGAGCACTCACGGTTGCCCAGTATTCGAGCAACCCGACAGGTGACGCAGTCTCGGGCGGAACCGGCGTGTACTACGACGTCAAGCTGGCAACCGGGAGCGACTTCTCCTCCGTGACCATCACGGTGTGCGCGCTTGGCACCGGTGGCCAGTCGATCTCGTGGTGGACCGGATCCGCATGGGTGCCGTTCTCGAGCCAGACATTCAGCTCGTCGACCGGCTGCGTGACCGCCACCGTCAACAGCAGCACGTCGCCCACGTTGGCCCAGCTGACGGGGACCCCGATCGCCGCGACCCTCCCCGTGTCGGTTGGCGGCTACTGGTCCGTCGCTTCCGACGGGGGGATCTTCTCCTACGGTGACGCCAACTTCCACGGCTCGACCGGAGGAACGACGCTCAACAAGCCGATCGTCGGCATGGCGGCGACCCCGAGCGGAAACGGCTACTGGTTGGTGGCCTCCGACGGCGGGGTCTTCGCCGAGGGCGACGCGGTCTTCCACGGCTCTACCGGAGGAATGGCGCTCAACAAGCCGATCGTCGGCATGGCGGCGACCCCGAGCGGAAACGGCTACTGGTTGGTGGCCTCCGACGGCGGGATCTTCGCCTTCGGAGACGCCACCTTCTACGGCTCGACCGGAGGGATGCACCTCAACAAGCCGATCGTCGGCATGGCGTCGACCCCGAGCGGAAACGGCTACTGGTTGGTGGCTTCCGACGGCGGGATCTTCGCCTTCGGAGACGCCACCTTCTACGGCTCGACCGGAGGGATGCACCTCAACAAGCCGATCGTCGGCATGGCGTCGACCCCGAGCGGAAACGGCTACTGGTTGGTGGCCTCCGACGGTGGCATCTTCAACTACGGCGATGCTCCCTTCGAGGGCTCGGCGGGCGCGACGCCGCTCAACAAGCCGATCGTGGGCATCGCGCCCACGGCGAGCGGCAAGGGCTACTGGCTGGTCGCTTCCGACGGTGGCATCTTCAACTACGGCGATGCCGTCTTCGACGGCTCGGCGGGAGGGATGCACCTCAACCAGCCGATCGTGGGCATCGCCGCCCACCCGGAAGCCCGATGACCCGGCATCACACCAAGGTCAAGCCCAGCCCTCACGGAGAGATCCTCAGGGCGGCGGGTCACCGCAATGGGCATCGTGGTTGTCGGCGGTGTCGGTGGTCCCGGCCATTTGGCTGGGACCACCGGTTGGCGCGACCAGCACCCTGGGGCCGCTCAAGTCAGTGGGGTGCGCCCCGATGGCGTCGGACCCCTCGATCGAAGCCCCGCTCTACGCCCAGCAGGAAGGAGCCAGCCCCAAGTCGGACGGGTGGTGGTGCCAGCTACCGCACGCCACCCAGGTGCCCGGCGGCTTACTCCCGCTGCGGCGTGACGTGGCGCCGCTGCCCAACAATTTCGCCAACTATCAGACGGTGTACTCGCCGGCGGGAACCGCCAAGGATGACTCCATCACCGCGAACGGACCACCGGCCATCGTCGTCGAGGTGAATGTCAACAGCGCCGTGGCACCGGGCAAGACGGCTCGGACCCCGCAGTTCTCGAGCTCTCAGAAGGTGGTCCTCAAGAAGGGCGTCACGGCGAACGTGCTCACCAGTGGGGGGCAGACCGATGTGAGCTGGGCGTTTTCGACGACGGGTGTGCCCAGGTACCTGAGCCCCGTGTCCTATGTGACCGTGGCCGGCTTCGGCGTGCCGGCTTCGGCGGTCATCGCCGTGGCGAAACACGTCCGACCCCTCTGATGGCCGAGCGCAGCGTCGGTCCCCTCCGGCGCCACCGGTTCCTCGGCCTGGTCTGCGTCGGCGTGATCGTCGGGCTCGCCCCGGTGGTCGGCGCCCTTCCCGTGGGTGCCGCCTCCACGACATCGAGTTCGGGTCCGCCGGCGGTCAATGCATCGTCGGCCACCACAACGACTACCGATCTGACCCTGGCGCTGTGGGAACAGCGCTACGAGCACGACATCGGCATCCTGGCCGACGACGTGCTGGTCGTGGTCGACGACGGCAAGCGGGCGCAGCACCACGTGACAAAGGCGAAGGTCAAAACCACCGTGAACGACTGCCGCACATGGGCCTCTGATGCAGCGAAGGCTCGCACCGCGGCTCCCCCGATCCCGATGGCCGGTGCCGAACAGGCCTGGACGAGCATGATCGGGACGTCGGCCCTCGGCGCGGCCGATTGCCTAGCCGCACTGCAGCACGGGTCGCGTCGCGCCGCCAAAGACTTCCAGAAGCGAGTGCAGATCATGCAGAAGGACGAAGCGACCCTGAACAGCGACCTCGGCGGCTCCTAGACATCCCAGGCCCGGATCGCCGCTCTCTGGGCTTCGACGCCTTGAACCCACGACGGTGAGCTCGGACCGCTCGACGAATTGCTCGAAGTCATCGCGCCATGCGGTCGCGGGGTTCAGCAGGGCCGGAGACGGGATGGTTCCACCCACTTGAGCCACTCGTAGGAGCAAGAAACGGACGAGGCCGTCCTGATAGGTCAGGCCATAGCCGGCAAGCCCGACATGACCTGCGAAACCGCAGCTCGGACCGCTCCGACTGTTTACCCAAAGATTAACCGTTGTGCGCGAAACGTTACCTTGAAGTTCATCTCTGCTCGTTAAGGTCCCTGCGTCCGGATGGGGATTGGTGAATCCACGGGTGGCGAAAGCCGGCCAGTTCGTGGGTTCCGCTGCTTGCTCTCCTCGTCATCTTGTCCATCAAACGAAAGCGTGGAGCCACAGAAGAGCAGCTCGGACTGGTTGTGCCGCGTTCGAGCTCATAGCGCCGTTTCACTCAGTTTCACAATGAACCTCACGAAGGAGCGAAAGTGAAATACAAAATAAAGGGATCAATTTTGAGGAGAGGGATCCTCGCCGGAGCCATGGTGCTGGCCGGCTGCGGTGCCACAGTCGTCGTCGCCGCCGCACCCGCCGGGGCCAGCAACACCGAGATGACGGCGGTGGGCTCATTCACGACGTTTTTCATGATGCATGCGCTGTTCCCGGAGCTCAATGACATCAACCCCAACGCGGAGGCCGGGTCGGAGACCCAGACGATCGCCCCTGACTCCCAGACCTGCTCGGCTGGCATCAACTACAGCACAGGGCTCCAGCCTCCCAACGGTTCGGGCCAGGGCAAGACGGCTCTGGCCGGAGAAGAGAGGCACCGCAGTGCGGGCTGCATCGACTTCTCCCGGTCGTCGTCGCCTCCGGCGCCCCACAGCGAGACGCTGTCACTGAGCCGCGACCGGCGAGAATGGCGACCCGAGCCGGTCGCATCTCGACTACTACGCCTACGCTCTCGACGGCGTGGTGCCCATGGTCGGCAACGACGCCCCGTCCAACGTCCGCACGGCAGGCTGCGGACACGGGCGCGTCGAAGGGCTTGACGCTGACCCAGGTCCAGAAGATCTACGAGTGCGTGTACACCAACTGGGACCAGATCACCGTCAACGGAGTCACGGGCGCCAACTCACCCATCGCGTTGTTCTGGCCACAGTCGGGGTCTGGGACGCGGGCCGTCTACACCGATGTCCTCGGATTCGACCCCACCAAGCGGGGGCGTCGCCCTCAATCTGCACCAGCGGCGCACCACGCCGATCGTCGGATTCGGACGCCGTGCGCCGCAACGATGCCAGTCCGAACGAAGAGAACACCGAGGACGGCATCATCTACCAGAACAGCATCGGGCTCCCGACGCCAACAACGCGGCGGGCGGCGCCATCGCGGCCGGTAACGTCACGGCAGCGGCCATCTACATCTACTCGGCCGGTAAGTTCAGCAGCGAGTGGAACGACACCACGGACTACAACTCGACGGCCAACAACATCGTCGAGCAGGACCTCGACGGCAGCAGCCCCACAACACGATGGGGAACTTCGAGGCCGGCACCCTGTCCTTGGCCACCATGCAGAACACGTCGGGCATCGGGCGAGGCGTACGTGGACCTCACGGCCCAGATCGGTCACTTCAAACAGGACACCAACCGGGGCAAATATGGCATCGACGGCGGGACCGTGTCGGAGGCCAACGAGTGGTACCACCAGCTCACGTCGGCCAGCGACCCGTCGGACTCCACCGCCACGATTCCGGGCGTCCGCTACGTCTACAACGTCGCCGACACGCTGTTGCCCGATTACAACGGGGCCAAGATGTTCATTGGCTTCGACAACCAGGCCAACGGCACCAAGAGTGTGCTGTGCAACGGTGACGACGCCAGCACCATCACGGCCCAGGGCTTCTTGCCGCTGACCACCGGTCCGCGATCGGCGCCGACGGGCTCGGATGCGGCCGGCGCCACCTGCCGGGAGTTCTCGGGCTTGGCTTCCCGGGTCAGGGTTCGTTCTATTCCTGGACGACGCCGACCTTCGACGGCAGAAGCTCCTAAGCATGTCCTGGCGCCAGTGGTCCGGGCCGTCCAGGCCCGGACCACTGGCCGGGACGGCAACGTCGTTCCACAACCACAACCAAAGTTGCACGACCACCACTACACATGAGATCGAGCACGAACGAGCGATGAGCACCGAGAAAGGCCTTCTCTAATGCCAAAGCGCAATGCCAGGCCTGGCTTCCCCCCGGAACCATCGGACCGCTCCGACCGTGCCCGTCAGCACATTCTTTGTGTCATCCCGTTCGAAACTACCTACGAATCAGAGTCCTCAGGAGGAAAGCGTGATCCGAAGCGACGAAGTGGCGAGCAGCGCGCCGGCAAAACACCAGCGCGCCCGGACCGCGCGGTGGCGCGGCTGGACAATCGGCGTGGCAAGCCTGACCGCCATGCTGGGTACGGCATTGGTTCCCGGCTTGGGCGTGACACCGGCGGGAGCGGCCGGGCAACGGTGTCGACCATCGCCGGTCACTCCGGGAGCACCGCTCCCTCCCTGGGCGTCCCGGTCCCCAAGGCTTCGGCCCAGATCAGCCCCACCTACGTGGCCTACAACCCGTCCAATGGCGACACGGCCGTGGCCTCAGACGAAGGCGGGCTCCGTCTACGTCTACCTGATCGCAGGGGGGATCGGGGTCCGAGTCCAACGAGTACAACATCCAGACGGCTCCGAACCCGTCGCCCGCGTTCGGATCGCTCACCTCCGGAGACGCCTACCTCGTGGCCGGCACCGGGACGGCCGGGCTGATCGCCGAGCCGGGCAACAACCAGTTCGGCAACTCGACCACGGCGGTGGCCACGTCGAACCCGATCACGCCGACATCGGTGGCCTTCGATCCCAACGGCAACCTCCTCATCGCCGGCGAGAACGGAACTGACTCGGCCATTCAGGTCGTGGCCAAGACCACGGGCACCTTCTATGGCGTCTCCATGACCGCGGGTGACCTCTACACCATCGCAGACGTCGGTCTCTCCGGTGCGCCGGCCACGGCCATCCAGATGGGCGACGTGGCGGCACCGGCCAACGGCATGTCCGTCGACCCGAGCGGCAACATCGTGGTGGGAGACGGTGACGGAGTCGATCTTCATCAATGAGCAGGCCGTGGGCGGTCCCGATGACCCCCTGACCCTTTACGGCCTGAGCATCCCGGCCCAGTCGGCTGCGGTGATCGCCGGGACCGCGCAAGGCGGCACCGACTGCGGCACGGGTGCAACCAGTGACCCGGCGTCGTCGCAGTACTTCCAGAACGCGGCGCCCTTCGTCGACAGCTCTGACAACGTCTACTTCTCTGACAACGAAGCCGGTCCCGGCTCTGGCTGTGACTGGGTCCTCCCGGCGCAGCCGGGCACCCTCGACGGCATGAGCGTCACCGCGGGCAACGTCTACAAGCTCGCCGGCAACGGTGGGACCACGGCCACGACTGACGGCACGGCCGGGGTCGACGCCAATGTGGCCGGCACCAGCCAGATGACCCTTGACGGCGCCGGAAACGTCGTCTTGGCCGTGAGTGGGGCGGCGACGGGCACCAGCCCGGCGCTCCAGGTCCTGGCCGAGAGCACGGGCACCTACTACGGCGTGGCCATGACGGCGGGCGACATCTACACGTCGCCGGTGTCCTCGACCTTGGCCACGCTGAGTGGCCCGACGTCGGTCCTCTACATCGGGAGCGGAAACCTGCTCTTCACCGACGGGTCGGCTTCGAGCGCCAATCTCGACGAGATCACGGGTGCTCCGACGACGGCCCCGCCTGTCCCCGGAGGTACGATTACTCTCTCCAAGTCGACCGCCCTGATCGGGAACTACCCCGAGAAGGTGTCGGGCGCCGGTTGGGCGACCTGACACGACCGTCACGCTCAATGAGTGCGCCACCACGACGTACAGTGCGGCGACGTGTGACACGGACAACCAGGCGACCGTGACCCTCGGGACCGGCAAAAACGCCGGTATCTTCAAGAACTACGTGATCGACCTGGACGTGGGGACGATCGACACGCAACGACGATACGTGCGGCGTGGTTGGTTCGACGCCGTGCTACGTCGTCGTTGTCGGAAACACCGGGCGACCACCACCAGCAGTGTGGCACTCGGCTTCACGCTCCCCAGCATCGCGGTCACGAAGACGACAGACGTGCTCGGGAACTACGTCGACGCCGTGAAAGCGTCCGGCTTCCCGATCGGGGACACCGTCGTCGCCCAAGAGTGTGATGCGAGTGCCTTGGTACCGAGCACGGTCTCCACTCACTGCGATGCCACAACGCAGGTTTCGGGAACGGCGGCCCCCAACGGCAAAGTCACGTTCACCCACCGGCTGCCCCTCGGGATCGGGAGTAGCTACTCGGACAGCTGCAGGCGGAACGTGCCAAGCCGGTGGATCGTGCCTCATCGGCGTCACCGATTCGGGCAACTCAGCCATCGGCGTCAGCGCGGCTGTCGGGTTCGCTTCCCCGGCCTTCGCGCTCAAGGAGACGACCAATGTGCTCGGGAACTACGTCGACGCCGTGAAGGCGGCCGGCTTCCCGATCGGCGACACGGTCGTGGCCCAAGAGTGTGACCCGAACCTCGTCTTTCCGACCACGGTTGCTTCCAACTGCGATAGCCGGAACGCAGATTTCCGGTACGGTGGGCACGAACGGCAAAGTCACGTTCAGCCCCACCGGGGTGACCCTCCCAGTCGGTGCGGCTTTCTCCGACAGTGCAGACGGAACGTGCTCGTTCGGTGGGTCCTGTGAGGTCCTGGTGAGCGACTCGACCAATCCGAGCGTCGGCCTCAGCGAGGCCGTTACCTTTGCGGTTCCCACGGCGACCGTGAAGGAGTCGTCCAACGTCGCGTCGAACTACGTCGACAAGGTGACGGCCGCGGAATTCCCGGCTGGTGACACGGTGACGGCGCAAGAGTGCGATGGCACTGTGACCTCGGCCAATTTGGCTACCCACTGCGACAGCACCACCGAGATCACGGGGACAGTGGCATCCAACGGGAAGGTGACCTTCGCCGCCGCTGGGGTCAAGGTTCTCGTCGGGGGTGCGTACTCCGACAGCTGCCGGCGGAACCGCAACTGCGGGCCAATCGGTCGACATCGTCGTCAACGATTCGGCCACCGGTGCCTATGTGGCGATCCCGGTTGGTCTGGCTTCCTGACCACGATCCGTGTCGGTGAGACATCGCCGAGCTGTCGATGTGCTGTGCGCAGCGGTCTGGGCCCTTCGGCCCAGACCGCTGCGCCGCGTACGGCAACCGCTTTCCACCTTGAGAGTCCGGGTGGTGAGCCACCACACATGAGATCGAGCACGCACGAGCGGTGAGCGCCGAGAAAGGGCTTCCCCAATGCCAAAGCGCAACGCCAGGCCCGGTCGCCGCCCGGAACCGTGGGGTCGGCCCGACCGTGTGCTTGAGACGCTCCCAGTGTCTTCTCGTTCGAAACTACCTATGCATCAGTGCCCTCAGGAGGAAAGCGTGATCCGAAGCGACGAAGTGGCGAACAACGCGCCGGCGAAGCAGCCGCGCCCCCGGACCGCGCGGTGGCGTGGCTGGACCGTCGGCGTGGCCAGCCTGGCCGCCGTGCTGGGCACGGCCTTGGTTCCCGCTCTGGGCTCGACACCGGCGGGGGCGGCCGGCAACACGGTGACCGTCGTCACCGGGCACTCCGGGAGCACAGCTCCTTCCCTGGGCGTCCCCGCAGCTGCCGGCTCGGCCCAGATCAGCCCCACCTACGTGGCCTACAACCCGTCCAACGGCGACACGGCCGTGGCCCAGACGAAGGCGGGCTCGGTCTTCGTCTACCTCATCGCAGGGTCGTCCGAGTCCAACGAGTACAACATCCAGACGGCGCCGAACCCGTCGCCTGCGTTCGGAAGCCTCACCGCCGGAGACGCCTACATCGTGGCCGGCACCGGGACGGCCGGGCTGATCGCGGAGCCGGGCAACAACCAGTTCGGCAACTCGACCACGGCGGTGGCCACGGCGAACCCGATCACGCCGACATCGGTGGCCTTCGATCCCAACGGCAACCTCCTCATCGCCGGCGAGAACGGAACTGACTCGGCCATTCAGGTCGTGGCCAAGACCACGGGCACCTTCTATGGCGTCGCCATGACCGCGGGTGACCTCTACACCGTCGCCGACGTCGGTCTCTCCGGTGCGCCGGCCTCGGCCCTCCAGATGGGCGACGTGGCGGCACCGGCCAACGGCATGTCCGTCGACCCGAGCGGCAACATCGTGGTGGGAGACGGTGACGGAGTCGATCTTCGTCAATGAGCAGGCCTCGGGCAGCCTCAACCTCTACGGCCAGAGCATCCCGGCCCAGTCCGCTGCGGTGATCGCCGGGACCTCGCAGGGCAGCACCGACTGCACCGCCGGTGCCACCACTGAGTCGGCGTCGGCGGAGTACTTCCAGAGCCCCGCGCCCTTCATCGACAGTTCGGACAACGTCTACCTCTCCGACAACGAACCCGGTCCCGGCTCTGGCTGTGACTGGGTCCTCCCGGCGCAGTCGGGCACCCTCGACGGCCTCAGCGTCACCGCGGGCAACGTCTACAAGCTCGCCGGCAACGGTGGGACCACGGCCACGCCCGACGGCACGGCCGGGGTCGACTCCAATGTGGCCGGCACCAGCCAGATGACCCTCGACGGCGCCGGAAACGTCGTCCTGGCCGTGAGCGGGGCGGCGACGGGCACCAGCCCGGCCCTCCGGGTCCTGGCCGAGAGCACGGCCACCTACTACGGCGTGGCCATGACGGCGGGCGACATCTACACGGTCGCCGGTGGTCCGTCGAACCTGTTGGCCACGCTGAGTGGCCCGACGTCGGTCCTCAATATCGGGAGCGGGAACCTGTACTTCACCGACGGGTCGGCCTCGAGCGCCAATCTCGACCAGTTCTCGGGTGCTCCGACGGGGGCCTCCCTCGTCCCCGTCGTCTCGAGCGTCAGCCCGAACGCCGGACCGCTGGGCGGCACCACGGGCGTGACCGTCACGGGCAGCAACCTCGCCGGCGCAAACCGCCGTCGATTTCGGGAGCACGGCAGGGACGGTCACGGCCGACACCGGGACGTCGATCACGGTCAATGCGCCGGCCGAACGCGGGCACGGTTGACGTGACGGTGACCACCCCGCTGGCACCTCGGCCACCTCGAGCGCCGACCACTTCACCTACAAGGCCCCGGTGGCCACCCCCGAGAGCACCACCACGTCGCTCACGCTGCCCACCCTCACCTATGGCGCCGAGGGTTCGCCCGCGGCCTTCACCGGCACGGTGGCCGGCCCGAGCGCGTCGGACGGGATCCCCGCCGGGACGGTCACCGTCTATTACGACTACGGGGTCGCCGGGCAGACCCAGCTGTGCCAAGCGACCTTGAGCGGTGGCAGCGGTGACAGCGTCAACTACAGCTGCTCGCTCGCCAGCGCCACGCAGCTGCCGGCGGGCGCCTACACCAACGTGGTCGCCTCCTACAGCGGCGGGTCGTCGTCGAACACCAGCTTCACCTACAACGCCTCGACCTCGAGCCCCCAGGGCCTCACGGTGAGCCCCGAGGCAGAGAACACCACCACGTCGCTCACGCTGCCCACCCTCACCTATGGCTCCGAGGGTTCGCCCGCGGCCTTCACCGGCACGGTGGCCGGCCCGAGCAGCGCGGACGGGATCCCCGCCGGGACGGTCACCGTCTATTACGACTACGGGGTCGCCGGGCAGACCCAGCTGTGCCAAGCGACCTTGAGCGGTGGCAGCGGTGACAGCGTCAACTACAGCTGCTCGCTCGCCAGCGCCACCCAGCTGCCGGCGGGCGCCTACACCAACGTGGTCGCCGCCTACAGCGGCGGGTCGTCGTCGAACACCAGCTTCACCTACAACGCCTCGACCTCGAGCCCCCAGGGCCTCACGGTGAGCCCGGCCTCGGCCACCCCCGAGAGCACCACCACGTCGCTCACGCTGCCCACCCTCACCTATGGCGCCGAGGGTTCGCCCGCGGCCTTCACCGGCACGGTGGCCGGCCCGAGCGCGCCGGACGGGATCCCCGCCGGGACGGTCACCGTCTATGACGACTACGGGGTCGCCGGGCAGACCCAGCTGTGCCAAGCGACCTTGAGCGGTGGCAGCGGTGACAGCGTCAACTACAGCTGCTCGCTCGAGCGCCACGCAGCTGCCGGCGGGCGCCTACACCAACGTGGTCGCCTCCTACAGCGGCGGGTCGTCGTCGAACACCAGCTTCACCTACAACGCCTCGACCTCGAGCCCCCAGGGCCTCACGGTGAGCCCGGCCTCGGCCACCCCCGAGAGCACCACCACGTCGCTCACGCTGCCCACCCTCACCTATGGCGCCGAGGGTTCGCCCGCGGCCTTCACCGGCACGGTGGCCGGCCCGACGCGCCCGGACGGGATCCCCGCCGGGACGGTCACCGTCTACTACGACTACGGGGTCGCCGGGCAGACCCAGCTGTGCCAAGCGACCTTGAGCGGTGGCAGCGGTGACAGCGTCAACTACAGCTGCTCGCTCGCCAGCGCCACGCAGCTGCCGGCGGGCGCCTACACCAACGTGGTCGCCTCCTACAGCGGCGGGTCGTCGTCGAACACCAGCTTCACCTACAACGCCTCGACCTCGAGCCCCCAGAGCCTCACGGTGAGCCCCGAGGCACCGAGAACACCACCACGTCGCTCACGCTGCCCACCCTCACCTATGGCGCCGAGGGTTCGCCCGCGGCCTTCACCGGCACGGTGGCCGGCCCGAGCGCGCCGGACGGGATCCCCGCCGGGACGGTCACCGTCTATTACGACTACGGGGTCGCCGGGCAGACCCAGCTGTGCCAAGCGACCTTGAGCGGTGGCAGCGGTGACAGCGTCAACTACAGCTGCTCGCTCGCCAGCGCCACGCAGCTGCCGGCGGGCGCCTACACCAACGTGGTCGCCTCCTACAGCGGCGGGTCGTCGTCGAACACCAGCTTCACCTACAACGCCTCGACCTCGAGCCCCCAGAGCCTCACGGTGAGCCCGGCCTCGGCCACCCCCGAGAACACCACCACGTCGCTCACGCTGCCCACCCTCACCTATGGCTCCGAGGGTTCGCCCGCGGCCTTCACCGGCACGGTGGCCGGCCCGGCGAGCTTCGGACGGGATCCCCGCCGGGACGGTCACCGTCTACTACGACTACGGGGTCGCCGGGCAGACCCAGCTGTGCCAAGCGACCTTGAGCGGTGGCAGCGGTGACAGCGTCAACTACAGCTGCTCGCTCGCCAGCGCCACGCAGCTGCCGGCGGGCGCCTACACCAACGTGGTCGCCTCCTACAGCGGCGGGTCGTCGTCGAACACCAGCTTCACCTACAACGCCTCGACCTCGAGCCCCCAGGGCCTCACGGTGAGCCCGGCCTCAACTTCGGGAAACAACCTCAAGATCCAGCTGTCGTCGCCGGGACTGCTCTGGGGTATCGGGGGCCTCTACGAGATCAGGGTCACCAACGAGGCCGCCACCGCCACGACCGGCACGCTGACGGTCACCGACGCCTTGCCAACCGGGCTCTCCTACCTGGGCGCATGGTCGCTGCCGCCGGGCTGGCAGTGCTCAGCGACGGGCGGCACCGTTACCTGCACGTCCACGAAGGCCATCGCGGCTGTACGGCGTCGACTACCTGCTCTTGGTGGTCCATGTGAGCGCGCGGCCGGGTACGAGCATCACCGACACGGTCAACCTGACACCGGTCGGGACCCCGGCGAGCAACTACACGTCGAGCGTCACGACGAAGGTGGCGGGCTTTTTTGGTTGGGGTTTTCACGAGACATGTTCCGTAGCCACAGGCGAGCAGGGACGCCGTTGGCGATCAGGCGGTGGCGGTAAGGCGTCTTCTTGCGGTGAGGGCTGGGTGGAATACCTCAGCCCTCACCCGGAGCAGCGTGCACTCCGCCGTGTAGCCGTTCAGGAGGGTCGACAACGGCGACCTGGTCCGGAATAGCGACGACGTGGGGGCGGAGCACCGGCGGCTCGCATGGCCGGCGGCGAAAGGGGCACCGAGCGGTTCCTTGGTAGGTTTCAGCGCTCATGGCGACCGACACGCTGAGCGTCGAGGATGTTCGACAGGTCGGGCCGGGCGACCAGGGACTCCGGGGCGCCCCCCTGACGAAGGGTGGCGTGCCGGCCACGGTGCGGCGGCTCGGCGCGGTGCAGCTCGACACCACCTCGGACCTGGCGCGCTCGCACGAGCCACAGCGCCGCTCCATCTGACCGACGAGAGAGCGGGAGAGGCACATGCCAGCGCCGTATGCCGACAGTCCCGGTCGATGGGAGTTCCTCTCTTCGCGTGACGGTCACGCCGAGATGTCCTGGTCGCCGACGCCCGACATGGCGAACCCCTTCGGGAGTGTCCACGGCGGGATCATCGCCACGGTGATCGACGAATCCTGCGGGGCGGCCCTGATGCCGTTGATCGAGACCCCCTCCGCACCCACCGTCTCGCTGAACGTCGAGTACCTGCACGCCGTCCAGATCGGCGGCACCTACACCGTGCGCAGCGAGATCGTCCGCAAGGGCCGGGCGATGGCCATCGCGGACTCGCGGATCCTGAACGCTGAAGGCACGATGCTGGTCCGGGGCACCTGTTACTTCCAGATTCCCCGCCCGAAAGAGTTCGAGGCCCGCCCGGCCCCCGATCGTGGATTCAGTCACCGCCGAGCCGGGGGAGCAGCCCGGGCAGGTCCAGGAGGGACGTGATCACGGCATCGGGCTGCGGGCCGTCGTCGGGGAAGGGGGCCGCGCCCTCCCGGTCGATCCACACCGAGCGCCAGCCGGCACCGCGCGCCCCGGCGACGTCGTTGACGGGGTGGTCGCCGACCAGCACGCACGCCTCCGGTCCCACGCCCAACTGGCGCTCGACCACCTCGAAGATCCCCTTGTCGGGTTTGGCGACGCGGTGGTCCTGCGCGAACACGACGGACTCGAAGTACTGCGCCAGGCCAATCTTTTCGGGGAGGCGGCTCCCGTTGGAGAGGAGGCCGAGCCGGTAGCGCGGCGCCAGCGCGTCCAGGCAGGGGAGCGTGTCGTCGAACAGGGCGGGGTCGCGGTCGCGGTGGTGGAAGTACGAGGTGGCCATGCTCCTCGCCAACGCAGCGTCCGCCGCCTCGTCACCGCCCTCGGCGGTGCGCAACCGCTCCAGCGTGCGGGCGAACCCGAGGACGCGCAGGCGTTCCAGGCTCCAGACCTCGGGGTGCTCGGCCACCGCCGCGGTGCGGTCATCCTGCAGGTCCTGCCAGCGCAGCCCGTCGGCGAAGGGTCCGGGCCGCACCGCCCGCAGCTCGTCCGCCACCGCCGTCAGCGCGTCACGCATGACGCGCTCGAAGTCCCACAGCGTCTGGTCCCCGTCGAAGAGAACGGCCTGAATCATCGCCGCCTCAGTCGGTCGCGTCGACCAGCACGACCTTGCCCAGCTTGGCGCCCTCGGCGAAGCGGTCGTACGCGGCCTGTGCCTCGGACAGGGGGAACGTCTCGCAGACCGGGACGCGGATGCGCCCCGTCGCCAGGGCGGGCACGACGTGCGCCGCCATGCCGGCGGCCACGCCGGCCTTCTCGCTCCGGTGCGGCCGCGCAGCGTGGAGCCGCCGATGCGGGCCCGCGTCCCCATGAGCGAGAACAGGTTGAGGTCCATCTGGGCCCCGCCGCCGACGCCGATCACCACGACGCGGGCGCCGGTGGCCAGGTGCGGCAGCACCGCCTCCAGGCTGGGCGCCCCCACCAGCTCGAGCACGACGTCGTAGGGAGCGGCGTCGCCCTCGTCTCCCGGCTCGAGCACCGTCGACGCACCCAGCGCCGCCACGGCGTCGCGGCGCGCCGCGTCCCGCACGGTGGCCGTGACGATCGCTCCCGCCGCGGCGGCGAGCTGCACCCCCGCCGTGCCCACACCGCCGGCTGCACCGCTCACGAGCACCCGCTCGCCCATCTTGAGCCCGGCCTGGGTGAAGAGGGCGTCGTAGGCGGTCGTGAAGACCTCGGGGAACCCTCCCGCCTCGGGCCAGGAGATGTCGTCGGGGACGGCGAGGGCGTGGGACTCGTCGACCCGGGCCAGCGTCGCCTGGGCCCCGCCCCCGACCACGGCCATGACCCGGTCGCCCGGGGCGAAGAGGGTCACCTGGCGCCCCACGCCCACCACCTCGCCCGCCAGGTCCATGCCCGGGATGTCCTGCGGCCAGCCCGGCGGCGCTGGATAGTGTCCCGCCCGCTGCGCGAGGTCCGCGGCGTTGATGCCGGCCGCCCGCACCGCCACGAGGAGCTCGGTGTCCCCGGCGACGGGGTCCTCCCGCTCCTCCCAGAACAGTCGGCCGTCCCGGATCACGACAGCATGCATGCCGGCCACCCTACGCGGGCCCGAGCGGCCGGCCGCCGGCGGCCGGTAGGGTCCACCGCATGGCTCTCTACGACATCCCCATCCACACCCTCCAGGGCGACGACACCACGCTCGGCGACTACGCCGGCAAGACCCTGCTGCTGGTCAACGTGGCCTCCAAGTGCGGCCTCACCCCGCAGTACGAGGGGCTCGAGCGCCTGCAGAAGACCTACGGCGACAAGGGCTTCAGCGTGATCGGCTTCCCCTGCAACCAGTTCCTGGGCCAGGAGCCGGGCACGTCCGAGGAGATCGCGGAGTTCTGCTCGGCCACCTACGGCGTCACCTTCCCGCTGACGGAGAAGATCGAGGTGAACGGCGAGGGCCGCCACCCGATCTACGCCGAGCTGACCGAGAAGGCCGACGCCGAGGGCAACGCCGGCGACATCACGTGGAACTTCGAGAAGTTCCTCGTCTCTCCGGCCGGCCAGGTCGTGGCGCGCTACCGGCCCCAGGTCGAGCCCGAGGACCCCACCATCGTGGGTGACATCGAGGCGCAGCTGGCCACCGCTTGACCACCGCCGGGCCCGTTCCGGCGGGATCCACCGGCGTGGCCCTGACCGCGTCCATCTTCGACATGGACGGGCTGCTCATCGACTCCGAGGTCCTCTGGCACGAGGCCGAGATCGAGATACTCGGCGGGCTCGGCGTCCCCCTCGCCGTCGAGGGCTGCCGCACGACCAAGGGCATGTTCGTGGACGAGGTCACCGAGCACTGGAACCGGCTGTACCCGTGGACCGGTCCGACGCCGGCCGAGGTCGCCGTCACGATCGTCGACCGGGTGATCGAGCTCATCCTGACGAAGGGGGAGCTCAAGCCGGGCGCCCTCCACGCCATCGACCTCTGCGCCGGGCGCGGCCTGGACCTCGCCGTGGCGTCGTCGTCGCAGTACCGCCTCATCGACCTGGCGCTGGGCCACTTCGGGCTGCGGGACCGGTTCGCGCTGGTGCACTCCGCCGAGGACGAGGACTACGGCAAGCCCCACCCCGCCGTGTTCCTGACCGCGGCGGCGAAGCTCGGCGCCGTGCCGCGGCGCTGCCTCGTGTGGGAGGACGCGCCGGCGGGCGTGCTGGCGGCCAAGGCGGCGTCCATGGCCTGCATCGCGGTGCCCGAGCACGGCGAGGGCAACCATCCCGCCTTCGGCCTGGCCGACCTCGTCGTCGACTCGCTGCTCCAGGTGGACGGTCCCGCCCTCGACGCCGTGGAGCGTCGCCACGCCGGCGACGTCGCCGTCGAGGGCTGACCACCCGCTCTACGTACGCGCCGCGGGCGAACGACGGCAGCGACTGGGTCCGTTCGTCTCCCAACTCCATCTCTGGTTGGAGAGTCCGGGGCTCTCGTCCAGGCGTCATTAACCCCGAAGTGCCTTCTTGGCTCTTGACCGCTGACCGGCGAGGACTGGCAGCCCTCTGGACTCTCGTTACTCCTGTCCATCACCGCGCTGAGCCGTGTTGCTTGGACGCCCAGCGTCGCAGCGAGACTGACCGTGCGCCCACAGCCGGCGCACACCGGGTTCTGCATAGACGTCTCTCGCAATCAGTTGTGCCGTCCGCGCAGATGGCGCCCGAATGCCCTTCGCACGACGCTGCCCTTCCTTGACGGTGTCCATGATCCAGTCGGTGAAATCACATCATCCACGACCCTTCTTCAGTAGCGCCTTGGACTGGATGTCTTTCCTTCCTTGACTACGAAGGTGCACCGGGTTCGATTCCCGACCAGGGCGCCCCGCCCGAGGGTCGCGCTGCTCGTGGCGGGTCACCATCGAGATGGCAGCCCGGCACACCGGGCACTCACATGCCGGCTCATAACCGGCGGACGGGGCGTTGGGCAGCTGAAAGCCAACCGGACGCTTGCGAATCCGCCGGGACGAATCGCGCGCCGTGCACAGACCCACCATGGCGTATCGAGGAACACGACCGTGTCTGCGCGCTCAAGCCGAACGTCGAGTGTGGCGTGGTAGTTGCCGTCGACGATCCACTCGTCGCTGGTGAGCAGGCCCCGCTGCTTCTCGCGCCACTCCTCCTCAGACGGCTCCACCCAGCCCGGTTTCCAGAAGTGGACGTCAAGATGGATGACGGGAAGGCCAGTCTCGGCAGCTCGTCCCGCAACTGCCTCCTTGCCCCCCGGAACCACATCCCATCGGGGTGATCTCCGGGTTTTCCGGCTCTCCACATCGTGCGCCCGCAGGGCTCACCGAGAGTCTGATTGCGCAATCGTGTAGTTCCAGTCTCCGTGGAATTTGTGTGCGGTGAGCGGCACAGCGGAGAGCTCGGCCTCGCTGACCTTGGTTCCGGTCTCGTAGTAGTTCAGGTCTGCCTCGGCCCTGATCTTGAGACCCTTGGAGGTGGTGGTGGCCGAGATGAGCTCGATGATCGTTCGGTAGGAGATGAGAGGGCGTCCGCGCCAGTTCATGGAGATGAAGCTGAACATCTTGTGCTCGATCCGGTTCCACTTCGATGTCCCAGGCGGGTAGTGACAGACGGTGATCTCGAGGCCGGTCTCGGCGGCGAGCTTCGCCAGCTCGACTTTCCACAGCTGCACCCTGTGGCCGTTCGATCCTCCGGCATCCGCAGTGACGAGGAGCTTTCTGGCACTCGGGAAAACGGGGCTTTCCCATGGAGTACCACCAGCGCCTGATGGCCTCGACGGCGAAGCCGGCGGTGTCCGCACTGTCGCCGACCGACACCCAGCCTTCGTCGTTCGCGATGTCATAGACGCCGTAGGGGACCGCTCGTCCGAGGGTCTTGTCGATGAAGTCATGCGTCTTCGTCCTCGTCGGCTCGCCCTTTTGGTGGTACTCCCTTCCACCGTTCGAGAACTCGCCGACCAGCTCTTTCTTCTTCGTGTCCACGCTGATCACCGGCTCGGAGGCCTTCATGAACCGCCCCACCTCTTTGTTCAGGTAGCGGAACTGGGCGTCACGGTCGGGATGGGCGGTGCCCTCTTTCTCCTTTGCCGGGGCCTGGAGCGAGTAGCCGAGGCCCTTCAAGATTCGCCCGACGGTGTCGTCTGTGATCTTGAACCCCTGACGCACCAAGTCCCCGGCGAGGTTGGCCGTCGACTTCGATGTCCAGCGCAGAAACGACATCGGGCTTCCCCGAGTCTCGGGGTTCACGAGCTCGTCGAGGGCTTCGAGGAGCCCGGGCTGCTTCACCTCGGCGGGGACGTCCCCGCCCCCCTCTGCACGCTGGCGCATCAGACGGTTCGATCCCCGCCGTCACCTCTCCCTCGGCCTTGATCACGGTGTTGCGGCTCATGCCAGAGGCCTCGGCCACCGCCGACTTCCCCCACGTCCGAGGCTCTGCGACATCGCACCCGCCACCACGCGTCGCTGCATCTCGTTCAGGTGGGGCAATACGGTCTCGAAGAATCCGCGAGCTCTTCAGGACTGGCCTCCACCTGGCCATGTTATGTCGCGCGTACTAACTTTCGGTGGACCCTAACGCTGGCGGATCGTTGAGTCGGTGGCTCCAAGCCGATATCGCCACATCCCGGTTCGGCACGTGAGTCGGCTGATCCCGCCGACGAGGCTCGGGGTCGGTGATGATGCGAAAGCACCCTCCAGGCCAAATCCCATCTGGCCTCAGCTTGACACCCACACGTAGTGTTTCGACTCATGGCTGAAGAACCCGTGGAAGCAATCGAGGCGATAACCGACCGCTTTATCGACGCCGTAAAGAAAGATGCATCGCCAGAAGAACTCTGCAAGTTGGCGGAGGCTCGCGCCTGGCTGATTTGGCCGAACCAACCTCATTAGCGGGGCCGGTTGGGCGGGCACCGGGTGGTCACCCGAGGTCGATGACCGGTCCGGCGATGACCGGGGAGCGATTCGTATGGCTGGAACCAGGGTCACCGACAATAGTAACTGGCAGCACTCACCTCGGCACTATCGGTCCCCTATCGAGAATGCCACGTTGCGGCAAGTCGGCTGTGCCGTCGGCCCGGCGGACTAGGGCACCTCCTCCTCCTCCTCCTCCTCCTCCTCCTCTCCTCCTCAGAGCCCATAGGCCCACTGGCGGATTGGATGGGCGATTGTGGCACGTCGTTCCTGGCCGTACACCGACGCTCCTCAGGGCGGTAACGCCGCTCCTGCTCGCTCACAAGGGAGCTAGACGAGCTTTCGTTGTGGCGTGGGCGCATGCGGTCCGATCACGAATCCGCTGGAAGTCGAAGGGCTTGCTGCAACACTCGTTCGAGAACAGTCGATTCGAGAACAATCGAATAGTCAGCGGTGACGTGACACTGATCAAAATACGCCTCGTATCTTCGGACGACCGCCGTGCAGATCGTCGAGCAGAACCAGGGCGTGACAATTCGTAATCACCGTGACGACAGGAAGAACATTGCGCATCGAAAGTGATCTGCGCCGTTCCACAGTGCTCGAGTTGCCGCTCTTGGCGTCGGCTGTCAGGGGTACCCCAGTCGGAGCGGGACAGGCAACTATCGCGAGCGCGCCGTTGGCCGACGAGCCGCAATCTGCTCATTTCCGAAGAGCCACTACAGCATCCGCTCCAGACGGGCCGACACCTCGCGGTAGCGCGCCACCGGAATGAGGTGCACACCTTCGAAGGCGCCCGAGTCGCGGATGGCGGCCACCAGGTCGCAGGCGGCGTCGACGCCGGCGTTGCGGTCGCGCTCCAGCCGCTCGACGAGATCCACCGGGACGGTGAGGCCCGGGATCTCCTTGGCGAGATTGCGCGCCATGGCGGGGCTCGCCACGACGATGACCCCGGCGTAGACGGGGACGTCGACCTCGACCTGGGCGCGCCAGGCCAGCAGGTCGTCGAGGGAGAAGCCGATCTGCACGAAGAGGAAGTCGGCCGCCCGCTTCCACGCAGGAGCGGGCGCAGCCCGGTGGCCGCCCCGAAGCGCATGCCGGGGGCTCGTACTGCGCCCCTCGGCGAGCATCGTCCGCACCGTGAGCTCGCTGGTGCGCGAGCCGGCCAGGGGCTCGTCGCCGTAGACGAAGAGGAACTGGTCGACGCCGTAGGCCGACGCCGTCAGCAGGTCGCGCCGGAAGCCGAGGAGGTTGCGGTCGCGGGCGTTGAGGCAGGCGATGGAGCGCCCGCCCATGGCCTCGACCTCGTGCGCCACGGCCACGCTGCTCACGGTCGCCCGGCCGATGTGGTTGTCGGGGATGAGGAAGGAGCTGGCCACCGGGCTGAGCACGCCGATCTGGTGCCGCACGCGGGTGAGGTCCGGGGTGGTCGCCGGCTCGATCTCGCACACGATCTCGAACCGGTCAGCTCCCACCGGTCCCTCCCTCGTGGCTCGCGACGCCCTTGGCGAAGCGGAGGTGCCACTCGGGCAACGGCCGGCCCTCCCGGTCCACGTGGAGCCGCTCCCACCCCGTGGCCTCGTAGAGCGCCACCGCCTCGGGCTGGCGGTTCCCGGTGGAGAGCTGCAGGTCCGAGAGGCCCAGGTCCCGGGCCGCGACCTCCAGCGCCGCCATGAGGGCCCGCCCGACGCCGCGCCCCCGCCACGCCGGGTCCACCCAGAGTCGCCGGACCTCTCCGGTGCCGGCGGGCGACGGTGCGCACACCGACCCCGCCGACGGGGGGTCCGGCCGTCACCGGCGCGGGCGACCAGGAAGGCACCGCTCGGCGGGTCGAACATGGCGGCGGTGAGGCCCAGCTCGCCGGTCGTCGAGCCCGCCGTAGCGCGCCACGAGCTCCGCCTCGGCCTGCGCCACCACCCAGCGCGGCCCCTCGTCGCCGTAGGGCTCCGGGCACACGCACGATGTCCGTCGGGGAGCGGAGGTGGGCCGTTCCATACCCTCTATCCTTTCCGAGACGCCGGGGCGCCCGTTCCCCGCCGCCGATCAGCCCTCTTCCCGTGTTCTCTCCCGTCCCCCCCGACGTCGACTTCGTCGCCCTCGAACAGGCCGAACTGGCCCGCTGGGCGGCGCACCGCGTCTTCGAACGGTCGATCGCCCAGCGCGAGGGGGCGCCGCCGTGGGTCTTCTACGAGGGCCCGCCGACCGCCAACGGCATGCCGGGCCTGCACCACGTCTGGGCCCGGGTCTACAAGGACCTGTTCTGCCGCTTCCGCACCATGGACGGCGCCTACGTGGCCCGCCGGGCCGGCTGGGACACCCACGGGCTCCCGGTCGAGGTGGAGGTCGAGAAGAAGCTCGGCATCACGGGCAAGCAGCAGATCGAAGACGCAGGTCGGCATCGCCGAGTTCACCCGCCTGTGCCGCGAGTCGGTGTACTCCTACGTCGACGAGTTCGAGCGCCTGACCACCCGCATCGGCTACTGGGTCGACATGGACGCGGCGTACTGGACGCTGAGCCCGACTACATCGAGTCGGTCTGGTGGCACCTGCAGCAGCTCTTCGACCAGGGCCTGCTCTACGAGGACCTCAAGGTCGTGCCGTACTGCCCGCGCTGTGGCACGGCGCTTGTCGAGCCACGAGCTCGGCCAGCCCGACGTCTACCGCGACGAGGAGGACGAGTCGGCCTACGTCCGGCTTCCGCCTGGTCGACCCGCGACCCCGACGTGCGCCGGCGACGGCGCCGAGTGGCTGGCCGTGTGGACGACCACGCCGTGGACGCTGCTGTCGAACACCGGCGTGGCGGTCAACCCCGACCTCACCTACGCCGTCGTCGACGGGATGGTGGTGGCCGAGGAGCTCGTCGACGCCGTCCTGGGGGAGGGGGCGACGGCCCGCGTCACGACGCGGGTGCCGGGCGCGGCGCTCGTCGGGCTGCACTACGAGCGCCCCTTCGACGACCTCGACCCGCCGCCCGGCGCGGACGGCTGGCGGGTCGTCCCGGCCGCCTACGTGACCACCGAGGAGGGCACCGGCCTCGTCCACCTGGCGCCCGCCTTCGGCGAGATCGACCGCCAGATCGGGCGCGAGAACGGCCTGCCCTCGCTCAACCCGGTCGGCCCCGACGGCCGCTTCACCGACGCCATCGGGTGGCTGGCCGGGCGCGACGTGCGGGAGGCCAACCACGACATCAACGACCGCCTGGAGGCGGCCGGTCTCCTCGATCCGCCGCTTCCCCTACGTCCACTCGTACCCGCACTGCTGGCGCTGCCGGACGCCGCTCATCTACTGGGGCAAGCCGAGCTGGTACATCGCCACCTCGACCCGCAAGGACGACCTGCTGGCGGCCAACGCAGACGGTCGACTGGCACCCGGCGTACATCCGGGACGGCCGCTTCGGCGAGTGGCTGGCCAACAACGTCGACTGGGCGCTGTCGCGTGACCGCTACTGGGGGACGCCGCTGCCGATCTGGCGCTGCGGGCGGGGCCACGTGCGCTGCGTCGGGTCGCTGGCCGAGCTCTCCGACCTGTGCGGGCGCGACGTCACCGGGATCGACCCGCACCGGCCCGACGATCGACGAGGTGACGTTCGCCTGCTCCACCGTGCGCCGGCCGACGGGCGCGACGACGACGAGCTCGCCGTGTCCCGGCGGGTCGAGCCGGTGATCGACGCCTGGTTCGACTCGGGCTCCATGCCGGCGGCCCAGGTCGGCTACCCGCACGCGCCGGGCTCGGCGGAGGCGTTCACCTTCCCGGCCGACTTCATCTCCGAGGCGATCGACCAGACCCGGGGCTGGTTCTACTCGCTGCTGGCCATCAACACGCTCGTCTTCGGCGAGAGCCCGTACCGCCACGTCGTCTGCCTCGGCCACATCGTCGACGCCGACGGCCGCAAGATGTCCAAGTCGCTCGGCAACATCATCGACCCCTGGTAGATCCTCGACACCCGGGGCGCCGACGCCATGCGCTGGTGGATGTTCAGCCAGGGCTCGCCGTGGACGCCGACGCGGGCGACGCTCGGGCGCCATCGACACCGCGATGCGCGACATGCTGCTCACGCTGTGGAACACGTTCAGCTTCTTCACCACCTACGCGTCGCTGAACGGCTTCGACCCCGCCGACCCGGCCATCCCGGCGCCGGCCGAGCGCGGGCCCGCTCGACCGCTGGATCCTGTCCCGCCTGGCCAGCACCGACGGCCGAGGTGACCGACGCGCTGCGCGACCTACGAGCCGCTGGACGCGGCCACGGCCGCTGGCCGACCTCGTCGACGACCTCTCCAACTGGTACGTCCGCCGCAGCCGCCGCCGGTTCTGGCGCACCGACCCCGACGCGCCGCCCGGCGACACGCTGGCCGCGCAGGCGACCCTGCACGAGGTGCTGACCACGCTGTCGCTGCTGCTGGCGCCGTTCTGCCCGTTCGTGGCCGACGCGCATGTGGCGGCAGCTGACCGGCGCGGGCGAGGACGACTCGGTCCACCTGGCCGACTGGCCCGTGCGCGGACGCGGCCGCTCGTCGACCCCGAGCTCGAGGCGCAGATGGCGCTGGCCCGCCGGCTGACCTCGCTCGGGCCGGGCCGCCCGCAGCGAGGCCGGCGGTCAAGGTGCGCCAGCCGCTCGCGCGGGCGCTGGTCTTCCTGCCCGCCGACGCGCCCGACGATCCTGCGCGACATCGTCGCCGACGAGCTCAACGTCGACGAGATCGACACGGCCGACGAGCTGAGCGAGGTGATCCAGTTCGAGCTGGTGCCGAACTTCCGGACCCTCGGCCCCCGGCTGGGCGAGCGGGTCAAGGAGCTCAAGCCGGCGCTGGCCGCGCTCGACGGCGGCGCCGCGGCGGCCGCGCTCGAGGCGGGGCGAGCCGATCACGGTCGTCCTCGGCGGGCGAGCCGGTCGAGCTGGCACCCGACGACGTGCAGCTGCGGGTCCGGGGCCAGCAGGGCTTCGCCGTCTCGCGCGAGGGCGGCGAGGTGGTGGCCCTCGACCTGACCCTCGACGACGACCTGCGCAAGCGGGGCCTGGCCCGCGACGTCGTGCGCCTGGTGCAGGACCTGCGCAAGACGAGCGGCCTCGAGGTGTCCGACCGCATCCGGCTGCACGTGGTCGGGCTCGACGCGCTTCGCCGAGCACTTCGACTTCATCGCCCGCGAGGTGCTGGCCGTCGAGATCGTCACCGGGCCCGGCGCGGGCGAGGGCACGGTGCTCGACCTCGACGACGACCTCTTCGCCGAGCCGGTCCGGGTCTGGATCGAGAAGGTGACCGGCTGAGCCTGAGGCCACCGAGCCCTCAGCAGCCGGCGTCGAGCACCTTCGTCAACACCATGGCCAGCGCGGCACGGTCGCCGGCGTCGAGATGGGCGATGAGGTGGCGGTCGATGCTGTCGACGTGGGCGGCGATCGCCCGCTCCAGCACCGCCCGGCCCTGCGGGCGTCAGCACGACGTGGATGCTGCGGCGGTCGTTCGGGCAGTTCTGCCGCGCCACCAGACCCGCCTCCGACCATGCGGTCGACGAGGCGGGTCACGCCGCCGGTCGTCAGGGAGACGTCGACGCTCAGCGTGCTCATGGTGAGCCGGCCCTCGGGCGCGGCGCCGACGTGGATCAGGACGTCGAAGAAGACCAGCGGGATGCCGACCGACTGCTCGAGCTCACGCCCGAGGGAGTCGGTCAGGCGGCGATGGGTGCGGACGATGAGCCCCATGAGCTGGATCCGCTCGTCGTCGATCTGGCCGAGCACGCCACAGGTGCCGGCGCCGGACTCCGCCTCTCGGGCCCCCGCTCCGCCGTCACCGCCCTTCGCTGACCTGGTCATCGTTCCCATATCTCGCAGTCTTCCCCGAAAACCCCGTGCAGCCCCAGCT
>CAWFPP010000035.1:0-29147 GCA_963817735.1 uncultured Acidimicrobiaceae bacterium | reverse complement strand
GCCGGATCGCCACTGCGTCGGAGCTCAATGTACGGGTCGCGCAACTAAGCAGACGTGATCCACGACGGATGCGGAACGCTGGTTGTTCTGCGAAAGGTCTGAGGGACAACAAGCATCAACCGTCATCCCGCCAGCATCGAGGTGGGATGATCTAGGCACCGAGTGTCTCCGACCGCCGGTTCGGCAGGGCACACTTCGGCATCATGGTGCTGCCCATGAAGGCCGATCCGGTCACCTTCGCTCGAAGTCCGGAATGTCGCTGGGGACTCAGCTGTCGGGCGTGACGGTATCCAATCGGCGCCGAACCTCTGACGTGTTCACGCCGAGAGTGCCCAGCAGCACCGCCGCAGGATCGGGCGGTTGGAGAGCGAGGATCTGGACCAGCACCTCGGGGCCGGTGACCTGGAGCTTCCGATGACCCTTGGGCTTGT
Organism: uncultured Acidimicrobiaceae bacterium; assembly: GCA_963817735.1. GTDB lineage: Bacteria > Actinomycetota > Acidimicrobiia > Acidimicrobiales > RAAP-2 > Bog-473. The sequence goes on along the minus strand of CAWFPP010000035.1, from coordinate 28,716 downwards.
ACGCCTCCTCGAGCACTTTCTTTGCAGCGGGCGTCATGCGGAACCGATCTTTTTTCGCGACGTCTCTGATCCTCGGCTTCTTCGGCACGGCGCGCATCGGCAGGGCGGGAGCGTCGGCGCCGGACTCCAGGCCCAAGGCGCCCAGGGCTTCGTGGTCGAGCGACTCGAGGGCCTGGCGAGCTTGCTGCAGGCTCACGCCCAAGGCGACTTCGATCGAGGGGTCCTCGAACAAGGCGAGCAAGATGTGATCGGTGCCGGTTCGGCGATCACCTCGGCGACGCGCCTCCTCACTGGCCTGCAGGTAGATGGCCCAGGCGTGCAGCACTTCTGGAGCGACGGATTCGGTGGTCATGATGACTCCTTGTATTTCGTGTGCACGGATTGGCGGGTGACGCCCAAGGCGTCTCCGATCTGCTGCCACGACCAGCCCTTTTCCCGGGCCGATGCGACCTGGTTCGCTTCGACCCTCTCAGCCAGGCGATGGAGCGCCAACGAGGCGCGAAGCCCGATGGTCGGGTCGTCCGACGAGAGGTTCACGCCGAGCTCTTCGATGTCCATGCCTGTCAGTTTAGGCTGACATCCTAGAGTTGTCAAGTTAAACTGACACAGCAGCAGATCGCCACATCGGGAGTGGCATCGAGTTCTGGGAAGGGCACATCGGGCTGACCTCGGGAGCGCCGTGCCGGCTGGCGGGCGCGCCTGCGGTTGTCCAACGCCTTCTTTGCCTATTCGGTGCCGCGCGGATTCACCTCATCGCGAGCCGCTTGTTCAGGTGCTGGGCGTGACCGGACTGACGTCGTAGCGCAGCTCTCCGGTCGAGACGTCGATGTCGTAATACTCGACGCCCGTCTCCACCTGCGGGTCGTCGACCGCGAAGGCGACGGCGATCTTGTTCGCAGCGTTGCGGACGATGTCGAGGATCAGCTCCGTGGAAGCGGCAGGACCCAGAGCGTCCACGGCCTGCGCTCCGAGCCCGGGTGGCCACTGGATCGGCTGCCACACGAAGGCGTCCACGACCTGGAGCGCCAGGGCCTGAACTTCGGAGACTCCACTCGGATCAGCGTCGTCGAACAGATCACCCCCAGCTGCCAGATCGATCGCACTCACGCTCCTGCGTGATTTGCAGAGCCGGCAGTTGTGGGCTCTCGCCACACGGAGCCTGACCAGTTCGGAGGTCACCGGATCGAGGGCTTGCAGCTTGGCTACCTCGAGGAGAAACGTTTCGTGGGCCACCCAGGGATCTTTCTCGGCAGGCGTCGGCATCGGACGCCATTCCTCGCCGAACATCTCACGCCAGGCGGTATCGGCGCGAATCATCATGTCCTCCGTCCATACGGCAAGGACGAAGACTGGGGCACCGGCACCGAGTTCGGCCAGCCCGGCCGCTCGAACATCAGTGGTCAGGGATGCCACATCGATGACCACCTGTTCGGCGAAGGCCATCGCATCAGATCTCGGAACGGCCCCAACAGCCGGGTCGAGACTGGCCCGGGTGATGGCACGGGCCTGCTCCCTCAGGTGGGCCGGCGTGGTCGAGGCGACGGCGTCGAGCAATTCGTCCCATGCCGCAAAGGCCACCGGTGCCTGATCCCGGGCGATCACAATTCGACCCTACTGGTCATGTGACGCGACATGAAAGCACCACGGCTTACCCAGAGGGAGAAGCCGCCCCGGAACGCAGCGGTTTGGAAGCAACGGAGCAATCCGACAGGACGCAAGCCCAACCGTTCCCGGCGTGGTACCCACGGTCGTTCTCTGGCGCGGGATTGGCCGGTGAAGGCCGTGCTGGCGGCCGGGCTTCAGAAGCCTTCGGCGATCGTCCGAGTCGCGCGCTTACCAAGCGACGAGCCGCACGCCTTCTTTGTCGAATGTGATCGTCATGCCTTCGTTCGCCAAGCAAACCCGTTCTTCGGCTGAGGGCCAGATCTTGTGAGCCTCTGTGAGGAGGTCCTCGAGCTCGTCGTCATTGTGGTAGGGGTCGTGGTGAAACAACACGAGGTTCCGAGCGCCCGCCCTATCGGCGAATTCCATTGCGTGCGCGAGCCCGGAATGCCCCCAGCCGACATGCGCTGCATATTCGTGGTCGCGATATTGGGCATCGTGCAACAAGACATCGGCGTCGCGTGCGATGTCGTAACCGCTCATCCACTCGGATGCAATCGAACTCAGCTCGGTGCCGAGGGACGGCTCGTGATCCGGGAGGTACACCAACACATGTCCATGCTCCTCAATCCGATAACCGACAGTCGGGCCCTGGTGCTGCACCTTGCCAGATCGCATCGTTGCTGATCCGATGGTGACTGCCTCATCGGGCGCGTCGTGGAAGATGAGACGGGCCGGTACGTCGTCTAAGTGGACCGGGAACAGCGGTGGAGAAAGATACATCGCAATGCGCTCGGAGAGCGGCGCAACCGGGGACGACGGACCCCATATATGAATATCAAGGTTGGAATCGAAGAGCGGTCGGAAGAACCCGAGACCCTGCAAGTGGTCGAGATGGAGATGACTGAGCAGGATATGCAGCTCTGGGTACTCGGCTCCCTGCATGGAGACGCCGAGTGGCCGTATTCCTGTGCCCGCATCGAGCACGAGGAGGTGGCCGCTTGACAGTCGCACTTCAACGCAAGAGGTATTTCCGCCGTACTTGACTGTTTCCGGACCGGGCGCAGCGACCGAGCCGCGGCATCCCCAGACGCGAGCTTGCATCAAACGTCACTTGTGTCGTCGGCAACCTGCCAGAACACCGACACAACCCCGTGCATTTCAGCTTCCGTTCCGAACAACGGATATGCAGTCGCGTGCACCAGCCGCTGCACGCCATCAAAACCGGTCGCGGCAACGGTCTTGTGGGCGGGACGACGTTCAAAGAAGGCGATCCCGGCAGGCGTGTCCCGCCGACGAAGAGGCTCGCCGTCAGGAGTCTTGAGGTTGAGGACAGCGCCGAATTCTTCCGCGGGCATCTCACCGACGTCGCCGTAGGCCTTGCCAATCAGCAACGCCGCAGCGTCGTTGTAGTACACCAGCACACCCCGAGCGTCCAGAAGGAACATCGGCGTCGCGAGATTCGAGGCCAGCTCGCGAGCGAGGATCAACGGTAGCGGTTTCGAGATACTGGCTTGTGCGTCGCCGTCCACGAATGAGATCGTTGTCGCCCGCAAGCCCAGACGCAACTAGCTGTGCGGTATGACTCCCAGAGGACGTGGTCACGCAAGCCACGGCCCTGTAAAGCCGAAGGTGACCCTCATGTCTCCGGACTTCGCCTGGCTGGCGGACTCAACCTCTTCGTGCTCGGTGCTTGTCTCCCCTGTATCCCGCCGAATGAAAGGCTTGATCGCCGCCCTCTTAGCGGTCGGGCTCGCGGCGGCGGCCTCCTCGGCGGCCACGGCGAAGATCCCGGCGGCCATGCTGACGCTGCACCAGCAAGCGGCGATCACCTGCCCGGACTGCCCTGGGGGCAGGAGGTCCTACGTTCTCAGAGCTTCACGTTGCGTAGCTGGCCGCGAAGGTTCCAGGTCCTTCCCGAGTTGGCTGACACGTAGAGGAAGGCCTGAAATGCCCCGCCACGCACCTGGTCGCCGAGCGCAACCGTGCGGAGCGACCCTCGACTGGCGCTGACCTTGTAGACCCCAGCGGCGAATCCAGTGATCCACCAATGAGCGCCCTCGTCAGTGGTGACTTCGACGGAGTTTCCACCTTGTCCCCAGAAGTAGGCACCGTGGGGACCAAGAGCTCCGACGTCACTGGTGACACTTGCGGCCTGTGCGGCAGCAACATAGAAGCGGGGACCGTCGATGCGCCAGGTCGCACCGTGATCGGTACTGATGGCCGGGTAAGTGGCCCCCATGAGAACACGGTAGACGGCGAGGCCGAAAACCACTCTTTGGCTATCGGCCGCGGTGGCGACGATGTCTGGCTTCGGGACGGGGGTTCCAACAGGTTGGAAGTTCGGTGTTGACGACGGGGCTCCACCGGGCAGTGGAACGGCCCGTAGCGTGCCGCCGATGAACGCTGGCACGGAAGATCGCCCGCTGGACCTCGTGTCTTGAGCTGAGCCGACGGCAGCTCCGCTCATCGTTTCGTCAGAGACTATCGATAGGACGAGCGGGACGGCTAAGAACGCCACGAGACCGAACCATCGCATGGGTCGCATTTCCACAACTCCTCCACGTGCCAGGACGCTGTTCCGTTGACATCCCGAGCCGTCGCGGGGTCGATGGGACATCGGTTGTTAGTCCGATTCCCGACCGGCCTTCATCCCCATCTGGACTCGATAGAGGACAGCCGCCGGCCTTGTTGTCCCCGTGGCTTCGAGCACGAATACTGACCGGTTGACAACGGCGACCTGCGATGTTGTTGGGTTCTCGGTCAGACATGGTTCTATCGGAGTACGAAGCGCAGTGATGTGAGTCGACCTTCCAGTTGCTGGATCCACTTTCCATAGGATCTGGGGTGCACTACAGAGGGATCCGGAGCCGATGGACCAGAGGCCGGCGTTCGAACCAACAAGGGGTACGTCGCCGAATGGCTCGTTCGGACCCTCGAGGATCCGTGTGCCCGACAGGTCAAAGGCGATGAGTCTCGTGGACATCGCTTCGTGGCCGTCGGATCCGTTCGCAACATCAGCCCATACGGTCGACCCAATCGACGAGAGCCAGAGGACCGAGCTATGAGCAGGTCCGGTGTAGATCGTTGAGAGATACTGCGAGTTGACGGGAAGGCGATAGATGGCCGCCCCGCTGTCTGCTCCCTCTGCGACCCACAGGCCTCCTCCATTGGCGACGATGGTGCCATGGCCGCCCTCGCTCGGAGGGGCGTTTGTGATCTTACGGAGGACCGCACCGGTCGAGGGCGAGACCTGTACCAGCTCGCTGCCCCAGTAGGTCATCCAGATGGAACCAGCGCCATAGGTCATGTCCATGTGGGCACGGCCGCTACCCTGCGTCGTGATCATGACCGGAGTCTTTATCGTCGTGTGCTTCGTGGCGGGATCGAAGATCTCGAGATGAAACTCGTCGCTGTTGGAGGACGACATATCACCCGCGATGTACATGAGGCCGTTCCCCACCACCACGTAGTACCCGCAGGCCGGAATTGGGTAGCGGTGGAACTGCAGCGTCGTCGGATCGACCTCTTCGATCGAACAGTTTTGCTGCCCGCTTGCCCCGAGGACCCACACGGATCCATCGACCGATACGACCTGCTCGGGTACGAATGGAGCGGAAAAAGTCAAGGACCGAATCGTCGCCTTGCCTGCGGCTGGCGCCGCAACCTGAAGGCTGTGGGGGGGCGACGTCGGCGTTGACCTCGTTGTTTCGATGATCACCACGACGACCAGCACGACCACGACAACGACGGCGCCGAGCCACGCCAGGCGCCGACGTCGCTCGCGCTGCTTTGCCTCCCTGAAGAGAGCCTCCGCGTCGGGACCGCCATGATCAGGGGTTCTACTGGTCGAGGGCGGTCTCTGGACAACGGCCATGACGCTACTATCATTGGCGTTATGCCTTCTGTCAAGGAACCTCGGCGTAGGGACTCCGAAACCCTCGCCCTTTCAGGTGTGGATCGCTCGGATCCCATGGCACTACACGATCAGGTCGCTGCAGAGATCCGGCGGGCGATCGCCGATGGCGAGGCCGGCCCCGGTGATCGCATTCCCCAGGCCAAGGATCTCGCAGCCGTACTCGGCGTCAACACCAATACCGTGCTGCGGGCTCTGCGTGTCCTCCGGGACGAGGGACTTCTGGAACTTGGCCGTGGGCGGGCCATCGTTGTCGCTGGCACGCCAGAACGCAGTGCGGTCGTCGCCCGAATGAAGGAGTTCGTCGCCTTCGCTCGGTCACAGGGGTACCGGCGCGACGAGTTGCTCACCATGATGGAGTCCCTTCCCTAGAGACCATCTCCGAGGAGGATCGGCGGTCGAGAGGCGACTTGGCGGGGTGCCCAGTACGCTGCCGGGACGGTCGGGCAGTTCGGCACCATTGGGAAGTGCAGAGCGGCCTACAAGACCCTCCCGTCAGAGTGGCTATCCTGCCGAAAATGGCCCAGAATCACGCGTGCTTGGTGTGTTGGTTCTGACGGGTGATTGTCCGTAGGTAAACCTTGTCAACGGAAGTGGCAACCCCATCCAACAGCCGGTGGACCTTGATCTCGGAGGAGATCGGCCTATGGTGACGCTTAGTCCCGGGCAGTCAGCAACGTTCACATTCTGGGAAAGCCTTCCTGCGCCGAACTGCTTCTGGAAACTGGTTGATCTACAACTACAGCCAGGGATGAAGAGCGTCGAGATTGCATGAGGAGAGCCCGATCCCTGATCCCGTTCGTTCTGCTCGTTGTCCTCTTCGCAGCCACGCTGGGAGCCGCGCTACTCGGCTTGAACAACAGCCCTTCGCAGGACCAGATTGCCTTGCAGAACGCGGGCCGCAAGACGTCAAACGCACCAAACTTCGCCTTCGTTGTCTATAACAGAATGAGGGTCCCGAACTCGGACCTCCCAGGACCCAATACGCGAGGTTTTGGCGGCTGGCAGTCACCAGACCGGTGGCAAGTGACGTTGCTTTCCACCAGTGGCCCTCTCTCGTCCGAAACGGCTATCGGGTCAACTCTCTATCTTCCAGCGTTGCGGGGACAGACAGTGGCTCTCAGAGTAAGTTCGACTGCTCTCGATACCTTCGGCGATCCGACTGGCCCAGTGTTCCTTCTTCCGCCGTTGGGTCTTCTTCAGGGTGCGACGCAGGTGACTCGCCACGGCGATATGTACTCCTTCGTCGTTCCACAACTCGACCTCGCACTTGGCTGGGTGGCGTACGCGCCGCTCTCGCACGCCGCGGTCACTCCACCCGACAATGTTGCCCTCGACACGCCAGCGAGAGCGCAGGTCGTGGATGGCTATGTCGTCGCGTTGGCCCTTCCACAGGGCGTCCACGCTGCGAATCACGCGCATGTGGGACCGATCGCTTGGAAGCTGTCTCACTTTGGTACTGCACCACCGGTTACCAACCAGTGATACGGAAGGTCATCATGCCGACGATTGCCACTGGGTGATTCCGGTGGCCGGACTGTAAGGGCGGCGGTTATCGCTTCCTCTCGGGCGACCGTAGGAGGTCTACGGGCTCGATATCGGGCCTTTCGGCAATCCGCTCCGCTGACTTAAGAATGAGATTCCGCTCCCGCTCCGCCACCCGTTGCAGACACCAAGTGCCGGAATACGTTGGCGTGCCCTCATTCGCTGGGTAGGTGTCGCTACCGGGTCCGAACCAGCGGCATACAAGGGAAGCGCTAGGAACCCGCCGTGAGGTGCAGGTGGTCCGATGTATCGAGGTCCCTGAAGGCCTTCTCGCTGGCCAGGCAGGCGTGCTCTACGTACTTGGCGACGGGAGCCAGGTTCGTGTACACCCTCGAAGGCGAGGAGTTCGCCGCGTAGCCGAACATTGCTGCGGCGTCCTGCGCCCACATCTCCGCGTACTGCGCTTCGGTCGCCGCGATAGCCGGTGCGTTGTGGCCCAATAGGTTGGAGGCGACGAGCGTGACGAGTTGTCCACGGTTTGCCACAACTGTCGCTGGCGGTAGCGCTGCCGAAGCGGTGCCGAGATCCGAAGCAAGCCGATGCGTATCTTGTTCGGTCGGGTGCTCAATTGCGGTGGCATCGGTCCGTGCTACGTGCGTCATGTCGGAACAGAACGCTGATTTGGACGCCTGGGCGCCCGCCGGTCCTGAAACGATGAGACCGCAGGCACTCAGAACGACGACACCGATCCCCGACTTGCTCAGTCGTACGCTCATAGCCCTCTCCCAGGTTCGGGGCTTGGAGACTTCGGTCCCCCTCTTTCTCGTCCAGAACGTCCTGACGATTGAGCCAGGCCACGGGGCGTGGCCTCGAGGAACCTGTCCCCGCACGCCGGCTATGCGGCACAGGGGCACAATCCCAGAGGTTCCGTTGTCAGAGTCGGGGAGCAACCATGAGATTCGCAGGACGGTTGACGCTGGGCTGTTTCGTGATTCTGGCCCTCTTGGGTTCCTCGCCCCTTCGGGTAGTCTCAAGTAAAGGCCGTACCACCATCGTCTGGATCTCGGCTGGCTGGAGCCGACGGCGGGGTCTTCAGTTTCGACGCACCGTTTTTCGGTTCGGCGGCTGCAAAGTAAATCGCAGCGATAATCAGACCCAGAAGAAGCTTCTTTTGGGACGCCCTAGCAATAGCCCCGATCACCGGTGATGAGATCCCCCTCTGAGGCAGGATGGACCCGTGAGCCAGCAAGACTGGATCGGTGGCAAGCGCGAGACCCCAGAGTCCATGGCTTACGCAGGCCTAGGGGTCTCAGAAGCTCGAGAGAGAGCCGGCAGGTTGGGGGTGAGGATGGTCAGGGTCATAGACGGACCCCATGACACGATCACATTCGACTTCCGGGAGTACCGACTTAACCTGTTCGTCGTTGACGGTGTGGTGTCTCGGGCAGCAGCCAATAGTCCGGCCGAAGTCCACTCAGATTTGCCCAAGAGTGGACGCTCCTGACACCCAGCGCATGCGGCGGTTCATATGAGTAGGGTCCCTTTCGCAGTACATGAGCCGCCAACCTGTGGAGCGAACATGTCGGTATTGGCGAGGTTGTCTGTTTCAGGAATGACGACGGATTCGTACGACAAGGTGTCAGAGCATCTGACCCCCCCTCTTTTGGCCGCGGCGGGATTCGTCGCCCACGTCGCCTTCCTGAGAGACGGCGAGGTTCACGTGTCTGAGGTATGGGAGAGTCGTGGCGACTTCCAGAACTGGTTCGACAACGATGTGAAGCCGAACGTCCCGGGTGTCAAGGTTGACGAGCTGACGGAAGTTCACAACGTCATGCTCAAAAAGTAACCAGGCAGCAGTCAGCTGCGAGTCAGTCCGCACCGATACCAACAGCGAGTTCCTCGTCGGTGACGGTCACGCAGAAGGTGATCGACACACAGCTGACCCCTGGCAACGGGTAGCCGGCTATCCCAGGACCTGGTGCCTCGCCCTGCGCTGTGAAGGATCCGACTCCGCTCACCGAGCACTGGCCTGCTGTCGTGCAGGCAGCGAACCCGGGGTTGTCCATGCTCCCATTGGTGGCCTCAGTCCACGTTTCGACGCCCCCTGCGGGATCAGTCGAGATGAGGGGCTCTCCAGCCACGACCGCCGCCGCGCAGAAGGCCGAGGTCGGACACGAGATGCCGCTGACCGCGTATTGGCCGCTGTGCTGCGCGAACGACGGATGCGAGGTTGGGCCTCCATGCCACGACGCAGGGAAAAGGGGGTCCGTTGACGTCTCGATCCAGCCACCCACCGTGGCATCTCCGCTGCCACCGGCAACGCAGAGATCAGGCGAAGCGCAAGAGACGGCCTGGAGACCCTCGGACCCCACGCGGATGTAGTTCCATGCCGAGGATCCGCCTGAAGGAGATCCTGAGACAAGCACGCCCGAGCCCGCCGCAACGGCACAGAACGACTCGGTGGGACACGAAACCTGCCCGAAGGAGTACGCCGATGAGGGCGCTACTTCGAGCGTCCAATGCGCAGCGGTGGGGTCCGTCGTGACATAGATGCCATCTAGGGACGACAAGGTGCAGAAATCCGGGTCCGGACACGCAACGAAGGACCACGAGGCATTCGAGCTTGGCGGAAAGGTCGTCGTCGTCCCGACGACGCTGCCGTGCGGGGGAAAGGGACCGCTGCTGACGGCCACTGCCGGCACCAGCGTGCCGGGATTCTGCGGCGAGACCGCGCCCGCGAAGACGCAGAGCTTCTTACTCGGACACGCCACGTCGGTGGGACTCATCCCGAGGTCGTTCGCCATGGAGGACCACGACAGGGCCTGAGAGCCCGTGTGCGCCGGGGTCGTGAGCCAACTCGGCTGGGTCGACTCGGGGAACGTCTCGGCTCCAATCTTCGCCAACGAGAGCGCAAAGTCGGATTCCTCCCAGGTCGCCGACGCGTCCATCTTGGTGAAGCGTCGCGTTGTGCTGTTGTAGGCGAATTCCCCGGCATCTCCGCCGACTAGGAAGAAGGGTCCGCTACCCCGCTCCCGGGCCAGCAAGAGCAGGTATGTCCGTTCACTTCGCAGCGGCATCTGCTCCACCTGACCCGTTGCAGAGCTGGCGGCACGAGGCTGCGCGACAACGATCTGCTTGCCAACTCGCCCGCGGATGACATCGTGCACTTGCAAGGTGACGAGGACCGCGGGTTGCGATGTAGGGGCTGAGCGGTCACGACCCACGGACTCGACCCTGGCCACAACCATGACCTGGGTGTTGGCCAGCAGCTGCTCCTGGGACTGATAGTCGGTCGAGTCAATGGCGACCGGGTGCCGTTCCACATGGCTTGCCGGGTGGGCGGACGATCCGGACGCCCAACCAGCCGCAAAGAAAGACCCTGCCAGTACCGCCAACATCTGTCTCCGGTGGGTCATGACGCGCCCCTCCCCGGGAGGACACTACGGCGCGTAGCTGCTGCTCCCTACCGCCGGGAGCGGGACGCCATGGGACCTCCGTCGTATGGAAGAGTCGGCGGCGTGCAACTAGCTCATTTCCGCGACTGGCGGGTCTGCTACCCAGGCTTCCGAGAGCCCATGGACCTCCTCAGGGAAGCTCTGTTGGGGACGCGGCCCGACGTTGATGAGTGGGGTCTGGCAGCGGACGGGTGCAAATGAGCGGAGCCGCAGATCCGGAGTTCCCGGAAACGGCCATCGGCACCAGTCGGCTGGAGGCCTTCAGTGACGGGGTTATGGCCGTCATCATCACCATCACGGCCCTCAGCCTCAAGGTACCTCTCAGCGGATCGTTCACCGCGTTGAGCCGACGCCTTCCGGAGCTCCTCGTCTACATCCTGAGCTTCACCTTCATCGGGATCTACTGGAACAACCACCACCAACTACTTCGTGTCACGCGTCACATCAGCGGTAGTGTCATGTGGGCGAACCTCCACCTGCTCTTCTGGCTCTCGCTCATCCCAGTCGTGACTGAGTGGGTCGGCAGCTTCTACGGTGACTACTGGCCTGCCGCGACATACGGCATCGTCGCCTTAGGTGCGGCGATCGCCTTCTCGATCCTCGTGGTCGCAATCATCCGGGCAAACGGCCGGGATTCCGCTGTCGGTCGCGCCATCGGGTCAGATCTCAAGGGAAATGTCTCGATTGGGGTGTATGCGTGCGCTATTGGGCTTGCATTCCTCAGCCCTTACGTGGCGTACGCCTTGTATGCCCTCGTCGCCGTCATCTGGTTTGTCCCAGATCGGCGCTTTCAGCGGCCGGGAGTGACGCCTATCTGAAGGTCCAGAAGCTAGCGGCCCAGCAGGTCGTGGTCAGATGCCGGGAGCTGGTCGAGCGAACCAGATGAGAGACCGGCCAAGCGGTTGCACCCAGGATCGACAGAAACGGACGGCAACGGATCGGTCGGCCATGGCCCTTCCTGGCTGTGTTCTGTCGCGCAAGGAGCTACCGTCCGCTCATGGCAACCCATGACGTCACTGTCGATCTCCCGACTCGATTCGTCCTCCGTTCGGACGTGACCTTTGTCGTTTGGAGTGACGACGAGAAGCTCGGTGAGCTCCAAGTAAGCAAGGGCTCCATCGACTGGCTGCCCGGCAATAGCCGGACCCGCTATCGAATGCGCTGGGAGAGGTTCGATGAACTAATGAGAAAGGGCCGAAAGAGGCCGCGTTAGGACGCCCAGTACGCCCAGTACGCCGAGTCGGAGGCGACTACCAACGGGCTGCGTAGATGAACTCAGAAGCTGGAAGCGCCAGCCACTGGGTGATGCGCATTGCGAGGCGCATTCCGATGGCGAACCGGGCCCTCTTGATGCCCGTCAATTGGCTCTGGGTGCAACCCAGCAGGTCTGCCAACGACTTCCAGGTGAGGCGCTCGTCGCCACGGTGATCGTTCATCGCGTCGTAGAGCGCACCAAGGTTCCATCGGAGCCGACGGTCCGATCCAGCGGCAGGGAGTCCAACGCCAGCGCTGCCGTCAACGGGATGCGCAATGAACTCCTCGGGTGCGCAGCCGATCCAGCGCAACATAAACAGCGCATGCTGGCAGGAGATGTTGTTTCGCTTTTGCATCCCGGTGATCGTCTCGACGGCGATCGGGTGGTCGTGACGACTCTCATTGAGCTCAGAGGATTGCGCCCAGATCGCTTCGGCAACCTGAGGCCAACTCAGTGCCCTCTCTAATCTTTGACGATCCAGAGCCTCCAAAAGGGCGCGAGCGTCAAAATCTCCAACTCGCACACCGCCGCTGGCATCCCGGATCTTGCGTGGCTGGCCTTCGGATTTGTAGCTCACAATCCGAAGCTATAGCTCCGACAGGCAATCAAGGTTGAAGCGGGTCGCCCTGCCCCCGTACATTGCCGGGTTGGCGGCGCTAGTCGCGCTTCGACGCGTGCCTGTCGCGGATTGCTAGGGAGATTCTCGGTGGGATAGGGCGACATCCACAGGCCTTTGCATGCGCCTCATGCCAATAAATACGTTCTTCAAGGCTCGCGCCGGGAGGCAACCGATGTTCTGCATGCCAGTTCTTGTTCATACCGCACCCCGCCCAGAGCCAATGTTCACGTTTCGAACGCTACAGGGTCAGAGGCAAACTGCCCCCTAACGGCTGACGTTGTACCAGCAGGCGGCAGCCACGTGTCCTGGACTTCCCCTGGACCATTCTCGCTGCCATCGGCACCATCGAGTCGGATAATGGCCTCACCCACGGCAGAGCGCCCGCCGTCGGGTTCAGCTGCCGAGGAGATCCCTGTGCCGGAACACTGCCAGGGACACGCCGACCGTCAAGAGGCCAACGGCGGCCATGACGGCGGCGTCGGTCGTGCGGAAGGCCTGCACCGGCACGAGCCCCAGGTGCACGAAGGGCGTCGCGTCGACGAGCCAGCGGGGTAGGCCTAGCAGCGCGCCCACGATGTACCAGAGGAAGGACGCTGTGACGAGCAGATAGGAGATCGCCGCGCTGGCCCGGGGCACCACGGCGTAAGCCAGTCCCGCGATCCCGAGAAACAAGATCGCGACGGGGAGGCAATTGGCCCCGGCCTCGAGCATGTGGAAGAGCGGGATGTGCACGCCCTGGGACGTTGCGCCCGCCCAGGTGAGGAAGCCGGCCAGGAGGGAGAGCGCCGCAGCGCCGAGCACTGCAATGACATAGCGCCCGGCGAGCCAGCGAGTGCGGCCGACCGGGTGGGCCAGCAGCGTCTCGAGCTGCTGGCCGGACTCGGCGGTCCGGGCGGCGGCGACCTGCCCGCAGACGAAGAGGCACACGGCCAAGATGAAGACGATGAAGACGAAGGACAGATAGCCGGTTGGCGTGAAGATCGAGCCCGTTCCGAGCTTGGCCACTTCCTTTTGGAGGTTTTCCGAGATACCGGCCGACGAGATGCTGGTGGCGATCATGCCGAAGATCGCGGCGAACACCGAGATGCCGAGCAGCCACGCGACCAGTGTCCCCCTCTCGGTGCGTAGGGCCAGTGCGCCTGGTGAACCGAGGAGGTAGAGACGCGGCGGCGCGGTGTCGCGATCGGCGAGGAGGCCGGTGCCGATATCGCGGGTGGCGCCGATGCGCTCAGCCGCCCACAGCATCGGCACGGTGGCTGCCACGAACAGAACAAGCACTATGGCGTGGGTGCCGGTGAAGGGGCGGAGCTCCTCCGCCCATCCGAGGGGTGTTGCCCAACGCAGCCAGGCACCGCTGCTCCAGGTGTCGGCCACGACCCGGAGGAGCCAAAAGATCATGACGGCACCGATGGACAGGGAAAGCGCTCCCCGCCGCGTCGGTGCGATCTGACACATGACAGCGCCGATCCCGACAAACGGGGGGATCACCGTCACCATGGCGAGGGCCAGGAAGGCAGAGCCGGCCACCGGAAGGTGCGCAAGAACGAAGCCGAGGAATGCCGCCAGCCAAAGGAGCGCGGTCCCCGCCCCGATTGCAGTCATGGAGGACCGGAACGCCGTGCGGCGTGACACCGCCCCGGCCAGGACGAGTTCGGAGCGCCCGGCCTCCTCTTCGGAGCGCAAGGCGCGGACGGCCGCCAGCACCCCGAAGACGGCGGCCGCGAGAGCCAGCGTGCCGCCGACACGCCATGCCGAATAACCCCCCACGGTCATGACGTCGTAGGGGTAGCCGTAGAAGAGGCGGATTGCGTCGTTACCGGCGAAACTGTGGGCAAAGGCGATCCGGTCGGCCAGGGTCGGGTACGTCTTGCGGTAGCCCTCGGGCTGCAACCACGAGTAGATGGCGAAGACGCAGGCGAACGCGACAGTGCGGACGCGGGCATCACGGAAGGTGCGCTTGACCAGCGCAGTGCGGACCGAGGCGGCCCGGGTGGATGCCACGGTGGGCGTCCTCAGCGTGGTCGCGGTACTAGCCATGGTGGTTCCCGTTCGCACCGTCGTAGTGGTGGAGGAAGATTTCCTCGAGCGAGGGCTCCCGGCTGGTCAGCGTGGCAATGGGATACTGGGCCAGCGCCGTGATGAGCGGACGCACCGGGCCGTGAACCTCGAAGCGGAGAGCGTTGGCCCCGACTCGCTCGACGTGAACGCCGGGCAGATCAGGCGGCGTCGGCGCGGGTCCCTCGAACGTGGCCTCGACCGTGAGCGCGCTCAGGTGGCGGAGCTGCGCCAGGGTCCCCTCCTCGACGAGGCGGCCCTCGCGCAGGATCCCGACCCGGTCGCACAGTGCCTCGACCTCGCTCAAAATGTGCGAGGACAAGAAAACGGTCTGGCCGCGCTGCTTCGCCTCCTGCACGCACTCGCGGAAGACCCTTTCCATGAGGGGGTCGAGCCCGGAGGTCGGCTCGTCCAACAGCAGGAGGTCGGCCCGTGTGGCCAAGGCTGCCACCAGCTGGACCTTTTGGCGGTTGCCCTTGGACAGCGCTCGGATCTTCTTGGAGGTATCGAGCTCGAAGCGGTCCACGAGCTCGCTGCGATACGCGGTGTCGGTTTTCCCATGCACCGAGGCCAGGAACTCGAAGGTCTCCGCCGCCGTCAGCGACGGCCACAGGAACGGCTCTCCCGCCACGTAGGCCACGCGCCGGTGGGCGGTCACGGGGTTGGCCCAGGCGTCGACGCCGAAGAGGTGGGCCGATCCCGCCGTGGGCCGGTGGAGCCCGAGAAGGAGCCGGATGGTGGTCGTTTTCCCGGCCCCATTAGGTCCGAGGTAGCCGTACACCTCGCCGGGCGCCACGGCGAGGTCGAGGTCGCTCAGCGCGAGGGTCGTTCCGTAGCGCTTGGTGAGGCCTGTGGTGCGGATCGCGGCGGTCTCCGCGTCGTTCTCAGTCATCCTGTCGACCCGCCCTTCGCTCGGTGCTGGGCTCGGCTCGCTGGAGCTGGTCGAGAGCCGCGTACGTCTCAGCTGCCAGCTCTGGGTCCACGAATGATTGTGCGTAGAAGTCGACTTTGGCCCGGGTGAGACGAAGGTGGCCTTCGCGCTCGAGGGCGTCGGACCCGAGCGCGTGGGAGAGCTGGCGTCGGAAGGCGAGCACGCCGAGTTCCTGGGCGACCAGCAGCGCGGCGGAGGCCCGGGGGTCGTGCACGGCGTCGCCGTGATGCTGAGAGAGCCAGTTCTCGCTCAGGTCGACCATCTCCTCGAACATGTCGTCCGCGGCCGGGGAGCCGTCGACCATCGAACGGGCGAAGTACTTCAAGAGGAGGAGCATCGCCGGGTGGGCGCTAGAAAGGAACGACGGGCCAGCACCCGTACCGTCGTCGCCCTCCCCGAGGACGACGCGCTCTTTGATCCGCATCATCTGGTCCAGCGCGTACGCGTCGCACGCCGCACGCAGGTCGTCCTTGGATCCGAAATGGTGCCGAACCAGGCCCACCGACACGCCGGCATCGGCGGCAATGTCCCGGATCGTGGTCCCGTCGACGCCATGTTCTGCGAAGAGATGAAGCGCGGCGTCGCGGATGCGGGCCCGAGCCGTCAGGTCCTCCTGGTCGAGCCCCGTTAGCGAGCCGAGCGCCATGGCGCCTCCTTTAGCCCCTGGCCGCTACCTACTGTACCGGTGTGTTGGCTAGTAGTCAGTATCAATAGGAAACTGTACAAGTGTACAGGGACACAAGGCCTGAGTTCGGCCAGGCGGGCGAAATTCGGTCGGTTCGAGAGTGCCCTGATCGGCCGGGTCACGGACGCGAGCATTCGGGTCAGACGGGCGAATGCATACTCCCGCGAGCGGTCAAGATCGATCCATCAGACCCGCGGGCGAGACGGATTGCCTATAGACAGTTCGACTCATCGGAGACGCGAAAAGTGTCCCAATCCACGCGGACAGTATTCGAATGAGGGTGCCCCGCGTCGCCGGTTCTGCACCCTCCACGATCCCTTGGAGATATCAGTGCGACTCTGCGGATGTCAGCTGCTCCTCAAAAGGCATACTGCCGAAGATGACGAGGTCCGCGAACTGTTCTGGTTCATCCCGCGCCATGTATCGCACCTCGTCGTCGAACCACCTGTTCCAATGTTCCAAGACCTCTTCTTTGGTGCCCATCGCGGCGTCCCGTGTCGTCCCCCGTTCAATACACACCTCCCTCGGTGCACTGACGAAGACTGCGACACTCAAGAACTGGCGGAACTCTCGACGAAGAGACCCCACCCCCTCGAGGATGAAAGTGCCGGTGACCGGCTGATCGACGATGGGTTTGGGCTTGTGTCCTGGCCACCACTGCGAACGTGGGTAGTTCAAGGTCCGCGCTCCCGACTGCAGGGGCTCGAAGATGCGGTCTATGACGAGAGGCCACCAGTCCTTGGGGTTGTCCCAGCTGGCGAAATCGTCGGTATGGACGACCTCAGCACCAAGCCGTCCGCCAAGAAGAGCGGCCAGAGTGGACTTACCCGAACCCCCATGTCCGTCTATCCCGATGACCTTGGTCGACCCGGCCCTTGGAGGCCGCGATTCGAGGATCGATTCAAGGTCGAGCACTCTGCGAACTTATCTGAGCGGGGTTCTCTCGTAGATCCCAGATTGTGGTCATGCCGGTGTCCCAGAACGATGCCGGGTTAGGACGATTCGCTCAATCAGAGAAAGTGAACCCGAGCGAGGTTGGAAATGCGCTCGACGTCACCTGGGAAGGGCGCACTACCCTTGGAGAACATTGCGGCCTGCAAGCTCGGGCCGTGGGCTGCAAAATCTGACATCTGCGCCTTGGTCACAGGTTGCACGACGTAGTGGATGTGGACCGGCTCACCGCCTGCATGAGACCACAGGCAGTTGTAGACCTGATCAGCTTCGACAAGTTGGCTTGCGACCTGTGAAGTTCGCCAGAGAAGCGGCCCAAGCTCAGCTGCTTCATCCTCTGATAGGTCAGCCACTGACGTTACATGCCGTTCTGGCTTAACGATCAGGGTGCCTAGACCCAGCGGACCGATGCAGTGTTCAACCAGCCATAATCGAGTGCGGAAGATCCGACCGCCTGGTAGCGCCAGATCGCCGCTCGATAACTGACAGGCCATGCAGTCAACCATGAGATCCAGTCTTCCATCGTTGGTGTCTGACGCTCAGAGGGGTAGCCCAGTACATTGCCGGTTCAGATCCGGACCGAGTCGCTTAGAAGACGTAGGGCACAAGCATTTTCGTCGAACGCTTGTAGGCCGGGTAGGTGTCGGGAAACTGTCCAGCCAAATAACGCTCCTCGACGGTCGCGGCGTAGATGAAATAGACCCCGGCCAAGGCCGTAGCGATCAGCCAGAACCAGCTCAGCGCCACCGAGGTGCCGATAGTCCCGAGCAAGATCCCCGAGTAGATGGGATGGCGGGTCAGACGGTAGGGGCCGCTGGTCACCAGTTCGGGCTCGGCTTTCTGCGACATAGGGGTACCCCAATTCCGCCCGATGTTCACTCGGGCCCACACGGCGAACCCCAGTCCTAGAACGAAGAGGAAGAGCCCGAGCCCGGCTCGCCATGGGTCTGTGTTGAGGGTCGCGCCCCGAAGCACGCCCAGCCGGAACAGAACCAGCACCACGACGACGATCAGCGCTCGGATGCGCAGTTCGCGGGACCATGGGACGCGTTCCCTCTTCATGGTGAACGCCGCGACCAGCCAGTAGACCCAGAACAGCGCCCACCCGATGGCGAAGACAAGTTCGATCGCGTGCATCCGGCTCAGCCTCCCACCGATCCTTGGTTATAACCGCCAACTGGGCGGCAGGGCACAGACTCAATCTACGACCAAGCCGTGCCCCCTCACGCCGGCCCAAGGTCAGGGTTTCCCTTCGGCGCGATTGTGCTAAACGAGCGACCCATGGGACGTTTTGTCGTTGAGCGGATTGTCGCAACCCTTTTGTTTGTTGTTGGTGGCGCAGGGCTTCTCGTCGCAGTTGCGCTGGCCCTGAGAGAAGGAACGTGGGTCAGCTCTGTCGATGTCTCAACCTCAGGACTTGGGTGGTGGCGGGTAGCAACCGTTGCTTTAGGGCTTGCTTGGTTCGCATTATTTTGGGGAGCCGGCCTTTCGCTCGACCTCCTCATCGAACTGTGTCGCAGGGACCATTCCAACTCTTAACCAATCCTCCGCCCCTGCCGAACCTCGCTGTCCGGTGAAGCAAGGTCGGACATTTGGGGTAGCCCCAAACGCGGGAAGAGGGAGCGGTTCGGCACGGTGGGAGCTCTTTGCGACGTGGAGTAGGCGCCGGATCAGCGTCACGGCTTATCCTGCGTACCCACGATCGCCGGGCATGGATTGCACGTTGACGCCGGCGGTAGTTAGGAACTGTCGGACCTGAGAGGCGTGCTCAACGACGTGCAGCGGAATGCTGCCCACAATCACTCCGAATAACGTGCCCTGGTATCGATGGGTACTGGGAAGTGGCCGGGCCGCCGCGTCCTCGGTGAGCGAATCAAGCGTTCGGCGCGCTCGCCCGCGGCAATAGTCGATGTAACCGAGGAGCTCGGCCTTGGTGAACATGCGGTTGGGACTGGCGTAGGTGTTCTCGTCAAACGGTTGTGGCGGTTCCCACGGCTCGAACTCTCCGGTGAGGTCGTAATCGAGGCAGAAGAGCGCGTGGTATGCGAGAAACCAGGGGGCTGACCCGTGCAATCCCCCGTGCGGCGTTGGACCAGTGGGCGCTTGGACCGGCCACAGGTCCGTCTCCCACAGGTCGTCGGGACAATCCGTTAACGCTGCCTCCATCAGTCGCAGCGCTTCCTCGAAGTTGCTGCCCATGCTCTGCACAAACGGGTTTGCCACGGCCTATGTGATAGCGCAGATCGTCGGATCTGGGGAGCGGCGGCGGGTCCACATCGCGCGTCCATTATCCGGACGGAGGGTGTCCCCGAACATTGCCGGACCTGGGCGCACCCTTGCGGCACGACTGGGCGGTCTCCACCTGGCAACGCTTCCGCTGGAGCTGTTGAACAGAAGCTCGCGTTCGGGCACAGGCCTGGACCAGATGCCGCGGCCTGGTGACGAGTCACCTGTTTTACGGATTCCAGTGGCGAGGTCGCTTCGCGACTGCCAAGATGGGTACTGGCGTCGCGCTGGGGGTTCCGCCAAGCCCCTGTAGACGCGTTGCCCATTGGACTGGCCACCCGCCAGGGTAAACCGCCTTCCCCGGCAGCGTGGCTGGCCAGCGAGGCGACCCCGGCCCGGAATATCGGACCGGGGTCGCTTCGTCTCTTCGGCAGGTCCGGCCATCAAGTTGAGGGTCGGTTGTGTTTTCTCCGGGTATCACGGGCTGTGCGGTCGGATTTGATCGGTTTGGGGGGCGAGGGAGGCGAACGGCCCCCGGGGGGTGTTCCGCCTCCCAGGGGGTGCTTCCGCGTCATCCGTCTTGTCGCCGAGCGGGATACACGGTCCGGACCTCCAAGGTGTCCCCGTCCATAACGCCTTCGGCACTGATGTGGCAGCCCGGTCGATCACCTCTGACTGGTCTTCAATGTCAGCTCAGCTCTCTGTGATCACTGATCCTCTGCGGGAATCGAATCGATCGAAGACTGGCACGCCTTGTTGGTCGGACATCAAACGCCTGTACGCACTGGGTTTCCGATATGCGTCTCCCAACGTCTCACGCCCTCGGTACTCCCTGAGTGCGTCAAGATTGAGAGTGGCGAGGTAGACGCCCTCGCCATCGTCTGCTTCGAAAATGAGTTGGTCACGAGGTTGGCCGCCCTGTTCGAAGACCATTCCGTCAAAGACGCTGGAATGGCCGTCTTGATCAGGAGCCGAATAGTTCACCGTTGCGATCGCCGTCATATTTTCGAAGGCTCGGGACCGGAGCTGATAGGTCCGCTCGCCGGCCATGGGACATGCGTTTGGAACCAGGATGAGTTCAGCGCCGCCAAGCATCAGTTCACGTGCTGACTCAGGGAACTCTCGGTCGTAGCAGATCATGACCCCGAGATCGACGAACCCGGACTCAACGTCGAGCTGTGCAACCTCAAAGGAGGCCCCAGGCGTGAGGGCTTTCTCCATTCCAAAATCACAGGTGTGCACTTTGGCGTAACAAAGAACATCTTGGCCACGCCGGTCGATAAGCAGGGCGGCGTTCCGAGGGGAACCAGGCCACTGCTCCAGAAATGTCGTCAGAATCGCCAAGTTGAGGTCGGACGCGGCGTTTCTGAATGCGTTCAGCCATGGATCGTCACCGGCGATGGCCATCTCTTTCCACCTCGCCCGTCCAGCCTCGTCATCAGGGCACGGGGCGTAACCGATTTGCCACATCTCTGGAAGGATTGCGACGTCCGCCCCCTCTTCGGCGGCCCTCGAACATGCGGCCATTCCCTTTTCGAGGTTGGCCCGTGGATCGCCGGTGGAGGCGAGTTGGCAGAGAGCCAGCCGTAGGTCGGTCACCACTCCATTATGCGGCCCGAAGACTGGCACCATTTACCTTGGGGTGCCGCCGTACGCCGGAGCGGGGTGAGGGTATCGTGACTAGAAAATGTCGATCGAGACGCTCCAAGACCTTCTCGACGCTTCGATGGCAGCTGCCTCCCCCTTTACTCGCTCGCTGGAAGGGGAAGAGCGAACTGCTCGCGAAGTCGAAGAGTTCATCAACGCGACCCGGAACGTCACTATCGCCGTGGTCAGGCGCACCGGGCTGCCTCACGCGGCTCCCGTCATCGGAGGCTGCGTCGAAGGAGAGGTCTACGTAACGGTCTCCCCTGGGTCTGTGTTGGCGAAATGCCTCGGTCGAAGTCCCGAAGTCGCCTTCACCGTCGCTGGGATTGTGAACACTCTCATTGGTGCGGGCACGGCGGAAATGGTGGGTCGCCCCTCCGAATGCTCCGAGTTGTGTAACCGCCTGGACCAGGCATCTCCGTTCGGCAAGTTCGCGCCTGAGGGTTGGGACGGCTTCGTATATGTGTTGCGGCCCCGCCGTCTCTTCGCCTGGTAGATCCAGCTCTAGCACTGCCCCCCAAACACCGGCACTGGGCGGGCGTGACGAACAGGGCAGAAACCGTGGTCCAAGGCGATACTGGGCACCTATGTCGAACCTATGGCAAGCCGCCGCCGAGGCGTCCCAGAGATTCGGTGCGCAAGCTCTCGACTACGACCGGTATCGGCCTCAGTACCCGGAGGGCGTGTTCGACGACATAGTGGAAGTCTGCGGCTTATCCGCCGGATCCGAAGTGATTGAGATCGGAACTGGGACTGGCATCGCCACGGAGCCCCTCGTACGACGTGGGTTATCAATAACAGGCATCGAACCCTCGTCTGAGATGGCTGCATTGGCTCAAGCCAAGCTCGGTGACAGGAGCTCTGTCTTCGTGGGCCGCTTCGAGGACTATGCAGCACTGGGTCCAGCCCAACTCGTTGCGGCCTTCAACGCTTGGCACTGGGTGGATCCAGAAGTCGGGGTGAATCGGGTGGCGGAGCTTCTCGCACCCGGTGGCTGCCTCGCTCTGGTGTGGACAGAAGTCCTCTCGTGGGGGGTGGAGCCATTCGAGGATCGCCTGGCCGAAGTGAGCGGCTATCGATGGGTGAAGCGGCTGGATCACGTTGATGGCTCCATGCAGCCGATCCACGGTGACTCCCGCTTCGAGGATCCTCTAGTTCTCCATCACGCGTTTGAGCACACACTTGACGCCGCGACTTTCGTGGCGGTCACGAAGACCTACGGGGGTCATCGGACCGACGAGCAATACGACGCAATTGCGGGGATCATCAACGATGAATTCCATGGCATCGATTACCAAGGTCGAGGATGCAGCCCTTTACATCTGGAGGCTCCGTTAGCCGGACGACAACCTGCCCCAGTTCATTGATACTTCTCTGAGGATCCACCGCTTGATTGCTGGTCCTGAATAGCTTCGGGAGTGCTGGCCGGTCCGGTCTGACTTGATGCCCGTGACGTTGCAAGACGTCGTCGACCGAGACCAACCAGCGGCACTTTGACAGCGGCACGTCCCGTCTCCGAGGTGGGGTGATTGGTCCGGGTTGCTACCAACAACCTGAACCGCCCGTCGCTCCGATCCGGAACGGCCGTGCCATCCCTCACACCAAAGAGAGAAGGGATGACCATGTCCATCGTAGAAGCTGCGCGTGGTGTGACCGGTGGTGTCGACACCCACCTCGACGTCCACGTGGCAGCTGCCCTCGATCCACTCGGAGGGCTGCTCGGCACGGAGCGCTTCGAGACCAATGCTGCGGGCTACAAGGCGCTCCTCGGCTGGCTCGGGAGCTTCGGGGACGTCACCAAGGTCGGCGTGGAGGGCACCGGTTCGTATGGCTCGGGCCTGGCCCGCTACCTGCGCCGAGTCGGCGTCGAGGTCCTCGAGGTCGACCGACCGGATCGTCAGAAGCGCCGTCGGGCCGGCAAGTCCGATCCGCTCGACGCCATCGAGGCCGCCCGGGCCGCCTTGAGTGGTCGGGCCAAGGGCAAACCCAAGTCGCGCGACGGTGCCGTCGAGGCCATCCGGGTCCTCGTCGTGGCCAAGCGCTCCGCCCGCCAGGCCAGAGGCAAGGCCTTGGTCCAGATGCGCCACCTCGGCTACAGCGCTCCCGAACAGCTGCGTTGTCGCATGAAGGGCCTCTCGGTGCCTGCATTGGTGGCAGAAGGAAAAGGGCTGCGTCCCGGTCGCTCTCCCGATCCGGTAACGGCGGCCACCAAGGCATCGCTGTCCTCGTTGGCGCATCGGATCAGTTCGCTCGACGACGAACTGGCCGAGCTCAACGAGAGGATCGAGAGCCTCCTCGTCGCCACAGTGCCCGACCTCCTCGAGCTCTTCGGCGTCGGACCCGACACTGCGGCGGCCCTCGTCATGGCGGCCGGCGACAACCCCGAACGTCTCCACTCGGAAGGAGCCTGGGCCCATCTGTGCGGTGTGTCGCCCATCCCCAAGGGTTCGGGCAAGAGCAGCGGCCGGGTCAAGGCGCACGACGGTGGGGATCGCCAGGCCAACAGCGCGCTGTGGCGCATCGTCATGGTGCGCATCGCGCATGATTCCGAGACCCAGCTCTACTTCGAGCGCCGGGTGAAGGAGGGAAAAACGACGCACGAGGTCATACGCATCTTGAAGCGCTACGTCGCCCGCGAGGTCTATCGCTACCTGCCTCGCGCCTAGCTCCCCGAGCTGAGGGTCTGGCTATCCCCAGTTCTGTCGTCCCTCGGGGCTGACTTTCCAGCGATTCGCCGACCCTCAGCGCGGGCCCACCATCTCGAAAACGCGTGACTCAATAAGAGCCTGTCCTCGACTCGAGTGACTCATCAATGTTCTGTCCGCTGTTTTCACTCCCGAACCCCCAAAGAGGGGTTGACAAGTGATAGGAGCGTCGCCGGTTATGCCTGACCTCCCCTACCGACGCGCTCGGTGAACGCGGTGACCATCCATGCGCCTGCTCCGAAACGCACACCGAGATCCCGCTCGTAGCCCCCCGTGAGGGACAAGCGGACAGCCTCGACCACCTTGTCATGAGCGTCCGTCCCCGCCAGGCTGACCAGACCTCGAGCCATCCCCATCCCGAGTAGGAACTCCATCGACTGGTCGACCGTGCCGCCCCCGCCGACGAGGATGGTCGGTGCGAGTGACTCGAAGGTCAGGTCGGTGAACCCTGCCGCTTCGAGGAGCGCTGTCGTCTCGTCCTGGTCCTTGAGCGCAAACATCCCTGGCCCCTTTGAAATGCCGCCGAATTCGGGGATCTCGACGCGCTTCCCAACCTCGCTTGCGACGACAGTGATCCACTCGTTCGCGGGGAGGCCCTGCCAGCTGACAAATGCCAGCCGGCCGCCGGAGCGAGCGAGCTTCGCAAGTTCGAGAATGCCCCCACGGGCTCATCGAAGAACATCAGCCCGAACTGGCTGACTACGAGGTCGAACGTGCCCGGAGCGAAGGCGTAGGTCTGGGCGTCGGCGACGACGAACCCAACGTTGTCCATTTGCGCGGTGCGGGCTCGTTCCGACGCGACCTCCGTCATTGGCGCGGAGATGTCGATCCCAACCGCCGAGTCGGCGATGCGAGCTGCTGCGAGGGTGAGGGCGCCGCATCCGCAGCCCACATCAAGCAAGGCGCGATGCGGTGTCAGTCGGACCTGTTCGAGCAGCACCTCGGTGAACGGCGCTAGTTGGCGGTCGTAGCGGTCAGCGTGGTCGACGTAGTGCACCGACTCGCCACCATTCCACGCCTCAAACTGTCTCTGGTTGGGTGCCACGATGAGTCCTCGGGGTTGGCTGCGTCGTGACCAACATCCTGGCACGCCGATCGTTCGCAGATCCGGGTTAGCGCCATACCGCCGGGTCAGGGTGCAACCCTGCACATCAGGGCAGGGATATCCAACGGCGGGCCCCGGGGCAGGGCCATGACTTGTGCTCCGCGCCTGGTACAAGTCCGATGTGCTCGTCCTGGACTTCGTAGCCGAGGTAGTAGGACTCTTCAGTCTGCGACTGTCAGCCGAACGTCGCCCACAGTTCACCGCGAGTTGGCTTGCGTGCGATCGACGGAACGTTCACAGTAGGCCGTGAGGGTCCACGTAGACACGGATCCCTAACCTGGGAGGAGACCCATGCCTGCCACCCGCCGCTTACTCTTGACCGCGCTGCCTCTCACCGCCGCTTCGGCATTGGCCGTTGGCCTGCCGGCCGCCGCCGGTGGGACCCCGGTCCCACCGGCGTTGCCCCAGTACGTCATCCAGTTCAGCGCCATTGGCTTGCCGGCCATGCCGACCGGGCTGCAGTTCCACTCGACGAGTTGCGCCATCGGCCCCGCCACCAACCCGATCGTGGTCACCTGCAAGGAGACTGGCACGATCAAGTTCACGACCACGGGCGGATCGGGTACGGGGAGCGTGTCGAGCGCACTCGCCGGGATCAACTGGACGTTCACGCTGACCCGCAGCATCGCGGTCACCAATACCTACATGATGGTCGGCTACGGGACCGAAAGCATGGGCGCCACCCCTGTCGTGCGTCCGGTGAAGGTGACTGGCACACTCACCGTCAAGCCCACGCCTGACCCGACCATCGGCGGGACGGAGGACGTTTACCTGAACCTCCCACCGGCGGCCTGACCCGCTTCGCAGCACCACAGCGCGTCGTCAGCCGGGCGGCTTCACGCTGCGCTTCGGCGTGCCGTTGCTTTCCTGTCGGGGTAGTTCCGTTCGCCAGGACCGTGACAATCCGGTTACGTGCCACGAGACCTCGAACTCCACCGATTGCTCTCAATGGATACCGACAAGGTGGACGTTCAATGTTGATGGCGATCAAGGGACCCTTTCACGCTCGGATAACCGCGTCTGGCGTAGAGGCATGGCTGGGAGAGGAGCCAGGGCGACTCTTCAGCCCGAGGACCACTTCGTTCGATTGGGACCACCCGCTGAGTTGATCGGAGCAACGGGAGAAGTCATTGCACGGGAGGGAGAGGTACTCCACTTCGCAGGCGTCATTCGGGGTTCGGAGAAGAGGCTCCAGGCGGATCCCAGCCAACCACCTCCTGCGTCATCCGACCCAGGCCCGGATAGATCCGCTGGCACCGACTAGGTATCCCATAACGCTGCCGGGATTGTGGGACACCCCGGCACTTTCGGGCAGGGTCCTGGTTCGTGGAGAATGTTGTCATGAGCACCGGCGCCAGGGTCTTGGACGCACGATTCGCTTGGCGAGGTCGGGCGGGGACGGTCCACGTCGAATGTCTTCCGAACTGCGATCCCGAGTTCTATGGATGTTGGTGGCCGGTTGCAGAAGGCTTTCCCGTCTGCACCGCAACCGTCGACTACCCAGAGCGGGGTTACCGCTCATTGCTCGGGTGGGTACAGGTCGTTCGCTCGACGGATAACGAATCCGGCGGTGACCGATTTGAACTGGACCCCTTCGGGCTGTTCGGCGACGCCCCCTCGCCCTACTGTTGGTACGGGCAGCGCCCGACCCTCTTCGACGCTCCTTCGCGCTCGGTCCGAGAACCCCTGGAATGGGTGGCACACAGCTTTCTGGCAACGACTCCCCTCGACGAGGTTGCGCAGCTGAAGGCTCGCCGTGTCGTACCGCTTATGGGGTTCTCGTGGGGTTTCACAGACACTGGGACCAGTGTGATACTCAGCGACCCCAAGGCCCTGAGTGGCCATGAGTGGAGCTGGCATCTCGACATACTTCGAGAGGGCTACCCGACGTGGGTCTTCTCAGAGGGAACCGAGGGATAGCACGGCACCGATTCATCGGTCCGGGCAAGAGTGCCCCGATACGCCATCGGATATGCGACCGGGCCGAGCCTGCTTGACAACGTCTGTGGCCCACGCCCGCTTTGGCGATGATTGCGACGTGTACGTCTTCTCCACCGGAGGCGAACTCCTGTGCATGGACTGCGCTCTTGGGCCGGACTTCGATGCCAAGACCACCGAAGCCGTGATTTCCCACATCGATGAATCGGCATCGGCTCGTGCTCCAGATGATCACAAAGTCCTTCCCTGTCAGGAAGAGTGGCGCCTCACAAGCGTCCCAGGTGCTCATCGCACGATCTCACGAACGCTTCCGCCGCGACATCAATATCTCGCAGGTCGGCTATCTTCCTGCCCGAAGCCAGACGGCTTCCGAACTGAATCGCCTCTAGGCCGATCGGGCTCGGGAGCCCTCTCCCGATAGAAAGACGTGTATTAGTGAGAAAGCCGACTCCGAATCACGTCGTCGCGGGAAGCATTCTCGCAACCGTTGTCGCGGTCGCAGGGTCCATGGTCGCGGTGCCCGCGGTCGCGGCCACGTCCTCAGCGTCGAAGCCATTGACCAGCGCGCTCGTTCCCGTTTCCGCAGCTAAGCAGGCGGGATTCACGAAGGTCGTCAGCGCTCCCACCACCTCAACGAGCACCGGCGTCACCGGGTGTCCCGATGGAGCCCGAGAGGAATTGGCGAGTGCATCCGGGAAGCTTGGTTTGGAGTCTGAAGTGCTCTACTGTGAATCAACAGCAGATGCGGAATCGCTCTTGAAAAGTCTTGGATCCAACGACAAGGCGCAAGCGGGACTCAAACCTCCGAAGAGTCTCGGAACAACAGCCGTCGAGCGGGTGGGCTCAGATTCGGCCTACATCATCGCCTGGCACCGCGGCGCCGCATTCGAGTTCACGGCGCTGTCCTTGGGTCTGTCCTCGAGTTCGACGACGAGTACCACCACGGGGACACCGGTTCCGCTTACCGCGCACGACAAACAGGTGCTGGCGACCGCAGCGACACAACAGAACTCGAGATTCACGAATGTAACGGTCTCCTCGGGTACCGGCGGTTCGGCAGCCGAGGAGAAGGCGCAGGCAGCCGCGAACGCAGCTTCGGTGGCTGCCGGCTGTCCAAAGAACCCGGCAACGGCGCTGCAGAAGCCGAAGTGGAGCAACGCACCGGCCAAGATCATCGACGCCGCCAAGGCATATTCCGCCACGATACAAACCGATGTGGGGAATTCGTGATTGCGCTTGATGCAAAGGATGCACCCCAAACCGTCAACAACTTCGTCTTTCTGGCTCAGCACGATTTTTTCGACTGCGTGATCTTCCATCGGGTCATCCCGGGGTTCGTGGATCAAACAGGGGACCCTACCGGGACGGGGAGCGGCGGCCCGGGGTACACCATCCCCGACGAGCTGCCGGCGAAGGCAGCGAATCCTGCCGACCAGTACCCGCTCGGATCCGTGGCCATGGCCAACACCGGCCAACCGCATAGCGGCGGCAGCCAGTGGTTTATCGTCGCCGGCGCGGAGGGCGAATCGCTACCGAATTCGTACTCCCTGTTCGGTCATGTCACCTCGGGGATGAGCGTTGTCGAAAAGATCAATGCCCAAGGAAGCGCCTCCGGAGTCCCTCCCGACGTCACCCACCGGATGCTCAAGGTCACTATCGCATCGTCCTAACCGTCGCTTCAGCCAACACTTAAGACTCCAAATACGTCGCACTAATCCGAGTCACTTGGGCCACGAAGAGGCCACGATGATGATGACGACATCGACCGGCCCGAAACTGAGACCCTTGGCTGGATGACACCATCTCGGGCGTTCGCCGAGGCTGTTGCCTTGACCGATTGAGGCCACATGGGTTCGGAGACGAGGTAGCGACGTTCTGACGGGAAACGAGGGCGACCGTTCCCCGAGGTGGCACTTACGGTCCCCTGTTGGCGCGGGGAGGTCCGATGAAGGGCCTGGTCGCCGCCGGACTGGCGGTCGGGCTGGCCGTAGCTTCTATTGGGACGGCGATTCTGGCTTCGGCGGCGTCGCTGCTCGGTGTCGGCGTCGCTGCTCCTGCGGCATCTTCGGCAGCGATCTCCCAGATCCCTCCCGCCATGCTGACGCTCTATCAGCAGGCGGCTGCCACCTGCCCGGGGCTTC
>CAWFPP010000034.1:0-5730 GCA_963817735.1 uncultured Acidimicrobiaceae bacterium | reverse complement strand
AACACCTGCTGGCCCCCAGCGGCGCGTCGTCCACCCTTTCGGCGTCCAGCCGGAATCTGCTCACCGGCCACGCCTACTTCCCCCAACTGATCTCCGAGCCGTTCCACCACGGGCTGGTGGTGGTCTTCGCCTTCGCCACCGGGCTGTCGGTGATCGCCGGGCTGGCCTCCCTGCTGCGTGGGCGGCGCGCCACGGATGCTCCTCCTGCGCCACGTGTCCCGTCCATCCCGTCCGCCCCGTCACCCGAAATGAGCCCGACCCGATGACCGATCAGATGCCACCGCTCGAACCTGCGCACAGCGCGCTGCTCGTCATGGACTACCAGGCCGGCATCGTGGCCAGGGTCCCCCAGCCCGACCAGCTCCTACAGCGGGCGCGCACAGCCATCGATCTGGTCCGGGACTGGGGCGGGCAGATCGGCTATGTCCGGGTGGCCCTCGAAGACGAGGACTTCGACGTTCCCGAGTCGAGCCGGATGGGTGCGTTGTTGCGCGCCTCGGGTCAGGCCTTCCACGCCGACTCGCCGACCACGGCCATCGACGAGCGGGTCGCCCCCGAAGTCGGCGACGTGGTCGTCCGCAAGACGCGGGTCGGAGCCTTCTCCACCACCGACCTGCACGACCAATTGCAGGACCTGGGGATCGACACGCTCGTGCTGGCGGGCATCAGCACGAGCGGCGTGGTGCTGTCCACGGTGATCGAGGCGCACGACCTCGACTATCGGGTCCTCGTCCTGGCGGACGGTTGTGCGGACACCGATTCCGAGGTGCACGCGTTCTTGCTCGAGAAGATCTTCCCGCGCCGGGCCGAGGTGGTCACGCTGGCAGAATTGCCGGCGCTCCTGTCACCAGGCTGAGTCCGGCCCCGGAGACCGCGGCGCGGCCCGGTCGGCGAAACCCGTGTCGTCCCGGCCGGTCGGATCAGTACTCGGGCGACACCACCGACAGGCCCCCGATCTCGACGACCTCGCCCGGCCCGTCCTCGGCGACCGCCCCGGTCGCCTCCGTCGCCTCCGTCGCCTCCGTCGCCCGCATCGCTGCGGCCTGGGCGCGGCCCGGGTGCACGTCGATGAGGATGCCCGCCAGCACCGCGGCCAGCACGAGGATCCCGGCCGCCCAGGCGCTGGCCACGGCGTAGCCATGCACCGTCGCCTGGGCCACGATGTTCTTGGTCTGCGCGTGGTGGGTCGCCAGGTAGGTCAGCGTGGCCGCCGCGGCGAGCGAGTTCAGCAGGGCGGTGCCGATGGAGGCCCCGATCTGCTGGGACGTGTTGGTGGTGGCCGCCGTCACGCCGACGTCCTGCGGCTCGGCGTTCTGGGTGGCCGTGCTGATGCACGGCACGATGGCCAACCCCAGCCCGAAGCCGAGGAGGAGCTCACTCGGCAGCACGCTCGTCACGTAGGAGGCGTCGGGCGTCAGCTGGGTGAAGAGGGCGACACCGAGAGCCGCCAGCAGGAGGCCGGGGACGACGAGCAGCCGGGTCCTGATGTGGGGCATCAGGCGGCTGGCCACCTGTGTGGCCGCCAGCGCGTTGAGCGCCATGAGGGGGAGGAAGGCGACCCCGGTCTTGAGGGGCGAGAAGTGGTCGACGGTCTGCAGCAGGTAGGTGAGGAACAGGAACGTTCCGAACATCCCCGTGACGGCCAGGAGGATCGTGATGAACGAGCCGGCGCGGTTTCGGTTGCGCAGCACGCGCAGCGGGAGGAGGGGATTGGGGCCCTTGCTCTGCCACACGATGAACGCGCTGAGCAATACCGCGGCGACGATGAGGGCCACGATGACGTCGGTGCCGCCCCACCCGCTCGTCCCCGCCTCACCGAGCGCGTAGACGAGGGCCACCAGACCGCCGCACCCGAGGACGACCCCCAGCACGTCCAACCGGATCCCATGCAACCCTTCGCGCTTGGGGATCATGGTCGAGGCACCGAAGAGGACGAGCCCGGCGATCGGCAGGTTCACATACAGGCACCAGCGCCAGTCGACGTACTGGGTCAGGAAGCCGCCGAGGATGAGCCCGAAGGCGGACCCGGCGATGGCGATGGTGGCGTAGATCCCGAAGGCCCGCCCGCGCTCACGCGGCTCGGTGAAGGTCGACGTCAGCAGCGACAGCACCGAGGGCGCCAGCAGCGCGCCGAAGAGGCCCTGCAGCCCACGCGCTCCTATCAGCATGAGCGTGGTCTGGGACGCCCCGCCGAGCGCGGACGCCAGGGCGAAACCCGTGACGCCCGCCATCAGCGTGCGCCGCGGGCCGAACATGTCGCCCAGGCGCCCGCCGAGGAGGAGGAAGCCGCCGAAGGCCAAGGTGTAGGCGGTCACCACCCACTGCCGGTCGGTGTTGGAGAACCCGAGGGAGTGCTGGGCCGAGGGGAGGGCGATGATCATGATCGTGGTGTCGAGCACCACCATGAGCTGCGCCCCCGCGATGATGACGAGGATCCACCAGTGGGCTCGCGTGGTCCCCTCCGCCGGCGGCCTCGAGGCCGACTCCTGCAGCGTCGTCACCGGACCGCTCACGACGCGTCGCGCTTGGAGAGGAAGCGGTCGACCTGGTTCTGGCTGAGCGGACGGTGCACCAGCGGGTCGTCGCTCGGGCGCATACCGGCCACCAGAAGATCGAGATGCCGCGCCCACGCCTCTCGTGCGTTCCCCCCGGTGGTCTCGAGCACGCCCCGGATCGACCACAGTGCGAGCGAGATGTCGGTGCTCGTCAGGTCGGGACGTATTCGGCCGTGCGCCTGCGCGTCGGCCAGCAGGTCGGCGATCAGCTCCCGAGCCCGGCGCACGAGAGGGTGGTCCGAGCACCACAACTTGGGCAGGCAGCCGAGGTGCGCCGCTTGATACGCGCTCGAGGTCTGCAGGAAATGCTCGAGTCCCGTGCCGTCGGGACGCGCCGCCGCCTCCTCGGCCATGACGATCGTGGCCTCGAGCACCTCCGATACCAGCGCCTCGATGAGCGCCTCCTTCGAGGGGAAGCGGCGGTAGAGCGTGCCCATGCCGACACCGGCCGCCCGGGCCACGTCGGCCACGCTGGCCTCGAGACCCTTCTCCTCGAAGACCTGACCGGCGGCCACCAGCAGACGCTCCCGGTTCTTCAGGGCGTCGCTGCGCATCGGCCGGGTCAGGGTTGTGGTGGCGGGGCCGCTCCGCGCTTCCGCCGGGCCCGTATCCGGAGATTTCACTCCGCTTACCCTACCCCGCACTCGCCGCGTTCAGTCCTCGTCGCCCGCGCCCCTGAGCCACCATGGGTGCATGACCGAGGGCGGGGCATGACGGACGGCGGGGCATGACGGACGGCGGGGCATGACGGACGGCGGGGCATGACGGACGCCAACATGGACGCGTTCATACGGCGCCTGCCCAAGGCCGAGTTGCACGTGCACATCGAGGGCACGCTCGAGCCCGAGCTGGTCTTCGAGCTGGCGGCACGCAACGACATCCGGCTGCCCTACCCCGACGTGGCGGCGCTGCGGCGCGCCTACGTCTTCGAGGACCTGCAGTCGTTCCTCGACGTGTACTACGCCAACTGCGCCGTGCTGCGGACGGAGCTGGACTTCTACGACCTCACGCTCGCGTATCTGTCCAGGGCGGCGGACCAGGGCGTGCGCCACGCCGAGATCTTCTTCGACCCGCAGACGCACACCCGGCGCGGTGTCCCCTTCGAGACCTGCTGTGCGGGCATCAGCCGCGCCCTCGACGACGGCGTGGCCCGTTTCGGCATCTCGTCCGGCCTCATCATGTGCTTCCTGCGCGATCTCAGCGAGGAGGCGGCGCTGCGGACGCTGGAACAGGCCCGGCCCTTCGTCCACCACCTGACCGCGGTCGGCCTCGACTCGGCCGAGCTCGGCAATCCACCCTCCAAGTTCGCTCGGGCGTTTCGCCAGGCCCGGGAGATGGGCCTGCCCGGCGTGGCGCACGCCGGCGAGGAGGGGCCCCCGGACTACATCTGGCAGGCGCTCGACCTGTTGGAGGCGCGGCGGATCGATCACGGTGTGCGCTGCCTCGAGGACGAGGGGCTCGTGGCGCGGCTGGTTGCGGAGCGGATCCCGCTCACGGTGTGCCCCTTGTCCAACGTCAAGCTCCGTGTCTTCCCCTCCCTGGCCCAGCACGACCTCCCAGCCCTGCTCCAGCGGGGTCTCGTGGTGACGATCAACTCGGACGACCCGGCCTACTTCGGCGGATACGTCGGCGACAACCTCAGCGCGGTGGCCGAGGCGTTCGATCTCGGTCGGGCCGACCTCGCCCAGCTGGCCCGGCATTCGTTCCAGGCCTCGTTCCTGGCCGAAGGGGTCAAGGAGCAGTACCTCGCCGAGGTCGACTGCTGCCGCTGAAGCGGCCGCGCCGGCCTCCCGCGCCCGCCATGATGGCGCGATGGCCACCGCGGGCATTGCCGGGCTCGTGCTCACGCCGGGGGCGAGCGCCCGCAGGACGCAGTCGGGGCTCGTGGCGATCGACGAGGCGGTCACGCGCACCGGCGTCGCCGTCGAGCGCGTCGAGTTCCCCGGACAGGCGGCCGGCAAGCGCCGGACCGATCCACCGGCGGTGTGTATCGAGACGGTGCGCGTCGCCACGACGGCATTGGCGGAGCAGCTCGGCGTCCCGACCGGCCGCATCGCCATCGGCGGTCGTTCGTTCGGCGGTCGCATGTGCTCCCTGGCCGCCGCCGAGGGCCTGCCGGTGGCCGCCCTCGTGCTGGTCAGCTACCCGCTCCACCCTCCGGGCCGTCCCGACCGCCTCCGCACCGAGCACTTCCCCGCACTGCGCCTGCCCTGTCTGTTCGTGTCGGGCCGCCGGGACGCCTTCTCCACACCCGAGGAGCTCGAGCGCGAGACGGCGGCCATCCCCGGACCGGTCACCCGTCACATCGTCGACGGCGATCACTCGTTGCGCAGGAGCGAGGCAGAGGTCGCCGACATCGTGGCCGCATGGCTGGCGGGTCTCGCCAGCCGTCGCTAGCGCACGTCCGGGTTCCGCGCCGGCCGAGACCGAACGGCGCGGCGCCGGTGGGAGACCAGCTGGTCGCGGTCAGTCCCGCGCGATGCGCTCCAGCAGGTCAGCCGTCTCGCCGGGTGCAGCGAGCATCATGTCGTGCCCGCAAGCGAGCTCATGGGTCTCCCAGCCTGCCGCCCTGGCCGCCTCCGCGAAACGTCCGAGGCTGGGCAACGGGGGATCGGTGTGCGCGACGTAGACCTTGCGCAGCCGGCCCAGCGCGCCGGGATCGAACTCGGTCGGCTCGATCTGGCACCGGAAGGGAAAGGCGGTGAGGCGGGCACCGACCCAGCGGCGCTGGTCCGGTTCCCGAATGCCCCACTGATGGAGGAAGGCGTCGGAGGTCGGGACGAACCAGCCCTCGCCCACCTCGGCGACCTGGCGTCGGTAGCGCTCGGCCACCTCCGGCGGCTCGACATCGAGGAGGCACTGGCCCGGGCCGGTGACGAACGCCCCGAGATACACGACCGAGGCCAGTCGCTCCTCGGCCCTTGCGGCCAGTGGACCGGCCAGCACACCGGCATAGCTGTGCAGCACGAGATGGACTTCGGACAGATCCTCGAACCACAGCAGCGCATCGAGGTCGGCCACGTGTGTGTCCACGCCGACCTCCGGGGTCAGGCCGGACCGACGATCACCCTGGCCGGTCAGGGTGGGGCGGTGGACGTCGTGCCCCCTTTGGCTCAGGCGCCGATGGACGTCGCGCCAGCACCAGCCGCCGTGCATGGCGCCGTGAACCAGGACG
>CAWFPP010000033.1:0-43834 GCA_963817735.1 uncultured Acidimicrobiaceae bacterium | reverse complement strand
ATCGTCTCCATGAACCTACAGTCGTCGCCCACCCAGGGGCGGTGTACCTCGTTCAGTCGAGGGTCCGGCTCGGCCGGCACTTCGAGCAGCTCGGCGAGCGCACGTCCCGTCTGTAGCGCCTTCGGCTCGGAACTGGCCCGGATCCGCTGGAGTCCGAGACGGATCACGACGTCGACCAACTCGGCGATCGCCTCGGCGCCGCCGGGGTCGAGGCTCCACTGCGCCGGGGGCAGCGACGGATCCTGCAGGGGCCTTGCGTGGCGCACCAGGACGAACGGGTCCATGAGGCCAGGGTATCGACGGGCCGGCGCCGAGATCAGATCCGGGCCACGTTCCGCCACGACTCGTGACTGACGTGAGCGGTTGTACGTGACCCGGCTTCCCCGAATTTACCGGCTTCTTCCGGCCCTGGGTACGCGGCACCCACGGCCGGATGTGGACCAGGCTTCGGACCGTCCTTCGAGGGAGGAGTTCACTCGTCGGTCACGTCCATGACACACGATTCGTTGACGGTGGGCCAAAACGGCGGGCGAGGCCGTCCGCCGGCCGTTCTCGACATCCCACGGTTTGAAATGTCAAGCAGCCATCGCCAACTCGTTGTCGGGGCGATACCCCCAGACGATCGATTCGTCGTAGGCGACATGGTGGGTGAGGCAGCCATGGAGGATGCGGACGAGGCGGTTGCCGAGGGCCCGTAGGGCCTGGTGATGTCCGTCGCCGGCTGCCCGCCGTGCGTCGTAGTAGGCCCGGGTGCCTGGAGAGGTGCTCGCCGTCGCCAAGACCGCCGAGCTGGCTCGAAGTCAGCGAGGCCACCATCCGCCGAGAGATCGTCGCAAGGCGCCTCAAGGCCCGGGGATCGGGCGCGGGGGCCCGCAACAATGAGCGCGACGGGCGCGGCGGCGACGCGCCTGCGAGGTGAGTTCATGGTGACGATAACGATGAGCGTCCGGTTGACCGGGCGATGACCGTGCAGCCGCTCGTCGGCGCTCTCACCGTATCCGAAGCTGCGGATATGGCGAAGGTTTCCGAATGGACCATCCGCAAGGAGGTTCGAATCGGCAACCTGGAAGCACGCCGCATCGGCAAATGTGTCCGATTTTGGGGGACGAACTGGCCCGGTGGCTTCACGACCCCGGGAATGTGGCCCCAGAAGCCCACGAGACCCCCGGAGGGACGCAGAGAACCCCGACCACGTTGAACACGACGCCTAATACCGTCCACGTCGCGTCCGATCCCGGGACACATCCTGGACACAAGTTCTCGGGTGGTTTTCAGGGGAGATGAGACCCTGCGCGAAGTCCCACGTCACAAGGCTGCGCACCATTAGACACGGCTCCCCTTGCCCACCTAACCGAATCCCGCCTACAGGCCAGCTCACCGTCACCCAGGCCCGGCGCCGGCCCGAAGTGCTCACCGTCGTCTTTCGACGTTCGGCGCACCGCCCGTTGGGGTATGGATTCAGTGATGTCGGAGTCCCGCTTACAGGAGGTTGGGCCTGTGCATCTTGCTGATAATCCGACAATCGATTGGGAGACGTATCCGGTCCTGAGCCTCAGTCGGTTGACCCTCAGTGAACAGCTGAGCCTCTTCGCGACGGGCGAGGAGGCCGGTCCCCCCAGGGCACGTCTCGGACCGTGGGCACCGCTGGGGTTTGCTCTTGTCCTTCTTCCCTGGGCTCTCATGGGTTGGATGATCTGGGCGCTGACTTGAGCCCCCGCCATTGTGGCGACGAGAACGCCGGCCTCGGCGAGGCAATTAACTTCCGAAAGACCAACTACAGACCCCTTAATGCATCGACCGTTGCAACGAGGTTCGCAGGATGCGAGGAGGCGCCGAATCGGGCGTACGTCGCGATCAACGTGCGATCTGCATGCGTCAATCACCATGTAACGCTGCGTGGCGAGCTGTACTCCACCGTCCGCTTGATCCATTCCCTGGCGCACACACGCCACCGCGACCGGACCGGGAGGACCCGGGTCGGGGCCGGTTCCCTTGCGCCAGCCCCGACCCGATTCGCCACGCTCCTCCGCTTGGGAGGTGGTTTATATCGGCAACCCGGGTAGAAGGTAGGAGCCATTTGGCACAACGATGCACAACAATCCGACAACCAATTGGCGTTCCAGAATGACCAAACTTGGGCGATGGCGCCCATCGGTGCCCACCGATGATGAGCCGAGCACCTGGGCTGAATTGAATGCGAGCCCCGCGCCCAAGGCGTACTCGACTTCCTCGGCCAACGATGCACCACCCGCGGTAGCGAAGGCTGAGATACAGGGAGCGGACGAGCGACACATTCCGCACCATTCGCACCGAGAGCGAATCCGACACCGCGAAGTGGAGCATTCGCGTCCCTCACCGATACACAAATGAAGCCCACGGCGGTTGGCTGGGGCAGCTCGCCGGGGTCTTGCCGACGTCTGACGAAGCCGAACCAGGCCCTTCCGCGACAGGCGTGAACCAACGTTTTGTTGTGCATCCATTGTGAGAGCTGCCAGAACCTCTGTAGCCTTTCGCAGCAAGCAGGGACCCCAAAACGGCAGGTCGGATCCTTGAACACCGCACATCCCGCTGAGCTCCGAGAGGTCAGCGCCAACTGAGCCGCTCATAATCCTCACCCAGTGGCCGATTATCCGACGCCGGTCCTGCAAAGTCCGCTTCTTGCGCGGACATCTCTATGTGGGGACGCGGATCACCTTTGGGGGGGAAGTGCTGCCTGCGAAGTTCCCGTTACCTCCATATGAGCCGGTGACGGTATAAGGGGAGCCGCTCAACACCAGCGCCGACGTCACGGTGCACGTCGCCTGGCCGCCTGAAAGCGTGACGGTGTCTCCCCCGTCACACTCGACGGTGGAGCCGCCGGCGCCAGTGATGGCGAAGGTCACCGTCCCCGCGGGAGTCCCCGACGCAGCCGGGATACCCGCCACCGCGGCAGTGATCGTCGCCGGACCGCCCGACGTGACGGGGGGGCTGATGCGCAACCCGGTTTTCGATGTCGCCCGGCTCACGCTCTGAGTGAACGTCCCGCTGCTGGCCAAGAAGCTGCCACTGCCCTGGTACACCACCGTCACCGTGTAAGGACCGGAGGCGGCGAACAACACGCCCGTTCCGACGGAACACGTGATCCGACCCGTCACCTTGACGTTGTCGTTGCTGGACAGGCATGGGACGCTCGTGCCGTTAGCGCTCGTCACCGTCCACGTGGCCGTCCCGGTTGGATGCCCGACGCCCGGCGCCGCTGCCGCCACGACGGCGAAGAACTCCTCCGCCCGAGAGGTCAAGGTGGGGTTGGACCGGGACGTGATCGTCACAGCTGTAGGGGACGGTCTGACGATCTCCCCGAAGGGTGCCGCGTTCTCGATGCTGTAGTCGTCCGAGCCGTTGTAGGTCGCCTGAATCGAGACGGGTGATTGGGCGATGGCCAAGCCTGGCAGCTCGCAGGTGGCGACACCATTGTTCAACGGTTCCGTGTTCCCGCCCGCACAGACGAGAGCAGGCAGTCTCCCGACCCCCTTGGTCGGCGCAGGATCACTGAGCGTGAACGTCACGCTGCCCGTGGGAGTGCTGTCTCCGGGACCGGAAGGGGCCACAGTCGCCGACAACGTGATCGGCTCGCCGACGACGGCTGGCGAGGCAGACGCCGAAATCGTCACCACGCTGCCTGCCGTCCCCGTCGGGTTCGACCCGTTGTAGGTGGAGCCGGCATCTTGGGCCTTGATGGCCTCATTGGTGTTCGGGTCGGTGTAGCCACCGGTCCACTGGGCCCAGCTCACGGTGTTGAACTGGGTCTCGGAGTCAAAGACCAGCGGGCCGTTGTAGGTGTTGTCGCTAAAGACGACGTTTTGGTTGTTGACCACGTTCAATGGCACCACGTAGCCGTCGTAGGGCGGATAGGTGCCATATGCGGAGTAGACCCCGACGAAGCCGCACCCGTTGGCAGCCGTGCAATCGGACCCGATGTTCGACGGTGTGAAGTTGATTGTGTTGTCGGTCACCAAGATGTTCTGGCTCTTCCAGCGGCAATTGTCGAAGTAGTCCGGGCTCTGGCTCGGCGTGGCCGAGGCGGTGTCGTTGGCCGTGCACGAACTGACGGTGTAGACGCTCGGGTTCACGAGCGTGCAGTAGTCGTTCGAGGTGTTGTCCGACTGTGTCCCGCAGTAGCGGTCGGCGTCCTCGTAGATGTCGATCCCGCCCCAGTTGTCCGTCAGCACGTTGCCCGAGACGACCGATTGGGTGTTGTAGGGGCCGGCGACCCGGGCATCGCTGCCCGAGTTGTTGATCTCGATGGCCCCGCTGCCCGGGTTGTTGGGACCGGCGACCCATGCGTTGTCGACGAAGGTGTTGTCGGTGATCGACACGTTGTAGGAGATCTCGTATCCGATGGCCGAGTCCCAGTTGTGGGAGAAGTAGTTGTCGCTGACGTTGAACCCGGTGTTGTTGGTGTCCATCCATAAGCCGACAGATTCGTTGTCGTGGACGTAGTTCCCCGTCACCGTCGCACCCAGGTCGTTCCAGAACTTGCCCCCGCCGGTGCAGCCGCAGGTGCCGGTGCCGTCCTTGTCGTAGTTCTGCGTGTCGTTGTAGGAGATCTCGTTGTTGGTGATGGTGAGGTTGGTGACCGGGACCGAGTCCGAGCCCGAATAGGTCTGGAACCCGTATTGGCCGTTCTCGGTCAGACAATCGTGGTTGAGCACCCCGTTGGAATCGACGATCACGCCGGCGCCGTAAGGATTGTTCTCGATAGTCGAGTTCTCGACCGTCCAGCCGCCGGCAAGGTCCCCGTTGACCACCCCTTCTTGCTGAGGAGCCGTGAAGTCCTCGATGGTCAGGTACTCGATGGTGATGTTGGTTCCCGAGCCGGTGATGGCGTAGTCGTTCTTGCCCTGGCCGCTGATGATCGCCCCGGGTGCTCCGATGAAGATGTCGTTGTTCGAAGCGTCGATCTGGGAGTACTCGCCCGTCCCCAGCGTGTGAGTGCCCGCTGCGAACCAATAGGTCGTGCTTGCCGGCAGAGTGGAGGCGAACAGTGCCGAGTTGTCCCCTGCTGGGACACTGACCGCACCGGCAGGAGCAGACGAGGGACCTGTGAGCAACGATGCATTCCCACAGACCACGACTGGAGGCGACGATGGTGCGCTCGAAGCTCCGGCCGCCGAACTCTTGAACACGGACGGTCCGTTCACGGCCAGCGCGGCGAGAACTCCCACAAGAAGTGCGATCGCTAAGGAACAGCCGACAACTGACTTGGTTCGAATCATGCGATCTCCTCGGGGTCACGCAGCATCGACCTACCTCATTCGATCGTAGTCAACCTTCGCCGCGTCTGCGCAAGGGAGATCTCATTTGTTCATCGCGTTTGACGTCGGTCCACAGCCACGGCATCGAGCAGTCGACGCGTCCCACATTCGCAATGGTGAGGACCTTCACCTACCGCCACGACTCTGTCCCCATCCCGGCCGAAGATGTCCCAGTGATCGTGGGACTGTCCTCGGTTTAGAGAGGTGGCATGTGCCGATACCGATCGCCATCCCCGGGCATCGCGTCATGGAAGGCACCGTTGGCTATGCATGCTGAGCGGAGAACCCGAAGAAAAATACTCCACACACAGACAGGAAAGTCATGCACGAAACGAGGTAGCCATCCGTCGCTTCGCGGCCAGCGTCACCCGGGAGAGCCCGCGGCGCTCGGGCCTATTCCAGCGAGGGCACACAAAGCCCGAAATCCGCGTCGTCCTGCCGTGTCCGCAAAGGACTGCTTGCCTGTTCGAGCCGTGATCCATGGCGACGGATACGACTCCGAGGCCACTGGGACAGCCGAGCCGGAGATTCAGGACACTTCATGATCCTTGGGCGAGGAAGGACTTATGACACACGCACCGTCTGAAGGTGAGCCACAGGCCGGATGACCGTCCTCCCCTCGGTCCTGGGCGCTTCGCCCCATCACGCGGCGCTGGACTGCCAGACGACGGCCGAGAAGCGCTCCCAGCATCGAGAAGACGAGGCCCGCGACTACGCCGAGACCCCAGAGTCCGACGACCGCCCTCTGGGGCAGGCCCTGATGTACGACGAACACTCTGCGGAACAGATCGGCGAGTATCAATGCTGAGAGCACGATTGCGGCGGCGCCGACGGCATAGCGGACCCTGGCCTCAGAGCGGCGACATCCGGACAGCGCGCCACCGCACAGGAAGGCGCACCCGACAATGAAGGCGGGCACCATCCACAGTTGGTTGGGGTCATCGATCATGGGCTGTCCGTGCCAGTTCTCCTCAACGACGAGCACGGGGACAGCTATGGCGAGCATCAGGCAGACGGGCAGCACGATGTCGGCCCAGCCGGACCATGTGCTCGGGCTGGTTCGGCTGGTCGGCTTCTCTCGCCCGCTGACCATCGACGCCTCATGATCCTCGCCCACCGGGCAATTATCGACTATTGACGCGCACTTCCGGCGCCGGCCTCGCAAAGTCCTCCTCTTGCCCGGACTCTTCTCTCTCGAGGTGACGGGAACGATTCACGTCGCCCGGCCCCCCGACAGCCTGAGGTGTCACCCGTCACAGTCGCCCCTGGACCGCTGGCGCCAGTGATGACCAAGGTCATTCATCTCATTCAGCCCTTCTTGTTGAGGGACTTAGGCCACGCAATTTTGGGACAATGTCTCTGAACATGTGGGACATTGCCCTGGCCGTGGCCGAGCCGTCGGTCGCAATGAGGATGAAGGCCTCAATTCATGCATCAGCGCACCGTCCTCCGAGTTCAGACTGCAGGAAGGTCGGATCGCCCGGCAGCGCCCCCAAGGTGCCCGGTTTGCCAACCATCAGCGCCAACATATGAGAGAGAGCACAGTGACAACCGCACGAATCGGGGTTATCGGCGCCGGCATCATCGGGCTGGCGGTAGCTCGCCGTCTGCAGCAAGCGATGAATGTTGACGTCACTGTGATGGACAAGGAATTCACGGTTGCCGCCCATCAGACCGGCCACAACAGCAACGTGGTGCATTCCGGTGTCTACTACCGTCCTGGGTCGCTCAAGGCCACGCTCTGTCGGCGGGGAGGTGCTCTCTTGCGCACCTACTGTGCAGAGCGGGAGCTTCCCTATGAAGAGGTCGGCAAAGTCATAGTGGCCCTTCGCGATGACGAGATCCCTCGCCTGCTCGACTTGGCGGGGCGAGCCAAAGCCAACGGCATTCCCGGATCGCGGCTGATCGACGCCGCAGAACTGCATGACCGCGAACCACATGTAGAGGGAGCTTCGGCACTGTTGATCCCAGGAACGGCGATCGTCGACTTCCACTCTATTGCCGAACAGCTCGCTGCCGATATCCGCGACAGCGGTGCCGAGGTGATTCTGGGGCACCCGGTCATGCAGATCGATGTGCGCCCCTCGGAGGTACACATCGCCACCGAATCGTACGAACGGGCATTTGACCACCTCATCGTGTGCGCCGGCCTTCAGTCGTCGCTCCTGGCTCGGCTCGTTTGTGCTCCCGCGGATCCTGAGATCATTCCGTTCCGAGGCGAGTACTACGAGATCGCTCAGGAACATTCAGACCTCATCCGCGCTCTGGTGTATCCGGTTCCGGATCCTCGCTTTCCATTTCTCGGAGTGCACTTCACGAGAGGCCTGAATGGCCACGTCCACATCGGGCCCAACGCCGTCCTGGCGACGTCCCAGGAAGGGTACCGGTGGAGCGATGTCCGACTGCAGGACCTCTCACGGACCCTCAAGTATCCAGGAATGCGAAGAATGGCACGTCAGCACTGGCGAATGGGGGCGCAGGAGGTTCTCGGCTCGGCGAGCAAATCCATCTTCCTTCGTCGTGCCCGCGCATATGTGCCTGACCTGGTTCGGTCTGACCTTGTTCGCTCTGGGACGGGCGTACGGGCGCAGGCTCTTGCCCGTGACGGAACTCTCGTCGATGACTTCGTAATCGATCACCGGCCGCGGGTGACCCTCGTGCGCAACGCACCCTCACCGGCGGCCTCAGCCTCTTTGGCCATTGCGGAACATATCGTGGCCGAGATCGCCGACAACGATGCGTCCCTCGCTCGGCTAGCCCGCTAGAACGGACTGCGCTCCGAACGATCCCTTCCCCATGGGGACCGAATCCCCGGAAATTCCGCGTTTCGCGTATCACGAGGCATCGTTCAGGGTCTTGGTACGTGTCGCACTCGATCGACGTCGGGCCTGAGGCGACCAATGGCGCCCTAGGCGTGGTTACCTTATTTCCCTGTTCTCCGAAGACCCATTTTGCCCATATGGCAACGAGGCCGATCGGCAGACGAGACCAGCGGAAGTGGGATTGAGGACGAGTTCATGGAGCATTCGACGAGTTTTGAAACCGTATCGACTGGTTCCGGTACGGCAGACACTCTCACCGACGATGGGACCCCTGTGCTGTTGACGGCCCGAGCGGCCGTGGGACGTCTCAGGCGACGTCTCATCGAGCATTCGAATGAGCTCTCCGGGACGATGAAGATTCTCGAGGCCGGCTGCGGACGAGAGTGGGAACTCGATCTCGCACCGGCCGACTTCGAACTTACAGGGGTGGACCTCGATGCCCACGCTCTCGAACACCGTCGATCGGTTACCCGCGACCTCGACGTTGGGATCGTTGGCACGATTTGCGATCGCGACATCGTGCCGTCGAATCACTACGACGTCGTCTACTCGGCCTACGTTCTGGAGCACATCGACGGTGCAACGCTGGCGCTCGAGAACTTCACAGGGTGGGTCCGTCCTGGCGGGCTCATCGTTATGCTTCTGCCAAACAGGGACTCCGTGTATGGCTGGCTCGCTCGCCGGACTCCCCACAGGGTTCACGTGTGGATCTATCGATATCTCTTCGGAAACCGCAATGCGGGCAAACCAGGGTTCAGCCCATACCCGACATACCACGATCCGGAGATCGCTCCTGATGCCCTCCTTGCTTTCTGCCGAGAGCGCAACTTCTCCGTGCTCGAAATTCTTCGCTGTAAACACATTCCTGGGGAGTCCTGGTCCGAAGTCCGCCGCAGTTCGGCTGGGGATACAGATCATCAGCCGGCTCTCGCTCGGTCGCCTGTCGTCCGAAAAGGCCAACATTGGCATCGTTATGCGCACACCAATGATGTAGAGATCCTCGCCTTCCGTCCGACAGGGCACAATGACAATGAGCGCCTGGCTGTCACAGTTCGGGTCACGCTCACGCCGGAAAATCGAAGCAGGGCGTCGGCCCGCCGACTCACCCTCCGTCGGAACCTAGGCAGTCATGATCATTGCGATCTCCGATTTGGGGGTCGAGAGCAATGGGGGCATGAGGAGCGACATGGCGACTGCTAGGTCCAGGAGATAGGTGGACGGCTGCCCCAAACCGGTCTCGGTGAAGGATGCGACCGTGCAGTAGACGATCAAGAAGAGGGCGACAGCTCTCCCAGGACCCCGCGGGCTGA
This sequence comes from uncultured Acidimicrobiaceae bacterium, assembly GCA_963817735.1. Lineage (GTDB taxonomy): Bacteria > Actinomycetota > Acidimicrobiia > Acidimicrobiales > RAAP-2 > Bog-473. The sequence continues at coordinate 34,408 of CAWFPP010000033.1, read as the reverse complement.
TGAGGGCGACGGTGAGCAGGCTGAGCAGCACGATCGCGTCGAAGACGTCACCGACAAGGCCTTGATCCTGATAGGTCGACAACCAGCTGGAATCTATTGACGCCCCGTTGAACCCATCGTTTGACATCCCGTACCCGAGGAGGGTGTTCGCCTCGGTGCGAGGCTGTGCCAAGACAGCGGACCAGACATTGGTGCGACCCGTGAGTTGAGTCAACGCCTGAGAGTTCTGACCCCGCGCGAACCATCCCGTCACAAGCGGGGCAAAGCTGAGCGCGCCGGCCCCTACTACCACCACGACGACAACCGATGCCCGTCGCACCCTCTTCCGGCTGAGGAAGAGACTCAAACCACCAACGAGGATTCCGGCCAGCATCGCAACAAGCGCAGTCCGGGTGTGCGTGAGAATGAGAACGACCAAACCAAGGACGATCACCACTCCTGTCGACTTCGATGACATGCCCGCGAGCCACATCACGACCGTCATCCCGACGAGAACCGCCGCGTAGTGCGCTACTTGGGTCGGTTGAATCGGCCAAACGATTCCCCCGAGACGTCCCCCGGTGGCGTTGGCAAACGCCCTCGTCGGCGAGATCGCCAGTCCGAGCAGGACAGTTCCAATGACGACCACGATCGCACGTCGCTGAAAATGGACAAGCATGAAGTCGCGGCGTCCCCACCAAGGGGTGGTGAGCCACAGCGCGCCTACGAACACAGCGAACCTGAACCAGCGAATCGTTGACCCATGACCGAAATAGCCACGGAAGCTCATGATTGCGGCCAACAGGCACATCACGCTAAACAGGACCAGCAAGACATTGGGCCTTACGAGCAGCCTCTTGTTTGCCGTAATGATCAAGATGAATGCAATTCCAAGTGCTGACTCGGGAAGCATCGCGCCCACCTGATGAGGAAGGGGAATCAGATTCGATGACCCCTTGCTGTAGGTGAGGACGTTGAAGAACAAGAGTCCCCACACCCAGCCGATCCGCCGACGCATCGCCCGCTCATTAGGTCCGGCCAACAATCCCCAATCGCGGGCCAGCTCAGGAGACAGCTCGGGCACAAAGGAATTGCCCGAGGCGTGACCCAGGGAACGGGTCACGCGGGAAGGACGGCCTCAGCTACAGGCAGTCCCACCAGGGGCGAATCCGGCTGGAGGAGGCCGATCGACTCGTCTTCGGGATCTTGGCCGATCAGGACTCCGGATCGAATCGTAATGCCTGCCGCTCGAAGCAGGACTGCCGTGGAACTGACTCGCTGGGCGCTCGAGTGACCAGCGGTTACTGAGACGATGGCCTGCTTCGCCCAATTGAGATGCCACGCCCCCTTGGCTGGATCGACCCGGGTTAATACCAGGACAACGTCCACTCCGTCAGATGTCGCTACCCAGGGAGGCTCGACAATCCCGTTCATGTCGTCTGGGGATGGCGTGAACACCTGCAAGCGGCCCCCCGACCGATCCGCCGATGACGGATCATCGGCCCAGAGTCCCTCTATGCCCCCTTCAAGGAGACCTTCGTCGGTGAGGTCCGCCACCAGCACAGATTCGCCCTCGTCGGCCAGGCGCTTGCCCAGGATTGCCAGGGCCGCCGCCGGGACCATCAGGTCGTCCATCGCCACCACGAGCAATGTCTTCCGGCCTGACTGGCGTACCCCGTGTCGACGCAGGTAGCCGGCGAAGGCACTCAGCTCTCCTTGCGGTTCGAGGGCAGACCTCCTGATCCACCGCTCGTGACGCCGCTTCGGAGTGCGCACTCGCTTCAGGCTCAACTCGACCGGCGCACCAAGCAGCGAGGCAACCTCGTCCCTACGCCGGAGCCGGTCCGAAAGAACCGACTGCACGGCAACAAAGACGATGCCGATCGCCAGGCCGCCGATGAGGCCCGCCATTCCATCGAGTCCGAAGACCTTCGCAGAAGAAACCGGAATCAGGGTACCGGGCGTAACCACGCTACTCCCTTTGGTCACCCCAATGGCCGCAATCTGATTCTGCTGAACAGACTGCTCGAGGCCCGCGAGTTCGCTCGTGTCTGATGATTGCTCGCCGACAAGGGTGGTCAGCTGGTTGCCCTGCGACGAGGAGCCAGCGCTATTGATGGAGGCGCTCAACTTGCTGATCTGCTGCTCGAGCGAGCTGATTTGATTCTCTAATGCCTGGTTGGCGCTAGCGGTTTGCTGCTGAAGTCTCTCGGAACGAAATCCGAGGAATGCCTCTGCCAAGGCATTCGCCCTTCGCACGGCTTCGGCCTTCGAAGGTCCGGACACATTGAGGGTGAGCACGTTGTCACTGTCCACGACGCCAGGCGCCTTGCCCAGCAACGCTGAAGGATTGAGGGAGGGCTCGCCCAGCAAATCGGCGGCACGGTGCCCTACTGGAGTGGTCTCCAGGAGTGCGATGTCGTTTGTCATGCCCGTCGCAGGGTCGGTCCCTGGGGCTTGCGCAAGGTAGAGAATGGCGTACGCGTTGTAACTACGCGGCACGACGAGGTGGTATCCGAGTCCGACCACGAGGCCCACTGCAGCGAGCGTAAGCCAAACTTTGCGACGACGGCGAAGTGCGCTCAGGACGAAGCGAAGACTGACGAGCCGACCAACGAGTACGACAGGGGGCTGGGAGTCCGAGGAAGCGTTGGGCGAAGTCACGACTGACTCAGACTTGCTTGTGATTCCCCCCAGATCGGAGAAGGAAGGCTCCTCTCGCATGGTCGTCACCGTACATCCGCGCTTCCAGTCCAGGGCTCCAAGGCGCGTGTCTGCATAAATCGACCTACCTGCTCGTTCGTATTGGGAAGCGAGCCAAGAGTCCGGTCGCCGCTCATCGGGTTCGTGACAAACAGACCCTCGACAGAGAGGCCCTCCCGCCCGGCGGCGATCAGAATTCGGGCCAGCTGCTCCTCGTCGACGAATCCAGCTGACAGAGCCAAGAACACCATGCCGCGCGCCACAAATGCGGGGACCTTGGGTTGTTCGGGGTTGAGTACGATCGAAATCACGGCAAGCGCGCTCTCTGCCTCGTCGACCGGAGCCGAACCCTTGAATAGCCGAAGATGCTGTCGCGCCGCTTCGTTTCGGGCAGTCAGAAGATCACAGGCATCCCTGAGCCCGCCTGATCCGGAGTCATCCGACGTGAGTACCAGCGACGTAGGGATGTCCGTTGCCGCGGCAGCCACGGCGAAATGTACGACCGCTGCCATGCTGGCGGTGTCCTCAGCCAGGGTGATGACTGTCAACACGCGTTGTCCGACCTCGGGAACATCCAAGTAGCTGAGCACCTTCCGAACGTTCCACAACTCCGTCTCGGAAGGCTGGTGTTCGCGCAACAGGGTCAGCCAATCCGAGGATTTATTGAGACGCTCGACGGCAGAGGACAATACAACCGGAACGCCGGCGGCAGTGGCGATCTCATCGCGAGTCATCAGGTTTGATTTCCGTTGCCGGATGACGACATAGATACCGCCGATGAGGAGTCCGAGAGCGGCACCCAAGCCGATCGGGAGTAGTCGGCTGAGTAACGACGGAGCGGTTGCCGATGACGCGTGCTGAATGACCTCGGTGCCACCATTCGTGGCAGCGCTATTGAGCTTCGCCGCTGCGATCTGGCTATTTACGCTCTGGAGCTGCAACGACGCGTTCGACTGGGCCGTGGTCAACGATCCCAGAAACTGAGTATCCGCTTGGGCTATGGGCGAATTCGGGCTGTACTTCTGAATCCCGGCCTCTTCGAGTTTGATCTCTTGGTCGTACTTGTTCACCTGCGTGGTCAGCGCCGCAGCTTGCGCTTCAAGTCCTGCGAGGGCACTTGATCCCTCTGACACGTTGGATGACGTGACGAACACGACCAATCTGTTCGCCACTGCGTTGGCCAATGCCTCTGCCGCTCGAGGCGAGGAACCCGTTGCCGTGATCTGCACTAGGTTCGTCGCAATGGCAGCAGCACTTATTCGTTTCTGAGCCTCCTGGAGCGTGATGCGTGGAACGACTCTCGCTGTTGCCGCTGTCAGGACCGATGAGCTCACCGCTATCGCGCTGTCGGTGGTGTTGCTGTTGACCGTGCCTCCGCTCGACCCCCCCGACGAGGAATTGCTGGAAGGGGTCGGCACGAGGACCAGGGACGTCGAGGTATACGACGTCGGGCGCCAAATCATGATGAGCGTCGGGACCAAGGCGCCGACCAGAACACAGGCCGCGACAACCGTGCGCCGCCGTCGCAAGAGCCACAGCACACGTCCCACATCCAACGGTTGCTCAGACAATTGAGCGCCCTCCTCGGCGTCGCGATCGCGGGCCCTGCACCCGCAGTGAGGGAGTCATCGGCACGACTTCTGATACATCGTGCGCAGTCCCCCCGGAGGCCGGAGGTGGTCCCGTTTCAGGACGTCGTCGGGACTCATCAATAGCCGTTCCCGACCGAAGTGCTCGAGAGAAATCCCCGCGATCCAGGCCGTTCATCGCTGATCTGTTGCTGGCTGAACGCGCCTGGGCTCGACCGAGGTCTTGAGGTCCAAGGTCGAGTCATTACGGCCGGTTCCGGGTGCAATGTCAGTTTGGGCCAAGTACGTGGCAAATTGTGCGCGGTTGCTGAGGTCGAGCTTGCGATAGAGGCGGCTCACATAGTTGCGTACTGTCTTCTCACCAAGTTGCAGTTGCCGAGCGATCTCCGCGTTGTTGGCGCCTTGCGCCATAATGCGCAATACATCCGACTCCCGTTGGGTCAGATGGGCGGAAGGGTCTTCACGCAGGACCCAGCGTGCAGCCTCGCTGCAGAGAATCTGATCCCCCAGGTGGACGGAAACGACCGCAGCCCTGGTTGCCTCGGGTGAGGTGTCCTTCAAGAGGACGCCCGAAGCTCCAGCAACCATGGCGGCGCGGACACGCCAGTCCGGATTAGACGTGAAGACCAGTGTTTTGGTGGCAGGACACTCCGAAGCAATCTGCCGAACAACATCGATGCAGTCAGATCGTGAGAGTTCCAGATCTATCAGGACGACATCAACGGAGTTGGCGACACACATATCGGCCACATCGGGCTCACCGTCGGACACGCCGATGACGTCCAGGCAAACGTCTTCGCCGAGGAGACGGGCCAGCCCGAAGGCGAAGAGCTGTTCGGCCGCAACCACGACGACCGAAATCCTTGGTCCCGGCAACGATGCGCGGGCTGAGGTCCCGGTTCGTTCGAGAGGATGATGGAGGTTGCTATTGAGCACTGAGATGGGTCCTGGGTTGAGTGCGATGAGTCCGGATCGGCTGTGGTGGTGGTCTCCGGATCGGCATTTCTGGGCCTGACGTCTCTATATGGAGGTCCGAGAGGGGCGGAAGATACGGTCGTAAGCGCTCGCCCGGGGGAAAGATCAACTCCCTCATGGCTGGGATCTGGGCCTTCCGATCCTGCTGGGCTCGGTGTGCAATCCCACGGGATCCAATGTCTCGACCAGGGAATGTTCTTGGTTGCTGTATTTGCAAGACGGCGTCGCGCTCTGTGTCTTGCGGGCGTTCCTCCGGGATCGCCTCGTTCGAACCCCCAATGACGCGCACGCACGCTAGCGAGTACTTTGCTCGCGCAGACCGGGACCGGTGACGAGCATGTCCGCCACGGTATTCAGAACCCGATGGCCCCGCCGCGGCAGCACGGCCGGCCGTGCCACGTTGACCATGGTGGACCAGTGCGTCGCTTCGGCATCGAATTTCGCCGTCGGGATCGTTGTCGCTCGAATCAGTGGCCCCTCAGGCCTTGGCGCCTTCGCCCTGGCTTACACAGTCTGGATCCTGTTGGCGACGCTGCATCGGTCATTGATCACCGACCCGATGGCCATCATGGGCGACATGCGCGGGGATGAGAAGGAGGAGTTCGTTCGGCGCGGGTTTGCGGCAGATATAACCCTCGGCCTCATGGCCGCATGCATCATCGCCGCCGTGGGTTCGGCCCTCCTCGTTGTCGGTCAAGACACCTTTGGAGTGGGCCTGCTCTCGGTGGCCCCATGGGTGGTCGTGCTCGATCTCCAGGATTACTGGCGATGGATCGGCTTCATGCAGGGACAGCCGAAGAAGTCGCTCATGAACGACCTTCTGTTCAATGGAGTCCAAGCGGTCGCGTTCGTGTCGGTTTTCCTGGCCGGTCTGCATTCGATCTACGCCGTTGTCGCAGCCTGGGGCTTCGGAGCGGCGATCTCCGCACTCTATGGTCTCCGTCAATTCTCGGTGCGCCCCGCGGTTCGCGGAGGGGCGGCCTTTCTCTGGTCTCGTTGGCACACGAGTCGGTGGTTGGCCAGTGAGCGTGCCGCCAGTTGGGGGGCGAGTCAGCTCTATCTCATCCTTGCGGGTGTCATTTTGGGACCCGCCGCACTCGGAGGTTTGAAGGCGGCGCAGGGACTTGTGGCCGGCCCGACGACGGTGGTGATCAACGCCAGCGGAAGCTTCGGCTTGCCCGAAGCAACCAAGCAGTTCGCCGACCGCGGCTGGACGGGAATGCTCAAGGTGTCACGATTCGTCACCGGAGCGGGTCTTGCGGCGTCACTCGCCTGTGGAATTGTTGTCTTTGTGGCGGCGCCCACGCTCCTGAAGCTGCTATACGGCCCCGAGTTCGTGCAATACGCAGCGTGCGCTCGGCTGTTCGCCATCTCGGTTGTGCTTGCCGCCCTCGGTGTTGGGCCGATCATCACCTTGACCGCCACGCGGCGGGTGCAGCCACTCTTTGTTCTCCAGTTGGCGAAGTTGGCTGTTGGCGTCGTAGCCGTGAGTATCTTGGCCTCTGCCTACGGGGTCACAGGCGCCGCTACCGCGTACGTGCTGAGCGTCGCCCTCGCCTCCACCGCCGTCCTGATATTGCAATCCTGGACTCGCCGATCCATGGAGGGAGCACAACGTCGATCCGCCACAGACGCAGTTCGGAGCAGGCTGGCGAGAAACACCAGGTATCTTCTCGCCCTGTCGCCAGAATCTCCGACCGGGCGATTGCCGAGTGAATCGCCCGAACAGCCCACATAGGAGTCTTATCGCTGTCGCTGCTCGGCCGCTTGGCGGTAGGCGTTCAGAGTTGCATCTGCGGTTGCATCCCAGGTGAACTTTTGGGCCCGACGGAGCCCCTCCATTTGAAGCCTGGGCACTTCGGAACCGACCGCCTCAAGGATCGATCGGGCGATTGCGGCCGGATCGTGCGGGTCCGTGAGAATGGCCGCTCCACCGGCGATCTCGGGCATCGAGCTGAGATTGGACGTGACGACCGGACAGGCGCAGGCCATCGCTTCGAGAATCGGCAACCCGAAGGTCTCGTTGAAAGAGGGGTACACCAAAAGATCGGCCGCTCGGTAGAAAAGGGCGGTCTCCTCGTTGGGCACGCCGCCGGCAAAGACGACGTCGCCGGCGATGCCGAGCTCGGCAGCCAGCTGATGGAGCTCCGCCGAGTACTTTTGATCACGTTCAGCTCCGAGAATGACGAGCTGGCGGCCTGCGAGCTCGTGACGGATCATCCTCCAAGCACGCAGTAGTCCATCAGCGTTCTTATAGCGCCATAGGGAAGATACGAACAACGCGAATGGCCTTGAGATCCCGAACGAAGCCACATGAGCGCGCGCAGCGTCGCGGTTCCCTGGTTTGAAGATGTCGTGGTCGACCGCCTCGTAGATGAGGCTGACCTTCCGGGAGTCGATCTGGAGATAATGGTCGATCTCCGCACGCAGGCTGTTGGAGTTGACGATGACCGCGTCAGCGATACGGACCGAACGTTGGTAGTTCAAACGGCGGTATGTGCGAGGACCGATTCCCAGGGTCTCCGGAACGGTGAACGCGTGCATTGTCTTCATGTGGATGACAAGTGAGCGCGTGGACTTCACCGCTGGGGCGATGGCAGTACTCAACAGGTCGATATGACGGAGAGGAAGCCGAAAGGGCGTTACGAGGTGTTCACTTGCCGTTCGCAAAAGCCTATGCTCGTTCGACCAGGGAAAAATGAGGCAACGAACGGCATCCCCGTCATCTGCGAAGTAGTGCCGCGCCGAAGGGCTCACCATCAGGTGCAGTTCTTCACCGGGAAGCAGTCGGTTGGCCATCGCCGGCACAATCCGCGTCCAGCACCAGTGGGCCCCAGACGGCTGATTGGGGTCGTCCGAAAGAAGATTCAGAGCCATACGCAGGTGGGCCTGGACCTCTGCCTTCCCAGACGGCCCGGGGTGGCCGACGGTGCCCGCGCGCATGGTCATCAGAGCGTTCTCGCCGGGTGCCTCACCTTCTGTTAGAGCAGGCCAGGGTGCTACAGATACTTCGACGACGTACTCGGAGGACCTTCAGCCATCTGGAGGGGACCCCGTGAACTCACGTATAGAACTGGAGCGCGGTCGTGTGGATGTCCGAGCCGGTGCCACTACATGTTCCGTGTCCGATGAGAACCCAAGCTGGCTGCTTCACGCCGAAACTCGGGGAATACCATCCCAGGACGGGATCGGTCTCACCTCTGTGGAGTGACCACGACAACCCATCCGGCAAAATGAGCCTGGCGCACCGCGTGGCGAGGTCATCTGGCCAGGCCAGCTCAGCATTCTTCCCGACCATCCGGACGTCGACCTCGGGGCCGAGGTGAAACGCCAGTCTGAGGTCGTGCTTTCCGGTCGTCTCGAGACGGTCGACGATCTCGAGTTGCCGCAGTCGGCTCGCGAGCCGCACTGATCTGCAGTGACGCACTGGCGGGTTGAGCGATTGGTAGCCGTCGTGCGCTGCAGACCAGGCGACGACTTCACCGTCTTTCGCGCTCTCCAACTCCATCAACGTGGTTCGGGCCTGTCGTCTCCAGAGAAAGGGTCCACCCGAACTCGACTGGTCGTTGCCACCCACCTCCACGGTGTTGTGGGCCAGGGTCGATCGGAAGTAGCTGCGCCAGTGGGGTTCGCCGTGATAGCAGTAGGTCCCCGGATCGGCCAGGACGTCTACCCCGTTGTAGCGCACTTCGACCGCGAGAGCATCGGCATGAGCGTGGGCCGCGATTGACAAGAATCCATGTGGACCTGCATCGCACCGGCACCAGATCTCTTCGCCGTCGGATGGCGCACTCCGCAACAAGGTGAGCCCGGCGTCTTCATAGTGGCTCTGACGGCTTCGCGGCTCCGCCACGGGATGACGGCCGGCCATGAACGCCAGAACGGTGCTCGTCATCGTCGGCTCCACTTTGGGCCACCAGTCTGGCGCGTCGTACAGGGCCTCGCCGATTGCCAGAAGGCCCGACCAGTGCTCAGCGGTTGGAGGATCAATAACCAGGGCCCTCCCGTTATCTCCGTCGCCATAGCGCGGCGCCCGCATCTTCACATCCACCGTCGCCGCGACGACGTCGATCATGCGGTACAGCTGGTCCCAGAGATCGTCCGACAGAGGACGGCCCGCCCAGCTTGCTTCGGCCGCCGCGACCATCGTCAGCTCGGCGACGAAGCCGTGGTACTCAAAGGCCATCTCTCGGTTGACCCCGCTCGGAAAGGTATTGCTCCTCAGCTCTTGCTCGAGAACTCGCGCCGCCTCCTCGGCCCAGCCTGGACTCTCCGCGAAGAGGTCGAAGCCGAGCGCTCCCACCAGGAGGCCGGCGGCTTCGGCGATGACGTGATTGTTGGCGGACGACCCTCGGCTCCGGAAGGACAGGAGGTAGTGCTGGTGCCACCAGATTTGAGCACAGGCCACCTCGTTTCGTTCGAAGAGGTCTGCGGCACCGTCCCAGCCGTCGAGCAGTCGTCTGACCCAGACCCAACTGATCAGCCGGAGCCCGGTCTCAATCCCGCTCGTCCAGTGGACGCCGGAGAGGAAGGGATTCTGAGCCCACCAGGAGCGGAGGTGCGAGGCGGCGCGTATCGGCATAACGTTCGTCGCCCGAAAGGCTGAAGGCTGCTGCGAGCACCGTCACGTGATGCATGCGCGAGAGTTCCCAGATCTGCTTCACGTTTCCCGTGACGTCCTCGGATCGATGATTGACCTTGAAGCAGTAATCGACCTGAGGCGCGCGCTGTCGCGGTCACCGGATCGAAGAACCAGTCCGGATCCTCCATGTCTCGACGCAGGGAACCTAGGAGCTCCCACCGCCCGGCCAGAATCTCGTCAGCCGCCACGATGACGCTCCGACGCGCATCATCCGGAACGGCCGTCGTCACTTCTTCGGAGGCGAGTACACGAAAGGTCCCGTTCCGGGACGAATACCACGGCGCGTCCCGGCGCGTCGACGGGGAGCGGGCCCACGACTGGGATGACACTTCGGGCACGACCTGCAGGGACGCCCACCGCTTGCGCCGCACGTGCTCGGAGATACGCCATCCCACCTCGGACGCAGACATTTTCGACAATCGGCGGAGACGCCACTCGAGCTCGACCGAATTCATGATGGAACGAGGCCGCCGCCCTTCAGGGGCACGCGTCGGGACGTCATACCTGCGCGGGCGTGCCGCTTGCAACATTCACTGCCGCGACTGCAAGCGTCGCGCGGGTGGTGGTTACCAGCGAGTGCAAGGAGATGGGCATCGGTCCGCCGGTGCGCACGGCTTCCAGGAAGGCTTTGATTTCGACGGACTGGCCCTTGTCGGGCGGTCCGAGGTGGCGACGCACCCGAGTACGCGGACCCGCCCAGACGGTGGTCCGCTTGAAATTGTCCAGCCGAGCTGTCCGTCCACCGCTCGAAACCTCGAAGGTCTCTTTAGGGAAGCGCCGGTGCGAACTCGTCAGATAGGTGATCGTCGCGAGCGACCCATCGCCGTACCGAAGGCTCATCTGCATTTCGTCCGGGCCGCCAGCAGCCATCGCCGTGACCTCGACCGGGTCACTGCCGATCCACCAACTCATCGTGTCCACGAAATGCCCACCCTCTCCCACGAACCGAGAGCCTTCGACTTCGCTGTCCCGATACCAGCTGTCCGACCCGAGGCGACCTGCGTTGACGAGATAGCGGGCGTTGGTCGGCTCGGCTGGCTGCCCGAAGCGCGCCCGCATCTCCACAAGAAGTGGAGAGAATCGACGATTGAAGCCGACCATCAACCTGTCGTTCCCGGTCTCGTCCACCGTCTCGAGTATCCGTTCGAGCTCGCTAAGCGTCAGAGCCAATGGCTTCTCGACGAACACGGCTTTCCCTGCCTCGAGCGCGCGGCAGGTCAGGTCGGCGTGCGAACTGTGCCGAGTGACGATGAAGACTGCATCGACACTCGGATCTTCAAGCACGGCTTCCAGGTCGGTGCCTGCATCACGGAATTCGAATTTCCGCTGGGCGTTGACGGCTGAGAGGGAGCGTCGGGTAGCAACGTGTGCCAGGTCGATCTCTGACTCCTTCATGAGATGTGGAAGCAACATCGACGACGCGTAGTTTCCGGCGCCGACGAAGCCCACCCCTATGTTGCCGTTCTGATGTCCCTCACGGCGACTCCGCACGGAGCGCGATGCCGCAGTCGTGCTCTTTCGACCAGAAGCCGTTGCCACAGAGACCTGACTCGCAGTTCGAACATCGGGATCTACCCCGTCTGGCACGTCGTATTCGAAGAGAAAGCCGACGCCCTGCAAGACGCCGGAGCTGAGCTGCTCATAGACGTCCGGTGCGTCTGCGAGAGGAAAGATCCCTGCAATGAGCGGTTCGGGATCGATCTCCTTTCTGGCCACGGAGCTTACGAAGGCAGTGGAGATTTCGTCGCTCCGTCCATCGCACGTAGCCCGCCGGATAGTCGATTCCATCGAGTTCGTATCTGGGGTCGTAGCGACCCGGTCCGTACGAGCGGGAGAATCGAAGTTCGAGCTCCTTCTCGTAGTAGTCGTTCCAAGGCAGATCAAGCTTGCACTTGCCGATGTCGACGATCGTCGCCCGGTCGCGCGCCAGGCGAGCGGCCAACTCCACGGGCTGGTTCGAAGAGCCGCCAGCGACGAGGAACACTCGGTCGGCACCGATCCCGCCCGAGGCCTTCGACAATGCCCGCTCCACTGCAGCGGAACCCTCGTCATCCGGCGCCGTACACAGCAGTGCGCCCGCTTTCTCGGCCAACCGGCATCGGTCGTGGTCGAGGTCGAGGCCGACCACTTGGACTCCGGAGGCCAACAGCAGCTGGACAACCAACTGTCCGACCAGGCCCAGGCCGATGACGCACGCCGTGTCCCCGATCTGCACATTGCCTTGACGGACACCTTGCAACGCGATCGAACCCACGGTGGCGAAGGCGGCCAACTGTGGCGAGACGCCGTCGGGCACCGCGACGCAGAGATTGGTCGGCACCCAGTTGAGCTCGGCATGGAGGGCAAACTCATTCCCAGCGCAAGCAACGAGCTGACCGACCGAGAACTCTTCGGCCCCTCTCCCGACCTCCTCGACGACACCGGCCAGCGAGTAACCCAGGGGCGAATAGGAGTCCAGGCGGTTCATCGCCTTCTTGTAGGTGGTGAGAGCACCCTGTTGCTGGACGTTCTCGAGCACCTTCTTCACCTGGTCGGGCCGGGCTCGTCGCCTTGCCGACCAGGGACAGCTTGGACTCCCCCACCTTCATCAACTCGGTCCCCGTGGAGATCAGGGAGTAGAGCGAGCGCACGAGCACCCCTCCGGGCGCACACGAAGGAGGAGGCGCGTCAATTACGGCGAGTGCTCCCGAGCGGTAGTTCTGCGCGACTTGCTTCACCGGTCGTCGGATTCCCTTCCGGGCATTCGGGTCACAGTCCCACGCCAGCTCGGCGGGTCTGGCGGTACCACGTCTCGAGAGTCAGCAGCTGCCAGATCTGCTTGGATCGGTCTTCTCGGCCCGCCCGGTGCTCCTGGACAAGCGCAGAGACGGCCGGCCGGTGCAGGAAGCCCGTGCTAACGAGTTCGCCCCCGAGCAACGAGTCGTCGATGACTTCCTTTAGATCTCGAGATACCCACGCCCGGAGCGGAGCCGAAAACGACGCCTTGCGGTCGGTGGACGATCTCCTTCGGGAGCCATGCTTCGGCGGCGCGCTTCAATGCGACCTTGCCGGTATTTCCCGGAGACCTTGTCCTTGCCCGAGAGGGAGAAGGCGGCCCGAAACACTTCGGGATCGACGAAAGGCACGCGCACTTCGGTTGATGCAGCCATGCTGGCCCGGTCTGTGTAGGCGAGATTGAGCCCCGGAAGGAACATTCTGGTATCGGCCAAGCACATGCGATTGACCGAGTCCGACAGCCGATTGTCCTCGTAGACCTGCAGGTGTTGCTCAACCACGTCGTCGACATCTCGCTGCAGCTCGGGGCTCAGGAACGCCGCCAATTCGGCCGGATCGTACAGGCTGTAGCTCCTGCGAAATGCTTCCTCCTCCGGCAGCTCGGCAAACGTCACGAATCGTTTGGCCCACCGGGCATAACGAAGGCCACGACCGGCAGCGGTCACGGGCAACCGTTCGACGACGCCGTTGGTCGAGCGATGGACGAAGGCCGGAAGTTCTCGGTAGCGCCCGGCCAACACGCATGCCACGTGCTTGCGGTAGCCCCCGAACAGCTCGTCTGCACCCATCCCCGACAGGAGAACCTTGACCCCAGCGGCGCGCGCCGCTTCCGACATCAGGAGCGTATTGATGGCCGCCGGATCACCGATGGGCTCGTCGAGGATATCGACCATCCTCGGCAGCAACCCGACCACGTCTGGCTGGATCTCGATCTCATGGAGGTCGATTCCATGACGCTGCGCGATCTTTCGGGCGTAGACAGCGTCATCCGGCATGGCTTCGAGCCGGTTGTCCTGAGCCCGAAACGTAATGGTGTATGCGTCAATCTGAGGATTGGCCTGCTTCGCCAGCACGGTCACGATGCTCGAGTCAAGGCCGCCGGAGAGGAAGCTCGACACGGGGACGTCAGCGACCAAGTGGGCCCTCACCGAATCCTCAACGACCTCCCTGAGGTCGTAGTGCTCTCTCTGCGCCGCCGACGCCTCCTCGACGATGTCCCAGTACCGCTCGACGCGATGCGTGCCGTCTGGGCGAAACTCTGCCCACGTTCCTGGCTGGAGCTTCTCGACCCCCTTCACCGAGCACATCTGGTCGGGCACCCAGTAGTACAGCATCGACGCCACGAGTGCCTTGGGAAGCATCTCCAACTCAGAACCGAAGGTGTTCACCAGCGCTTTGAGCTCGGAAGCGAATACGACGCCGTCCTTCCGACGGATGAAGTGCAGTGGCTTGATCCCGAAATGATCACGGGCCAGGAACAGAGATCCCGAGCTCTGATCGAGCACGGCGAAGGCAAACATGCCCCGAAACCGTCGCAAACATTGTGGTCCCCAGCGCCGCCACGCCTCGAGAACGACTTCAGTGTCCGACGTCGTCGAGAAACTGGGCGCCGCTCGCGGCCAGTTCAGCTCTGATTTCTCGGAAGTTGTAGAGCTCACCGTTGTAACACAGGACGAATGGTTGCTTGACCAAGGGCTGCTGTCCATGTTGGAGATCGATGATCGAAAGGCGGCGGTGGGCGAAGTGGACGTCGACTCGTTCGTCGGCGTAGGAAAACGAACCTTCCTCGTCGGGACCTCGGTGATCGAGGCATCGACCCATCCTCTCCGCTGCCGACCGCCCGTCAACCTGCTGATAGGCGCCCGCAATTCCGCACACGCGTCAGCTCCCCGCAGCCACTGAGATGCGACGTTGGGAAGTCCGCATGAGCTTCTCGTAGACCTCCACGTAGCGAGGAGCCTGATGCTTCCAGGCGAGCGCGTGCTCGATTCGGGCTCGTCCCGCCAGGCCCATCGTAAAGCGTCGAGGTTCGTCATCGATCAGATCCACCAAGAGCTGCGCAAATTCGCCGACGTCATTGGGAGTGGCGTAGACGGCGGCATCGCCGGCCGAGATGCGGGTCTCGCGTAGGTCAAAGGCGACGACCGGCAATGCGAAAGCCATGTATTCCATCGTCTTGTTCATAGTGGACACATCGTTCAAGGGATTCTTGGGGTCGGGTGAGATGCCTACATTCGCGGTGGACAGGATCGCCGAAACGTCTGCATCGGGAATACGGCCGGTGAACGTGACATACTCGGTGAGACCGAGGTGCTGGCTCTGCTCAACCAGTTCATCGAAGCAATCACCGGATCCGATGAGAGTGAAACTGATATCGCGACGTCCAAGTCGATGCACGACGTGATCGGCTACCTCCAGGACGAGGTCCACACCGTCCTGCGGTCCCATGACTCCCAGATAAGCAGCCAAATGCGGTCTGGCGCGCCGGAGGTCCGGTTCCGCTGCGGTTCGACTGAGTCGGGTCAGGTCCGGCCCCGTCCGAACCACCGTGACGCAGGCTTGAGCGACACCGTCGCGCTCTACGGCGATTTTACGGTACGAGTCGTTGGTGGCGATCACGTGGTCCGCAGTCCGCATGGTCCGGCGTTCCATCAACCGCAGCGCCCGGTAGATCGAGTTTGTTTCCGTCTGGAAAGCGAGACTGGTAGAGCTCTGGACAGAGGTCGTGATGGTCGAAGATGAAGGCGGATCGGTGCAGCAGCCGAAAAAGAATCCCGATGGGCCAAAACAGGTCTGGAGGGTTACAGCTTTGGACGACATTGAATCGACCACGCAAACTTGCCCTCAGGCTCAGCAGAAGCGTGGTGAGGAAGGAGTAGGCATACTCAATGACGAAAGAAGCACCTGATCCGCCAGGTGCGTAAGGTCGGTATTTGAACAGGTCCACTCCATTGAGCCTGGAATAGGTCGGATCCCCAGGTGCCTTCGGACAGACCACCGCGACCTGGAACCCGGCACCGACCAGTGATTGGCATTCGAGCCAGACGCGCCGATCGAATGGCACCGAGAGGTTCTGCACGAGAATGAGGACTCTTCCGCGCGTGCGCAAAGGGTGCCGCCCCGTCAGTGGGCTGGACTTGCGCCTTCGACGGGTGCCGAGCCACTGGGGCCTCCTCATGATTCTGAATCACCAGGCGAATCCCTCGTAGCAGTCCAGAGCCTCGAGTTCCGGTCCCAAGCGACCATCGAGGTCGAGAACTCGCAACGGTGGGGACGCAAGCAGTATCTCGATAATCCGAGCCGTCGAATGCGAAACAATCGCAATGTCGGCATCCGTAATCGCCTCTTCGGGACTGTCTGTGAGGATGCGCTTGAGATGCGGCAGTCTTGACTCCACATACTGACGGTTGGCTCCAACAAGCGATGAGGGGTTCAAGACCGGATCGTAGATGCGTACTTCGTAGCCCTTGCCAAGCAGAGTCTCCGCAAGATCGACGTAGGGGCTCTCGCGTAGGTCGTCACTATCCGGCTTGAAGCTCAATCCGAGTATGGCGACCCTATGGCCCGCACCCGCCACGACACGATCGATGGCTTCGTCAATCGACAGGCGGTTGCTGGCCAAGACGCCCGACAACAGTGGCATGTCGACACTTTCGGCGCGGGCCAGGTGGAGCAGAGCGCGAAGGTCCTTCGGGAGGCAGGATCCGCCAAAGGCAAAGCCGGGCCGTAGGTACTTGGGTGAAATATTGAGAAGCGTGTCTTCGCAGAACAGTTCCATGACTTCTCGGCTGTCGACACCGAGTCGACTGAAGATCCGCCCCATGTCGTTGGCGAAGGAGATCTTCGTCGCATGAAACGCATTGCATGCGTATTTCAAGGCTTCAGCGGTACGAGGGTGTACCACTCGAAGAGGAGAGCCGAGAAACGAAAAGAGACGTGAGACCGCGTCGATTGCTCGAAGATCTGAGGCACCGATGACGGTGTAAGGGGGTGCGAAGAAGTCCGCTATCCCCGTGCCTTCCCGAAGAAACTCTGGGCACATCGCAACGCCGACATCCGCTCCGGTACGCTGAAAAGCACCCTGCAATACGGCATTGACGTCCTCAACGGTGCCTGGTGGGACCGTACTGCGGATCACGACAGTATGAAATGGTCGTGAGGAAACCGAGTCCGTGAGCGACTCCACGAGATCTTCCACGACCCGGTAGATGTGGACGAGATTGGATTCGCCGCCACTCGCAGACGGAGTGCCAACGCACAAGAGCGAGATGTCGGCATCAGCTAACGCATCTCCAGGCAGGACGGTGGCGTGGAGCTTTCCCGACGAGACCGCTTGGGTGACCAGGGATTGAAGACCCGGCTCAACGACGGGACTGGTCCCATGGGATATCGCGGCGACCTTTAACTCGTCTGGATCGACACCCCAGACATCGTGACCGTTCACAGCAAGACAAGCTGCGGTAACGGTACCGACATAGCCAAGACCGAAGACGGCGACCTTCATATCGCCCTGCATGCTGGTGCGAGCATGATCCCGCTACGTTTTGGCGCCATACCTCAAGACGAGCGCTCAGAGGGCCTTGAGATACACCCACCGATCTGTTTGGTCAGGCGGTTCCGTCTCCTCGGCCAGTGTTCTCCACTGAAAGCGGCCTACCCGTCAACGGTCAGGAGACTTGAGAACGCCGGCTCGAGGGATCAGGGGGCATCCCTGTCGGGCTCTCAAATGACCAGCCGGCACGCCGCGCCATTGCGACAGCGGCCAGCTGCGAGCTCACGCCGAGCTTCTGCAGTATCGCCTTAATCTGTGACCGGACCGTCGAAATTGAGACGAAAGCCGCTTTCGCGATGTCTTCCGCGCAATGGCCTTCGATGAGCTCGGCCAAAACGACCTGTTCACGCTCAGTGAGCGCGGCGAACAACTCGAGACGTTCCTGCCTACGCTCGTCAACCGGAGTCAATGTGGCGAAGTACCGTGGCGCAGTCTGTTCGAGAAACCGACTTCGCAGAAGGGCGGTAATCGTGCGGAAGAGTTGATCAAACGGATCGCTCTTGTCGATGAGGGCAGAGGTTCCAGCCCGTAACCAGGCATTCGACCGGTCGTCGTTGTCCGCCGCGTCAACGACGCACACCTGGAGGCCTGCTCGACGGAAGCCGTCGATGAGGGCAGATCCGGTAGGAATGTCGAGGAATCGGGCATCGAGAAGCACGAGATCCGGTCGCCAGTCGATCCCATCTTGAATCCCGGACGCGCTGGCCGCGATGCGAGAAGTGGTAAATCCATATGTTTCGAGCGCGCTGGCCAATGCGTCGGCCAACAGATCGCTACCAGCAACCAGGATCCGCGCCGGAATTCCTGATGCATCTGGCCGAGCTTGCACAGTGGCAGTCACGATCCTTGTTCTCCTTCGCCAGCTACTGGATTGCCACCCTTGGTGATCATCACCATCGCTCACCGCCCGTCAAGATCAGGACGGGTCGGTCGAACTTTGCTCCCCATGGACCACGCCAATTCGGTCCATAGATCATCACGCCGACCCGGAGCGGCCGATGATATCGACGGCTCTTCAGAGGGTCAATGGGCATGTGACGAGGGATGTCACCGACGGCATGTCGGGGTGAAGGAATCTTGCATGGGCAGGCAAAGCTGCGACCTCGTCAGGCAAATACGTTGAGTGAGAATGACGTCTTGAAGTGCGATTTGTTGCACTGCCTCAGAGAAGTTGGGATTTGTTGTCCGTCCGTTGTGCTCATATCCAGTCCCGTTTTGTTGTTCATCCGTTGTTCGTACAACCGCCGGCCGAGCGCTCAAGCAGAACGCGGGCTGGAGTCGATCGCATCGTCCGCACCGCCGGGCAGCACGCGGATGCACATGTGACCTTCCGACGCCGGAAGGTCAGTCAGTACGACAATTTGTGCCGTTGAACAGGAATTCTCCTCCCTCACGGCCCGTGCGGCACGTTGGACAGCAGCGAGGGTAGTTGCACGGCAACTGATCGAGAGCTCCTCCAATCCTTTGACGTGAAGGCAGGGCACAACCACGAACCCCTTGTACTCGGGTCCGTTCATCACGACGACGTCATCGTTGACATCGTCAGCCATTCGTCCGGCAGCCCGCTGCGCCACCTCGCATGCCCTGCATTGCCCCCCCGAGCTGCTGCTCTGAACGGGAAGCAGCCACAGGCTCTCGCCGTCATCCATGTGAGTCCCCCCCTCCAATCGGTCGGATTCAACCGATTGCATTCTCCAGCAATGGATGGGATGCGACAGGACTCATGTTACCAACCCTCCCCAGCAATGCGGTTGCATGCTTCGTGCCGGAGGATCTCTGGCTCGCACGCGTATCACGAGTGAACCGTTGCCCTCGGACACAAGGCACACATTCGCGATCGGCACATGTCCTCAAGGCGAGCAGGCAGGTGACGTGTCATCAATAGCCAGCTTCTGGTCCCACGATCCCCAAACAACAATGCCGCGAATCCATCCTGTGAACAGGGTTCTCAGGGGAGTAGCAGACGAATGCAACCATTGGCGAAATACGACATATCGGCTTTAGGGCAATTGTAACCGTGTCGTCCGAACTGAGCACGAGCTGGCGAGCTCCTTCCGCTGAGGAGCTGGCGGAGCGTCTCCCCATCGAGCGACTCGACGGCGTCGCCCAGGCACGACTTCTTCGGATTCAGTCCGGAGGTGATCGAGCTGAACGAGAAGCCTCCGACCAGCCGACGATCGGTCAAATCAGGAAGAGTGGGCTGAAAACGCGGCTCCTCACCGTCGATGTCGTTGCCGCCGGCAGCGCGTGGTTCGTTCTTGGCACGATCGCCATGCCGACCATGACGCCGAGTCTTGAGTGGGGCGCCGCCGTGGCCGCTTTGGTCGTGACTATTGTCACGATGAAATTGTTGCGGCTCTATCGATCGCGGCTGTGTGTGCAGCGCGGACAGGAGATCGTCAGAATCATCATTGGGGTTGGTCTTGGTGCAGTCGCTCTCGAGCTTGTCCGCGGAGACTGGAGACGGAGCGACGCCATGGCCCTCATCGCTGCTGGTTCATGCATCCTTGCCCTGGTCGCGCTACGAGGGATGTTCGGCCACTGGTTGCGTTCCGAGCGCACCATGGGCCGTCACCAACGAGGAGTCATCATGATCGGGACCAATGATGACGCCATTGCGGTCTCGACCATGTTGAACACGCAGCCTGAGCTTGGATACGAGGTGCGGGGAGTTATCGGGACGTCCGGGCGCCGTGCGGAGTGGGAACACCTCTGCCACGGACGAACGCTCGTTGATCTTCCCGAAATCGCCCGGCAGACCGATGCCACGGGAGTGCTGCTCGTGGCCAACGCGCTTTCCGCATCCGAGATTCGCGATGCGATCGAAGTCGGAACGAACCAGGGACTTCATGTACAGGTCTGGCCCGGCTTCCGTGGATTGCGAGCGCGTCGGATCCGGTGGTCTCCGTTGAGCGGTGAGACATTTCTCTACGTTGAACCGCAACGACAGCCGAGGTGGCAGTTGAAAGTGAAACGGGTCGTCGACGTGTTCGGTGCGGCCCTCGGCCTGCTGATCACGGCTCCGATCCTGGTGCTGGCCGGGATCGCCATCCGCTTCGAGGACCGTGGTCCAGCCCTCTACCGCCAAGTACGAATCGGCCTAGGTGGCCGACCCTTCCAGGTCTACAAGCTGCGATCCATGGCGCCCGATTCCGACAGAGACCCCGACCTCGAGACGATCAACGAACGGACCGACGGCCCTCTTTTCAAGGCGGCCCACGATCCAAGGGTTACGAGGGTTGGAGCAATCGTGCGTGCGCTGAGCATCGACGAACTACCTCAGCTTTTCAATGTTCTCTTAGGGACAATGAGCTTGGTGGGCCCCCGTCCCGCCCTGCCTCACGAGGTTGCCCGATTCGACTCCGAACTGCTGCGTCGCCATGACGCCAAACCGGGTATCACCGGGCTCTGGCAGCTCGAAGCACGAGACAACCCATCGTTCCATGCCTATCGCAGGCTGGACCTGTTGTACGTAGACAACTGGTCGATCGGACTCGACCTGTACATCATCCTGGCGACGGTGCCAATGGTGATTGCCCAGATCCTGAACGCATACCGACGGGAGCGGGAGCCCCAGCCGACAAGCTCCGAACCTCAGTAGGCGCCGGTCGCTTGGCTCCGGCCACGGGTCTCGTTACGTCTACGGCGTCAAGGCCGTGACGCCGGACGGTGTATACGCAAAGCAGCAACGTCTGCCGACCGCCCTGTCCACACGCTGGCGACGGTCTCCGTCACACGAACAGCCATCCCCCAATTCAGGGATGACGGTTCCCCAATAGAGGGGATGACGAGTCCCCGTTTCTTCGGGACTATTGACGTGACATGACCGATTAGGGGTGGGGACCGATCGGCGAACCCACGCTGATGGTCGAAAGACCTCGGCCATGAGATGGAGTGAAAGTGTCGGTGATCAATCAAACGGCGGCGGAACCTCGCAGCAACAGTTCATTGAAGGGGACATCGATACCTTCGGCGGACGATGCCGACCTGGTCCTCATTGTGGCCCAGGCACGCGAGGGGGTGGCGGCGGCATGGGAAACCCTCATCGGTCGCTTTGGCGGACTGGTGGCGGCAATCGCCAGACGCTGCCGACTGAGCGATGCCGATGTTGCGGAAGTCTGTCAAACGACATGGCTGAGACTTGTCGAGAACCTCGATCGGATAGAACAACCGGAACGTCTCGGTGCGTGGCTTGCGACCACTTCGCGGCGCGAGAGCCTGAGAATCGCCACGAGGCAGGTCGTTGTCTCCGCGAGCGACCTGGTGTACTCGATCGCCGATGACAAGGCGGACCCTCTTGACGCCGCCCTACTCAGGGACGAGCAAGTGAAAGCCATTCGGAATGCAGCGGACCGGCTGTCGCCTCGTTGCAGACGTCTTCTCGGCCTGTTGATGGGTGACGACGATCTCCCATACAAGGAGATAGCCGAGCAGCTGAGCATGCCAATCGGCAGCATCGGGCCGACAAGGGGGCGTTGTCTCGACCATCTGCGAGAGATACTGTCCGAAATGGAGGCTCCGGTCGGGGGGTAGGTACACGGATTGATCCGGACTTCGCCCCCAGCACGCGTTGAGATACGAAACCAGGACTGCGGATCGGCGCGCGTCGAAGGGGCCGGTGTTTGGTTCCTCTATCCCCGCAATGCTTCGGCGTCTACCCAACTGCCCCCGGTGTTTTCGACCTCGGGATACGCTCTCCGGACCTCGGTGAGCAGGTCGGGGACGAACAAGAGAACGTCGTGCGGACCGTCGCGTAACAACGACCCTGGCTCGACAATGGGAATGTCTGTCCCAGGCATGCGAAGCCCGTGCTTTGCCACTGACGCGTCAACGACCGCAGGCAAGAGTCGCCGGTCCACCTTGGCTCTGCAGAGGAGCACCACCGCCCGCGAGGCGGCACCGTATCCGATGACGCTTCGTCCATTGATCTGCTGCGCCACCAGCCAGTCACGTAGTCCCTGGGTGTGGGCCTCCGCTTCGTCGTGCAGGCGCCCAACTGCGATCGGATCTCGAACTCCCCGACAGCTGTCATCCAACAGGAGCGCCGTCACCGATCTGTCGACCGCAGGGCCGGCCTCGGACTCCCGACAGGCCGCCAGGAGGATCGTGCCGCCGTAAAGATCGAAGCGCCACGCAGTCTGTGGGCTGAACCCGTTGGCCCTCAGCATCCCCACTAGCGCGCTGGTCGAGTAGTAGGCGAAGTGCCCATGCCGGAGGGCATTCCACTGGCCCAGTCGGACAATCGTCTCCAGCGAGTGGTACTGAAGCAAAAGGACGCCCCCTGGGGCCACCCGGGCGATCCGCTCGGCCAGGGCCGCGGCCTGATCAGGGTCGTGCATCATCCCGAACGAGTCAATGACCACGTCTCCGCGCTCACTCTCGGCGACCGGCGCCAAGCCACGATCAACCAACAGGTCCAGCCATGAGCCTCCATGGGGGCTGGCGAACTCGACCACCCGGCTCCGACCGGAGAGCCATCCGGTTGCTTCGAGGCGCTCGACCGCAGCGGCGGCCTGTGCGACGAGAGCTTCCGGTTCAGAGCCGAGCGGCTCCTCGGCCACAATCGGTTCGCCGACGAGCTGTGCCAAGCCGCAGGTGGAGCACAACCACATTTGGAGCGGGTAGGTCGGGTCAGAATCCGTACCGTGGAACGGTGGGAAATGATCACAGGCGGGCTGGTTGCCCAAGTCCAGCACCAGGTCGCCGGACTGCCCTGAGCACGAGCGACAGGCGTGACTACCCAACGCGGCCTCCTCTCGACCGGGGAGCCGGCCACCTTGGCGTCGCGCCTTCGCGACTCGCCACGACATTTGCTAAAGAGCAACCCCTCAGACGCGTGATACCCCAGGCAGGGCGTCGGGCAAGCCCCGAAAAGCGTCAGCACGGCCGATGCCGCCCGATGAACCCTCCTGGGATCCCGGCCTGCGTATCAACGTGGAGCTCCGCATCTCTTCTCATTTTGTTCGCTGTCGGTCGGAACGGGGAGTTATGTCGTCCCAATGTGTATGCCGCATCTGCGGCGAAGGCCTCACCGAGACCTTTGTCGACCTGGGTATGTCACCCCTGTGCGAGAGCTACGTCTCTGCGGACCAGATCGACCAGGCCGAGATCTTCTACCCGCTCCACGTGCGCCAGTGCTCGTCCTGCCTCCTCGTGCAGTTACCGGCGTACGTATCTGGTGAAGAGATTTTCTCCGACTATGCGTACTTCTCGTCGTATTCGGATTCGTGGGTGGCACACGCCAAGCGGTTCGCCGATTCGATGGTCGAAAGCCTCGAGCTGACGGACGATAACCTTGTCGTCGAGGTTGCGAGCAACGACGGGTACCTCCTGCAGCATTTCTTGGCCCAGGGCATTCCCGTACTGGGTATTGAGCCGGCAAAGAACGTCGCCGAGGTGGCCCAATCCCTCGGCATCGAATCTGTCGTGCAGTTCCTGGGGTTCGCGACCGGCACCACTATTGCCGATGCGCCACGGACGCGCCGATCTGGTGGTGGCGAACAACGTCTTCCCGCACGTCCCCGATATTCGGGACTTCGCCGCGGGTCTGCGAGCGCTCGTGAAGGAAACGGGCGTCATATCCCTGGAGTTCCCCCACCTTCTCCGGTTGATGCAACGGCGGCAATTCGACACCATTTATCATGAGCACTACTCCTACCTCTCTCTCCTCACAGCCTCCAGGGCGCTGGCTACGGCAGGATTACGCGTTTTCGATGTCGAAGAGCTCGACACCCATGGTGGATCGCTGCGCGTGTACAGCCGCCCGGAGGAGTACCCGGGAGAGCCAACAGCACGAGTGAAAGCGGTACTCGGCGAAGAAGACCGCGCAGGCTTGCACACGCTGTCCGGGCATACCGGGTTCGCGCGTGAGGTGCTGAAAATAAAGAGCGACTTACTTGATTTTCTCGTTGGCGCAGCCAGGGAGGGTCGGTCTGTGGCCGGATACGGCGCACCCGGTAAAGGAAACACGCTGCTCAACCACTGCGGAATTCGGGAGGACCTCCTCCGGTACACCGTCGACCGCAGTCCAGTGAAGCAGGGAAAGTATTTACCCGGTACCCACATCCCGATCTACGCGCCCGAACATCTGGCGGAGACCCGACCGGATTATGTACTTGTCCTGCCGTGGAACCTACGTGAAGAACTCTCCGCGCAACTGGACTACGTCCGATCGTGGGGAGGGCATCTGGTGTTTCCCATTCCGGAACTCGAAATCGTCTGAGTGAGGTGAGGCAATGAAGGTCGTTCTTTTCTGCGGCGGGCTCGGGATGCGGATGCGCGATGGCATCACAACCGGCCCCAAGCCCATGGCTCTCGTCGGTGAACGCCCATTGGTCTGGCACGTCATGCGGTACTACGCCCATTTTGGACATACCGACTTCGTACTGTGCCTCGGCTACGGTGCCTCAGCAGTAAAGGACTTCTTCCTCAACTACGACGAAACCCGATCCAACGATTTCGTTCTCGAGCGAGGCACCCATGAACCGAGGCTATTCAGAACCGACATCTCCGATTGGCAGATCACTCTTGTCGACACCGGTCTGAATTCCCAAATCGGAGAGCGACTTCGCCGAGTACGCCGCTTTGTCGAGGACGAGCCGATGTTTATGGCGAACTACGCGGACGTCCTCACGGACGTCCCGCTGCCCGACATGATCGACCGTTTCGCTTCGAGCAACGCCGTAGCCAGCCTGCTGGCCGTTCCCCCGCAGTCGTCTCATCACGCAGTGGACATTGCGGATGATGGAATGATCACAAGCGTCACGCCGATGCGGGATTTGCGTCATTGGGAGAACGGTGGCTACTTCCTCTTTCGACCCGAGATTTTCGACGAGCTCAATGAGGACGAGGACCTCGTTGAGGACGCGCTCGTCCGGCTTGTCCGTCGAGGACGCGTGATGGCCTACCCGTACAAGGGCTATTGGTCGCCGGCCGACACTGTGAAGGAACGGGCACAGCTCGATGACCGCTACCACCGCGCCGACTGCCCATGGATGATCTGGGATCCTGAGCGATCTGGACTCCCCACTCAAAGCTTCGACGTCTCCGTCGATGGCGAAGCTCCTCGCCACACGTCACCAGCATCACAGCCTCCGAAGATCTGACCGAGGCCGTGCTATCCCTCCATCTCGAACTGCCGACGAAGAGGCCTTTAGCGATCCTGGCGGTCGGCGCGCACCCGGATGACATCGAGATCGGGGCAGGTGGGACACTCCTCACCTTGGCCGAAAGCCATCCCGGGTTGCATGCTCGATACCTGGTTCTCA
This sequence comes from uncultured Acidimicrobiaceae bacterium, assembly GCA_963817735.1. Lineage (GTDB taxonomy): Bacteria > Actinomycetota > Acidimicrobiia > Acidimicrobiales > RAAP-2 > Bog-473. The sequence goes on along the minus strand of CAWFPP010000033.1, from coordinate 8,926 downwards.
CGGGGACGGAAGAACGTCACGCCGAGGCGCGACATGCGGCTACCGCCTTCGTCCCAGTGGCCGACCTGACCGTTGAACTCCACGATCTACCGGAAGGTCGTCTTCCCGCGGTCTGGGATCGCGTGAAGGCCATCTTGGAAGACGTTGCCCACACGTGGAAACCGGATCTGATCCTCGGGCCATCGAGCCACGATGCTCATCAGGACCACCGGACGATAGGTGAAGTGCTGCCGACGGTCTTTCGGGACCAACTTTGCTTGTCCTACGAGATCCCGAAATGGGACGGCGACCTCGGGCGCCCGTCGACGTACGTCCCGCTGACCGCGGATGTGGCGCACCGCAAGGTAGAGCTGTTGCATAAGTGTTTCCCGTCGCAGGCCAGTCGCGACTGGTGGGACGACGAGGTCTTCTTGGGCTTGGCTCGCCTCAGGGGTATGGAGTGCCGCGCGCCGTACTCTGAGGCGTACACCTGCACCAAGTCTGTGGTACGACCGTGACGCCTCTATCGCTCACATCTACACAGCGAGACGCCCGCATCGGATTCACCCCCGTGGAGGCTCGCCAAATATGACCGTATTCATCGACCCTGACCTGACGGCTCCACTGCTGCGACAGGGCATCTACGACGGAGACGTGATCATTCTCACGAACCTGACCTCAGTGAGGGATTTCGTCGATTACGCGCGGCAGCAGCTCGTCGATCTCTTCCGGCCTTATGACCCGGAGCACGCTCACGAGTACATCGACAAGGTTCAGATGGCACAATTGCTCGGCTCGTGGAAACCTCAGTTCATCCACTCCCCCAAATCGAAGGAACTGGTCCGCAGAGTGATCCGCGAGACGGGGCTCAGCGCTCAGGGTACCCACTACGATGTGCCGAAGATTCGCACATCCTTTCCCGTGGGCCACTTGACCACCGGTATCGCTTACGCCTTCCCGTGGCACCGAGACGTCTGGTACAGCGCACCAGCACAACAGATCAACTGGTGGCTACCCGTACTCAACGTCCGTGAGAACAATGCCATGCGATTTGACCCTGAGAAATTTGACCAGGCCGTCACGAATAGCTCCAGTGGGTTTGACTACTACCAGATCAACACTGCTCGTCTCAAGACTGCTTCGCAAACATCGGGTGAACAGCAAGCCCGCCCGGCGGCGCTGCGATACACCCCAGCCCACGATCTGACACTGGTCCCGCCACCGGGGGCCGTCATGTTGTTCTCTGGGGCTCATCTACACGCCTCCATCCCGAACACGTCGGGCGGCGCCCGCTTCAGCGTCGACTTCCGAACGGTCGATGTTGACGACCTGAATCAAGGCCGTGGGGCACCCCTGGTGGATGTGTCCTGCACAGGCACCGCCATTCGCGATTTCCGCAGAGTAGAGGACGACGCGCCCTTCGACGAGGATTCGGTCATTCGGCTGTTCGGAACCCCGCCACCTGGGTCTACCTTGGTGTTCACGCCCCCACCTGTGAAGGAAAGAGAAGGCTCACACGCCCGCTGAGCAATCGCCAGCGTGGCCCAACGAGGCGTTCGACAACTCCAGTGTGCTGACTGAGATCTGCAGCATCACCGGGACGCTCTCGGCCTTGCTCACCAACCCGCGGCAGCGATGATCGGCGCGTTGAGGTGGGTCCCGGACTCATCACCCTCGTTCGGTGCGTCTCCAAACGAGTACACCTTGCCGAGGGCAGTCGCGATCCAATAGCCGCGTCCATCAGCTGTGAGAAATATGGACGTCGCCGGGTTGAGCCCGTTGACCGAACCCGTGGGCGTGCTACCCAGGTATGTGGCATCGCCATAGGCGAACACCTGGCCGGCGCCGTCCACGATGTAGTACCCCCGTCCGTCCGGCGTCGCAACGGCTGAAGTCATGGGCGAGCTCTGGAGACCCGGGGCGCCGAAGTAGCCGGCGTCGCCGAAGCCGTACACATTCCCAGTCTTCGTCACAATCCAATACCCCTTCCCCGTTGTGTCGGGTACGACGGCCACTGCGGCGCCAACGCACCCTCCGATACCTGGACAGCTGCCGGCGAAGCGGGCATCACCGAAGGCGAAGACTCCGCCGTCTGACGCGACCATGAAATACCCGTGGCCCGTCGTCGAAGGCACCATGCCCACAATGGGAGCGTTGAGACTATTGGCGAGCCCGGAGCCTTCAGGATTGAAGCCGAGGCCAGGGATGGAGCCGTAGAAACCGGAGTCAAGAGCGAAGATACCGCCGTCCGAAGCGACGAGCCAGTAGCCGGTCCGGCTGCTGGTCGGCGAGATCCCGACGATGGGCCGCTGAAGCTCGAGCGACCCCGTCGACCCGTAGAAGTGAGCGGCACCGAACGAGAATATGCCCCCGTCGGAGCCTACGAGCCAGTACCCATGTTGGTTCATGGCCGCGGTGGTGCTCGGCGCCACCGTCGTGGTCGTCGTCGGGTGTGTCGTAGTCGTCGTCGGGTGTGTCGTGGTCGTCGTCGGGTGTGTCGTAGTCGTCGTCGGGTGTGTCGTGCTGGTCGTGGTGGTGGTCGGCGCCACCGTTGTGGTTGTCGTCGTGGGCGTGGTGGCCGATCCGTCGTACGTGGAGCCGGCATCTTGGGCCTTGATGGCCTCATTGGTGTTCGGGTCGGTGTAGCCACCGGTCCACTGGGCCCAGCTCACGGTGTTGAACTGGGTCTCGGAGTCAAAGACCTGCGGGCCGTTGTAGGTGTTGTCGCTAAAGACGACGTTTTGGTTGTTGACCACGTTCAATGGCACCACGTAGCCGTCGTAGGGCGGATAGGTGCCATATTCGGAGTAGACCCCGTCGAAGCCGCACCCGTTGGCAGCCGTGCAATCGGACCCGATGTTCGACGGTGTGAAGTTGATTGTGTTGTCGGTCACCAAGATGTTCTGGCTCTTCCAGCGGCAATTGTCGAAGTAGTCCGGGCTCTGGCTCGGCGTGGCCGAGGCGGTGTCGTTGGCCGTGCACGAACTGACGGTGTAGACGCTCGGGTTCACGAGCGTGCAGTAGTCGTTCGAGGTGTTGTCCGACTGTGTCCCGCAGTAGCGGTCGGCGTCCTCGTAGATGTCGATCCCGCCCCAGTTGTCCGTCAGCACGTTGCCCGAGACGACCGATTGGGTGTTGTAGGGGCCGGCGACCCGGGCATCGCTGCCCGAGTTGTTGATCTCGATGGCCCCGCTGCCCGGGTTGTTGGGACCGGCGACCCATGCGTTGTCGACAAAGGTGTTGTCGGTGATCGACACGTTGTAGGAGATCTCGTATCCGATGGCCACGTCCCAGTTGTGGGAGAAGTAGTTGTCGCTGACGTTGAACCCGGTGTTGTTGGTGTCCATCCATAAGCCGACAGATTCGTTGTCGTGGACGTAGTTCCCCGTCACCGTCGCACCCAGGTCGTTCCAGAACTTGCCCCCGCCGGTGCAGCCGCAGGTGCCGGTGCCGTCCTTGTCGTAGTTCTGCGTGTCGTTGTAGGAGATCTCGTTGTTGGTGATGGTGAGGTTGGTGACCGGGACCGAGTCCGAGCCCGAATAGGTCTGGAACCCGTATTGGCCGTTCTCGGTCAGACAATCGTGGTTGAGCACCCCGTTGGAATCGACGATCACGCCGGCGCCGTAAGGATTGTTCTCGATAGTCGAGTTCTCGACCGTCCAGCCGCCGGCAAGGTCCCCGTTGACCACCCCTTCTTGCTGAGGAGCCGTGAAGTCCTCGATGGTCAGGTACTCGATGGTGATGTTGGTTCCCGAGCCGGTGATGGCGTAGTCGTTCTTGCCCTGGCCGCTGATGATCGCCCCGGGTGCTCCGATGAAGATGTCGTTGTTCGAAGCGTCGATCTGGGAGTACTCGCCCGTCCCCAGCGTGTGAGTGCCCGCTGCGAACCAATAGGTCGTGCTTGCCGGCAGAGTGGAGGCGAACAGTGCCGAGTTGTCCCCTGCTGGGACACTGACCGCACCGGCAGGAGCAGACGAGGGACCTGTGAGCAACGATGCATTCCCACAGACCACGACTGGAGGCGACGATGGTGCGCTCGAAGCTCCGGCCGCCGAACTCTTGAACACGGACGGTCCGCTCACGGCCAGCGCGGTGAGCCCAGCGGCGACGAGGGCAGCGACGGTGAAGTAGCCGACGAGGACCCTGGTTCTGCTGGCGTGTGTGCCGTGACGAGTGTTCATACGAAGTTCTCCGCTCTTGCCACCTTGCCACAGCCTGGCCGGCCGAACGAGGCGCTCATGTGGCGACGCGGGTTGTGTGTCCACATCGAAGTCGACCCACATTCGGATACCAGAAGCTGCCGAGGGCGTCCAACGTGGTCTCGCGTCGACATTCGCCCGCACCCACCTCGAGTAGACCCAACCAAGGTCTCGGAAATCACAACAATTGAACAATTATTGGACCGGTTGACAGAATGACCTCCAAGGCCGCTCATCTTCTCTTCGCCGAGAGGCTGAGCAACACCCTCTCCAAAGCCCTGCTTGGCCCTGAGCGGCGGCTGGGTGACTCGCGGTATCAGCGAAGGAAGGCCGCGCTCCAATCAACAGTACGCAGCGTCGCGGCTCGTCCGACCTCGAGATGATCGCAGGGGTGTCAATGAAGGTCCTCGTAGCAGGAGATCGCGGTTACATCGGAGCGGTCCTCGTCCCGTTCTTGCGCGCGGCCGGACACACCGTCGAGGGACTCGACCTCGGGCTCTACGAGGGCTGCGATCTCGGGCCCGGGCCAGAGGACGCCAGTTCCCGGACCAGGATCGACCTCAGGGACGTCGAGGCTCGTCACTGTGCCGGGTACGACGCCGTCATCTGCTTGGCAGCCCTGTCCAACGACCCGGTCGGCCATCTGAACCCTGCGGCGACCTATTCGATCAACCTGGACGGGACTGTCCGGCTGGGCCGGGCCGCCAAGAAATCCGGCGTCGAGCGATTTCTGTTCGCGTCGTCATGCAGCCTCTACGGATCGGCCGGCTCACAAGCCGTCACCGAGGAGGCGGAGCTTTTCCCGGTGACGCCCTATGGCGAGACCAAGGCGGTGGCCGAGCAGCAGCTCTCCCAACTAGCCGACGATTCGTTCAGCCCGACCTACCTTCGCAATGCCACGGCGTACGGATTCTCGCCCCGGTTGCGTCTCGATATCGTCGTGAACAACTTGACCGCCGTGGCGATGACGACTGGGAAGGTCTGTCTGGAGAGCGATGGGTCGCCTTGGCGGCCGCTGGTGCACGTCGAAGACATTTGTCGCTCTTTCCTTGCCATGCTCGAAGCACCGCGCGAGTTGGTGCACGACGAAGCCTTCAACGTGGGTCGTGCTGAGGACAACGTGCAAGTCCGCGATATTGCCGAGCTCGTCCGCGAAGCCGTCCCTGGGTCAGAGGTGACCTTTGCCACCATGGCCGGACCGGATCTGCGCAACTATCGCGTCGACTTCTCAAAGTTGACGACGGTCTTTCCGGAGCTGCAGCTTCGTTGGAGCGTGCAAGCCGGAGTGGACGAGCTCGTACGCGCATATACCGACTACGGCTTCAGTCATGACGATTTCGTCTCATCGAGCTTCGTACGACTCCGGCGGATCCAGGAGCTTCTGTCAGCGGGCATTGTCGATGACATGCTGCGCCTCCAGCCCAGCGTGGTGCCGGCAGCCTTCGGCTCCTGATCATGTGGCAGGGATCCCTATGAGCAGGCACACCTCTCATGACTCTCGGGAGCGGGGCAATGACTCTCGGGAGCGGGCTAACTCCCGCGGGCCCAGGATCGGTTTCTTCGGTCTGTTGGGTTCCGGCAATCTCGGCAATGACGGATCCTTCGAAGCCGTACTTACTCGTATCCGCTCGGTCCATCCCGAATCCGTCCTCGACGCGATGTGTATGGGTCCTGAGCGAATGAGCATCCAGTACGGCGTCCCCGCCATCCCGCTCAATTGGTCCACCGCCCGAGAGGTTCACACGACTCGGCTGGGGGCGAGGCTTGTCTGGGCACTGGGTAAGCTCGTCGACGTCTGGCGGACTTTCTTGTGGGTGAGACGGCACGACCTCGTCGTGGTCGCTGGCGCCGGTGTGCTCGAGAACTCATTACCCATGCGGGCAACCGGCGTGCCGTATGCCATGTTCCTCCTCTGCGCGTCGGGCAGGCTCGCTCGCACCAAGGTGGCGCTCATCTCCGTCGGAGCCACCACAATCAAACCCCGTCCGACTCGATGGTTGCGAACTGGTGCGGCGCACCTCGCCTACTACCGCTCCTACAGGGACAGAATCTCTTGGGACGTCATGCAACAGTCCGGCACTTTTGCAAGGCACGACCCCGTCTATACCGACCTCGTCTTTTCGTTGCCGGGACCACAATCGTCGGCCGGCGATCCACGGCTCGTCGGAGTCGGCATCATGTCGTATTTCGGGCGAGGCAACGATCGCCGCGACGGCCAAGAGATCCACGAGGACTACATCGAGGCGATGACCCAGTTCGTCTGTTGGTTGGTAGACAACGACTACAGGGTTCGGCTGCTCTCGGGGGACGATTCCAAGGACGACAGCGTCATCGCTGCCGTCATAGCGGATCTCTTGACACGCCGACCCGATCTCGCACCCGGCGAGGTCGTGGCGAATCCCGTTTCGTCACTGGGCGATCTCCTCGAGGAGATTGAGCCGGTCGGCTCCGTGGTCGGAGCTCGTTATCACAGCGTCGTCGCAGGCCTACGTCTCTCGAAGCCGACCATCTCCGTCGGATACTCATTGAAGCACGACGCTCTGATGGGCGACATGGGCGTCCCGGAGTTCGCTCTTTCGGCTCGCTCGGTCACCGGGCCGCAGCTGATTCATCTTTTCACTGAGCTGCGGAGCCGGTCGAGCGAGGTGCGCGCAGTGCTCGAGACAAACCTGCGGTTCAAGCAACGGAGACTCGAAGAACAATACGAAGACCTGGCAGAGCTCATCGATTCCTGCGGCGACGCGCCCTCTCCCGCGCCACGACACGGCGCCTGGGGGCTCTCGGCACTTGCGTGCAGTGGCGCCGAGCGGCGCGACATGACCACACCCAGTGGGGTGGACCGGTCCACCAGGGACTTCTGGAGCCAAGAGCACCACAAGTGAAGGCACACCGGGTCGAGAGCATAATCGGGGCCCTGTTGTTCGAACCCACGCCAATTGCGGACGAACGAGGATTCTTCTGCCGAACATTCGATGCCCGGATTGCGCGCGAGGCGGGAATCGATCCGAATGCGTTCGCTCAGGACAGCGTCTCGCGGTCCATCCGCGGAGTGGTCCGAGGCCTTCACGTCCGACGTGGGGCTGGGGAGACAAAGCTGGTCCGATGCTCCTACGGGGCGGTTTACGACGTGATCGTCGACCTGCGGCCGGACTCGCCCACTTTCCGGAACTGGCAGAGCTTCGAACTGGAGGGGGACGGCCAGATGTCGCTGTACATCCCCAACGGATGTGCCCACGGATTCCAGGCTCTCACAAGCGTCGCAGATGTCTCCTATCGCATCGATCGCCCGCACGATCCCTCGGAGGACATCGCCGTTCGCTTCGACGCCCCGGAGTTGGCTATTCCGTGGCCTCTTCCCGTCGGCATCGTGTCCCGACGGGACCAACATGCCTTGTCTCTTGAGGACGCGGTGAGCGCATTGCGATGACCGTACCAGACGGCATCCGCGTATCACGGTCCGGTCGACCTGTCTCTCACACGGGGTGGGAGCCTTGGGTTCAAATCGTCGAGAGCCGAACAGACATTTGCCAATGACCGATCGAAGTCAGCCCGAGTCCATCGCGGCGGCGCACCGACGTGCCCGGACAGGATCAAGAGGGAGCGACGCCGGACGCGGCGTCCGGTCGCACGAGTCGCGGCCGCCAAGCTGGCTCCGATGAGCACGACGCCCCGGCTGACTATCGGGCTTCCCGTCTACAACGGAGCCCGATACCTGCCCAAGTCACTCGACGCGCTGCTCGGACAGACCTATGGAGACTTCGAATTGATCATTTCCGACAACGCCTCGACCGATGACACCTCGGAGATCTGCCGGGATTACGAGAGCCAGGACCCGAGGATTCGCTACTGGCGCCAGCCTCGCAACATCGGCTCGTCCCCAAACCATAATTTCGTCGTCGAAGTAGCCCGAGGAGAGTTCTTCAAATGGGCGTCCTACGATGACCTGTACGCCCGAGAGCTTCTCGAGGGTTGTGTAGATGCGCTCGACGAGCACCCCGAAGTCGTGCTCGCCCATTCCTGGACGGCCAACATTGACGAAGCAGACGCCGTCTTCGCCGCGCCGACGTACCCGCTTGCAACGGACGCGGCCCTAGCCCCCGAACGCTTTCGAAGCTACCTCTGCGGGGTCGGAGGCGACGACATTTACGCCGTGATCCGCACGAGCATTCTCCGGCGGGTTCTGCCCCAGGACAGCTTTCACCATGCCGAACATCCGATCGTTGCCGCGCTCTGCCTGCACGGGCCATTCTTCCAGATACCGGACTGGCTCTATTTCCGCCGTGATCATCCCCAGCAGGCCGAGCGAGCATGCGGGACGACGCGTGCCCGCTGCGCCAACATGGACCCACGGCGCGCGAACCGGCTGCGTCACCCGGCGGTCCGCTTGTACGCGGAGTACCTCTGGGCCTACATAACGGCCATCCACCGCGCTCCGCTCACGTCGGCGGAACGACGCGAGTGCTATGGACACCTCGCGCGGTGGTTGGCCAGCCGAGCGAACATGCAGCGCATTCCTGAGACCATCGACGTCGCCGCAGGCGCTCCCGCCGAGCTGGACATCAAGGCCGTGGTTGCGAGTACGACTCGCGGAGACTGACCTCGAGAGCGGAACTGGAGTTCGGCTCGCGGACTGGACCGATGAAGCGATCGAGTCGGTGGACAGCGACGGGGTCGCGTTCGACGCCGGTGACCGTCACGCCCATGACACCCAAGCCCTTGAAGAGGGGTCCAGGAACAACCTCGCCGGG
>CAWFPP010000032.1:0-60682 GCA_963817735.1 uncultured Acidimicrobiaceae bacterium | reverse complement strand
GGGCCGCCCGGGTCTCGATCCCGGCACCTTGGGATTAAAAGTCCCCTGCTCTTCCGGATGAGCTAGCGGCCCGCGCCTGCAAGATAACTGACAACCGGCCGCCCCCGCGCGACGCCCGAGCTCAGCCGATCGCAGCCAGCCTCGGCAACAGAGGTCCCCACTGCTCTTCGAGCCATTCGGAAGGTTCGGGACATGCCGCTCGGATCACTATCGCCTGGACACCGGCGTCACAGAGTGCCTCGGCCTCGCGGAAGATCGCGTCAGGTCCGGCATCGTCCGCCACTCCGATCAATGCCGTGACCTCGACCTGCCCGAAATCGCGGCCGACGTCGTCGCAGTGACGCCGCAACACGTCCACCTTATGCGCAACGGTCTCGACGTTCCCGATGATGTTGCAGGCGTCGGCGTACATTGCCACGAGGCGCAGCGTCTTGCGCTCTCCCCCACCACCGATGAGCACCCGTGGCCGGGGTGAGCTGACCGGTTGAGGGGAGCAAAGTGTCTCGGCCAGCTGGTAGTGGGTGCCCTCGTAGGGACCGTTGTCGTCGCTCCACATCTGGAAGCAGATTTGGAGTGTCTCTTCGAGCCGCTCGTAGCGTTCACTCAGAGGTGGGAACGGCACGCCCAGCCCGCGATGCTCACGCTCGTACCAGGCGGCACCCAATCCGAGCTCGGCGCGGCCGCCCGACAGGACGTCGAGCGTCGTGATGGTCTTGGCCAGAAGCCCTGGGTGGCGGTAGGTCACGCCACCCACCAGAAGCCGGAAGCGCAATCGCTGCGTCTTGGCCGCAGCGAAGGAGAGTGCCGTGTACCCCTCGAGCATCGGTTCCTCGGCCGGCCAGAGCCACTCCATCTGGAACCAGTGATCCATGACCGACAAGGTGCGCACGCCGATGGCCTCGGCTGTCAGGGCCAGGTTGGCAAACGTCGGCCCGATCGCCTCCGGCCCGCCTGGCCAGGTGAAACGCGGCACATGGATGTCCAATTGCATGTCGTCCTCCGGTCAATCCTGTCGAGAGTATGCAGACGGTCTAGCCGGGTGAGGGGCCGGTGCCACGCGCCCGCGGCCACCAGTGAATCTCAGTTGAGCCGGCCAAAGCGAGCGAGGCGTCCGGCTGGGCCGGCGGCCACACCCCGCTCCCTCCCTCCAGAGGCTCTGGGCTGCAATGGTCCCCGCTCCACGGCGACCGCGAACCGTAGGCTGCTCCCATGCATTCGAAGGTGACTCGCCATGCGGTCGCGCTGCTGCTCTCCGTCTCCGCCACCCCCGTCCTGCTTGGTGTGCTGTCGGGGTCTGCTGCAGCCCAGGACACGACGACCACGACGGCTCCCGTCACCACGACCACGGTGGCACCGCCAAGCACGACCACTGTTCCCCCGACAACCGCGCCGACGACGACATCGCTTCCCGCCACCACGACGACGCGCGTGCGTCCGACCACGACCACGTCGAGCTCCACCACCACGACGACGGCGCCCACCAAGAGCACATCGAGTTCCAAGACCTGGGGCTGGATCCTCCTGGCTGTCGTCATCGCGCTGGCGGCGATCCTCGTCGGTCTCCTCATCGGCCGTACGCGGCGGCAAGGACGCGAGGTCGACTGGGAGCGCTCGGTGCGGCCCGCCGTAACTGCGGCCGAGCTAGCACGGGAGCTGATTCTTGCCCAGACGAACACCGACAATGCCCAGCACAGGGCGACGGTCGGCGTCCAGGTCGACGATGCGGTTGATGGCCTCGAACGCGCTGCCGCCGCAGCGCCCGATGAGTCACACCGAAGGATCTGCCAGCGCTGCGCAGACAGCCTCCGTGGCCTCGCCTTCGCCATCGAGGCCGATCACCTCATGCGGTCCGGCGGTCAGACCCCGACCGGGGAACAGCTCGCTTCCGCCGACTCGGCCCGTCGTAGCCGCGCCGCCGAGCTAAATGCTGCGCTCGAAGAGCTCAAGCTGGTGGTCGCACCGAAGCAGTAGTCACTTCTTCGTGCGTCGCGGTGATAGCACTCGACCAAGCGGTTCGGACGCTTATTCTGCGCGCAGCATCAATGCGGTCGGCGTGCGTGCCGCAGTTCGAGCCGGGATCGCTGCGACCAGATTGGCCAACAGCAACGTCCCCAGAGCGACCAGGACAACCGACGGGACCGACACCGTCGGGTAAGGCACCGCATCGATCTGCCGCGCGAACAGATCCCAGAGCCACCGCCCGGTCACGACCCCTAAGGGAATCCCCACGACGATCCCAACCGACGCCGCAGTCGTCGCCTGCCACGCGACGGTCGAGGCAAGTTGGCGGCGCACAAATCCGATCGTCTTCAAGAGCGCCAGATCACGCCGACGTTGCCGCACGGATGCGACGAGAGTCATTATCAATGCCGCGATGGCGCCGATCACCAAGCCTGTGACAAGGAACCAGGGGGTGAGCCCGATCGTCCCGTAGTCCACGATCTCGGCCGGACGTTGGACCCCTTGGACAACGATCGCGTTGCCGGCCGATCCCCCCGGTGCTGACGCGAAGGCTCGGTCGGCCGCTGCGACAACGCGGTGGAGGCTCGCCAACGCGGCGGCCGTCGGAACTCCCGGTCGGATTCGGATGAGCACCAGGTTGGGTCCATCGAGTGCGGGATCGGGCCCGCCATCGATGGCGGCGACAAACGACTTCGGCAACACCTGGAACGGGATGAGCACGCCCGTACCCATGGACGTGTGATCGGATACCGTGCTGGCGAAACCTACGGCTGGGAACGTGGCAGTGCCGACGATCCGAACCCGCCTTGGCGGGATGTAGATAGGCCCGTCGCTTGGCGCGCCATACGAGAGGGTGACCTCCTGGCCAAGGTGTTTGTGCAGCTCTGCCAAGGTGGCCGCGCCGAGCACAACCCCATTGGGCCCTTCGAGGCCGTGCCCGCTGAGGATAGGTGGTGTCACGGTGGCACCGTCGTTCTCGAGGAGGAATGGGACCTCCACGCCGTCCATCTGAAGGTCGTTGTAGGAGGCTCCCGAATAGGCCTCGACGTCCTTGTCATGTTTGAGCATCGTGAGCGCCACCGGTGGGACGTCCCCACCTCCCGACCCGACGGGATTCAGGGTGTACGTCCAGTTCCACCCGTACAGAGGCGGGTCCGAGACAAGCGTGTGAAGGCTGCCGCCAAACGTCAACGTCGTGACGACCAGAGCGACCGCCAGCACAGACCCGAGAAGCGCAGAGCGCACGGGCACGGCAGCCCGGCCCTCGCCGGGCTCGAGCGCCATCCTCACTCCGATCACACCAGGCGCTGACAGCCCGGCGCGGGCCGCTGACTGGACTACCTGTGCTCCGGACGTGGCGCGGAGTCGGGACCGGGACGCCACGCGGTGTGGCGCGGTCGTATAGGCCAGCAGCGCTGCAAGGCTCCCCAGAACCGTTGTCAGGGCGAGCACGCCAAAACCGAGGACCGTCCAGTCCCAGGACAGGCCGCCGTCCGGATAGACGGGACGCACGGGACCAAGTGGCGACAATGGGGACAAGGCCACGGCGATGACTGCAGCCAGGATCGATCCGAGCACTATCGCTGCCTCAAGACCGATCAGGTTGTCGAGGATGGTGTCGACCGGATCGGCACCCAGCGCCCGCAGGATCCTCAGGTCATCGCGGTCGGTGCGCAGTCTGCGGCCGATGATCTGCAGCGCGACGAGCACTGTGGCAAGGAGGGCGATCCCTCCGAAGACAGCCAACGCGATGGAGATCGGCTTGAGCGCGCGATCCGCCTTGGCGACGACTGGCGTCAATTCGTGGTAGGTCACCTGTGCACCGGGTGGCGCGAGACGGGTGATCTCACGCTCGACGAGAGGTGCATCGGTCGATCCGCCCGTCGTCTTGAGGCCGAAGCTCACTGCGCTCGACATGCCCGGGCGCGCCAGCGCCTCCTTGGCGAAGGCAGGCGTCAACGGAATGAACGTGGGAAGGATGTCGACGTCGTCCTCGACGATCTGCGAATTCAGCGACGCGAAGCCGACGATCTTCATGTTGGCGCGCAGGGCTGGGGCCACAGCCTTGGTTCCGTAGCCCGGCAGGTTCTGTTGTGCGGCCGAGTAGAAGCCGAACGGAACAATTTGGCCGACATGCCATCCGAGCAATCTGGCCACGACAGACGCCACCACGATTTCGTCCGCCCGTTGTGGGGAGGCCAGGCGGCCCTGGTTCACCACCAAGCGGTCCTGGGTGAAGAAGAGCCCGTTCACGCTGGCCACCGGATAGGCGAGCCCGCTGACCCGGATGCGCGGGGATCCGTCCCTGGTAAGAGGTGCGCCGGTGAGGATGAAGCCGGGCGCAACATGGCGGACCTCCGGCAGTCGAGAGATCTCTCTCGTGAGCGAGGCTGAATAGCCGAGGCTCGAGCCACCCTCACCGTTGGTGTACATCGACACCTCGAGATCTGACGGGTTGGTCCCGGCGATGAGAACCGAGAACGATGACTGCGTTCGCCTGGCGGCGGCCAGGCTGCCGAGGCCCAGGCCACCGACCAGGCCGATCAGCACGATCAAGGAGAGGAGACTGGGCCAGCGATGGCGAAAAGTGGCACGGGCGCGGTAAAGGACGGTGCCGAACCTCCGTTCGTTCACGACGTCGATCCTCCCCGCTCGCCCTGCCTCTCCGGTCTGCAGTCTCACCAACCAGGACGGATGCGCCAAGGGTGCCACCCTGACCTGCTGGCAGGGGTGGCACCACCACGGACACCCAGGTCATCGGCGTCTGGCGCGCTACCGTACGCATGGCATGGCGAGCATCAGAGTGGTTCTGGCGGAGGACAACGCACTCCTCAGGGAGGGCATCGCGCGCATCATCGACGGCGAGCCCGACCTCGACCTGGTGGGACGGTCCGCGGATCTTCCAGAACTCCTGGAGCTCATTGAGGACACGTCGCCGGACGTGGTGGTCACCGACATCAGGATGCCTCCCACCGGGACAGACGAGGGGATCCAGGCCGCTTCGTGGCTGCGGGAGCACAAGCCAGAAGTGGGTGTCGTCGTGCTGAGCCAGTACAAATCCCCTTCCTACGCGCTGGCGCTCCTCGAGACCGGGTCAGCGGGCAGGGCCTACCTCCTGAAGGAACAGGTGGCGGGAGCGGACGAGCTGGCTCAGGCCATCAGGACGGTGGCCCAGTCAGGATCGATGATCGATCCGCAGATCGTCGACGAACTGATCGAGGCCAAGTCCTCCCGCCGGAAATCGGACCTGTCCTGGCTCACCCCGCGCGAAGCCGAGATTCTGGGCGAGATGGCGAAGGGCAAGAACAACGCTGCCATCGCCGCCTCCCTGCAGGTATCGGAGCGGGCCGTCGAGAAGCACACCAATTCCATCTTCTCCAAGCTGGGGCTCACTGAGGAGCGCGACGTCAACCGGCGGGTCAAGGCCGTACTGGTCTATCTCAGCGACCCCGGAGGAGGGTGACACCACCTCGCCGATGGGGTGGCACCACCACGGTCACCACGTCCGAGGCCGTGCGACAATAGACGGATGAGCGATCGGCTCCCCGTCCTGATCGTCGACGACCAGGCGCCTTTCCGGGCGGCGATGAAAGCCGTGCTCAGGCGGACCGCCGAGTTCGAGCTCGTGGGCGAAGCGGCCAACGGCAACGAGGCCGTGGCGCTCGAGGAGGAGCTGAATCCAGCGCTGGTGCTGATGGACATCAACATGCCGGAGCTGAACGGGATCGACGCGGCCCGCGCCATGGTGTCCCGGCACCCGGAGGTCGTCGTGATCCTGTGCTCCACCTACGACGCCAGCGACCTGCCGCCGGAGGTGGCAACAAGCGGTGCCCGCGCCTACCTCAACAAGGAGCACCTGGGGGCCGAGACGCTCCGGCAGCTCTGGAATGGGCGCAACGGGCAGCGGTTCGTGTCGACCTGACGGCCGCCCCTTTAGCTCTCGACGAGCGGTACGGAACCCCGAACCTGGGACCCTTTCCCGACCTCTGAATCCCACCGCACCGTCCCGCCGATCGCGCCGAGGCGGTCCGCCATGTTGATGTAGCCGTGCCCGCGTTGCGCCGTCTCCGGGTCGAATCCCGGCCCGTCGTCGATCACGCTGAACAGCAAGCCGCCTGATTCCTCCCACAAGTGGACCTTCACCTGCGCGTCGGGTGCGTGCTTCGCCGCGTTCTGCAGCGCTTCGAGGCAGCAGAAGTAGACAGCCGCCTCCGTCTCGGACGGGTAGCGACCGACGCCATCGGCGACGATGTCCACAGGCAGCGGATTCCGGTTGGCGGCGGCGCGCAACGCCTCGACCAGCCCGCTGTCGACGAGGAGGGGTGGGTAGATGCCGTGCGCCAACTCACGCAGCTCCTGAATGGTCTCTTGGACCTCGCCGGCGAGTTGGTCCAGCATCTCCATCCCCGCTTCCTGGTCGTCGACGATGATGTCCTTGGCCAGGCGGAGATTCACTGCCAACGCCACCAGGTGTTGTTGCGCCCCGTCGTGCAGGTTGCGCTCGACACGACGCCGCTCGGCGTCGCCGCTGGCCACGACCCTGGCCCTCGATTCGCGCAGCTCGTCGGCCTGCTTGCGCACCTCGTCCAGCGTTGTCTGCAGTGCGGTGTCGAGCTGGGAGTTGTGCAGGGCCAACCCGACCTGTCGGGCCAGGTCGGCCAACACCCGGTCATCATCCTCGGAGAAGGCGCCGGCCATCGACGGCCGCTCGACCACGATAAGGCCCAACAGCTCCCCCGCATGACTGACGGGCGCCACCCGGATCTGCTCCGCCTCACGGCCTTTGACAAGCGCGGGCAGCCAGACCGAAGCCCAGGCCGTCCCCGACACTCCGGCCCGAGTCACGACTGGACGCTCCCGCGGCGAGACGACGAGCGACCCCGGGCCCAGATCCGGCACCGACGCCGTGCGCTCCAGGACCTCGCCCGTTCCCGTATATACCTCGGCACTGGCGAGGTCCATGGTCTTGCGGAGAGATTCGGCCAATTGAAGGAGCAGCTCGTCCATGGGGATGGCGCGGGTGAGCCTGCTGCCAAAGGTCCGGAGGACCTCGTCCGGAGCTTCGCGCGAGCCATAGACGAACCGGGTCGCGGAATCGAGGAAGCGGGCCCGCACCGGCACGAAGATGAGTGCGGCGACTCCGGAGGCGACCATGGAGAGGGCCAAGACCTCCTTGTCACCTGTGGTCTTCGGCGCGTGGCCGAGCCCCAGCACGACCACCAGGTAGATCGCCGAGACCACGACCACGAATCCGAACACGGCCAACACCTGGACGAGGCCCCGGCTGGCGTGCGGGCCCAACCTCTTGTTCTCGCTGGCCAGCAGCCCGAGTGGGACGAACAGGGTCGCAGCCGCGGTGACCGCACCGAGCTGACCCGGCCAGCCGACCAGGAGGTGGAGCACCGTGACCACCAGGGCCACTGTGGCGGCCAGGGTCACACCGATTCCGAACCATTCCATGCGTTCGCGGTGGAGCCCGATCGATCCGATGTAGCGGCCGCGCATCGGTGCGATGGCCAGGAGAGCAGCGATGGACCAGCTGATCGCGCCGTCGGCCAGGCTGAAGGGCCGCTGCTCGATGACGAACACCAGCCCAACGGCCAGGGCCGCCAGGTAGATGCAGACCACAATCACGCGCCGGCCGGAATCGTGCAGCCGGCCGTCCGGCAGTGCCACCAGGAAATGGAACGAGATCGCCGTCACGACGAGAGCGGTCAGAGTGGCCACGTCGCGTGCGCTGCTCGACGCGTGCAGGATCTCGGCTTTTCGACCGGCCGTCAGCGCCACGGCGGCGACCAAGGCGTCGATTGCGGCCAGAAGATGGAAGGGGGACGCCTTCCGCCCCCGGTCCCGGGCACGGGTGTCGACGACGCCGACGAGGGCCCATGCCAGCGTCAGACCGAAGGCCACGGAGCTTGCCGGCGCGGTTCCCCTGGGTACTGTCACCCGCAGGCCGACGACGACCACGGCCACGGTCAGTCCGAAGAGAAGGACCTGCAGCAACCTGAAGGGCCGGGACCCGCTCGACGCTGGAGAAGACGCGACGCTGGAGAGTTCGGTGTCGACCTCCACTTGCAGTTCGTCGCGAACGGACACGGCGGCGGCCTACGACTGGACGGTGACGGGGAGCTCCGACTCCTCGCCCACCGCGATCCTTCCGTCTCGCATGCGCACGATCCGCTCGGCCGCGGACGCGACGCCGGCATCGTGGGTGACGAGGATGATGGTCTGTCCTCCGGCGTGGAGGCGGCTCAGCAACTCGATGACCTCCTGGCCGCCTTCGGAGTCCAAGGCGCCGGTTGGCTCGTCGGCGAGCAACAACGTCGGCTCGTTGGCCAAAGCGCGCGCAATGGCCAGTCGTTGCCGCTGCCCACCTGAGAGCATGCCCGGTACCGTTCCGGCTTTGTCGCCGATCCCGAGCAGGTCCAGAAGGTCGCGGGCGCGGGTTTCTGCCATCTTGCGCTTCCGTCCGGCGATCACCGCGGGCAGCGCGACATTCTCGAGCACGGTCATGCCCTCGAGGAGATTGAAGAACTGGAAGACGATCCCGATGTGGCGTCGCCGGAGCTGCGACAACTCGTCCTCGGTCCGTCCGGTGACCAGCTCGCCGGCGACGGTTATCGTCCCCTCGTCGGCTACATCGAGGCCCGCAATCAGGTTGAGCAGCGTCGACTTGCCGCAGCCCGAAGGGCCCATCAGCGCCACGAAGTCACCGGACGGGACCACCAGGTTGGCGCCCCGCAGCGCCCGCACCGGGGCATTCTCGGCCTCGAACGTCTTCCGGACTTTGTCTGCCACCAAGGCGTCCATGTCAGGTTCCTTCTTTCACGGGGACATCGCCGGACCGGCATCCGTCCTCCACCAGTTTGTATGCGATGACGGGAGTCTCGCGTCCCTTGACCAGTTGGGGCGGGAGCGCCACCGTCTCCCGGGCGACCTCCCAGGCGTCAACTGTGCCCTGGGAGACCACGATCTCACCTGCATCGGCCAGCTGCTGGAGCCGCTGGGACATGTTGACCGTGTCACCGACCAGGGTGTACTCCAACCGTTCCTCGGAACCGAGAAGGGCAGCCGCGGCCTCCCCGGTCGAGAGGCCCAGCCCGAGGCCGAACGGCGGCAATCCCTCCTCCTCCCATCGGCGGTTGATGGCCGACTGCTTCTCGTGCATGGCCAGCGCCGCCAGCACGGCGCGGTCGGCGTGGTCCACTTGTTCGAAGGGTGCGCCGAACACGGCCATCACCGCATCCCCGACGAACTGCATGACGGTCCCGTTCTCACCGAGGATGGCGTCGTTCATGGCGGCGCGGTGGATGTTGAGCTGCCCGGCCAGCTGACTCGGGTCGGCATGCTCAGCGATAGTGGAATAGGAACGGATGTCGCTCATCAGGACCGTGACGGTGACCCGTTCGGTCTCACCGATCTGCCGTCCGTCCCGACGGAGCTTCTCGGCCAGCCCGCCGGGAAGGAGACGCGACAGCGTCTCTCCCTGCTCCTCGCGGTCCACGATCGCCTTGTGCAGAAGCCTCAGGCGCTGCAATGCGCCCTCGGTGCCGGCGGAGACACCCTCGGCCAGCTTGACGAACACTGCCTCGACCTCGGCGTCGACCGCCTCGGGCGGAAGTCGCTTGGCCGCCGCGATCGCCTTGATCGGCTTGCCCTCGGCCACCATGCCCAGGAGCTCTTCCTCGGGGGGTGACAGCCCGCCGTTCACGGTCATGGGGCGCAAGAGCGCGTCGACGATTGCCGGGTCGAGCGCGTTCCCGCCACTGGCGACGGAACGGATCGCATCCACCAACTGGTCTCCCTGCGCGATGTGATCCTTCAGGAGATAGCCGTAGCCGGCTGAGCCCTCCGCCAACAAGGACACCGCATATTCGGGGTCGTCATACTGCGAGAGGATCACGACACCGGTGCCAGGATGCCGCTTACGCACCTCTTTGGCAGCGTCGATGCCCTCGCGGTTGAACGCGGGGGGCATCCGGATGTCGGTGACGAGGACCTGTGGCTGCAGCGACGTGGCTCCCTCGACGACTTCGTCGTAGTCCGCTGCCACCCCGACGATCCGCAGGTCCTTGTGCCGCTCAATGAGGGCCTTCACGCCTTCGCGGACGATGAGGTTGTCATCGGCCAGGAACACCGAGATCGTGCCGGGGTCGTCCACGGGTCTAGTTCTCCCACAAGGCCGGGACCCCGAACAGGTGGGGACCATCCCAGAGCGGGTGGTGCTAGGCACACCATGCGACGCCTGTCAGCACACTCGTCAGGGCGGAACCACCGGTAGAGGCTGTCCGGTATGAGCACAGAAGAGCTGACCCGCCACACCGGTCTCGTCACCTCGCTCTCCTGGATCCCCACCGAGGCGATTCAGGGCGCCCAGCGTTTGGCGTTCGACTCGGGCATCACCCACTACGACCCTCCTCCCCCGACCGAGCACATGGACGTCGAGCGACTCCGGGACGAGGACCGTTTCCGCTTTGCCAACGAGCTCAAGGCCTTTGTCACGGTCGACCGCGGACGGATTGTGGACTGCGGGTACGAAGGTGGGGGTCTCATGGGCACCACGCTGGTCAACCTCGGGGCGGTGCGCCACCGCTTCCAAGCCGTGCAACTGCCCGATATTCAGCGTCTGCCCGAACGAGGCGACGGCTGGGTCAAGTTCGTCCAGACCTGCGGCGGTCGCACCGGGGTCCCGGCGCCTCGTCGGGTACGGCGACGCCCGTTCATCCAGTGGCAGGCGCCACTGGTGTGGACCACGCTGTCGCTGACGCTGCACGCCGACGGTCGCTCGGAGCACGCGCTCGATAGGCGCCAGTCGATTCCCTCGCCACTGGGTCTACGGAGCCGACCAGACGCTCTCGCACAAATCCGGCCTCACCGACTTCAAGGACTGGTACCGCAAGTCCTTCGGCAAGCACAGCCCCTGGGGGGACGAGGACTCCGAGGCGCTGGTCGCCGCCGTCGAGTCGGCACTCGAGACGTCCTTGTCGGCGCAGCTGATGCAGGGAGGCGGCAAGCGCCGGATCGAGCGCTTTCCGGCCGGCACGGCCCTGTTCAGCGAAGGCGAGCCGGGCACCGAGGTTCTCCTCATTCTCGACGGCATCGTCCGCGTGGAGCGGGGCGGAGAGCGGCTGGCCGAGTACGGGCCGGGCGCGCTGCTCGGCGAGCGGGCGCACCTGGAGGGTGGCATCCGCACCTCCAGCAACATCGCGGTCACACCCTGTCGCGTTGCCCTTTTCGACGCCGCTCTGATCGAGCGCTCGCATCTGGAGGAGCTCTCCGCGGGGCACCGCCGCGAGGACCGAGCGCGAGACTGAACGAGTGCGTGTCACATTCTGCGGGACCCGGGGATCGACGCCCGCACCCGGTCTCGACTATGTCCGCTATGGCGGCAACACCTCATGCGTGGCGCTGTCGCACGACGGCGAAGGCCCGGCGCACCGACCGACACTCTTGCTCGACGCCGGGACCGGTCTCCGGCGACTCTCTGGGCTGCTCGGCGACATCCCCTTCGAGGGCACCCTCCTCCTGACCCATCTGCACTGGGACCACGTGCAGGGCCTGCCCTTCTTCCGGTCCGGTGACCGCGAAGGCGCGCGGGTGCGGATGTTGTTGCCGGATCAGGATGACGAAGCGGATGCGGAGGTGGTGCTGGCGCGCATGATGTCGCCGCCCTTCTTTCCTATCGGGCCTTCGGCGCTGCGCGGGGACTGGCAGTTCGGCTACCTTCCTCACGAGAGCTTCATGGCAGAGGGCTTCAGCGTGCTCGCCGTCGACGTCCCCCACAAGGGTGGGCACACCGTCGGCTTTCGGATAAGCGATGGACACTCGTCGGTTGCCTACATCCCGGACCACTGCCCGACCGCTTCCGGCCCGGGACCCGACGGCATCGGTGAGTACCACGAGTCGGCACTGCAGCTGGCCCGAGACGTCGATCTCCTGATCCACGATGCCCACCTCCGGGCCGAGGAGGTGGAGGCGGAAGGATCGTTCGGCCATGCCGCCGCTGAGTACGCCGTGCACCTGGGCACCATGGCCGGGGCGCGCCGAATCGCGCTCTTCCATCACCGGCCCGAGCGCAGCGATGCGGAGATCGAAGGGATCGTCTGCCGCTTTGCGGAAAACCCCGTGCCCGTCGTGGGAGCCGCAGAGACGTTGAGCATGCGGTTGTGATCCTCCGGTGAGGGACCCAGACGCCGTCGTCGTGGGCGCCGGGCCCAACGGACTGGTGGCGGCGCTCCTGTTGGCCCGCGCCGGACTGGCGGTCGACGTGTACGAGGCCGCGGACGAACCCGGCGGGGGCTGCCGCACCGCGGCACTGACACTGCCCGGCTTCCGGCACGATGTGTGCTCGGCCGTGCACCCGCTGCTCCTGGCTTCTCCGGCCTTTCGTGACATCGACCTGGCTGCTCACGGAGTGCGGCTACTCACGCCTCCGTTCGCATTCGCCCATCCGCTCGACGGGAACCGCGCCGTCGCCGTCGGGCCCGACGTGACTGACGTCGCCGATTCCCTCGGACCAGACGGCTACACCTACACGCAGCTCTACGCCCCTCTCGTGAGGGATCTGGACAAGCTCCTCCCGGCCTTCCTGGGCTCCATGCGGGACGTGCCTCCGCACCCCCTCACGGCAGCCGGCTTTGCGCTGCGGGGACTGCAGTCGGCGCAGCAACTGGCCCGGCGCTTCCAGACCGACGAGGGCCGGGCCCTGGTGGCCGGCACCGCCGCCCACTCCATGTTGCCGCTCACGGCGCCGCTCTCCGGCGTGTTCCCCCGGCTCTTCACCGCTCTGGCGCACCGCTTGGGCTGGCCCGTGGTGGCAGGTGGCAGCGTCGCCATCGTCGACGCGCTCGTCACCGAGCTCACGGCCGCAGGCGGGCGGATAGAAACGGGCCACCTGGTCAAGAGGCTGGACGAACTGCCCCCGGGCCGCGCGCTCGTGCTCGACGTCACCCCACGCCAGCTCCTCGAGCTGGGAGGTGACGCTCTCCCGTCGGGTTATCGCCGCGCGCTCGCCCGCTACCGCTACGGGCCCGGAGTGTGCAAGGTCGACTGGGCCTTGCGCGGGCCGGTCCCGTGGCGGGCCGCCAGCTGCCACCAGGCCGCCACCCTCCACGTCGGCGGGACCTTCGAGGAGATCGCCCGGAGTGAGGCTGACGTGAACGCCGGTCGGCATCCGGACCGCCCCTACTGCCTCGTCACACAGCCCTGCGTCGTGGACGCTGGTCGGGCACCGGCGGGCCAACACACCTTGTGGGCCTACTGCCACGTGCCCAACGGCTCACCGGTGGACATGACCGAACGCATCGAGGCGCAAATCGAGCGGTTCGCGCCAGGGTTCCGCGATCTGATCCTGGCGCGCTCGAGCTTCACGGCCGTGGACGCCGAGGAGCACAACCCGAGCTACGTCGGCGGCGACATCAATGCCGGTGCCGCCACGCTCCGGCAGATGGTCTTCCGCCCGACCGTGCGGTGGAACCCCTACCGCACCCCGCTCAAAGGTGTCTACCTCTGCTCGGCTGCGACGCCACCCGGCGGTGGCGTGCACGGCATGTGCGGTCTCGGCGCCGCGCGCGCCGCGCTGGACGACCTGGGCCTGGCCCACCGGTGACCTCATGAGGCAGACGATGGCGTACGCCTGGTACCGGCTCCGCTCGACCAGGCGGTCGGAGCTCTCCTACTTCCTGACCGTCATCCTTCTCGTGGGCGCGGTCGGGGGCTTGGCCCTGGGCGCCATCGAGGCGGCGCGCAGCACCGAGTCCTCCTACGCCGACTACGTGACGGCCTCGCACGTCCCGCAGCTCTTCGTCTTCGACGGCGTCATCAACCCGGACATCGGCCTTGACTCGGCCTACAACCCCGCTCTGCTCAAGACGTTGTCCCACCTGCCCGACGTGGAGCGGGTCGAGAGCACGGTGGAGCTCAACATGACCCCGTTGTCCTCCCGGGGGGAACCGTTGGCGACTTCCCCCAACGCCGAGGCGAGCGTCGGCGGCCTCGACTTCAACGAGGACGCCATCGCCGTCTCGGAGGGACGGATGGTCGATCCCCACAAGGCGGACGAGGCCGTCGTCGATGCGGCCAGCGCCAAGGCGCTGGGGTACCACGTGGGCGAGGAGATCCCGGTCGGATGGCTGACCAACACGGAGACCCAGTCTGGGAACAGCCCGACAAACCAGGCCATCCCCGTCGATCAGCGGGCCATGTTGAAGCTCGTCGGGATCGCCGCGGGGCAGGCGACAACGCTGTTCGAGGACCAGGACAACGCCAACGGCCAGTCGATCATGCTCTTGGCACCCGCCCTGACGAACAAGCTCCTCGCCTGCTGCAGCGACGACATGATCAGCGCGCTGACGCTGCAGGGTGGCGACCGCCACCTTCCGGCCGTCGAGGCAGCGGTGAAGCGCTCGTTGCCCAAGGGCCTCCCGTTCGTCTACCAGGAGTCACAAAGCATCATCGCGACGGCCAACGCGACGCTGCGCCCGGAGACGATCGCGCTCAACGTCTTCGGCGGCATCACCGGGGTCGCCGCCCTGCTCATCGCCGGGCAGCTGATCAGTCGCCGGGTCCGCCTTGGGGCTCCGGATCTCGACATCGCCCGGGCGCTCGGAGCTGATCCTCCGATGTGCCTGTGGGACGGCCTGATCGGCTCGCTCGGTGCCCTGCTCCTGGGTTCGTTGCTCGCCGGCGCCGTCGCCGTGGGCCTCTCGCCGCTCGGGCCCTTGGGACCCGTGCGGCCGTTCCTCGGCGTGGCGCTCCGCCCGGACTGGGCGGTGATCGCCGTCGGCGTGCTCACCCTGGTGCTCGTCCTCGGCGGCGTGGCCGTGCTGGCGTCGTTCCGCTCGCTGCCCGGCCGCGCCCGGAACCGGGCAGGTCGGTTCACGTCCTCACGGGTCACGGCGGCGGCCACCCGGGCCGGCCTCCCCCCGTCGGCTGTCACCGGTGTGCGCTTCGCGCTGGAGCCGGGCGTGGGACGGAGCGCGGTGCCGGTGCGGTCGGCCATCCTGGGTGCCATCCTGGCGGTCACGGTGGTCGTCGCCACGGTGACCTTCGGGTCGAGCCTCGACACGCTCGTCTCGCACCCGGCCCTCTACGGGTGGAACTGGAATTACGATATCGACGGGGGCGGCGGCCTCGGCGACATCCCCGGCCAGCAGACGGCCAAGCTGCTCGACGCGGATCCGCTGGTGCAGTCATGGACCGGCATCTACTACTCCTCGCTGACTCTCGACGGGGTGAACGTCCCGGTCATGGGCGCCACGCCGGGGGCCACCGTGGCCCCGCCGCTCCTGAGTGGCCACGGCCTGCAGGCGTCCAACCAGATCGTGCTCGGCGCCTCGACGCTGCGCTCCCTGCACAAGCAGCTCGGGGACACGGTGCGGGTGCGCACCCAGGGTGAGAAGGCGGTGACGCTCACCATCGTGGGTACCGCGACGCTCCCACCGATCGGCGTCGTCGGCTCGTCGCACCTCGAGATGGGGAGCGGTGCGGTGCTCTCCTACCGGATCATCCCGGCCGCGGCACGCAACCTCTTCGAGGTGACGCCCGGGCCCAACGCCATCCTCGTGCGAACCAAGGGGGGCAACAGCCGCGCCGCACTGGCGTCTCTACAGGCCATCGGGCGCCGGGTGGACATCGCCATCAACGGCGGCTCGGTGTTCGGGGTGCTGCGTCCGGCCGAGATCCTGAACTACGGGTCCCTGGGGTCGACACCTCTATTGCTCGGCGCCGCCCTGGCGGTGGGCGCCGCCGTGGCACTCGGCATCACGCTGGTGACGTCGGTGCGGCGCCGGCGGCACGACCTGGCCATCCTCAAGACGCTCGGCTTCACCAGGGGACAGCTCGCCATCGCAGTCGCCGTCCAGGCGAGCGTCGCCGCCGTCATCGGCTGCGCCATCGGGATCCCCGTCGGCATCGCCCTGGGGCGGGTGCTGTGGAACCTCTTCGCCACCGACATCAGCGCAGTGCCCGCGCCGACGGTCCCGGGCGGGACGATCGTCGTGATCGGTGTCCTCGCCCTCGCGCTGGCCGTCCTGGTGGCCCTGATCCCGGGCCGCCTGGCGGCGCGCACGACGACGTCGCGGCTCCTGCGCGCCGAGTAGCGGCCGGCCTCAGCCGGCGAAGCGGTCCACGAGCAGCTCGCCCACCTTGCGTACGGTGTCCGGCGTGCCGGTGGGCATGTTGAAGACGAAGTACTCGACACCCGCCGCCGCCAGCTCCTCGACGCGAGCCACCAGCTCGTCGGGCGTCCCGATGTCCGAGGTCGTGGGCTCCTCCCCGGTGACCTGGCGCAGGAGGTCCCGCGTCGCCGCGGTCTCGTCCGCGCTGGCGGTGAGGACGAGGGTGCTGAGCCGGCTGACCGTGACCTCGGCGGGTTCGCGTCCGATCGCCGCGCAGTGGCCCCGCAGGACGTCGACCTTGTGGGCCACCGTGGCGGCATCCCCGACGATGTTCGCCATGTCGGCGTAGCGAGCGACGAGCTGCAGCGTCCGCTTCTCGCCACCGCCGCCGACGAGGATGGGTGGTCCGCCCGCCTGCACGGGCGGGGGCACGTTGCGCGCCTCGTGGATCCGGTAATACCGACCGTCGAACGACGGTACCTCCTCGGTGAACATGGCGCGGCAGATCTGCAGCGCCTCCTCCAACCGGTCCAGCCGCTCGCCCGCGGGAGGGAAGTCGAACCCGAGGCCCTCGTGCTCGACGTCGTACCAGGCCGCCCCGATGCCGAGGATGGCCCGCCCCGCGCTGAGGACGTCGAGCGTCGTCACGATCTTGGCCAGGTGCGCCGGGTTGCGGTACGTCACGCCGGTCACCATGGTGCCGAGTCGCACCCGCGACGTCTGCGTGGCCAGGGCGCCGAGCAACGTGTAGGCGTCGAGCATCGGCTGGCTCGGCCCGCCCATCGGTGGCAATTGGTAGAAGTGATCCATGACCCAGACCGAGTCGAATCCGGTCTCCTCGGCCGCGCCGGCCATGGCGGCCACCCCGGCGAAGAGGGCACCGGGCGTCTCGTCGGTGGTGAAGTTGGGAATCTGCAGACCGAAGCGCATGCAGGCGAACCTAGCGGGACAGGGGCGACGACGTCACCAGCCGGTGAGGCGCCCAAGCCAGGACAGCGCGACCGCGCCTTGCGCCGCTTGGAACGGGCGGAGCGTCGGGAGCCCGGGCGGTGGTGGCTGCAGCGAATGGCGCACCAGGAAACCGCTGAAGGCGGCGACCAGGACGGCCAAGGCGGCGGGGTCCACCGCGGAGGCAAGAGCGGACAGGGCCAGGAGACCCTCGGGGGCGGGCCCGCCTTCCAGCTCCACCGACGGCGCCCAGGCCACCAGGTCGAAGATCGCCGCACCAATACACGCGTGCGGCCAGTCCACGAACACGACGGCACCGCTGCTGGTGACGAGGAGGTTGTCGGCGCGCACGTCGCAGTGCAGCAGCGTCGGCCCCGCCACGGCCTCGGGCCACCGCGACTCGAGCTCGGCCAGACGGTCGAGGTGGCGGCGGCTCCACGCATTGAGGCCATCGTGCGGCCGCGCCATGGCGGCGAGTTCGGCCCAGCCGCCGAAGAGGTGGCGCAACCGGTCGGCAGCGGACGGCGCGCCCGGAACCGGGTTGGGTGTGAGCGCGTCGTGCAGTGCATCGAGCGCGCGCACGGCCGATGCCAGCTCGCGCTCGTCCCACGGGTGCGGCGGCGCCCTGCCGTCGATCGCCTCGAAGGCGAGTGCCACCCAGTCGCCGTCGTCGTAGACGTCGAGCAAGCGGGGGAACTCCGGTGCGGACGGCAGTGCCGCCGACACGACGGCTTCGCGCCGATGGAAGTCGGGCGACTCGGCGTTGAGCGCCGCGCCGACCGCCTTGACGAAGATGGCGCGCTGTGGGCAGTCGAGCACCGTGGTCGCACCCGGCGAGAACCCGCCCGGGAGGTCACGGGTGGAGGTAGGCGAGCCGCCGCCGACGCCGGCCGCCCACGTCCGCACCACCGCGGGCACCTCGGCCCAGGGCAGGTGGACGCCGGCCGCCGGGCCGGTGGGGGCGGTCACGTTGCGGCGGCTCCCGCAGCGGCCAGCGCCTCGTTGATGCTCTGGACCAACCGGCGCGCCGAGGCCGCACTGAGCTCGACGGCGACGCGAGCGCCGGGCCCGCGCGCCGGGTCGGCGAAGTCGATGTTGAGCGTGTGGTCGAACGGCGCGTGGAAGGGGTGGTCGAAGTACACGCTGGCCGAGGTGACCGGCATCCAGCCCTGGGGTCCCTTGGCGCTGCCGGCGATCTCGGTGGCGACGGTGAGGTAGGAGCACATGGTCAGCTCCCCGCCAGGTAGCGGCCGTACCACTCGAAGATCCGCTGCCAGCCGTCGACCGCGGCCTCGGGGCGGTAGGCCGGTCGGTCGACCGAGAAGAACGCGTGGCCCGCGCCGTCGTAGCGGTGGAACTCGTACGTCTTGCCCGCGGCCTTGAGCGCCTCCTCCAGCACGTCGACCTGTTCGGGGCTGGGGAACTGGTCCTCGTTGCCGAAGAGGCCGAGCAGCGGGCACGTGAGGTCGGGGGTCCGGTCGATGAGCGCCGTCACCTTGAGCGGGAAGCCGTCGGGGACGGCCCCGACCACGAAGGCCCCGTAGCAGTCGACGGCGGCATCGACGGGCACGCTCACCGCGGTGAGGAAGGCGTGGCGGCCGCCCGAGCAATAGCCGATGACGCCGACCTTGCCATTGGACGTGGGGAGGGCCCGGAGGGTGGCGACGGCGGCGGCGGCGTCGCCCACGAACTGGTCGTCGGGGATGCCACCGGCCTCACGGGTGGCGGCCGCGGCGTCGTCGGGATCGACATCGAGTCCCTGGCGGGCGTAGAGGTTGGGGCAGAGCGCGTTGTAACCCTTCGCCGCGAAGCGACGGGTGATCTCCTTGGTCGACCAGTCCCAGCCGGGCAGGTGGTGGATGACCAGCACCCCGGGGAAGGGCCCGTCGCCGGCGGGCAGGGTCTGGTAGGCGTTTACGCCGGCGCCCTCGTAGCCGGTGTACGTGATGTTCCCGGCGCTCAGGGCCTCTTCGGGTGCGGGCATGGGGATTCCTTTTCTCTCTGTCGGCGGCGCTCTGGCGCGCCCGGGAGTCGCTCCGTCGCGACACTATGGCGTCATGGCCCGGGCTCGGCGCGGCCGCAACCGGCATGATGTGCCCCGTGCGCCGCACCGTTGCGACCCTCGTCGCCTCCGTCGCCCTCGTCGCGCTGGCCGCCGTGGTCGGGGCAGGCACCACGGCGGCCGAGTCGGCGCCGGCGGTGCGCACCGTGGTGGGCCCCGGCCTCCTGGCTGCGCCGGGCGGCATCGCGCTCGATGCAGTCGGGGACCTCTTCGTCGCCGACGCCGGGCACTGCCGCGTCGTGGTGGTGCCCGCCATCGGCGGGACGCGCTACGGGTTGCATCTGCGTCCGGGGCAAGCCGCCACGGTGGCCGGGGGCTCGTGCTCGGGAGTCGGCTCCATCGGCCACCCCAGCGGGGTGGCCGTCGGCGCGCAGGGTGACGTCTACATCGCGGAGGCGACCGCGCAGCGGGTTCAGGTCGTGCGACCAACCGGCCGGGCGGTCGTGACCGTGGCGGGCACGGGCCGGGCCGGCTTCAACGGGGACGGTCTCGCCGGGCCCGCCAGCGAGCTCGACGAGCCGACGGGGGTGGCCGTCGACGGCCCCGGCGACGTGGTTATCGCGGACACCGCCAACTGCCGCGTGCGGGTGCTCGCTGCCCGGAGCGCGGTGGTCTTCGGGCGGGCCATGACGGCCGGGCACCTCTACACCGTGGCCGGCACCGGAGTCTGTGGCTCGGCCGGCCAGGGAGGACCCCTCGTGGCGGCGCAGTTGTGGAACCCGGTGGCCGTGGCCGTCGACCGCGCCGGCGACCTCTTCGTGGCCGACTTCGGCGACCAGTCGGTGCTCCTCGCGCCCGCGCAGGCCGGGACGTACTACGGCACGCCCGTCGGCGCCGGCGACATCGGCGTCGTCGTGGGCGGGACTGGCGGTTACCAGCCGTATCTCGCTGACGGTGTCCCCGCCGTGAGCATGGCCTCGGAGCTCAACGACCCCAGTGGGCTCGCCATCGGTCCGACCGGCGCGCTGTTCGTCACGGACGGCCTCATGTCGGTCATCAGAGTCGTGCCCTCGACGACGGGGTTGCTGTTCGGGCGGGCGATGAACGCCGGCGATCTCTACAGCGTCGCCGGTGCGCTCCCGGTCGCGACCGCCGAGGGACCCGGGAACGGCACCCGCTGGGTACTCACTCGGATGGGGACACCGATCGGCATCGCGGTGTCGTCGTCCGGCGCCCTCTACTACAGCGACGCCAGTCTCGACATGGTCCGGGTGATTCAGGGAGCATGACATGAACAGGTTCGGCCGGCGCACCTTCCTCGCCTCTTCCACCGGTGTCGCCGCGGGCGCCGCAGTGGCCGGCGCGCTGCCGGCTGGCACGGAGCCGGCCCACGGCGCAGGTGCGGAGCGGCCCCTGAGGAGCGTCGTCATGTCGGCGGGGCCAGCTGGCGCGCTGCGGGCCTCCGCACTCACGGTCAACGGTCTCGTTCACCCCGTCGGCGTCGACCCCGACGACTGCTCGTTCGCCTGGACCCTGCACGCGTCGGGGCGGGGCGGGGCGCAGACGGCCTTCCGCATCGTCGTCCACCGGACCGACCCGGCCCACAGCGGGCTCGCATGGGAAAGCGGCACGGTGCTGTCGGCTCGGCAGGCCTTCGTCGCCTACACGGGACCGCCTCTCGCCGCCGACGCGGCGTACGAGTGGACGGTGCAGCCGCGCGGCGCCGGCGGGCGCTGGGGACCGGTGTCTGCCGCGGCCCGCTTCACGACGGCCCTGCGCCCGGGCGACTGGCAGGCCCAGTGGCTGCAGCCCGCCGGCAACTCCCAGCAACCCGACCGCGTCACCTACCTGCGCACAGACGTCACGCCGGCGGCAGGGGCTCTCCGCCGCGCCACCGCCTACGTCTCCGCGGCCCACACCTACCGGCTGTACGTCGACGGTGCGCCGGTGGACGCCTGGCCCAGCTTCTCGTACCCCGACGAGCAGTACGTGCGGGCCGTCGACCTGACCGGCGCCCTCGCCGGCGGGAGGACCAGCGCCATCGGCGTGCTGCACCGTTGGTACGGGCCCGGCCAGGGCCGGCCGGCGTCCGCGCCGGGCCTCCTCTTCCAGCTGTCCCTGCAGTACGACGACGGTCGCCACGACGTGGTCGTCTCCGATGCGAGCTGGCGGGAGCGCCCGGCCGAATGGCTCCCGTCACCGCAGCGGAACCCCGACGGGGGCGACTTCGTGGAGTGGGTCGACGGGCGGGAGCATCCCCAGGGCTGGTCCGATCCCGGGTACGACGACAGCACGTGGTCGCCGGTCACCGTCATCGGCCCGGCCGGCACCGCGCCCTTCTCCACCACCTACGCGCAGCGGACGACCATCCGCGAGTCGCCCGTCCTCCCCGTGAGCCTGCACACCGTCGCCGGCGGTGCGGTCGTGGCGGACTTCGGCGCCGTCTACCCGGCGCGGCCCGCAGATTCAGTTCGCGGCGGGGCAGGCCGGGAACACCATCTCCATGCGGGCGGGCTACCTGCTCGATCCGGACGGGCAGGTCTCGACGCTGCACGGCACGCAGGAGACCAACCTCTCGTTCTCCTACATCATGGGGCCGGGAGGCCACCAGGCCTTCGAGGCCTTCACCTACTTCGGCTACCGATACGTGCAGATCGACAACCCGGGCCAGGCTCTGAGCCGGGACCAGATCGTCGCCATCACCCGGCGCGCCGCCATGCCCGACGTCCCGACGGCGACGTTCTCGTCGGACAACCGGATGCTCAATGCGGTGTGGCGGCTCATGGCGCGCTCCTGCCTGTACTGCAGCCAGGAGCAGTTCGTCGACACCCCGACCCGGGAGAAGGGCCAGTTCCTGTGGGATGCCGCCAACGAGTCCGAGGCGGTCATGCGGGTCTACGGCGACCAGAACATGAGCTGGCAGGCGCTGCGAGACGTCGCCCGCGGCCAGGCCCGCTACTGGCCGAACGGCTGCGTCAACGCGATCTACCCCAACGATGACGGTGCACGGTTCTTCGGAACCTCCACCGCCCGGTATGCCGAGTGGCTGTGGCGCTACTACGTCTCGACGGGCGACACGCAGACCGCTGTGCAGCTCTACCCCTCGGTCACGCGGGCGGTGGACTGGCTGTGGTCGGCCCGCCAGGGCGGCAACGGGCTCCTCTACGGGCTGGCCGACACCAGCGACGGCGACCCCGTCTACGGCTACGACCTCTCGGTGGCGGCGGACACGGCGAGCAACGTGCTGGCGGTCAACGCCTTCAACCGGGTGGCGCAGCTGGCCGGCCTGGCCGGCGACGCGGCCGGCGCGGCAGCCCAGCGGGCGCGGGCCGTCCAGCTGGCCGCGGCGGTCAACGCGACCCTGCGGCGTCCCGACGGTGTCTACGTGGACGGCGTCGACGCCGACGGCGCCCAGAGTGGCAGCGCCTCGCAGGAGGCCAACGCGCTGGCGCTGGCCTACGGCGTCGTCCCGGCGGCGGACGTGGCGACGGTCGGCGCCTATGTGCACAGCCTCGGCATCGACCTGGGTCCCAACCACGGCCTCGAGCTCATGCGCGCCCTTGCGGCGGCGGATCTCCCGGAAGCCATGGTGCAGACGCTCACCGACACCTCTATTGCGGGCTGGGCCCACATCGTGGCGGCCGGCGGGACCTTCACCTGGGAGGAATGGAAGCCGAGCGACCTCATCGGCGACTCCATGTCGCACGGCTGGGGCTCCTCCGCGCTGATCGCCATGCAGGAGACCCTCCTCGGGGTGAGCCTCGGGGAGCCGGACGCCGACGGCACGGTCCGCGCGACGGTGTCACCGCCTTCGGCCGGCCTCGACCGCGCCGGGGGCTCGGTGCCCACGGTGGCGGGACCCGTCCAGGTGTCGTGGCAGCGGCGCGGCAAGGGCATGACCATGGCCCTGACGGTCCCGGCCAATGCGGGGGCCACGGTGCGGCTGCCCGCCAGCGCGCCGGCGAGTGTGCGCGAGGGCGGCGCGGCGGCGGCGCGGGCGCCTGGCGTCACTGTCGGGTCGGCGGCCGACGGGGTTGTCGTGCTCTCGGTGGGGAGCGGGACCTACCACTTCACCAGCACCTGAGGACCGGGCTGGCGCTCGCTACGAGCTGCAGACCGTGCCCGGCGGAGGCGTCTGTCCGCTCACCAGATACGTCTGGACGTCTGCCCGCACGCAGGCGCTGTAGAAGTAGGCGACGTGGTCGTCGCCGTCATGGGTGAGCAGCACGGCGTGGTCGAGCTCCTTGGACACGCTCACCGCCCAGGCGTAGGGCGTGGCCGGGTCGTTCGTCGTCCCCATCACGAGGATGGGTGGCGCGCCGGGGGCGGCCACCGGACCGACGGTCCGGGTCGGCGCCGCGGGCCAGACGGCGCAGCCGGCCTCGCCCCAGGCCAGCAGGGGGCCGAAGACGGGAGCGGACGCCTTGAGCATGTCGGCCAGGACGGCGTACGAGGCGAGGTCGTGCGACACGGGATGGTCGAGGCAGTCGATGGCGGTGACGGCATCGGCGGCGTTGGTCGAGCCGCCCGTGTTGTAGTGGTTGGACTGCGCGGCGGCCGGCGCGCCATCGCCGGTCGCGTCGTCCGCCAGCGCTGTGCCGAGCTGGGGCCAGTCGGACTGCGAATAGAGATCGTTCAAGAGCGCGTCGTACAGCTGCTTCGCCCCGGCCTGGCTGCCGCTCCCGCCCGGCGCCGGTGCGGCCGAGGCGGCGCCCAGCAAGGCCAGCAGCGCGGTCGTCGGGTCCCCGGACGGACGCCACGCGCACGACGCGCTGCCGGCGCACCATGTGAAGAACGCGTCCAAGACGCCCTCGAAGCCGGCTGCCTGTCCCTCGGTGATCTGGTCGAAGGAGAGCGCCGGGTCGATCACGCTGTCGAGCACCATGGCCCGTATGTGGGTCGGGAACAGCGCGGCGTAGGTGAGCCCCAGCAGCGTGCCGTAGGACTGCCCCATATAGGTCAGCGCGCGGTCGCCGAGCGCCTGACGCAGCCGGTCCATGTCACGGGCAACGTCCACCGACCCCACGTAGGGCAATAGGTTGGCGCTGTTCTTCTCGCACGCCGCTGCGAAGGCCCGGAGCCCCGCGATGGTCGCCGCCTGCTGGCTGGCCGTGGACGGCACGGGGTCCGTGGGCGCACTGGCACTGGCGCCGCTGGCGCCGCAGGAGACCGGGTCGCTGCGTTCGACACCGCGGGGGTCGAACATGACGATGTCGAAGTCGTCGAGCAGTTGCGGCGTGAGCACGCCCAGCTCGTTGGCCATGTCGTCGATGCCCGACACACCGGGTCCGCCCGGGTCGATGACGAGCGAGCCGATACGGGCCGCGGGGTCCTCTGCGGGATGGCGCGCCACGGCGATGGGAATGGTGGGGCCGTTGGGGTCCGCGTAGTCGAGCGGCACGACGAGGGTGCCACACTGCAGGTCGCCGTTGCACGGAGTCCAGACCATGGGAGTGACCGGAGGCTGGGTGGTGGAGGTCGTCGTGGCGGCAACGGCGTGAGCCGCCTCGGGGCTCAATGATCCGCTGTGTGGGGCCGCCGGCGTTCCCCCGCTCGTGCAACCCGACGCCACCACTGCCGCCGCCAACACGAGGAGCGGCAGGGGTGTTCGCCTCGTCGACACCGGGCCAAGCGTTGCACGTGCTTTTCGGGCCGTGCCGTCACCGTTCTCCCGTGGGCCCGAACCACGCCCACCATGGGAGGAGCACGACGATGACCCAGGCGGAGGACGAGACGGACGAGGGAGCGCTCCGGCGCGGGCGGGCCGGCGCCTCCGCCCGGTCCGAGTACGAGCGGCGTGAGCGCAGAGACGACGCCCGCCGGCGGGCCGTCTTCGGGCCACTGGCGCCCATGGTCCGCCTGCTCGCCGGGTCGAAGCCGTCGACCGAGGCCTGGGGCCGCGGCGCCGACGGCGAGGAGCGCGTCGGGCACTGGCTCGACCGTGCCGTCGGCCGGCACGGCGTGGTCCTGCACGACCGGGCCCTCCCCCGCGGGCGGGCCAACATCGACCACATCGCCGTGGTGGCCTCCGGCGTCTGGGTCATCGACACGAAGCACTATCGGGGCCGGCTCGAACGCCGCCAGCTCGGCGGGGGGTGGTTCCTCCCCCGCCCCCGCCTCTTCGTGGCGGGACGCGACGAGAGCCGCCTGGTGCTGGCGGCACGCCGGCAGCAGGCCCTCGTGGCGGAAGCTCTCGCGGCCGAGGAGCCGAGCGCCGGGTCACCCGTCCGCGCCGCCTTGTGCTTCACGGGCGTGCAGGTCGGGTTGTGCACCCGGCCCTTCACGCTCGAAGGCGTGCTCGTCACCTGGCCCCGGGCGTTCGCCCGCGCCCTGAGGGCACCGGGGCCGATCGGCCCGGCGGCGCGGCGCGACCTGGCCGATCGCGTCGCCCGCGCCTTCCCGCCCTACGCGCCCGGAGGCACCTCCCACAGGCCGACCGGGGCGTCGCCCGGGCGGTAGTGACCCGGCATGCGCTCGCCCGACATGGCGCGCTCCATCCGTTGCTGCATGCCCGGGAGGAGCGTGCCGTCCTTGATCATGGCCATGAAGACGGCTCCGGCGTTCCCGATGTCGAAGAAGTCGCGCTGCCATGACCACTGGAAGTTCCCGGCGTAGCGGAACCAGCTGCCGCCGAGGCCGGCGATCTCGTAGTTGGTGCCGTCCGCCTTCTTGGCGTCGGCCACCTGCTTCCACAGGCCGAGGATCTCCCCCTGCGCCTCGTCGATCAGCACCTTCTGGTACGGGTAGGTCCACCCTTCGAGCCCGGCCATCTCCAGGCCCAGCGCGATCTCGCGGATCTCCTTGCGCCCCACCGCCATGAACTCGTCGTTCGGCCCGACGTTCCAGCCGTAGGTGGCGTCCTCGGTGAAGAGGTCGGCCATGTGCCTCCAGTCCTTCTTCGCCTCCCCCGCTCGGTTGGCGGCGAGCCAGCGCTCGACCATCTCTTCCATCTCGGCACGCGGATAGGCGGGCATGCTCAGTCAGTCCTCCTCTATGGACAGGGCGTGGGTGGGGCAGTACTTGACGGCCAGCTCGACGGCGGCGCGCCGGCTCTCGGGCGGCTCGGTCTGCAGGATGGTGAGCTCTCCCTTCTTGGAGACCGAGAAGACGTCGGGGGCCTCGCCCTCGCAGGCGGCGTGGCCCTGGCACAGGTCGCGGTCGACCACGACCCTCACGACGCCGGCTCTCCTCGCCGCCGGTAGCGCACCCGGCACGGCTGCTCGAGCTGCACCACCATTTTGGAGTGGTCGTTGCGGTACGAGTCCAGCGGCTGAGCCGCCTCGAACTCCCACCCCTGCAGCAGCACCGAGAAGATCGCCTTCAGCTGCATCATGGCGAAGGCCGCACCGACGCAGCGGTGCCGGCCGGCTCCGAAGGGGATCCAGGTCCAGGGGTTGGCCCGGTCCTCCTCCCGCGGCTCGAGATACCGGCCGGGGACGAAGGCGTCGGGGTCCGGGAAGTCCTCGGGGATCCGGTTGCAGATGGCGGGGCTGGCCGCCACGAACTTGCCGGCGGCGATCCGGTAGTCGCCGTACGACAGCTCCTCCTTGGCGACGCGCAGCAACAAGATGAGCGGCGGGTGCAGCCGGAGCGCCTCCTTGAGCGCCGATTCGAGGTGCGGGATCTCGCGCAGGGCCTGGAAGCTGACCTCCGAGCCGTCGGCGTACAAGCGGTCCAGCTCGTCGTTGACCGCCTGCAGCTCCGCCGGATGGCGGAGCAGCTCAATCAGCGTCCAGGCCGCCGTGCCCGACGTCGTGTGGTGGCCGGCGAACATCATGGAGATGAACATCCCTGTCACCGTGTCGGCCGTGAAGCGGGGCGAGCCGTCCGGCTCGCGGATCGACATGAGGATGTCGAGCAGGTCCGCCTCCCCCTCGGGCGCGCCGGGGCCCGCGGCACGGCGTTCCATGATCGCCCCGACCAGCTCGACGAGTGCCACCCGGGCCGCGTCGCGCCGCCGGAAGCTCTCGATGTCCGCGTAGGGGTCGACGTAGGCGATCGGATCGGTGCCCTGCTCGAGGTCGTGGTACAGCCGGGCGAAGCGGCCGTCGAGCTCGCTGCGGAAGCGCGGGCCGATCAGACAGGCGGACGACGTGTAGATCGTCAGCTCGGCGAACCACTCCAGCAGGTCGATCTCACCCTCGTCGTCCCAGCCGGCCACCATCCGCTCCACCTCGTGCGAGATGGTGGCGGCGTGACCCCGCATGAACTTGTCCCGCAGGGCCTGGTTGTGCAGCATCTCGCGCCGGCGCTCCGGCGGCGCGTCGAACACGACGCCCTTGCCGAAGATCGGGGTCATGAAGGGATAGGCCTCGGCCTGGTCCAGCTGCTCCTCGGGCGCCCGGAAGTAGAACTCGTTGGCGTCCGCCCCCGTCAGCAGCACGACGTCCCGGGCGGCCAGGGTGAACTCGCCGACGTCGCCACACTCGGCGCGCACCCGCGCCATCAGCCCGATGGGGTCGCGGCTCAACTCGTCGAGATGCCCGTTCTCCCCCTCACCGCCCGAGACGCGGGGCGGCTCCCTCAATGTGGTCACGGTGCTCCTTCCGAGATCGGTGCCTCCGGCTGGACCTCCACCACGCTGAGGTGCGTGCCGCGGGGTGCGGCCACCGTGTGGGCGATGGCGGAGGCCACCCCGTCGGGGCGCAGGAAGGCCGAGTGCCGGGCCAGGCCCCAGCGCGTCCACTCGGCCAGCACCGCGCCGGTGACGTCGGGGTCCCAGTCCATGCCCATGCCCGTCAACGTCGGTCCGGGCCGCACGATCACGGCCCGCACCCCCGTGCCCTCCAGCTCCATCTGCAAGGCAGTGACGAAGCCCTCGAGCCCCCACTTGGAGGCCACGTAGGCGGACATGCGGGGACGGGGGTGGGCGACCACGTCGGAGGTCACGAAGATCAGGTCGCCCCGCCGGCGCGTCACCATGGGGGCGCCGAAGGCGCGCACGAGCCGCTGCGCCCCGCCGACGTTGACGCGCAGGACCTCCTCGAAGTCCTCCGGGCTGGTCTCCAGAGCCGTGCCCGGCTGGATCTTGGCTGCGTTCGACACCAGGATCTCGACCGGACCGAACGCCGCCTCCGCCTCCTTGGCGAACCGGTCGACCGAGGCCGGATCGGCCAGGTCGAGGTGACAGGACACCGCCTCGCCGCCGTCTGCCCGGATCGTCGCGGCGACCTCGTCACAGATCTCCACACGTCGAGCACCCAGCACGACGGGATGGCCCGCCCGGGCCAGCGCGCGGGCCGTCTCGGCACCGATGCCCGACGAGGCCCCCGTCACCGCCGACGGCCGGCGTTCGGGATGCGGCTCGAAACGGGGCATCAGCGCAGGGTGACCGTCGTGGGGAGCGCGGCGAAGCCGCGCACGTTGATGGAGTGCACCCGCTCGATCCCCGCCGCGTCGACGTCATAGGACGAGACCCGCGCCCGCGCCTCGGCAAGCGCGACCCTCGCCTCCATGCGGGCGAGCGCCGCCCCCATGCAGAAGTGGCGCCCGCTGCCGAAGCTGACCAGGTCCTGGGTGCGGCGATCGAGGTCGTACCGGTCCGCATCGGGAAAGACGTCCTCGTCCCGGTTGGCCGAGCCGAGAAGCAACAGGATCCGCCGGCCGGCGTCGATGTCGACCCCCTGCACCTGCACGGGCTGGCTCGTCACCCGGACGAGCATCTGCGTCGACGTGTCGTAGCGCAAGGTCTCCTCCACCCAGTCCGGCACGCGGGCCGCGTCCGCCAGGGGCTTGGCCAGCTGGTCCGGGTTGCGCCAGCCCCAGTACCAGGCATTGCCGAGCAGCTTGGTCGTGGTCTCGTTGCCCGCCACGACCAACAGGAACAGGAAGCCGATCACCTCGTCGTCGCTCAGGCGGTCGCCGTCGATGTCGGCCTGCAACAGCGACCAGGTCAGGTCATCGCGCTCGTGACGCCGGCGGTCGGCCACCATGTCGCCGTAGTACCCGGCCAGCGTCAGCGCCGCCTCGAGCCCCTCCGCGGGGATGTCGTTCATGCCCTCCTGCCGGTGCACCAGGAGATCGGCGAGTCGCCGTATCTCGGCCCGGTCCGTCGGCGGCACACCCACGAGCTCGGAGATCACGTCCATCGGGAGCAGGCCGGCGAAGTCCGCGATGAAGTCGAAGGAGCCGGTGTCGAGGGCGGGCTGCAGGTGCGCGATCGCCAGCGCCCGGATGCCGTCCTCCATGGCGGCCACCCGGCGCGGCGTGAAGCTCTTGCCCACGATGGACCGCATGCGCGTGTGCCGGGGCGGGTCCATGGCCAGGAACGACATCGCCCTGTGCGCGTCGGGCCCGAAGGCCGCCGGGTCGAGGCTCACGCCGTAGGCGTTGGAGTAGTGGTCCACGTCCCGGAAGGCCGCTAGGACGTCGGCGTGTCGTGCGTACGCGAAGAAGTCGAGCTCCTCGTTGTAGAAGACCGGCGCCTCGGCGCGCAGTCGGGCGTAGGTCGGGTACGGGTCGTCGTGAATCCCGTAGTCGTAGGGGCTGTAGGCCAGTGGCGCCACCGTGGTCATGACGCGCCCGTCATCAGCGCGGTCGCCTCGGCCATCAACGCCGGCACCGCGTCGAAGGCCAGGTGTCCCATGCCGGCGCTGAGCAACGCGCCGGTATAGGTGACCAACAGCACGTTGCGCACGCCCTGCTCCGCCGCCGATGCCGCCCCCGTCCCGATCCCGAGCGCCGCCTCGAGCCGGCGACCGATTTCGGCGCCCAGCCGGGAGCGCACGCGCTTCACGTCGGGCCCGTCGCCCAGCAGCGCCGTGGTGCACACGGCCACCGCCGGCGAGCCCATGGCGCCGAAGCCCATGGTGCGGACGGTGTCGGCCACCCGCTCGGGCAGCGGCAGGGTCAGGTCGACCAGGCTCGGGGACGCCTGCATGCGCCGCCACAGCACTTCGGCCAGCAGGTGGTCCTTGCCCGAGAAATACGTGTACGCCGTCGCCGGCGCCACCCCCGCCCGCTTGGCGATCGTCCGCACCGAGATGTCGGCGTAGGGCCGCTCCTCCGCCTCCTCGGCCGCCGCCGCCATGAGCCGCTCCACCACCTCGGCCTGGCGCTCGGAGAGGTGCCGGCGCCCGGGCTGGTCCGCCTGGCCGGCCGGGTCCGCCGGGCCCGCCGGGCCGTCGACGGCGTCGAAGGTGGTCATGCGCCCGGGCCGGTCGGGACATGCGGCGTGCCGTCCTTCATGTCGGGGAACGCGAACGTGGCGGCGGTCGTCATGCGCGTGATCTTGGTGATGTCCTTCTCGGGCAGCGTCTCGGTCTCGTCCTCGATCACGATCTCCCAGCGGCAGTGCGGCACCCGTCCGGTCGGGACCCGCGGCGGCCGGTGCACGTGCCGGATGTGCGCCTTGGGGTTGACCGCCTGCGCCGTCACGTCGAACGTCCCGTCCTCGATGTGGTGGCACATGTTCGTCACCATCGCATCGCCGAACGGTTCGGCGTCCATCAGCGCGCCGCAGTAGGCCAGCTCGAAGTAGCCGTGACGCTCGTCGACCAGCTCGTAGTGCACGTCCATGTAGTGGTGCGGGAAGCCGGGGTCGAGCTGCAGCACCTTGAAGATGGCCGAGACCCCGTCGCCCTCGACACGCATGATCTGGCGCAGGCGGTCGCCGTAGACGGGGCTGGCCCCGGCCCACTCCTCGATGGCGAGCTCCTTGACCGCCTCGGCGCCGTACTTCATGCCGATGGCGGCGCACATGGACCGGTCCAGCAGGTGGACGATGAGCCCGTACTCGCGCACCAGCCTGACGAGGGCCTCCTTCGACAGGTCCTCGTAGTCGAACCCGGGGTCGAAAGCCCCCGAGTAGTCGCCCCGCCCACCCACCACTGCCGGCCCGGCCGGCCCGGCCGCCGCCTCGTTTTCATCGGTCATCAGTCCAAACTATATTCCAGACAGTTGTCCAGATCTAGGGTCCCCGCCCGGCGGGCCCGACCGCTGGGCGTGTCAGTCGGGAGGTCGGCCACGTGCCGGAGAACGAAAGCGGGTCGGTGCGGGTCGGCGTCATCGGGCTCGGCGACATGGGCGGTGGCCTCGCCACCTCCCTCATGCGGGCCGGCATACCCGTGTCGGTGTGCGATGTCCGCGCCGAGGCGACCGCGCCGTTCCGGGAGGGGACCCATGTGGCGGCGACACCCGCCGAGCTGGCCGCCCGCAGCGACGTCATCCTCGTCGTGGTGTTCGACGACGCCCAGGTCCGGGCCGTGCTGCAGGGGCCCGACGGCGTGTTCGCAGGCGCGGCCGCCGGCAGCACCGCCGTCATCGTCAGCACCATCCCCACCGACACGGTGCTCGACATGCGCGCG
Source organism: uncultured Acidimicrobiaceae bacterium (assembly GCA_963817735.1). Lineage (GTDB taxonomy): Bacteria > Actinomycetota > Acidimicrobiia > Acidimicrobiales > RAAP-2 > Bog-473. The sequence goes on along the minus strand of CAWFPP010000032.1, from coordinate 29,348 downwards.
GAGGGCGCCAACTCTGGCGTCATCGTCGTCGACTGCGGCGTCAGCGGCGGCCCCGACGCCTCTGCGGCCGGCGAGCTCGTCTGCATGATCGGCGGCTCCGAGGAAGAGGTCGACCGGGTGCGCCCCGTCCTCGATGCGGTGAGCTGCCTCGTCCTGCACATGGGCCCGCCCGGGGCCGGGCTCGCCGCCAAGCTGGCCCGCAACCTCATCACGTACGGCTCGTGGCTGGCCGCCTTCGAAGCCCAGGAGCTGGCCGAGGCGGCCGGCATCGACCTGCTCAAGCTCGGCGAGGCCGCCCGCGAGAGCGACAAGCGCATCGGGGGGGCGACCCGCCTGATGTTCCGCACCACCGCGGCGCCCTGGCCCCCGGGCTCCGACGAGGGCCTGCTCAAGCTCATGCGCGGCGGCGCGGAGGTCACCCACAAGGACCTGACCACCATTCTCGAGCTCGGCGCGGAGCTCGGCGTCGACCTCCCTCTGGCCGCCCTGGCCGAGCGTCGCTGTGGCCGTATCTACGGGTTCGAGGGCGACATCTGATGTCGGTAGGGTCGGTCCCTGCCGGGATAGAAAGCGCAACGTCGTCACAGCAGAAGGAGCGTGAGTGAGCGATCAAGAGGAAAGGCGCGCCGCCGGCATGGCCAAGATGCAGGAGGTTTACGGCTTCACCGTCGACCCCGCCGATCTCCCGGGCCGCTACACCGACGTCACCGTGGATCACCTCTTCGGGACGGTCTGGACCGACGACACTCTCGAGCTGCGGGACCGGCGCATGCTGACCATCGGCGTCCTGGCGGCGCAGGACAAGCCGGAGCTCCTGGAGATCCAGTTCGAGAACGCGCTCCGGCGCGGCGAGCTGACCGTCGACCAGGTCCGTGAGGTCGTCGTCCATCTCACCCACTACATCGGCTGGCCCCTCTCCACCGGCGCCAGCGGAGCGGCTGAGAACGTCATCCGCCGCCACGCCGCCGCCGGCGGCGACGACACCGGGGCCTGATGCCCAGCCGGATCGAGGTCGAGGCGGCGGCACCGGGAGTCCGCGTCATCGCCTTCAACCGGCCCGAGGTCCGGAACGCCTTCGACACGGCCATGTACCAGGAGGTGACCGCCGCCCTGCGCGCCGCCGACTCGGACGAGGCGGTCGGAGCCGTGGTGCTCACCGGCCGGGGCAGCGCCTTCACCTCCGGGCAGGACCTGGCCGAGATGGCCGCCATCGCCACCGGGACCGCCGTCGAAGGGGCCGGACAGGGCTTCATGAGCATGCTGGAGTGCCTGATCGATCTCTCCGTGCCGATGCTCGCCGCCGTCAACGGCGTGGCGGTCGGGCTCGGGTTCACCCTGCTGCCGCACTGCAACCTCGTCCTCGTCGACGCCGATGCGCGCCTGCGCGTCCCGTTCGCCGAGCTGGGCGTGCCTCCCGAGGCGGCCAGCAGCGTCCTGTTCCCCGCGCTCATGGGCTGGCAGCAGGCGGCAAGGATCCTGCTCACCTCGGACTGGGTCAGCGCGACCGAGCTGGTCGAGCTCGGCGTGGCCCTCAAGGTGTGCGCGGCCGGCACCGTGCTCGACGAGACGGTGGCTCTGGCGGCGCGCATCGCCGCGCACCCGCGGGCCGCCACCCGGGCCAGCACCTCGCTCGTGCGCGCCGCCCGCCGCGACGCCGTGGTCGAGGCCAACCGCCGCGAGCAGGCGGCCTTCGGCACGCTGCTCCGCACTGCAGTCGGGAGCGGCACGCTGGCCGAGTTCGCCGGCCGGCCAGCCGCCTCCGACGGGACCTGACCGTGCGGATCGGCATCACCGCAGCCCTGACCGACTGCGACCTGGCGCCGGCCGTCCTCGCCGCCGCCGTCGAAGACCTCGGCTTCGACTCCTTGTATCTGCCCGAGCACACGCACCTTCCCGTGCAGGAGGACACACCCCCCGCCCTCGTCGAGGGCGTCCGGCTCGACGACTACAAGCGCTGCCTCGACCCCCTGGTCGCGCTGGCCACCGCCGCCGCCGTCACCACGCGCATCGGACTGGGCACCGGGATTCTGCTGGCCGCCCAGCACGAGCCGATCCTGCTGGCCAAGCAGGTCGCCACGCTCGACCATCTCTCGGGCGGGCGCGTCACCCTCGGCGTCGGTTTCGGCTGGAACCGCACCGAGGCCGAGGACCACGGCGTCGACTGGGGCCGCCGGCACGACGTGGTGCGTGAGCACCTCGCCGCCATGGAGGCCGTCTGGTCCACCGACCAGGCCGAGTACCACGGCGAGTTCGTCGACTTCGGGCCGACATGGTCCTGGCCCAAGCCCGTGCAGCAGCCCCGCGTGCGGACGCTCGTCGGCGGTGGCGCCAACGACGCGGTCTTCGCCGCCGTCGTGGAGAGCGCCGACGGCTGGATACCGATCGGCGGCAGCGGCCTGACCGCCGCCATCCCCCGGCTGCACGCGCTGGCCGCCGACGCCGGGCGCGACCCGGCCGCCCTCGACGTCGTGCCCTTCGGCACCATCGCCGATGAGGGCAAGCTGGAGCACTACGCCCGGCTCGGCATCACCGAGGTGGTGCTCCGGGTGCGGGCCGGCGACGAAGCCTCCGTGCGGGCCGAGCTGGACTCGCTGGCGCCGCTCGTTCCCTTCGCGGCCACACTGGAGTCACCATGACCGACCCGATCGACACCACCCCCCGGCTCGGCAGCACCACGCCGCTCCCGAAGATCATCAGCGTCGACGACCACATCGTCGAGCCGCCGCACCTCTGGGACACCTGGCTGCCGGCGCGCTACCGCGACCGCGGCCCCAGGGCCGAACGCCGGGGCATCGGCGACATGGAGCACATCGGCGGCGGCACCTACCGCCAGACCTTCGACCCCGACGGGCCCCAGGCCGACTGCTGGGTCTACGAGGACCTCGTCTACATCAACAAGCGCCACGTGGCCGCCGTCGGCTTCGACCGCGACGACATGACGATGTCTCCCATCACCTACGACGAGATGCGCCCGGGCTGTTACGAGCCCCGGGCCCGCATCGCCGACAACGAGGCGAACTGGGTGGAGGCGAGCCTGTGCTTCCCGACCTTCCCGCGCTTCTGCGGCCAGACCTTCTTGGAGGCGAAGGACAAGGAGCTGGCCGAGGCCTGCGTCGTCGCCTACAACGACTTCATGGTCGAGGAGTGGTGCGGCGACAGCGACGGCCGGTTGCTCCCGCTGTGCCTCATTCCGCTGTGGGACGCGGACAAGGCGGCCGCCGAGGTCCGCCGGAACGCTTCCCGCGGCGTGCGCGCCGTCTGCTTCAGCGAGATCCCGCCACACCTCGGGCTGCCCAGCATCCACAGCGGCTATTGGGACCCCTTCTTCGCCGCCTGCGCGGAGACGGGCACGGTGGTCTCCATGCACATCGGCTCGTCCTCCAAGATGCCGGCGACGTCGGCGGACGCGCCCGTCGCCGTGGCGGCGTCGCTTTCCTTCGGCAACGCCATGTCGTCGCTGTGCGACTTCTTGTTCTCCGGCGTGTTGATCCGCTTTCCCGAGCTCGTCCTGGCCTATTCGGAAGGGCAGATCGGCTGGCTGCCCTACATCCTCGAGCGCGTCGACGACGTGTGGCGCGAGCACCGCGCCTGGGGCGGCGTCAAGGACACCATTCTCGAGCCGCCGTCCACCTATTTCCACCGCCAGGTCTACGGCTGCTTCTTCCGCGACCAGCACGGCCTCGACTCGCTCGACGTCATCGGCGCCGACCGAGTCACCTTCGAGACCGACTACCCCCACACCGACTCCACCTGGCCCGACACGCGGGCCGTGGCCGAAGAGCTTGTGCGCAACCTCTCCGACGAGGAGGTGTACCGGATCATGCGGGGCAATGCCATGGCGATGCTCGGCCTGGAAGGACCGTGAAGCTCGGCGACGTCGTCAACCCGGCGGCGGCGCAATGGGGCAAACCGCTCGACGGCATCCGGGTGCTCGCCCTCGAGCAGATGCAGGCGCTCCCCTACGCCACCCAGCTGCTGGGGCGCCTCGGCGCGGAGGTGGTCAAGATCGAGTCGCCGGGCAACGGCGACCTCGGGCGCAGCGCCTCGCCGGCCATGACCGATCCGGACGGGCGCTCCGTCGGCGCCACCTTCCTGCGCAACAACCTGTCCAAGCGCTCCGTCGTCGTCGACCTCAAGCAACCGGCGGGGCGCGACCTCGTACTGCGGCTGGCGCCGCGCTTCGACGTCGTGGCCGAGAATTTCCGGGCCGGCGCCATCGAACGGCTCGGCCTGGGCTACGACGACGTGGCCGCGGCGCACCCGGCGGTGATCTACCTCTCCATCTCCGGCTTCGGGCATCAGGTCCCGGCGGGGACCCCCGAGTCCCCGTACGCCGACTGGCCCGCGCTGGCCTCCATCGTCGAGGCGATGAGCGGCGCCTACGAGTTCAAGCGACCGGAGGGGCAGCCACCGATCGGCTCACCCATGGGCGGCCTGGGCGACATCGTCAGCGGGCTGTTCGCCGTGATCGGCACCCAGGCCGCTCTGCGCCAGCGCGACCGCACCGGACGGGGGCAGCGCGTCGACGTGGCCATGCTCGACGCCCTGGTCGCCGTGCTCGATGTCGTCCCCAACTTCTGGTCCATGGGCATGCCGATGGGGACACCGTGGCCGGGGATCCTGCACGGCTTCCGGGCTTCCGACGGGTGGCTCATGCTGCAGGTGCTGCGGGCGCACCAGTGGCCGGACCTGGCCCGCGCCATCGGCCGGCCGGAGTGGGCCGACGACGCGCGCTTCGCCACACCGCAGGGCTGGCTCGACTACCTCGAGTCGGACATCCGGCCCGCCCTCGAGTCGTGGGCCGCGGCGTTGACGAAGCGCGAGGCATGCGATGCCTTGAACGCAGCCGGCCTGGTGGCCGGGCCCGTCGCCAACGACGAGGAGGTCGTGGCGGATCCGCACCTGGCGGGGCGCCACATGCTGGTGGAGCACCCGCGCACCGACGGTGTCGCCCAACCGGTGCTGATCCCGGGTCTGCCCGTGAAGTTCGCCGAGGTGGCCGAAGGCCCCGAGACGCGGGTGCCGTGGCTCGGCGAGCACACCGATGACGTGCTGGCTACCGAGCTCGGACTCGGTGCCGACGAGCTTGCGGCTCTACGGGCCGACGGGGTGATCGGCCCGTAGACATCCTCACTGCCGTGAGGCGATGCCTCTCGGCAACCCGCTAATACCGCGGCAGGGCTATGAAGACGACCAGGTAGGCGAACAGCCCGGCGCCGACGAGCGTGCAGGCGTGGAACACCTCGTGGAAACCGAAGACACGCGGCCACGGGTCCGGGCGCTTGCGGGCGTAGACGACGGCGCCCAGGGTGTAGGCCAACCCGGCGATCAGCATCAGCGCGAAGCCGGTCCAGCCCAGGCTGCGCACCAGCTGGGGCGCCACAATGACCGGACACCAGCCCACGACGACGTACGGGATGGCCACGACCCACTGCGGCGCATCGAGGAACACCTGACGCAGCGCAATGCCTGCACACGCGCCGGCCCAGACCATGGCGAGCACGAGCACCTCGGCCCACCCCCTCAATGCCAGGCCGGCCACCGCCGTGCACGTCCCGGCGATTCCGATGAAGATCGCGCTGTGGTCGGCCCGTCGCATGCGCCGCCAGGCCGGGGCCGACCAACGCAGGCGGTGAAAGGCCGCGCTCGGTGCCGAACATGGCCAGCATGCCGGCGACGTAGATCGCCAACTCCGCCTTCGCTGCCGCGTCGGGGCCAGCGGCAATCAGAAAGGGGCCGCCGATCAGCCAGGCGAAGAACGCGCCGGCGTGCAACCAGCCGCGCAGGAGCGGGCGGGCACCACGGTTGTCGGCCGTCCTGCCCTGCTCGCCCTGAGCCAGGACCGTCACGGTGAACCCTCGTCGAGCTGGTCCGCCAGCTCGATCTCGCGGCGTGAGATGCCGAGCAGGAAGAGGATGGCGTCGAGGTAGGGCACGCTGAGCGCGGCGTCGGCCGCCGCGCGCACGACCGGCTTGGCGTTGAACGCGATGCCGAGGCCGGCGACCGCCAACATGTCGATATCGTTGGCGCCGTCGCCCACCGCGATCGTGCGCGCCAGGGGCACGCCCGCAGCCGCGGCGAACCGCTCGAGCGCCGTGGCCTTCCCCTCCCGGTCGACGATGGGCCCGTCCAGCTCACCGGTGACGACGCCTGCCTCCACCACGAGCACGTTGGCCGCCACGTGGTCGATGCCGAGCTCCTCGACCAGCGGGCCGATCAGCTGGGTGAAACCGCCGCTGACCACCGCCAGCTCGTAGCCGAGTCGCTTGAGGGTGCGCACAAGGGTGCGCGCGCCGGGTGTCAAGACGATGCCCGCGCGCACGGCTTCGAGGTCGACTTCACGCAAGCCGGCCAGGAGCTGCACCCGTTGGCGCAGGGCATCGGCGAAATCCATCTCTCCGGCCATGGCCGCCGCCGTCACTGCCGCCACTTCCTGACCGCAGCCGCACCGCTCCGCCAACAGGTCGATCATCTCCCCCTGCAGCAAGGTGGAGTCGGCATCGAGCACGATCAGGTGCTTGGCCCGCCGGTGCAGGCCGGCCGCCTGCACGGCAACGTCGACCTGGCAGCGGGCTGCGGCCTCGGCCAGGGCGCGGCGCAACCGGTCGACTGCGGCACCGGCCACCGAGAACTCGTAGCTGTGCACCGGATACGCCGCCAGGCGCACGATGCGTTCGATGTTGCCACCGCTCTGAGCGATGGCGCCGGTGATCGTCTCGAGGGTGGCGGCGTCGATCTCCGGTGCGAGCAGGGTGACCAGGTGCACCTCGGCGACGTCCGCACCATCGTCCACCTCGACCAGGGGGTCGACTGCGACCTCCACCCCAGCACCGTCGAAGCGCTCCTTCAACAGGGCGCAGACCGGCTCCACCTGGGTGCGCAGCATGTCGGCCTCCACGCAGAGGAGGAGCCGGCCGTGGACGCGCACCTGCTCCACGTCGTCGATCTCGACGCTGCGCTCGGCCAGTGCCTCGAAGAGCCGCGCCGAGATACCCGGGCCGTCCTGCCCGCTCACCGTGACGAGGAACGGTGAGCGCCTATCGGTCATGAACGCGCGACGCCGTCTCGGTGACCCAACCGGCGCCCTCCACCCAGCGTTTGACGATCCGTGCCGGCACGCCAGCGACGACGCAGCGGTCCGGTACCTCGCCGCGCACCACCGCACCGGCCGCCACCACGACGTGCTCGCCGATCTGGGCCCCGGGGAGGATGACCGCGTTGGCGCCCAGCCAGCTCCCTGACCCGATGCGCACCGGTGCCTCGGTCGGCCACTGCCGCCCGATGGGCTCGACAGGGTCCTCGTAGGAGTGGTTCTGATCCGTGATGTACACGTAGGGCCCCGTCTGAATGTCGTCCCCGATGACGATCTCCCAATGCCCCACGATGTGCGAGCCCCTCCCGATCAGGGTACGGCTCCCGATGGAGACGACCGGGTCGGTCGGCATCACCTGTCCCGGTGCCATGCCGGCCGAAATGGAGGCGTATGGCCCCACGATCGTCTCGGCGCCGATGTGGATCAGGTGCTCGTTGTAGATGGCGCCCTGGGGGAACAGCAGGCATGAACCGGCGCCCATCCGCCCGAAGCGGCGCCCCCGAGGATCACCCGGGCCGACAGCCCCCAGATCGGCCGCGCCTTCCCACGCCGCGTGCACCAGCCGGGACAAGGGCCGCCGCAGCGGTGCCGGGAGGGAGCGGGCCCAACTCACGCACGAATGGTAGGTGGTCGCGCCGACCCCTTCGTCACCGAGCCCCGCCAAATACGCAATGCGGGTGCATGGGTAAACTTCGTCTCGTGCAGAGCCTCCCCGCGGACGGTGGCTCCGACCCCGTTGGGTCGCCGTCGCAGAGCCCGATGGACCGCCGCCAATTCCTGCAGCTCTCCGCCCTGGGCGCGGTCGGATTCGCCGGCGCAAAGCGTCTGAGCACAGAGCACGCGAAGCAAAGGGTCCCGGCGAGAGCCAAGCACCGCGTCATCGAGCAGTTGCCCGCCGTGATTGACCAGCGGCTGCCAAGTGGCGTCGTCGTGCCGACGGCGCCCTGGCTGATCGCCGAGAACGCGAAGCCGGGCACGCTCAACTGGATCTGCAACCACAACCAACCCGACCACGCGCTCGAAGGATTCGCCAGCCAGGTCAGCGCTGTGCCCGGCGACGACGTGGCGTTGTTCATCAGCACCGTCGCGCAGGCCGTGCAGGTGCAGGCCTACCGGATGGGCTTTTATCAGGGGCTCGGTGGTCGCCTCGTCGTGCAGACGGACTTCCTCCCGGCCAAGGTCCAGGCCGCGCCGGTCATCACGCCCGGCATCGGCACGGTGACCTGCCCCTGGTCACCCACCCTCACGCTCAACATCACGAAGGATTGGCTGCCCGGTTGCTACCTCTTGAAACTGGTCGGAGACGGCGGCCAGGAGCAGTTCGTCCCGCTCACGATCCGCGACGACACGTCCATGGCGTCGTACGTGCTGCAGAACAGCGTCACGACGTGGCAGGCCTACAACCTGTGGGGTAGCTACAGCCTCTACTACGGGCCCGACGGCAAGGGTCGCGCCAATTTCGCCGACCGCGCCCGAGCTGTCTCCTTCGATCGCCCCTACCCGCAGACCTGGGCCTCGGGAGCGGCCGACTTCGTCGGGAACGAGCTGCCCCTGTTGTTCCACCTCGAAAGCCTCGGGCTGGATCTGACCTACTGGACCGACGTCGACCTGCATGCCCAGCCCGGGCTCCTCATGAACCATCGCTGCCTCTTCAGCCTGGGCCACGACGAGTACTGGTCCACGGCCATGCGCCAAGGGGCGGCGGCGGCCAACGCCGGTGGTACCAACCTGGCTTTCCTCGGAGCCAATGCCTGCTACCGCCAAATCCGCATGCAGCCGACCTCGGTCGGTCCCAATCGCCTGCAGGTCTGCTATAAGGATGCCGCCGAGGACCCGATCGCCAACGAGCAGCCGGAGCTCACCACGGTCAACTGGAACCAGGCGCCGCTCAACAACCCCGAGTCGACCCTCATCGGGTCGATGTACCAGTCGGTCGGAGCCAAGGCCGACATGGTGGTCACCGACGCGTCGTCCTGGTTCTACAACGGGTGCAACCTCACCGACGGCGACTCCTTCAGCACCGTCATCCTCGGCGAGTACGACCGCTACGTCCCGTCGATGCCCGGCCCGGAGAACGCCGACGTGCTGGCCCACTCGCCCGTGCCGGGCCAAGCGAACTGGTCCGACATCACCTACTTCACCGCGCCGGGGAACGGCGGGGGTGTGCTGGCCAGCGGTTCGGCCAGCTTCGTGTCGCTGCTCGGGACGACAGGGGTGATTCCGCCCAACGTCATCGTGCCCGCCATTCCGGGGGTGACCGACGTGATCCGCCGCGCCATGGAGAACGTCTACGGCCGCTTCGGTCTGGGCCCGGCCACGTCCTATGGCAGCTCGACCAGCAACTGGGCAGACGTCTATACCGGTGCCGCTGCCAAAGCCGGGTCCGCGGCCGGTACCGCCTCCGCCTGAAGGTTTCGGACTACTTGGGCCCGCACGGGCCCCAGCGCGATGGGGGATGCCACCACTTTCGGGTCCGGTCCCCGTACGATCGAGGCCCAACGATGCTCAAATCAGAGACCACACGTTCCAGGGTGCGCCACCCGCACGCCTGGGGCGCGCTGGCGGCGGCGGGGCTCACCGGACTGCTGCTGAGCGCCTGCTCGTCCCCGCCGGCCCACGAAGCTGCGGCCAAGGTGAAGCGCACGACGACGACGACGACTGACCCGCCCCCCGTCTGTCCGCTGACCGGCGTCCCGGCACCGGGTGGTGCCGTCCCCCAGCGTCCCGCCATGGCAGTCAAGATCGACAACTATCCGGCCGGCCGGCCTCAATCGGGTCTCGACAAGGCCGACATCATCTTCGAGGAGCCCGTCGAGGGCGGCATCACCCGCTTCGCCGCCGTGTTCCAGTGCCAGAACGCGGCGTTGATCGGTCCCGTCCGCTCGGCCCGCAACATCGACATCGGCATCCTCGGGCAGCTGGGCAACCCGCTGCTGGCGCACGTGGGGGGCATCAACCCGGTGATCGCCAACATCGACGCCTCTCCGGTCGTGAACGTCGACATCGGCGACAGCAACTCGCTCATGATCCACCCGGCCGGCCACGTCCCGCCGGACTCGGACTACACCTCGAGCGCCATCGTCTACGGCACGCATCCCACGATGAACACGCCGCCCCAGCCCCTGTTCGCCTACTCGGAAGACACGCCTCCCGGCGGGACCGCCATCTCCAGCGTGAACATCGACTTCTCAGGAACGTCCAACGTCACGTGGAAGTGGAACAAGGCCACCGACACCTTCCTGCGCTACTACAACGGGACGACCCCGGACATGCTGGCCGACAACGTGCAGAACCAGGCAGCCAACGTCGTCGTGCAATACGTACAGATCAGCTACGGGCCATGGCTCGAGAACGACGAAGGGGGCTTGGAGGTCCAGGCCGACCTGTATCCCGACGCCAGCGGAACCGCGGTCATCTACCGCAATGGGTACGCCATCCCGGGTACCTGGCACCGCTCAACCCTCGCCTCCCCGACCCAGTTCGTCAACGCGTTCGGCGTGCCCATCCCGATGCAGCCGGGCCAGACGTGGGTCGAGCTGGTGCCCAACACCATCATGGCCACCACCACTCCCTAAACCGCGCCTCAGCGGTGTCGTCAGGCCGAAGGCTTGCGCGCCACCACTGCCAGCAGCAGGCAATCCTCGGCCGCGGCGAACACGCCCGGGCACCCGCTGGCCTCCGCCTCGTCGAACACGCCTGAGGCCACACCACGCTGCATCAGGTTCAGGCCCTTGCACTCGGTCACTTCGAAGCCGGCCCCTTCCAGTTTGGCCACCAGCTCACCGGCGGCGTACTCAATCTGGTGGTCGTGGTTCATCAGCGCTTCCGAACGCAAACGCCATACCGGACCGTTGGGCGTATCGAGACAGAACCAACCACCGGGGGCCAGCACCCGGAAGGCCTCCCGCGCCACCGTGTCGCCGTCGGCCTCGCTGACGTGCTCTATCGACTGGCCGCTGTAGACCAGGTCGAACGATCCATCCTCGTAGCGCCCCAGGTCCACCATGGAATGAAACGCGAACTCCACCGGGCCGAGCTCGGAGTGGACCGCCTCGCCCGTCGAGCCACCCCGGTAGATGGCATCACGCTCGTCGACCGGGAGATCGACGACAACCAAGCGCTCGAATGGATAGGGGTACCCCAGGTGGACCAGCGCCCCGTCGGGCAGGCCCTGGTGCGTACCGCCCAAATCCAGGATGCGCGCCGCCCGCGGCAGGCCGGCCACGAACTCGCTGCGGCTGACGTGCATGGAGAGCAGCACGTTGCCGATGGGCACACGCCGGCGAAACTCCTCCGAGTGAGCCAGCGCTTCGGCCACGCCATGACGCGACAACGAGCCGTCCGTGAGCTTCTGGACATAGTCGGCCTCACCAGCCGCATCAGGCTCGCGGTCCAACACGACATTGAAGGCCAGCCTTACCGACTGCTTGGGCGGCAGGTAGCGAAACGGGACCGTGGGGACCAATCGGTCGAGGACTCGATAGGTCCGTTGCTTCCACTCGCGGGCCGGCATCGCACCATTGTGGTCCGGACGCGAAGCGCTCCGGGCCTTTGCCCCTACGAAAGCGAGGGCCGGCCCGGAGGCTTCGATGCCGTGAGGGGCGGGGTGCTACTAGGAATCGAGGGAGATCGGGACGTCGTCGGGGTCGAGGGCGCCCTCCAGCTCGAGGTCGTCCTCGACCTTGGGCGCCAGGCACTCACGGACGCGGTCGTTGATCTCGGCCATGAGCTGGGGGTTCTCGATGAGGAACGTCTTCACGTTCTCCCGACCCTGGCCGAGCTGCTCACCCTCGTAGGTGAACCAGGCGCCCGACTTCTTGACGAACCCGAGGTCGACCGCGACGTCGAGGAGCGACCCCTCGCGGCTGATGCCCTTGCCGTACATAATGTCGAACTCGGCCTGCTTGAACGGCGACGAGCACTTGTTCTTGACCACCTTGACCCTGGTCCGGTTGCCCACCACGTCGGCCCCGTCCTTGATCGCCTCGATACGACGAATGTCGAGGCGGATGGAGGAATAGAACTTCAGCGCACGACCACCCGGAGTGACCTCGGGCGAGTTGTGCACCACGACACCATTGACGAAATAGTTGTGGCTGCCCTCGACTTCGATGTCGTACCGGTGCATCGTCCGAGTTGGCTTCTTTATCCCGACGTCGGTCACCGGAAAGGCCATCAACTCGTAGCGCATCGGCGTGAGGACTGGCTCGACGCCGAACCGGCCGCGGTAAGCCGGAAGCAACTTGTAGTCCATGCTCGGGTGGACGAACGGCGCAATAAGCGCGTGCAACTTTGCTGTCTCGGCAGTGGCGAACACCAGATACGCATTTTTCGCCGAGCCACGCGTAACCAGCTTCGCCCGGATGCTCCAGGTGTCGGCCAGGTACGTCACCAGGCGCTCGCGGGTGGCGGACTCCATACCCTCGACACAGATCTCTATACGGCCAGTCAATCCGGCTGTGCGCTTCTGCAGACCCTTGGAACGGATGGCGAAATGGCCATCGTCCATGTACCACAGGGCCAGCGAGAGCGGCGTGAGGGACTTCAGGTAGTCGTCGCTAAAGACCTTCTTCTTGTTGGCGTAGACCTCATGCCGAAGCGGAACTAACTCGGGGATTGGCGTGAAGTCGTAGGTAACCACTCCATCTGCGCGGATGCAATGGCTCGACTCGATGTTCGAGAACAACGAGGCCTTCCAGTCAGCATAAGCCCGCTGCTTCTCACAGTGCGAAAAGCGGAACCGAGCTTGGTGACCACCCCGCGTACTTGATACAGCTCCGTCGCCCATTAGGGTGCCGCGTAGGGCGGACCATTGAAAATCGGACAGATAATGCGGAACGGCTTCGAGCACCCGGTCGCCGACTTTGAGTTGGCCGGCCTCGCGCCACCCACTTGGAGTGCGGATCAGGTGATTCGCTGTGCATCTCAGTTCAGCGAGACCAACTTGTGCTGGTTTGGCCACCGTGATCCGCAGGAACTGGTCCGTCTTTCCGTTGTCGAACCAGTTGACGACCTTCCTGGGCACGACGGCGCCGACCTCCGCGTCGTAGGAGAGGACTTCGACCGGGAGGCGCTGGCTCACGATCGTCCCTATGCGCTTTGTAGTCCCGTCGGCCAGCACTACTGGGGAGTCATAATCAAAACATCCATAGAGGACGCCGATTTTTTCCCGCAGCTGGTTGATGAAGATGGCGATGGTGCTGGACTTCGACAGCGTGCCCGTCAGCTTGCGCAGCGCCTGGGACATGAGCCGTGCCTGGAGTCCGACGTGGGTGTCCCCCATTTCGCCCTCGATCTCGGCGCGTGGCGTGAGGGCCGCCACCGAATCGATCACGAGGACGTCGAGCGCGCCGGAGCGGATCAGCATGTCGGCGATCTCGAGCGCCTGCTCACCGGTGTCCGGCTGCGAGATCAGGAGGTCGTCGACGTTGACGCCGATGGCCCGCGCGTAGACCGGGTCCATGGCGTGCTCAGCGTCGATGTAGGCGCAGATGCCGCCGTTGCGCTGCGCCTCGGCCACCGCGTGCATGGCGAGCGTCGACTTCCCCGACGACTCGGGGCCGTAGATCTCCACGATGCGCCCCCGGGGCAGGCCGCCGATGCCCAGCGCCAGGTCCAGGGAGAGTGCGCCGGTCGGGATGGACTCGATGTTCATCCCGACGTTGTCGCCCATGCGCATGACCGAGCCCTTGCCGAACTGCTTCTCGATCTGCCCCAGCGCGGCATCCAGTGCCTTTTCCCGTTCTGCTTCGGCCATCCCTCTCTCCTCTGTCTGTGTGCTACGACCGTGTCTGCGTCTGTTTCTTTGTGCTGCGACTGTGTCTTTGTGCTGCGTCTGTGTGGTGCCGGCCCCGCTCGGCACCGCTGTGGTGACCCTACGGTGGGGATGTGACGACCCCGCCGGCGCTGCCTGGTTGGCAGCATAACGAACATGTGTTCGTACAACGTGGACCCTTCCCCGACGGAAAGGGGTGGCCGGAGAACGGTCGCGCGCCGGCCGCCGGGAGGTCGTCCGGCGGAAAGGATCGGCGACCCGGAGCAGCGTCGTGTCCATGCGAAGCTGACGGTTCCCGGGGGGGCGAGGGGCGAGGATGACGGCTGGTGGTGGAGTGAGAAGGCTCGTGGTCGGCATGCTGTTGGCCGGAGCCACGGCCGTCGGCGTCTCCGTGGGCACGGCGGTGCCGGCCGGCGCGACCACGTCCGCCTCGGTCCTCTACGAGGAGGCGCTCGCCAGCACCCATGCCTGGTCCGTCCACTACCAGTCGGACTCGACCGAGGCCAAGGTGACCCTGGTCGAGAGCGGCGACGCCGGACCGGCCTCGGCCAGCCAGAACGTCACGATGGGCAACAGCACCATCTCCATCCTCGTGATCGGCGGCATCTCCTACGTCAAGGGCAACGCCGATGGCCTCGAGAACCTGGCCGGACTCAGCTCATCCCAAGCAACCGAGGCGGCCGGGCAGTGGATCGAGTTCTCGACGGACAACACGGCCTTCGCCGCCGTGGTGGAGGGAGTCCGCTCCGCGGACGTGTCCAAGGAGCTGGCGCTCAAGGCCCCGCTCTCGCTCGGACGCGCCCGCACGCTCGATGGCCTGACGGTCGACGCCATTGAGGGGACCCAGACCTTCGGCAAGAAGTCCGAGCACGTCGTCCTCTACGTCCGGGCGCAGGGCACCCACGTTCCGGTGGAGGAGGACTCGGTGAACGCCAAGGGGCAGTCGACCGACGCCGAGCACATCACCTATTCCAAGTGGGGAGAGCTGGTGCGCCCCAAGGCACCCAAGGCGACGATCTCGGTCGGCTCGATAAGCGCGGTCTAAGAAAGAGGACCGACGACTCCGGCCCGTTCCGGAGACGTGGGAGAATATGGCCATCATCCCCTGGCCGGGTCGGCGCTCGGCGCTCCACCGTGCCGGGCCTCCAGGAGAGTGAAGCTCATGCACCCCTTGCGCCAGAACCCTTTCGGCATCGCCGCGGTCACCACCACCGGGCTGACCACGTTGGCCCTCGCCACCGTCTCCACCCTCGCCATCGCCAGCGCCACCGCCGTCGCCACTTCCGACCCGGCCGCCGCCGCGAGCACGACCACGACGACCGCAGCCCCTGCCGGCAACGCCGCTGCGACGGCGGAGTACAACGCGGCGCTCGAGGCCATCAGGAGCGAGGGCGTGCACTTCGCGTCGGTCGCCAAGCAGAACGGTGCCGAGCTCGACGTCAGCGGTGACGCCGGCAAGACCTCAGGGGCGCAGACTTTGGTGGTGAAGGACAAGAAGATCACGGAACGCATGACCGCCCGCGTGGTCGGGTCGACCGGATACGTCTCGGGCAACGACGCCGCGCTCTTGCACGTGATCGGCCTCACCAAGGCCGAGTCCTCGAAGTACGCCGGCAAGTGGCTGTCGTTCCCGACCTCGAACCAGGGCCTCGAGGAGCTCGTCGGCGGGCTCGTCTCGTCGCAGGTGTCCAAGGAGCTCGCGATCGGCGGGCCCTACACCTACGGCAAGGACGCCACCGTGCAAGGCCAGAAGGCGATGGCGATAAAGGGATCGGTCGCCGACGAGAACGGGGGCAAGGTGCCGGTCGTGCTGTACATCTCGGCGAACGGCACCCCCCTGCCGATCCAAGAGGTGACGAACGCCGGCGGCACGGGCTCGTCCGCCATCCACGGGGTCGTGACGTTCACGCACTGGGGCGAGGACAAGAGCCAGACCGCGCCCAGCGGCGCCGTGTCGCTGCTCAAGTTGGTCCCGGCCTCGTCGTCCTCCAGCACCGCCGGGTAGCGCGTCGGGTGGCGCCACTGCTGCAAACGGCGCGAGGCGACATCACCATGGAGCAGGTGGATGCCGTGGTCAACGCGGCCAATCGCGGGCTGCGGGGCGGCGGTGGCGTCGACGGCGCCATCCACCGCGCCGCAGGCGCCGAGCGCCTGCAGTCCGCGTGCCGGGCCATCGGAGAGTGCGCCCCCGGCCACGCCGTGGTCACCGACGGGTTCGACCTGCCGGCACGGTTCATCATCCACACCGTGGGCCCCGTCTGGCAGGGCGGCGCTGCGGGGGAGCCCGAGACGCTGGCCGCCTGCTACCGGAACACGCTGGCGCGGGCCGACGAAGTGGGCGCGCGCTCTGTCGCCTTTCCCGCGATCTCGACCGGTGTCTACGGCTTCCCGTCGGCGCAGGCCGCCGCGATCGCCGTGACCACGGCCCGCGCGGCGGAGACCGACGTGGCGCTCATCCGGTTCGTCGCCTTCGACGACGCGACGCTGGCGCTGTATCTCGAATTGCTCGGCTGAGACGTCAGGACGAGGCGCCGGCGCTCAGGTTGTAGACGGTCACGCCGCCCAACGTCTCGGCGGTGAAGTGCGACTCCACCCAGGACGTGATCTGCGACGCGTCGTCCGAGGTCCCACCACCGCCGCCGCCGCCGCCGAAGGCGCCGCCGCCACTGGCGATGAAGTAGTGGATCTTCCCTTCCGAGACGTACTGCTCGAACTGGGCCAGCGTCGGCGCCGGGTCGGTGCCGTTGAAGCCGCCGATCGCCATGATGGGCTCGCCACTCCCCAGCTGGTAGCCGGCCGCGTTGTTCGAGTTCACCGTAGCGGCGGCCCACGTGTACCGTCCGGCGTCGGTTTGCAGGGCCTTGTTCAACGTGGCGTTGGACTGGCTGGAGTTCAAGAACCCCGCGCCACCGCCGGCGCCACCGCCGCCGAATCCGGCGCCGCCACGGAACCCGCCGCCGGCACCAGACGGGCGCACACCACCGGGGAAGCCGCCGGTGCCCGCGCCGGCCGGAAATCCACCGGCGCCGGGGAAGCTACCGGCTCCCGGGAAGCCACCGCCGCCCGGGAAGCCACCGCTCGGCGCACCGCCGGGGAACCCTCCGCCTCCGAAGGCGCGGCGAGCGCCCGCGCCGCCGCCGAAGCCGCCGCCCCCGCCGCCCGGGAAGCCGCCACCGGGACCTCCGACGCCACCGGCCGGCGTTGGCGTCACCGACGGGATCGCCCCATTGTGCGGGGTGGCGGCAGTGGCCACGGTGGAGAACAACGGCGCAGCGAGAGCGGCGCCGAAGCCGAGTGTGGCCACCAGTGCGATGGCGAGCTTCGGGAGGTGGCGCAGCAACGGGAGGGCCAGGATGGCGACGACACCGAGCGCGCCCACCACGGCCACGAATGGACGCAGCGCGGGGAACCAGTCGGTTGTACGGCCGAGCAGGACGTAGCTCCAGACCACCGTTGCGGCCAAGCCCGCGGCGAGCCCGACGCGGCCGACCCACGAAGCACGGCGCTGCCACAAGCCCATGGTGCCGATGCCTACCAGCGCGCCGAGCGGCGGCGCGAGCGCAACGGTGTAGTACGGGTGGATGATGCCCTGGGCCAGGCTGATCACGAGGCCGATGCTCACCAGTGAGCCACCCCACAACAGGAGCCCGGCGCGCTCGCGATCGGTGCGACGGGCGCGGAGCGTGACGACGAGCAGGACGGCCCCCATCACGAGGGCACCGGGGAGCAGCCACGACATCATGTTCCCGAACTCGGTATTGAAGAGGCGAGTGAGACCGGTCGGACCCCACATGCTGCCCGTGACCCTCCCGCCGCCCACGCTGCCCGACTCGCTGCCGTCGAGCCGGCCGAAGCCGTTGTAGCCGAAGATCAGGTTGAGGATGCTGTTGTTCTGCGACCCGCCGACGTAGGGCCGGTCTGCCGCGGGTGTGAGGGCGACGATGGCGACCCACCACCCGGCGGCCACCAGCACGGAGACACCCATGAGGAAGGTCTGCCAGACCCGGCGCCACCATCCCGTCGGCGCGGCCAGCAGGTACACGACGGCCATGACGGGGAGGATCAGGAAGGCCTGCATCATCTTGGTGATGAACCCGAACCCGATGAGCGCGCCGGCGAAGACCAGCCATTTCGTCTGCGCCTTCTCGAGACCGCGCATGGTGGCATAGGTCGCTGCGGTGAGGAGCAGCGCCAGCAGGGCGTCGGGGTTGTTGTAACGGAACATCATGGCGGCCACGGGCGTGAGCGCGACCACCGCACCGGCGAGCAGCGCCGCCTGTGCGCTGAACCACCGGCGCACAGAGAGGTAGACCAATCCGACCGTGGCCACGCCCTCAAGAGCTTGGGGCGCCAACATGCTCCACGAGTTGAGGCCGAAGATCCGCGCGGAGATCTCCATGGGCCACAAGAAGGCCGGTGGCTTGTCGACGGTGATGAAGTTGGACGAGTCCGAAGAACCGAAGAACATCGCCTTCCAGCTCTTCGTGCCCGCCTGGACGGCGGCCGAATAGAACGAGTTGGCCCAGCCGCTGGCTCCGAGATCCCACAGGTAGAGGACGGCGGTCGCCACCAGCAGCGCCAGCAGGGCGGGACGGACCCAGGCGGCGTCGCTCTCCTTGCCGCGCACGAAGCGGGAGAGCCAGTGGCGGCGGGGGCCGGGCGGCCACGCCGCGTTGGTGGACGGAACTCCTGCACCAACCTCCGGCGAGAGAGCCGGCGGCGGCCGCGGTGGGTCGAGGACCCCCACCGGTGCGTCGGGGACGGGGGTGAGGTCGGTCATGGAGATACCTCCATCAGGCCGGCGCCGGTGCGGGCGCTCGGGCGGAAGATCCAGGCCCGCAGCACGGCGAACCGGAACACGGCAGCGAGCACGTTGGCCACGGCGAGGGCCACCAGCTCGGCGAGCAGCGCCGACGGGGCGACCCACTGGGCCACGAGCAATCCCAGCGACGTCAGGCCGAGGCTCACCAGATACAGGCCTCCGGCCACAGCAAAGAGCCGGCCGCGGCGGGCCTGACCGTCCGTGCTGCGTGAGAGCTCACGGTGCACCGCTGTGTTGAAGAGTGTGGCGATGGCCATGGCCACGGCATTGGCACCGAAGGCGCCGAGCAGCGGCCGCCAGGCGATGAACAAGAAGAGGTAGCCGAGCGTCGAGACGACACCAACCCCGGCGAAGCGCAGGAGCTGGTCGGCCGCCACCTCGTTGGAGCGGACGCGGCGAAGGCCCTTGGGTCGCCGCACCAACATTCGCCAGACCCCTCGCAGGTCGTCGGCGGCGGTCGAGACGATCTGCACGCGCGAATCGGGGTCGTCGACCCAGTCCACCGGAACCTCGCCGACGCGCAGGCCGAGCCGCTCGGCCGTGACCAGCAGCTCGGTGTCGAAGAACCACTCGTTGTCCTCGACGAGCGGCAGGAGTCTCTGCGCTGCATCGCGACGCAGCGCCTTGAAACCGCACTGCGCATCGGTGAAGTGACCCTGCAGCGTCAGCTTGAGCACCAGGTTGTAGGCCCGCGAGATCAACTCGCGCTTGGGACCGCGCACCACATGCGCTCCTGGTGCCAGCCGGGAACCGATGACCACGTCGCGATGGCCGGACAGCAACGGCGCGACAAGCGGAAGGAGAGCCGGGAGGGAGGTGGAGAGGTCGACGTCCATGTAGGCCACGACAGGCGCCTCGCTCGTCGACCATGCGGCACGGAGCGCGTAACCCCGGCCCTTGCGGGGCAGGTGCATGGCCGCCACGCCGCGCACGGTCGCCGCCAGGTGGCGCGCCACCTTGTCCGTGTCGTCGGTGCTGGCGTTGTCGACGATGGTGATGAGGGCCCGGAAGGGGAACGATTGGTCGAGGAATGCGCGCAGAGCGGTGATGCGCTCCGCCAGCTGTGCCGCCTCGTTGTAGACCGGCACGACGATCTCGACGTCCAGCGGGACCCGGCGAGGATCGGCGTCGGCTTCGAAGGGAGCCAGGGCTGTCATGCCAGGCATGCTGCCGGTGCCGGCTCCGGGCTCGGTGAAGCTCGGCTGTGGCTCCGATGTGAATCTCGCCCCGGGCGGCACGGGTCGGGCCTGCTCAGAACGGTGGCGGACAGGGCAGGCTCACGGGGGGCGCGGGTTCCTGATCGGGTCGGGTGCCGCTCACGGGGATCAAGACGGTGACCACGAGCCCCTGGCCGGGCGAGGATGCAGCCGAGACGATTCCCCCATGGGCCGTCACGATGGCGGCGACGATGGACAGCCCCAGCCCGCTGCCGCCACGGGTCCGGGCCCGGGCAGCGTCGGCGCGGTAGAAGCGCTCGAAAATGCGCCGGGCCTCCTCGTCCGGCATACCGGGACCCGTGTCGCGTACTTCGATCTGCGCCTGGTCGCCGATCTGGTCCACGTGCACCGTGGCCGTCGTCCCGGGTGGCGTATGGGCGCGGACGTTGGCCAGCAGGTTGTCGAGGACCTGACGCAGACGGTCCTTGTCGCCCGTCACCTCGACCGGGCGCGTGGCGGAGAACTGCACCGGCCATTCGGGGCCTACCGCGGCCGCGGTGTGCACGGCCTCGGAGGCCAGGGCCACCAGCTCCACGGGCGCCAGCTCCATGGGGACGCCCTCGTCGAGGCGGGCCAGGGTGAGAAGGTCGTTGACCAGGCGGTCCATGCGGGCCGTCTCCGTCCGAATGCCCGAGACGATGCGCGGCAGGTCCTCGGAGTGCTGGGCGCCACCCCGCTCGAAGAGCTCGGCGTAGGCCGAGACGGCGGCGATGGGGGTGCGCAGTTCGTGCGAGGCGTCGGCCACGAACTGGCGCAGGTGTCGCTCGTTCTGGCGCAGGCGCGACTCCGACGCCACTCGGGCCGAGAACGCCGCCTGAATCCGCTCGAGCATGACGTTGAGGGCACGGGCCAGCCGGCCCACCTCGGTGGGCTGGTCCGCGCCGGGCACGCGCTGGTCCAGGTTGCCCGCTGCGATGGAGTCGGCGGTGCGCTCCACGTCCTCAAGCGGGCGCAGGCCGAGCCGGACCAACCACCAGCCACCGGCCAGGGCGAGCACGAGTGCGCCAGCGGTGACCGCCAGCTCGGTCAGGAAGAGCGTGTGCAGCGTGCTGTTCTGGTCGACCAGTGGCTGCGCCTGCACGAGCACCGCCTGCATCTGCGTGCCGCTGCCGGTGATGACGTCGACCTTCTCGGCCCGCACGCGGAACGCCGGCCCGTTCGGGTCGATGGAGCCGGTCGTGAAGTAGGCGACCTCCTCCCCGTCGGCCTGCGTGGTGAAGCCGGTGATCGTGCTCGGGAGGGCGGGCCGGTATGAATGGGAGCCCACGTAGGCCGGACACTCGTTCCCCTCGATGACCGCGCCGCTCTGCTGCACCACGGCGACGTAGCTGATACCCGAGACGTTGGGGAACCCCGCGCTCCCCCCACCCCCCGGACCGCCACCGTTGTTCCCCCCTGATCGCCGAAGTGACTCTCGGGGGATGGGCAGGCGAATCCGGTGACCTGGTTTCCGGGCAACCGATGGGGTTGCTGGGCGAGCTCCTGATCCACCTGCTGGTAGAGCGAGGAGCGCAGCGCCGAATATGTGGCCAGGTCCGCCACCACGAGCGCCACGACGGCGATCAGCCCGACCGCGACGAGCAAGCGCAGCCGGAGTGACACTCAGGCAGCTCCGTTGGCCGACTCAGGCTCCCGCAAGGTGTACCCAACGAGGCGGATGGTGTGGATGAGGGGCGGCCCGAACTTCTCGAGCTTCTTGCGCAGGTAGCTGACGTAGGTCTCCACGACGTTCCCGTCGCCGCCGAAGTCGTAGTGCCAGACGTGGTCCAGGATCTGCGACTTCGACAGCACGTGACGCGGGTTCAGCATGAAGTAGCGCAGGAGGTTGAACTCGGTGGCGGTCAGGTTGATCGTGTTCCCGCTCCGGCGCACCTCGTGCGCGCTCTCGTCGAGCTCGAGATCCGAGAAACGCAGAACCCCGTCGTCCTCCGGCTCGTAACCGGTGCGGCGCAGGATGGCATGCACCCGGGCGATGACCTCGGCCAGCGCGAACGGCTTGGTCACGTAGTCGTCACCCCCGACGGTGAGACCGGCCAGCTTGTCCTGCAGGGTGTCGCGTGCCGTCAGGAAGAGCACCGGCACCCGCAGTCCGTCGGAGCGCAGCCGCCGGGTGACCTCGAGACCATCGAGGTCGGGCAGCATGACGTCGAGGATGACCAGGTCGGGGGGATCCTCCTGGGCCTGGGCCAGGGCCTTGCGCCCGGTCATCGCCTCGTCGACCGTGAATCCCTCATAGCGCAGTGACGTCGCCACCGCATCGACGATCGAAGGCTCGTCGTCAACCACCAACACCCGCGGTCCGCTGTCCATCTTCACTTGGCCATACCTCCCTGGCGCACAGGGTCGCGCCCCGGTTTGCCCGTCCAGTGTGACCCGCCTGTGGGCCCCCTGTGAACGCGGCCGCTCAGGCGATATCGGCGTCGAGAGCGCGTCGGAGCAGGTCGAGGGCTGAAATGGCCGCGTATTGACGCACCCTCTCCCGGTCGCCCGGGACCCGCAATGCACGGGTCTGCGCCGGCTGGCCGGGCAAATGGAGGCCGACGAACACCGTGCCCGGTGCCACGCCCTCCTGGTCGTCCGGGCCGGCGACACCGGTGATGCCCAGCCCGACATCGGCCCCCGTCACCCGGGCGGCACCCTCGGCCATGGCCGCCGCGGCCGATTCGGTGACCACCGGTCCGGCGGGCACCCCCAGGACGTCGAACTTGACCTGCGAGTCGTAGGCGACGACGCCGCCCCGGAACCACGACGAGGCGCCGGCCACGTTGACGAGACGCGAGGCGATGAGGCCGCCGGTCAGTGACTCGGCGACGCCGAAGGTCAGGCCCTGGGCGATGAGACGGGCGGCCACCGCCACCTCCATGGACTCGTCGTCGACGCCGAAGACGATGTCACCGAGGCGCTCCTCGATGGCGCGCCGCACCTCGGCGTCCTCCTTGTCGAGCAGCGCGGTGACGTCCTCGGCCGTGCGGGCGCGGGCGGTGATGCGTACCTTGATCCCCTCGATGCCCGAAGCCAGGAAGGCCAGCGTGACGTCGCCGCCGGCATCGAGTGCATCGATGCGGTCCTGGAGAGCCTCGGCGAGCCCGGACTCGCTGGCGCCCCAGGTGCGCAGGACGCGACTGGCGATGACGCCGCTCTCCTCGCCCGTCTCGGCCATGCGGGCGCGCAGGTCGGGCAGGATGCCCCGTTCGAACATGTCGGCCATCTCGTAGGGGACGCCGGGGACCGCGTAGACGACCTTGTTCCCGACCGGGCAGATGAGCCCGGGTGCGGTGCCGGCGACCTGCGGGATGATGGCCGCCCCCTGGGGTACGTCGGCCTGGCGCGCGTTGTTCTCGGTCATGGTGCGGCCCCGGGCCTCGAAGAAGCCGTCGATGACGTCGACGATCGCCTGGTCGCGCACCAGCGGGACGTTCATGACCGCGGCGATGGCCTCGCGGGTGATGTCGTCCTGGGTCGGCCCGAGACCGCCGCACATGATCACGCCGTCGCTCCGGGCCAGCGCCGTGCGCAGGGCCAGCGTGATGCGTTCGTGGTTGTCGCCCACCGCCTGATGGAAGTGGGAGGCCACGCCGTTGGCGGCGAGGTGCTCGCCCAACCAGGCGGAATTGGTGTCGGCGATCTGGCCGAGCAGCAACTCGGTCCCCACCGCGACGATCTCGATTCTCACGGCGCCGACCTTACGGTGCGGCCGGGCGGTGCAGCGCACGCCGGCCGTCGAGCAGGTACTCGGCACCGGTGTAGAGCGTGAGGGCGCAGGCGAACCAGATCATGGCGACCTGCAGCGTGTGCTGGTGGGCCAGCGGGGGGATGATGACGGCGCCGATCGCCAGGTCCTGCACCAGCGTCTTGAGCTTGGCGGACTTGCGCGCCGGGATGGACACGCCGCTCCGGCCGACCCAGAAGCGGTAGACCTGCATGCCGACTTCCCGGGCGGTGATGAGGATGACGGGCAGCCAGGGCAGGTGCCCCTGTGCGGCGAGCGTGATCATGGCGCCGAGGACGCACGCCTTGTCGGCCAGCGGATCGAGGAACGCACCCGAGCGGGTGGTGCCGTGGCGGCGCGCGATGTAGCCATCGAGCCCGTCGCTCGCCGCCAGCAGGAACCCGACGACCACATTGACCCAGGACGCACCCCAGGCGACGAGCATGAGCACGTAGACCGGTGCCGCGAGCAGCCGGGCCACGGTGACGGCGTTGGCCGGCGTGACCAACGCACTCGGGCCGAAGGTGTACTGCTGCTGCTGCTGCTGCTGTTGTTGTTGTTGTTGCTGCTGCGAGGCGGGCTCGTGCTTGGCTTCGCTCACGGTGCTCCTGCCGCGGCGGCGACCGGATCCCGGTCGGTCGAGCGGACGGCGTACAGGTCGGGCCCCTCCGCGCCGGTGATGGTGACATCGACGAGGCTGCCCACCACGAGGTCGGCGGGCACATGGACCACGCCGTCGATCTCGGGCGCCTCGTGCACCGTGCGGCCCTGGCCCGGCGAGTCGACGAGCACCCGGCGGGTGGCGCCGATGAGCGCGTCCCGCTTGTCCGCCGTGATGGCATCCTGCACCTCGGCGCACTCGCGCAGGCGCTGGAGGGCGAGCTCCGCCGGCACCTGCTCGTCGAGGCCGGCGGCGTGGGTGCCGTCTTCGCGGGAATACGGGAAGAAGCCGGCCCAGTCGAGCTGCGCCGCCGACAGGAAGTCGAGCAGGAGATCGTGATCGCGCTCGGTTTCGCCCGGGTAACCGAGGATGAAGGACGAGCGGAAGGTGGCCTCGGGCTCGGCCGACCGGATGTCGTCGATCCTGCGCAGGAAACGATCGCCGTCACCCCAGCGGCGCATGCCTGCCAAGAGCGGACGCGACACATGCTGCAGCGAGAGGTCGAAGTAGGGCACACCCGTGGCGAGGACCGTGTCGATCAGCTCGTCGGTCAATCCCGACGGATAGAGGTACAGCAACCGGGTGCGCTGGACCCGGGCCGAGACGGCGCGGGTGAGGGCGGCGATCGGTGACGGGCCATGGGCGATGCGTGTCCGCCGGCCCGGCCCCGACCGGTCCCGGCCGTAGGAGGCCAGGTCCTGAGCCACGAGGACGACCTCCCGCAGGACCGGCCCGCCGTCGGTGGGCGCACGGAGCGCATCGACCTCGGCCAGCACGTCCGCGGCTGAGCGGGACCGCTGCTTGCCCCGGAAGGACGGGATGGCGCAGAAGCCGCAGATGCGATCGCAGCCCTCGGCAACCTTGACATAGGCCCATGGTGCCCGGGCAGCCGGTCGGGGCAGTTCGAGCAGGTCGAAACCGTTCGTCGTCAGCTCCGGCGCGCCGGCGCGGCGCCCCGACGTGAGCGTGACGGGGACGGCATCAGCGGTCGCCTCCAGCGGGGCGACGAGCTCCGAGCCGAACCCGGCCACGAGGTCGACCTCGGGCAGGGCATCGCGCAGCTCGCCGCCGTAGCGCTCCGCCATGCAGCCGGTCACGACCAGGCGGGCGCCCGGCCGGCGACGGTCCGCCAGGGTCAAGACGGTCTCGATCGACTCCTGTCGGGCGGCCTCGATGAAAGCGCACGTGTTGACCACGACGAGGTCGGCGGTGTCTACGTCCGGGGCGCGGCCATAGCCCTGCGCGCCGAGATAGCCCTCCAGCTTGTCGGAGTCGACCTGGTTCTTCGGGCACCCCAGGGTCTGCAGCCAATAGAGGCCCACGCCGTCACACACTCCTCGCACCAGGCCGGGTCCCGTCGGGGCGACGTCACCCGGCAGGCCCGCCGGAGCGGGCCAACCATCCGGATCGTCGAACGCCATGCGCCCGACTCCCGAGCGGAGAGGGAGGGATTTGAACCCTCGGACCCGGTTACCCAGGTCAACTCATTAGCAGTGAGTCCGATTCGGCCGCTCTCGCACCTCTCCAGCACCCATTGGCCTATATTTGGTCTATATTCCCTGCGTGGGGCCCCAGACCAGGCCAGCGAGACGACCCAAGGGTACAGGGTCGGTTCAACAGCGAGGCCCACGCACCTGGCGCCTCCGAGTCTTCGTCGGCACCGACCCCGTCACGGGCAATCCGAGGCAGCGCACGAAGACCGTCGAGGCCAAGAACCAGACCGAAGCGCGGGCGGCGCTGCGGGCGTGGCAGAAGGAGTTGGACGCCGAACCGGGGCGCCACGGACTCGACCGCCACCGTCCGCTCCCTCGTCGAGGAATGGCTGCGCCACAGCGAGGCCCGGGGCCGGGCCCCCCGGACGCTCCACGACGCCCGGCGGTCGGCCGAGACCGTCATCTACCCCGAGTTCGGCGACGTCCCGATCGCCGAGCTGACGCCCCGGCACCTCGACGAGTGGTACCGCAAGCTGGCCACCGGTGAGGGCCGTGACCGTCCGCTCAAGCCGGCCAGCATCCGCCGCCACCATGCCGTGCTCTCGGCCGCACTCAGCCAGGCCGTCCGCTGGGGCTGGATCGACCGCAACCCGGCCGAGCGGGCCCAGCCCCCTCCCCTGGGCCATGCCGAGCTCCAGGTTCCCACCGTCGAGGAGGTGCAGGCGCTCCTGTCCGCTGGAGCCAAGCGCAACGAACGCTGGGGGATGCTCCTGTCCCTGGCCGTCCTCACCGGGGCCCGGCGGGGTGAGCTCTGCGCCTTGCGCTGGACCGATATCGAAGGCGAGAGGATCAGGATCCGGCGCTCCCTCTACCGGGCGGGGACCGACCGTGGGGAGAAGAGCACCAAGGGCGGGCGTGAGCGTTGGGTCGTGGTCGCTCCCGCCGGCCGGACGCTGCTCGAAGCCTGGCGTGCTCGTTGCGCCGACGTGAGCCGCAGCGATCGAGGTGACACTCGTGCCCGACGCCTTCGTCGTCTCGCCGTTGCCCGATGGCAGCAGGCCGGTCAACCCCGAGACCTTCTCCTCGGTCGTCCACAAGCTGTGCACCGAGCTCGACATGCCCCACGTCCATCTGCACTCGCTTCGGCATTTCGCAGCGACGGAGATGCTGGCGGCCGGCATCGACCCGCGCAATGCGGCGGAGATCCTCGGGCACGCCAACCCCACGCCTCACCCTGAGCCTGTACGGCCACGCAACGTTGGACCGGCAGCGCTCGGCGGCCGAGGTGCTGGCCCGGACATTGCTGCCACCGACAGCCGAGTGACCGGCTCCTCCGCCTCACTCAGGAACCCGCCTCCTCGTCAGGCGATCTGCGATCGCTCCGCCTCACGGTCGAGTTGGGCGGCGAGTTTGGCCACGTGGATGTACCAGCGACATCCAACCTTGAGGGCGGGGAGCTTCCCCTTGCGGCACTGCCGCACCACGCCGAGAGGGCTGAGACCGAGCAACGGAGCGATCTCCTCGGGCGTAGCGAGCTGCGGCAACACCTCGGAGAGGTGTGGGTAGCCGGCCATCACCAACGTCCGCCCCGGGCGCATCTGCAGATGAAGCACCTCGAAGTGTCGAGCGGGCCAGAAGCCTGGCGCACCGCCTGCGGCGGCTTGCCCTCTGACCAAGGATCTACTCGCATCGGGTGTGCCATGCGAAATCCGCCTCCTTCTTGTCCTCGGCCCGCTGACGGGCTTGCGCGGCGGCGAAGAGGGCCTCCCCCTGGTTGGCCCAACCACGTCCCACTGCCCGCAGTCGTCGTGGTCGTCCTCGGACTCGTCGGCCTCGACGTCCCGCTGTCGGTGCCACTGCGCCCGGGCCTCTCGGAAGGCACCGAACGTGGTCGAGTATCCCCTCGACTTGGTGAGGAAGTGGCCCGAGTAGCCGAGGTGGTGGGCATGCCGCCGCAGACCGAGGTCCCGAGAGCTCGGGTTCGGCACCCAGAGCACCAAGCGGTGGCCACCATGTTGGCGAGGTGCGGCGGGAGATCGCGGCTCTTCAGATCCGATTCGGAGAGGATGCGCCCGAGGAGTCCCGGGTGCATGGCCGGCTCCTTGGTGGCGTACTTCGCCACGTAGGAGGCGACCGGCGGACGGCCGTCTCGACCGAGCGGCCTGGACGTCGACTTCGGTCCCCCAGCGGACGGTGCCTCGGGCATGGGCGACCTCCACCGCTCCGCACGGCGGCGAGGCAGGCTTCCGCCAGAGATCGGCATCGATCGGCGGTGGCGACCCGTCAGGGCCGTCGGCCCGGACCACGGCATGGAAGTGCACCAGGCCACGCCGTTGGAACTCGGCCACTTTGGCGTGCTCGAGGCGAAGCACCTTGGCGCACTCGGCTCGTGACATCCCGAGCGACATGGCCAACTGGCGGGCGACGTAGATGGTGGTGCGCCGCCACAGCTCGGCGCTGATGCGCTTGTGCAACACGGCGCCGGCGTAGTCGTAGCAACGGGAGCACAGCGGTGTGCCGATCATCTCGTCGTCGCGGGCGTGCCGGACCTGACACGCATAGCGGCGGCCGTGCGGACACGGCTCGACGCGTCCCGGCTGGCACGCCTGTCGGAGTCTCTCGGTGCACGGCACCGAAGCCCGGAGCGGTCAGAGTCATGAAGACGGCGGGGTGGTTGGCGACCGACTCGTCGACGCCCTTGCCACCTTCGAGGCCGGCACGCACGAGATGACGGGCGTCGCCTCGATACAGCGTGGCGCACGACGGACAGCGCAGCTCGCTCGCGACCCACAGGCCTTGAGCACGACGTTGTCGGGGAAACCGTGGCTGGAGAAGACGATCCGGCCGTCCTTCCAGTCGAGCACGTAGCCACGCAGGCGGATGGGATGCGCGCACCACCCACAGCGTGCCCCTTGGGCCAAGAAGTCGTCCAGGCGACGCGCACTCGAATGACGACCGATTGCATGGAGCATGGCCATGTCCTCTTCGTCCAACATGGCGCACACCATGACGAAGGCTGCGACATCTGTCAACCATCGTCCCTGCTCAGAGCACGTAAACAGCTGAGCACCAGTGGGACACAGCGAGACACAGGGAGACACAGCGAGACACAGGGGGATAGAAATCGGCCCAGAAAAAGTTCTCACCAAGTGGATTGCGGCGCCTCCGGCCCCCCTTCGGGGCCGTCGGCGCCACAGCCGCTCAGTCAGACTTCTCCGGGACGACTTCGGACCCGGGAACGCCAACCTCAACAAGTCGATCCGTGGCCCGATGGTGAGCAGTTCCCTTACCTAATCGAGCCGCCAGCGCCGATTCCGCAATTAGTGCCGGATAGGGAACCGCCAGCCGAGCCCGTTCAAACTCATCCTCGTCGACCACACCTTCGAAACCTCTCTCGTCACCCCACACGTCGATCTCCAGATCGTCATACGACCAACCGTCATCAGTCAAAGAGGGTGGCGTCGCGAACATCCACTGCACACCACCATCCGCTCGGATCAGCCACGACCACGCCGCAACCCACCATCGACCAAGGGAAAGAAGCTCGATACCTGACGCAGGGTGGCTGTTTCGGACACCTTTCGGAGCGAAGAGCCACTTCCCGTATTCGTCTTCCCCGAGTTCAATGGCTTCCCAAG
>CAWFPP010000031.1:0-10323 GCA_963817735.1 uncultured Acidimicrobiaceae bacterium | reverse complement strand
CTGCAGAACCGGTCGGACGTCCCGATGATCCGGGTTTCTTCCACCGAGTACGTCAACAATGCGAAGCGGTATCGGGCGTCGCTGCGCCGGGTGGACTGACGGCGCTCCGCGCTAGGCGCGGGCGAACCCGGCGATGTCCCGGGCGGTGTCGGCGGTGACATCGGGGCAGGCGATGGAGAAGATCTCCGTCCCGTGCATGGTGCCCATCATCTGGCGGCAGCGAGCCGGCACGCCGGCGGCCAGGAGAAGGCGGTAGAAGTTGATCCCCTCGTCGCGCAGCGGGTCGCACTCGTTGACGTTGATCACCGTAGGGGGGAAGCCGGTGACGTCGTCCACGCCGGCGAACGCCGGCCACGCCAGCGGGTTGCGCTCGTTGAAGGCATCGATCCCGTAGCCCACCGCGCCGCGGTTGTTGTGCAGGTTGAGCAGGATGCCCTCGTTCTCCACGGACGAGGGGCAGCCGGGTGCCGGCCATTGGCCGGCAATGTAGGGACACAGCGCGTAGAGGCCCTTGATCAGGCCCAGCGCACCTTGGCCCTTGAGCGCGAGCCCCGTGGCCAAGGTGAGATTGCCCCCGCCGCTCTCGCCCGCGACGACGATCTGCGCCGGGTCGATCCCGAAGTCAGCGGCGTGCGCCGCCACCCAGCGCAAGCCGGACACGCAGTCGTTCAGGCCGGCCGGGAACGGGGCGACCTCGGGCGCCGACGAGGCCGAGACGCAGTTGCGGAAGTCCACCATGACGACCACGACGCCATTGGCGGCGATGTGTTTGCCCCAGCCGCGGTACATTCCGTCGAAGCAGGACATCATGGCCATGCCGCCCCCATGGATGTAATAGACGCCCGCCAGGGGAGCGTCGGAGTCGGGTCGGATGACCTGCAGGTTGACGGTGTTGCCGTCCGGATCCGACGTGAACTGCGCCGTGGTCACGCTGAGGCCGGCCGAGGGAGCCGCCTCTTCGGTGTCGCACAGGTCCTGGAAGGCCCGAAAGGCCTCGCGCGCCGCCACCGCCTCCGGGGCGTTCGCCTCCGCCAGCAACTCCTCACGATCGGCGACGTCGCCGAGGCCGGTGGACGGAACGAGCTCGAGGAGCCGTCGCAGGCGAGGGTCGAGTCGTTGGTCGTGGGCGATGTCGGGCGTCATTCCGCCATTGGACCACATGGACATCGCTCCGCACCGGGAGGGCCGCCCGGGCGAGGACCTGGATCCCGCCGCTCTACGACTGGGCTTTGGCGCGTACCAGGGAGGCCCGGGCCTCGGTGAGGAGCTCCTCCGCCGACACATCGGTCCCGACGCTCCAGGCCACACCGATGCTGGCCGCCAGGGTGTAGCCGTCCAGTCCGAGCTCCTTGTCGACGTCGGCGACAACGCCCTCGATGCGCCCCTTGAGCCGCTCTTCGACGATGGAACGCTCGGCGTTGCCACACAGGACCACGAATTGATCGCCCTCGAGGCGGGCCAGGGTGTCACCGCCCCGCACCGTGTTGTTGAGACCCTGGGCGACGGACCGCAGCACGGCGTCGCCCCATTCCTGGCCGAGGGACGTGTTGACGATGGAGAACCGGTTCAAGCCGATGAGGAAGACCCCGTAGGGCCTGCCGTAACGGCGGGCCTCGTAGCCGTGATGGGCCAACCGGTCCATGAAGATGAAGCGATTGGCGAGCCCGGTCAGCGGGTCGCGCAGGGCGCGCTCGGCCTCCCGCTCGAGTTTCGAGGTCCCGGCCAGTCCCGAGGCGAGGAGGTTGGCCATCAACTCGAGCACGGCCAGGTCGGCGTCGTCGAAGTGCTCCGCCTCGCTGGACATGACCCGCAGCACGCCCAGGGCCTCGCCGGCACGGAACATCGGCGCGACGGCGATGGACCGCACCCCGGCCCGGCGGCAGGCGTCGGCGTCCATCCGCGGGTCGACCTCGGTGTCCCGGCACAGGAGGGGCACGCCGACGCGTACGGCCAGCCCGGAAAGGCTGCCTTCTGCGGCGGTCCGCGATCCGCGGGATCGGTGCGCAGGCCGCTGACGGCCCGGTGCACCATGACGTTGCCCTCGGCCGCTTCGATGGCGGCCCCGTCGGCGTTGGTCACCGTCTGCACCCGGTCGAGCACGACGCCGATGGCCCGGTCCGTGGCCGCCGCGGGAAGGACGTTGACCAAACGTTGGGTCTCGACGACGTATTGCAGCAGGTCGAGCTGCGTTTCCCACGCGGTAGTTGCCACGGAAGTGCAATCGGAAGAGCCGTCGTGGCGCTTAAGCACAATTCCTTGTGGCAACGGCCGGGACCAGGGGAAATCCGGACGTCGGACTGCTCGGGATGGGGGTGGACTACCATCCCCTGGTCGTTTCCCGTCCCGACGTCGCATCGGCGAACGGCCGGGGTGCACCTCGCTTCGAAGTGCAGGAGCGACACACGGGCTGTGGCGCAGCTTGGTTAGCGCGCTTGACTGGGGGTCAAGAGGTCCCGGGTTCAAATCCCGGCAGCCCGACTCGAAAGCGCAGGTCAGAGGGGGTCTCCCTCGGCCTGCAGTCGCCGTCGCCGAGCCATCCCCGCGAAATCCCCGCGCGCCCGGGGCTGGGCTCCCCATCGCCCGGTTCCCTTCGTCCTCCGGCTGCTGCGCATCGACGACAGCGGACCAGGAGGGACAATTCGCAGAAATCGGCATATCGCAGACGGTCGTGATACTGCACTGCAAGCACGAACAGCGCAGATGCGGGCACAGAAAACCCTCTTTTAGCTCGCGAAGGTCTACCAAGGCGACCACGGTGGAGGTTGGGTGTGTCGCCCACGCACCACGGCCTTGGGGAATCGGGTCCCCGGAGGACGCGGCACGCGCCCAGTTCACTGCCGCATCGCGCGAAGTTGGTTCCCGCGTCGTGATGCGTTCACATGGATGAAACCCGCAGCTGGCACAGTTTTCGTGTGTCGCACGACGAGGCCGGGGTTGTGCCGCGCCGATGACCCGGGTCGACGCGTGGCGCGTGCTCCTGATCGTGTCGATGGTGGTGGCGGCGCTGACTGTGGCAACCGCCGGTGAGACCGGCACTGCCGACGCCGTCACCTTGTCCCCGGCCACCGGTCAAGGCTCGAGCTATGTCGCTTTGGCGCTCCAGGAGTGGACCCAGGCGGCCCAGAACGACGGGCTAAACGTGGCGTACACCCCCACAAGTTCCACCGCAGGCCTTGACGCGTATGCCAACGGCACTGCCGATTTCGCCGGCTCTGAGGCCGAATATTCCGAGCTCGATCCTGGTCAGCCCGTCGACGTGCCACGCGGGTACGCCTATGCGCCCGACGTGGCCGAGGGCACCGCGCTCATGTACAACGCCGCTCTCACCGCCAGCGGGCAGGACCCCATCACATCGCTGCGCCTGTCGCCCATGACGATCGCCAAGATCTTCTTGGGCCTCATCAACAACTGGGACGACCCGGCCATCAGCGCCGACAACGGTGGGACCGTCCTACCCAACGAGCCCATCACGGTCGTGTGTCGGACCGGGCAGTCGGGCACGACGGCGCTGTTCTACGACTTCGTCGCCCACACCGACCCCACGGACTACGCGGCCTGGGCGGCGGAGAACGGCTTCTCGACCGACTCGAGGCTCCTCGAGGTCGATCATGCAAGCTCGCCGACCAACATGGCGTGCCAGTCTGGCTCGGACACGCAGGCCAACTACATAGCCGCCAACCGCTGGACCATCGGTTACGACGAGTTCGGTTACGCCAAGGTCTATAACGACAACGTCGCCTGGGTGCAGAACGCCTCGGGCAACTGGGTGCAGCCGTACGCCGTGAACATTTCGGCCGCCCTGCAGTCCGCCACCCTCGCCCCGGACACCTCTGAGGACCTCGATGGCGTCTACACCTCGACCAATCCGCTGGCCTATCCGATC
Source organism: uncultured Acidimicrobiaceae bacterium (assembly GCA_963817735.1). Classification (GTDB taxonomy): domain Bacteria; phylum Actinomycetota; class Acidimicrobiia; order Acidimicrobiales; family RAAP-2; genus Bog-473. Next base: position 6,440 of record CAWFPP010000031.1, on the reverse strand, counting down.
TCGTCGTACTCGTATCTCGTGTATCAGTGCGCACCGAATCCGGCGATGCCGACCTGCGTCGCGCCCTACGCCAATCAGGGTGTCGCCAACACGATGGCGCAGTTCATGAACTACGTCGCCTGCACCGGGCAGGCCATTATGGCGGAAATTGGCTATGCCCAACTGCCACCCAATCTCAGCCAACTGCTGGCCAACGCCGCTGGCTATGTGACCGGTCAGTCACCCGTGCAGCTGACCCCCCAGAACTGTGCCAACCCGCAATTCCAGAGTGGGGGTCAGGACGCGACGACGACTACGCCGTCGGTCATGCCGTCGGGCGCGGTCGCGGGACAGACGGCAACCTATGCGGCCACGGTCTCCTCGAGTGCAGGCGCTCCCATTGGAGCAGTCACGTTCACGACGGGCTCGACGACGCTTTGTACCGCCTCCTTGCCGTCGAGCGGTTCCGCGTCCTGCGCATCGGCGGTCGCCCCAGCCGGGGTCGATCCAATCATTGCCACCTTCGTGGGCTACGGCACGTTCGCCGGCTCGACCGGCACGACGACGCTCGACGTGGCACCAGCCCCGACCGGTGCACCACCGGGCAGCACGGGCTCGGCAACAGGCATCTCCACGTCGCCCAACGGCATGGCGGCCGCCAGCGTCGGTGGGCTTTCCGCCAGCGCCACAGGGCTCGGCTCGTTGACGCTCGCCACCTATGGCGGCGATCCCGAGATGGGCGGCGTCTCGGGTGGGACGGGAGTGTTCTACGACGTCGACGTCGCCACCGACAGCGCCTTCAGTTCCCTTGCTCTCTCGTTTTGCGATCTCGGTGGCGGGGATTCGGTGTCCTGGTGGAACGGCAGCTCGTGGCTTCCCTTTTCCGACCAGTCCTTCTCGTTAACGACCAGGTGTGTGAGCTCCACCGTCAACGGAGCCACATCGCCCAATGTCGCCCAGCTCACCGGAACACCGGTGGCGGCGGTCGTCTCCTCACCGACCCCGTCGCCAAAGGCACACTGCAAGCACCCGTCGTGGGCATGGCGTCACTGCCCGACGGCTCGGGCTACTGGCTGGTGGGCGCCCAGAACGGGTGTCCGCTCATGGGAACGCAGTCAGCTCTGGCTCGATCGTTGGCCGGCCGGTCAACGCGCCCGTCCACATCGTGACACTTTGAGGGCGCCTCCAATCCTTCGTTCCGGAGGCCCCGGTGCGCCGGTTATGTGAGCGACCTGAACAGCCAGGAAGCTCCCGGTCCAAGGGTGGAGCGCACCGACGTCACCTCGCAGGCGGATCTTCTCGTTGGCAGCATCGTCTGCAAGCGCTCGGTCACGTCGTCCTCAGCGCCAGAACTCGGTGAGCAGGTCTCCAAGAGCCCTGCCTTGGTTGTAACCAGCTTGGGCGGCGGGCGGGCGCGTCGACGGATCCATCATGTTGGAACCGAACGCATAGAGAGAGATGGCATCCGGGAAGATCGTCTCGACGACGCTTCCGTTGGCGCGCAGCTCGTCGACCTGAGCGGCGAGCTGCATGCCCCACTCCAAGGGATGCCGTGACCTGCCACCGAACGGCGACAGGACGAGCACCCGCTCGTATCCGGCTGCCAGGTCGGCGTTCTCGTTCCGTCGGTAGCCGCCGTCGATATATCGGTTGTCGCCAATGCAGTAGGGAGGGACGCCGAATCCATTGGCCGTGCTGGCAGCGACGGCGTCCACCAGCTCGACCCCGCTGAGGTGGTCGAACACGACTGGTTCTCCGGTACGGGCATCGACCGCCGTGATGAGCACCGTTTGCTCGGGCCAACGTTGACTTGGAAGCCGGGCGACGACGGTGGCGCGCCACCGCTCTTGCTCGGAGCCCTCTGAGGCCGCGTCGAACTCGAGCGCTGCTGCACCCATTCTTCGGCGCATGTCGGCCGGATCCTCAGCGGCGGCGATGATTCGGCTCGTCCTCTCCATGTGGTCGACCACCGGTCCGACGGGAGCGTGTCCGCCCGTGGGGCGGTTTGGATGATTCCGCTGCCGCGGCGCAACGTTGACGATGGCCGCAAGCAGTTCGGTCGAGGGGGCGCTGGCGATCTGGACCGCGGCCGTCGCTCCAGCCGACGTCCCGATGATCAGATCAGCGTCGGTCACGTCCAGACCGACGTCGAACAGGCCGGCTACGACGCCTATCTCCCATGCATTGCCCGCGGATCCACCACCGTGGAGGACCAACGCTCGCTGGCGCCCGGCGCTACCGAGCCGCGTGGCGTCCATCTGCGGGTGATCGTGGTCGGACCTAGGCCGGACGGACGCCGTGGTCCAAGAGGAGAACGAAGCTGAAAAGGGTGTCGTGTTCAAGGAGTCGCCTTTCGCAAAGTGCGTGTCGGGCGCTCCGAGGGACGACTACTTCAGTCGCTCGATCCCGGACTGCGGAGAGCACCCGCTTGGGACACTGCATTCACGGGGCTCACCTCCTGTCGATGGAATACCTTCGTGGAAAGGTACCACGCCACACTCGGAGCAATCTCGTCGTGACGGGCGCTCAGAACTGGCCATGGCGGAATGAGACGAGCGTCTCCCTCTCAACGGGGAACGAACTCGGCTGGGGTAGAGACCGCGAGTTCACCACTGCCCGGAGTGTCGAGTTGATGCTCGACCGTAGACATAACGCACTGATGTGGGAGCAGCTGATGACGGTGAGCTCATCATTCGTACCCACGTCGATGGTCGGCGGCTTGAGATTGAGCGAAGGGACGGAGCCTGTGACCGGGTCAGATCGTTTGGTTTGCCCAAGCTTGTGAGCGGCCGCTGTACCCGAACGGCGACGCCGGATCCGAGGCTCGCCTACCTCGCTTCCCCCCAAATGCCCGGTGTTGTGCGTTCGTTGTGTTTATCCTTGCCTATGGTTCGCAACCAGTGGAACCGTCCATAAGGCCTCCGCAAGTCCTGGCGTGGATGCGTCGCCAGCTGCTCGCCCTCAAGGAGGCGTGGCACAAGACTGGGGACTGCCTGGCGCCCGCTTGCCAGGAGAGGGCAATGCACTTCCCACCGTCGCGCTATTGCAAGTTCCATACGACCTAGATCGCAGCAGCCATCGTCGTTGTGTCGGACGATGTTTGACTCATCGGCCGTGACGAGGCGAGTGTCCCCGAACGACGATCCTCTCTGCCGGATCCGCGGGCGGTCTCTCTAGCCGAGGACGGCGTACGATCAAGTCATGACGATCGACAAGCAGGAGGACCTAGAGGGCCTCATCAGGGCGGCTCAGGTGGTTGTCGAGGCCCGCGAAGAAATGGCCCGAAGCGTGAGGCCCGGTATCACGACCGGCGAGCTCGATGCCATTGGAAGGGACGTGTTCCGCCGCCACGGGGCCCATTCGGCTCCACGATTGACCTATCGATTCCCGGGCTCAACATGTATCAGCGTCAACGACGAAGCGGCACATGGCATCCCTTCACTGAAACGACAACTCAGGAGCGGAGACCTCGTGAACCTTGACGTGTCTGCGGAACTCGAGGGCTATTTCTCCGACACTGGCGTCAGCATGGCCGTCGGTGCGGTATCGACTGAGGCAACTCGACTCTTGGAAGCGACCCGGCTGGCTCAACGTGACGCCATGGAAGCGGCACAGCCCGGCGCTCGGCTCCGTGACATTGGCAGAGCAGTCCAAAAGCGGGCTCGGCGTCAGGGTTTTTGCGTCATCAGGAACCTGAACGGTCATGGCATCGGAAGGGGATTGCACGAAGACCCATCGGTCCCGAGCGTCGACGGTGGCCAACGGATGATCCTTCATGAGGGCCTCGTCCTTGCTCTTGAGCCCTTCCTCTCGGTGAGCTCCGATCACGTGGTCGACGATCCCGACGGATGGACGCTACGGACGTCTGATCGGAGTCTCGTCGCTCAGTTCGAGCACTCCATCGTCGTCACCAAAGATGGCCCGTTGGTGCTGACCGCCTGAGGGTCGACCGTGACGGCGCCTCCGGCGAGGGCTGCGACAAGAACCGCGACGTCGGAGAGGCGGCATCCTCGTCGCAGCCGGGCCGGAGCGCATCGTCACAGTCGAGATCGCAGCACGGCGACCTCGGGCATCTCCTCGGGCGGGCCGAAGCCGTGCTCGGCCAGCCAGCGGACGTTCGACAGGCACCGCAAAGACCACCACGCGTCGATGAGGTCGCGGTCGACTTCCGTGCCGTAGCCGGCGACGACGTCGGCAAGGTGCTCCTCGTGTCCGAGCGTCAGGGTGGCCAGGTCAAACAGCGCGTCGCCCTGGGACGCCTCGGACCAATCGACGATGCCGGTGACCTCGTCGTCAGCGAGAAAGACGTGGTCGACCTGCAGGTCGCCGTGGATGAACACCGGCGTCCAGGGCCGGAGCGCAGTCTCGGCGAGCCGGCGGTTGCGGGTCACCACGTCGGCGGGAAGGACGGCGTTGGTGACGAGCCACTCGCACTCGCCGGCGAGGTGCGATGCGAGCTCGTCGAGGCTCCGGCCGGGCCATGGGGGCAGCGGTGAGTCGTGCAGCGTCCGGACGGCGGCACCCGCGGCGGCCCAGGCGGCCGACGACGCGCGAGAGGGCTCGCCGAGGTGGCCGAGTGCCGTCCCCCGGAGAGCGGCGAGAGCGAGCACGGGCGGCTTCCGCCACAGGATCTCCGGGGTCCGGACCGGCGCGATGGCCATCGCCTCGACCTCGACGTCGGTGCGGGTCTGATCGGCGTCTATCTTCAAGAACACATCGCCGACCCGCAAGGTGGCGCGCTCGCTATGGGCGATGACGACCTCGACCTCCTCCACGTCGGCCATCATCGCACGCATGACCACTTTGCAGGATGATTGAACGGGAACACGACCCGGCTGCTGAGCAGAGAAAGTGCAACCACTTTGCTCGATGGCGTCTGGCACCGGTCGAACGAAGGAGAATTGGGAAGTCATTGAGGGGCCGATGACCTACAACGGGTGGCCCCTCGATCCGTGGGACGGGGACGTACGGCCCGGCGAGGCGACCGGGCAGGGTCTCAACGATTCCGGGGGCTGTGGTACGGGCTGGACCCGACGGCGATCCGGTCAGTGCCGATCCATCAGCCGTCCCGACCGCCGGATGTGCGGACTGCCGAAGCTCGATTTGCAGCGCCGGAGAGTCTTCAACGCCCGCCTTTTGCGCCGGTCTGGAGCGAGAAACCGACGATCAGAGTTCCGACCGCCAGGCCGAAGACGAGGATCAGGAGGTCGCGGGACGAATGATGGCCGGTTGCCACTCTGCCAACTCCGTACGCCGTTGGTGCCACCGACAAAGCGAAGGCGAATGATGCGACGAAGTTCCACAGGACGAACTGGCCGTGCTGCATCTTCGTGGTGCCGAGACCACCGCCGGCGTGACGAACACGGCCAAACGTCCCCACTTTTCGTAGGCCAGCTCACCCCGATCGACGATTTTCTGTCTGCCCGCCTGGCGTTTGCCCGGCCTTTCCAATAACTGACGACCCCAGCGAGTCCAACGGCGTACCCGATCAGTCCGCCCACCTCTCCGGCGATGGTCGCTACCACGATGACCGCCAAGAGGTTCAATTCCACCTTGGCTTGCGGCGACGGCAGCCGCCCCGACGGCAGCCGCGCCAATGAACGGTACGCTGGCCCACGATGCCATGACGCCCAGGAATAGAACGATGTACCGCCACCAGACGGTCGCGATCCCAGTGGCCAAGAGCACCGACGACACGGCTCCGACCATACCGTTGAGACCTGCTCCATATCCCAGGTCTGGGGAGGCCTTTCCTACTCGGCGTTCTCGCGGTCCGCGGTTGTAGGTGGACCGCCGAAAGTGTCCGGTCGGTCGGCGGGGAGGCGGTGCGGCACAGCCCTCTGACGATGCCCTGTGAGGAGGCGAGGCATTCAGTGCAGACGACATCCGGTGGTCTGCGGAACTTACCGAAGGACGATGTCGGCTCACGACATCGATGTTGTCGCCGCGGTTTCAATACGACTCTCGGGTGGAGCTTCGAGGCCGACTCCGCATCGGTTGCTTGGTAGATTGAAGCAATGCGCCATGCACCGGAGCATTTGCACAATGCCGTGGCAAACACAACGCCGTGACAAACCTGCCACCCCAACGTCCGTTGGACCCGCAAGCCCGGTTCAATCGGCCCGTTTTCGCCGCAGCGGGTTGGAATGATCCGCTGAGAGGCGCCGGTTAGGCGTCGGAACGAGGGTGCGTCATGGAAAATCGCCGCCGTCTCCATCGCCAGCCAGCAGGATGGGCCGCCTCCTACCAACTGGCGGGGGACTCCACTGCCGGATGGCGCGACTGTCGGGTCGTCGATATCTCCATGCTGGGCCTCGGTATCACGTTCGTTCACCCCAACCCGGCAGAACTCTCGGGTCGCTTCGTCTCGGTGAATCTCCCCGGCGAGGGGAGCTGCGTGAACGTCCGGCTCGAGGGTGAGATCAAGAACACTGCGATCACCATGAGCAGGGACATCAGGG
>CAWFPP010000030.1:0-6430 GCA_963817735.1 uncultured Acidimicrobiaceae bacterium | reverse complement strand
AGTGCGAAATGCCCTCCGGGCGGGGTCTTCGGCCCGAGACAGAACGTGCCGTGCCAGGCCTGGACAGCGGCGTGGAGCGACTGGGTCCGACAACTGCAGCCAAATGTGGTCGTCCTCCTGGCCGGCGGCGGCGAGGTCCTCGACCGCCTACCAGGGGCACATGACCAACATCTTGGACCCGACGTTTGCGGCCTACGTCGAGAGGCAGTTGCAGAAAGCGGTGCGGATCGCCACGGCGCGGCGGCGCGCTCATGGTCATTGAGAACAAGCCCTGCCAGAGCTCGGGGGAGCAGCCCAACGGCGCGCCGTGGCCCCAGGACAGCCCGGCCCGGCAGGACGCCTACAACGCGCTGGTGCACAAAGTGGCGGTGCAGCACCCAGGCCAGGTCTACGTGCAGGATCTGAACTCGTACGTGTGCCCCGCGGCCACTACGCCGAGGACCTCGACGGCGTCCCGGTGCGCCAGAGCGACGGCAGCCACTTCGACCTGCAGCCCGGCGGAGGCGGCGACTACCTGGCGCCGGCGATCCTGCCCTACTGGGTCGAGCTCGGCCACCTCCAAGAGGCGCGCACGAACGGCGCCAGCGTGCCGAAGGGATCGCTGCCGCGATTCTTCGCGCCGCAATAGGCCGGCCGCCGGGCGCTGGCCGCCGGGCGCCGGGCGCCGCTGTGCCGGGCGCCGCGGTGAGCGGCCCCGGTGTCGTGGTTCAGCCGGATGCCGGCAGGGTGGGCTTGGTCGGCGAGGCGTCGTAGAAGCCGGCGGTCGCCCCGGTGATGCGCTGCAGGTTGCGCTCGCCGAAGGCCACCTCGTGCGGCTGGGCCAGGTGGGAGTCGAGCAGCTCCTGCGACTCCCAACACTCGAAGAAGCGGAACGTATTGGGCGCTTCGAGGTCCTCGCCCCAGAAGTACTCGAGACAACCGGCGTCGCGCCGACTCGCCTCGGTCACCTCGGCCAGGCTGGCGAGGACATCGTCGCGGTCCGCGGAGTCGAAACTGAGGGAGCCGGCGATGATGATCATGCCCCGGGAGGGTAGCGGCGTCCTCAGCCGGCGGCGAGGGCGGCGAGGTCGTCGCGCACGAGTGTGCCACCCTTCATGACTGCCAGCAGCCTGGCCTGGTCCTGCAGGACGCCGATGTCCGCCAGGGGATCGCCGTCGACCACGAGCAGGTCGGCCAGGTAGCCCTCCCGCACCGAACCGAGCTCGTGAGAGCGGCCCATGAGCTCGGCCCCGTTGCGAGTCGCCCAGCGAATGACATCGAGAGGCGGTATGCCCGCTTCCTTGACGTAGAACTCGAGCTCGTCGGCGTAGCGGCCGTGCGGCAAGCTGATGGCCCCGTAGTCGTCCCCGCACAGCAGTTTCACCCCGGCCTCGTTGGCCTTGGGCAGGATGGCGAGCGCCCGCTCGATGTCCTCGGCCATGGCGGCGGTGAACCCCAGGCCACCGCCGCCCATCAGCTCGGCGAAGCGGACGGGGAAGAGCTGGCTGGGGACGAGGAAGGTGCCCAGCTCGACCATCCGCTCGATCGCCATGGCGTCCATGCCGTCGCCGTGGTCGATGACGTCGATACCGGCGTCGAGCGCCATGTGGATGGCGTCGCGGTTGGCGATGTGGCCGCGCACCAGCACGCCGCGCTGATGCGCCGCCTCGATCCCGGCCGTGATCTCCTCGGGGGTCATTTCGGTCTGCTCGCTCGGCGCGACGGTGCCGTGCCCGCCGGTCACGAACATCTTGATGATCTCGGCGCCCTGCTTGATCTCCTCGCGCACGGCGCGCCTGAAGCCATCCGGACCGTCGGAGCGGTTGATGGCGCCGCGGGCGCCCACGTCCCAGTACCACGGAAAGCTCTTGTCGCCGGCGTGCCCCGTCGTGCTGACGTCGCGGCTGCCGGCCATCAGCCGGGGGCCCGGGAACAGGCCTTCGGCGATGGCCGCCTTCATGGACGCGTCGATGGCAAAGGGCGCGCCCGCACTGACCGCTCCCGTGAACCCACTGCGAAGCAGCAACTCGAGATGGTACGCCGCCCGCACCGCCTGCAGCGCCGGCGGCTCCTCGAGTCCGAACGGGGCAACTTTGGAGCCGAGCTCGTTATAGGTGGCGTGGAAGTGGCTGCTCACCATCCCCGGCATGACCGTGCGCCCGTCGAGATCCACCACCCGGTCCGCCGGGCCGGTGTCGACGTCGTCACCGCTGCGGACGGTGGCGATGCAGCGGTCCTCGATCACAACTGTGGAGCGGGGGCGTGCACCGTCGGCGTCGAGAACGGTGGCCCCGCGCAGAATGAGCCTAGGCACGGACGGGGGCAATCTCGTGAGCGCCGGACCCGGCTCCGGTACCGTTCTGGGACACGGAGGGAACGATAGTGACCAGAAGCCGACGTCTGCCGTGGCCGGTCCGAGCCCAGCCACCAGTCCCGCCCCCGTTCGGCCGATGACCCTCGGTGCGGGTGACACCGTGCTCTGCTCGGGCACGCTGCGGAGGGACATCTCCTTTCGGGAACGCGTGGCGGCCGCCGAGGCCGGCGGCTTCACCGGCATCTCACTGTGGGGACGCGATTACCAGGCGGGCCGCGACGAGGGCCTGCGCGACCGGGACATCTGCCTGCTGCTGTCCGACCACGGGTTGTCGGTGGGCGAGCTCGACCCCGCGTGGTGGTGGCTTCCCGGAGCGGCCGAGGTCCGCATCCCACCCGAGCTCGACCAAGAACGCATCTTCCGGTTCGCCGAGGCGGAGCTGTTCGCCGCGGCGGAGGCCGTCGGCGCGCGCTCGCTCAACGCCGTCGACGTCTTCGGCGGCTCCTGGTCTCTCGACGACGCGGCGGCGGCCTTCGCCGGGCTGTGCGACCGGGCGGCCGATCGCGGCCTGCTCGTCCATCTGGAGTTCCTCCCCTGGTCGCGCATCCCCGACCTGGCGACGGCCTGGCAGGTCGTCCGGACAGCTGATCGGCCGAATGGCGGCCTCATGCTCGACGCCTGGCACTACTTCCGCGGCAATCCGGACGGCCAGCTCCTGCGATCGATCCCAGGCGAGTCCATTCTCGGCGTGCAGCTGTGCGACGCGCCGGCGAAGCCGGAGACGGATCTGCTCCACGCCACACTGCACGAACGCCTGCTGCCGGGACACGGTGAGTTGCCGTTGCCCGACCTGCTGACAGACCTCCGGGCGACCGGCACGACGGCACCGCTCGGCGTCGAGGTGTTCTCCGACGCGCTCCACGAGCTGCTGCCGGAAGCCGCCGGCCGGTTCGCCGGCGAGTCGCTCCGGGGTCTCTTCGGCCGCGGCGAAAGCGGGTAGCGCAGGCCGGGGCTCGTTCGGCAAAGAGGTGAGCCGCCGGTAACCCGAAGACGGGCCTCACTGCCGGCGAAGGGTTTCCGACGGGCGGCCGCAGCCAATACGACCCTTCCCGATAACGCGACCGAGAACATGATCTCCAACGACCCTGGCGGGCTCCGCCTTGACGAGCCATAGTTCTGACGTGGCAAAACCGGTCGACTGGGAAGCCCTACTGGTCAAGGGTTACGAGCCCCTGAGAATCGCTCAGCGAATCTTCCGTCGGCTTCCTCACGATCCCCGATGCAAGTTGTGCCTGAACCCCTTTGGCGGGGTGGGTGGCAAAATTATCGGCGTCCTCGGACACAAGCCTTCTCGCAAGAACCCAAATATCTGCCAATACTGTTTCGATCGTCTGCCCACCGGTGGTATGGAGATAGACATCGGTGTCGTATTCGCCGACGTCCGTGCCTCGACAGCCCTCGGCGAGCGATCGGACGCCACCTCGTTCGCGAAGCGCCTGAACGACTTCTATGCCGCAGCGACAAGAGTGCTGATTCACAACGACGGCATCGTCGACAAACTCATCGGAGACGAAGTGATGGGCTTGTTCATTCAGGGCATTGCTGGACCGCAGTACCGCCAGAAAGCCGCGACCGCCGCCTTCGAGCTCGCATCGCACATAACGGAACTGCCTCTCGGAGTTGCTGCAAACGCGGGCATGGCCTTCGTGGGCAATGTGGGATCCGGAAGCGTTCTGGACTTCACCGCGCTTGGTGACGCGGTCAATGTCGGTGCTCGTCTTCAGGCGCATGCGTTGCCAGGCGAGGTTGTGCTCGCTGCTCCGCTCTACCCCCTCATTGAGGCGCAGCACCCCGGAGGTCGCACCGATCGTCTCGCGATACGTGGCCGCGACCAGCCGGTGGACGTCGTGGTCTTGACTACGTCAGCCTGATTCCCCTCTTCAGAAAGACCCCTCGGGACATTCGGCAGAGTCCGTAAGGGTTTACGTGCCTCACCGACCCGCCGTTCAGGGACGCTTCAGGCCTCGGGATGCTGTTCGCCGTATCCCTCTCTGATGATCGTCTGAAGCTCTCGCTCCATCTCTTCCTTGGCGAAGTGGATTGACCGCTGGGATCGGCGGCATGTCTCCTCGAACCACCCTTGGTTCGACTCGTCTCTCTTTGTCAGGTTGGCTTGTTCAAGCCACGCTTTGAGGTTGGAGTGGATGCTCACCGACACTTCTCTTTCGGCCAGTCAGGCGATGTCGACGAGCTCGGTGCCCGTGGTTCGGGCGATCCTCCTTCGTCCACCATGCACATGGCTTTCTCAAGGACAGCCTGCCTCAATTTCGGATCGTCGTCACGGCGGCCCTAAAGTTCCAGCTCTCCGGACTGGCCTCACGTCCGTCGGCGTCAATGGCGGCGCGCTTCGAGCTTGCGGGTCGTCGGTTAAATGCTTCCACGGAGACAACCTCGAGCCCAGAACCAATGGCACCTCGGACAGGGTGGGATGGGTGCCATTCTTGTTTCGTGGACTTCTCTGCGGGGGCCAAGCGTTGGCGAGAGGACGGATATGTCCTGTACGAGAACCTGGTGCCACCAGACGTCCTCGATGCCGCCTGTGGCGACTTGCGGCAGGTCTTTCCGTCCGCCGGGGAGTACCACTCCGACCCGTTGAGCGAGTCGAACCGTGGGTTCACGGGCGACGAATTCGGCGGGGTCGTCGCCTTTCCGTTCCCCTCGGTCACACTGTGCAACCTTGTCGTATGCGATCCCCTCGTCCAACTGGCCGAGGCCTGCCTGGGAACCGACGACATCCGTGTGTACGCCTCCGAACTCTGGGCGAAGTACACCGGCGCAGCGACCTATGAGCAGGAGCATCACCGGGACTTCCTCAACCACACACCATTGGTTCCCTCGAGCGACATCAGGTGGCGAGGGGTTGAGATGTTCATCTGGCTCTGCGACGTGCCTCAGGCGCTCGGTCCCACGAGGATCGTGCCCCTGTCGGTCTCGGGCGAGGTGCCGCCCATTCCGCACACTTACTCTCGATCGGAGCGGCCGCACTTCTATGAGTCGGAGGTGTCGAGCGCCGGTGGCGTCGGAACGGTGTTGGCGTATTCCACCGAGACCTTCCATCGTGGGACCGAGCTCACGCAGCCGAACTCCGCCCGGTTCAGTGCGCATGTGAGCTATCGGCGGGCGGATGCGCCATGGCTGGATCGCCACGCCTGGGGCGATCGCTCTTTCATGCCCGAATGGGCGCCGTTCGTTGAACAGGCGTCGCCACGCCAGCTTCTTCTTTTCGGATTCCCAGCGCCCGGCCACCCCTACTGGACCCAAGAGACCGTCAACGGAATGAAGGTGCGGTACCCGGGACTCGATCTGAGCAGCTGGTCGAACGCCAGGCCTTGTTGAGAACAGGCCAGGTTGTTCAATGGGTGGTCTGGTGCGTGATGCGGCTCAGGATTCGTGCCAGTGCTTCGGGCCTACTGTTCTGAGGGCAATGCCCGGTCTGCAGTTCCACCGGGGGCCGCCCGAGACGAGTGGTCGCTGCTGGACGCGCCCACGCCTGATTGATGATCCTGTCTTTTGTCCCCAGAACATAGGTCGACGGTACTTCGGGCCACGCCTCCAGCGGTGTGATCTCGTCGTACGCCGGCTGTGGCATCCAGAGTCGGACTGTCGTAAGTGCCCAGTCCAACGTGGCGCCGTCGCAGTCGTTGAACATGAACGTCCTGGCAGCTTCTTCACTGTCGGGAGCCCCTGGGTAGGCAATCCAATCCTCATGGAGCAGGCCGTCGCCGAAGATCTGGTCGGTCGCCGATCTGCCAATGTCGGGAAGGCCCGCGCAAACGAACACCAGGTGATCTATCGGTCTGAACATCGACACCACGGGAATGATCAGGCCGGTACACGAAGTGCCGACCAGGATGACTCGTTCAACGTTCCCCAAGACCTCTGCAATATGGGAAGAACATTCCAGCGCGTTTGCGTCGTCGAAGTCCCGTGGGTCCAAGTCGACGAGCACAGTTCGTACATCGGCGTCGGCGAGATACCGGCGAACCCGATCCCAGCTACTGGGACCCTGGGTACAACCGTGCACGAACGCCACTGTTGGCGGAATGCTCGGCATCGGTCGAGGTTATCGAGCCCGTC
>CAWFPP010000029.1:0-7638 GCA_963817735.1 uncultured Acidimicrobiaceae bacterium | reverse complement strand
GGTCAGCAGTCGGATGCGTGGTCAAGTGAGCATCGACGTGCGCGCCCGTCCGGGTGAGTGCGCCGGACGAATCCTCCCAGCCCCGGGAGCCCAAGCCGCTCCCGGGTGCGATGGCCTTCCTCAGCATGGGGCTGGCGGCCGCCGTCTGCGTGGGTATCGGGCTCGGGCTCGGCATCTGGGTGGACAGCGCCCTGCACACGGCCCCGGCCTTCCTGCTGGTGGGCCTGGCACTGGGCCTGGCGGTGGCCGCGTTGAGCGTGATCAAGCAGATCCGTACGTACCTGTAGGGGCACGGCCATGAACATGCTCGACGGGCTCTCGGGCCTCGGAGGCAACGCATTGGCCAGGGTGCTCCGTCGCACCATCGTCTCGGCCATCGTCGTCGGCGTCGCCGCCATCCTGATCGCGCTGCTGCTCTCGGCGCCGTGGGCCGCACTGGGGCTCGGCATCGGGCTCACCATCGCGGTGCTCAACCTCCGCTTCCTCGATGCCGGGGTGGCCAAGCTCAACACGTCGGGAGAGACCAGCAACAAGGTGCTGCGTCGGGCCATCGGGACCAAGAGCGTGACGCGCCTGGGCGTCATCACCGTGATCTGCGTGGGCCTGCTCCTGCTGAACGGTGCGCTCGGCATCGGTGCGGTGGCCGGCCTCGTCATCTTCCAACTGCTGTTCGTCGTCAACGTTGGGCGCGTCATCATCTCGCAGGGGATCCAATGAGGAACCACTTCGTCCTCGCCAGCGGCAATATCACCATCGGCAATCACCACAGCGTCTGGCACGTGGCCGGGCTCACCATCTACGGCGACGTCGTGTGGACCACGCTGCTGGCGGCCGCCATCGTGCTGGCCTTCGGGTTCCGCATGCGGGCCAAGGTGACCTCCGGGGTGCCGGGCAAGCTGCAGCTCTTCTGGGAGACGCTGGTCGAGCAGGTCACCGACCTGGCCGACTCGGCCATCGGGCCCGAGGGCCGGCCCTTCGTCGGCCTCGGCGTGACCGTCTTCTTCTTCATCCTGATCTGCAACTGGCTGGCCTTCGTGCCGAGTGGCGACCCCGGGTTCCTGGCCCCGCCCACGGGCGACGTGAACCTGCCGCTGGCCCTGGCCCTGACGGTGTTCTTCCTGGTGCACTACAACTCGGTCAAGGCGCGTGGCTTGAAGGGGTACTTCAAGCACTATGCCCAGCCCTACGCCGCGCTCACCCCGATCAACATCATTGAGGAGATCACCAAGCCGATCACGCTGACGTTCCGGCTCTTCGGCAACATCTTCTCCGGGGTGCTGATGGTGGCGGTGATCGTCGCCCTCATTCCGCCCTACCTGTCCTGGATCGGCCTGCTGGTGTGGAAGCCGTTCGACGAGCTCTTCATCGGCGCCATCCAGGCCTTCATCTTCGCCCTGCTGACCATCATGTACCTCGGTATGGGTATGAGCAGGGATCAGCACTGAGGGTCCCGGCGACCAGCGGATTGTTCGAACTCAACACGATCTCGACAAAGGAGAGGAAACATGGCAACAAACGACATTGAAGGGGCGGTGCGTGTCGCCGGCGCACTCATCGGTGGTGGACTCGCACTGGGTGGAGGCGCCATCGGGGCCGCGGTCGGTGACGGCCTGGCCGGTTCGCAGACGATCGCCGCCATCGCGCGGCAGCCCGAGATTGAGGCCAAGGCCCGTCAGTACTTCTTCCTGACGGTCGGCCTGGTGGAGGCCATGTACTTCATCAATCTCCTCTTCATGGTGGTGTTCGTCTACGTCTTCGCCGCCAAGAGCATCGCTGGCTAGCGCGACCCAACCCACCTTCTCCTTCGCGGAGACCCTCCGGAAACCGAGAGCACCATGACCACCGCAGGCATTTTCCTCTTGCCCAATGGGACCTTCTTCATTGAGCTGGCTGTCTCCATCGTTCTGATCCTGGCCATCTACAAATGGGTGCTTCCTCCCATCAACAAGGCGATGGAGGAGCGCCAGGAGAAGATCAGAGAGTCCCTGGAGGCCGCCGACAAGGCGCGCGCCGACGCCGAGGCGGCCGACGACGAACGCCGCAACGTGCTCGAAGAGGCGCGCCACCAGGCGCGCGAGATCGTCGCCACGGCCAATCGCACGGCCGAGCAGGTGCGAACCGACGCGCAGGCCCGGGGGCAAGGCGAGTACGAGCGCATCGTGGGCAACGCCAACGTCGAGATCGCCCTGGCCCGGCAGCGGGCGGTCGAGGAGGCGGCCGCCCGCCTCGGGGAGATCGTGATGGAAGTCGTGGAGCGGGTCATCGGGCGTGAGGTGGACGCCGAGGCCCACCGGGACCTCATTGACGAGGCCGTCGCCGCGCTGCGGGCCGAGCCGGCCGGCGGTGCCGCCGCCGCCGGGACCGGGGCCCGGCAGTGAACCCAGCGCTTCAGGGCTACACCGCCGCGGTCGCCGAGAAGGCCGGTCCGGCCGCGCTCGGTAGCCTCGCCGCGGACCTTGAAGCGTTTGAGCTGCTCGTCCTGGCCAACGGCCAGCTCCGGGCGGCGCTGACCGACACCGCCGTGCCCGGTCCCGCCCGCCGGGCCGTCGTGCTCGAGCTGCTGGACGGCAAAGTCGCACCCCCGGCGCGCCGGCTGTCCGCCTTCGCCTGCATGGCGGTCACCGCACCCGAGGTCACCCCGGCCCTGGGCTGGGTCAGCACCCGGGTGCGTCATCTGGCCGAGGGGCAGGACGAGGAGCCCGGCTTGAGCCTGCTGCAATCGCGCCAGCGGGTCGGTGGCTTCGCCACGGCGGTGCACGAGGACATGTCCACCGCCGAGTTGGAGTCGCTGGAGGACGATCTCTTCCGGTTCGCCCGCATCGTCGCCGCCACGACGTCCCTGCGCGCCGCACTCTCCGACCGCGACATAGCCGTGACGGCACGCCAGGGGCTGGTCACGCAACTGCTCGAGGGCAAGGTCCCGCCCGCCAGCCTGTCGCTCGCCCGCTACGCCGTGACGGGGGGCCGGGCCCGGGACATCGTCGGGACCCTGGACTACCTGGTGGAATTGACCGCGCAGGCCAGGGGTTGGCGCATCGCCCGCGTCCGTGCGGCGGCGCCGATCGACGAGGTGCAGCGCAACGAGCTGAGCGAATCGCTCGGCGCCCTGGCCGGTTCACCCGTGGAGCTGCAGGTGGAGGTGGACGAGTCGTTGTTGAGCGGCGCGTTGATCCGCATCGGCGACCTGCAGGTGGATGCCACGGCGCGCGGCCGCATCGATGCACTCCGGGAGCATTTCGCGCCGGCCGGCTGGACGCCGGCGGGGTTCGGCCGGGGCCAAAGTTCGCACGATCAGACAGAGGGAGCAGAGTGATGGCAGAGCTCACGATTGACGCCGATGAGATCACCAAGGCGCTGGAGCGCAACGTCGAGGACTACACCCCGGTGGTGGGCACCGAGCAGATCGGGCGCATCGTGGAGGTCGGTGACGGCATCGCCCGGGTCTCCGGGCTGCCCGGTGCGGCGGTGAACGAGCTGCTCGAGTTCGAGGACGGGACCCTGGGCCTGGCGCTGAACCTCGACGAGGACACCATCGGTGCTGTCGTCCTGGGCGAGGTCGACAGCCTCGAGGAGGAGCAGACGGTCAAGGCCACCGGGCGCATCCAGACCGTCCCGGTCGGCGACGCGCTGCTCGGCCGCGTGGTCAACGCCCTGGGCGAGCCGCTCGACGGCAAGGGCCCCGTCAACACCACCGAGACGCGCCGCATGGAGGTGCAGGCCCCAGGGATCGTGGGCCGCCAGCCGGTGAGCGAGCCGCTGCAGACCGGGATCAAGGCCATCGACGCCATGACGCCGATCGGCCGTGGGCAGCGTGAGCTGATCATCGGCGACCGCAAGACAGGGAAGACGACGGTCGCCGTCGACACCATCATCAACCAGGCCGGCCAGGGCGTGAAGTGCATCTACGTCGCCATCGGCCAGAAGAACTCCTCGGTGGCGCAGACCGTGGCCACCCTGGAGGACCACCAGGCGCTCGAGTACACCGTCGTGGTGGTCGCCTCCGCCGGGGACCCCGCTCCCTTCAAGTACCTGGCGCCCTACGCCGGCTGCGCGATGGGCCAGCACTGGATGGAGAACGGCGAGCACGCGCTCATCGTGTACGACGACCTCTCCAAGCAAGCGGAGGCCTACCGGTCCGTCTCGCTCCTGCTCCGGCGCCCACCGGGTCGCGAGGCCTACCCGGGCGACGTCTTCTACCTGCACTCCCGCCTGTTGGAGCGGGCCGCCAAGCTCTCCGACGCGCTGGGCGGCGGGTCGCTGACCGCGCTGCCCGTCATCGAGACCAAGGCCGGCGACATCTCGGCCTACATCCCGACCAACGTCATCTCCATCACCGACGGCCAGGTCTTCTTGGAGACCGACCTCTTCAACTCGGGCATCCGTCCGGCCATCAACGTCGGCAACTCGGTGAGCCGCGTCGGCAGCGCCGCCCAGGTGAAGGCGATGAAGTCCGTCTCCGGGACGCTCAAGATCGACCTGGCGCAGTTCCGCGAGCTCGAGTCCTTCGCCACGTTCGGCTCGGAGCTCGACCGCGTGTCCCAGGCCCAGCTCGACCGCGGCTACCGCCTGACGGAGCTGCTCAAGCAGCCCCAGAACGCGCCGGTACCGGTGGAGGAGCAGGTCCTCGTCATTTACGCCGGGACCAAGGGCTGGACGGACACGGTCCCGGTGAGCGAGGTGCAGCGGTTCGCCACCGAGCTCATCGAGTACTTCCGGGCCAACCACCCCGCGGTCCTCGAGACGATCCGGAGCACCGGTGCCATGCCCCAGGGTGACGAGATCGACACGGGGATGACCACCTTCCTGCAGGGGTTCGACATGGGGAAGGTCGACTGACGCATGGCCGGAGGCCAAGAGCGCATCCTGCGGCGCCGGATCCGCAGCGTGCAGTCCACGAGAAAGATCACCAAGGCGATGGAGCTCATCGCCGCCTCGCGGATCGTGCGCGCCCAGAACCGGATCGCCGCCAACCGTCCCTTCCGCGAGGGCATGGAGCGCGTGCTGCGGCTGACGGCGGCGGCCGACCCGATGGCGGCGAAGAAGCTGCTCGGGACGCCCGAGTCGCCCCAGCACGTCGGGATCCTGGTCATCGCCGGTGACCGCGGCCTGGCCGGGTCGTACAACTCGGGGGTCCTGCGCACGACCGAGCGCGCCGTGGCCGAGTACCGGGCCGCCGGCACCGAGGTCACCGTGTGGTCCGTGGGCAAGAAAGCCCCGTCCTACCTCCGCTACCGCGGCATCGACGTGGCGCAGTCGTTCGTCGGCGTGGCCGACCGCCCCGAGTTCGGCGACGCCCGGCACATTGCGGCGATCGTGGCGGCGCCGTTCGCCGCCGGTGAGATCGATCTGGTGCAGATGGTGTCCACCCGTTTCATCTCCGCCGGGACCCAGCGCGTCGAGCGGATGCAGATGCTGCCGCTCCCCCTGCCCGAGGAGGCGGGCGTGGTCTACGAGGAGGACGGGACGCTCGAGGGCTACACCGAGTTCGAGCCGGAGCCGGCCAAGCTCCTGGCCGAGCTGGCCCCACGCGCGCTCGAGGCGGAGATCTTCGCCGCCCTGCTCGAGGGCACGGCATCGTTCTTCACCGCCCAGCAGCGTGCCATGGCGGCCGCCACCGAGAACGCGGACGAGCTCGTCCGCACCCTGACCCGCGTCATGAACCGCGCCCGTCAGGACGCCATCACCACCGAGATCATGGAGATCGTCGGCGGGGCCGAGGCGCTCCGCCAATCGAAGGGAGCTTGACCGCATGACCACCACCGCACAGAGGGACGGCACAACAGGGCACGCGCTCGAAGACGGGCGCGTCGTCGCCATCGCCGGACCGGTGATCGACGTCGAATTCCCGCCGCATGCCCTGCCCGAGATCAACTTCGAGGTGGAGTTCGACATCGACCTCGACGGCAGCACGCACACCGTGGCGGCCGAGGTGGCCCAGCAGATCGGTGACGGGCGCGTCCGCTGCATCTGCATGCAGCAGACCGACGGGCTCGTGCGCGGTGCGGCGGTGCGCAACCTGGGTCGGGGCATCTCGGTCCCGGTCGGCAACGCGGTGCTCGGCCATGTCTTCAACGTGCTGGGCCAGCCGCTCGACACCGACAAGATCGAGGGGATCGACGAGCGCTGGGAGATCCACCGCCCCGCCCCGGCGTTCGACCAGCTGGAGCCGAGGGCCCTGATGTTCGAGACGGGCATCAAGGTGATCGACCTGCTCGAGCCCTACGTGCAGGGCGGCAAGATCGGCCTCTTCGGCGGAGCCGGCGTCGGCAAGACCGTCATCATTCAGGAGATGATCCACCGCGTCGCCCAGCAGCACGGTGGTGTCTCGGTCTTCGCCGGCGTGGGTGAGCGCACCCGTGAGGGCACCGACATGTGGCTCGAGATGCAGGAGTCCGGCGTCATCGACAAGGCGGCGCTGGTCTACGGGCAGATGGACGAGCCCCCGGGCGTCCGCCTCCGCGTCGCGCTGGCCGCGCTGACCATGGCCGAGTACTTCCGGGACGTGCAGAACCAGGACGTGCTGCTCTTCGTCGACAACATATTCCGCTTCGTCCAGGCCGGCTCCGAGGTCTCGACCCTGCTGGGCCGGATGCCCTCCGCCGTGGGCTACCAACCCACGCTGGCCGACGAGATGGGCGAGCTGCAGGAGCGGATCACGTCCACCAAGGGCAAGTCGATCACCTCGCTGCAGGCCGTGTACGTGCCCGCCGACGACTACACGGACCCGGCGCCCTTCACGACGTTCACCCACCTCGACGCCACGACGGAGCTGTCGCGGCAGATCGCGGCGCTCGGCATCTACCCGGCGGTCGACCCGCTGGCCTCGACGTCGAACATCCTGGCCCCCGAAGTCGTCGGCGAACGCCACTACGCCGTCGCCCGCCGCGTGCAGGAGATCCTGCAGCGCTACAAGGAGCTGCAGGACATCATCGCCATCCTCGGCATGGACGAGCTGTCCGAGGAGGACCGCGTCACGGTGAGCCGGGCCCGCAAGGTCCAGCGCTTCTTGTCCCAGCCCTTCTTCGTGGCCGAGGTCTTCACCGGGGTGCCGGGGATCTTCGTGCCCATCGACGAGACGGTCGAGTCGTTCGAGGCGCTGGCCAACGGTGACCTCGACAACGTGCCCGAGCAGGCCTTCCTCAATGTGGGCGGCGTCGAGTCCGTGCTCGAGAAGGCACGGACGCTCGAGACCGAGGCCGGCTAGTGGCGGACGGCGTCTTCGGCGTGGAGATCGTCACGCCCGAACAGTCCCTCTACGCCGGGGGCGCGACCTCGGTCGTGCTGGCCACCTCCGAAGGGGCCCTCACGGTCCTCGACGGCCACACGCCACTGGTGGGTGACGTGGTGCACTGCGAGGTGAAGGTCGAGCAGACCGAGGGGACATTGTTGCGGCTGGCGGTGCACGGCGGCTTCCTGCAGGTCGACACCAGCCCGGGCGCGGCGGCGGGCCTGGCCGAGGGCGACGGCCCGTTGCCCGGGTTGTCGACCCGCGTGACCGTGCTGGCCGGGGTGGCGGAGCTGGCGTCGGAGATCGACGTGCCCCGAGCGGAGCAGGCCCGCGAGCGGGCAGCCCAGCGGGTCGGCGAGCTGAGTGCTGGCCGTGCCCCCGTCTCCGAGGACGTCGCAGAGGACGTGGAG
>CAWFPP010000028.1:0-8805 GCA_963817735.1 uncultured Acidimicrobiaceae bacterium | reverse complement strand
ACACGCAGGCTGCACGGTCGATCATAATCGCCAGGCGCCAAGCTGATTGTGTGTCCATGCCACGGCTCAAGTTCGACCCCGCAACCGGCGCCGTCGTCAGCCCGCCGGCCCCGCGGGGGCTCACGCCGATCCACGTGGCGGTCAGCGCCGACGGCTTGCTGCTCGCCGACGGTTGAACGCTGGCCGTCAGGCGGCCTGGCGCGTCAGCGCCGGCGAGCACTGCGCGACAACCCGCTTCGCGCCCGCTGTTTGAATGTCCGCCATGACTCTCTACGCGTTGGGCGACGAACGACCGCGGATCCACCCTGATGCCTACATCCACCCTCTCGCGGTCCTGATCGGCTTCCTGTCGCGAGGTCCGCATCGGACCGGGCTCGAGCGTGTCGCCGGGGGCCGTCATCCGGGCCGACAACGGTCCGATCGTGATCGGCGCCCGGACCTCGATACAGGACGGGTCCGTCGTCCACACCCAAGCCGTGCGGCAGACGCGGATCGGGGACGACTGCGTGATCGGGCACCTGGTGCATCTCGAGGGCTGTGTCCTCGAGGACCTGGTGCTCGTCGGTTCGGGCGCCACCGTCCTGGAGGGGGTCGTCTGCCGCTCCGGTTCCCTCGTCGGTGCCGGTGCCGTGGTCCGCCCGGGGACGGAGGTCCCGGCCGGCGCCATGGCGCTGGGCGTTCCGGCCCGCATCCGGCTGGGCGCGGTGAGCCCGGATGCGGTGCGGGTCAACGCCGACGCGTACTCCACCAGGCATCTCCCCCAGCATCGCGACGGCAGCCACGAGGTGACCCTGGCGGAGTGCCTCGAGCCCTGACGCCTACGGGCGGTCAGCCGCTCCCACCCGGGAGGCCGCCGCATCCTTCAGCTGCTTCCGCACCCGGAGAGCAGCCTGATACGCAGCGCGACTCCGCTCCTCGGACGTGCCGAACGGATCGAACAGGGCGGCGTCCACCGACTCAGCGACCATGATGCCGTCCGCGATCAGGGACGCGCCGCCGTCGCCCGCCCCGGCGCTCGCGGGGTCCGCGGGGTCCGGGCGCAGATCCTCGAAGAAGAGGTCAAGGGGCTGCCACAAGGGGCGCTCGACCCCCGCCCGACGCAGCGCTCGCTCGACCTCGGCCTGGGCGAGCAGCGCCAACTGGTCCGGGGCGCGGCCCGCCGGGGACCAGCGCCGGCGGCGAACGAGGAACAGCACCAGAAGGACCACCAGCACCGCTGCGGCGCCACCGAGTGCCCACCCGACGACACCCGCACCCGACCCCGCCCCCGAACCCGCTGCGGCCGTGGTCGGCGTGCCGCCGCTCGACCCGACCGGGGTCGGCACCGTCGTCGGCACGGAGAACGGCGCCGTCCCGGACGGGGCCGTCGTCGGTGGAGCGCCCGGTGTCGTCAGCGTCACACCGCTGGGCCCGATCACGCCCTCGGGGGCGACCTCGCCGCGGGGTTGTTGGGGGGTGGGCTCGAAGGACACCCACCCTGCCCCCGGCCCGAGGTACACCTGCGGCCACGCGTGCGCGTGCACCCTGCACGCTGACCTCGCCGGGCCCGCTGTACCGGCCGGCCGTGAACCCCACGACCACGCGGCTCGGCAGGCCGAGGGACCGGGCCAACACCACGTACGCGCCGGCGAACTGCTCGCAGCTGCCCGATCGGGTCTGGGTGAGGAAGCTGACCAAGGGATCGGTGCCCGGCGGGGATGCCGGCGGACTCAGGGTGTAGTGGAACCGGCCGGAGCGGAACCAGTTGGTCAACAACTCCGCCTCGCTCAGCGGGCCCTGTGCTCCGAACGCGATGGAACGCGCCAACGCCGCGATGCTCGGTGGGAGAACGGGGAGCGCGGTCTCGGCCTGCACGAGGCTCGGCGGATATGTCGCCACGGGCGCATTGCCGCCGAGAGTCCCGGGTTGGGTCACCGGAGGCGGAGACAAGGTGGTGTACTGCTGCCCCGACGTCGTCGCGGTGGGCGCGACGGCGCCCACGGCCGTCAACATGGCCGGTGTTCCCGCCAGCGCGACCGTCCCCGGTGGGACGGGGAGAATGCGACTCGCGAGGTCCTGTATCCGGACTGTCGCCTTGAAGTCCCCCGAGCCCGAGCCCGACGACGCAGCACCCGGCCCCGATTGACCCACCACCCCAGTGCCGTGCGCCGCTGCCGTCGTACCCGGATCGGGAACCCACACGCCGTTGCGCAGGACGTTCAGGACGGCCACCTGCCAATAGGTGCGGTAGCGGCTGTTCGCCTGGAACAGCACGTCATTGGCGTCGTGCACCTCGACCGCGAGCAGATTCGAGGTGAGCGACTCCGCGCTCAGCGGCACGGCCGGCGCCACGCCGGGACCGGACGACCCGGCACCTCCTTCGCTCGACGTCAGGAGCACGGCCACGAGGACGACTCCAGCCATGGTGCAGGCCGTCAGTGCGGCCGGAGTGGCCCACCTCCGCAGACGGGTTGCGTGCGATGGCTGGACAGGTGCAGCCCGAGCCGTGGTCAGGGTCAGTGCTGCGGCAGCGCCGTAGAGCACGACGAAAACCGTCATCGAACGTGCCGTGCTCTGGCTGCAGGCGAACGCGAGAAGGCCCAACGGGCCGAGAAGGGCGAGCCCCGGATACAACCGGTCCGGGTTGTCGCTGGCACGCAGGAGGAGCGACGCGACGAGCGCCACGACGCCGCAGGCCATCGCCGCCAGGAACACGAGTCCTGGGACGGGAGGGAACGGGACGGCGAATTGACCGAGCAGGGGCCGCGCCGTGCGCAGGTCCGCCTGCACCACGTGCCACGTGTGCACGGTCGGGAGGCCGAACGCGGTTGCGGTGCCGACCGACGTCCAGATGCTCGTGAGGATCACGGCGACGGTTCCCGCGACGGCCCGGACGGGCAGCGCGACCCGCAGGGCGGCCAAGAGGGTCGGCACCGCAGAGCCCACCGCAGCCGAGACGAGCAAGGGAACCAGGACCCGTCCCCCGGGATCGCCCTGGAACAGCCGCCCGACCGCGGCGGCGGCGAGCACCGAAGCCGCCAGCAACCAGACGTCAGGTCCGAGGCGCCGGAGCGTGCCCATCACTCGACCACCACGACCGACCCCGGATGGAGCGAGAGGGGAAGGGACGGCGCCGCGGTCGGCGTCGTGATCACCGGAGCGCCGAGGGACAGTGCCGCTGCGGACGGCAGGGCATGAAGGCTCGAGCGCGTGGGTCGGACCTCGGCGAGGAAGGTCATCAACGCGACCAGCCCCTCGGGCGTGGTCGAGCCCCGGACCCGGCGTCCCGACAGCGTGGACACGTCGTAGTCCGCGGCGCGTCCTCCTGCTGTCGAGACAAAGCCGTATACGACACCCAAGGCTCTCTCGAATGCATCACGCCGGTGCACAAGGGCCCGGTCGTCGAGCACGACGCTCACCACGTCCTCGGATTCCGGGCGGAAGTCATGGACGAGCAGGGACCCGAAGCGGGCTTCGGCCTGCCAGGAGAGGAGGTGCAGGCGGTCCCCCGGCTCGTACGGCCGCAGCCCGCTCCATTCGCCTCCCGGATCATCGGAGTGCGCGCCGGCCGGACCATCGCCGAACTGCGTCGATCCGCTCCATCCCGGACGGGCTGCAGGCGGTGTCGTGCCGACGACGGCGGGCGGATGGACGACGAGCATGACGGGTCTGGCTGTGGCGACCGTCAGGCCGAACAAGGCGAAGGGATCGTGCACCCACAGGCGCAGGGGTCCGATCGTGAAGACGCCGCGCCGCCCGGTGGGCAACGACAGGGTCGCCGACGCGTGCTCATCGGGCATCAGCCGGTCCCAGCGGATCAGGCGCCCCACCTCCGGGGCCAGCGTGAACGGCGGAGCTGGGGGTTCGGCCGCAGGCGGCCCGCTCGGGATTCCGACGCGCCAATGCTCCGATGGTCGATCGAGGCTCAACGGAGGGCCGTCGGCAGCACCCGAACGGCTCAGCTGGACCAGGAGGCGGCTCGGGGCGCCGACGGGGACCACGGGGGGGGCGATCATCAGGTGGACCTCGACGCCCTCGCCACGTTGGGCGCGCCCGAGGACCATGACCGGGGACACGACGAAGGGGACGGCCACGACCACCAACACGAGCAAGAGGGCGGTGTCGCCCGTGACGATCTCGACGACGACGAGGGTGGCGGCCACGATTGCGACCCACACGCCGCGCCAGGTCGGTCGCAGCCGGGTGATGCAGGTCCAGAGACGCGCGTCGTGGCGGGCCAGCTCGGATCGGCCGCGCGTGGTGGTCTCGCGGGCCATCCGCTCAGGTCCCGGTGCGGGCGTCGGCCAGTGTCTCGGGCCCCGGAATGGGGATGTGCTGGACGAGGTCCGTCACGACCTCGTGGACGCCGGTGCCGGAGCGCTCGCTGCCGGGCAGGAGGACGAGTCGGTGACCGAGCGCCGGCTCGACCGCATGCTGCACGTCGGAGGGAACGACATAGTGCCGACCCGCCGCCAACGCCAGGGCGCAGGAGGCCTGTCGGAGGGCAAGGGCACCCCGAGGTGACGCGCCCACGGCCAAAGCGGGGTGGGCGCGGCTGGCCGCGACGATGTCGAGGATGTAGCCCCGTATGGCGTCCGAGACGTGCACGTCGGCGACGGCGCCGAGCAATGCGTCGAGGTCCGAGCGCGTGAGCGCCGGACCCAGCGCGTCGACAGGTGCGGTGGGGCCGACGCGCGTCAGGAGGCGGTCCTCGTGTGCCCGGCTGGGGTAGCCCATGGAGAGACGCAGCAGGAAACGATCGCGCTGCCCCTGCGGGAGGGGCGAGGTGCCCGCGGCGTCGAAGGGGTTCTGGGTGGCGAGCACCATGAAGGGCCGGGGCAGGGGCATCGTGGTGCCGTCCGCCGTGACCTGGCGCTCCTCCATCGCCTCGAGGAGGGCGGACTGCGACCGGGCCGATGCCCGGTTCAGCTCGTCCGCCATTAAGACGTTGGTGAAGACGGGGCCGGGACGGAATATGGGTTCTCCCCTATCCCGATCGAGGACCATGGCGCCGGTCACGTCTGCGGGCAGCAGGTCGGCGGTGAACTGCACCCGATGGAAGTCGAGCCCCAACGAACGGGCGAGTGCCTTGGCCAACGTGGTCTTGCCCAATCCCGGGAGATCCTCGACCAGCAGGTGGCCCTGGGCGAGCAGGCACCCGACTGCGAGCTGCACCATCTCGTCGTCGGCGTACAGGACGCTCTGCACCGACTCCACGATCCGGGCATAGAGCCCACCGAGCTGCTCGGCCGCCTCGGGTGTGAGCACGAGCCCGACCATGCGCCTGTCGTCCGCGTCCCCTCCCCCGGAAGTCATCGCCCTCTCATGGCTCGAGCCGCATGGCGCGCACGGGCCAGAGGATAGGGGTTCGTCCCAACGGAGGTGGGCCGCTGGGGCGACCTCACCTGGAAAACTAAGGTGGTCCGCACCGCGGAAGGAGTCGTGGATCCATGAGCTCGTTGGCCGGGACGCCGTAGTTCACGCATGGCACGCTCGCTCTACCGCTCGGTGACCTACGGCCTCGACGCCTCGTTGACACTGGCGGGCACCGTTGCCCGGGCGGGCGGACGAACGGACGCCGACAGCCTCGCCTCGGACCTCTCGTACAGCGGCGTACGCAACGGGGCGTTTCTGAGCCGCTTGGCCAACGCCCGCCTCTTCGGGCTCGTCGCGGGCCGATCGGGTCAGGTCGTCCTCACCGACCGCGGGCGCCGCTGCCTCTCCGACGATGCCGGGGTGCGCAGGGTGGCCCTGGCCGAAGCGTGCTGGGCGGTGCCTCTGTTCCACCGTGTCCTCGAGGATGCATCGGACCGGGAGCTCGGGGACGCCGACGCGCTCGCCACGGTGCTCGAAACCCGCTTCGGGGAAGACTCCGCCAAATGTCGGACGACCGCCCGGGTTCTGCTCGAGTCGGCTGAGCGGGCCGGACTCCTCCGGGACGGAAAGGTCGATCTCTCCCTAGTCAGAGACCCCATAACGAATTTTACGGATTCGGGTGCAGACCCTGGACGCGCGTTCGCACCCTCGGTACGATGGCTTCGGAGCCCGCACGTCAGCCGGGCCGCGCGCCACAGTCGGCACCGGGCCGACAAGGGGGGTGCCACCGTGGACGATGGGAAGTCGGCACGCAATGCGGGGCAGTCCTCGGACGATGGCGGCCTGTGGATCGACGAAGGGACGGGGTCGCCCCATGCCCGCACCCACCCCCGCCGTGCGGGCATGGTCCTCGGGGTCGCGGCCTGCGTGGCACTGATCGGCATCCCGGTCGGGCTCTTGGCCACCTCGGGGTCCGAACCCGCGACACGGTCCGCCCTGCAACACCACGTCACAGTGAGCGGCGGCCCTGCCAAGCAGTCCGTGCTGGCCGCGCTCAGCGCCACCACGGACTCGGGGAATTTCGCCTTCACCTACCAGCTGAGCGAAACGCCGTACGCCAGCAGCGCCGCCTCCGGAGTTCTGAGCTGCCAAGGTCCCGCGTGCCCGCCGTCCCCCGCCTCGCAGAGCACCACGGTGCAGGGGTCGGGAACGATCAACACCGATCCGATGGCGATGGCCGCATCGGCCGACGTCAAGGCGGACAGCTCGACCGAGCTGCAGGTCGGCGTGCGGGTCGATCCCACGACGGTGTGGGAGGTATCGGAAACGGACAACCAGCTGACCCCTGATTCCACCGACGCGGGAGGGAGTCCCCTCGCCGGGTTTGCCGGCCTTGTCGAGGGCACGCTCGGTCAGCGGGAGGGCGCGGTGGCCATGATGGGAATGGCCAGCCCGACCGGGTACCTCGACCTGGAACAACCGGCTGTCACGAGTGCGACCGAAGTGGGTACCGCAACGGTCGACGGGGTGGCCGTCACGCAGTACGAGCTGGCCGTCGACCCAACCTCTCTGGCGACGGCTCCCGGCACGAGCTCCGAGGAGCAGGGTGCGATTGAGGCCGCGGTCGCCACCCTCACGGCGCAGGGGTACCGCACCATCCACGACCTCGTCTCCATTGACGCGTCGGGGTTCATCCGCGAATCGACGTCAACGGTGACGTTCGCCGACGCAGGAACTGTCACGCTCGACGCGCATTTCTCGAACTTCGGGTGCGCCGGCACCGTCCTGATGCCGGGCCAGGGAGGCATCTCGACGCCACCATCCGGCTGCAATTCGGCCGACACCGGTTCGGCACCGACCACGACGACCACGACGACAACGGGGTCGAGCCAGCTCGTTCCGACCACCATCCCCCCTGCCACACCCTTGTCACCCGCCACACCGTTGTCGCCCTCCACGACGAGCACGTCCACGGCTCCTGGAGCCACGACCACCTCGACGACGTCGTCGCAGTCCACCTCGACCACCACGACCAGTGCCGGTTGACCATGACATCGGCCGACTGAAGAGGGGCGCGCCGTGAGTGACAACGAAGAGCGCGATGGTCTCTGGTTCGAGGATCCCCCCGCCGGCACGAGCCGATCCGCCAACAGGCGCCGGGTGGGCGTCGTCGTGGCCAGCATCGTGTGCGTGGCCGCGCTTGCGGTCCCGGTGGCGTTTGCGCTCTCGTCGAACGGACCCTCCGCCACGCACGCGCAGACGGCACCGCACCTCACGCGGGGCGTTGCCGAGCAACAGGTCCTGTCGGCGTTGAGTGCCACCACGACCTCGGGCAGCTTCAACGTCAGCTACGAGTTCGACCCGCTCACTCCGCCTACCGTCACCACGACGACCACGACGGCGGTGCCCTCCTGCCACGTCGTGACCTTCTCGACGGCGAACAGCGTGACGAACAGCGGCGCCGGCCCGAGTGCCCCACCCCCCGCCTCCGGCCAGACCATGGAATGCACGGGAACCGCCTCCCTCCAATCCCCGGGCCTCAGTTCCCCCACCACCGGCCAGGGAACGATCGATACCGACCCGTTCGCGATGGTCGCCGTGTCGAACGTGCCGGGCCTCGGGGAGATCACGCTCCGGGACAACGGCACCGACGTCTGGGAGTTCGGTGGCGCCAACTACGGGTTGGCCCCCGGGTCACAGGAGTCCGGACCGGGTGCATCGCTCTCCGGATTCGCCGGCCTGGTGGAGGGCACGTTGGGCGCCCGGTCGGGGGCGCTGGCGATGGGCGGCTTGGCGAGCCCGACCGGGTACCTCGATCTCGACCAGAGCATGATCACCGGCGCCGACCAGACCGGGACCGGGACGGTCGACGGCGTGCCGGTCACGGTGTACGAGATCTCCATCGACCCGGCGCAAGGTGCCGACGTGCCAGGCATCAATGCCGAAGAGGCGAAAGCGATCACCGATGCGGCTGCCCTCTTGAAGCAACAGGGCTATACCGGGACGACGACGCAGGTCTCCGTCGATGCGTCCGGTTACATCCGCCAGACGCGTTCGGTGGCGCACTTCTCCGACGGGTCCACGAGCACGAGCGAGTCGACCTTCTCCGACTTCGGATGCGCCGGGACCGTGCTGATGCCGGGGCAGACCGGACCCACAACGCCGCCTGCCGGATGCGTTTCGCCGGACACCGGCGTCGCGGCGGCGACAGCCTCGACCGTCCCGTCGTCATCGACGACGACGTCGTCAATGGTGCCGTCGACGACCTTGCCGTCCACAACGTTGCCACCGACGACCACGACATCGGCGACCGAGCCGCCGACCTCCTCCACGACGACGTCGACGAGCACGACCCAGTCGACGCCGGCGACGGGTCAAGGAGTCACAACGCCGACGGGCTGAAGCCTCGAATCTCGGTCCGGACCCTCGTCAAGCAGGCTCGTCGCCGCAGGTCCGAAAAGACCTGGTCAGACCGCTAGGATCCTCAGAGCCTCGTTGAGAGGGACATAC
>CAWFPP010000027.1:0-23530 GCA_963817735.1 uncultured Acidimicrobiaceae bacterium | reverse complement strand
CGCCTTCGACCGCGACTAACCCACGACGCACCCGTTTGTCCACCGCCGCGAGAAGAGAGGTGGGGGCCGGGTGGAGGGGCTAGGGGAACCTCAACTTCCCGGCCCCCACCCCGGTGCCCGTTCCGGATCCCGTCACGGCAGAATAACAGGGGGTTGGCCGTGATTAAAGGTGTCGAACTCGAAATAAGTGGCTAGATACATACCATGGCAGCCCTACAATTCCACTTTCACAATGCCGGTTGAACAGGGATTTCAGGGCGATGATCCCCCGCCCTTTGACTATTTCCACATTCACTAAAAGCTTCTCGGCCGTTTTCCTTTTGGGCCGCGAGACACTGGGCGGGCCCTGTCAGCGTCCCAAGCGGGAGACGGCGATCTCTGAAAACGTTGTGCAACGGTTGTGTGCGATCGGCCTAACCGGCTCTACCCGAGTTGACTTCGCCCATGTCACCATCCGGCACGAGGGGCGGTGATCGGGGGATCCGATGCACGCACGTCGTGGGTCACCGCCCCTCCTTCGCGTACCGGCATACACCGTGCGTTGTCGGACCGGTCGAAGCTGCGGCGCTCTGCAAGCCGCATGTTACCTGCAGACGTTTGCTCCGTCGGAGTCCTGGAAAGAGCGCAGAGGTATCCTGAGCGCGGAGAAGGATGTTCACGCACCGATCGAGAAAGATCTCGACCTGGGTTCGCTCCAAGCCAGATCCTCCCGCAATGGAAACAGAAGGGTCCACGCACGATGGAAGTTCGTCGCCGAGTGCCACGGCAGATCGCCAGCTGGGTTGGCTCGTGCCACATCGAAGGCGAGCCGGCCGAAGAGCCGAGACGCTGTCGCGTTCTTGACGTGTCTGAGCTCGGACTGGGGATCGTGATCGATCACCCCCTCGGCTCCGGGTTGGTCGGTCGCCATGTCTCCGTCGAGACACCCACCATGGGCACCTCGGTCAACATCCGTCTAGAGGGCGAGGTGCGGAACGCAGTCGCGTTGGACTCGGGGTCTGTTCGATTAGGCATCGAATTCGACGGGCTCGCCAAGCTCGAAAAGTCCGTTCTCAATGCTCTCAGCGTCTTGGGCGCCGTTCGGTAATAGCTCGGACCGTGGCCGCAACGGCCGGAGTTGAGGACCGGTACGTTCAGGAGAGGGATGCTGCTCGCGAAGGGTCCGTCTGGCGGGCGTGTGATCCCCGAATCTGGCCTCCTATGGTCGCCGCCATGGAGGCCCGGTCTCGCGGGGGAGATGCGACCTCCAGCGTGTGAGCACGGCGCCAACGGCAGCCGTCACCGCTGGCTGTTCTTTGAGCTCGCTGGCGGCGTCGAACTGGCCTGTGGCACGCACGTGACCCTCTCAGGACTGAACACCGCCAAGACGAGGCGGTGAGGTGCCTTCGGGGCTCGTCAGTGGAAGTCGCACTTGATCCTGGCGATTCCGGACCAAAGAGACGGCTTGTCTAGGTGTAAATCAAGGCGCTCCCCACGATGGCGAGGGTGCGGTGATCGTCGCGGTGATTCTCCGCCAGCAACTCAGCTGTGACCCGATCGAACATCGGCAGCCCGATGCCGATGGGGATGTCCACGGCGCGTCCCTCGCGACACTGTGGACACTCGACGATGCACGCACCGCCGTCCGTGTCGATGACTTCCGGACGGTGGGGGCTTTGCATGGGCCGACTCCCTGCTTGCACCAACAATGGGGTGTTTCAAGTTAGCCGTCGTCCGCTCCCCGAGGCCGGATGGTTTTCTTGTCCTCTCCCCTCCTCGCATTTTGACTGGAGTCAGCGGCTGGCGGCGACCATCCCCGACGGCCCAGGGTGGTTCTCGTGCAACGCCCATCGCGAGTACGAACTTTGTGTGGAAGCCGTTTGAGCGCACCAGAGGGTGGATCCACCCGTCGAAGGTCTACTGCTGTTGCGGCATTCCCCTTGGGAGCAATGCGGCGCCGGCGTGGCATCGTGAAGCCTTGACAGGCGCGCAACCAACGGCCAATCTCTTGCAACGGCCGTGAAGGGCGCACGACCGGCACGACCGGACACCTCTACCGGGACGGCGGAGGCATCCGGTGGAGGTGAGCAGCATGAACCGGGGAACCGCAGCGACACACGTGCAGGCTGTGCTGGCAATCGAGGATCGTGTCCTGCGCAACTACTGGGTCACCCAGACCTATTCGGATCTGGCCGCGGGCCTCACTCGGCTGCTCGGGCCGGACACGGCGAACTGGTGCACGTTCGGCACTTGGGCCTCGGACACGGTCGGGCGGAACATCCGGGGGGAGGACATTCCGAAATGGCTTCATGACCGCGTCGTCCTTCACGACGGCATGATGGGCGCAATCCGGACGGTGAACGAGGGACAAGGACAGTTGCTCTCTGAGGCCCTCCGCCTCGTCACCACTGATCATGTCATCGATGTCGTGCGGGAACTCCTCGGTGCATGCGCTCTGAACCTGTCCAACGGCAATACGGAGGTGTTCGCCGAGATCGCGCCTGCGGCGGCGACCTTCATTGCGTGCTACGACGCCCAGCCTGTCGATTCTGACTCTCCGCGGGCCCGAGTTCTCCAGATGTGCGAGGGTGCACCTCCGTTCGAAGGCATCAATCGTCTGCACGCCGGGTTCTCGCTCTGGTGCGACGCCATGGAAGAGCCGGCTCCGGCCGCCAGGAGCCAACGTATCTTGGCCGGTTCGCTGCAGCTCGGAGCGCACGAGCAGCATCACCTCCAGGGCGCGATCGCCGGCAGCATGGACATGGGCGTCAACCAAAGCGCCGCTCTGTACCGGAAGCGTCTGGTCTCCGAGAAGGGAGCTTTTGCCCGGCTCGAGCCGTCGATCGCCTCCGCGCTCGATCCCGTCGTGAAGGCGACCGGTGATCTCTGGGGTGATCTGATGACGAAGCTTCTCGGCACAATCGAGACGCCCGACGGAACTCTGCTGTTGGATCACAACGTGCCCCCGATCCCGGGCCAGCCGTTCACGCCGCCTGAGATGAAGCCCGTCGTTGTCGATGACCTGGCCACCTTGCTGACTCGCTTCGACCGCAGTGACGGCAACGGCGACGGGAGTGCCGCTGCCGACTGGGTGAAGCTCGACGACCGCATGAACTTCATCGCGAACCTCTTCGTTTCCCGCCATCACCGGACCGAGCTGTTCCAGCCCCCGTTTGACGGCGCGGTCGTGTCGGACATAGAGGCCGACCGCATCCCCGGCCAGTCGTTCTCCATCTGCGGCCCGGCTCCCAAGCCGCTGCTCCGACCACCACCCACGATCGGGACGCGGCGGTTCACCGACTCGTTCCTCGACGGTCTCCGAAAGGCATCCGACTGGCCGGCCGATCGGGCCGTCAGCACCTTCTTCGAGGAAAGCGGAGAGGGACATGCCCAACTCTTCGGACGACTGGCACGGCTCTCGGCCGGCGACGTGCCGGACGATCAGCTCCCCGGCGTCGGCACATTCGTCTCCGCCCAGGAGCCTTGGCCGGAATGGGCAGATCGGGACCTGGTCGAAAGAGGCCAGCAGTTCTTCCGCCGGTGGGGGCCCCAACTCGGCATGGCACTGTGGATGGCGTCCCTACCGGCCGACTACGCCTGCGCGAAAGGGGCGGAGCCGCTGGTCCGAACGGCCCGACTGACCGGGAAGCCCAAGCGCCGCTACGTCGAGACCGGACAGATGATCATTAACGCCATGACGCCCGGAGCCCTCGAGACGGGCGCGCTCGGCTACGAGACGATCCGGCACGTGCGTCTGATGCACGCGGCGGTGCGTCATCTTCTGCGCCATGGGGAGGATCTCCGGACACCCGCCGGGGATCCGATCGAAGCGTGGGACGACGCGCTCGGCGTGCCTCTGAACCAGGAAGACCTGCTCGGATGCCTCTTCTCTTTCAGCGTCGTGGGAATCGACTCCCTTCGCCGATCGGGCGTTCGAGTCACCGACTCTGAAGCCGAGGCCTACATCCACACATGGAGCCTTGTGGGCCACCAGCTGGGGATCCGTTCCGACCTCCTCCCCTTGGACTTGACCGATTCCCGGGCCATTTGGGCGCATATCAAAACCCGCGCCTACGCGCAGAGTGACGCCGGCCGTGAGCTCACCGCCGCTGCCATCGAGTGCATGCAGGATCTCATCCGGCTCAGGCCGCTGGGAGGTCTGCCGGCGTCGGGCATCCGCCACTTTCTCGGCGACGAGACCGCCGAGCTGCTCGGTGTGCCCAAGGCCGACTGGACACGGTGGTTCTTCACATTCGTGGAAGTCAGCGACACCCTCTTCGACCGGACCTGGGGCCGACTGCCCGGGGTCCCCAATCTGTCTGCGGCACTCGGGCTGAGGATGCTCGGCGGGTTCGAGCGCACCGAGCGCGACGGGGACCGGCCGAGCTTCCAAATATCCGACGAACTCCGCGAGGCCTGGGGAATGGGGAACGCCCCTTGAACCCTCTTTGACCCTTCGGGGAATGACCGCAGGCCGGGTAGAACGCGTCGGGCTGCCCTCAACCGCTGTTGCCCTCGCTCTTCACCGGCCTTAACCTGCCAACCTACGAGAGGGGTTCCGTACGACGTGGTGCTCCGGGAGGTGCTGCGTGACCACCGAGAACTTGGCAGTTCTCTTCTCTGACGTGGTCGGATCGACCGAGTTGTCGCTCGCCATGCCACCCGAAGCCGCTGACGAGGTGCGCCGGGGGTATTTCTCGGTCCTGCGCCAGGCCGTCGCCGCCACCGGCGGCCACGAGGTCAAGGGGTTGGGCGACGGAATCATGGCCATCTTCGCCTCGGCTTCCGCCGCGCTGGCGTGTTCTGTTGCCATGCAGCAGGGCGTCGAGCATGACGATCGCGACCACGCGTACAGCGTGGGACTGAGGGTCGGGCTGAGCGGCGGGGAGGTCACGGCGGACGTCGACGGCGACTACTACGGGGACTCGGTGATCGAAGCGGCCCGATTGTGTGCTGTCTGCGAGGGTGGTCAGATTCTCTCCGCCGCTGTCGTTCCCATGATGGCGGGACGGCGAAACCGGCATGTCTGCCGATCGGTCGGCGTCATGACCCTGAAAGGGCTGCCCGATCCCGTCGACACGGTCGAAGTGATGTGGGAGCCTCTCGTGACGGCCGAAGCAGGCGGGGTGATCCCGCTGCAGCCGCGCCTGACGGTCCGGCCGACCGTAGGACTGGTTGGTCGCGATCTCGAGACCGCAGCGCTCGCCTCCGCCTTCACGCGTGTCGCGAACGGTGAAGGGCGAGAGATCTTGCTCGTCAGCGGGGAAGCCGGCCTCGGGAAGACCACTCTGGTGGCCGAAGCAGCCCGCGCCGCCCATCGCACCGGAGCGTCCGTCCTGTTCGGCCATTGCGAGGAGGACATGACTTTGCCGTACCAGCTCTTCGCCGAATCGCTCGGCCACTACGTGACCAACGTGGACGAAGAGCGGCTCACACGCCACACACGCGCCCATGGCTCTGAGCTCACGCGCCTCATTCCGGCCCTCGGCAGTCGGGTTGCCGACGTTCTGTCGCCCAGGGCGACCGACAGCGACACCGAGCGGTATCTACTCTTCACCGCCGTCGTTGAGCTCTTGGCAGAGGCATCCGCCGATGATCCCGTCATGCTCATCTTCGATGATATCCAGTGGGCGGACTCCGGCAGTCTCCTCCTCTTGCGCCACCTGGCGACGACGGAGCTACCGATGCGAGTGTTGGTCCTGGCGACCCTTCGCGACGACGAGATGCCGAACGCGCAGGAGCTGCGCGCCACCTTGGGATACCTGTGGCGCCATCGCGGAGTCTCTCGGTTAGAGCTCGAAGGCCTTAACCGTGGGGACGTGGTGTCCTACATGGAAGCTGCGGCGGGTCACAGGCTCCCCGAAAGCGGGATCGATCTCGCGGAAGCCGTGCACCGCGAGACCGATGGGAACCCCTTCTTCCTCAGCGAGGTTCTCCGCCATCTGGCCGAGACCGGAGTGATCTATCAAGACGCGGCCGGTCAGTGGATGACGGCCGAGTCACTCGGTCCGCTGGCACTCCCCGACAGCGTCCGGGAGGTCGTGGGGGGACGAGTGGCCCGTCTCGGGGATCGCGCCGAACGGTCATTGTCGATCGCTGCGGTAATCGGTCGGAGGTTTGACTTCGACCTCCTAACCAGGGCAACCCGGTTTCCCGAGGACGAGGTTCTCGAGATCCTCGAAGCGGCCACGGCTGCGGCACTCGTACGCGAGGTCGCGGGGCCCCCGGGGCACTACATCTTCGCCCACGGCCTCATTCGGCACACGATCTACGGGAGCCTTGGCCCGACTCGGTGCGCCCGCGCCCACGCGCAAGTGGCCGAGGCGCTCGAGGACATTTGCGGTGGCCACCCGGGACCCCGAGTCGGCGAGTTGGCCCGGCACTGGCTGAATGCCTCGGGCGAGTCCGCTCCCGGCCGGGCAATCCGCTACGCGCGCCAGGCGGGCGATGCCGCCCTCAGTGCACTGGCCCCGGCGGACGCTCTCAGGTACTTCACGCAGGCCGCCGAGCTGCTGGACAAAGTCGATGACCCCGACCCCGTCTTAGCGCTCGACGTGGCCATCGGGTTGGGGACTGCGCGGCGACAGACCGGCGATCCGGCCTTCCGTGAAACCTTGCTCGGGGCGGCACATCGGGCAGCCGAGTTCGGCGACACCGAGCGGCTGGTGGCGGCTGCTCTGGCCAACGACCGCGGCTTCTACAGCGCCATCGGCGCCACCGACAACGAGAAGGTCGACGTGCTCGAGACTGCTCTCAATGACTTGCCCGCGCTCGTTCCGGAACGTGCTCTCGTCCTGGCGACGTTGTGCTCCGAACTGGTCCATGGCAGCACGCTCGAACGCCGACAGGCATTGGCAGAAGAGGCCGAGCGCATCGCCAATCACAGCGGTGACGACACAACCTGCGTCCGCGTGCTCAACCACCTCTACGTCCCGCTCGAGGTCCCTCAGCTCCTCAGTTCGACACTCACCCGAACCACGGATGCGCTCTTGCGAGCCGAGCGACTAGGGGATCCCGCACTTCTCTTCTGGGCAGCGATGTGGCGCTACGAGGCGGCTGCCCGCGCCGGCGATATCGACGAACTGGACCGTTGCCTCGCGATCCACGGGGCCACGGCGGAGCAGCTGGGACAGCCGGTCTTCATCTGGGGTCACACGTTCCTGCAGGCGCAGCGGGCCTTCATTGCAGGAGACACGGACCGGGCTGAAGCACTGGCGACCGAAGCGCTCCAAATCGGCACCGACAGCGGACAACCCGACGCCACGATCGTCTACGGGACCCAGCTGATGGGGGTTCGCGGACAGCGGGGCACCATGAGCGAGCTGATCCCACTCATCGAGCAGCTGGCTTCTGACGCGCCCGATATCTCACCGTGGATGTTCGGCTCGCTGTTGGCCAAGGCTCATGTGGAAGCCGATCGTACCGATGAAGCGGTCGCTCAGCTAGAAGCGTTCGCGGCATCGGGCTTCGACCACCGTCTGGACCAGCTTTGGCTCTCGGCAATGGTCGACTACGCCGACGCCGCCGTCGTATGCGGCGACCCGACCTACGCCAAACCCCTGTTCGAGCGGCTCGCCCCCTGGCACGCGCAGCTCCCAGCCACCGGGGCATCGGCCCTGCCACCGGTGAGCCACTACCTCGGTGGACTAGCCGGCGTCCTCGGCCGCTACGACGAAGCGGATGCCTACTTCTCGCAATCGGCCGCAACGAGCCAGAGGTTGGGAGCCAAGTTCTTCGCCGCCCGGACGGACCTGTGGTGGGGAGATCTCTTGGCTCAGCGCAATCGCCCCGGTGACGCAGATGCGGCGGTGGCACGCCTGACAAAAGCCCAACACGTTGCGCGGACGTTCGGCTACAGCAATGTGGACCGGCGTGCCACGGAAGCACTCGAAGCCTTGGGAGGTTGAGCAGTTCATTGCTCGTCCTCACCAGATCAGTGAGGCCCCTCTCCGCTGAGCACCCGAGTCACCACTGTGACGTCCTCGGGTCCAAGCCCGCTGTCGACGATCTTCTGCCACTCCGTCGCCAGAGCGGAAAGTACCGCGAAGCGCTGGAGATCACCACTTGAAAGCGCGAGATGGACGTCCTTCAACGCCAGTGCCAAGGGGAACTCGGGCGAATAATCGCCCCGTTCGATCCGACGAAGTTTTCCGGACTCCCAGGCGGAAATGAGTGGTCCCCCGTCGAAGGCTGCGATGACGGCAGATGTCTCGACCCCCAGCTGGCGCGCCAAAGCCAACGAATTCGCGACGCCTTCTGCGGTGAACGCCAGAAGGACGTTATTCACCAGTTTCATCTTCGAGCCGTTTCCAGCGGGACCGAGCCACATCGTCCGTTGCCCGATCACGTCGAACACCGGCTGAAGGTGCGGTCGCGCGTCATCTGGTCCCGAAGCAAAAATCAGAAGGTCACCGTTCTCTGCTGGGACCTTGCTCCCCGAGACCGGCGCGTCCACGAAATACGTGTCGGGACGTTCGCGAGCGACCAGCGCCGCGACCTGCTCGGTCGCCTCGATGCCGATCGTGCTCATCTGGGCCCACACCGCCCCGGGCCGCAGGGCTTGTATCAGGCCCTGATCACCTGCGATCGATCGGACTGCCTCGGCATTCGTCACCATCGTGATGACCACATCGGCATCTGACGCCGCATCGGCCACGGAGGTCGCAACTTTGACACCCATATCGGAAAATGATTTGGCCGCAGCAGGTTCCCGGTTCCAGACCACCAATG
The DNA here is from genome assembly GCA_963817735.1 of uncultured Acidimicrobiaceae bacterium. Lineage (GTDB taxonomy): Bacteria > Actinomycetota > Acidimicrobiia > Acidimicrobiales > RAAP-2 > Bog-473. Next base: position 14,821 of record CAWFPP010000027.1, on the reverse strand, counting down.
GGACGCCCGATCGGTGCGCGACGTGGGCCATCGCCGCGCCCATGGTCCCCAGCCCGAGCAGGGCCAACCTTGGTTGAAGATCCGTCATGGCTCCATTTTCCACCATGGCAGACCACCCGGACAATGGCGCACTCAGGGTTGCGTCCGCGCCATTCCTCGCTCGGGCATCCCTGGCAAATCAGCCGGCTCGGAGGACGCAAGGAGAGGACCTCGACAATCGGCGCAAACCTGGTTCTGATCATGAAGGGGATGCAACGTCGATCAGCCCCTCGTCTCTCAGCTGTTCGATATGGGCTCCCCTGCTACGACGTATTCCGCGCTGGTGAACTGACGGCCATCGACGCGGGATCGCTCCGACGCCCTGACGGCCATTCGATGCTCGTCGGGGCGCCGTGACAGGTCTGAGGGCGGGCGTCACCCACCTGTCACGCATGTATGCGCCGCAGAAACGTGGCGAAGAGGAACGAGCGGCGGCGATTGCGGAGGGCTATCGTGCGAGGCTGAGGGGTGAACGAAGGGAGTCGCATATGCCGGTTGCCTACCCTTTGACGGTCGAGATGCCGCAAGGGCCTGCGAAGATTCCGCCGGTAAAGGTTCTCACGAACTGGCTGATCTTCATCCCGCAATTCGTCTGGCTGTACATCCTCGGCATCGTGGCTTTTCTTGCAGCAATCGTGTGCTGGTTCTCCATCGTGTTCACCGGATCGGCACCGCAGAGCCTGAGCGAGTTCATCGCCGGCGTGATCCGCTATCAGTGGCGAGTGATCACCGGCCTCTACGTGTGGGCCGAACCGTATCCACCCTTCGCGCCGATCCCGCAAGGGTTCGCCGATCCTGGTGGTTACCCTGCAGAGTTGAACGTCGCGCCCGTGAGTGGGGAGCGCAACCGGCTCACCGTCCTGGTGCGAATCATCCTCTGCATCCCACAGTTCATCGTGTTGTACGTCCTGAACATCGTCAACGGAATCTGCCTCCTCATCTCATGGTTTATCGCCCTGTTCACAGGAGAATGGAACCCTTCACTGAAGAACTTCTGCGTCGGCGTGTACCGGTGGCAGCTTCGCGTGGCGTCCTACTACTTGCTGCTGAACGACGACTATCCACCCTTCAGCCTGGAGCCTTAGGAGTGAACGAAGTCGGGTAGGGACATAGGGCGTCACACCGCCGAGCCCTACGTCGTGTACCCGTTGAGGCAGAAAGAACCGCTCTTACCTGTTGGTGTCGGAGGGTCAACGAGGGCAGAAGCCGACGGGCGATTCCAACCCTGGGACCTGGGAAGATAGACCTTGGACGCGGGTCGTCATCAATTACTGAGACGCGGGAGCTCGTTCATCACCTCTGAGCCAGCGCCCGACGCTCTCGAAGTCGGTGACCCAGCAAGAGACCCAGAAGGACGAGAGCCAAAACGATCCCTCTCGACAATGCCTTTCTGCCGGTTCGACTTGCGTCCATTTGCTCCATTGTGGCCCCATCACCTGCCCAGGTCGATCGACGCGACCTTGCTCGAACGATGTCAGGCCGCGCGCTCTGAGGCGAGGCGACAGGCGTCATGACCCGAATATGGCCGTCAGGATGTGAAGAAGCCTAGAACTTCTGCGCCTCCGCGGCGTCGGCTTCGATCTGCTTCTGGTCTGCCTTGAGCTGCTTCTCCTCGACCTTCTGCGCCCGCTTCATGGCAGAACGGACTTTGGCCTCCATGTCGGAGAAGGCGACGACGACGAGGCCGGCCTCGCCTTCGTCCAATGATTCGCCCAGTTCCTTGAGGTCTCCACGGCTCATGCCTGCAGCCGCATGACCGGCCAACGCGCCCAGGACTGCCCCAGCGCCGGTCGTCCCCAGCAGCAGACCTCCACCGATGGCGGCAGCCGGAAAGAGGACGATCACGAGACCCGTCGCCAGGCCGACCCCGCCGCCGAGCACGCCCCCAACCCACGTCGGGGTCTCATGCTTCTTGATGATCTTGACCTTGCCATTGCGGTCACGCTCGATGACGGCCGCGTCATAGGCATCCACCAGGTTGGCCTTGGTGTGGAGCTCCTTGATGAGCTCGTAGTCCCCGAGCGCGTCGGCAGCGTCGCCGTACACGCCGCAGTAGACCAAGAGCGTATCAACGGGCATATCAGCGCTCCTATCGGAATCGAGTGTCCTTCGGGGTGCAGCGATGCTTCTGATGTTAGAGCCGGCTCAGCTCTTGTGGGCTGAGCGTCGTCTCTGCCGGCGCGCCGTATGCCGCGAGGGCGTAGATCACAATGACGCCGAGAACGATATACGTCAACGACCAGATCGGGTAGTAGGGCATCCACCAGATTGCGCTGATCGCCCCGATCGCGCCGGCTGCAATCCCGACCCAGCGGCCCAACTGAGAGCGGCCCATCACCGCCAGGGCGCAGAGGATCAAGATGATGCCGACGATCAAGTACACCCACCCGTAGGTCTTGAGACTGGTTCCGAAGAGAGCGTCTTCGAGATTTTGGGGCAGGACCCCGTGGTAGCGGAACGCCCATATCGCATCGAAAATCCGCATGATGCCGGCCACCCCCAACACGATGGCGGCGAAGATGACCCAGCCCTGACCCCGATCGTTCATGATCAACCCCCACTTGAACGTGCTCGCCGCCAGGGAGCGCGGCGAACGAATAGCTATTGCCATTCCAGGTATATACCGGGGTCGCCCTCAATGGAAGAGGTTGAAGGAGCTCGGGAACGAGTCATCGTTTGCTTAAGGCCAAAAGGACGCACGGCCTGGGTTGAGCCTGAGGAGATCAACCCCTGGCAATTCGGCAATGGGCGATTTATTCTCACACCGAAGCTTCATTTCGGGTGCAGGGAGGGCCATGCTGGCGTACGAACGACTCGACGCCGCCGAGCAGAAGCAGGCGTTCGACCCCTATGTGCGTGAGGCGACCGGGACTTCAGGCGGCGATGTCACGTCCCAGCTCACCCAGCTGGCCGATCTGAGGGCACAAGGCGTGCTCACCGATTCAGAATTCGAGGCACAGAAGGCCAAGGTTCTGGCTGCGAGCTGAGACCAAGTACGGACGACAGCGTTAAAAGGAGGAGCCGCAGATGGCAGAAGGTAACGAAGCCTTGGGCCCGATCAGCTACTTGGTGGTTGAGTTCCCGGGGAGCAAGATGACGGGCGAAGGCTTGCCCATACTGGTCGATCTCGTCGACCGGGGCATCATCAGGATCTTGGATCTCGTCTTCGTCGCCAAGAGCCAGGACGGCTCCTTGGGGATCATCGGACTGGCGGATCTGGACCATGACGGGACGATCGATCTCGCCGTGTTCGAGGGCGTCTCGTCGGGCCTGGTCAGCCAACAAGACCTCGACGACGCGGCGCCGGTCATCGCCCCGGGCTCCTCTGCCGCCATCTTGATCTTCGAGAACCGGTGGGCGACGAACTTCGTTCAGGCGCTACGACGCGGTGACGCACAGCTCGTGGCCGCCGGTTACATCCCCCAGGACGACCTCGCGGCCGCGCTCGACGCGGCCGGAGGCTGAAAGGAGACTGACATGCCGCTTCTCCGAGGTATCGCGCGTACCGCTGCCATCGCCGGCACGGCCACAGCTGTATCCAACCGCGTCTCGCGCCGCCAGCAGAACCGCTGGGCCCAACAGGAGGACCAGCAGTACGCCCAGCAGCAACCGCAGTACGCGGCGGCACCGCCCCCTGCGGCCGCGGCGCCGGCCAGGGATCAGATGGCACAGCTCAAGGATCTCGCCGACCTCAAGTCGCAGGGGATCCTCACCGACGCCGAGTTCGATACGCAGAAGGCGAAGATCCTGGCCTCCTGAAAACAGTGCACACATGACGTTCTCCGCCGCGAGCGGGTCCCGCAGGACAATGGCGGTGGTCCGTCAGGACCAGGTCATCTCGGTGACTGAACCGCCTGGAGCGCGGCCAGCGACATCCGACGGGCGTGGCGATACGGCATGAGTGTCGAACCAGAAGATGCCTTGCAGGTCGAGGGCGGTTCGAATCCGAGGCTCGCGGTTCTGTTGGCCGCGGCGATGTTCGTCCTCGTCGTGGACACCTCATTCATGAACGTCTCGATCTCCGCCGTTGTCAGGGATCTCCATACGACCGCCAGCGGCGTCCAATCCGCCATTGCCCTCGAGGCCTTGGTCTCCGCGGCGTTCATCCTCATCAACTCGAAGATGGGCGATCTCATGGGCAGAAAGCGCGCATACGTGATCGGCCTCCTCGCCTACGCCATTGGCGCACTGGCGATGACTCTGACGCAGAAGCTGACCACGGTTGTCATTTTCTGGGCCATCATCGGTGGCCTCGGCGCCTCCCTCCTGCTACCGGCCATGCAGTCGCTCATCCACGGCAACTTCACCGGGGCAGCCCAGAAGAAGGCGTACGCGCTCGTCGGGGCCTCCGCGGCGATCGCCGCCGCCGTGGGGCCGCTTCTCGGCGGGTTCGTCACCACCTATCTGTCATGGCGTGTCGGGTTCGGGCTCGAGGTCGTCATCATTCTCGTCGTGTTGTCCCAGATCCGCCTCGTCAAGGATGTGCCGTACACAGGACCCCGCAAGATCGACCTCGTGGGCGCGGTTCTCTCGGTCGTCGGTATGGGTGGCGTGGTCCTCGGGATCCTGGTCTGGCAAGAAGGTGGCGGATACGTCGGCCTCATCATCGCCATCGGCGCCGTGGCGCTGGCCGCCTTCGCCTATTGGCTGGTCAAGCGTAAGCGCAGCGGGAAACCCACCCTCTTGGACCCCGACCTGTTCAAGCACTTGAACTTCCGTATCGGCATCTCGCAGCAGATGCTCCAGCAGATCACCCTCGGCGGCGCCATGATCGCCCTGCCCCTCTTCCTGCAGATGACGCTCGAGTACAACGCCATGCAAGCCGGACTGTCCCTGGCGCCCCTGTCGCTCTCCATGTTCGGGATGGCACTCCTGGCGGGCCGCAAAGCCGGCAAGCGCCGCCCGGCCAACATCGTGCTGACCGGGTTCGCATTGAGCACGATCGGGATTGCCGCCATCATCCCTCTGGTGCCGAGAGTGAGCTCGGGCTGGTACCTCGTGGCCCCGCTTCTCATCGCCGGCTCAGGGCTCGGTCTGCTGGTCTCCCAGCTCAACAACTTCACGCTGGCGCCCATTGCTGAGGAGCGGGTCAGCGAGGCCGCCGGGGTCAACTCAGCCGCCGGCTCGTTCGGCCTGTCTTTCGGCCTGGCCGTGGCCGGTGGTCTCCTGCTCTGGGTTTTGGCGATGAGCTTCACCAACCTGACGTATTCGAGCACGGCGATCCCTGCGGCCCAACAACAGCAGATCGCCGCCAAGATGGAGACCGACGCCGAAGTCATGAGCAACACCCAGCTCCAGCAACAGATCTCGAATGAGCCCCAGAACGTCCAGAGCGCCATCCTCGCCATCAACACCGAGGCCCGGAACCGCTCCCTCCAGTTCGCGCTCCTCGTCCCCGCCATCGCCGGACTACTGGGCTTCGCCAACTCCTTTCGGATGCGACGCCTGCCGGACATCAGACCCGCGGCACCTCTCGATGGCGCCGATTTCGGGTAGCTCCCAGCACATCGGACTCAAGAAGATTCGGAGTCAGGGAGTCGGGTTTGATCGTGTCGGAGGGCCTAGTTGCGCAAATCCCGACTGGCGGCTCCAGCCTTGGGACATGGGGAAGTAGGCGGCCGGAGACCGCCCAGGTGCGAGTCCTGTAACACAGCACTGTCGAACAGCATCCGGAACTCTTACTGCGTGCTTGGCAAAGTTGCCTGTTGCAGTACGGCACATCGGGGATACCCGGATGGACAAGTTCCCCTCGTCAATCGGACCGCGCGGCATCATTGTAGTTGTGGACAACACGATCCGACCTGAGGACTCCTCCACGATTGACCCACGTCGTTCGGAGTTGTTGGCGCGCTCCCGGCGCTCCCGGCGGACGGCTTGTCCGCGATCTCTGAAACCCGCGGTCTGTAATCACTGAAACCCGCGATCGGCGATCAGCGAAAGTCGCGTTTTGCGATCAGCGAAACCCGCGCTGAGCTGTTCCTTTCGTTCTTCCGGACCGGTATCCACCCGGTCGGTCAAGAGCCCCTCCAGGGTCTTGGGCATCCACTGCACCAAGCCCACTGGAGGGACCACAGCAATGATGACCCAGGAGGAGTTCATGGACGTCATGGCGATGAAGCGCCAAGGCATGAGCATCAAGGAGATCGCCGAAGAGACCGGCTATCACCCGAGCACCATCAGCAGCTGGCTGCGCAACGGCGGCCCGCCCGAGCGCCGTGCGAGGACCTCGGTTCCGGTGATCGACGAGTACTGGGCGGGCGAGATCGGCGGGTTGTTGCGGGTGGCCCCGCGTCTGTTGGCCACCAGCGTCTTCGAGCTGATCAGGGCCAAGGGCTACACCGGCTCCTATGTAAGCGTGGCCCGGCACCTCAACACGCTCCGCGGTCCGAGGTTCTCGGCCGCCCCGGCGGCCTCGACGCGGATCGTGACCGCTCCAGGCGAAGAAGCCCAGTTCGACTGGTCCGACGTGTCGCACTGGACGCGCGAATGGGGACTGGGCGAGGTCCAGTGCTTCTCGGCCATCACACACCTTTGAGGGACTCATTCGGTTCTTCGAGTTCGTCGGCGGTGTCCCCCAGGTCTTGCGCACCGACCGCATGGGTGCGCTCGGGACTTCGCAGGGCCGGCGCTTTCGCCTCCACCCTCCGGCCCACGGCTTCGCCCAGTTCTGCGGCACCGAGATCCGGGCTTGCCAGGCTCGTGACGCCAAGCGCAAGGGCAAGGTGGAGCGCCCCTTCCGTGACGTCAAGGAACGCTTTCTCGAAGAATGCACGGCGACGGGGCCACCGAGGAGCCTGGCCGAGCTCAACGAGCGGGCGGCCCGCTGGCTAGAGATTCGTGTCCATGCCCGAGTGCACCGGGGCACCGGAGCCGTGCCCGCGGAGCGACTGGCCGCCGAAGTGCCCCTGCTCGCAGCGCTGCCCCGCAGGCGATTCGACACGGCCTATGTCGAAGCGCGCAGGGTCCATGTGGCCATTCCCCAGATCGAGTGGCGCGGCGTGCGCTACTCGGTGCCACCACACTGCCTGGGCCAGCGCGTCGAAGTGCGCCAAGAGGTGGAGGGGTCCACGATCGAGATCCGCTGGGCCGGAGAGCACGTGGCCACCCACGACATCTGCGACACCGCGGGAGTCGAAGTCTGGGATGCGCTGCACTTCCAAGAAGCCCAGATGGCCGCCCTGTCGCGCAGCCGGGGACGCCACCTCAGCATCGTCGTGCCCGACGACCCTCGGGCCGCGTCGCCCCCGCTCCGACTCGACATTGCAGGAGACGTCGACGTCGACGTGCCTGACCTGGCCCGCTATGAGACCGAAGGGGCCGGGTCATGACCAACTCGCTCTATGAGCAGCTCAAAGACGACCTGGGCTATCTCGGTCTCGCTCGCTCGGCCGAATGCTTCGCCCTGATCGCCGAAGAAGCCAAGAACGGCGAGTGGAGCCATATCGAGTACCTGGCCCGGGTCATCGGCGAACAGGCCAACGCCACCGTCAATCGAAAGCTGGCGGCCCGATTACGTTTCGCCCGCTTCCCGTTCCGGCGCAACCTGAGCGACTTCGACTTCGAGTTCCAACCCAGCGTCGACCGCAAGCTGATCGAGGACCTGGCCACGCTGCGCTTCATCGAGGAGAACCGCCCGATTCTCTTCTTGGGCCAGCCGGGCTGTGGCAAGACGCATCTGGCCGTCGCCCTGGCCACCACCGCCGGTCGAGGCCGGGTTCCGGGGCTACTTCACGACAGCCGACGACATGGTCAATACCTTGGTGCGGGCCAAACGCGAAGGCACGTTCGGCTCCAAGCTCAAGACGCTGACCGCACCGAGCGTGCTGGTCATCGACGACGTCGGCCTCCTGCCCATCGAACGTGGCGGAGCCGGCGTCTTCTTCCACGTCGTCAACACCCGCTATGAGCGCGGGCACCCCACCTTGATCACCACCAACCGGGGACTCCCCGAATGGGGAGAGATCTTCGGCGACCCCGTCGTTGCTGCCGCCATCTTGGACCGCCTCATGCACAACGCCGTGGTCTTCAACATCAAGGGGCCGTCGTGGCGGATGCGTGAGCACTACGCCCTCGAGACGGCCGCCACCGAGCCCGAAGCGAGCTCAGGAAGGAGGCGCCGCTAACCTTTCCACTCGAGGAACCAGGGGTCAGCTCAGCGCGGGATTCGGTGATCGCCAAACGCGGGATTCACTGATCGCGGAGTCCTTCCTCACTGTGAGGATCCTATGACCAGACTGTCCCAGTTGCCGGCCGGCGCCACAGCTGCCCTTCTGAAAGCTGACATGCGCTTGCTGTCGTTAGCATCCGGCACCCGCCGACGGCCAGATCCGCTCGGCTTCTCACTGCCCACCAGTCGAAGGCTCTCCGATGACTGCCGATCCGAGCTCGAGGACGCCCGGTGAACCCGGCGCGGACCCCGGATCCGGTGACTCGGTTCCAGGGAGAGGGGCTCGAACCTCCCCGATTTCGGCGGTGCCCCTGCTTGGACCACCTCGCGGCAGGCGGCTCGCTGTATCAATGGACCGTTATGGACATCTTAGGAAGCGGTACGAACCAGACCGCATGAGGTAACCCCATGAACTTGACCATCCAAGAGCCACGCATGCCACGTCTGATCGATCTCAAGCGACAGGCAAGTCTGTGGCATCAATTCCAGGCATCGAGGCTCCCGTGGAACCGAGTGCGCCTCAAGGCCGAGTTCATTCGTCGTGACGTGTACGCGCCGAGCACGCCGTATGGGAATGCCCTCCAGATGTTGAAGGAGGGCCGCCTCGAGCTTGGCCGCCAAATCTGGCTCGAACATGGCGTGACGCTTTCCAGCGCCGCAGGACGCATCCGCCTAGGCGAAGGTGTCCAGCTCAACCGAGGAGTGACCATCAGCGCGGCCGACCTCGTCGAGATGGGAGACCACAGCGGAGCCGGCCAAGGGTGCTACATCACCGACGCCGATCATCGAGTCACCGACCCCGACATTCCGTTGGCCAAGCAGCCGATGATCGTGAAGGGCCCCACGATCATCGGCGACAACGTGTGGATCGCGTCCCTCGTCGTCATCACGTCCGGGGTGACCATCGGAAGCCGTTCGGTGATAGGAGCGGGCTCCGTGGTCACCCGTGACATTCCGCCATACTCGATTGCAGTAGGCGCACCGGCGAAGGTGGTCGGGCACGTCGAGCTCGATGACACGATCCATCCACACTTGTCGCCCGTCAGTCGGGCCTCAAGGATGGCGCAATAGCGCTCGCGAGACTCCGCGCCGGGAGCACATTCCCCGGGGCCGGGCTCGGGCCGAGAGCGGCAATGTCGACCACTGCCGCCCTCGCGCTCTCCTCGCGTCGGGGATGACTCCAACACCATCCCCCGCCACCACAGAACGGGACCGTTGCCTCCTCGCACGTCCCACAGGGATGCGGTGGCCGGCTCCGCCCTTGATGCGTTCCGCCTCAGGGGTTGGGCCGCTGTTTGTTGTCCATCCATTGTGCGGATTCAGAACCGATCGGCCCTATTCCCGGCCAATGGCCTTGGGCGACCATGCGAGTGGAGGGGCGGCGAAACATTTGGCGCGGCGGCGCTCCTCGATGTAATCACCAGGCGTGGGGGCGGGGGCTGGAGATCCTCGCAAATCACAGTCACCGTCCCCCGTCTCGGTCCGATTCAGGCGCCGTACAGCGCCCGCCAAGGTGGCGATACGCCGGACGGCCATCGCCATCAGCCACAAGCGCCAGAACGGTAGAACCAAGACAGGCAGGACCCGGCTAATCGAGCTGGGCGCACGGACCGTGGACACGCTGAACGCTTGGAAGGCCCGGCAGGCCACAGAGGGGCTTCTCGTCGGCCATGCCTACCTGTCAGCGGATAATCTGGTCTTCACCCTCCCTGACGGGCGTGGGTATCACCCTGAGCGGCTCTCACGGGAGTTTGACCGCAAACAGGCGGCCTTCAACCGCCTGAACCCCACCACTCCCCTTCCTCGCCTGTGGCTTCACGATTTGCGCCATACCTGGGCGACTCCTGCGCTGGAGGCCGGGGTGCACCCGAAGATCGTTTCCGAGAGGCTCGGCCACTCGACCGTTTCCATCACGCTCCACCTCTACTCGCACGTTATGCCGTGGATGCAGTCTGAAGCTGCGGAACAGGTGTCCTCGATGATCTTCGGGAACGGAGCCTGACGTTCTCAGTTGGCTGACTCGTCCTTCTTCAGCTGATCCCGAGCCACCTGAAGCTTGAACTCGTCGGTCTTGAGTTTTGCCTCAGACTTGGAATCCGCCGCGCTACATCGTTTCGAAGAGACCGCACATGAAATGGCTTGCGACGTAGACGAGTGTGTGTACGGCTGAAGCGAGATCTGATCGCGAGCCACTGCGGATTGGTCCACATCTACCGTCGCCTGGTCTTTGCTAAGGGACATCGGTGGTGTCGAGCTGCAACCAGCGGCCAAGAGAACACCCAAGACCGCAACGACCCCCACCGTCTCGCTGGCCTCATCCTGAGATCGTAATAAGTGCTACCGGTAGAAAAGAAAGGTAGAAAATCCCCACCCTGCTAGAGAATCACCTTTTGAAAAGGGAAACTTTGGTGTCGGAGGGCCTAGTCGAGCAAAGGCCGACTGGCGGCTCCAGCCTTGGGGCCTGGGGAAGTAGGCGACCGGAGACCGCCCGGGTGCGAGTCCTGTAACACAACACTGTCGAACAGCTCCAGGCATCTTGGAGGAACGGCGGCCTGGTCGATCGAGCTGTAGGGCTCGCTCCTCGACCCCTCGTCATCCTCTGGCTCGTGCATCTGCCAGCTCCTGGTGGTCACACATCCCGGGTCGGAGGACCTTCTCGGCCGGGGGCATTTCTGGAATGTAGCGTCCGGGGTTGATGGCTCGAACTGGCGCTGGCTCCGGCCAGATGGACCGATGGCGACACGTGCCCATGGTTGGCTGGATTCGTTCTTATGATCGTCGTTGGCTGAGAGGCGATCTCATTGCCGGAGTCGCTGTCGCTGCGCTCATCGTCCCCAAGAACTTGGGCTACGCCTCTATCGCGGGCATTCCGGTACAAAACGGCCTTTACGCCGCTGCAGCCGGGGCCATTCTCTACGCAGTCTTCGGGACGAGCCGCCAGATCTCGACGGGACCGAGTTCAGGCTTGGCGGCTGTGGCCGCCAGCGCTGTCCTGGCTGCGAAGATCTCCGGAACCCAGGACATCGCGTCCTTTGTTGCGACGATCACGCTGGCTTCAGGGGTGCTCTTCCTTCTCTTGGCCGTGTTCAAGATGGGCTGGATCGCCCAGTTCTTATCTCGCGCTGTGGTCACCGGGTTCCTCTTTGGGGCGGCCATCGATGTGGTGATCGGCGAGCTTCCCAAGTTGACAGGGACCGAGGTATCGGGCGCCAACCCCATCCAGGAATTGCGTTCCTGGTTCTCGTCTTTGAGCGGCGTCAGTTGGGCGACCGTGCTCGTCGGCATAGGTTCACTTGTGGTCGTCTTCGGATTGCGGGCGATCGCACCGCGCATCCCTGGTGCTCTGGTTTTAGTAGTAGGCGGCCTCTTGGCCTCCTGGATCTTTGGCCTCGGCGCCCACGGCGTGGCCCTCGTAGGCGAAGTTCCAAGGGGGCTACCAACGATACAGCTCCCGCAGTGGCATCTGGTGAGGGCCCACGCGAGCACGATCGCCATAGCGGCAGTCGCCCTCGTCCTCATTGGTTTCTCCCAGACTGCGGGAGACTCCCGGTCATTCGCCGCCAAGCACCGCTACCGCATCGACATCAATCAGGAATCGGTAGCTCAAGGCATGTCCAACGTGGGGGCCGGTCTCTTCCAGGGAATGCCAGTGTCGACGAGCCTGTCGGCTAGCTCCCTCAATGACCACTCGGGCGCACGCACGGGACTCGCGTCGCTCACATCTGGGGTGATCGTCCTCCTGACCCTGCTGGTACTGGCTCCGGTGTTCTCGAAGTTGCCGAAACCGGTTCTTGCCGCCCTCATCATTGAAGCGGTGGTCATGGGCATGATGGACCTGCCCGAAATGCGGCGACTGGCTCGAGTGCAACGTTTCGACTTTTGGATCGCAATCGCGGCGATCGCCGGAACGCTCGTGTTCGGAGTTCTCGCTGGCGTGATGATCGGAATCGGACTCTCGCTGCTCTGGTTGATCTCTGTGGCCACCCGACCTCCGATGCCCCTCTTGGCGCGAGAACCCGGTACACAAGTCTTCCGGGAGTCGGACGAGCATCCCTCTGATGAGCAATTCCCGGGAGTGGTCATCCTTCGGCTGGACGGAGGGCTCTTCTTCGCCACCTCCGATGCCCTTGAGGATCGCGTCCGCGAAGTGGCGCTCTCGACGCCAGGCATGACCGGGATCGTGCTCGATTGCGAAGGCATCGACTTCATCGATTCGCAGGGGTCCGCGAAGATGGGCGAGATTCTCGAGCTCACGAGGCAGGCCGATATCACGCTGCGGCTTGCCCGGCTGAAACCGGCCGTCTACGAGATTCTGAATCGCGACGGGTTCCTCCAGCGGATCGGTGACGATCGAATTCACGGCAATGTCTACCGGGCTGTCGAGGCTGAGACGGGTGGTACGGCGCCAGGATCCCAACGCGACGCGACGTCCTGAGGTCAGGTCCGGATCAGCGCCTTAGGAGGCCGGTACCAACCCTCTTACCCCTCCCGGAGTTCAGGCCCAGGCGCCAGGTCGGCTCCGGAGCAACCGGGACAGGAAGGGCCGGTCAAGGACTAGTCAAGTAAAATCCGATTGGCGGTTCCAACCCTGGGGTCTGGGAAAGTAGGCGTCCGCAGGCCGCCTAGGTGCGGTTTCTGTAACACAACACCCTCAAACATCTTCGGATTTCTCACATCACCGAGCAGCAGGCCAGGGCCGTCTCCTTCCAATGCCGATCAGCTCCAGAGGACCCCCGTCGTGCTCCGAGGTGGTCACGCAGAACGGTCAGATGGGCGGCGAGCCAAAGGGGACTCAACATCAGAGATGAACGTCACGATCTCCTTGGTGAGCCGCCTGGGTTGGAGCCGCAGCTCCAGCGGCGAACCGCGCGGATGAGAGTTGCGTTCGGCATTCGCGCCACAAGAGCGATCGCATCGTCGAAGGGGTGGATCACATCATTACGGTGGGCCAGTACAAGCGTCGGGACGACGATGGTGCGCCGCTGTTCCTGGGTGGGGGCCACCGGACCGACCAGCACGCCGTGGAGCACCGCGGACGTCGCGTCCGGAGGCGCCGAAAGCGCGTTCAGAACGCTGTTCAGCGGGCCGAACCTCGTTCGCGGGACACGGCCCACCATTCCCGACGTGACGTTGAGCACTCGCCGCCCATAGTGGGCGGCGAGCACAATGGGCACGAACACCATCGCTGCGGCCGGAACCGCCCTCTCCAGCACAGGCATTTCGAGCACCAACGCCTGCACACGCTCGGGGTAGTGGGCAGCCGCGAACAAGCTGACGTTGGCGCCGAGCGAGATGCCCCCGAGCACCGCTTTCTCCACTCCGAGGTGGTCGAGCAGGGCGATCACCTGGTCCGCGTAGCTGTCGATGCGATAGGTCGACGCGTGGGTCGGCTTGTCGCTGCGTCCGTGGCCGAGTAAGTCGAGCAAGGCGACCCGGTAGCCCTGTTCGGCGAGAGCTTGGGCGATGCCTCGGTTGAGTTCCGCGTCCAGCAGCAGGCCGTGAAGGTAGACGACCAGAGGGGCACCTGACGAGCCGTAGAGGTCATAGACGAGCCGGTGGCCGCTGTCGCTGAACGAGATGTCAAACTCGACCGGGATGACACTCACGAGGCCCTCCTGATCCCATGTCCGCTTTACACCGCTCCCGTGATCCTGGGTCGCTTACTGACTGCAGAACCAGATGCCACGCGTTCCCGTGAAGCCTGTCCCCGACTCCACCACCACGCGGATTGTTCTGGAACGTACTTAAAGCCCGAAATTGGCTTTCCCTTCTAAAAGAGCATTGGTCATAACCCCTCTGGGTTGTGCTCGATGATGGCATCCGGTCCTGGGAAGAAGAATCCTTCGTGTCGGTCATCGGTCCACCAGACCCGGTAGGGAGAGCGCGCTCAAGAGCAGTCACAGCTGGAGCGACTGAAACTGACTCACGAGAAAGCGCCCGTCCCACGACCTAACGGGGATCGGGCGCTTTCTTAGTCTGCACTCCGAGAGCGCACGGCTCGAGGAAATGGCTACCAGTGGGGACGTCCTTGTCCTCAGCGTTGCAACGCTCCTGTTTCGAGCTGCTTGCCGTTTCTCAATTGGACCTACCGGGATCTTTCCCGATCAATCCCCGTCCATCCACTCTCAGGATGGCCCTTCATGTAGACATCGCATAAGCGCCTCCTTCCGGAACCCTCTCGGATCCCTCACAATCAGTCTGCGCTCACTGCAGCGCAACTTCCAGAGGACCAATTGCCCATCTTGCCTGTGCGAGGCAGATGGAAACGAATGTCTCGTGAGGATGCGAGTGGTCAGGCCGGCGCGACGACACGGCTCATTCCCCCACGATCATCCACGGATAGGGGGCATGTCCATCAACTCGGCTGTTTGGTGCGTTCAGATGCCGCCGACAAGCTGGACAGCTGCGCCAAGGTGACCCTGCGCGACTGGCGCTGGAAGGGCACCTCGATTCGCCTCTACATCGCTGACCTCGACATCCGCATCGTGACCTTCGACGGCAAGCTGCTTCGTCAGCTCACCTTGGACACGACACGCACCTATCAGCCGAACGGGTTGGTAGATGGAGTTCGTGAGGGTTCGGATGTCCCGCGATGATCCGTGACATCACATCGTG
>CAWFPP010000026.1:0-241980 GCA_963817735.1 uncultured Acidimicrobiaceae bacterium | reverse complement strand
CGCGAGACATCGGAGACAGCTGTGTCAGGACATCGTAGACACAGCCATGCCCTCGTTTCACGGGATCCGCTGGTAGTCCACCTTGGGGTCCAACGTCAGGTGCCGGAGCGGTGAGCCGTCGATGCCGAGGACCTGCACGTCGAGGCCAGCCACCAACAAGATGACCCTCCAGCCCGCATAGGGGCACCCCACTCCGATGTGGTGCAGCTTGCCCTTGTAACGAAGAGTCACCGAACCTCCGCGGTCCACCTTGTCGTGGCGGATCCGATAGCCCGCGGCCTCGATGCGAGGACCGATAGGTCCCGCCTTCTCGCGGGCGTTCAAGCCTCGATCGGCCGGCGGCGTCCGATGCCGCGATGGGGTCGCTCGGTGTTGTAGTAGTCGCCGAATCGGTTGAGCTGACCCTGGAGCAGCTTCTTGGTGGTGGCGGGGTCCTGCTTGGCGAGGTACTTCTTGAGGGTCTGGTGGAAGCGTTCGACCTTGCCTTGGGTCTGGGGATGGTAGGGCTTGCCATGTCTCGTGCCGATGCCCAGACTCAACAGCTCGGCTTCTAGGGCTCCCACGCCCGATCCGGGCGGCGTCGTGAAGATCCGCCCGTTGTCGGTCAAGAGGCGCTGGGGATAGCCCCAGGTCGCAGCCGCCTTGTGGAGTGTGCGCACCACGTCGGGGGCGCGGGTGGTGACGAACATCTTGGACGCCACACACAGCCGGGAGTGGTCGTCGATGATGTTGAGAACTTCGTAGACGACACCGTCGGCCACCTCTACATGGGTGACGTCGGCCTGCCAGCACTCGTTAGGGAACTCGGCCACGAAACGGGTCCACGAGCTCTTGGGTCGCTTGTGCGGCTCGGGGGTGACGAAGCCCCGGGCTTTGAGCACCCGGTAGATGGTCGAAGGTGACGGCACCTGGCGCCCCGGCGTGGCCATGTGGAAATGGATCGTCTCGGCCCCCGCGTCGAAGCCTGAGTCGATGAGCTCCTTCCTGATCCGCACGATCTCGTCCTCGTAGAGGTCGGCGATACGCGATGGACTGGTCTTGGGGCGCCGCGAGCGGGGCTCGAGGCCCGCCGAACCCTCCCTGCGGTAGCGGGCAAGGAGCTTGTAGAGCCAGCCCCGGCTCACCCCGTGCGCTGCCGCCAGCTCGGCGATCGGGCGCTCCGTCCGCAGGTGTGTCTCGATCAGGAATCGGCCCTTGTCCATAGGAGACCCCTTCCACTCGGGTGTCTCCTATGTCTTGACACATCCCCCCTCAGGGATGTCGCCTATGTCCTGAATTCAGACACTGCCTCGGGCTCCCATGTGCCTCAGTGGCGGGACCTCGTGGCGTCAGTCTGCCCGCGGGCCGGCGCCCCCTGCCCGCTGGCGGGCCACCTCGAAGCAGGCCACGGCCCCGGCCACGCCGACGTTGAGCGAAGGCAGCGTGCCGTGCTGGGGAATGGCCACCACCGCATCGCAGCGCCGGCGCACCAGCGGCGCCAGCCCCTTCTCCTCGCTGCCCACCACGAGCGCCACGGGGCCATGGCCGAGCGGCAGGTCGTAGAGCGACTGGTCCGCCTCGCCGGCCAGGCCGATCGACCACACGCCGAGATCGCGCAGCTCGCTGAGCGCGGCCGGCACGCCTCCCACCACGGCGAAGGGCAGGTGCTCGATCGCGCCGGCCGCCGTCTTGGTCACCGTGGGCGACAGCCGCGCCGAGCGATGGCGCGGCAGCACGACACCGGTCACCCCGGCGCACTCGGCGCTACGCAGGAGGGCGCCCAGGTTGCGGGGGTCCGTGATGCCGGCCGCCACCAGGAGGAACGGCGCGGTACCGCGGCGGTCCGGAGCGGCCAGGTCCTCGAGCGCCACCGGCTCGAGCGGCCGGGCCAGGGCGAGCACGCCTTGGGGCGACTCGGTGCGGGCCTGGGCGTCGAGCCTGGCCCGCGGCACCGTCTCGACCGGGACCCGCAAGCGCCCGGCCAACTCCTCAATGCGGTCGAGCTGGGGCGAGGGGTCCTGGTCCTCGGCCAGCATGATCCGGCGCACCGTCCGGCGCCCGACCGAGAGCAGCTCGAGCACGGCACGGCGTCCCTCTACCTGGTCACCGCCGAGCTCGCTGCGCGGGCCCGGGCGCCGCTCCGGGCGCGGCCCACCGGCACCGTCCGCATCGCCACGGCCCCGTGCACTCCCACCGCGGCGCGGATCCGGGCGCGCCGGCGACCGGCGGGACGGCCCACGGGGCGGCGGGCGGCGGCTCACGCCGACTCCATCAGCACGACGGCCAGGCAGGCGATGCCCTCGGCCCGCCCCAGCGCTCCGAGCCCCTCCGCCCGGGTCGCCTTCACCGAGACCGGTGCCCGCAACACGGCGCTGAGGCGCTCCACCATGGCCGCGGTGTGCGGAGCCAGGCGGGGGGCGTCGGCGACGATGGTGCAGTCGGCGTTGGCGCAGACGAAACCGTGCTGCGCCGCCATGGCGACCACCTCGGTCAGCAGGCCCACGCTGTTCGCCCCCTCCCACACGGGGTCGCTGTCGGGAAAGTGCCGACCCAGGTCGCCCAGCCCGACCGCGCCCAGCACGGCGTCGGCGAGCGCGTGGCACACGGCGTCGGCGTCGCTGTGGCCGCCCAGCCCACGGCCGCCCTCAATCACGACACCGCCGAGGACGAGCGGGCGATGAGGGTCCTCCGAGAAGGGGTGGACGTCGATGCCCTGGCCGATGCGCATGCTCACGTCCGGCGCTCCGCCAGCAGCCGCTCGGCCGCCGCCAAGTCGTCGGGGTCCGTGATCTTGAGGTTGCCGGGCTCCCCGGGCACCACCACCACGGTGGCGCCCATCGCCTCGACCAGCATGGCGTCGTCGGTGGCCCCGGCCGGGAGGGACACGGCGTGGGCCCGGCGCAACACGCGGGCCGCGAAGGCCTGGGGGGTCTGCACGGCAACCAGCGCGGCGCGGTCGAGGGTGCTGGTGACCCGCCCGGACTCGTCCACGGTCTTGATGGTGTCACTCGGCGGGACGCCGGGCACGGCTCCGTCCGCACCGGCGTCGGTCACCGCCGCGATGACGGCGGCGAAGAGGGCCGGCGTGGCCAACGGCCGCGCCGCGTCGTGCACCACGATCACCTCGGCCTCGTCGGGGACAGCGGCCAGGCCGCAGCGCACCGAGTCGGCCCGCGTGGCCCCGCCGTGGACCAATACATCGGCGCCGTACAGCGGCGCGCCGGCATCGGCGCCGTACGGCGGCGCGCCGGCATCGTCCGGGGCGTCAGCGTCGGCGGGCACCACCAGGACCACGCCGGCAGAACAGGGCCGGCACGCCGCCACGGCCCACTGCAGAACCGGGCGGCCACCCAGGAGGGAGAACTGCTTCAACCGGCCGAAACGCCGTCCGGAGCCCCCGGCCACGACGATCGACCACACCGGTGCCATGGTCGGACCGGGACCGTCGATCAGGTCAGGGCCTCGTTCAGGCGCTCTTCGGCCGTCTCCTCGTCCACGTTGAGCGCGAAGGTCAGCTCGGACACCAGAATCTGGCGGGCCCGCTGGAGCATGCGCTTCTCCCCGGCGGACAGGCCCTTGTCCTTGTCGCGGATGGAGAGGTTCCGCACCACCTCGGCCACCTGGTAGATGTCGCCGGAGCGCAGCTTCTCGGAGTGGTTCTTGTAGCGGCGGGACCAGTTCGTCGGCATGCGCGCCTCCTTCTTGCGCAGCACGGCGAACACCTCCTCGACCTCTTCGTCGTTGATGACCTCGCGCAGGCCCACGCCCTCGGTGTTGTCGGCGGGGACGTTCAGGATGAGATCGCCGTAGGCGAGCCGCAGGACCAGGTACTCGCGCTTCTCACCGAAGGCGACCTTGGTCTCCCGCTTCTCTATGACGGCGGCCCCGTGGTGGGGGTAGACGACTTTGTCTCCGACCTTGAAGGACACAGGACTCAGGGCTCCCTTGTGGGTGGATCGGCTGCGCCCGCACGGGCACGCGGAACTGCGGCGATGCTGTGCGGTGGCAGCCTGGACGGGGGTGGCCCGTCCGAAGATGACTGTCCATTTTACCAGATCACCCGGTCATTCGTACCGCTCGAAGATGCTGGCCTCGACGAGACGGGCCAGGCCGTCGCGGACGTGCCGGGCGGTGGCGGCACCGATGCCTTCCACCGACTCCAGCTCGGCGGCAGAGGCCGAGAGGATCTCGGGCAGGGAGCCGAAACGGTCCACGACACGCTCGATCAGCACCGCGGAGAGCTGCTGGGGCAGCCTGTGCAGGAGCCGGTAGCCGCGCGGGGCCAGCCCGACCTGCAGCTGGTCGTCGGAGGCGGGCAGGTGCAGGGCGGCCACCACCTTGGGCAGGTCCATCAACCCGTCGTTGGACAGTGAGCGCAGATGGGCGATGCCCTTGTCGTCGGCGTAGTCGTGCAGGACCAGATCCAGGCTCTCGGGCACGCCGGAGCGCAACTCCTCGGTCTGCAGGTGGATGAGACGGCCGTCGGATCCCAGCTCGACCAGGTGCCCCTCGATCTCCACGGCGATGCGGCAGACCATCTCGCCGGGCTGCAGCACAGCAACGACGTCGCGCACCGAGACCGTGTCCTCCATCTCGAGCCGGCTCAGCGTGGAGAGGGCGTCGTCGTAGCGGGAGCGGAAGCGCTGCAGCGTGGACAGCGCCTGGCTCGAGCGGTCGATGAGCCAGCCGGCGGACTGGGTCGTGTGCTTGCGGTCGTTGCGGTACACGGCGATGGTCGCCATCGCCTCGGAGACGGCGATCACCGGCACGTCGATGGAGCGGGCCACCCGCTCGGCCGTGCGGTGGCGGGTCCCGGTCTCCGAGGTGGCGATGGTGGCCTTGGGGACGAGATGCACGTTGGCCCGGGCGATGCGCGAGGCGTCGGCGGCCAGAATGATGGCGCCATCCATTTTGGCCAGCTCGGACAGGCGCTGGGGCGTGAACTCGGCATCGAGCAGGAAGCCGCCGGTGCACACTGACAGGACGGCGGGGTCGTCGCCGACCAGAATCAGGGCGCCGTGGTTGGCCTGCAGAATCCGGTCGAGACCCTCGCGGAGCTTGGTGCCCGGCGCGATCATCGCCAGCGCGTCGTTCAGAGGCTGGCTGCCGCCGGCACCGTCGGCCACCCCGGCATCGTACCCGGCCCGTCCCTCGGCCCGGCCTCCGATCGGACCAGGCTCAGCGCGTCGGCCAGCGTGCGCACCCCGTGCACCCGCAGCCCCGATGGCACGGTGCCGGGCGCAGCGGCCATGGAGGCGGGAACGAGCGCACGCGTGAACCCGGCTCGTTGCGCCTCGGCCAGGCGCCGGTCGGCACCGGGGACGGTGCGCACCTCGCCGGCCAGTCCCAGCTCGCCGAAGACGACGACGTCGGGCGGCAGGGCCGTATCCGTGATGACCGAGGCCATGGCCAACGCGACGGCCAGATCGGCGGCCGGTTCGGTGACGGTGATGCCGCCCACGGCAGCGGCGAACATCTGGGCCGAGGCCGGGACCTCGACCGCGGTGCGACAGGCCAGGACGGCGAGGAGCAGGTTGGCCCGGGCCGCGTCGATGCCGAGGGTCTGCGGCCGCGGCGGCCCGCTCCCTCCGCCGGCGCCGGGGCCGAGGAGCGCCTGCACCTCCACCAGCAGGGGTCGACGCCCTTGGAGGACCGGCACGACGACGCTGCCGGGGACGCCGGCCATGCGATCCCCCAGCAGCAGCGGGCCGGGATCGGGCACGGCACGGAGGCCGTCGTCACGCATCTCGAAGATCCCCACCTCCCCCGCCGGCCCGAAGCGGTGCTTGACCGACGTCAGCACGCGCAGCGCGTGATGACGGTCGCCGTCGAAGGAGAGCACGGTGTCGACCAGGTGCTCGACGGCGCGGGGGCCGGCCAGGTCACCGTCCTTCGTGACGTGACCGACCAGGAGCAGCGGCGCGCCGCTCGATTTGGCCATGCGGGTCAGGCGCTCGACGCACGTGCGCACCTGGGCCAGGCTGCCGGCGGGCTGCCCCAGCTCGGGGTCCGACACGGACTGGAGCGAGTCGACCACCACCAGGGCGGGGCGGTGACGCGTCACGGCCGCTTCGATCGCCTCCACGTCGGGCCCCTCAATGGCCAGGAGGTTCGGGGGCACCGGCCCGATGCGCGAGGCCCGGCCGCGCACCTGGGCCAGCGACTCCTCGGCCGAGGCCAGCATGACGTCGAGCCCGGTCGCCGCCAGCGAGGACAGGACCTGGAAGAGCAGCGTGGACTTCCCGATGCCGGGGGGACCGAAGACCAAGGTGACCGACCCGGCCACCACGCCCCCGCCCATGACGCGGTCGAGCTCGCTGACCCCGGTGGGGAGCGGGTGGATGGCGTCGGTCGACACGTCGGCCAACGGGCGGGCCGGGGGCCCGTCCGCCTGCCCGGCGCGCGGCATGGCGCGGCGCACGGGCGCTGGGCCGAGCGTGTTCCACTCGCCGCAGGCGGGGCACTTTCCCGCCCAGCGCAGTGAGGTCGCCTCGCACACCGCGCAGAGGTAGCCACCCTCGGCACGGGCGCGCGCACGGGAACCCGGGGCCATGGCGGCACCCTACGGGAGGGGTGTCACGCCGGACGGGATCCTGGCGTGCCGCGGTGGCCCGGTCGATGGCAGGCTCAGTGCATGGGCACCACCGGGAACGGCGAGCGACTCCCGTGACGCCGACGCCGACCATCCGTCCCGCCCGCGCCGACGACGCCGCGGGGATCCTCGCGGTCGTCGGGGACGCGTTCTCCTACGGAGCGCGCGCGCGACGCCGCCGAGGAGCTCGCCATCGTCCGGGGCACCTGGGAGGCGTGCCCCGGGGAAACGTGCATCGAGCTGGTGGCCGACCAGGACGGGGCGGTCGTCGGCCACCTGCAGGCTGCGCCGGGCCGCCTCGACGGCTGCGCCACCG
This sequence comes from uncultured Acidimicrobiaceae bacterium, assembly GCA_963817735.1. Taxonomy (GTDB): domain Bacteria; phylum Actinomycetota; class Acidimicrobiia; order Acidimicrobiales; family RAAP-2; genus Bog-473. The sequence goes on along the minus strand of CAWFPP010000026.1, from coordinate 235,093 downwards.
CGGTGGCGGGAGTGGCACCCGTCTGTGTGGCGACGTCGAGCCAGGGCCAGGGTTTCGGCACCGTGCTCATGATCGCCCTGCTCCACACCGCCGAGGAGCGGCAGTGGCCCCTGCTGGTGCTGCTCGGCGACCCGGCCTACTACGGGCGCTTCCACTTCGAACCGGCCGACACGCTCGGGCTGCGCTATGCGCCTGCCGGAGCGGGCAATCCGAACTTCCAGGCGCGTCAACTCCCGGGGTACACCGCGGCGTTGCGCGGAGAATTCAGTTATTGCTGGGAGAGCTGACCTGCCCGGGCGCGCAGGCCCGGGCAGACAACAGCGTCGTTACTCGGCGTCGGCTCCGGCGCCGGCCAGCTCGAGCGGTGGGGGCTGAATGCCCTCGATCGCCGTGAAGCTGAGCTGCGGGCCCTCGCCGTCGATGGGCGACTCCTCGACGTCGACCACGATGGTCTCGCCGACACGGAATTCCTTCCAGAGGATGCGCTCGGACAGCGGGTCCTCGACCAGCTGCTGGATGGCCCGGCGCAGCGGCCGCGCCCCCAGCTGGGGGTCGTAGCCCTTCTCGGCCAGGAGGGCCCGGGCGGCCGGCGTCAGCTCCAAGCCGATGCCCTGGTCAGAGAGCTGCCTGACGGTGCGCGACATGAGGAGGTCGACGATCTCGGTGACCTCGGCCCGCGAGAGCTCGTGGAAGACGATCACCTCGTCGATGCGGTTCAGGAACTCGGGGCGGAAGTGCGCCTTGAGCGCCTCGTCCACCTTGGCCTTCATCCGCTCGTAGGTGACGGCCTCCGACGTCTTGGCGAAGCCGATGTTGGCCTTGCGCAGGTCTGCCGTTCCGAGGTTCGAGGTCATGATCAGCACGGTGTTCTTGAAGTCGACCGAGCGACCCTGGGCGTCGGTCAGCCGCCCGTCCTCGAGGATCTGCAACAGCGTGTTGAACACGTCAGGGTGCGCCTTCTCGACCTCGTCGAACAGTACGACCGAGAACGGCTTGCGCCGCACGGCCTCGGTGAGCTGGCCGCCCTCCTCGTACCCGACGTAGCCGGGAGGCGAGCCGACCAGCCGGCTGACCGTGTGCTTCTCCATGTACTCGGACATGTCGAGCTGAATGAGCGCGTCCTCGTCGTCGAAGAGGAACTCGGCCAGCGTCTTGGCCAGCTCGGTCTTCCCGACGCCGGTCGGCCCGAGGAAGATGAACGACCCGCTCGGGCGCTTGGGGTCCTTGAGGCCGGCCCGCGTGCGGCGGATGGCCCGGGACAACGCCTTGAGCGCCTCCTCCTGGCCGATCACGCGCTTGTGCAGCTCGTCCTCCATGCGCAGGAGCTTGGCCGTCTCCTCCTCGGTGAGGCGGTAGACGGGGATGCCGGTCCAGGCGGCCAGCACCTCGGCGATGACCTCCTCGTCGACGACGTCGAACAGGTCGACGCCCTCGGCCCGCAGCTCGGCCTCCTGGCTCTCCTTGCGGTCCAGGCGCTCCTTCTCCTGCTCGGCCAGCTTCTTGGCCTGCTCGAAGGCCCCCTTCTCGATGGCGGCCTCCTTGTCGGCCCGCAGGCGCGCGATCTCCTCGTCGAGCTTCTTGGCGTCCGGCGGGGTGCTCATGCGCCGGATGCGCAGGCGGCTGCCCGCCTCGTCAATGAGGTCGATCGCCTTGTCCGGCAGGTAGCGGTCGGCCAGGTAGCGGTCGGCCAGGTTGGCCGCGGCCACCAAGGCCTGGTCGGTGATGCTCACCGCGTGGTGCGACTCGTAGCGGTCGCGCAGGCCCTTGAGGATGTCGATGGTCAGCGCCACCGTCGGCTGGTCGACCTTGACCGGCTGGAAGCGCCGCTCGAGCGCGGCGTCCTTCTCGAGGTGCTTGCGGTACTCGTCGATCGTCGTGGCGCCGACGGTCTGCAGCTCGCCACGGGCCAGCATCGGCTTGAGGATGGAGGCGGCGTCGATGGCACCCTCGGCCGCGCCGGCGCCGACGAGGGTGTGGATCTCGTCGATGAACAGGACGATGTCGCCGCGGGTGCGGATCTCCTTGAGGACCTTCTTCAAGCGCTCCTCGAAGTCACCGCGGTAGCGGCTGCCCGCCACCAGCGCGCCGAGGTCGAGCGTGTAGAGCTGCTTGCCCGTCAGCGTCTCGGGCACCTCGTTGGACACGATGCGCTGGGCCAGGCCCTCGACGATGGCCGTCTTGCCGACACCGGGTTCGCCGATGAGGACGGGGTTGTTCTTGGTGCGGCGCGAGAGGACCTGCATCACCCGCTCGATCTCTTTGGCACGTCCGATGACGGGGTCGAGCTTGCCGTCGCGGGCCAGCTGGGTCAGGTTGCGGCCGAACTGGTCGAGGACCGGCGAGCCCGACGGGTTGTCACCCGAGCTCGAGCCCTGGCTGGCGCCCACGGACTCCTTGCCCTGGTTGCCCGACATCAGCTGGATCACCTGCTGGCGCACGCGGCCGAGGTCGGCCCCGAGACTGACCAGCACGGTGGCCGCCACGCCCTCGCCCTCGCGCACGAGGCCGAGCAGCATGTGCTCGGTGCCGATGTAGCTGTGCCCAAGCTGCAGCGCCTCGCGCAGGGAGAGCTCCAGGACCTTCTTGGCGCGCGGCGTGAAGGGCGGCGAGCCGCTCGGCGCGGTGCCGGCCATGCCGATCGTCTCTTCCACCTTCTCGCGCACGGCCTCGAGGGAGATCCCCAGGGACTCGAGGGCCTTCGCGGCGACGCCCTCCCCCTCGTGGATCAACCCGAGGAGAATGTGCTCGGTACCGATGAAGCTGTGATTGAGCAGGCGCGCTTCCTCCTGCGCCAGCACCAACACCCTCCGGGCCCGGTCGGTGAAACGTTCGAACACCCTGACCGCCTCTCCTTGTTTCCTCTTGCTTCTCGGCTCAGTGTACCCGTGGCCTTAGTCCATCACGCCGCAGCCATGGCGTCCGGCATCTCGGAGGAAATCGGTGCCGGGCACGATGCCCGGGGTCCCTTCTACCTGGTAGTTGTCCGCATTCGGCGGTCGTGCCCTAACGTTTGGAGCAGTGAACCCGACAGAGGCCCTCGGCCTGCCCCGCCTGCAAGAGGGACTGCGGCGTCTCGAACCCCTGCTCACCACCGCCGTCGTCACCGGCGACGGCTTCCTCGACGAGGTCACCACCCACCTGATCGCGGCCGGGGGGAAACGCCTGCGACCCCTCCTGGCCCTGGCTGCGGCCACCGCCGGCAGCCGCGACGCCACCGAGGACGAGCTGATGGGCGGGGTGGCGGTGGAGCTGGTCCACCTGGCCTCCCTCTATCACGACGATGTGATCGACGAGGCGACCATCCGGCGCAACGTCGAGAGCGTCAACAGCCGCTTCGGGAACCTGGTCGCCATCGTCGCCGGCGACTACCTGCTGGCGCGCAGCGCCGCCATCGCGGCCAGCCTGGGCACCGACATCGCGAAGCTGCTGGCCGACACCCTGGGCCGGCTGTGCCAGGGCCAGGTGACCGAGGTGCGCTCGGCTTTCCAGATCACCCGCAGTCGCGACGACTACTTCGCGTCGATCAGCGGCAAGACGGCTGCGCTCACCGCGACGTCGTGCCGCATCGGCGCGTTGACCGGCGGGTTGCCGGCGGCCGAGGTCGACGCCTGCACCGAGTTCGGGCTCTGCTTCGGCATGGTGTTCCAGATCCGCGACGACATCCTCGACATCACGGCCACCGAGAGCCAGCTGCAGAAGCCGGCGGGACAGGACCTGGCCGAGGGCATCTACACGCTGCCGGCGCTCGTGGCGCTGGCCGATCCCGACGCCGGGCCCGACCTGCGGTCGCTCCTCGGCACGCCGCTGGCGCAACCCGAACGCGACAAGGCCCGCGCCATCGTGATGGCGTCGGCGGGGATCGCCGAGTCCGTTGATGTCGCCCGCCGCTACGTCGCCGACGCGCAGAAGGCCACCGCCGGGATCAGCCGGCCCGAGCTGCGGGCCGGACTCTCCGCGTTGGCGACCGAACTGCTGAGCGACCTTCCGGGCTGACCCGCGCGGTCAGCCGGCGCTCGTCCCGCTGGCGCTGCACGCCGCCTGGGCCTTGGCCAGCCGGGCGTTCACCTTGGTCTCACGGTTCTGCACCTTGGTGATCCGGTTGGCGATGGCCTCGGCGCGCTTGGTGTGGCCGGCCGTCCTTGCCTTGGCCTCACGGGCCTCCGCCTTGGGCGCCCACGTCGACAGCTTGGCCTCCACCTCCTGGACCTTGGCCTGAATGGTGGGGAGCTTGGCGCACAAGGCGGCCGAAGGCGTCCCCGTCGAGCCGGAGGTCGGGGTCGACGCACCGGCGACGCCGGCCACGCCGAGGGTCAGGGCGCCGGCGGCTGCGGCGCCCGCAATGATCGTGCGAAACATTGTGTTCTCCTTGGATGTCGGGTGCGCTCTGCACGCTCCGCCTCCATGTGGCGGCACGTTCCACACTGGGCGCGAGATGTGAGGGAACCATGAGCGAGGTTTGAGGGAAGGTCCCGCCGCATAAGGACATCCGAAGAAAGCGGGCGACACGGATCGTTCCTGGTCGCTCGCGCCGTTGCGCCCCGTTGTCCCGATGTCGTTTGTCCCGCTGTCGTTCAACCCCGGTCCGGCCGCAGCGTGGGGAAGGCGATGACCTCACGGATGTTGGCCACGTCGCCGAGCAGCATCAGCAACCGGTCGACGCCGAGCCCGAACCCCGACGTCGGGGGCAACCCGTACTCGAGGGCGCGGAGATACTCCTCGTCCACCACCGCGGACTCCTCGTCGTCACCGGCCCGGGCCTTGGCCGCCTGCTCCTCGAAGCGGGCCCGCTGGTCGTCGGGATCGACGAGCTCGGTGAACCCGTTGCCCAACTCGCGGCCGGCCACCACCGGCTCGTAGCGCTCGACGAGCTCTGGTCCGTCGCGGTGGCGTCGCGCCAGCGGCGACACCTCGGCCGGGTAGTCCATGACGAACACGGGGCCCCACAGCTCGGGCTCGGTCGTCTTCTCGTAGATCTCGAGGAGGATCTTGCCCGGTCCCCACGCGGCGTCGACCTCGATACCGACCTCGGTCGCCACCCTCGCCAGCTCCTCACGCGGCGAGCGCACGTCGAGCGTGAAGCCGGTGGCCTCCGCGACGAGCTCGCTCATGGTGGCGCGCCGCCACGGCGTCGTCAGGTCGAGGTCCCGCCCGCCGTAGGAGAGCTTCGTCGTGCCGCGCACGTCGAGCGCCAGCCCGGCCACCAACTCCTCGAAGATGACCATGGTGTCGGTGTAGTCCGCGTAGGCCTGGTAGAGCTCGAGCGTCGTGAACTCGGGGTTGTGGCGCGGCGAGATGCCCTCGTTGCGGAAGCTGCGGCCGATCTCGAACACCTTGTCGAAGCCGCCGACGACAAGCCGCTTGAGGTACAGCTCCGGTGCCACGCGCAGGTAGAAGTCGGTGTCGAACGTGTTGTGATGCGTGACGAAGGGCCGCGCCGTGGCGCCGCCGGCGATCGGGTGCAGCAACGGCGTCTCCACCTCCACGAAGCCCTGTTCCCACAGGCGCCGGCGCATGTTGCGCACGACGTCGCTGCGCATCTGCAGCAGCTGGCGCGAGCGCTCGTTGGCCCACAGGTCGACCTCGCGCTGGCGGTAGCGCGTCTCGACGTCACTGACACCGTGCCACTTGTCGCCGAAGTTGCGCCGCGCCTCGGCCAGCAGCGTCCACTCCTTGACCATGACCGAGAGCTCGCCGCGCCGGGTCCGCACGACCTCGCCCGTCGCGCCGATCCAGTCGCCGAGATTCAGCTTCACGAACTCGTCGAAGCGCTCCGTCACCGCGGCGCGGGCGAACAGCTGCAGCGCGCCCGACGCGTCGCGCAGCTCGCCGAAGGCGGCCTTGCCCTGGTTGCGGAGCAGCATCAGGCGGCCGGCCACCCCGACGGTGACGCCGGACTCCTCGCCGGGGGCGAGCGCCGACCAGGCCTCGACGACGGCCGCCGTCTCGTGCGTGCGATCGAAGCGGTACGGGATCTCCGCCGGCGTGGATCCTTCCCGGGGCTGCTCGCTCATGAAGGGACGTTGCGCTCGTACACGATGCGCAGGCCGTGCAGGGTCAGCCAGGGCTCCACGTGCTCAATGGTGTCCGAATACGGCGCAATGAGCGAACTGAACCCTCCGGTGGCCACCACGGTCGCCGGGCCGAGCTCTTCCATGAAGCGCCGGGCCAGCGAGTCGACCAGGCCGGCGAAGCCGTAGAGCGTGCCCGACTCGATCGACTCCACCGTGGAGCGGCCGATGACGCTGCGCGGCTCGATCAGCTCCACCCGGCGCAGGGCGGCCGCCGACTGGTAGAGGGCGTCGAGGCTGACGCCCACGCCGGGTGTGATGGCGCCGCCCATGTACTCGCCCTTCGCGCTGATGGCCTCCACCGTCGTGGCCGTGCCCATGTCGACCACCACACACGGGCCGCCGTAGAGGTCATAGGCGCCGACCGCGTCGGCGATCCGGTCCGCGCCGACCTCCTTGGGATTGTCGTACAGGATGGGCATGCCGCTCTTGGTCCCGGGCCCGAGTACGACACTCGGCAGCTCGGAGAACCAGCGCGACGCCATCTGGCGCAGCTCGGTGGTCACGTGGGGCACCGAGGAGCAGACGGCGATGCCCGTGACCGACGTGGAGATGTCGAGGCCCTCGAGGTCCAACAGCTGGGTGAGGAGCACCGCGTGCTCGTCGGGCGTGCGGCTGGAGCTGGTCGAGAGGCGCCAGTGATGGGTCAGCCCGCGCGGCGCCGTCGGGTCGTGCTCGGTCCCGATGCCGACGCCGATGCTCTCCTCGGGCGGCGGCAGGTCGCCGTCCGCGTCCGGCGCGTAGAGGCCGATGACCGTCTCGGTGTTCCCCACGTCGATGACCAGGAGCACGCGTCATCGCCCCCCGGTGCGCACACCGTCGGACCCCGCCCTGGCCCAGACCAGGTCGAGCCCGAGGTCGAGCACGGGTGCGGAATGCGTCAGCGCGCCGACAGAAATCCGGTCGGGCCCCGCCGCGGCGTACGCGCCGATGGTGGCCAGCGTCACCCCGCCCGACACCTCGGTGAGGATCGGCCCGGCCGCCTCGAGGCGGGCGACCGCAATGGCCTCCGCGACCGTGCCCGGATCCATGTTGTCGAGCAGCACGGCGTCCGCCCCGGCGCGGGCGGCCTCGGCCACCTGGTCGAGGGCATCGCACTCGATCTCCACCATCCGGCCGGGCCACAACGCGCGGGCCCGGCCCACCGCGTCGGCGATGCTCGTCCCGGCCAGGTGGTTGTCCTTGACGAGGACGGCATCGGACAGGCCGAAGCGGTGGCTCGTCCCCCCGCCCGCCCGCACGGCCGCCTTTTCGAGGACGCGGAGCCCCGGTGTCGTCTTGCGCGTATCGAGCACGGCCACCGAGGGATTGCGCTCGTGCGCGGCGGTGACGAACTGCGCCGTCAGCGTGGCGATGCCGGACAGGCGTCCGAGGAAGTTGAGCGCGGTGCGCTCCGCCGTCAGGATCGGCCGCAGCGCGCCGGTGACCTCCAGGACGGTGTCGCCGGACGCCAGCTCGTCGCCGTCCGCGGCCAGCCACACCAGCTCGAGGTCGGGACCGAGGCGCCGGAACGTCTCGGCGGCGCAGTCGCGGCCCGCCAGTACCCCCGGCCGCCGGGCCCGCAGCACGAAATGGGCGCGCACGTCCTCGGGCACCAGGGCCGCCGTGAGATCCCCTTCGGGGCCCAGGTCTTCGGCGAGGGCGCGGCCGACCGCGTCGCTCACCGCCAGCGCGTAGGCCGCCGCGTCGGCGTCACCCATGCCGGTCCCCCCCGTTACCGGCATCACCGGCATGGACGAGGCGCCGTCGCCACGACGGGTACGAGTCGGGGTACTCGCGCCGCGCATGGGCGCCGCGGCTCTCGGTGCGCGCCAGCGCCGAAGCCAGGAGTGCGTCCGCCAGCCGCAGCAGGTTCGCCAGCTCGCCGGTAACGACCGATGCCGGCGCGTCCACGAGGACGGAGGTCGCCTCCTCCACGACGGCACGCGCGCCGGCCAGCGACTCGGCACTGCGCACCACTCCGGCACCGCGCGTCATGGCGCGCTGCACCGTGTCGCGCAGCTTGGTCAGGTCGACGCCCGGCCACCGATCGGGGTCCGGCGGCGGCGGCGGGGCCGGCGTCTCCAGAACGGTGCACCCGATGCCGTCAATCGGCTCCTCGCCGAGCACGACCCGCAGCGCGCCGCTCGGCTCCGGGCTGGCTGCACCCGAAGGGATCCGCTCGGCCAAGCGGGCGCCGAACACCATCCCTTCCAGCAGCGAATTGGAGGCCAGCCTGTTGGCCCCGTGCACACCGGTGCAGGCCACCTCCCCCACCGCCCACAGACCGGGCAGCGCCGTGGCCCCCCACAGGTCCGTCACGACACCGCCGGACAGATGGTGCGCGGCGGGCGCGATCGGCAGCCAGTCGGACTGTGGATCGAGACCGATGGACGCCAGTGACGCGGCAATGGTGGGAAAGCGTGCCGAGAAGCGCTCGAGCCCGGTGGCATCGAGCCACAGGTGGTCGACGCCCTGTTCGGCCATGCGGGCCGCCATGGCGCGGCTCACCACGTCGCGGGACGCCAGCTCGTCGACGAAGCGCTCGCCGTCGCGGTCGCGCAAGAGCGCACCGTGGCCGCGCAACGCCTCGGAGAGGAGCGGGCGTGGCATGGCCGGGTGGTGCAACGCGGTCGGGTGGAACTGCACGAACTCCAGGTCGGCCGTCGGGACGCCGGCCCGCAACGCCATGGCGACGCCGTCGCCGGTGGACTCGGGCGGGTTGGTGGTGACCGAGAAGAGCTGCCCGGCGCCGCCGGTGGCGAGCACCACGTGGTCGGCCCGCACGGGGACGGGCCCGCCCGCGCCGCCCGGGGGAAGGGCCAGGACGCCCGTGCAGCGACCGCCCTCCACGAGGAGATTCGAGCGCGAACCAGCCCTCGAGGACGGCGCTGGCCGAGCGGTAGGTGGCGTCGACGAGGGCGCGCTCGACCTCGGCGCCGGTGGCGGCGCCGCCGGCGTGCACGACGCGCGGCCGGGAGTGGCCGCCCTCGCGGGCCAGGGCCAGCAGGCCCGTGGCCTCGCGGTCGAACTCGACCCCGAGCGCGATCAGCTCGTGCACGCGTCCCGGGCCCTCGTCGACGAGGATGCGCACCGCTTCCTCGTCACACAGGCCGGCGCCGGCCGCCAGCGTGTCGGCCAGGTGCAGGTCCGTCGAGTCCTCATCGGCCCCGAGCACGGCGGCCACCCCACCCTGGGCCCAGCGGGTCGCCGACTGCGACAACGCGCCCTTGGTCAGCACGCCGAGGGACAGCGACGGTGAGGGCCCGACCGGCCCGGCCAGCCGCACCGCGGCCGACAGGCCAGCGACGCCGCTGCCGAGGACCAGGACGTCGAAGGGTCCGGGCCGGCCCCCGGTGGTCACGCCGGTTCGGTCAGCGTGAGCTCGGCATCGAGGCGCGCCGACACCTCGTCGATCACACGGTTGCGCCCGTCGACGTGCACGACACGGGGCACGTAGGCCGCGAGCTCGGCCCGCTCGTAGTCGGCGTAGGTGATGATTATCACCTTGTCGCCCGGCTGCACCAGCCGCGCCGCCGCGCCGTTGAGGCAGACCTGGCCGCGCTCGCCCTCGATGGCGTAGGTCTCGAAGCGCGCGCCGTTGTCGATGTCGAGGACGGTGACCTGCTCGTAGGGCAGGATGTCGGCCAGCGCCAGCAGCTCGGTGTCGATGGACACCGAGCCCACGTAGTGCAGGTTGGCCCCGGTCACGGTGGCCCGGTGGATCTTGGACTTCATCATGCGGCGGCGCATCGGCTCACCCGATCCTTTCGAGTCGGCGCACCTTCTCGGCGGCGAACGGTACGGCACGGACATCGTCGGCCGGCGCGAGCGCGGCGCTGTTGTCGATCAGCCTGATTGGGCCCACCTGGGCGGCGATCAGGAGGCGCAGCGACCCGAGGTCCGTCACCGTGGCGACCTCCTGAAGGGTGCCGGCGCCGACGACGACGGCGTAGTCGAGCGCCACCAGCGGCTCGGCGGCGACCACGGCGCGCATGGCCCGGCCCACCGCGGGGCCCGAACGCTCGCCGTCGGCCAGGACGGCGCGGCCGGTGGCCAGCGCCCGCGACAGCACGGTGGCGGCCCGGCGATCGGGGGCGGAGAGCCTGACGTTGCGGCTCGACAGGGCGAGGCCGTCGGCCTCACGCACGATGGGGCAGCCGACGACCTCCACCGGGAGGGTCAGCTCGCGCGCCATCCGCCGCACGACGGCCAGTTGCTGGAAGTCCTTCAACCCGAAGTAGGCCCGGCAGGGACCCGCGATGGTGAACAGCTTCGCCACCACGGTGGCGACGCCGTCGAAGTGGCCGGGGCGCGAGGCGCCCTCCCACTGCTCGCTCACGCCGCGCACGGTGACCGTGGTGGCGGGGGCGTCGGGCCAGGACGGGTACATCTCGGCCACGCTCGGCACGAAGACGACGTCGACCCCCGCCTCGGCGCACACCACGAGGTCGCGCTCGAGTGTCCGCGGGTAGCGCGCCATGTCCTCGGGGTCACCGAACTGCAGCGGGTTCACGAAGATGCTGGCGGCCACCACGTCGCACTCGGCCCGGGCCCGGTCCATCAGCGAGGTGTGCCCGTCGTGGAGCGCGCCCATGGTGGGGACCAGCCCGACCGCGCGTCCGGCGGCGCGGGCCCGGTCCAGCTCGGTGCGACAGCCGGCGACGGTTTCGACGACCTCCACCGTGGCTGCCCCTACACCGCCGCCGGCTCGGCCGGCAGCGTGGCGTCCGCGGGCTCGGAGGGCGTCATGGCGTCCGCCTGGGCCAGCCGTGTCGCCAGGGCCGCGCCGGCCTGGTAGCCGGCCCGCTCGGACTCGGGCAGGGCATCGAGATGGCGGCTGAGCGTGGCCCAGTCACCGCGGCGGGCCGGGCCTGTCAGAGCCGGCCCCGCTCCCAGAGCCGCCACGTCGTCGACGGCGGCCCGGGTCAGTGGGAGGAAGGACTCGAGGTCGAGCCCAACGGACGTCGCCACGCGCTCGACCTGTCCCAGCAGCGCCACCACGTGGTTGGCCGCGATGCAGGCGGCGGCATGGTACGCGGCCCGGTCGGCGTCGGCCACCTCGACGATGCGGCCGCCCAGGCAGGTCACCACGTCCCGGGCCAGAGGCGCCCCGGCCACGGCGAAGGTCACGCCGGAGCCGAGCCGGGTGGCGCCGACCTCGCCATTGGGCAACGGCACCAGCGGGTGCACGGCCGCCCGCAGCGGGTGCGGCGCCAGGGCATCGAGCCCGAGCGAGCCCGACAGGTGGGCCACTGTGGTGCCCGACGAGGGGACGACCGCAGCCGCCACCTCGGCCACGACGTCATCGGGGGTGGCAATGACGAGCAGATCGACACCGTTGGCGGCGCGGCTGAGCTCGTCGTGGCGGCCGAGGAAGCCGGCGAAGGCCCAGCCGCGCGCGGACAGCGCAGCGGCCAGGGACGTGCCGGCCCGACCGGGACCGATGATCCGGATGGAGTGCATCTGACCTCCTTCGGCGTTCCAGCCCCTCGCGGGTGCCGTTCGCCTACAGACGATCGAAGATAACGACCCCTACAGACTACCCACAGCAACGACCTCCCCACCAGAGGCCCTGAGCTGGTCGGCTGTGACGAGGTCTGGGGCCAGGTCAGCCAGCGGCTGCACGACGAAGCGCCGCTCCCACAGCCGGGGGTGCGGAACGGTGAGGTCCTCGTCGTCCACCTGCCAACCCTCCACCAAGAGGACGTCCGCGTCCAGGGTGCGCGGGCCCCATCGGACGGTGCGCACGCGGCCGGCGGCGACCTCGAGCGCACGGCAGCGCTCCAGCAGGCGGTGGGGCGCGTCGCTCGTCGCGAGCTCGACCACCAGGTTGAGAAAGGGGCCCTGCCCGTCGGGGCCCCCGACCGGCTCGGTCTCGTAGAGCGGTGAGACGCCCACGACGTCGCCCGAGGCCCGGAGCTCCTCGACCGCCCGGCGCAGGAGGGCACGCCGGTCCCCCTCGTTCGATCCGAGTCCGATGAAGGCACGCCAACGGGGCGGTGCCGGTGGCGCCATCAGCGGGTGCGCCGCACCCTGACCCCGGTCGAGCCCACGTCGAGGGGCAGCGGGGGGCGCAGCTTGCGCACCGTCACTTCGACGGCCTCGAGCCGGGGGTCCACGATCAGCAGCGCACTGGCCAGGCGGCCGGCCAGCGCCTCCAGCAGGCGATAGGAGCGACCCCCCACCACGTCCGCCGCGGCCTGGACCAACGCGCCGTAGTCCACGGTGTCGGCCAGGTCGTCACTCTGCTGGGCCGCTTCCATGTCGACCCAGGCGACGATGTCGACCGAGAAGGGCTGGGCCCGATCGCGCTCCTCGGGGAGCACGCCGTGGGTCCCCGTCACCCGCAGGTCACGGACCTCGATCCGGTCGCTCACTGCGACTTTCCGCGCGAGGGCATGCCTTCCAGCTCGGAGAGCAGCTCGCGGCCGGGCTCGCCCATGGCGTGCCCGACGACGTGCTCGACCAGCGCCACCGCCTGCGGCTGGTTGCCGATCCGCCCGGACCACACCAGGTACCCCGCCAGGACGCCCATGACCCGGTCACCCAGCTCGTCCTGGTGCACCAGGATCCGCAGCCCGGCCGCCAGGGAGTCGTCGATGTCCTTGTAACAGGCGGCCAGGACCGGCCGCGGGTCACCGGTGCGCTCGAGCGGGTAGTGGGCCCAGGCCAGTCCCTCGTCGTCGTACGCCGACAGATTGTGCGGCGAGGACAGCAACGAAATGATGCGCCCGAACCCCTGCACCCGCAGCCAGATGATCTCCTCCTGGCGCCGCACCCGGCGGTGGTTGACGGAGAACCCGCCCGGCCGCTCGCTGACGGCCAGGTGATCGGTGATCACCCAGGTGAAGTTGCGCGGCGGAATGCCGGCGGCCCACTTGCCCTTCATGCGGCAGGACCATACAGCCGCGTCATCTGCACCGTGGCCGCCACGTCGTGGACCCGGACCATGCCCACCCCTGCCACCAGGGCTGCGGCCTCGGTGGCCAGCGATCCCTCGCTCCGGTCGGCCACCGGTGCCGGCTCCTCCGATCCGGGGCCGGCGGCCAGTATCCCGAGGAAGCGCTTGCGGCTGGTCCCGACCAGGACCCCGGCGCACCCGGCGCCGGCCGCTGCCCCCACCAGGTCCCCCAGGTGGCGCAACAGCGACAGGTTGTGAGCCGGCGTCTTGCCGAAGCCGATGCCCGGGTCGACCCAGACCTCGCCGACCCCGGCCTGCCGGGCGCGGGCCGCCCGCTCCAGCAGGAAGGCGCTGACCTCCTCGACCACGTCGGTGTACCGGGGGTTCTCCTGCATGGTGCGCGGCCGGCCCTGCATGTGCAGTGCGACCCACCCGGCACCGGCTTCGGCCGCCACCTCGAACAGGGAGGCCGAGACGTCGTTGACCAGGCTCGCCCCAGCCGCCACGGCGGCGATGGCCACCTCGCGCTTGACCGTGTCCACCGACACCCGCACGCCGCGCCCGCTCGCCGCTGCGGCGGCGGCCAGCGCCGTGACCACCGGCACGACCCGATCCAGCTCGATGTCGACGGGGACGGGCTCGGCCCCGGGCCGGGACGACTCGCCGCCCACGTCGATCAGGTCGGCGCCGGCCGCCATCATGTCGAGGCCCCGCGCCACCGCGGCGTCCGCCGTGGCGTAGAGGCCGCCGTCGGAGAAGGAGTCCGGCGTGACGTTGAGCACGCCCATGACCAGGGGCCGCCCTGCGCCCGCCCGCACCGGCCTCAGCGGCCCCGGATGAACTGCATGGCCTCGGCCCGGGTGGCCACGTCGGAGCGGAAGAGCCCGCGCACCGACGAGGTGACAGTGACCGTGCCGGGCTTCTTCACGCCCCGCATCGACATGCAGAGATGCTCCGCCTCAATGACCACCAGCACGCCGCGGGGCGACAGGACCGACGCGATGGCGTCGGCGATCTGGGTGGTCATGCGTTCTTGGACCTGCAGCCGGCGCGCGTAGCCGTCGACGAGACGGGCCAGCTTCGACAGGCCGGTGATGCGGCCGTCCTCGGCCGGGATGTACGCCACGTGCGCCTTGCCGAGGAACGGCACCAGGTGGTGCTCGCACAGCGACGCGAAAGGGATGTCGCGCACCATCACCATCTCGTCGTGCTCGGCCGCGAAGGTCACCTTGAGATGGCGGGCGGGGTCGTCGTGCAGGCCGGAGAAGAGCTCTTCGTACATGGAGGCGACACGCGCCGGCGTCGCCTGGAGGCCGTCCCGGTCCGGGTCCTCCCCGATGGCGATGAGGATCTCGTGCACGGCCGCCCGCACCCGTTCGACGTCGACGCTCACGTTTCTGCTCCCTTGTAGCGGTGGACCCCTCGCAGGTTTCGGTAGCGCTCGGCCACGTCGAGCCCGTAGCCGACCACGAACTCGGGCGGAATGGTGAAGCCGATGTAGCGCAGGTCGAGATCGACCCGCTGCTCACCCTCCTTCACCAGGAGGGCGCAGATCTCCACGCTCTTCGGCGCCCGCGCCGTCAGGTAGCGCCGGAGGTAGTTCAGCGTCAGGCCGCTGTCGATGATGTCCTCCACCACCAGCACGTGGCGCCCTTCGAGCTCGGAATCGAGGTCCTTGACGATCCGCACCACACCCGACGTCTTGGTGGCGCTGCCGTAGGAGGACACGGCCATGAAGTCGACGTCGACCGGCAGGGCGATGGCCCGACACAGGTCGCTCATGAAGAGCATGGCGCCCTTGAGGACGGCCACCAGCAGCGGGGCCTCGTCGGCGTAGTCGGCGGTGATCTCGCGACCCAGCTCGGCCACCCGTGCGGCCAGGCGCTCGGCATCGACCAGAATCGGGCCCACATCGGCTGCAGCCCACGACGGGACGCCCGCTCCGGACTCGTCGAGGGTCACCGGCGGCACACTACCGGAGCCCCGCTCGGGCTCGACCCGGAGCCGGCCGCCGGTCCGGCGCACCCGCCGGCCCCCCGACAGCTCCGTCCCCACCGCGTTGCCGGCGGCGACGGCCAGGGTGCGATCCACCTCGGCCAGGGACGGCGGGTGCCCGCCCTCACCTGCTTCGCGCAGCCAGCGCCGCAGGGCCCGACGCGCCAGGGGGCGCTCCGCAGCCGCCACGGCCCGGGCGTCGGCCGGGTCGGGCAGGCGCCGGGTGGCGAGCGCGTCGAGCAGTGCCACCTCGTCGCGCAACACGCCGGCCTGGCGGGCCAGGAGCGGGACGGGGTCACGCCCGGCCACCTGCGTGCACAGCGGCAGGAGCTCGTGCCGGATGCGGTTGCGCACGAAGGCCGGGTCATCGTTGCTGTCGTCGCAGACCGGCGCCAGTCCGGCGGCCGCGCACAGCGCGTGGGTCTCGCTCCGGCGCAGCGCGATGATCGGATGGCGGGCACCAGGCGCCATGCCCGCCAGGCCGTCGGCGCCCGCCCCGCGCAACAGGTTGACGAGGATGGTCTCGGCCTGGTCGTCCATGGTGTGCCCGGTGGCGACGTCGGCCGGCAGCACAGAAAAACGGGCGGCGCGGGCCCGGGCTTCGAGGTTGGGCCCCGGTGCGACCGAGACCCGGCGACGCTCGAACCTCGTGCCGAGGCGCGCCGCGGCGTCGGCCACGACCTCCGCCTCTGCCGCGGAGACCGGGCGCAGCCCGTGATCGACGTGGATCGCGGTGACGGCGCACCCGGCGGCGGCGGCCAGAACGAGGAGGGCGAGCGAGTCCGCACCCCCCGAGACGGCGCAGGCCAGCGGCTCACCCTCCGCCGGGAAGGTGCACCGGCTCAGCAGCTCGGGGATGAGGGAGGTGGGAAGGGTGGGACCTTCCTCAGCCACCGGCTCGGGCCACCCAGGCCGCCGGGTCGCGGATCTCCTCGAGGGTGGGCAACCACTCGGGCCCTTCCCACACCCGGGCCAGCAGGGCCGGCCCGCCGGCCGCCTCCACCGACTCCACGAAGCGCTCGCCTTCGGCGTACTGGCGCATCTTGGCGTCGAGGCCCAGCAGCTTCGACATCAGCTTGGTCAGCCCCCGCGCCTGGGTCCGCCGCTCGTGCAGGACCTGGGAGAAGTGGGCGGCGCCGGGAACCTCAGCGGCGCCAGCCCGGTCCATCGTCACGTCGCCGTGGCCCTCGAGCAGGCTCATCAATCCCGAGATCTTGGACAAAGCCAGCCGCTGCTCGGGCGTGGCGAGCAGGGCGACCACGCCGCCCTCGCGGGCCGGGTTGCGCCCGGCACGCAGCTCGTCGGTGGCGCGGCGCACCAGCTCGGCCAGGCCCGCCGGGTCACCGGAGAGCGGTCCGAGCAGCTCACTCACCAGCCCGACGAAGTGGTCGCGCAGCCAGGGCACCGCGGTGAACTGCAGGCGGTGCGTCACCTCGTGCAATGCGAGCCACAGGCGGAACTCGCTCGGCGCGAACCCGTACTGCGCCTCGACCGCCACGATGTTCGGGCCGACATAGGAGACCAGGTCCTGATCCTCGGGGGCATCGTCGTTGAGCAGGAGGTCGTACTGCCCGAGCACCCGGGTCGCCATGTACGCCAGCATCAGGCCGAGCTGCGTCCCCGCGACGGCGCGGCCCACCACGAGCGACGGTCCGCCGAGCTTGGCGCCGCGCTTGCGTTGCAGCTCCAGCATCGCCGGACCGACCAGCCGCTCCACCGAGCGCACGTTGGCGGCGGCCCAGCCGGCGCGATCGGTGACCTTGGCCCGGGCCGTGCCGTGCGCGGAGTGCAGGCCGGTGGCTTCGCTCACCAGGGTCTCCGCCCGCGCCGTCAGCTCGTCGAATTGCCCCTGCAGGTCCCGCGAGCGGTAGGAGGCCGGCGCCGGCTTGAGGATGAGGACGCCCGCCGCGACCCGCTGGGCCAGGGCCCAGTCCACCATGTCCGGACCGTCGGCGACGGCATCCGCGACCGCCGGCGTGAGGTCAGTGCTCGCCGTGGTGCTGCTTGCTTTCTTCGTCGATGGCCTGGGCCACCCGCCGAATCAGGCTCTCGGGCACCCGGTCCTTGCAGCGGTTGGCGATGACGCGGCGCAGCTCGGCCTCGAAGTCGGCCGCACCGTTGCAGGGCCCGCACCAGTCGAGGTGGATCCGGATCTCCTCGCGCCGCTCCTCCGTCAGCTCGCCGTCGAGGTAGTGGTACAGCTCGTGCACGGCCTCCTCGCAGTCGATGGACGCCCCGAAGAGCCCGCCCGCGTCCACCGTCCCACTGTCCTTCTTGTGGTCGCTCTGGTCCACGTCCTCGCTCACTCCCTCGAACCTCCGGGCACGCTGCCGACCAGGCCGCGCGCCGCAGCCACATCGTGCAACGCCTTCTGGAGTGCCCTTCTTCCCCGGTGGATCCTGCTCATCACCGTCCCGATGGGGACGTCCGTGATTTCGGAGATCTCCTTGTAGCTGAATCCCTCCACGTCGGCCAGGAGCACGGCCATGCGGAAGGCCTCGGGCAACGCCTCGAGCGCAGCCTTCACGTCCTCGTCGGTGAAGCGGTCCAGCGCCTCGTCCTCGGCCGAGCGTCCCGGGTCGCTGCCGCCCGAGCCGGCCAGGCGCTTGTAGAGGTAGAGGTCCTCGACATCCTCGACGTCCGCCACCTCGGGGCGCCGCTGCGCCGCCCGGTAGCTGTTGATATAGGTGTTGGTGAGGATCCGGTAGAGCCAGGCCCGCAGGTTGGTGCCCTCGGTGAAGGACCCGTAGGACCGGTAGGCCTTGAGGTAGGTCTCCTGCACCAGGTCCTCGGCGTCGCTCCGGTTGCGCGTCATGCGGAGCGCGGCCGAATACAGCCCCGGCATGAATTCCATGGCGGCGTCGGTGAAGGTCGCCTGGTCTGCCATGGGCCAACCCTACCCACCCGGGGATATCGTCTCGGCCGTGACCACCGCACCCGAGGAACTCGGGATCGACCTGATGAGCGGCGCCTTCTTCGGTCGTGAGCCCCACGACGCCTACGCCTGGATGCGGGCCCACGCCCCCGTCTACTACGACCAGGCCAACGACCTGTGGGCCGCCGCCAGCTACGCCGCCGTGAAGCAGGCCTCCGTCGACACCGAGGCGTTCTCGAGCGCCCAGGGCATTCGACCCAAGTACCCGCCCCTGCCGATGATGATCGACTTCGACGCCCCCGAGCACGTGCGCCGGCGCCGGCTCGTCTCGGAGGGCTTCACCCCCAAGCGCGTGCGGGCCATGGAGGACCGGCTGCGCGTGGCCTGCGACCTCATCCTCGACACGGTGTGCGAACAGGGCAGCTGCGACTTCGTGGCAGACATCGCGGCCCCACTGCCCATTGCGGTGATCGGCGACATGCTCGGCGTGGCGCCGGCGGACCGGGCCGTGCTGCTCGAGTGGTCCGACGTGATGCTCAAGTCGCAGGGCTCGCCCGACCCCGAGGCCATGGTCGGGGCCATGCAGGCGTTCGAGGGCTATACCGCCTACATCAATCCCGTCCTGGCCGATCGCAAGGCAACGGGGAGCACGGCCGACCTGGTCGGCGTCCTCTGCCAGGCCGAGATCGACGGCCACTCGCTCGACGACGACTCGCTGATCCAAGAGACGCTCCTCATCCTGATCGGCGGCGACGAGACGACCCGCCACGTCATCAGCGGTGGCCTCGAGGAGCTGCTGGCCCGCCCGGACCAGCTGGCCCGGCTGACCGCCGACCCCGAGGGGCTCATGCCCGGCGCGGTCGAGGAGATGCTGCGCTGGGTGTCGCCGATCAAGAACATGGCCCGCACGGCGACGCGTGACGTCGAGCTCGGCGACGCCACCATCAAGGAGGGTCAGGAGCTGCTGCTGCTCTACCCGTCGGCCAACCGGGACGAGACGGTGTTCGACGACCCCGACACCTTCGACATCACCCGCAGTCCCAACCCGCACGTGGCCTTCGGCTTCGGCGCCCACTTCTGCCTCGGCAACCAACTGGCGCGACTCGAGCTCAAGGTCATGTTCGAGCGGCTCCTGGTCCGCATGCCCGACATCCACCTCACCGCCGAGCGCAACACCCTGCCCCGCCGCCCGGCCAACTTCATTTCGGGCTTCGAGTCCATGCCGGTGGCGTTCACACCTACCGCGCCGCTCGGCCCGCGCCCGGGCGCGGCCCGATGACGAGCCCCGACCCCTCGGCCGGCATTGCCGGCTGGTCCATCCTCGTCACCGGGGGCGGGAGCGGCATCGGGCTGGCCACGGCGGAGCGGTTCGCCGCCGACGGTGCGCACGTCACGATCTGCGGGCGCACCGAGCAGAAGCTCCTCGACGCCCGGGAGCGCATCGCCGCGGCGGCGACCGGCGGCGCGTCGGTCCGCTGCGTGGTGGCGGACGTCACGGTCGAAGACCAGGTCGCCGCGGCCATCGCCGCGACCACCGAAGCCACGGGTCGGATCGACGGGCTGTTCGCCTGCGCCGGCGGCTCGCTCCACCTGGGCTCGGTGCTCACCGCCGACATCGAGGCGGTTCGGGCGACGATCGACCTCAACCTGACGGGCTCGGTGATCTGCGTGAAGCAGGGCGGCGTGGCCATGCAAGCCCAGGGTGGACCCGGCTCCATCGTGTTGATGTCGTCGGGCGCCGGGCGCTTCCCCCATCCGCATCTCTGGGCCTACGGCGTCTCGAAGGCCGGGATCTGCTTCCTGACCGAGACGGCGGCCGAGGAGCTCGGCCCGCTGGGCATCCGCGTCAACGCGGTCGCCCCCGGGATCATCGCCGACGAGCTGATGGCCTTCATCACTGCCGGGGGACCGCTGCTCGACGACTACCTCGAACAGATGCCCCTCGGCCGGGTGGGCACGGTCGAGGACGTGTCGGCCGCCGTCCGCTACCTCATGGGCCCCGAATCCTCCTTCGTCACCGGGGAGACCCTGGGCGTCGATGGTGGCCACCATCTCCGCCGGGGCGCCGACTACTCCCTGCTCTTCGGCGGCTGACCCGTCGGGTCGGAGCCTCGGTTTCGGCGGGGCCGCCTCAGCCGGCGGCCGAGAACAACCCCGCATCAATGACGGTCTCGCCGCGCTGCGTCTCGGTACGGAAGCGGTAGGCGCCCGGCACCCTGTCGCCGATGTCCCACAGTGAGACCGTGAGCGTGTCGCCGGGCATGGTCGGCTTGGAAAAGCGGGCGCGCATGGCACCGAAGCGTGCCGGGTCCGAGCCGCACACGCTGTGCAGCAGCGCGCGTCCCGTGAAGCCGTACGTGCACAGGCCGTGCAGGATCGGGCTGTCGAAGCCCGCCCGCTTGGCGAAGGTGGGGTCCGAGTGCAGCGGGTTGCGATCCCCGCTCAGCCGGTAGAGCAAGGCCTGGTCCGGACGGGTCGAGTAGGAGACGACCTCGTCGGGCTCGCGCGTCGGGAGCGGCTCTCCCGCCAGCGCGCTCTCGTCATCGCCCTCGGGGTTGCGCGGGCCGCCGAACCCGCCGGCGCCACGGATGAACAGCGCGGTGCGGCTGGAGAAGGCCGGCTCGCCGGTCCCGACATGGCGCGACGCGCTCTGCAGGACGACGAGGCCGGCCGCGCCCTTGTCGTACATGCCGGCGACGGTCGTCGTGGTCGACACCGTCCCCGCGGCTGGAAGTTCGCCGTGCAGCCGGATGGACTGTTCACCGTGGACCAGCATCGCCGGGTCATAGTCGCCCAGCGACATGGCGGCACCACCGCCCTGACCCACGATGGTGGTGAACGTCGGGAGGACGCGCTGCGCCACACCGTCCGAATTCTCCGTCGTGAACTCGAGCTCGAACCCGGCGGCATCGAGCGAGCCGGCACCCACACCCAGGGCGTAGAGGAGGGCGTCCTTGGAATCCCACGAGCGCTCGAAGGGCTCCGAGGTCGCTCCCACCGCATCGAGATTCAGTCCCATCGCCACACCTCTTTCTGCTCGCTTCGCTGACAGTGTTTGATGTTACATGAAAAACTGTTAGCCTGGCCAGGTGGGACCGGCCGACGCACAGACCCAGACCATCGACGACCTGGCCGCGGCGTCCGGCACGACCACCCGGCGCATCCGCTCGCTCCAGACCCTGGGGCTGCTCCCGCACCCGACCCTGCACGGCCGCACCGGTCTCTACGACGCCGGCCACCGGGACCGGCTGGAAGCGGTCCTCCACCTGCAACGGCAGGGGTTCTCGCTCGAGTCCCTCGTCCTCCTCTTCGACGCCCTGCGGGCTGGGCGTTCGCTGGCCGACGTCCTCGGCGTGGCGGAGTCGGGCGGCACGGAAGGCGACGTCGACTCGGCCGACCTCTACGGCTTCACCGAGCTGCAGCCGACCCGCTCGACGCCGCGGCGAGAACGTCCGTTCCTCTCCGTGGTCCCGACGACAGTCTGGGACGAGAGCCGGGCTTCGTAGCCGGAGCGGGTGACCCGGGCGCTCGGTAGCCTCGGCCGCCGTGCCCGAAGTCCCGGCCGTTCCGCTGCTGCGCTGGCACGAGGCGCCGGATCACGGCGCCTTCGTCGCCGTGACGACGCGCCACGGCGGCAGCTCGCCTGCGCCCTACGACACCTTGAACCTCGGCCTGCACGTCGGGGATGACCCTGCGGCCGTGGTGGACAACCGCGCGCGGGCCGCGGCGGCCTTCGGCGTGGCGCTCGACGACGTCGTCTTCGCCCGCCAGGTGCACGGCGCCACACCGGCCGTGGTCGGGTTCGAACACCGGGGCCGTGGCACGCGGTCCGAAGAGGACGCCATACCTGACACCGACATCCTCGTGACGACGTCGCCAGGGGTCGCGCTGGCCATCCTGGTGGCTGACTGCCTCCCGATAGCGCTCGTCGACCCCGATGCGGGTGTCCTCGCCGCCGTGCACGCCGGCTGGCGCGGCACCGCGTCCGGGGCCGTCGGGCGCGCCCTTCGTTGCATGGAGGATCTCGGCGCCGACGCTGAGCGGGTGCGCGCCTTCCTCGGCCCCGCCGTGCGGCCGGACCGCTACCAGGTCTCCGAGGAGGTCCGGGAAGCCTTGGCCGAAGCGGCGCGGCCCGCCGCCCTCGACGACGCCGTGGCACGGGCCGACGGCCCCGGTCACTGGCTGGTCGACCTGCGGTCCGCCAATCACCAGCAGCTGGTCGCCGGTGGTGTCCGGGGCGATCACATCGCCGCCGGCGATGCCACCACCGCCGACGAGGCTTTCTTCAGCGACCGTGCCCAGCGGCCCTGCGGGCGGTTCGCCCTGCTGGCCCGTCTCGCCGGTTGAGGCCGGGGCGGGACCGGCTGCGCCGTAGCATGGGCTGGCCCGGACCGCCGGGCCCGTCTCCCTTCCCGCATGCCACCACCCGACCGGTTCCGCTACGACGGATACGCCATCGACCCGGGGGGCTCGGTCGTCCTCTGCCACTACGCCACGAAGAACCACCGCTTCACGGAGCGCTTCACATTCGCGCCCGGGGGGGACTGGAACGACCCGGCCGTCGTTGCCGCCGTGCGCCTCCTCTTCCTGTTGGCCGGCGTCTCGTACTACAAGACCACGGCCGCCGCCGTGATCGACCTGGGCGAGCTGCCGACGACCGCGCCGGAACGTGAGTTCCTCCGCGCCTTCTACGTCAACGGCCTGGGCGAGTTCGCCTACCGCAACGGCCTCGATCTGCGCGGCCTGCGAGTGGAGGGGCCGGACGCGGGAATCGTCGCACCGTTGCACTACGAGCCGGACCCCGGTCGGCCCCTGATCCCCTTCGGCGGCGGCATCGATTCGATCGTGACGGTGGCGGCGCTCGCGGTGGACCATCCCGGCGCAGCGCTCTGCGTGGTCGAGCCACCCGGAGGCCGCTTCGCCGCCATCGACGATGCCGCCGACCTGACCGGCCTCCCGGTGCTGCGCGTCGAGCGCACCATCGACCCCCTCGTCCGACACTCGTCCGAGCACGGTTTCCTCAACGGGCACGTGCCCGTCACCGCCGTCATCACGGCGGCCGTCCTCGTGGCGGCCGTCCTCGGGCGACGTGACGCGGTCGTGCTGTCCAACGAGTGGTCCGCCTCCGTCCCCACCCTCGTCACCGACGAGGTCGCGGTCAACCACCAGTGGTCGAAGGGGGAGACGTTCGAGCGGGCCTTCGGCGACCTCGTCCTCTCCACGTTCGGGCCGGCTGTCTCGGTCTTCTCCTACCTGCGCCCGCGCAGTGAGCTGTGGGTCTCGGAACAGTTCGCACGTCTCACGCAATTCCACCGCACGTTCCGCAGCTGCAACCGCGCCTTCCACCAAGACCCCTCCCAACGGCTGGACCACTGGTGCGGTCTTTGTGACAAGTGCTGTTTCGTCGATCTCGTCCTCGCTCCCTTCATGGACCGGGCCGACCTGGACGCTGTGTTCGCCGGCGAAGAGCCCCTCGAGAACCCCGCCAACGAGGAGCGCTTCCGCACGCTGCTCGGTCTGGGGACCGGTGCCAAGCCGTTCGAGTGCGTGGGGGACGTGGAGGAATGCCGGGCCGCAGCTTTGCTGGCCGGGCAGCGCCAGGACCGCGCCGGCAACGCCCTCCTGGCGCGGCTGCGCGGCCAGCTCGGCGACGTCGCACCCGCCGACCCTGCTGCACTCCTGCTGCCGAAGGGCACCCACCGGATTCCGGATCGCTATGCGCCACCCGATCTCCTGGTCCGCGCTCGCTGACGCGTCCGTCGGCGTCTGGGGGCTCGGCGTCGAAGGACAGGCCAGCCTCCGCCGGCTGCGCGCCATGGGCCGCAGCCCGATCCTGGTCGACGACGCGCCCTCGGCGCCTGCGCTCGACGGACTCGAGGTCCTGGCCACCGCCGCGGGAGGGCTGGACGAGCTCGGCCGGTGCGATGTCGTGGTGAAGAGCCCCGGCATCAGCCGCTCCCGGCCCGACGTGGCCCGGCTCGAAGCGGCTGGGGTCGCTGTCTGCGGTGGCCTCGGCCTGTTCATGGCGGAAGCCGATCCGACCCGCGTGGCCTGCATCACCGGCACCAAGGGGAAGAGCACGACAACGGCGCTCGCGGTGCACCTGCTCGCAGGGCTCGGCGTCGACGCCCGGGCCGGCGGCAACATCGGGCTGGCGCCGTGGGACCCCGCCGGCGGACCGCCGCCGGAGTGCTGGATCATCGAGACCTCCAGCTTCCAGGTCCCCGACCTCGAATGCGGGCCCTCAGTGGTGGCCGTGACCTCCCTGTCCCCGGACCACCTGGACTGGCACGGGACGGCCGAGCGCTACTACGCCGACAAGTTGTCGCTCTGCACCAAGCCCGGGGTGACGCTCGCCCTGGCCGACGACGCCGACGAGGAGCTGCACGCGCACAGCCAGCTCCTCGGCCCGCACCTCCGCTGGGTGCGTGCGGCCGAGGTGGAGCGGGACACCCGATGGTCGGCGGCGCTCGGACTGGCCGGACCGCACAACGCGCGCAATGCAGCGATGGCCCGCGCCGTGCTCGAGGGCCTCGGCATTCCGGGCGCGTCCGACGAGCAGCGGCTGCTCGTTGCGGCGCAGGGCTTCGTCGGGCTGCCCAGTCGCTGCCAGTCCCTGGGCTCGGTGGGGGCAGTCGAGTTCGTCGACGACGGGCTGTCGACCAACGTGCTGCCGGCGCAAGCGGCACTGCAGGCCTTCGCGGCGCGACCGGTGGCACTGCTCGTGGGCGGGCACGACCGGGGGCTCGACTACGCGCCGCTGGGCCGCACCATTGCGGCCCGGACCGCACCGACGCTCGTCGTGACCATGCCGGACAACGGGCCGCGCATCGGGCAGGCGGTGCGCGACGCCGCGGAGGGGCGCGTCGAGGTGCGCGACGCCCCCGACCTCGACGCCGCGGTCGAGAGCGCGTTCCATTGGACCCCCGTCGGCGGCGTGGTGCTGCTCTCGCCGGCGGCGCCCAGCTTCGGACGTTTCGGTGACTACCGGGAGCGCTCGGCCGCCTTCGCCGCCGCCGCTGGACGTCTGGGAAGCCTCAGCTGAGCGTCAGCGGGCTGCGCCGACAGACGCCAGCTCTTCACGCTCGCTGAGGAAGAGCCACCACGAGTCGGCCGACACGGTGGCGGCCGCCTGCACGACATCGGAGTCGGCCTGCAGCGCCGCCAAGGCCTCCATGGACCAGCCGGCGTGCGCCACCTCCTGCGTGCGGTGGACGTCCCAGAAGCGGGTGCCCTCCTCATCGAAGCCGTAGTGCCGGCGGAGCCCGTCGCCCTTGGACGCCGCGATGTCGGCGGCCTGGACCTCGTAGGCCGCCACCATGGCCAGCGCGGCCACGGGGTCGTTCCCCGCCGTCGTGCGCACGACGGAGAGCAACGCGGCGGTCGACGGCGTGGCCGGCGCGTCCGGCGTGGCGCCGCTCGCCCGTGCGAAGGCCTCGAAGAGCTCCGTGTGGGGTTCGGGCGATTCGAGCTCGTCGGCCAGGTTCGCCTCGACGAGGTCACGGGCCCGCCCCGGCGGTAACGCGTCGGCGATGGCCGCCAGCGTGACCGGGAGCTCGCGTTCGATATGGCGGTATTGCTCCGCATAGGCGGCCAACTCGCCCTCGGTGAGGGTGCCGGCTTCCCAGCGACGGTAGAAGGGGTGTGTAAGCAAGTGACGCCCGACAATCGCCTCCGCCAGCACCTCGTGCATCGGTTGCGTGTGCATCCGCGCACCTTATCCGCTCCCTGTGTCGCGTCAACTGGGCCGGCTGGGGGTCCGGGAGCGGCCACAATCGGGGTGTGCTCACCCTGGTGTGGTTCATGGTGGGTGGGCTCGTCGGCTGGGGCTCGGCGCACGGGGGACCGGCCGTGCAGCGGGCCTGGCCCGTTTTCCTCCGCGTCCAGATCCTGGCCACGTCCGCGACCCTGTCGCTGGTGGCGGCCTGGCGACTGACCTCGGTCGGCCAGCTCCTGGGCCCCCTGGCGTTGTCCGCCGGGATGTGGCTCCTCCTGGGCGCCACGCTGGTGTCCCGGGGCGAGCGGAGCGCCGGTCAGAGCTCGCTCGAAGCGTGGGCCGTGAGCCCCAACGCGGCCTTCTGGGTGGTCCCGACAGCGGCGGCCTTCGCCGGATCGGCGGGCACGATGATCGCCGTCCTGGCCAATGTCATCACCACGGCCTGGAACGCGGTGGCGGTCCACCTGATGCGTCGGGACGCCCCGTTCCGTCAGCGCCGCTCGACCAGTTGGGTGGACCAGTCCCCGGTCCTGGCCTCCCTCGTCGGGCTCCTCCTTCACGCCTTCGGCGCCGCCCCCGCCTGGACGGCCGACGTGTTGACCCTGGCCGGTCCCCTGCTGGCGTTCTCGGGCGCCGCCCTGTTCACCGGGTCGGTCATCCATCCGCACAACCTGGCGGTGCCGCGGACCGGGCACGCCGTGCGACGCTGGGGGTGGTTGACCGCGGTGCGGGTCGCCTTCTACGTGCTGGTGGCGACTGCGGCCACGCTGGCCGGGTCGACGGCACTCGCCGTGGTGGCCGTCCTCACGGCGCTCAGCGCCCCCTCGTTTCAGCCCGTGCAGCTCTCGGTGCTCTACGGGTATCGCTCCGAAGTGGTCGTGGCCGCCGTGCGTTGGGGCTGGATCCTGGCGCCGCTCGGCCTCGTGGCGGCGGCGCTCGTCCGCTGACCGGTCGTGGCGGCCAGCTCGCAGGACGCCCCCGCGTCCCCAGCCTGCTCAGCTCGCGGCGTCGGGTGTCGCGCCGCTCCGGGTCGACCGGCGCGTCCGCAGGTTGCGGTTCTTGATCCGATTGCCACACACCGCCATGTCGCACCAGGCCCCGCGACCGGCATGGGAGCGGTCGTAGAAGGCCCAGCGGCAGTCCGGATTGCGGCAGGCCTTCAGCCGGGCCCAGGAGCCGTCGCGTTGTGCGTCCCGGATGAAGAGCAGCAAGGCGGCGGCCAAAGACGAGAGGCCATCGGCGCCGGCGGACCGCAGGTCCACGGTCCCGTCGTCGAGCACGACCGGCTGCAGCCCGACGCCGTCTGCGAGCGCACGGAGAAAGCCCGCGTCGGCTTGCCCCTGACCTGATTCGCCGCTGTGGGAGACGAGCAGGGCCCGGATCCCCTCGCGGACTTCGCGGACCCGGGCCAGATCGATGCCGGAACCAGGCAAGAGCCCCGCCTCCTGGAGCCACCGCGGCGGCCCCGTCCCGGCGTCGGCGAGCAGATCCACCCCCGTGTCGCCCTCCCAGGTGTTGACGAAGGACTGCAGGAGCCGGAGCGGCATGGGGGCGGGCTTGGTCTCGTCCTCTGGGCTCCAGCTCGGCGTAAGCACAGGCTCATCCTAGCCAGCTTGCATGACCTCCAAACGCGCTTGACTGGTCTCGCAGTGACGTGCACAATAGCTTTAATGGTCACGAAGAGAGCCTCGAGATGCCTCCCGATGATCGTGGTGCTCGACGAGGGCGCCGGACTCGGCCTCCGGCGGGCCCGCTGGCGGGACCGCCTGATGGTGCGCATCCGGGCGTCGGCGCTCGACGGCCAGCTCGCCGCGGGCGCGTCCCCCGAATCGAGCGTCGCCCTCGCCATCCACGCCGGGCGCCTGTGCGAACCGGCTCAGCGCCGCCTCCTGGCGCGCAGCCTCACGCGAATCGTGGCTGCTGCCGATGCACCGGTGGGGCGACGTCTCCGGACGCCCGTCTGCGTCGGCACGGTGCGACAGTCCCGGACCGAGCTGGCCGCCGTCGCCGGTCGCCTCACTGCCTCAGGGCCCGTCGGCGTCAGTGGCGTGGCACGCGTGCGGACTCTCCTGGCCGACGGTACGGGCCCCCTGTACCAGTCGGCGGCGCCCGGGGGACTCCACGACGAACTCGGCCACGTGCTGGCAGCCCTCGACTCGTTCGGCTGACCGCGGCGTACGAACGACGGCGGGCCGGATGGCGACCGCGCGCACGCCGCGAGACGGAATCCTCGTCGGGGTTCGCCCCGTCAGGCCGGGGCCAGGTCCCAGCGCGGCGGCTCGACGACACCGAGGCTCTCGAAGAGGTTGTCCGAGCGGGACTGATCGTTCTCTTCGGGCTCTTGCCCTGCCAGCAGCGCCATGGCCGCCCGGAGCCGGAGGGCGGCGGCCAGGTCGAAGAGATAGCCCGCCACCTCGGCCTCGTTCACCGATGTCGTGATCACCTGCAGGGCGCGTGGCGCATCGCCGGAACGAGCCAACGCCACCGCCTTCATCCTCCCCAGCGGGTAGGCCAGGTACGGGTCTCCCTCCCGCGACTCGATATCGGCCGACACCTTCTCGACGTCGGCCACGTCGTTCTCACCCGTACGCGTCCGCAGCCGCAGCTCGAGCAGAGAAAGTTCGCACTCCGAGACGTAATACAGCGACTCCAAACCGGCAAACTGCTCGCTCGCGTCGGCCAACACGGCTGCGGCGCGCCCAAAGTCGCCCGCCCGCAATGCCGCGCGACCGAGGTTCAGGGTCACCACGCCGACCCCGAGCGGATAGGGCAGTCGTCCCCAGTCGGCCCGAAGTTCTTCGAGCAGCGCCTCCGCCTCGGCGGCCTTTCCCTGATCGATCAGGATCTCGGCCATGTTGTTGAGGGGTGCTCCGGTTCGCAGCCTGTCGCCCGCCCTGCCGAACCGTTCGCTTGCCTTCTGGTACACGTCGAGGGCCTGAACCCACTGACCGAGGTAGAAGGCGGCAGTCCCCAGGTTGTTCAGCACGTTGGCTTGGCCGACCAGGTCGCCCAGCTCCTCGTAGATCGCCAGGGCGCGCTGGCCGAACGCACCATTGTTCTGCTCGAGCGAGATGGCGCACACGTCGAGGAGCAGCAACGCATGGGCGAGTCCCGAACGGTGACCCGACGCCTCCGCCTCGGTGCGTGCGAGCGTGGCCCACTTCATGCACTCGTGGTACTTGCTCTGCCGGAAGCGCACGGCCGAATACGCCACCGCGATCTCCGTCAGCTCGGGATCGACCGCGATGTCCGCATCGGCCAGCAAACGGCGCGCGCTGCTGAAGAGTCGGAGCGCCGAGGCGTACTTACTCCGGTGCTGGTAGAGGATGCCCGCCTTGCGCCATAGGCGCGCCCGGGCACGGGGGTCCGCCGGCACAAACGCGCGGGCGCGGGAGTATGCCGCCGCCGCACGGTCGAGATCGCCGGAGCGCTCACAGATGTCGCCGAGCGACTCGGCGACCTGCTCCTTCTCCTCTGTCGCCAGGTCGGGGAGGTGGGCGGCGTGACCGAGAGCCTGGTCGAAGAACGTCATGGCTTCGACATTGGCGAAGAGCACGTCGGCGTGCTTCCCGGCCGCCACGAGGTACTTCCACGCCGGGCCGTGCGCCTCGGCGAGGTGGTAGTGCGTCGCGAGCAGCGCGGCCTGCTCTTCGACGTCGACCCGGGTTTCGAGGAGATCGCCGATGCGGATGTGGAGCTCACGGCGGCGGCGGAACGAGATGCCTTCGTAAATGGTCTGGCGAAACAGGTCGTGCCCGAAGCGGAACATCCCATGTGCCACGGGGCGAACCAGCGAGTCCAGACGCTCCCAGCGGGATGCTTCGCCGGCAGTGCCGCCGAGCACTGCGCCCAGCAATGCGAGGTCGATGTCCATGCCGAAGACCGACGCCTCCTGGACCAGGACGCGATCCGCTGGCGAGAAACCGTCGAGGCGCGTCGTGACGAGAGCCTCGACAGTGTCAGGGATCTCGTCGAGGGCCCCACTCTCGCTCGCCGCCATCAGCTCAACGACGAAGAGCGCGTTGCCGTGGGCACGATCGAGCAAATCTGTCATCATCGCCGCGTCCATCGCCTTGCCGGCAGGAGTGGCCAGGGCGAGTGTCGCGGCGTCTGCGGCGTTCAGCGGCTGGAGATCGACCCTGGCCGTGCCTCTCACCGAGGCGTCCGGACCGTGGCTCGTCGCACACAGCAACCAGGGTCGTTGCCGGGCGTCGTCGGCCAGGGTCCCGAAGAGGTCGAGCGAAGCCTCGTCCGCCCACTGAGTGTCCTCGAGCACGATCAGCTGCGGAGCGGTGATCGTGGCATGGAGGAGTGCCGCCACCGCCTCGTGAGCCCGGGCCCGTCGGAACGACGGCACGATCTCGTCACTCTCGCGGGTCGGGGCAACATCGGCGGCGAAGGGTCCGGCAATCAGGGGCAACCAAGGCGACAGCTCAGGAGCAGTGCGTCCCACGAGATCCGTCAGCGCCTCGCCCGCCTCCGCTCGGGGGAGGTCCAGTCGCATGCCCAGCGTCCGCCGGAGCAGCGGTTCCATGACCCCGTAGGGCTTGGATTTGGAGAAGGGCTGACACGACCAGCGGGAAACCCCCATACCCATGCCCTCGCAGATCAGGCGCAGCTCGGCAGCCAGCCGAGTCTTTCCCGTGCCCACTGAGCCGACGATCTCCACCGCGCGGCCGCTCCCGGCGATGGCGCCACGGGCGTGCTCGAGCAGCTGGGTCAGCTCCGCGTCACGCCCGATGAGGGGAAAGGGCCGGTCGATTTCGTCCACCGCTTCGTCGGTGACCTCGTGCACGACGGCTGCGTCGATCATCGCTTCCTTGCCCTTCACGAAGAAGGGCTCCAGACGCGTGAGCACGAGCCTCGACCGGCACCGGGCCAGGACCGCTTGGCTCACCACCAACTCCTGGGGTCCCGCCCGCTGCATCAGCCGGGCCGCCAGGTTCACCGCGTCTCCCATCACCGTGTACGTCCGACGGGTCTCGGACCCGAGGTTGCCGACGAAGACCACGCCGCGGTTCACGCCGGCGCGCAGCTCCAGGCCCTGCGTGGCGTCGATGATGTCCCGCACGGCGCGCACCAGGTGCTCGTCGTCGTTGAGGCCCGCCGTAGGGACGCCGCCGGCGAGGATCAGTTTGCCGCCGTCGTCGTAGACATCGCTGGAGAGCCAATGCACGCCATGGCGTGCCACGGCGGCGGCCGTTGCGTCGGTGAGCTCCTGTAAGAGGGCTCCGAGGCGTTCAGGGCCCTGGCGGGTGACCACCTCGTCGGTGTGCTTGAAGCAGATGAACGCGATGGTGGCCTGGCGATGCTCGCCGACCCCTTGCGCCTCTATCCCGAGTCGCTGCTCCAAAGGAATGAGGCGCTCGAGATCCGCCCTGGCCCAGTCCGGTTCGGTCCCGTCAGGCGAGCTCCCAACCGGGTCCGGATTACGTCGCAGCAGGTAACCGCCCTCTACCGGCGCGCCGACGACTCTGTCGGGAACCCGCTCGGCCACGGTCGGGCTGATACGAATCTCGCCGGCTTCGGCATTGGACTCGCAGGCAAGAGTCGCCGAGACGTCGGGCCCGGTCAGGAGAAGCTCCCGGTGCACGCCATGCGGCAGGAAGACGGGGAAGGTGCCGCGATGAAGCCCGATGGAGATGCCGAGCCGCACCGTCCCGCCGTCCCGCATCTGGACCGGCCTGGCGATGAGGGCCCGCATGCCGTGCGACGCCCGGCAGGCCCTGACCGCGTCGCCGTCACCCCTGAAGAGCACGAGCAACGCGTCCCCTCCGAACTTGATGACGTCCCCGCCCTCTTCGAGACAGATGCGGATCATGGAGTCGAAGCACGAGTTCAAGAGGTCAGTGAGCTCCTCGGCGCCGCGCCGGCCCATGGAGGAGAGCTGCTCGGTGAGGCGCGTGAATCCCGAGATATCGGCGGAGACGAGCGTGCCCGGAACCAGGTGAGACGTCTCGTTCGGGCGGCGACCGATCCACTCTGCCGCCAGCCGCGGCACGTAGGGGCGTAGGGCGCCAGGCCGTGGGTCGGGAGTTAGGTCTGAAGGTGCCGCCAGCGTGACTCCCTCCCTCTTACTGCAGCCTCGGGCCCATTCTTTCAGGATTTCACGGTGAAGCTCAGCGGGTGGGTGACGGGGTCCCCGGTGACCGAGACGTTGAGCACATGGCTGCCGGTCGTGAGACCGGACGTCGACATGGCGTAGGCGTACACCTTGAAGGCCGACGACCAGGAGAAGGTCGATCCCGCCTTCAGCGTCTTGGTGCCGTCGATGTTGAGGGCCGTGATGGTTAGACCCGACGATCCGACGTTGGTTCCGCTGTAGTTGCACAGTGTCACGGAGAAGACAACGGCGATGCCCAATGGCTCGACGGGCCCGATGAAGTTGCACAGCTTGTAGGTCACCACGTACGTATAGGTCTGCGCGGTGGTCACGCCGGTTTTCGAGATTGCGGTCACCGTGATGGTGTGCGAACCGACCTGGGTTGTCGGCAACGTACCGCCACTCGACAAGGTCGTCGTGCCGGTCACGGCGCTGCACGAAGAGATCCCCGATGCAGGGTCGGCGCAGGTGAAGGTGGCTGCCTCCGGCTGGTTGAGCATGTACACCGCGTTGTTGGTGGGGTTGGTGATTGAGACGGTGGGCGCCGTGTTGTCGATCTTGACGTTCTTGATCGGACCCGCGGTGGCGCAGTTCCCCACGTTGTCGCACACCGACACCGAGTTGGTCGAGACGCTCGGGTTGCTGGTCCCCGGCGCAATGGGCGGCGTCGTCAGCGTGATGGTGGCCTGGGCGGGATTGGCGAGGCCCGAGCCGGAGTCGGTTGCCGTGCAGGTGAACGAGACCGTGCCGCTGTGCCAGTTGGTGTCTGCCGACGGACACGAGACGGTCGGCGCCACGGTGTCGACCTTGGTCGTCACCGTGGCCGTGCTGGCATTGCCGACGGCGTCGGTGGCCGCGATCGTGTACGTGGTGATGCCCGACGGCGGCGTGATCGGCCCGGTGACCGGGGTCGCAGCCCCGCCACCTACCTGGTAGGTCAGCGAGGCCAGGCCGGATCCGGCGTCGGACGCGCTGACGGTCAGCGTGGTGCCCGCGCTCGTCCACCCGTTGCCCGAGTGCGGTGCGCTGACGGAGGTCGTGATGATGGGCGCCTGGTTGTCGATCTTGACGTTCGAGATCGGGCCTGCCATGACGCAGGCCCCCACGTTGTCACAGACCTGGACCGAATTCGTCGAAGCATCCGGGTTGGTGGTGCCTGCGGGCGCGGACGCCGTGAGCGTGACGGTGGCCTGGGTGCCTGACTGGTTGGTGAGCGAGACGCCGGTCTGGTCGGCGGCCAGGCCCGAGCCGGAATCGCTCGCCGTGCATGTGAACGAGACCGTGCCCTTGTGCCAGTTCGTGTCCGCCGAAGGACAGTTCACCGTCGGAGGCGCGTTGTCGATCATGACGCCGGTGATCGGCCCCGCGGTGACGCAGGTGCCCACGTTGTTACAGACCTGCACCGAGTTCGTCGAGGTGTTCGGGTTGGTGGTGCCTGCGGGCGCGGACGCCGTGAGCGTGACGGTGGCCTGGGTGCCTGACTGGTTGGTGAGCGAGACGCCGGCCTGATCCGCGGCCACGCCCGATCCGGAGTCCGTCACCGTGCACGTGAACGTGACCGTGCCGGTGGACCAGGTGGTGCCTGCGGACGGACAGCTGACCGCTGGCGCAGTCTTGTCGATCATGAAGCCCGTGATGGCCGGGATCGGCGTGCAGTTCACGACGTTATCGCAGAGCTGGCCTGACGACGTCGAAGCATTGGAGGTCGCGGTCCCGGCCGGCACCGATGTGCTCAACGTGACGCTGCCCGTGCTCGACGTTCCGCCCGCGATGCCCGACTGCGTGTCGGTGCCGGTACAGGTCACACTCTGGTCGGTGGAGAACCAGGTGGTGGGAGCCACGGCAGGGGTGCACATGATGCTGCTCGGCGCCGTGGCGTCGACCTGCGTCGTGATGGTGGCCGTGCTCGTGTTGCCGAGGAAGTCCGTCGCCGTGACGTCGTACGTGGTGATGCCCGATGGCGGGGTGATCGGCCCGGTGACCGGGGTCGGTGACCCGCCACCTACCTGGTAGGTGAGCGAGGCCACACCCGAACCGGCGTCGGACGCGCTGATGGTCAGCGTGGTGCCTCCGCTCGTCCACCCGTTGCCAGAGTGCGGTGCGCTGACGGAGCTCGAGATGGTCGGCCCTGTGGTGTCGATCTTCACCACCTGGCTGATCTGATTGCCGGTGTCCGACGCCGTGATGACGTGCGTCCCGTCGCTTGTCACCGTGAACGAGCCCTGCCCGCTGCCACCGAGGGTGACGGTCTGGGAACTGCCGCCGTCGACCTGGTAGGTCACGATGGCGCCGGGAGCTCCGCTGAAGGTCACGACGACCGGGCCGTTGTAGAAGCCTTCGTACGTGCTCTCCGCGCTCTGTGCCGGGGACAGCGAGGCGCTCAGGCCGCCCAGTCCGGTGCTCTGGACCTGACTCTCCGGGACCTGGGTGAACTCGACGCCCTTGTCGGAGTCCATGGCGACGTTCCCGTCCCCGTCGACCGCCTGGACGATGTAGTCGACCTGCCCGCTGGCCGGGGCCGCGGCTCCGCCTGTCCAGGCGCCGTCGGCGCCTTGGCTCAGGCTGACCGGCGTCCAGGTGCCGGGGTTGGCGGAGTCGGTAAAGAGCACGAGCACCTCTTTGACCGGAGCGCCACCGGGCGCAGGTGTGGTCACCACGTTGAAGGCGGCCGTCGACCCGCTGACCACTGCCGTCGCCTCGTCGATGGTGGGCGGGGTGAACTGCGTGTCCGAAGGCGACGTGTACTCAACGTTTGCGGAGATGTTCGTGAAGAGCCGCTGGTTCCCTGTGCCGGGGTTGTTGGGATCGGGAATGAACTGTCCCGTGATGAGATCGACCGCCTGGTGGGTCACGGGTGCGCCGGTCGCGTTGAAGAGCTGGTAGGTCGCCACTCGCTGGAGCGTGGCCGGGAACGAGGTCTCGTACTGGGAGATCTGGTTCTCCGGCCCGGAGCTGTCGCTGTCCGCCTCAGCGATCGACGGCGTGAAGTCCCCATAGTCGGACGAACCCAGCCCCGTGATGAGTGCGCCGTGCGCCACCGATGCGAGCCCGCCATTGGCTCCGGGGATGGTGACGTCGATGCTGCTCAGCGGCTCAATGGGGAACCCGGCCGTGGTCTGCTCCAACGTCGAGTTGTTGACCTCGTAGTAGGTCCCACCCTCGGGCGGCGTGACCGTGCCGAGCTGGTTGGGATTGGTGCCGACGCTCTGGTTGAGGCTGATCGGCGCCGTCTGCAGACCGGTCGCCGGGTCCTGCCCGAGGGACAGCGGCGTGGTCGCCGCCGCCGAGTTGGCGACCGGCTTGGCCAACCCGCTGAGCGTGTAGTTCGGCATGCCGTAATAGGTGGACTCCATGTCCGCCTTGAGGTCGTAGGGATCGAGCACGCCGCTCTGCGCCGCATACAGCTGCTTGGCTTCGGAGAGCGCATCACCGATGGAGACCGACCCGTTCAGGTTCTGGGCGAAGAGGCCCATGAGCTTGGCCGAGTACGAGATGTATTGATCGTTGGCATAGCCGTACCCCGTGTTGCCCACCCAGATGGCGCCCTCGTCGGCGAAGGTCGAGGCCCACGAGTCGACACCCCCCGGAACGACGTTGGATACCTCGTTGGTCGGGATCTCGAGGCCCGAGTGGCAGCCCAGGGAGAAGAGCAGTCGTTCCTGGGTGATCTCGTTGCCGGCGTCGGCAGCGCGCACGTCGCCCGTGCCGAGAATCTGCGTGGGATCCCCGGTCTCGTCACCATTGGCCGATAACAGGCGGCTGAAGTCGAAGTGCCCGTTGAACGAGACGATGTCCGGCGCATTCTTCGGACTGGTCGGAGTTCCGCCGTCGATGGCATTCAGAAGGTCGGACGTGGTCCACGAGTCGCTGATCAGACTCTGGACGTTGGCGGCACCGAGCGGACCACTCAGCGAGGCCGCTACCGCGTTGGCCGCCTGAGTCACGAAGTCGTAGCCGGTGGACAGTGCCGACGTGGCGGTGAGCTGGCCGTTGCTGCTCTGGAACCGCGACAGTGCGTTGTCGATCTGTGTCGGCGTCTCGACGAGGCGTCCGATGGCCAGCGAGGGGGTGTACAGGGTCTGGCCGCCCACGCCGAGGGGGTCCGGTGACGCGTAAGGGTCATCGCTCAGGAAATACCCCTGGCTCAGCGCCGACGAGAGCTGGTCGCTGATGCCGGGGAACGTGCTGGCGGCGTAGTCGGCCTCGTTGTCGGAGACCGTCATGTCGGGCACACGACCCATGGGGATCTGGTCGTCTGCGCCGATGATCACGATGTTGGCGATGGTGGGATAGGCAGCCTCGAGACCGCGGACAGTGGCGCTGATGTCGCTCACCACCTGGTTGGCGGCCTGGACCGAACACGCGTTGGCGTCCCACGCGCTGTAGTCCGCGGCCGTCTGCGGGTTCCCCTCGACGGGCACGATGGCGCCTACCATTCCGCCCGCTCCACTGTTGATGGTGGAGGTCAGCTGCTGGAGGACGTCGTTGACACCGGGCTGGCCGCCGCCCGACGACGACTGCCCGTAGGCGTCGTAGAGGCGGTCGGGGTCGACCAGGAACAGCGTATTGACGTTGGACGGTGGGGCTTGGAGGGACCATCCGCTCGACGCGCTCCAGGTCTCCGTCAGCGGTTGACCAGCGGCAGGCACCGCCACGTTCTGCGTCAGGGCGTCGTTGGCGTAGGTGTTCGGCACCGAGCACGACGGCGACGCCGCGGTCTCTATCAGCTCGGACCGGAGCACGTAAGGAGCCGTGGTGCTGTAGGCCCCGTTGTACCCGCTGATCTGGACGAGGTAGGTGCCGCCCGTCAGCGACGGCGTCGTGATCTCTTCGGGCGTGAGGCCTCGGTTGGCCGAGATCGCCTCGACCGGCAACGTGGCGAGAAGCGGCAGCGTCCCGTCGTCCGGTGCGTCCTGCTGGCCGTCGGAGGACTGGTCCGCCGGGGGCGTCTCGGTCACCCCTGCCGTGTTTTGCGTCGGATTGCCCGAGAGCTCGGTGGTCGGAGGACCGTACAGGACCATGTCGTAGTCGGCCGGGAGGTCGGACAGGTCGAGGGAGAGCGCATCCCCCGCTGGAACGTTGATGTCCCAGTAGGCAGAGACGTTCGGCGCCGAGAGGAACGACACGTTCAGCGAGTCGGGCTGCAACGTCGACGGCGTCGTCGCCGAGCCGTTCCCCGCGAAGGGATCGGTGACGTTGACCGACGCGTTCGCCGACGAGCTTCCACCGGTCGCCAGCGAGGCCATGACGCTCACCTGCTGCGCGCCCAGGACCTCGTTCGGCCTGACGTCGAACGAATAGGTGTCGGTGCCGGTCGAATTGCCGGGAGTGGCGGTCAGGGTGGAGCCCGACACGGCCGGATCCGGGGCCGGCTGGCCGTCGAACAAAGCTGAGCCCGGCACCAGCGAGAAGCCTGCGGGGACCGTGAACACGTCGGTCAGGCCGACGGGTCCGTTGGCCACCTTCGTGGTCGCCGTCAGCGTCAATTCGCCGCCCCCCGTCGAGGCCGCGGCCAGGCCTGGCGTCGCCAGGTTCACGTCCTGCCAGGGGTAGGTGGACTGGGGCACGAGGCCTGCCAGCAGGTCACCGAAGTAGAGGCCATTGAGGGCGGACGGGTCGTTGGAGGTGATGGCGTCGATGAACTGGGCGATCGTGGTACCAGAGTCGACCTCCTCGGCGCCGAGGAGGTCGGCCAGCGTGGTCGTGTCGGTGTACCCGTTGCTGATGGCCGCCTCTATTTCGGCGACGGTCGTCGTGGAGTCGTAGCCCGAGACGTCGGAAAGCACCGCGGTGGGCAGAATGGCCGAGTCCGACTGGGCTTGGGCCAGTGTGTCGGTGGCGCAGTTGTCCGGCGTGAGGGAGCACTTGACGATGCTGGCCACGTTCGGGATCGCGCTGAGTGCGATCCCGCCCAACGGGATCGGACCGGTGGTGCCGTCCGAGAGCGGGATGTCCTCTGCCATGTTGATGTCCGTGAGCGGAATGGAGCCCAGCGCGATGGAAGCCGTGTTCACCTGGTCGATGGGGAGCGTGGCGAACTTGAGGGTGGCGAACTTGAGGGTGGCGAACTTGAGCGTGGCGAGTTTGAGGGTTCCCAAGCCCGTGTCGTTGAGGTCGGTACCGGCGAGCGAAAGGGCGCCGACAGGAGACGCGTCGACCGTCCCCGATTGGAGGGGGACGCTGTCGAGCGGGATGGAGGCCAGGGGCACGCCCGAAATCCCGAGGGAGAGCACGGTGACGTTGGCTGCGTCGGTGGTATCGGTGTCGCTGGTGATGCCGAAGTCGCTGCAGGGCCACTGCACGCCGGCCAGGTCGTTGCACCAGTCTGTGAGCGTCTGATCCTCGTTCACGCTCCCGTCTGAATTGAGGTCGGCGCTGCTCAGCGGAATCTCGTCGATGGACGTCCCGCCAAGGGCGTACGCCGCCACCGGGAGCGCGCCGAGCGACGACCCGCTGACGTCGATGTCGGAGAGCGGCAGTGCGTTGAGGCGCGCCGCCGGGTTCGAGTTATCTGGAGCGTCGGAGCCGGTCGTGTTGAGAACGTCCTGAAGGCTGACCGACTGGAGAGGGAAGTCCGCATACTGCGAGCCGGCGAGAATGCCCTGCCAATCGGTGCAGGCCGATCCCGCGCAGCCGTCTGGGTAGGTCACGCCGATGTTGGAGAGCAGGTCCTGCGACAGCGGCGCGACGCTCTGCGAACCGATGGTGAGGGTGGCGAACTTGAGGGTGGCGAGCTTGAGCGTGGCGAACTTGAGGGTCGCCAGTTTGAGCGTGGCGAACTTGAGCGTGGCGAATTTGAGGGTGGCCATCTTCGTCGAGGCGATCGCCGCGTTGGGGCTGCCGTTCAGCCCGGTCGAGCTCGTGCCGGTGGTCGACGTCTGCTGTGTCACCGTGGGCAGGTTGCCGTTGTTGTCCAACCCGATGGTCCCGATGCCGGCGGCCGCGCTCGGCACCGACGCTGACAGCGTGACCTGCTGCAGCGTGGCGGGAAGGGCTACTCCGGTCGCCGCGTCGGTCGCCGTCGCCGAGGTGCCGTCGTTCGACGAGACAGTCACCGAGGCGCTGAGCGCACCGGGCGCAGTCGAGGCGGTTTGGGCCACGGTTGCGGGCAGCGTGACCGCCGGCAGCGTCGTTCCCGCTGCGATCGGCGCGGTGTACGTGCACGTGACGACCTGTCCTGCGGTCACACACGACCAGCCGGTCCCGGTTGCCGCGCCCGGGGTGACCCCACTCGGCAGTGTCGTGGTCATCTTGATGGGGTCGCTCTCGTTGCTGCCTGTGGCGACGCCGCCCGTGACCGTGTAATTGACCGTGCCGGGGACCTGCAGCCGGCCGTTGTCGCTGTCGCTGATCGCTGCGGTCAGCACGGGCGCCGGCTGCAGGATGTTCGCGACGACGTTCGAGATCTCGTGGTTGTCGTCGTTGGAGCCTGTCGCCGCACCCCAACCGAAGCCCAACTGATAGGGGACGCCAGTGGAAGGGTTCACCCAGCCGCTGGGGTACAGGCCACTCGGAATGCCGCCGTTCGCCACGGTCGGCAGCGCTCCGGTGTAGCTCTTCGGCGATCCTCCGATCGGCGTCCAGGCCACTCCGTAGTCCCCGCTGGGGACACTGACACCGGTGAACCCGCTGGCGGTCATATCGACCGGACCGCTCGTGGTGTTGATGACCACCTCGACGGGTATGCCGGACGAGGCCCGGGCGCTCCCTTGGAGCGACTGGGAACCGCCTAGGACGACGGCCGAGCTGTTGAGTAGGCAGTAGCCGACGCCCCCGTTGCCCGGGCCGCGCACGACGACCTGACGGGGGGTCTGGCCCGTGTCCCATGAGGGGTCGGTACAGCCCGAGCCGTCCTCAAGGGGGTTGGAGTAGTTCCCGTAGCTGTCGAGACCGACCCCGAGGTACCCATAAGCCAGACCCTGGGCGCCGGCGGCATGCCCCGAGGCGTAGGCGAG
Source organism: uncultured Acidimicrobiaceae bacterium (assembly GCA_963817735.1). Classification (GTDB taxonomy): domain Bacteria; phylum Actinomycetota; class Acidimicrobiia; order Acidimicrobiales; family RAAP-2; genus Bog-473. Next base: position 195,497 of record CAWFPP010000026.1, on the reverse strand, counting down.
GCCACCCCCCCGCTGTCCGAGGACCGTTGGCGCCGCCGGATTCGAGGGATTCTCGGCGGCCAGGTCGAAACCCATCCCGTCCCCGCTGTTGCCGCCCCATTGATAACTCTCGAAGGTGGCGTCGAGGCCACTCGAGGCCGGGACACTCGCCGTCGTCATGACCCCGCCCACTTGGTTGTGTTGGGCTCCGTTCAGACGTAAGACACCTGCGCCCGCCGGGTCCACAGCGGGGTTCGCACAACCGGGGATCGGCTGCTGTCGACTGGCCGCGGCGGTGCCGGCCGTGAGACAGGCGGCGTTGGTATACCCCTTCGGCGCAGTCGGCTCGACCCACGAAGACGGTGTTGCGACGTTGGCTCCGGTGAACGTCTCGGAGATCAGGGGCGTCTCGGAAGCCCCCACCGGCGGGCTGGCCGGCGCAATCACCAGAGCGGCGAGGAGCAACGGCACCGACAACGCGCACGCCAACCAGGACGCTGGTCGACCCAACCCCTGTCGGGCGTCGCGACCGAACCATCCAGTACCTCGGATAGCCGTCATGATTCGTTCTCCGTTCCCCGGTGTGCTGAAGGAGGGCAGATGGGCTCGCCAACGCCCGTTCAGGCTCCACAGCTTGCGTGATGAACGTTCGTTCCGCAACAGACAAACAAGCGCACGTTGCAGCGGCGTGACAAGCGGGTGAACGCCGGACCAGCCTGCTCGGTCCATCGGACCGGGCCGCCCGCCACAACCGCCGGTAAAACCCGCATTGCCGCAGGTCGCCGGGGTCTTTCGCCCGGCGTTCGCCCTGATCACACTGGCGAGCGCCGTCGTCGGCAGGGTCCCCCAGGGGAGCCCCCCCCGGGACTCTCAGCGCCGGCGCAGCACCCGGTCGAGCTGGGAGACGGTCAGGGGCGGCTGGGAATTGCCCGGGTGGCCCGGGCGGAGACCGTCCAAAGCGAACTCGAGAAACCGCAGTGACGGCTTGGACGACCTGGTGTCGCAGACGTCGGCGATCGACCGGACGGCCATGAGCACCACCACGATGTCGGCCACAACGATGTCGGGACGCACCGATCCCGCACGCTGGCTTCGGTCGAGGATCTCCTCCAGCAGCGGAGCCGTCTGGCCGAGTCCCGTCCCGCTCGTCCGCCACGGCGGCGCCGAGATCGTTGCTCGCCAGCAGCTGGGGACCGCGATGCAGCGGCGCACGAATTCGAAGACCCCTTCCTCGGCCGACGCGTCGGTGAGTACTTTCTCGGCGATCTGGCGCTTGCGCACTTGTGCGGCCTCGACCACGGCGTCGAGAAGGTCGGCCTTGTTCGGGAACCGACGGTAGAGCGTGCCGACCCCGACGTCGGCCCGCAGGGCGATCTCCTCCATGGAGGCCTCGTACCCGTGCTCGGCGAAGACGTCGCGAGCCGCCACCAGAATGCGGCTCAGGTTGACCTCGGCGTCCCGCCGCAGCGGCCTCTCCACGATCTCGACACCGGCGCGGGGTGCGGTGCTCCGCGTCACGCCAGGTCCTCGGGGCCGAAGGCGATGGCGCCGACGACGACCTCGGCCTCCGCGGTCAATGCTGGGTGCGGCTCGCGTTCGATGATCGACGGCGCAGACCGCTTCGGGATGGCGAGCGCGGCGAGCGCAGCGACGACCAGCGCCAGCCCGCTGACAGCGAACGCCAACATGTAGCCGTGCTCCTTGGGAAAACCACCCGGCAGCATGCCGCTCACGACGAGGCTCGTGGCGATCCCGCTCCCCAGCGCGGCGCCGATGTTGCGGATGTTGGTGTTCATGCCGGTGGCCACGCCGGTCTGCTCTGCGGGCACCGCCTCAATGATGAGGTTCGCCATGCTGGCGAAGCCCATGGCGATCCCGATGCCGAGAAGCCCCGTCGCGATGTAGATCGACGATTGGTCGGTGTGGTTCAGGATGAGGAGGAGGTAGCTCGAGGCGGTGATGAGGGACCCGGCGACCAATATCATCTTCGACCCGAACGCCTTCGACAGACGTCCCGTCATGGGCGCGACGATCACCATGGCGGCGGCAAACGGCGCGAGGTAGAGGCCCGACTGGGTGACCGAAGCCCCGAACCCGTAGCCCGCGTGGGTCGGCGTCTCGGTGAACTGGGGCAGCGTGACGAACATGGCGAACATACCGAAGCCGAAGAGCAGCGCCGCCAGATTGGTGCTCCACACCGCCGGGATGCGCATCATCTTCATGTCCACCAGTGGCGAGTGGGAGCGGTTCTCGACGACGGCCCAGACCACGATCAGAACGGCGGTGGCCGCCATGAGGATGATCACCGTTGCATTGCCCCAGCCCCACAGCGGTGCGTACGAGATGGCGAGCAGACCCGTCACCAACCAGGAGGACATGAGGGCCGCGCCGAGCCAGTTGATGCGGCCCGGAGCCCGCACGGGAGACTCGGACACGAACAGGTAGGTGGCCACGGTCGCGATGGCCGACATGGTCATCGGGATCCAGAAGAGCCAGTGGTAGTTGAGGTGCACGAGGATCGGGCCGGCCAGCACGATCCCAGCCCCCGCACCGGCCCCCAAAATGGCGGACATGACCCCGATGGCGCCCGCCACGCGCTCCGCAGGGAACTCGTCGCGGATGATCCCGAAGGCGAGCGGGAACACCGCCCCGCCCGTGCCCTGAATCACCCGGCCGACCAGCATCACGGGCAGGCTGGTCGCCAGCGCGCTGATCAACGATCCGACCGTGAGGGCGATCAGGACGGCAACGATGATCTTCTCCTTGCCGAGCATGTCGCCGACGCGCCCGAGGATCGGGGTCGCGATGGCGGCGCTCAACAGGTAGGCGGTGAGCAACCAGCTCGCCCCGCTCTCCGACGTGTGCAGCGTCTGTTCGAGCTGGGGGATCGCGGGGATGATCAGCGACTGCAGGAGGGCGAAGGCGAGTGCGGCCGTCCCCAGCACGGCGAAGGTGAGCGCGTAGTTGGTGGTCCGTGTCGCCATGCAGATCCGATCGCCAGAGCCGGAATGCCGTGTTCCGGATAAACTACCATAAGCGGAAGTCGGTATTCCGGAAGCGCATGCGGGAACCCGCGACGTCAGCAGGAGGCGGCATCCAACACACCACTGAGCAAGGGGGCCCGTTGGCCGGGCCGGCACGGCGGGCGTGACCGCGACGCCTTCCCTCGCGGGGTTGAGTCACTCCAACGAGACCCACAAGTGGGTCGCGCTGTTCATCACGACGCTGGGCATGCTCATGGCGACGATCGACGCCTCCATCGTGCTCATCGCACTCCCTGACATCTTCCGGGGCATCCGCCTCGACCCGCTCCTGCCCTCCAACACCTTCTTCCTGCTCTGGATGATCCTGGGGTTCCTCATCGTCACCAGCGTGCTGGTCGTCAGCTTCGGTCGGTTGGGTGACCTCTACGGCCGGGTGCGCATGTACAACCTCGGCTTCGCCGTCTTCACCTTCTTCTCGCTCCTCTTGAGCATCACCTGGATGACCGGGACGGCGGCCGGCATCTGGCTGATCGTCATGCGCATCTTTCAGGGCGTCGGCGCCGCGCTGCTCATGGCCAATTCCGCCGCCATCCTGACCGACGCCTTCCCACCGGACCGTCGCGGCTTCGCCCTCGGGATCAACCAGGCCGCCGCCATCAGCGGGACCTTCATCGGGCTCCTCCTCGGAGGCCTCCTGGCCCCCATCAACTGGCGCCTGATCTTCCTGGTCTCGGTGCCGATCGGGCTCTTCGCCACGGTGTGGGGCTACTTCTCTCTGCAGGAGGTCCAGACCGGCTCCCGGGCCCGCATCGACTGGGCCGGCAACGTGACCTTCGCCGTCGGGCTGATCCTCGTCATGGTCGGCATCACCTATGGGATCGAGCCCTACGGGGGCCACCCCATGGGGTGGACCAACCCAGTCGTCCTGCTCGAGCTCGGAACGGGCGTCGCCTTCCTGATCCTGTTCTGCTTCATTGAAATCCACACCGACGAGCCGATGTTCCGGCTGCAACTCTTCAAGATCCGAGCCTTCTCTGCCGGCGTGTTCGCCAGCTTCCTCGGTGCGCTCGGCCGCGGTGGCCTCATGTTCATGCTCATCATCTGGCTGCAGGGCATCTGGCTGCCCCGACACGGCTACACCTTTGCCGTGACCCCGCTCTGGGCCGGGATCTTCCTGGTCCCGCTCACGACAGGCTTTCTCATTGCCGGACCACTCGCGGGCATTTTGTCGGACCGCTTCGGCCCGCGCCCCTTCGCCACCTTCGGCATGCTCGGCACGGCCGTGTGCTTCGCGCTGTTCTTGTTGCTGCCGATCAACTTCGCCTATCCCGAGTTCGCGGTGCTGCTCTTCGTCACCGGCCTGTGCATGTCGTCATTCGGCTCGTCGAACCGCACTGGCGTGATGAACAGCCTGCCGGCACAGGACCGCGGCGCCGGGTCGGGCATGAACACGACCTTCCAGAACTCCGCGCAAGTGCTCTCCATCGGCATCTTCTTCACCCTGATCATCCTCGGGTTGGCCGACCATCTCCCGAGCGCCCTATTGAGCGGGCTGACGGCGCACGGCGTCCCCGAAGCCACGGCGGTCAGCATCTCGCACCTGCCGCCGGTGTCAACGCTGTTCGCGGCCTTCCTCGGCTACAACCCGGCCGGCCACCTCCTCGGGCCCCACGTGCTGGCGCAGCTCACACCGGCCCAGCGCAGCACCGTGACGGGGGAGCGCTTCTTCCCGAACCTCATTGCCGACTCGTTCCGCGACGGTCTCGATACCGCGTTCGCCTTTGGCATCGTCATGTGCCTGGCGGGGGCCGCCGCGTCGTGGACGCGCGGCGGCAAGGCGGCGCCGAGGACCACCGAGGACGACTTGCTGGTCGAGAAGCTGGTCCCCGAGCCGGCCCTCTGAGGGGCCCGGAGGAACATCAGGGGGCGCCCATCCCCACGCGTGACCAATGTGCTTGGGGGTTCAGCTGCTCGAGACCCCCACCACGGGTTTGTTGAGGACGATCGACCCCGTCGAGCCGTAGAAGGCGGCGTCGCCGTAGTTGAAGACGCCCCCGTCCGTGGCCACCAACCAGTAACCGCCACCGTCAGTGGTCGGGAACATACCCACGACGGGTTTGTTGAGGGCGATCGACCCCGTCGAGCCGTGGAACTCCGCAACGCCGTAGTTGAAGATCCCGCCATCGCTGGCCACCAGCCAATACCCGGGACCCGCAGGGTCCGAGGCCATGCCCACGATCGGTTTGTTGAGAGGTTGGCCACCCCTCGAGCCGTAGAAGCGCGCGTCGCCGTAGCTGAAGATCCCGCCGTCGCTGGCGACCAACCAGTAGCCACCACCATCGGGGGTGGCGGCCATGCCGACGATCGGCGCGTTGAGCGGCTGGCCACCCCGCGAGCCGTAGAAGTGGGCGTCCCCATAATTGAAGATGCCGCCGTCCGAGGCGACCAACCAGTAGCCACCGCCGTCGGGAGTGGCCGCCATCCCGACGATGGGTTTGTTCAGAGCCATGCCCCCCGTGGATCCGTAGAAACCCGCGTCGCCGTAGTTGAAGATCCCACCATCTGAGGCCACCAACCAGTAGCCACCACCGTCACGGGTGGCTGCCATGCCGACCACGGGTTTGTTCAACGGTCGGCCACCTTCGGACCCGCAGAACGGGAGGTTGCCGTAGTTGAAGACACCCCCGTCGGAGGCTGCCATGTAGTAGCCGTACGGGCCGGCCGGAGCGTTGCAGGGGACCTCACCGTTGCCGCCGGGCAGGCTGATCGGCGCCACGAAGAGCTGGCGGGCGGCGCCACACGAGTAGCTCGTGCACCCGGCGGACCCGCCCTGCCACGCCGCGTAGTCGAGCCACCAGCTCCCCCCGGCGTCGGAGAACAACGACCCTCCGCCCGGGCCGAGCACCGATCCGTAGGTGGTGAGTATCTGGCTCTGCGCACCGCACGGCCCCAGGGGCCCGCTGCAGGTCGTGATCGCTTCGGAGTAGCCGGTGCCCGTGTACACGCCAGCCGAGAAGGCGAGGTAGTAGGCGCCGTCGGCCACCTTCATGGACGGGTCCTCGACCGTCGTCTCCCAGGGGTACGCCACCGTGTCGTTGGTGAGCAGCTGGCTCGGTTGGGAGCCGGGCGCGAAGCCGGTTCCTGTCGAGTTCAGCTGCTGCGACCAGATGTAGGCGGGAGCACCCGATCCGCCGTCGTTTTGCTTCCAGACGAGATAGGCGGTGCCGGTGCTGGGGTCGATGAAGGGCTCAGGATCGATGGAACCCGTCGACTGGCAGAGCAATGGGCTATTCGCCACGTCACTGAACTGGACACTGCTCGGGGAGATGGAGCCGGCGGTCGCGACGGCCAGGCAGTCGTAGCCCGTGTCGGTCAAGTGGCCTGACTGGGCCGCGTCGTAGAACATGACCCAATGGCCGTCGTACTGGAAGACGCCAGGCGACGTCTGGGTATTGGTTTGCTCCCAAGAGGAAGGGCTCGGAAGCGCAGTGGAGCCGAAGCAGCTGCCTGTATATGGCGCGTAGCCAGAGTTCGGGGATGACGAGACCAGCACGGCAATGTGGTTCCCGGCGGCGTTACCTGTCGTGAAGGCGTAGTAATGACTCCCGGAGTACACGATCTGCGGATCAGCCGCGTCCCCGCTTCCCGCGAAGCTGTACGCCGGTGTACCTGTTCCACAACCCGCATTGGGGACGAACGCCGGTGTGGTGCTCGGAGTCACAGTGACGGCGTGCGCTGTCGCTGCCAATGAAGGACCCGCGAAGGCGGCCTGGCCGATCTGCGGGATGGCCAACGCTGTCCCGAACAGGAAGAGGAGGGCGCTGGCGCGTATCCCAACCGAACCAAAGCCTCGCTTCATGGTCTACCTCGCTTATGTCGTGCGTGAAGTGAACGGCCGTCGGTGTCGATCAGCGCGGAAGACTAACCCTCCACTGTGCCGTAAGCACCGAGGTCGTGACGATCGGAATGCGAGCAAGCCGCCGTCGGAAGCCGCCTCCCAACAGCCACCACCATCTGAGGCGACTGCCATGCCCCCGACTGGCTTGTTGGAGGCATCCCACGCATCGAGGCGTAGGCGGAGCCGTGAAGGTGACCAGCCACCGTCAGGTGCTACAGAGCACCAGCGATGGCCGTCGAAGCTTCCGACCTGGAGCCTGAGAGGAGATTCGAACTCCTGACCTGCGCATTACGAGTGCGCTGCTCTACCGACTGAGCTACCCAGGCACGCTGGACCCCACTCCTACGTCGATACGGGACCGGCCTCGCCCGTATCCGCCACGCAGTGGCGTGTTACTCCAGCTCGCCCCCATCATGGCATGCCGCAGCGGGGCTACAGCTCCCACGCCGTGGCACGCCCGTTCGCCTCGAAGGCAGCCCGGAGGGCCGCCTCGTCGTCCTCGTTGAACGGACGGAACGAGGCGTCACCCCGTGTCCGCCGGAACACGGGGTCACCTCGGAGGCGATCGGAACGGAATTTCTCGTGCACGAGGGTGCGGGTGAGGATCTTGTTGGTCGGGGTGCTCGGGAGCGCGCCGCAGAGCCGCAGGAACCGTGGCTGCCACTTGGGGCCGAGGTCCGCCTGCGCGTCGAGCCACTTGGCGAAGTCCGCGGCGTCGAAGTCGGCACCGTTCCGCAGCACGACGGCCACCATGACCTGATCGCCCGAGTCCGCATCGGGTACGCCGTAGACCGACGCCAGCAGGACGTCGGGGTGACGGCCGACGATGGCCTCTATCGGAGCGGCGGGAAAGTTCTCGCCGTCCACCCGAAGCCAATCGGACGTACGCCCCGCGAAGAAGACCCATCCGTCGTCGTCGACGTACCCGAGGTCCCCGCTCCAGTACCAGCCGTCCCGCGTGGTCGCACGCATGGCCTCTTCGTTCCGGTAGTAGCCCTCGAAGGGCCCGACGCCAAGGGTGTTGACGATCTCCCCGACGCACCGGTCGGCGTTGACCAGGCGTCCGTCGCGGTCGAACTGCGCTCGAGGCGCCTCTTGGCCCGACTCGTCCACCACGATGATCCCCTGACGGAGTCGCCCGATGGAGCCGCTCGGGCGGTTGCCCGTCCGGTCGAGTGCGATGGCACCCTCCGTCGAGCCGAAGACGTCGATGATCCTCATGCCGAAGCGCTCGGCGGCCGCTTCGACCACATGCGGCGAGCCCTCGTTGCCGAAAGCGACCCGCACCGTGTTGTCCGCATCGTCAGGGCGGGCCGGCGTCGCCAGCAGATAGGTCAGGAGCTTGCCGGTGTAGTTGAACCACGTGACGCCGTAGCGGCGCACGTCGACGAGGAACCCGGATGCGCTGAACCGACGGGCCAGCGACAGCGATGCCCCGCCCACCAGAGCGGCGGCGAGCCCGGACATCAGCGAGTTGGTGTGGAACAGGGGCATCGCCGCATAGCCGACATCGTCCGGACCGAGCTCGAGCATCATGGACATCCGGTTCCCGGTGGTCAGCAGGCGCCGCTGGGTGCAGCGCACCGCCTTCGGCGCGGCCGAGGTCCCCGAGGTGAACAACAACGCCCACAGCAGGTCGACATCCCCATCGCCCCGGTCCGGTGCGCCGGCGGTCGAATCGGGCCCGGAGGAGCGCCGGTCCGGGGCGGCGTCGAGCGCAGCGGCCAGGGAGTCGCCGCTCCGGGGTGGGTCGTCGCCGTCGGCGAACCGTTCGGAGACGAGCACCCCGCCGGGCAGGGCGGCGTACGCGAGGGCCTCACCGAGCTGGGCCTGATGGCGGGGTTCGGTGATGACGAGCTGGAGGTCGGTGTGGGAGATGTCCCGGGCGAGATGCTCGCCGAGGCGCGTGTAGTTGAGCCCGGCGACCGCCACCCCCGAGAGCCCGGCGCCGCAGAGCGCGAAGACATAGTCCGGCGTGTTGTCGAGCAGCACGCCGACGTGCGGCGGACGCGCCGGGTCGAGGCGAGCCCGATAGAGCGCGGCGAAGCGCTCCGCCTCGGCCAAGAGTTCCGCGTGCGTCCAGATCCTGTCGCCGAAGCGGAGAGCGGGACGGTCGCCGTAGTGCTCGACGTTGCGCCGCAGCAGGGCCGCGACGTCAGCTGCAGGGAGGGGGACCTCGGCGAGTGGCGGCGCAAAGGATGCCGATGCGCCCGCGGGCCCGCCGGCATCGTTCGGCACGGTCACGTTCCACTCACCGGGACGGGTCAGCTCGCATGAAGTCGACACCCTACGCGATGGTGGCGGAATTCTCCCTGGCTGAGCGCGCCCTAGCATGGCGCGAGCGGACAAGTCCCGAGCGGGCCGAGCAGCGGAGGAGAGCGGCCACATGGACCTCGAGAGCGTGTTGGTCGGCGAGGACAACACCGTGCCGCGCGCCCGCTACACGAGTCCGGAGTTCGCAGCATTGGAGTTCGACCACCTGTGGTCCCGCGTCTGGCAGGTGGCCTGCCGGGAGGAGGAGATCGCCGAGGTCGGAGAATTCTGCGAGTACCTGATCGGCGACCAGTCGATACTGGTCGTCCGCGCCGCGCCGGACGTCATCAGGGCCTTCCACAACACGTGCCTGCACCGTGGGACGCGACTCGCCGAAGGCACCGGGACACTCCCCGAGGGCTGCATCCGGTGTCGCTACCACGCCTGGCGCTACGACCTCGACGGCAGGCTCATCGAGGTGGTCGACGCTGAGGAGTTCGATCCGATTCCCGAAGGCACCAGCCTCCAGACCGTGCGCATGGAGCGGTGGGGTGGCTTCGTCTGGGTCAGCCTCGATCCCAATGCCCCGTCCCTCCTCGAGTTCCTCGACCCGTTGCCCACCCTGCTGGCGCCGTACCACCTCGACCGGCTTCACCTCCGCACGTACCTGTCGACCGTGCTGCCGGCGAACTGGAAGGTGGCCGTCGACGCATTCAACGAGGGCTATCACGTGCAGGGCACCCACCCGCAGCTCCTGCCGTGGACCGACGACGTCAGCTTGGAGTACGAGCCGCTGGGGATCCACGCCCACTATGGACGGTTGCCGAACGCCCGGCGGCAGCTGCGACCGAGCCCGCGCCTCGGCCTGAGCGAAGGCGAGTACGACGAGGGTGAGATCCTCGAGGCATTCATCCGCGGCCTCGGCGGCCTCTTCTATCGGGACGAGGCGGCACTGGTCGCGGACATTCGCGCCTCGGCGCTCGACGGCGAGACCATGCTGCGCCACTACCAGAAAGGGCGGCGCGCCCTCTTGACCGCTCGTGGCGTTGCGGTGGAGGACTTCGCCGACGACCAGCTGACCAGTGCGGACGATGTTTTCTTCTTCCCCAACATGGTGGGCCCGATCTATCCGGGGATCGCCATCATCTTCCGGATCCGCCCGAACGGGCTCGACCCGGACAGCTGCATCAAGGACACCTGGTTCCTCCAGTGGCCCCAGGACGGCGAACCGCCGAAGCGGGCAACGCGGCGCTTCTTCCCTGACTGGAGCGAACGGGACTGGGGCGAGATCACGAACCAGGACTACGCCAACATGGCGCACGTGCAGATCGGCATGAAGTCACGCGGCGGTCCCCCTCTGCGCCTGAATCGCCGCCAGGAGCTCAACGTCCTGCACATGCACCGGATGATCGACCGCTACCTGACGACGCCCTGATCACGTCAGCGCGACCGGCGCGTCTTACATCGCCCGGTACAACCCGCCGTCGACCGACACCTGCGCGCCGTTGACGTAACCTGCGGCGTCGCTGGCCAGGAACACACACACGGCTGCCACGTCCTCGGGTCGCCCGAGCCGCTTCATAGGATTCGACTCGGCGATCCGGGCCTTGGTCTCGGCGGGCCACATCTTGTTCATGTCGGTCTCGGTAGCGCTCGGCAGCACGAGGTTCGCCCGCACCTTCGGCGCCCATTCGCCGGCCAGACCGAGCGTCAACGCGTTGAGTGCGGCCTTGGCCATGCCGTAGGGCAGATCGATGGACGCGGGCCGCAGAGAACCGACGGACGAGATGTTGATGATCGATCCTCCCTCGCCCGCCGCCATCCGCTCCCCGATCAGCACGCCGAGTCGGAACGGCCCCCTGGCGTTGGTGGCGTGGACCTTGTCGTAGAGATCCTCCGTTACCGACGCCAGGCCGTCGTACGCCGGTGACAGACCGGCGTTGTTCACCAGCACGTCACAGCGCCCGAACTCGCCGTAGACGGCGTCGACCAGCCGGTCGCACTCCTCCCAGCGGCCCACATGGCAGGCCACCGGGAAGGCACGCCGGCCGGTGGCCGACGCGATCTCGGCGGCCGCCCGCTCGCAGTTCTCGAACTTCCGGCTGGCGATCACGATGTCGGCGCCTGCTGCCGCCAGGCCCTCGGCCACGCCTCGCCCGATGCCCCGGCTGCCGCCCGTGACCAGCGCGACCTTCCCGCTGAGGTCGAACAGTTCCCCTGGTGTCCTCATCGGTCTCGGCCTCCCCGTCCTCGGCCCGCCGCCAGGGTAGACGCCGCACCAGCGCCGACCCTCGAACGAGCAGCCGGAATCGGAGGAGGCGCAACGGAGGCGCCTGCAACATCTGTGCAATGGCGCTGCAAGCGCGGGAGCGCAGAATGCTCGGCACCTGGACCGATGCGCTCGCAGCGAACGCCATCGCATCGCAGAAGGAGAACCGGCGTGGTAGCCACCATGGGAACAGAGGAGACGGTCGGTCGGCTGCAGGGGGTGGACCTGCTCCGGAATTGCACGCACGACCAGCTCTTGCAGGTGGCCCACCTGGCCGAACGGGTCCACGTGGGTGCCGGGGAGGTCCTGGCCCGCGAGGGGCGGATCGGTCGCGAGTTCTTCCTCATCCTCTCCGGCTCCGTGGCGGTGACCCAGAAGGGCCGGCGGGTCAACACCCTGGGGTCGGGTGACTTCTTCGGCGAGCTGGCCGCCATGGACCCCGGTCCTCGCAACGCCACCGTGACTGCGCTGAGCGACCTCGACGTGCTCATCATCGGGCCCCGGGAGCTCTCCGCCATGTCCGACATCCCGGGGTTCCGGGGCGCCCTGTTCCGCAGCATGGCCCACCGGCTCCGGACCATGGAGGCCCGCCTGGCCGCTGTCCTCGAGGCGCAGGATCCCAGCGTCTCCGGGGCGCCGACTCGGCCCAACGGGTGACCGTCGGCCCCTCGGCCCGGCCTGCGCCCTCTCCGACCCCGGAGGGCGTTCCCCAACGCGTACCCTGACAGTACGAGGACGGCACTCCGCCGGCCTGCTGGGGGCGCCATGGGCACGGACGACGACGGAAGCGGACGGGCCGGGCCGGAACGCCTGCAGGGCGTGCCGTGGTTTTCCACGTGCACCGAAGCGCAGCTGGCGGAGATGGCGCGCATCGCCGAGGCGCTCCGGATCCAGGCCGGCGAGGTGATCCTGCGTGAGGGACGCCTCGGTCGCGAGCTTTTCGTCATCTTGGAGGGGACGGCGACGGTGACCCGGGAAGGGCGCGTCGTCAACATCCTCCACGCCGGCGACTACTTCGGCGAGCTGGCGGCCATCGAGGATGTGCCCCGCAGCGCCACCGTGGAGGCGAAGACGGATCTGGACGTCCTCATCATCGGCCCCCGGGAGTTCGAAACGATGATGGACATCCCGGGGTTCCGCAACGCGCTGCTGAGCGGCATGAGCCGGCGTATCCGGGAAGCGGACGACCGGCTCGCCGCTTACGAGGAACTGGGGGACCCGGCTCCTGGCGTCTCCGAGGCCACGGCGCGGCCCGAATCGCTGCGTTAGCCGGGCGACGCGGCCCGCTGCGCCAACCGGTGCAGGCCCATGGCCCGCGCTGCCTCTTCCGCGGTGCGCAACAGCCCGGCCACGCGCTCCTCGTCCGCCGTCGTCCGGCGCTGGCGCAACGTCCGGGCCAGCTCCGTTTCCGCCGCCGCGACAAAGGGTGGCGAGCCCATGCGGCGTGCCAGACGGAGCGCGGCCTCGTGATGGACCTCGGCCAGCGCGAGGTCGCCCATGGTCCCGGCCAGCAGCCCGAGGTAGTGGTCGGCCGGACCCACGCACGCCGCGGCCGGCGCCCGGACGACGACGGCGGTGCCGGCATAGGGCCGCATGACTTCGTACAGCGGCCGTGCGAAGCCCTGCGCCGCCGCGCCGAGCGCGCTGCAGGCGGCGGCCGCCATGGCGAGTGACACGCCTTCGCTCTGGTCGTCGGCCACGTTCTCCCATCCGAGTGCTGCCAGCGAGTGCAGCTGGCTCAGCGATGCCGCCGTGTCACCCCCCTCGGCATGGACGAGGGCGACCACCGCCGACACGGTGGGATGCTCGCCCGCCTGGGCGACGACCTGACGGAACACGCCGTCGTATGCGGCCAGGACGCCGCGCTGCCACCAGGTCCACAGCATGAGCGCCCCGTAGAAGCTGAGCGCCAGTTCGTTGTAACCCTCGGCAACCTCCAGCGCCCGCTGGCCGAGCTCCTCCGCCGTCTCGAAGTCGCCCTCCAGAAAGGCCATCATGGCCGTGACGTTGATGGCATAGGACGCCTCGAGCGGGTGCACCGGCCCGGTGTCACGGGCCTGGAACCGGGAGATCTCTTCGGTGACCTCGTCGACGTCGCCCTGGGCGAGGAGCTCGCGGATACGCCACATGTGCCCGTGGAACGCCAGCAGCTCGTCACCGATGTCGTCGGCGATCTCCCCCAGCTCCTTCCCGGTGGCCAGGCGCTCGGGCGCAGGCTCAATGCCCCACAGCGCGTGCATGCGTGCGTTGAGCGCGTAGCCCAGGGCCACCCGGTCCCCGAGCCGGCGGGCCATGGCGACCGCGTCGTTGCTGAGGACGAGCGCGCGCGCCAGGGTCTCGCGGTCAGGGACATCCCTTCCGCAGACGACCAGGCCGAGCCGCGCCGTCACCATGGCGCGCAGATGGGTGTCCTCGCCGTCGGGCAACACGGCCTGGGCCTCCTCGAGGAGCCGCACCTGCTCCTCGTTGGCCCGTACGATCCCGAGATAGCTAACGGGGCCGGCGCGCAGCGCCACGGCCGCCAGGCGTTCGGCGTCGCCCGTGTCCCGCGCCAGCGCGGCCGCCCGCTCGAAGTTGATGTCCGCCAGCGCGACCTCACCCGCCCGGTTCTGTGCCTCCGCCAGCGCCAGGAGTGCGTCGCAGCGCGTCGCGGGGTCGGACGGTCCGAATTGCTCGGTCACTTCCAGGCTGCGGGCGAAATGGATGGCCGCCTCCTCGAAGGCCAGCAGGCGCAGCGCGCGTTCCCCGGCAGCGCGGCAGTACCTCGCCGCCTTGTCCGCGTCGGCCAGGGCCGCGCCCAGGAAGAAGTGGTGGGCCAACTCGTTCAGGGAGGAATCGAGCTGGTCGGCATGGGCCTTCTCCGTGGCGACGGCGATCTTGTGGTGGTAGCGCACCCGACGGCCGCGCAGGAGCTCGCCGTAGATGGCGTCCCGCACCAGCGTGTGGGTGAAGACGTAGCGGTCACGGATGTCCTGGCCGACCCGCCGCAACAGGCGCGATTCCTCGGCCCGGTCGAAGGCGTCCAGCTGCTGCTCCGTCGTCAGCTCGGCCGCCTCGGCCACGATCCCGGCATCGCACTCGGGCCCGGCCACGGCGGCCGCCTGCAACAGATAGATCACATCCTCGGGCAGGCGCGAGACGCGCCGGGCCACCAGCTCGCGGATGGCCTCGGTCGGACTCAAGCTGGGCGGGACGAGCGCATCGCCCTCCTCACTCTGCTCGGCCTCCCGGTATCCGACCTGACGCAGGAGCTCGTCGAGGAAGAGCGGGTTCCCGTCGGTCAGCCGGCACAGCTGAGGGACGAGGTCGGCCGGGACATTCGGCCAGCCCTGCACCAGTTCCTCCACCGCTTCACTGCGCAGTCCCCGCAGATGGACGGTCGCCACGGGGTGCACCGCCCGGAAATCACCCAGCGTGGCGCGCAGCCGGTGGGTGGGCGGCACCTCGGTGTCGATGAACATCCCGACGACGCCGAGCGTGCCGTCGTCGGTGCCGCGCAACAGATGGCGGAGCAACAACAAGGTGGGCTGGTCGGCGGCGTGCAGGTCGTCGATCACGAGCAGGACGGGGCCATCGGAGGACAACTCGTTGAACGTCGCCGTGACCGCTTCGAAGAACCGGAACCGTTCGCTCTCCGGATCGCCACCGTCATCCTCTGGGATCGGCGCGTACTCGCGCAGTCGCAGTACCAGCCGCGAGAGCTCGGTGAGCTGCCAGTCGGGCATGCGCGAGATCCGGTCCGCCGAAAGGGACTGGAAGAAATGTCCAAGTGCCTCCGCGAAAGGCTGGAACGGTGCCACCGGGTCCTCGTCGCAGCGGCCCCACAGGACCAGCGCGCCGTGGGCCTCGACGGCACGCGCCAGCTCGGCCACCAGCCTGGTCTTGCCGATGCCGGGATCGCCGTCGACCAGGAGGAGGCGCCCTGTGCCCTGGCCGACCGATGCCCACCAGTCGCGCAGGCGCGTCATCTCACCGGAGCGACCGACCAACGGCGCGTCAGGCGGGGAGGCCGGCACCCGGACCTGGTAGCTGGTTGTTGCGGTCGCCGACGACTCCGGGGAGGGAGGGCTAGGGATGGGCGGGGTCGGCACGGGGAAGTCGAGCGCGGGGTCCTGGGCCAGAACGGCGCGTTCCATCCAGGTCACGTCGTGCCCCGGCTCAATGCCCAGCTCCGCCACCAGGATGGTGCGCAGATCCTGGAACACCCGCAACGCCTCCGCCTGGCGGCCCGAGCGGTAGAGCGCCAGCATGCGCTGCGACCAAAGCCGCTCTCGCATGGGCTGGGCGCTCGTCAACGCCTCGAGCTCGCCGGTCACGGCTTCGTGCCGCCCCAGGGTCAGCTCCGCGTCAATCCTCGTCTCGGTGGCCGACATGAGCAGTTCCTCCAACCGGCGTGCCTCGGCCCGGGCGAAGGGCTGATCGCGGACCTCGCTGTAGGCCGGTCCGCGCCACAGGTCTTCCGCCGCGGCCAGCACCCGGACACACTCCCCCGGCTGCCGGCTGGTCAACTGGGCCCGTCCGTCTGCCACCAGGCGTTCGAACCGGAGGGCGTCGGTCGTCTCTGCGGCGACTTCCAGGACATAGCCCGGGGCCCGCGTCTCGATCAGGTCCTCGGGCGCGCCGGCGTCACGCAGCCGCTTGCGCAGGCGCGAGATCGTCGAGCGCAGTGCGATCTCCGCCCCCGGCCCGTCGTGATCGCCCCACAAGGAGTCCACCAGGCGGTCCACCGAGACGATGATGTGGCGATCGATGAGAAGCCGGGCGATGAGCGCACGTGCCTTGGCGCCCCCGATGTCGATCGGACGCCCGTCCCAGACGATCTCCACGGGTCCGAGCACCCGTATCTCCAGGCGCCCGGCCACACCCCCCGACGGAACCCGCTGCTCCACCCGACTATCCCGTGCTGTCGTACACGAACCCCGCCGCTTGCTTCGTGACATCGTGGGGATGCTCCCGGCGGAAAGCCCGCACGGTGTACCCCGTCACGACTGCGTCCTCGAGCGCACGGACGGAGGCGCTGCGGGGCAGGTTGAGGATCGGCCCGAGCTCCCCGACGTAGTTCCCCGGCTCCACGAGTGCCAACACCTCGGTGCCACCGTCGAACAGCTCGCGATAGACCTCGAGCTGCCCGGACTCGACCCGGTAGATCAATTCGCCCCGTTCGCCCTGACGGAAGAGGATCTCTCCCGAAGCCAGGCTGACCTCTTCGGGCTCCCGATCCGCCTGCGCGAAGTTCGGGGCCAGCTCGATCACCCGGTCGGCCAGTTGGCTGACCCGGTCGTCGTGCGTCGACACGACGACGATGCGGCCTGGGCTCGCGAGTTCGCGCATCAGGCGGAGAATACCCTCCACCTGAATGTGATCGAGATGAGCCGTCGGCTCATCGGCCAACAGCAGCGGCGGATCGTGCACGAGGGCCCGGGCGATCGCCACCCTCTGCTGTTGGCCGCCGGACAGCTGGGCGGGGCGGTGCTGCGCACGCTCGTCCAATCCGACGCGGCCCAGCAGCTCGTTGGCCCGCGCCTTGGATGCCCTGCGCGATGTGCCCGCGAGCCGCATCGGGACGACGACGTTGCCACGGGCCGTCAGGCTGGCGATCAGATTGAAGGCCTGGAACACGACACCGACCGTGTGGCGACGGTACTCGGACAGCGCCACGCCGCGCAGCTCGTTGACGACGATGGGCCCGAACTCGATCTGCCCGCTCGTCGGGGTCAGCAGGCCGGCGAGGCACGAGAGCAGCGTCGTCTTGCCACAGCCCGATGGTCCGAGCAACACGACGAGCTCGCCGTCGTGGGCCTTGAAGCTCAGCCCGTCGAGCGGCTTGATGACGTAGCCGCCCGAGTCGAAGGCGACCGTGAGGTCCTCGACGAGAAGGTCGTCGCTCATCCGAAGGCCGTCGCAGGATCGGCGCCGGCGACGCGGCGCAGTGCCGAGATGCTGGCGATCACGCCCACCGTGATGGCGACGAGCGGCAGGACAAGGCGGGCTTCCGTCGTGATGTCGACCGTCTGGGCGAAGAGCGGCCCCATGAAGATCGACAGGATCTCAGCCAGCAGGGCCGCGACCAGGGTGACGATCACGGCTTCGAGGACGAGGCTGAGGAACAAGGACCGCGTCGAAGATCCCAGCGCTTTGAGCACCGCGAAGTCCCGCTTTCGCTCGAGCGCGGCGACGTACAGCATCGACGCCACGATGGCCGCGGCGATGAGCCACATGAGCGAGCGTGTGTTGTCGATGGAGGTCACGGCACTTCCGAGGGCTGTCACGGTGTCGGAGACGACGGCCGACGACGTCAACACCACCAACCCGGCCGGGATGTTGCCGGGCGTCCCGGAGGTCGCCACCGCGGTGATCAACGGCCTGCCCCCGGTGACCGCCCGCTGCACCGTCGCCAGCGGCATGTAGACGATCGGGATCCCCCCGTCCATGCTCCGCCCGTCGACCACCCCGACCACGTCGTAGGGGTGCCCGCCCAGCTCCAGCACGCTGCCGACCTGGGCGTGGATCTTGGAATCGATGACGGCCTGGTCGGGTCCGGCCAGCCCGTGACCCGAGACCACCTGGGGGTCGCCCAGCCCGCCGGGTTGCACCCCCATGAGGTTGACCGACTGCGGCGCCGTCGACCCGTGAACGAGGACCACTTGCTCGGGCGCGAACAGCACGGGGGAGGCGCGGTGCACTCCGGGCTCGCGGGCGACTGTCGCCACCGCGGAGGCGGGGAAGGCGGCGAAGGCGGTCAGCCGCCCCTGGGCGGAGGGCGCCATCACCCAGGTCGTCGCCCCGACGGAGTCGACGGTCGACGCCACCTCGGCGTGGAACCCGTCGGCCAGGCCGCTCAGGCCGAGCGCGAGCGCCAGGACGAGCCCGACGCCGATGACGGCAATGAGGAACTGCCGGGCCCTGAACCACAGGTCCGCAAACGTGACCGCTAGCATCCATCCACCCACTCTCTCCCCAACCCGGGAGATCCGGTGCGACTCTAACCGCGCACCCCCCGGCCTGCACGGGGGGTTGCCGGTTGTGTCCCGCGTCAGGTATCGCCGGGCTCGAATTTCCGGTTCGACCGCTAGGCCGCCAGCGCGGCCAGGCGGACGAAGAGCGACTGCACCAACAGAGTCTCGTTGGGATTGTGCGGCAACGCCTCCGCCGTCTCGGTGATCAGCCCGACGGCCTCGGTGGCGCTGCGCACATCCGGATCGCCCACGGCGACCTTGCCGCGGGCCGCCTGCACGACGCGACCGCGGTAGGCCCGGGCCAGCACGCCCAGTCCCGCCCGGAGGGCATCGGTGCGGAAGCGGCGCTCCTCTCGCTGGTGCTGCTCCACTATCTCCTTGCGCCCGGGCAGCCCGCGCTCGCCCATCTCCTTGGCCGCCGCGGTCAGCGATTCGATCTCCTGGGCGTGGGCCGCGCGCAGGGGCTCCACCGCACGGTCGGCCGACTCGAGCACGCGGCGGGTCATGCCGGCGGCCGTCATGCCGGCGGCGGTCAACTCCTCGGGGACCGACGCCCACAACGCCACGCGTGCCGCCACGTCGGGGTCGTCGACCATCACCCGGGCCCGCTCGGGATTGCCACCGGCGCTGTCGGCCACCACGGCGGCCACGTCGGCGGCCACGCCCGAGTCCGTCAGCCACTGGACCAGGTCGGCCCGCGGTACCGGCGGGAAGTCCACCTCGACCGAACGGCTCGCAATGGTCACCAGGTCGGGAGTGACGTCGTCGGCCAGCAGCACGAAGACCGTGTCACCCGGCGGCTCCTCCAGTGTCTTGAGCAGGACCGGTGCACGGTCGAGCACGAGGTGCACGTCGAGGATGACGATCACCTGGCGCGCCGCGTGCAGCGGGCGCCGTTGGGCCTGCGTGACGACCTGGCGCAGGGTCTCCTTCGAGACCGAGGCGCCACTGCGGCGCACGATGTGGAGATCGGGATCGGTCCCGGCCAGCGCGGCGCGGCAGGTGGCACACTCCCCGCACCCGCCCTCGGGGCAGAGCAACGCGGCAGCGAGCCCGTGCGCGGCGGCGAGCCCCCCGTTCCCCGGCGGCCCGCGGAAGAGATAGGCGTGCACGGGATTGACGGCCGCGGCGCGCAAGGCCTTCACCGCCGCGTCCTGCGCCACCACCCCGGCGAAGAGCGCGGGGGACGGTAGGTCTGCGGTCATTGGCGCCCCGCCGGCGCGTCACCCAGTCGCTCGTGCACGAGGGCCACGATACGGGCCGTCAGCGCCGCGACATCCAGGGTCCCGTCCACGACGATCCAGTGGTCCGGGTCCCCCGCCGCCTGGGTCAGGAACCCCTGGCGGACCCGGGCGGCGAAGTCCGGCCCCAGCCGCTCCATCCGGTCGGACTGGCCCCGGCCCGCCGCGGCCAGCCGGGCCGCGGCCACCTCGACGCCCACATCGACCAGGACCGACAGATCGGCGGCCAGCCCGTCGGTGGCCCAACCCACCAGCTCGCCCAGTGCGACGACGTCGAGGCCCTGCCCGTAGCCCTGGTAGGCGATGGTCGAGGCCGCGTAGCGGTCGCTGACCACCCATTCGCCCGCCTCGAGGGCCGGCTC
Source organism: uncultured Acidimicrobiaceae bacterium (assembly GCA_963817735.1). GTDB lineage: Bacteria > Actinomycetota > Acidimicrobiia > Acidimicrobiales > RAAP-2 > Bog-473. Next base: position 175,555 of record CAWFPP010000026.1, on the reverse strand, counting down.
CAGCACGCAGGCCACGTGCTCGGCCCGGTCGGCCGCCATCAGCAGGGCCTCGGCCCGGGGCGAGGGTGGGGGTGCCTCGGGCGCCAGGAGCAGCTCGCGCAACCGGGCCCCGACGGGCGTGGCGCCGGGCTCGAAGGTCAGGGTGGCCCCGAGGGCCTCAGCCAGCGCGCGGGCCTGCGTCGACTTGCCGCAGCCGTCGATGCCCTCGAGCGCGATGAGGCGACCCCGGGCGGGCATCTCAGAAGGGTTCGGTCGGTGGAGCCTTCATCGCAGCGGGTCCGGACGGGTCGGACGACGTGGCCGCCTTCTTGGCGCCCGTCGCCTTCTTCGCCGACCCGCTCTTCTTGGCCGCGGTCTTCGCCGTGGCCTTCTTGGCCGGCGCCTTCTTCTTGGCCGGCGCCTTCTTCTTGGCCGGCGCGGTCTTCTTGGCTGCCTTCTTCTTGCGGGTCGACGGCCCGGCGGCCCGGCGCTCGCCCAGCAGCTCGGACGCGCGCTCGATGTCGATCGACTCCACCGCATCGCCCTTGCGCAGGCTGGCGTTCGTGGTGCCGTCGGTCACGTAGGGGCCGAAGCGGCCATCTTTGACCACGACCGGAAGGTTGGTGGTCGGGTCGGTGCCCAGCTCGCGCAGCGGTGCGGCCGACGCCCGGCCTCGGCGCTGCTTGGGCTGCGCGAACAAGGCCTGCGCCTCGGGCAGCGTGACGGTCAGCAGCTGCTCTTCGCTGCCGAGGCTGCGCGTGTCGGCGCCGCGCTTGAGGTAGGGGCCGAAGCGGCCGTTGTGTGCCACCACGTCCTCATCCGTCTCGGGATCTGTCCCGACGACGCGCGGGATCTGCAGCAGCTGCAGGGCCTGCTCCAGCGTCAGCGTGCTCGGTTCCATGGAGGAGAAGAGCGACGCCGTGCGCGGCTTGTCGCCGCCCTCGGTGACCTCGCCCACCTGGACGTAGGGACCGAAGCGCCCGGCCTTGACCTGAATGTCGAGCCCGGTCTCGGGGTGGGTGCCGAGCACCCGGTCGTTGGAGGGCGCGGCCAGGATCTCCTCGGCGCGCTCGATCGTCAGCTCGTCGGGCGCCATGTCGTCGGGGATGGAAGCCCGGTCCTCCCCGTGCTGCAGATAGGGCCCGTACCGGCCGACACGGGCGACGATCGGCTCGCCGTCGCTCCCGTCGCCGAGAGGGATGGAGTTGATCTCGCGCGCGTCGATCGCGCTCAGATGCGCCGCCACCGAGGCCTTCAGCCCCACGGCCTCGACCTCGTCGCCGTGCCCGTTGGCCGCGCCTGGGACGTTCGTGCCGAAGTAGAAACGCGTCAGCCAGGGCAAGGCCTCCTCGCGCCCGGCCGCGATCTCGTCGAGGTCGTCCTCCATGGAGGCCGTGAAGCCGTAGTCGACCAGGTCGCCGAAGTAGCGCTCCAGCAGTCCGACAACGGCGAAGGCGGTGAAGCTCGGGACGAGCGCCGTCCCCTTCTTCCACACGTAGCCGCGGTCGAGGATGGTGGCGATGACGCTGGCGTAGGTCGATGGGCGCCCCACACCGAGCTCCTCCATGGCCTTGACGAGCGAGGCCTCGGTGTACCGGGCCGGCGGCTGCGTGGTGTGCGAGCCGGGCTCGAACGCGTCGCCCACCACCACGTCGCCCACGGTCAGAGCAGGGAGCACGACCTCCCGGTCTGCCAACTCGGCGTCCGGGTCGTCCTCACCCTCGACGTAGGCGCGCAGGAACCCCGGGAAGGCGATGACGCGCCCGCTGGCGGAGAACTCGGCCTCTTGTCCCTGGGCCAGACCCTCCGGCACCTCGGCCGTGAGGCGCACCTGGGCACTCGTCCCGGTGGCGTCGTTCATCTGGGAGGCCACCGTGCGCTTCCAGATCAACTCGTAGAGGCGGAGCTCGTCCCCCGACAGCTCGCGGCCGGCCTGCTCGGGCGTCCGGAACGTCTCGCCGGAGGGGCGGATGGCCTCGTGAGCCTCCTGCGCGTTCTTGACCTTGCGCTCGTAGCGGCGCGGCGCCTCGGGCACGTAGGCGTCGCCGTACATCTGGCGGGCCTGGCTACGGGCCGCGGTGAGCGCCTGGTCCGACAGCGTCGTCGAGTCCGTGCGCATATAGGTGATGAAGCCCTGTTCGTAGAGGCGTTGGGCCACCTGCATGGCCCGCTGCGCGCTGAAACGCAGCTTGCGGCCGGCCTCCTGCTGCAGCGTCGACGTCATGAAGGGCGCGGCGGGCGAGCGGCGGAAGGGCCGCTCTGTCACGTTGCTCACGGTGAAGGAACGGCCGGCCAGGGCCGCGGCGACCGACGTCGCTTCCTCCTCGCCCAGCACCCGGACGTCGCCCTTGCCGGTGCGCTCGCCGTGCTCGTCGAAGTCCTTGCCGGTAGCGATGGTGGCGCCACCCAGGCCGACCAGTGCGGCGCCGAAGCCCGATGCCGCAGCGGCGTTGGTGAACGTGCCGTCCACACCCCACCACGTGGCGGAGCGGAAGCGCATGCGGGCCCGCTCGCGCTCGACCACCATGCGGGTGGCCACGCTCTGCACCCGCCCGGCCGACAGGCGCGGCATGACCTTGCGCCACAGGACGGGCGACACCTCGTAGCCGTACAGGCGGTCGAGGATGCGGCGCGCCTCCTGGGCGTCGACCAACCGGCGGTCGAGGTCGCGCCACTCCTCGACGGCGCGGGCGATGGCGGTGGGCGTGATCTCGTGGAAGACCATGCGCTTGACGGGCACGGTCGGCGACAGCACCTCGGAGAGGTGCCAAGCGATCGACTCGCCCTCGCGGTCTTCGTCCGTGGCCAGATACAACTCGTCCGCGTTCTTCAGCAGCTTCTTGAGGTTGGCCACCACCGACTTCTTCGGCGAGGACACCACGTAGAGCGGCTTGAAGCCGTTGTCCACGTCCACTCCGAGCCGCGCCCAGGACTCACCCTTGTAGGCGGCGGGGACCTCGTCGGCACCGCGCGGCAGATCGCGGATGTGGCCGATGGAGGACTCCACAATGAAGTCGGGCCCCAGCATGCCGCCGATGGTGCGTGCCTTGGCCGGCGACTCCACAATGACGAGCGCCTTACCCATGACACACCCCGCGGGGCAGCGATCGGAGAGGGGAAAGGGAGGGCATGGTCACGTCAGAGTGAGGGTCCGCCACCCCACCTGTCAAGGGCGGGGTGCACGACGAGGGCGCTGGCAATGCGGTTCGTTATGCGCCTGACCAGGTCAATCAACCGGCGCCACGGCGGCGGGCGCCGGCGTCGAATCGGCCGCGTCGTCGGCGTCCATCGCCTCGGCCCCGCGCTTGGAGAAGGCCAGCGCAGCCAGGAGGATGACCAGCGAGACGCCTGCGATGGCCAGGCGGGCACCCGTGTGGTGCCGCAGCGAGATCACGGCGGGCAGGATGAGCAACGACACCAGGTTCATGACCTTGATCATCGGGTTCAATGCCGGTCCGGCCGTGTCCTTGAAAGGGTCGCCCACCGTGTCGCCGATGACGGCGGCCTTGTGAGCCTCCGACCCCTTGCCGCCCTCGTTTCCGTCCTCGATGTACTTCTTGGCGTTGTCCCACGCGCCACCCGAGTTCGACAGCGTGTTCGCCATGAGCTGCCCCGTCAGGATGGCTCCGGCCAGGAAGGCGCCGAGCGCGAGATAGTTGATACCGAAGCCGACGATCACCGGGGACAGGATGGCCAGCAGTGCCGGAGTCGCCAGCTCACGCTGCGCCGCCGCCGTGCAGATGCTGATCACCCGCCCGTATTCGGGCTTTTCGGTGTAGTCCATGATGCCCGGGTGCTCGCGGAACTGGCGGCGAACCTCGAGCACGACGGTGCCGGCCGAACGTCCCACGGCGCGGATGGCGAGGGACGAGAACAGGAAGGCGATCGACCCACCGATCAGGAGGCCGATGAACGTCGTGGGGTTGGCCACGTTGATCTGGATGATCGAGAAGAGCTTGGCCCCCGTGGCGTGCAGGCTCGGGAGTTGTTCGCCGATCGTCTCAATGAACGAGGCAAAGAGTGCAACCGACGCGATGACGGCCGAGCCGATGGCCACCCCCTTGGTGATGGCCTTGGTGGTGTTACCCACGGCGTCGAGACTGACCATCACGCGCTCGGCCTCACCGGTGAACTCGCCCGACATCTCGGCGATGCCCGCCGCGTTGTCCGAAACCGGGCCGAAGCTGTCCTCGGAGACGACCATGCCGGCAGTGGCCAGCAGGCCGATGCCGATCAGGGCGACCAGATAGAAGGTCAGCTCGATGTTGCCGTCCCCCAGCCCGATGGCCACTCCGATGGCGATGGCGATGGCGATGATGGCCCACACCGACGACTCGAGGCCGATGGAGATGCCGGCCAGCACCGTGGTTGCCGGTCCGGTGCGGGCCGAGGCCGCGATCTCCTTCACCGGTCCGCGCTCGGTGGAGGTGAACTGCTCGGTGATCTGGCTGGCCACCAGGGAAAGGATGACCCCGGTGAGAACCGCCCAGAAGACCTTGAGGTCATGCACGTAGTACTGGGCGACGAAGAAGGCGCCGATCACGGTGAGGAGGGCCGCCAGCCAGAACCCGCGGTTGATCGGGGCCAGTGCGTTGCGGTCGTTGTTGCGGGCCCGCACCACCACGACGCCGATAACGGAGGCGAAGATCCCGATGGCCGGGACGATGAGGGGGTACAGCACCGCGGCCGTCGTGTGGTGGAAGCGGAAGGCCGAGTACCCCAGGATCAGTGCAGCGATGATGGTGATCTCGTAGGACTCGAAGAGGTCGGCGGCCATACCCGCGCAGTCACCGACGTTGTCCCCCACGTTGTCGGCGATGGTGGCCGCATTGCGTGGGTCGTCTTCGGGGATGCCCGCCTCCACCTTGCCGACCAGGTCCGCGCCGACGTCGGCCGCCTTCGTGAAGATGCCGCCGCCGACTCGCATGAAGAGGGCGAGGAGGGAAGCGCCGAACGCGAAGCCGATGAGCACGGCGGTCGCGGAGTTCTGGAAGATGAGGACGATGGCCGTGGCGCCCACAAGGCCGAGACCCACGCAGAGCATGCCGGTCACGGCGCCGGTGCGGAAGGCGACCCGCAGGGCCTCCTTCATGCCGCCGCCCTTGGAGGCCGCCGCCGCCGTGCGGACGTTGCCCCGCACGGCGATGCTCATGCCGATGAAGCCGGTCAGGCCGGAGAAGGTCGCGCCGAAGAGGAAGCAGATCACCCGGTAGATCCCGTCCTGCGTGAAGCTCAGGGCGATGGAACCGTCGGGCCTCACCACCTTGGTGGCGGTGAAGAAGATCAGGACCGCCAACGGGATGACGATCAGCACGATGGCCCGGAATTGGCGGGACAAGAACGCCTGCGCGCCCTCCTGGACCGCCAGCGCGATCTCCTTCATCTTGGCGGTGCCCTGGTCGAAAGCGAGGACGTTGCGAGCCAGGAGTAGACCGGCCACGATGCCGACAATGCCCGCCAGCAGGCAGATATAGAGCCACGTCCTGTCCACCCCGCCGAGGTGGAAGGCTTGGTAGCCGCCTTCGGCTGCGAGCGTCTTGATCATTCCCGGTGTGCCCTTTCTGTTCCTGTCCGTCTGGCGAGGAGGGGATGGAGGCGCCCTCCTCCGTGCGGTGCGGCAGCGCTCAGCACCATTGCATTCGATGTCTTCACCCCAAGACGACGGCGCGCCGGTCGGGTCGCACCCGACGCCGGGCCGGGGGGCACGTTAGCGACTGACGACGGGCCGGGCAATTTGACTGTCATCGAACCGGTGGCTCGTGCGGGGGGCGCGTCAGGACTCCGCCGGATCACTCTGCGCCCCTTGCACCAGCTCGAATGAGGGGTTGAGCATGGCGGGCCGGCGGCCCCAGGTGCCCACCATCCCCTCGGCCACCAGGCGGGCGCCCGGCTCGATCCCGGCGATCTTGGGACGCCCCTGGAAGACCAGGAGCAGGCCCCCCGTTCCGTCGCTGAGCACACACTCCAGGTTCGACGTCCCCGCCCGGGGCTGGACCCGGACGGACTTGACCCGCCCGGCCACCCGGACGCGCCGGCGCGGCAGCACCGAGGCGATGGGTGTCGTGGCCCCAGCCCGCTGCGCCAGCGTCTGGTCGGCCGCCAGGACGGTCGCCGGGCGCCTGGGGCCGTCCCGACGCTCCATGCGGTCGAGGCCGCTCCTCCCCTCGAGGTCGACCGGTCCAGACCCGTCACCAGGAGTAACACCGAGGCGGGCCCGTTGGACCGACCGGCCGTACGACCGCACCCGCTCACCGAACTGGCCGCTCACGGCGAAGGGGACGATGGTGGCGCTCACGTGCGGCACCTGGCCCAGGACAGCAGCGATCTTGTCGGCCGTGCGGTCGTGCAGGAAGCGCTGCCAGACCCGGCGGTAGCTGCGGCGGGGCAGGAGCACGGTGCACTCGGTGTCGCCGTCCAGGGTGGCGTCGGCCACGAGCTCAATGGCGGCCCGGCCCAGGCGGCGGTCCGGGACTTCGATGATGTCGAGCGGCAGGCGACCCAGGCCGAACCGGCCCCACTCGGCCTCGAGCTCGCGGGCCGCCTTCGTGTCGATGTCGAAGTGGGCCGCTCGCAGGTCGTCGGGCGCCAAGGTGCGTGCGTACTGCAGGGCCCGCACCGTCGCCATGTCGAGCCGGTCGACGAACACGACGACCACGTGCCGACGTAGCAGCGGCTGCTCGGACGCTTCGGATACCCCGGTCTCGAGCATCTCGGCTTCTGTCTCGTACTGGTGGTGCAGCCGGATAAGTCCGATGTAGAGCAACGGCCCGACGACGAAGATGAGCCAAGCGCCTTCCTTGAACTTCGCCACGGCGAAGATCAGCACGACCGTGAAGCACAGGAAGGCGGAGAAGCCGTTCACCAGAACGCTGCGCTTCCAGTGCCCCGCCCGTGCCGTCAGGTGGTGCTTCACCATGCCCGACCCGGCCATTGTGAAGCCGGTGAACACGCCAATGGCGTAGAGCGCCACGAGCCCGTTGACCTGTGCCTTGTAGACCAGTATCAGCGCCAGGGCCACGCCGGCCAGCACCAGGATCCCGTTGGAGAAGGCCAATCGGTGGCCGCGCCGCGTCAGCTGGCGCGGCAGGAAACGGTCACCGGCCACGAAGCTGGCCAGGTAGGGGAAGCCGTTGAAGCTGGTGTTGCCGCCCGTGTAGAGGATCAGCATGGTGGCCAGCTGCACGACGTAGAACAAGAGGTGGCCCAGCGGGCTGGTGCCGAACACGGCCTTCACCTCTTGGGACACCACGGTGGGCGTACCGCCGGCGTAGGGGACGGCATGGGTCCAGCGGGCCAGCAGCGTGACACCCAGCACCAGGAAGGCCAGCGTCGAGCTCATGGCGACGAGCGTCTGGCGGGCGTGCTTGGCCTCGGGCCGCTTGAAGCTGCTCACCCCGTTGGAGATCGCCTCGAGCCCGGTCAGCGACGAGCCGCCGTTGGCGAAGGACCGCAGCAGGAAGATGAAGGCCAGCCCCATGAGCCAGCCCTCTCCCGGTGTGCCGATCTTGCCGCCGTAGACCTCGCTGGCCGGCGGCAGCGGGATGGCGTGCAGCGTCCCGAGCACCTCCTTCATGAAGCCGAAGACGATGACGCTCGAAAGGGAGAAGATGAAGAAGTAGGTGGGGATGGCGAAGTAGCTCCCGGCCTCACGGATGCCGCGCAGGTTGCCGTAGAGGAGGATCAGCACCACTGCCACCGTGATCTCGACGGTGAACCTGGTCAGGCTCGGCACGGCGCTGGTGAGCGCCGCCGTCCCCGCCGACGTCTGCACAGCGACCGTCACCGTGTAGTCGATCAACAGCGCCACGGCGGCGATCTGCGCGATGCGCGGCCCGAAGTTGTCGCGGGCGACCACATAGGAGCCGCCCGCCTTCGTGTAGAGCTGAATGACCTCTAGGTACGAGAGCGTCACGAAGAACAGGACGCCGAGGATGGCGAGGGTGATGGGGACGACAAGGGCGAAAGCGGCCAGGCCCACGTAAGGCACCAGTTGGGTCAGCATCTCCTCGGTGCCGTAGGCCGAGGACGAGATGCAGTCCGGCGCCAGCACCCCGAGGGCGATGATCTTGTTGAGGCGCTCGCTCGCCAGCTGCTCGGTGACCAAGGGCGGCCCGAGCAGCCTGTTCTTCAACCGGTAGCGGCGGGTCTCGGGGATGGAGTCGGCCGCCATCCCGGGCAGCGGACCCGGCGACGGGCCGACCGTACTCGGGGTCGCCGTACTCGGGGTCGCCACGGCCACACAGTAGAAGCAATCCGCTCAGCCGAGAGTCAGCCTTTTGCAAGACCCGACGCGGCGTGTTGCACTGTGGCGTGCACGTCATCATCGTCGGGTGTGGCCGCGTGGGTTCGGGGCTCGCCCTCTCCCTCAGCGCCGAGGGCCACTCCGTGGCCGTTTTGGACAAGTCGGCGAAGGCCTTCCGGCGCCTCAAGGAGTGGGACGGGCCTTGCATCGTAGGGTCCGGATTCGACCGTGACGACCTCGAGAAGGCGGGCGCTCTCGAGGCCGATGCCCTGGCCGCGGTCACCAGCGGGGACAACACCAACATCCTCACCGTGCGCATCGCCCGTGAGACCTACAAGATCCCCAATGTCGTGGCCCGCATCTACGACCCCCGCCGCGCCGAGATCTACCAGCGTCTGGGCATTCCCACGGTGGCCACGGTGACGTGGACCATCGACCAGGTCCGCCGGCGCCTCCTGCCCGACGAGGACGTCGGCGACTGGTCCGATGCCACCGGGCGCCTGAATCTCGTCGACCGCTCGTTGCCCGAGAAGTGGGCGGGGCGCCCTCTGTCGGACATGGAGCAACCCGGACGCCTCAGCCTGGTCTCGGTGACGCGGTCGGGCGTGCCCCGGCTCGACGGACGCGAACTGGTGGGGCAGGAGGGCGACGTCCTGCTCTTCGCGGTGATCGACGACGCCTTGAGCGAGTTCGACGCCATGCTGGCGCGCACCGAGGGCGCGGACAAGGACGGTGCACGGTGAAGGTGGCCATCGCCGGGGCCGGCAGCGTCGGCACCGCCATCGCGTCGGACCTGCACGCCAACGGTCACGAGGTGCTCCTCCTGGAGCAGGACCCCGAACTGGTGGAACGCCTGCGCCCCACGCTCGACATCACCTGGGTGGCGGCCGACGCCTGCGAGGTCTCCTCGCTCGACCGGGCCGGGCTCGCCACCGTCGACGTGGTAGTGGCGGCCACCGGTGACGACGAGGACAATCTCGTCATCTCGCTCCTGGCCAAGCAGGAGTTCGCCGTCCCCCGGGTCGTGGCCCGGGTCAACCATCCCAAGAACCAGTGGCTCTTCAACGAGAGCTGGGGCGTGGACGTCTCGGTGTCGACCCCACAGCTCCTGACCGCCCTCGTCGAGGAGGCAGTCTCGGTCGGCTCGCTCGTGCGGCTACTGCAGTTCAAGGGCGGCGTGGCCCATCTGGTCGAGATCACGTTGGCCGAGGACTCCCCGGCCAACGACACGACGATCGCCGATCTGGCCTTCCCGCGCGACGCCGTCGTCGTGGCCGTGGTCCGCAGCGATCGTCTCATCGTTCCGCGGGGCGACACCACCTTGCAGTCCGGCGACGAGGTGCTCGTGCTGGTGACGGCTGACGCCGAGGACGCCGTGCACGCCTTGTTCATCGCGGAGCAACGGGCCTAGCCGCAACCGGCCCGCAACCCCCGCGACGTCCCAGTTCACGGGCACCAAACGTTCGCGCTCGCGTCTTTGAATTGTCACACCCGCTCAAGCCGGAGCCCCGGTCGCCCGTAGCATTAAAGGTATGGAGGCGGCCTTCTTCGATCTGGACAAGACGGTCATAGACCGGGCTTCCATCGCCGCGTTCGGCCGGCCCTTCCTGAAGGGTGGGCTCATCAACCGGCGGACGGTGGCGCGGGCCGCCATATCCCAGCTGATCTACCTCTATTTCGGCGCCGACGAGGAACGCCTTGTCCGTGTCCGAGAGTCGATGCTGGCGCTCACCAAGGGATGGGACCGGGCCCAGGTCCGCCAGATCGTGCGCGAAACGATGCTCCAGACGATGGAGCCGATCATGTACGCCGAGGCGCTCGAGCTCATGGAGCTCCACCGGGCCGCCGGGCACCGCGTCTACCTGGTCTCGGCGTCGCCCGAGGAGATCGTGCTGCCTCTCGCCGACCTGCTCGGCGTGGACGGGGCCATCTGCTCACGCGGCGAGGTCGACGAGCAGGGCTGCTACACGGGCCGCATGGCCTTCTACGCCTACGGCGAGTCCAAGGCCGCCGCCATGCGCGAGCTGGCGGAGCGCACCGGGCTCGACCTGGCGGCCAGCAGTGCGTACTCCGACTCGGGCACCGATCTCCCGATGCTCGAGGCGGTCGGCCGCCCGGTGGCGGTGAATCCGGACCGGGCGCTGGCCAAGGTGGCACGCGAGCGCGGCTGGGAGGTGCGGAACTTCACCAAGCCGATCCGCCTGCGCGACCGGGTGGGACGCACCACACCCGTCGTGACGACGAGCCTGGCGGTGGCCGGCGCGGCACTCATCTTGTGGCGGCGCGGCCTCCGAGGCCGTCACGCCGCGGCCAGGCTGGCCGGACGCGCCGCCTGAGCCGGCGTCTCTGGTTTTTCTACGCTTCGCGCAGCCGACGGGCGGCGACGACGCCGATGGCGATCAGCACGGCGAGAATCAGCAGCTTCTTCATGACCGAAGCCTAGGCCCGATCAGACGGTCAGCAAATCGCGTGCCCCGGTGTCCGAGGACGGGTGGCGCAACTTCGACATGGCCCGGGCCTCGATCTGGCGGATGCGCTCCCGGGTCAGGTTGAAGTGCTCGCCAACCTCTTCGAGCGTGCGGGGCTCGCCCCGGTCCAGCCCGAAGCGCAGGCGCAGGATCTCCCGCTCGCGCTCGTCGAGCGGCGACAGGAGCCGGCCGATCTCGTCGGGCAGGAGCGAGACCGCGGCCACCTCGAAGGGCGACTCGGCGGACCGGTCCTCGACGACATCGCCCAGCTCGGCATCGCCGTCCTCGCGCAACGGCTCGGAGAGCGACAGGGGCTCGGCGCGGAAGCGCAGCGCCTCGACGAGCTTGTCCTCGGGCATCTCGACCTCAATGCCGAGCTCGGCCAGCGTGGCGGGTCGGCCGAGTTTGAGCTCAAGGCGGGCCTGTGCCTTCTGCACGCGGGCCAGCGTGTCGCCGGCGTGGACCGGAAGTCGGATGGTCCGGCCCGTATTGGCGATGCCACGGGTGATCGCCTGACGGATCCACCAGGTGGCGTACGTGGAGAACTTGAAGCCCTTGCGCCAGTCGAACTTCTCGACTGCGTGCATGAGGCCGAGGTTGCCCTCCTGAATCAGGTCCAGCAACGGGAGCCCCGAAGCCTGGTACTTCTTGGCGATCGAGACGACCAGGCGCAGGTTCGACTGCACGAAGGTCTGCTGTGCCTGCTCGCCCTCCATGACGGCGCGACGGAGCTCCCGCTTCTTGGCGGTGGTGAGCCCCTTGGGCGCCTTGGCCACGTTGGCCTCGGCTTCGCGCCCCGCCTCGATGGCCTGGGCCAAGCGAACCTCGTCGTCCTTGGTCAGCAGCGGGTACTGACCGATGTCTGTCAGGTAGAGCCGGACGAGGTCCTCGTCGTCGCGCTCAATTCGTTCCTTGGCCAAAATCTTCGCCAAACCTTCCGTCCCATGACCGGCAGGGGAACCTGGCCGGGCTGTCGCGCTCGTGAAAACGCAGCCGGCGACCGTTTCGGGCGTACGCGGGCTGCTCAGACAGTGTAATGGCGTTGTCAAGATGTAGGTACAGCAGGGAAAACGTGTCGTGGCCCAACGCCCATTCCGGCTCGGACCAACGACCAGCTTCCCTCGTCAACCCGTCGGCGAACCCTTGAGCAGAGCACGACCACCAGCGATCTCGACGGCCAGATCCCTGTGGGCGCCCGCCAGAACCTGCAGGACCGAGGCCTCGCTGACGGGGTTCGGCGTCTGTCGGTGGCCCTTGTAAACGGCCTGCAGCCGGGGGAGCGCCGTCTCGACCAGCGCCACCACACCGGCCCGGGCGTCAGGCGCGGCAGCCACAGCGTCGAACGCCTCGGCCAAGGGTCCCTGCGGTGGCGTCACCAGACCCGCCCTCTCGACGCCCGCCCGCACCGGCAGCCGCTCGGCCCAACAGGCGGCCAGCAGGCCGTGGCGCCGCGACACGCCGGCGCACCAGACCCGCAGCTCCGGGGTGAGCCCGCCGTCCCGAGCGCCGTCGGCCCCGGTCGCCCAGGCTCCAGCGACCTCGAAGATCCGCTTCTCGGCCCAGCAATAGGCGCCGACCAGCGCGGCCAACTCGTCAATGTCCCGCCACGTCGCGGTGGCGACCACCGCCTCAGGCACGCTCCGACTCCTCGAGAGCCGAGGAGCGATAGCGGTTCGTGATGGGCATGCGCCGGTCCTTGCCGAATGCCTTCGTCGTGATGCGAACGCCCGGCGGCATCTGCCGGCGCTTGTACTCGGCGCCGTCGACCAGGCGGACGACCTGGTCCACCACGGCCGGGTCGAACCCCTCCGCCACGAGGTCTGCCGCGGTGCGGTCACGTTCGACGTAGCCCTGCAGGACCGGGTCGAGCTCCTCGTACGGCGGGAGGGACTGGTCGTCGCGCTGATCCGGGCGCAACTCAGCCGAGGGCGGTTTGTCCAGCACGCTGTCGGGGATGGGGCCCGGCAGGCCCTCGAGCACGGCCTGCGTGTTCCGATAGCGGCACAGCTGGTACACGAGCGTCTTGGGTACGTCCTTGATCACCGCGAAACCCCCGGCCGAGTCCCCGTACAGGGTGGAGTAGCCGGTGGCCATCTCACTCTTGTTCCCCGTGGTGAGGACGATCCATCCCTTGGCATTGGACACCGCCATCAGCAGCACGCCTCGCAAGCGCGACTGCAGGTTCTCGTCAGTAAGCCCGAACGGTTCGCGCCCGAGCACCGGCGCCAGCATGGAGGAGAACGCGACGTGCGCCTCCTCAATGGGCACCGTCTTCATGTCGACGCCCAGCCGCTCGGCCAGTGCGCCGGCGTCGTCGCGGGAACCCTCGCTCGAATAGCGCGACGGCATGGAGATGCCGTGCACCCGCGACGCACCCAGCGCGTCCACCGCGATGGCGGCCACCAGCGAGGAGTCGATCCCGCCCGAGAGGCCGATCACCGCCTCGGAGAAGCCGTTCTTGCGGAGATAGTCGCGCGTGCCGAGGACCAGGGCGGCGTACACCTCGGCATGGTCGCTGAGGACGGGGGGCGGCGTCACCGGCGCCAGGGGGAGGTGGTCGGTGCGAGGGGCCCCGGTCACCACGACACGCGGCAGAAGCTCGGTGACGGCGCGCGGGGAGTGGGGCCCGATGGGCAGGTCCACGACGACGAGATCCTCGGCGAACTGGGCGCCCGAGCCGAGCAGTGTCCCCTCAGCGCCGACGATGAGCGAGTCGCCGTCGAAGACGAGCTCGTCCTGCCCTCCCACCTGGTTCACGTAGGCGACGGCACACCCGGCCTCAGCCACCCGGCCCGCCAGCATGGCGAGTCGCTCGACGCGCCGTCCCCGGTTGTACGGCGAGGCGTTGAGGTTCACCACCACGTCCGCGCCAGCGCGCCCGGCTTGGGCGACGGGACCGTCGTCGAACCAGATGTCCTCACAGATGGAGACTCCGACCCAGGCGCCCGCCACCCCGAACAGCGGGGGTGGCTCGTGGCTCGGCACGAACCACCGTTGCTCGTCGAACACCCCGTAGTTGGGCAGGAAGCGCTTGTTGTAGACGCCGACCACCCGCCCGCCGGCGCACACCGCGGCGGCGTTGGCCAGCCCGACCCCGCCCGGAGCAGCGCCGACGAACCCGACCACGACGGCGCAGTGGCCCGTGGCGGCGGCGACCTTCTCGAGCGCCGTCACGTTGTCGGCCACGAACCCCGGCTTGAGAAGGAGATCCTCGGGCGGATAGCCCGGGATCGCCAGTTCGGGCATCACACAGATGTCGGCCCCGGCCGCCTCGGCGGCAGCCAGCGCGGAAAGTACCCGTTCCACGTTGCCGGACAGGTCGCCGACCACGGTGTTGAGCTGCGCGGCGGCGAGGCGCAGAGAGGGCATCGCTCCAGATTACCGGCGGGCCCCGCCCCGCCTGCTGGCCGGCCGGACCAGGCTCTCGGAAGATCGGGGTTCCCGGGCATGCGAAGCTTGTGTGGTGCAAAGCCAGCGGGATTACGTGCTCCGGACCGCCGAAGAGCGAGGGATCCGCTTCGTCCAGTTGTGGTTCACCGACGTGCTGGGGACCCCCAAGGGGTTCAACATCACCTCGGCCGAGCTCGAGAACGCGCTCGACGAGGGGATGACCTTCGACGGCTCGGCGATCGACGGCTTCAGCCGGGTGCAGGAGGCCGACGTCCTGGCCCGCCCCGACCCCAAGACCTTTCAGCTCCTGCCGTGGCACCACGACGATGCACAGGTGGCCCGGGTCTTCTGCGATATCGCCAACCTCAACGGCTCGCCGTTCGAAGGTGACCCCCGCCACGCGTTGCGCCGGACGCTCGAACGGGCCCGCGCCGCCGGCTTCACCTTCTTCTCGTCGCCGGAAGTGGAGTACTTCTACTTCGCCGATGCCGACCCGGAGCGGGGCCCGGTCACGCTCGACGCCGGCTCGTACTTCGACCTGTCCGTCGCCGACCTGACGAGCGACCTCCGTCGAAGGTCCGTGCTCATGCTCGAGGAGATGGGCATCCCCGTCGAGCACACCCAGCACGAGGATGCCCGGAGCCAGCACGAAATCGACCTCCGCTACACCGACGCGCTCACCATGGCCGACACGGTCATGACCACCCGCATGGTGATTAAGGAGATGGCCCGCCAGGAGGGCGTCTTCGCCTCCTTCATGCCCAAGCCGCTCGCCGGTGTGCAGGGCTCGGGGATGCACACGCACATCTCGTTGTGGGAGGGCGAGCGCAACGCCTTCGTCGACGAGAACGACCAGTACGGGCTCTCCGAGGTGGCGCGGCGCTTCATCGCCGGTCTGCTGTTCCACGCCCGCGAGATCACCGCGGTCACCAACCAGTGGGTCAACTCCTACAAGCGGCTCATCCGTGGCTACGAGGCCCCCGTCCACGTCAGTTGGGCCCGCAACAATCGCTCCGCACTGGTCCGGGTTCCCGTGGTGAAGATGGGGAAGTCCGAGTCGACACGGCTCGAGTACCGGGCGCCCGACAGCGCCTGCAATCCGTATCTCACGTTCGCGGTCATTCTGGCCGCCGGACTGCGCGGCCTGGCCGAGGACTATCCGCTGCCTCCCGAGGCCGACGACAACCTGTTCACCCTCACCCCCAAGGAGCTGGCGAAGAAGGGGATCGAGCAACTGCCCTCGAGCCTGCACGATGCCGTCAACGAGATGGAGGGCTCCGAGCTACTGGCGGACACGCTGGGCGACCACGTCTTCGAATGGTTCATCCGCAACAAGCGGGAGGAGTGGGACGCCTACCAGGCCCAGGTGACCCAGTTCGAGCTGGACCGCTACCTGCCCCTTCTCTGAGCTCGACGAATCGATGGACCCTCTCCTCTGCTTTCCGGTCGACCTCCCCGCCGAGGTCACGCTCGCGCTGCAGAACGCGGGCCTCGGCCATCGGAGCGTGGCCGGACCCGACGACGTGGTCGCCTCGGGCCCCGACGGCCGCGTCACGGGCTATTCGGGCGCGCTCGTCGTCACCGGCGACGACATGTCCGCCGCCATCGCCTTCTGTCGCCACCTCCGGCTACGCGAGGTGCCCATGACCCCGCTGCTCCTCGCCATCGGGACGGAACAGGTCGGTGAGCTCCTGCTGCGTGACGACCTCTACGACGACTTCTGCGTCCTACCCGCCCGGCCGGACGAGCTGGCGGCCCGCCTGCAGCACCTGTTCTGGCGTACGGGGCAGAGCATGCGACCCGACATCATTGAGTACGGGCCCCTCATGCTCAACCTCGAGACCTACCAGGCCGCGGTCTCCGGACGCGTGCTCGACCTGACCTACATGGAGTACGAGCTCCTGCGATTCTTGGCCGGCCACCCGGCCAAGGTCTTCACCCGCGAGACGCTGCTCAGCCGGGTGTGGGGCTACGAGTACTACGGCGGCGCGCGCACGGTCGACGTCCACATCCGGCGCCTGCGGGCCAAGCTCGGCGAGGAGCACGCCCATCTGATTCAGACGGTCCGCTCGGTCGGCTACCGCTTCGGTCAGGTGGCCTGGCACCCCGGCGTGGCACAGCGCAATGGAGCCACGCCGGCGCCGACAGCGTCCGCGCCGGCGACTCAGACCACTGGCGCGTAGGCCCAGGCTTCGACCTCGATCCGGGCCCCGATGGGGAGGGCCGCCACCGCGACGGCCGAACGCGTCGGTCGGTTCTCGGTGAAGTACTCCACCCAGACCTCGTTCATGGCGCCGAACTCGGACATGTCGAGGAGGAACACCGTGGTCTTGACGACGTCGGCCAGCGTCGCGCCCTCTTTCGCGAGTACGTCGGCCACGTTCTGCAGGACCTGCCTGAGCTCGGCGATGGTCCCGCCCTCGACCAACCGGGCCTTCCCACTGCTGTCGGTGGCCAGGCCGACCTGACCCGAGGTGATGACCCAGTCGCCGACACGACGGACGGGGGAGTAGGGACCAACGGCAGGACTCATGCGCGCTCCTCTCGGCTCCCCGATGCTGCCACGTCACGCGACGGCGCCCGCACGGCATCGCGCCGGGTCGGCCAGCGACCCGGCAGCCCTTCGGCGATCCAGGCTGCCGCCAAGGTGGCGGCGAACACCGCGTCCGAGCCGTTGACGGGCCACCGATCCTCCTCGTGCAGCCGGACCCTGACCTCGGGCATGTCACGGGCGGCGAGGATGCCGAACGAGCGGATCGTGAGGTCAACCGGTTCACCGGCATGGTCGAGGGCGATCCCCTCGCTCCACACCATGCCGAGCGCCTGGTGCACCGCGCCGAGCGCGTAGGAACGCAGCGTCACCGGGGAGAGGATGGCACCCGCCCACACGTCCACCTCGACCCAGCCGCGCGACCCTTCTTTCACCTGCAGTTCGACGCGGGCACTGCCGGCCCCGGGCACGACGACGTGCGCCTCGCCATCGCCCGGTGTGCCGGCCGGCGCAAGGAGCGCGGCGCGCGCCGCCAGCACCTCGGCCCAGCCCGCGCCGCGCAGGGCGGACGACACCGGCGGCCCGGAGACATCGACCAGCTCGATCTCTACGCCGGGGTTGCCCGCCTGCAGCCGGCGCACCAACGATTGGAGGTCGGCCGATCCCGGCGTGCGGCCCATCCGGACGATCCCGGTCCCATCGGAACGGAGCGCGACGGCCAGGGGCGGGCGCTTGGGGCCCCGCCGCACGACATCCTCACGCCGCCACAGCACCCGGACGACGTCGCCGGTCGCGTCGGCGAGCGCCCGGGCGACAGTGGGGACCGGACTGTGTCCTTTGCCCCCGAACGCCCCGCCATTGGCCAGCGGGGAAGCCGCAAGGTGGCCCGGTCGGGCCCAGCTGGCGTCCGGCTCGACGTAGGCCGGCTCGAGCCACGACGTCTGCAGTGTGAGGGCCCAGTCACCTCGGGGCAACGCGACGGGATGCGACAAGGGCACCGTGCTGTTGCGGCCCTGCACGCGCCCGCTGGCGGCACGAGCGGCGCGTAGATCGGGGGCGAGTGCCCCGTCGGCCCCGAGTTGGACCCGTGCGGCATGTGGTGCCGAGTCGTCGGCGAAACCGCCGGCGCCGAGGACCACGTCGGGCCCCGAGTGCTGAAAGGCCGGCCCTTCGGCCTGGGCGCGCCACGCGGCCAGCAACGGATTGGGGGGTTCGCCAGCGGGGGGCGGTGGTGCGCCGTCGACACCAAGTGCGCTGCAGGCGGCCTCGACAATCGACTGCCAGCCCGTGCACCGGCACACGTCGCGCGCGCAGCGCGGCTTCGACATCGCGCCGCGTCGGCGACCGGTTGGTTCCTGTCTTCTCGAGCGCGGCCAGCCGCATCACGATGCCGGGTGTGCAGAAACCGCATTGGCTGGCTCCATGCTCGACGAAGGCGGCCGCCCATCGGTCGCGCAGCGCTCCCGGGGCTCCCTCGAGCGTGGTGACATGGCGACCGGCGATGCGTCGGACAGGGGTGACGCACGCAACGCGCGGAGCTCCGTCGACCCACACCGTGCAACAGCCGCACTGACCCTGTGGACTACAACCGTCCTTGACGGATCGGCAGCCGAGTTCCTCGCGCAACGCGTCCAGCAGGCTGATGCCGTCCTCCACCGCGGCGGCGTCGCCGTTGAGGGTGAACGCGACAGACGTGAGCGTGGGCGCACCGGTGCCCAGATGTTGCTGCTCGGGAGTGGTGCCTGCTCCGCTCAGGAGGCGGGGTGCCCGACCCTCAGCTGAAGGAGGAGCCGCAACCGCAGGTGCGGGTGGCGTTCGGGTTGATGATGTTGAAGCCGGCGCCCTGCAGGCCATCGCTGTACTCGAGGGTCGAGCCGGTCAGCAGCTCCGCACTGGCCGAGTCCACGACCACACGCACGGAGCCGAACTCGCGCACCACGTCGTCGGGCATGACCTCGGTGTCGAAGAACATCTCGTAGCTGTAGCCCGAGCAGCCGCCGGGCTTGACGGCGACCCGAAGCGCCAGCTCCTCGCCCTCTTCCTGGGCGAGCAACTCGGCGACCTTGGCCGCGGCGTCGTCGCTGAGCGTCACCGGTGCCGGCTTCTTCCCGATGTTGACGGAAGTGGACATCGTCGTCACTGGATCCTCCTCATTGCGCCGCACGCCTGGCGACCGCCCGCCCGGGTGCACGGTGCACCCACGGACGATCACCATGTTACCGGCGCCGGGCCGACCCCGGCACCCAAGCCGGCCAGGGCCGGAATTCCCCGCCACGCAGGTACAATTGCCGTCTATGACACCTCCCGCCGCTTCTGTGCCGCCGCCGGGCGAGGCGGCGGGGGAGTCCCGCCAGGAGGAGGTCCGGGACCGCCTGCGGGCGGTGGTCGACCCCGAGCTGGGCGACACCATCGTCGACCTCGGCATGGTCCGGGCCATCAGCGTCGACGGTGGCGACGTCACCGTCGACGTGGCACTGACCATCGCCTCGTGTCCGTTGCGCGGCCAGATCGAGCGCGACGTGATCACCCACGTGCAGTCCCTCGACTGGGTGCGTGCCGTCGACGTACGGGTGGCGACCATGGACGCCGACGAGCGCGCCGCCGTGATGGCACGGGCACGTTGGAAGGCCCGCGAGGACGCGCCCGAGACGGCGATCGCCGCCTCGACCCGCGTCCTGGCCATCGCCTCGGGCAAGGGCGGCGTCGGCAAGTCCTCGGTCACGGTCAACCTGGCGGTGGCGCTGGCTATGCGGGGCCTGGTCGTCGGGATCCTCGACGCCGACATCTGGGGCTTCTCCGTCCCCCGCCTGCTGGGCATGGACGGCGACGTCGAGGCCAGGGCCGGGAAGATGATCCCGCTCGAGCGTTCCGTCGGGCCGGGCACGGTGCGGGTGCTGTCTATGGGGTTCCTCGCCGACGAGGAGCAGGCGATCATGTGGCGCGGGCTGGTTCTGACGAGGGCGGTGCAGCAGTTCCTGCAGGACGCCCACTGGGGCGACCTCGACTACCTCCTGATCGACCTTCCCCCGGGGACCGGCGACGTGCAGATGGGGCTGGCCCGGCTGCTCCCCCGCACCGAGCTCCTGGTCGTCACGACTCCGCCGGTGGCAGCGCAGAAGGTGGCATCCCGGGCGGCGGACATGGCGCGCCGCGGCTACCTACGGGTGGCGGGGGTCATCGAGAACATGAGCGACTTCACGTGCGAGCACGGCACCACCTACGCGCTCTTCGGCTCCGGCGGCGGCGCCCGCCTGGCCCATGGTCTCGGGGTGCCGCTGCTCGGCTCCATCCCGCTGCACCCTGACCTGGCGGCCGGCGGCGACGCCGGCGTACCCGTTGCCATGGAGGGCGAGGGCAGCGAGCTGGGCGCCGTCTTCACGGAGATGGCCCGGGTGATCGCCGAGGATGTGGCGCCGATCGTCGACGTACAGGGGTGTTCCGCCCGGCTGTTGGAGCATGTCGAGGCTGCGGTGGCCCAGGGGGACGCCGTCGCCGGCTGAATCCGGCCGGGCGCGCCTGCGTTCAGGCGGTGGCCCAGCGGGTGTCGATGGTGTCCCCGGTCCCGCCGTCCGCGTCAGCCGTGGGACCGGCCCTGCCCTCCTGGCCCAACGCCCGCAGGTGGGCCCACAACGAGAACCGGGCCACCGGGAGCTGCCGCTCGGTGACGTCGCCGTAGACAAGGGGCAACAGCTCGTCGACCGTCCCCTCGCCCCGGTCGAGAAGGGCCCCGGCGACGACCTCGTGTCGCCCGAGCCGGTGGGCGACCAGGGCGTCGATCACTTCGGGCACGTGGTCCATCACGCGTCCGTGACCGGGGGCGAGCCTGCGGACGGCGGGCGTGGCGTCGCGGACCCGGGCCAGGCTGGCCAGGTACTGGTGCAGGTCGCCGTCGGGCGGGCGGATCACCACGGTCGAGCCGTGCATGACGTGGTCCCCGGTGAGCAAGAGCGCGTGCTCCTCGACGAGCCAGCACAGATGGTCCGAGGCGTGGCCCGGGGTGTGGAGCGCCCGCAGTGTCAGTGCGCCCGAGCCCGGCCGCGCCGCGCACGTCAGGGACCAGCCCTCCTCCGCGCGCTCGTCGGGCGTGAAGTCCTCACCCGGGCCGTAGCCCACCACCCTGGCCCCGGTGGCCGCGGCCAACGCGGCCGCGCCGGGGGCGTGGTCGACGTGCGTATGGGTGACGAGGATGGTGTGGACCGGGCCCAGCGGGGCAGCCGCCGCCACGATGGCGGCCGTGTGCGCCGGATCAGCCGGGCCGGGGTCGATGACGACCAGCTCGGCGCCACCCACGACATAGGTATTCGTCCCCGGTCCGGTCATGAGACCCGGATTGGGGGCGGTGAGGCGCAGCACGCCAGGGGCCACCTCGTCGACGCGGCCCGGCTCGGGGGCGGGCCCGGTGCCGAAGTCGGGCACCGCCGGGATCACGGCCGGTCGGGAGTTGGTCCGGCGGGGCGGGGGCCCGGCGCGGCGTCGGGGCCCTCTTCGTTGGCCCGCATGGAGACCTCGCGCACCGCCTCGTTGAAGTCCCCCCGGGCGTTGCCGCCAGCGGGGTCGGGGACGGCGCCGCGCTCGTAGCCCGGATCGCCGGGCAGCACGATGCGCATGCCGTTGCCGTCGGGCACGACGCGCGGCTCGATGGCCGGGACGGCGCTCGACGCCTCCTCGGCGGCCGCCAGCAGCGCCGCACTGGTGGCGAAGCGCCCGATCACCTGGAGGTTGCGGATGGTCGGGAAGATGATCTCGATCTCGCCCGCGCGGTGCCGGGCCAGCGCGTCGTGCGGAGAGATCCACACATCGGCGATCGTCTCCCCCGCGTCGTGCGCGGCGATCTGGGCCGGCGGCGCCGCCGCGACGAAGAAGCGCGTGTCGTACCGGCGCGGCGCCCCCCGCGGCGTGATCCAGTGAGCGAAATAGTGGATGTCACCGACCGCGAGGCGCAGGCCCTCGTCGCGGCAGAGGTCGAGGAAGCGACGCGTGCCCTGGTTGACGGCGACCCGCTCGGCGGCGAAGCGCGCCTCCTCTCCGGCATCCCCCGCCAGAAGGTCGGGGCCGCCCTCGCGCCGGGCCAGGAGGATGCCCGCCTCCTCGAAGGTCTCGCGCACGACGGCGACCCAATAGGCCAGGCCACCGGTCTCCAAACCCAGCAGCGCGCTGGCCCCGGCGTCGGTGCGGCCGCTGCAGAGCGCCTCGGCCTCGCTGCCCCCGTCGAGCGGGTCGACGGCGCCGCCCGGGAAGACGTACGCCCCGCCCACGAAGTCCGAGCGCAGGTTGCGACGCACCATCAGGACCTCCAGGGTGGTCCCGCCCGTCGGGACGGGCGCGTCGCGCACCAGCATGACCGTCGCTGCCGGCCGGATCTCCACAGCGGCCGGCCCCGACGCGTCCGCCGAGGCCGGTGAGGGAGAAACCGATGGAGCCACGCCGGGAAGGGTACCGGCAACAGGAGGCGGCGCCCCCAGAACGGGGGTACCCCTTGAGTAACCTGACCCGGTCCATGAGCCAGCCCATCACCGAGCCCGCGTCGGCGCCCGCTTTGCGCCACATCCCGCGTCGCTACCTCGCTCTCGGGCTCATCATCGTGGCCATCTGCTTGCTCGGCGCGCTCGTCCTGGTGCGTGACAACTCGGGCCCGAGCACCACTTCGACGGTGGAGATGTTCAGCCCGGCGCCGTCGTCGCTCGTCTCGACCGTGTCGACGGTCCCCGCTTCGGTCTACGACGCCGTGGGGACCAGCTCGCCGGCCGTCCCCGTCCTGGCGCCGCTGCCGGCCGGCAACGGCGGCGCACCGCTGTGGCTGGCCACCGCCGGCGGCGGGCCACCGCTCCCGGTGGTCTTCTTCTACGGCGCCGAGTTCGCGCCCTACGCCGCCGTCCAGCGTTGGCCGTTGATCCTGGCGCTCTCGCGCTTCGGCACCTTCCAACAGCTCGGGATGATGCAATCGAGCGACACGACCGCGTTCGCCGGAGTCTCGACGTTCACCTTCTGGAACGTCCATTACTCGAGCAAGTACGTCATTCTGGAGGCGGTCGAGCGCTACAGCTCCCTGAACCCCACGGGTGGGCGCTATCTCGGCCTGCAGACACCCAACGCCCGGGAGGCCGCAGCCGTCGCCACCTACGGCGCCGGGGCCAACTCGTTCGCCCTGACCGACGTGGCGAACCGGTACGTCCTCAACGGTGCCAGCTTCGCCCCCGGCGTGCTGGCCGGTCTCTCACAGAGCCAGATCGCGGGGAACCTCGCCACGCCGGCCAGCCCGCTGACCCAGGCCGTCGTGACGGCGGCCAACGAGATCACGGCCGGCATTTGCGCCGTCGACGGCGACAGGCCCGATGCGGTGTGCGGGAGCAGGGGCGTCGAGGCGGGGGACGACGTGCTGAAGATCCCGCCCCCGCACTGAGCCGCGCGGGCCGACGCGGGCGGCCGCCCGGTGGGTCAGTTGGCCCGGCGGGTCAGCTGGCCCGGCGGTCGAGCATGAGCTTGCGCTCCAGCTCGTTCATGCCGCCCCAGATGCCGTGTGGCTCACGAATCCTGATGGCGTACTCGAGGCAATCACCGCGCACGCGGCACTGGTCGCAGATGGTCTTGGCCCGCATCTCGCGCGAGGCCTTCTCCTCCTTGCGTTCCGCGTGGGACGGCGGGAAGAACACCGCAGCCTGCGGTCCCCGGCACGCTGCCTTCAACTGCCATACGTCTTGTCCCTGGTGCATCAAAACCCCCCGATAGGGCAATGCGGTTCCCCCCGCTGGCGTCAAGCTACCGCCGGGGGTTGGCGCTTTCAAGGGGTCTGACCAGGATCTTTGGGTGGCGATCGATCTGCCGGCGAGGCCCTGCCACTACGCTCGGCCCCGCATGGACGTGGGGACCTTCTGCGCACAGAGCCACGTTCTCGTCGTCGCCGGCAAGGGTGGCGTGGGCAAGACGACGATGAGCGCGGCGCTGGCCGAAATGGCCGCCGGAGCGGGCAAATCGGTGCTGATCGTCGAGCTCGAGGGCAAGTCGGGCATCACGGCCGCCTTCGGCCGCCACGGGGACCTGGGCTACGAAGAAGTCCTGCTGGCGCCGCCGGGACCGAGCCGGCCCGGCACCATCCGGGCCCGGCGGCTCACGCCCGACGACGCGCTGGTCGAGTACCTCGAGGACCACGGCCTGAAGCGGGTGTCGAAGCGGCTGGCGCACTCGGGGATCCTCGACGTGGTCTCCACGGCGATCCCGGGTATCCGTGACGTCCTGGTGCTGGGCAAGGTGAAGCAGCTGGAGCGGGACCGCGTCGCCGACCTGATCCTGGTGGATGCCCCGGCGACCGGCCACGCCATCACCTTTCTGACCTCGGCCAGCGGCCTGGTCAGCGCGGCACGGGGTGGGCCGCTCCGCGCCCAGGCCCAGGACGTCGTGGACCTGCTCAGCGATCCGGCCCGTTGCCGGGTGATCCTGGTCACGCTGCCCGAGGAGCTGCCCGTTTCCGAGACGATCGAGTCGGCCTACACGCTGGAGGACAAGGCGGGGGTCCAGCTGGGCCCGGTCATCGTCAACGCCTGTGACCCCGAGCCGGTGGGGCTCGAGCTGCCGGCGGCCGAGGTGGCGGCCGCGGCGGGCCTGACAGTGGTGCCCGAGCACCTGGCGGCGCTGGAGGAGGCCCGCACGTTCCGTTTGGCCCGCCACGCCGTCTCGACCGAGCAGATCGAGCGCCTGAGCCGGGACCTCCCCCTGCCCCAACTCCTGGTGCCGGCGCTCGACACCCCGGCCATCGGACGGCCCGAGACCGAGGCCCTGGCCGCCGCGCTGGCCGAGGCCGTGGGCGCGCTCGTGCCCGAGGGAGCGGCGTGAGCAGCACCGCCGGCGGGAGCGATGGAGGGGCACACGGGACCGCCCAGCCCGAGAGCCGCGTGCCGGCGACCCTGCCCGACCTCGTGGCCGAGCGGTCGGTCGTGGTGTGCTGCGGCTCCGGCGGCGTCGGTAAGACGACAGTGTCGGCCACCTTCGCGCTGGCGGCGGCCCGGGCCGGACGGCGTTCCTGCGTCGTGACGGTCGACCCGGCGCGGCGGCTGGCCGACGCGCTCGGCGTGGAGTCGCTGCCCAACACCCCCTCGGAGGTGCAGGGCGACTGGCCCGGACACCTGTACGCGCTGATGCTCGACTCGAAGGGCACGTTCGACGACCTGGTCCAGCGCTACGCGCGGACGCCGGAACAGGCCGAGGCCATCCTGGCCAACCGGCTCTACCAGAATCTCGCCGGCGCTCTCTCGGGCACCCAGGAGTACATGGCGATGGAGAAGCTCTACGAACTGGTCCACTCCGAGGAATTCGACATCGTGGTCGTCGACACGCCGCCCACACGCAACGCCCTCGACCTGCTCGACGCGCCGCGCCGGCTGACGCGCTTCTTGGAGAACCGGCTCTTCCGGGCGCTGTTGGTGCCGACGCGCATGTCGCTGCGGGCAGTAGGCGTGGCGACCCAGGCGCTCTTGCGCACGATCGCCAAGGTGGCCGGCGCCGAGATCGTGCAGGACGCGGTCGGCTTCTTCCAGGCCTTCGAGGGGATGGAGGACGGGTTCCGTAGCCGGGCCAGCGCGGTGCACGAGCTCCTGGCCGACCCGGCGACGGCCTACGTGCTCGTCACCTCGGCCCGGCCCGATGCCGTCACCGAGGCCGGCTTCTTCGCCGAGAAGCTGGCCGAACGCGACGTGGCAGTGGCCGCCCTGGTCGTGAACCGCATCGCACCCTCCTTCGGCGGCGGCGGCGCGGCGGCGGACCGGGCGCCGGAACTGCAGGCGCTGGAGGCCAACCTGGCCGCGCTCGACGCGCGGGCGGACCGGGAGGAGCACGCGTTCTCCGGCCTGGCCGCACAGGTGGCGCCGGCTCCCGTCGGCCGCATCCCCCTCTTCGGCCAGGACGTGCACGAGGTCCTCGGGCTGCAGCACGCGGCCGACGCACTCTTCTCCTGATCGCGCCGGCCGGAGTTTCAGCCGCCGGGACCTGTCCGATAGTGTCCCGGCCGTGCAGACCATCCTGGTCGCCAGCGACGCACCCACGCTCCGCAAGGACGTAGAGGCGGTCGTCAGCGGGCCCGACATCGAAGTGCGGGCCGTGACCTCGGGGCCCGAGGTGGTGACGTTCGTGGCCGAGGAGTCGCCCGACCTGCTCATCGTCGACATGCAGATGGGCAACATGGGCGGCATGGCCGTGTGCCTGGAGCTGCGCCTGCAGGAGTCCTACGACGCGCTCGACCACGTGGCGGTGTTGATGCTGCTCGATCGGCGACCGGATGTCTTCCTCGCCCGCCGATCGGACGCCGAGGGCTGGCTGGTGAAGCCGCTCGACCCGCTCAGGCTCCGGCGCGCCGTCGCCGCGTTGCTCGACGGGGGCACCTTCGCCGACGACTCGTTCACGCCCGTCCCCGTGCTGGTGGGCGGCGGACCCCAGCTGCAGGCGGGACCCGAGCCGCGTCCCTGAACCGGCACCGCCGTGTCGCAGCGATCACGACGACTGTGGCGCCGTTCCGTCGGTGCCGACGAGAACGGAGGGTCGGAGGGCCAGAGCCAGTCGCTGGAGGCCGAGGCTTCCGAACAGGAGCGCTTCATCACCGAGGCGCTGGCGGACCTGCGCGACATGGACGTGCGCGAAGTGATGACCCCGCGCGTCGACGTGACCTACCTCACCATCCCGGTGCAGGCCGAGGACATTGCGCAGGCGGTGCGGACATCGGGACACAGCTGCTTCCCGGTGGTACACGACGACCTCGACGACCTCATCGGCATCCTGTTCGTGAACGACATCTTCCGCACGAACCGGCCCGGGTCCCGTGCCAACGGTGAAAGTGACGAGACCCGGGACGCCACCGACCCGAGCCCGCTGGAGATCTCCCGCAAGGTGCGTCAGCCCTATCTCCTGCCCGAGTCACTCGGCGTCCTGGAGGCGCTGGCGGACATGCGCAAACACCACCGCGCCGTCGCCGTCGTCGTGGACGAGTACGGCGGGGTCGCCGGCCTGCTGACCGTGAAAGACCTCTTGGAGCCACTCGTGGGGGATCTGCACGACGAGTTCGACGAGGTCGAGGAACCGCACATCGTCCGGGTCGACAACGCGCGCTGGCTCATCGACGGACAGACCAACGTCGACGACGTGCGCGAGCGCATCGGCATCGAGATTCCCGACGGGGAGTACGTCACCCTGGGTGGGCTTCTCTTCGAGCGCTTCGGCCACATCCCCACTGAGGGCGAGGCGGTCCGCGTCGGGGACTGGGACATGCGGGTCGTGGAGATGGACAAGCGGCGGGTGGCCCAGGTGGTCGCCAGCTTCGCCGGCGGCGAGCCGGTACCCGGAGAGGCCGTTGCGGACGAACACGGCCCCGCGGCGGGCGACGCCTCGGCCAACGGCTCCGGGGAGGCGGCTGGCTGAGGCCGCGGTAGTCTTGCCCGTTGCTCCCTCCGGGGAGCGGACGGGCTGTGGCGCAGCTTGGTTAGCGCGCTGCGTTCGGGACGCAGAGGTCCCCGGTTCAAATCCGGGCAGCCCGACTCTGAAGGTTGTGTGCGGGAGTGGCGCTGGGACGCGGAAGGATGGAGGAAGAGACACCGAAATGCCCACGAGGGGGCCACAAAAGGAGAAGGCGCCGTCACAGCTGATCGACGCGCGCATCAAAGAGCTGGGTGACTGGCGGGGCACGACGCTCAGCACGCTCCGCGGCCTGGTGAAGGATGCCGCGCCAGGCGTCCTGGAGGAGTGGAAGTGGCGGGGCGTGCCGACGTGGTACCTGGATGGCATGATCTGCACGGGCGAGACCTACAAGAGCGTGGTGAAATTCACCTTCGCCAAGGGCGCGCTGTTCGAGGACCCATCCGGCCTCTTCAACTCGAGTCTCGAGGGGAACGTGCGTCGTGCCATCGACTTCCATGAAGGCGACAAGATCAACAAGTCCGCGTTCAAGGCACTGATCCGTAGCACGCGGTGGCGCTGAATCGGTCCAAGGCGAAGAAGTAGGCGGCACGCCGCGGCGACTCAGCCGCCGTATCGGGCCACCAGACCCTCCGTAGCGGCCCGGTACGCCTTGCTCATCACATCGAAAGAACCGCGCAGGTCGACCGTGCGGCCGCGGGACCGCCGGGCCAAGCTGAACTGCAGCGCTTTCGCCGTGTTGGCCACCAGACGGAAAGCGTCGGCCACGAGCACCAGGTCTCGGCAGCCCGCCGCCGCCGGATCGTGCGTGTCCAGCCAATCGACGAACGAGGCGGCCAGCTCGGCACTGGCACCACATTGCCGGCACGTCCCGAAGGCGTACAGGTGGAAGGTCTCGATGTCCTGGGTCTCGAGCCAGGCAGCGTCGCGCTCGAGACGCTGTTCGAACCGGACCATGGGATCGTCGGCAGGGCGGCGGGCCAGGTGAGCCTTCGTCAGGGCGATCGCCCCGGCCACGAGGTCGCTCGGGTCACGGTGGATCCGGTCGAGTCGGATGGTCTCGATGTAGGGCGGCAGCGCGATCGGGTCCGCGTGTGGGCCCAGCCGGAACACCCCGTCGAAGTCATCGCCTTCGAGCTCGAAGTACCCGGCGTTGTGGAAGTACCCGAGCCGACGACGCGCTGGGTCGATGAGGTTGGGGACCACGGCCGTCTTGGTGTGGGCGAGCCGGTAGGAGACACCCTGGGTGTCCGGGAGAAACCAGGCATCGGCCTCGATGATCAGGAGCCGTCCCAGCTCGAGCTGTTCGACGGTGTGTTCGAGAACGGTACGCCACACGTTCATTTCGGCCACCTGCAGGCCGAACAAGGCGCGGAGATCCTCGGGGGGGAACTTGAAGAAGGTCCATTGGTCGCCCTCGAAGTCCGTACTGAGGGTGAACGCGCCGGCCGCCAGGGGATCGAGACCCAGGGCGTGGAGCAACTCGACCCAGAGGTCGACGTAGCAGTTGGTCTCGGTCCAGCGTGCGCTCGGTCGCGTGCAGGTGATGCGGCTGGTAGCTGGCGGCGTCCACCGCCACCACCCGCAGCCCGGTTGCCGGGCTCACGGCCAGAGTCGGTCGCGGGCCGATGCCGGCCAGTCAGCGGGCTTCATCCCGTGCGCCCGCAGGAGGGCCAGGGTGATGCGGTCGAGGCCGAACCCGAAGCAGCACGAATGGGCCACCTCCCCGTCCGCGCTCGTGATCCCGAATGGTTGACCGAAGTGGTCGAGATGGCAGTTGGACGACGCAATTGCGTTGGGTCGCTCGAGGGAGTCGATGGGCGAGACGATCTCGTACTTCAGCGTCTCCGAGCGTTGATTGTCCGCCAGGATCTTGCCGACCCGGCCGAAGAACGGGTCGTTCGCGACCACCGTGTCGACTTGGAGGCCGATGGAGGCCAGGATGTCGACTCCCTGCTGCAGCCAGCGGTCGCGGTTCGCCGTGGCCCCGGCGGCATCGCCGACGTACACCAGCTCGTGCATCCGGAAGCTCTGCATCCGAGCGGCGTGCACGCTGGGCTCGTGGCGATAGCACCATGCGGCGACGTCGTACCGGCTCCCACCCTCGGGCATGGTCCCGGCGAGGGTCGGATAGAGCGGATGGCAGGCGGCCGGGCACAGGTTCACCCCGGCCGCGTTGAGCAGCTCCGTCCAGTCCCCCCCCGCCTGCGCGACGTCCATCAGCCTCCTGTGGTCGGCGTTGTCGCCCGTGAAGGTCGACACCGAGCCGATCAGGTCGGGAAAGGACGACAGGTAGCCGGTCCGCTCGAAGACGTGACGCGGCATCACCGGGGGGAAGCGCAACGTGACGGCCCCTTCGGACGCCGCCTGCCTGGGCCGCCAGACGGTCGACAGCGGCCACGATGTCCTCGTAGACCGCCGAACGACCGTAGATGCCGTCGGTGCCGGTGAGGATGAGGTGGCCGGCCGCTACGAGCTCGTCCCGGAAAAAATGCGCGTCGTCAGTCACCGGGGGACGTCAATCTTCCTTGTAGATCAGGAGCATCTGTGCGGTGTTGCCGTTGATCCGGTCGTTGTTGACCATGACGGCGGCGCCATGGGCATCGCGCAAAATCCGGCCGAGGCTGTACTGCGAGTCCTCGCGGTAGCCCGACATCCCGCAGATGGCCATGGCCCGGTTGACGATGTCGACCACCAGCGTGGAAGTGGACACCTTGAGCGAGTTCATGGCGATGGCGAAGCCCATGCCGGCGAGAGCGTCGAGATCGTCGCACTGCCGGTCGTAGCGCTGGGCCGTGCCACGCACCAGTTCCTCCATGCGCTGGAGCTGGGCGATCAGTTCGGCCAGGCGCAGGGCCGACGGCGGCGTCACGCCCGGCTTCTTTCGTGCTTCGGTCCGGACGAAATGCCGGGCCTTGTCGCTCGCTGCGGTGGCCAGGCCCAGCCAGACTGAGCTCCACAGGATGTGCGACACCGGCAGCATCGTCCGGCTCGAGATATCGCCGTAGGGGTCGTCGAGGATGAGGTCCGCCTCGCCCTCGGCCACGAGCCGGTAGCCCAGGCTGCAGGTCCCTCGGAAGCCGAGCGTGTCCCACCCGCTGATCGGCTCCAGTGAAAGCCCCGGCGCCTGGCAGAGCACGAGCACCTGGTCGTTGGGCGGGCTCTCCGGCGAGCGCCGGGCCGTGGCGAGAATGCCGTCGGCGTTTGCACCGTACGAAATAACGGGGGCCATCTTCTCCAGACGGATGGCACCATCGTGACGCTCGACCGTGCACACGCTGGAGCGGACGTCACCACCGACGCCGATTTCGGTCGTCGCCGAGGCCAGGAGCAACTGGCGCTCGGCCACGTCGGCGAGGTAGTCGCGGAAGAAAGCCGAGCGGCCGTGGCGCACCAGACTGGCCACCTGGATCTGGTGCATCGCGTAGATCATGGCGGTGGATGCGCAGTGCTGACCGAGCTCGAACACGACGTCGGCGACATCTCCGACGCTCACGCCCAGCCCGCCCAGCTCGGCGGGGATCAGTACGGAGAGAAAAGAGCCCTCGCGCAACGCCTCGAACGCCTCAACCGGAAACCGCGCGTCCCGGTCGACCTCAGCCGCGGCGGGCCCGGCCACCTCTGCGCCGATACGTTCCGCTCGGCGCGACAGGTCTTTGGCGGGCGCGTCCACTGTGGTCACGATGCGTGTCCCGCCGGCCTAGGCGCCGGTCAGTTCACCGAGCGCAACGCGGATCGCGGCAACGGACTCAAAGGTGCTCTTGCGCAGCATCGCCTCGGGGAACTCGATGTCGAACTCGTCCTCGAGGGCGAGCATGACGTTGACGCTGGCGTGCGAGGTCATCCCCGCCTGATACAGGTCGTCCTCGTCGCGGAGCTTGTCCACCTCGACGGGGAGGTGGCCGTACTCGGCCAGAATGGTGCGGATCGTGTCGTCCATCAGTCGTCCCTTCCGGAATCGCCCGGGACCAGCGCCTTCCCGGATTGCTCGCTTGTGTCGGCCGCCGAGCGCAACAAGGCGACGACCACGGCCGCCGCGATGTCCCCCTCGTGGGTCAAGCTGACCGCCAGCTCGGCAATGCCCGCTTCATCGGCCAGTGCGGCGGCATGACCTGTCAGGGCCATGGTGCACCATCCCTCGGCGTGGCGGCGGACCTCCACGGAGCGCCAATCGGGCTGATGGCCGATCGGTCGCAGGACCTTGATCGTCGCTTCCTTGGCGGCGAAACGCGCGGCGAGCCTGGCGGCCTGGACTGTCGGACTGCCCACGCAACTCTTGAGCTCGTGCTCCGTGTACACGCGCTCGAGGTACCGGGCGCCGAAGGTATCGACGCTCGCCGCCACTTCGTGGACAGCGACAACATCCGTCCCTACGCGCAGTGCCGTCCCCGTGCTCATGAATCCCGTTCTCCTCTGCGAGAGGTTCTTGTTCCAGCCGCCGCCATCTCGGCGCGGGATGCGACTCCGCCGGCGCCGACCGGGGGTTCTCCGAGTGGACAAGAACATAAACGTCGTCCTCCGGCTCCGCCGGCGAACGACTGCGAAGGTTAACGCCCAATCGGAACGCCGGTCCCCATAACGTAGGTGCCGGAATTCGCCCGCACCCCTTATGTCGGACGAGGGGCGCGGCGCCTTTAACCAGAAAATGCGCCAGGGCCGGCAATGGGCGGTGTGCTGAAATGGGCCCCCATGGGACCTGGACCGGCGGACGTGGCTTCCACCGACGTCCTGGCCGGTTCGGCGTGGGAATGCCGCTGGAACCAACCTGATGCGGGGGTCGGCGCGGACGACCTGTCGGGCGAAGACGGAACGTGGGTCCCGGCGATCGTGCCCGGGACAGCGGCCGCTGCCTTGCGGGAGCTCGGCCAGTGGAGTTGGGGCGACGACGACCAAGGTCTCCTCGACGGGAGCGAGTGGTGGTACCGGTGCCGCTTCGAGGCCCCGGAAGGAGCACTGGCCGGCCCGTGGCGCCTGCAGTTCGAGGGGCTGGCCACGGTGGCCGACGTGTGGTGCAACGGCAAGTTGGTCCTCCACTCGGAGAACATGTGGGTGGCCCACCAGGTCCGAATCGACAGCCTCGATCGCCACAACGTACTGCTCCTCCGCTTCGCCGCACTCGCGCCGCTGCTGGCCCAGCGGCGGCCCCGTCCTCGTTGGCGCAGCCTCCAGCTGCGTTCACAAAACCAACGCTGGTACCGCACGACCCTTCTGGGTCGCGTCCCGGGCTGGGCCGCCTGCGCCGCGCCGGTCGGGCCGTGGCGCCCGGTGCGCCTCTCCCGCGCGGACGCGACACCCTTTGTGGCAGAACGGCACGTCGTCGCCGCTTGTAACGGGAAGGACGGGACGGTCGACCTCCGACTCGCCCTCGAGGGTGTCGACCCCGGCATGACGGTCGAGATCCGCGTCGGGGACGAGCGGCAGACGGCCACGGTGGTCGGTGGCGGTGACCGGCCGGTCGTTGCGTCGAGCATTCGGGTGCCTGACGTCGAGCGGTGGTGGCCACACACCCACGGTGCCCAACCGCTCTATTCGATGGGGCTCACGGCGGGTGACACCGAGGTGGACCTCGGAACGGTCGGCTTCCGGAGCGTCGAGGTCGACCGCTGCGGCGGTGGGTTCAGTATCGCGGTGAACGGAGTGCCGATCTTCTGCCGAGGGGCCTTCTGGGTGCCGCCCGACGTCGTGACCCTGGCCGCGTCGCCGGCCGCTCTCCGTGCGTCACTCCAACTCGTCGTCGATGCCGGCATGAACATGATCAGGATCGGTGGCTACATCTCCTACGAGGACCGTGGGTTCTGGGACCTCTGTGACGAGCTGGGCATCCTCGTATGGCAGGACTGCATGCTGGCGGGCTTCGATCCGCCCGAAGAGCCCGCGTTCGTGGAGAGCGTGCGGGTCGAGCTCACCCAGCAGCTGGGCGCGCTCCAGAACCGTCCTTCGCTGACCGTGGTCTGCGGCAGCAGCGAGACGCACCAACAGGCGGCCATGTTCGGGCTGCCACGCGAGCGCTACCGGAGCACGCTCCTCGAAGAGACCATTCCCGCCCTGGTGGACGAACTCCTGCCGGGACTGCCCTACGTGGTCTCGTCGCCCAGTGAAGGGGACCTGCCGTTCGAACCGGGCCAGGGGGTCGCGCACTACTTCGGCGTCGGCGCCTATCTTCGGCCACTCAGCGACGCCCGCACAGCTGGTGTGCGCTTCGCGGCCGAATGCCTCTCCTTCGCCGTCCCGCCGGAGCAGGCCACGGTGGAGCGGTCCTTCGGCGGGGCCAACGCCGCCGGGCACAGCCCGGCCTGGAAGGCCGGCGTGGCCCGGGACAGTGGCACGTCGTGGGACTTCGAGGACGTTCGCGACGACTACGTGCGGCGCATTTTCGATGTCGACCCGTTCCGTACCCGCTACGCGGATCCAGAGCGGTACCTCGATCTCGGCCGTGCCACGGTGGCGCAACTGATGGCCACGGTCATGGGGGAGTGGCGCTGCCGGCAATCGAGCTGCGCGGGCGGCCTGATCCTCAGCTGGCAGGATCTGTGCCCCGGGGCGGGGTGGGGGTTGCTGGATTCGTCCACCACACCAAAGGCGCCCTGGTACGCGCTCCGGCGCGTCCTTGCCCCGGTCGCGGTGCTTCTGACTGACGAGGGGCTGGCGGGGCTGCGGATCCATGTGCTCAACGACACGGCGTCGCCCGTTTCGGGGCGCCTGCAGTTCACCGTGTACAACATGAGCGGCTCGCGGGTCGAGCAAGCGGAGATCGACGTTGCGGTTGACGGCCGGTCGGAGCAGCAGTGGAACGCCGCCACGATGCTCGGCGGTTTCCGCGACCTCACGAACGCGTACCGCTTCGGGCCGCTCGCCTATGACGTCGTCAGAGTCAGGCTGGAGGCGAACGGCACCGTCAGCGAGGACTTCTACCTCCCCGGCGGCTCCGGACGACCGCGCGAGGCCGACCTCGGGCTCGAGGCCCATGCCGCGCCGGACGGCGACGCCTGGCGGCTCACCGTTCGCGCACGCCGCTTCGCCCAGTGGGTCGCCCTCGACATCCCCGGCTTCGCGCCGGAAGATTCGTGGTTCCACGTGGCACCCGACAGCGAGCACGCCGTGGCGCTCCGCCCGCTGGCCGACGGCGCGTCACCCAAGGGCCGCGTGCGGGCGCTCAACGGCCTCTACTCGATCCCTCTCGAGGTCACTCCGTGACCCGCCACCGAGCGGGCTGACGCGGGGACGCTGGCTCAGGGCGCCTCTGTGGGAGTCGCCGCAGCAGGGGTCTCGTCGAATTCGAGCGTGACGGTGGCGTCGATCTCGTTGCGCGCCACAGCCAGCTCGGCGAGCTGCTCGACGGATCCGAACACCTCGCACACGTTGGACCGGCCCCCGACGGCCCAATCGAGGGCGTCCCCCTGCCGCTGGTTCCGCACCACCGTCGTCACGTGAGGCAGCGCGGCAACGTCGTCGAGCCCGTCGACGCGTGTCAAACGGGTCGCGGACATCGGCGTCTGGAGCCAGGCGAAATATCCGATCCGCGGCCAGCGTCCCTCCGACACGCGAGCAACGGCCGGATCGGCGGCCATGTCCTGGCCCAGAGCCAGCTTGAAGACCAACGACAGCATCGGCGGGCCGCCGGCCAGTTCCATCAGGACGTGGACGTTTCCGCCGAGGCGGCCGTTCACCTCGACGACGCGGGGGCCTTCGGGCGTGAGCTTCATGTCGACGTTGGCGAAGCCGTCAGTGATGCCGACGGCGCGGAGGGCAGCCTCCGCGCCGTCGAACAGCTGAGCCTCGGTGGCTGGGTCGACGTGGCTCGGCAGGAAGCAACCACGACCCCGGAAAGGCGGGGCGTAACTGAACTTGCCCGTCGTGGCCAGGTGCCAAACCCGGCCCTTCTGGGACAGGAGCTCGACCGCCATGTCGTCGGCAAACGGGCTCGTGCTCGAGCCGTCGTGGAGGTATTCCTCCACCAGGAGACCGCCGTCCTGGCCACCGAACCGGGTTACGAGGTCGATCAGCCCAAGAGCGTCGTCGGCCCGGGCCGTCGCCACGCTGCTGGTCCCGCGCCGGGGCTTGACGACTGCCGGATAGGTGACGCGCCCGGCCAGCTCCGCCACCGCCCGGGCGAAGTCCTCTCCGGCTGCCGCCGGTGACGGCGCCTCCCAGACAGTGGGGCCGGGCAGCCCCGCGTCATGCAGCGCGAGGCGCTGCAAGTATTTGTCCGCCAAGCGCTCGGCCGTCAACGGTGTGTGGTAAGTGAGGGACAGCAGCTCGGCAAGAGCTGCGGTGAGCGGCATGCGAGCCTCCGAGAACGTGAGGATGCCCGTGGGCGCGTAGGGGGCGAGCGCATCGGCGATCGACCTGGCGTCGAGCCCCGTCCTGTCGATGACGTCGCCCATCCGGCGCAGCAGCCGCACCAACGGCGCCATGATCGGATCGCTGCCGTCGACCACCCAGACGATCCGGCAGGTGCCGCTGGCCGCCTCGGCAAGCACCATCGGCGTGATGGACGCGCCGTCGTACACGACAACGACCCGAGGAAGGGCGGCTGTCTCCGCTCCGCCGGACGGTGTGATCACGTCGCCCATTCCGCTCCAGTCACTTGGCGAAGCATCTGCGGAAAACGCTACCAATGTTGCGGTTAGCGCCGATCCCGGTGCGTGCGCTCATGGCGCGCCGACCGGAAGCGTGCCGTCGAGCCAGAACGCGATGGCGTCGACCATGGGCCCGCGCTGCCAGTGCCTGTGCATCGGATGATCGATGCCGGCCACCGTGGTGAAGCCGATCGATCCGCGCCGAAGGGCTCGACGCCAGGCCCGGCCGGCTCGGTCCTGAAGGTACTCGAGACCGTCATCGCCCTCGGCGAAGATGGCCAGGACGGGCGTCCGACGATCCGCCAGCTGCCCCAACCATGTGGCGGCGGGCGGACGACTGCCCAGGGCGTCCAGCAACGACCACAGTCCGACCGACCCGAGCACCTTGTTCCGGCGGATCTCGGGCAGGCGACGGGCCCTGGTCTCGGTCATGTCCGCCTCCACGGGGTCGCCCGCCTGCCAGTAGAGCTGCGGATTGATGGCGACGACGCCCTCCACGTCGACGGTCAGGGCCGCCTGCAGGGCGATCCAGGCGCCGGCGCAGAGCCCGGCCAGGACGATGCGATGGTGTCCCCGAGCGCGCAGCGCCATGACCGCCTCTCCCACCTCGGCAATGCCGTGCTGGTCATACGGGCGCCCCGGAGCGTGGCCCCGGTCGGGACTCTCGCCCCAGCCCGAGAAGTCCATCCGCAACGAGCTAAAACCGAAGAGCGCGAGCTCCCGGGCGTACTCGACCCAGGCCCGCCCCGGTCCCACGTGGTGCTCAGAGCCTGAATTGAGCCAGACGACGATGCCGCGGGAGGCATCGAGAGGCAGGGTCAGGATCCCGACGAGGCCGTTGTCACTGAGCTGCACGACTTCTTCCTCGACCGTCCCGCCCTGCCACGAAATGGTTGCGTTCGTCAATCGCTCGGGCACGACAGTCGCCGGGGCAACCGTCCCCGGGCCCACCCAGCGGCAGATCTCGTCGAGGATCTCAACGGCCACCGTCGCGTACTCGGTCGGCCGGTCGAGCAGGAGCTCCGACCCCGCGCACACCGTGTGGTCCGGCTCCGCTCCGAGCTCGGCGAGCCGATCGAGGAGGGGGGCGCTCACCGGCTTGTCGGCGCGGTCCACCACCAGCACCTCTGGAGCGGGGCGGACGGGCAGGGTCGCCAAGTTGATATTTCCCAAGTCGGCCAGCGTCTCCGCAGAGAAGACCGATCCCGCCTGCACGACTGCGCCGGACCGTTCGGGAGAGTCCGGCATGTCGGGCACCGGAAGACCCAGCAGCTGCAACTCGCTGACGTAGCGTCGCCCCCGGACCACAGGCGCCCAGGCGACGACCGCGTCGGCCTCGACCGCCGCTCCCCCGAGCAGTGCGAACGTGCCTCCGAGACGGAGACCGATGACGACCAGTCTGGTCACGCCCCATCCGCGGAGGGCCTGCGACGCCACATCGATCCCCGTCTGCCAGGCCTCGACGCGGCACGGGTCCCACTGGTCCCCGGCGGAATCCCCTGTGCCGTCGTAGTCGAAGCGCAGGGCGAGATGGCCGATAGCGGCCAAGCGTTCGGCCAGGGTCCGTAGCGTCCGGTGCGCGCTCCAATGTTCGTAGCCGATCGGTGACGCGAGCACCACACCGGTCGTACCCGTCTCGTCGACCGGTGCGGTGAGCCATGACATGAGCGGCCTCTCCGCTGGACCGATCCACTGCCCCGTCGTCGCCACCCGATGGGTCCCCGTCGCTGCCTCACTGCCGTCGGTCATCGCACTCTCCACCGGGCCGGGTCTCATCTCACAAGAAGCATCGGCGCACCAAGACCGATCCTTTCGCGGGACACGTGACGCTACTCCGGCGCACGGCCCCGTCAGCCCGAGCCTGCACGGGAGATCAGCCCCGATCAGTCACCCGCGGGTGCCGGGCGCGCTGGCGGCGCGCCACGTGCTTTGCCTCGTACATGGCCTCGTCCGCCTGCCGCCGGAGCCGGTCGACGTCGCCGTTCCTGCCACAACAGGCGAACCCCACGCTGACCGAAGTCCGGGCGCCCTGCACCGTGACCCGCGACACCGCTTCGGTCATGCGGTCCGCCACGCGGCGGGCGATCGACTCGTCGGCGTCCGCCACGACCGCCAGGAACTCGTCGCCCCCGGTGCGAGCCAGGAGGTCGCCCCCGCGCAGAACGCCAGCGGCGGCGCGCGCCACCGCGACGAGGATCTTGTCCCCTACATCGTGCCCGTGCGCGTCGTTGATCGCCTTCAGCTGGTCGATATCGAGGACGAGGATGCCCATGGCGTTCGAGCGCCGGTCTCCGTCCAGGTAGATGGACAGGCCGCGCCGGTTCGAGAGCCCGGTGAGCGGATCGGTGTTCGCCTGTATCTCGAGCTCCTGATGGGCGATCGCGTTGCCCAGGGCCAGTTCGACCACATTGGCGACAGCGCGACAGCGGGCGAGCACATCTTCAGAGATTGCTGTCCCTTCACTGCTGATCTGGAACATGCCGTGCAGCTCGTCGTTCACTGTGACAGGAATGAGCGCGGCAGCAGTGATGTCCAGTTCGTCGTTGACCGAGCGCAAGGATGCGCCCATGGACGTCCGTTCCACTTCGGTGACCAGGGCCTCGCCGTTGTCGACAACCGCTCTGACGTAGGGATCGTCCTTCAGGAGGTAACTCGTGGGCAGCGTGCCCCGGCCGTCAGCGAGGGCCTCCTGGGTCACGACACCATCGGAGACCCGCAGGTACGAGGCGCTCCCGAACCCGCTCCCGGCGAGTTCGAACATGGCCAGTGTCCCCTGGGCGATGACGTCGCCGGGCTCGCGCAACGACGTCAGAGACTGGGTCGCCCTGTTCATGAGCCGGCCGAGGCGGGCGAGCTCCGCCGAGTCCCTCACTTTGCCCTCGAGGCTCCTGCGCAGATGGTGGACGGTGACGGCGACGACCGCCGCGACCGCAGCCCACAGGAAGAGCCGTCGGAGGTCCGTGGCCGCGCTGCTCTGCACGGCCACACCCACCACCACCAGACTCAACATGGCGGCGCCGAACACGATCACCGTGTACAGGCTCGGGTAGTAGAGCGCCATTGCGAGGACGGGAAGAAGGACGAGGGCCGAGAGTCCGCCGGCGGTGCTCTGCGCACTCGGGTCGGTGCCGCCCGAGATCAGCAACAACGTGACCGAGACCAGGTATCCGATCGTCGGGACGAGGACGGCCCATCGGGGTGCGCCGTGCCACGGCAGGAAGACCGACAGGGCGCAGGCGGCGAAGATGGCCAGGCTGGCCCAGTAGAGGCCGGGGTTGATCGGTCCCGGTGGAAGGGCGACACTGGCCTGGGCCACTGCCGCGAGCCCGATGAAGATGAACGCCCGCACGTAGAACTGGCGGCGGGAGGTTGCCGTCCCGTCGTCCTCTTCCATGGCGGCCTCCGATGGCGCTCCTCTGCTGCCCCTTGCCTCAGAACGTCGGTCGATGACCCGGTCCCCAGTAAGAGGCCGCAGCACGAATTGTCGAAATGGCGGTCGCCCTGCCGATCGAGGGTCCGCCGGCACCCGTCATAAGAGGGTAGATGGTCGGTCAACCCGAGGCCGGGAGGGTGGATCCCGGGTCAGACCGCTCGGACCCGGGTGCGATGGACTCGTGCAGCGCATCGAGAAACGGAAGCTGGCCCTTCACGAGCTTGCGACGGGCGTCGGGTATGGCAACCCACTCGACCCGGTCGACCTCGGGGAACTCCTGGATCCGGCCCGATCCCTTCGGCCACTCGAGCGCAAAGGTATTGCTCGACGAGTTCGTGATGTCGAGATCCCCCCGCAGCGCCCACACACTGACCCGCTTACCACCAGGTTGGCGGCGCTCGCCGAGGAAGTCTGCCCGGCCCTCCGGAGGGGTGAGTCCGACCTCCTCCTGGAACTCCCGGTAGGCGGCGACCAAGGGATCCTCACCCTCGAGGTATTCACCCTTGGGGATCGACCACGCGGCGTCGTCCTTTCGCGCCCAGAACGGCCCGCCCGGGTGGGCGATCAGGACCTCGACCACGCCTCCGGGGGAGATCCGGAACAGCAGTAAGCCTGCACTCGTCACGCCCATGGGTCCGGGATCATCCTTCCACCAGGTGGCGCAGGGCGCGCCGGGCGTCGACCTCCTGGACGTGCATCCGGCATTGCAGATCAAGGGTGGCCACGTCACATCGACCGACTCAGTGACCCCCCGTTGCGAGCGGTGCTCGCTAGGCTCTCGTCTCGTTCCGGCCGCCCGAACCGGAGCTGTCTCGGGGGTATGGGCGTCGACCGGAGCGTCCGGTTCTACGTCTTCGAACTGCACACGGCACGATGAGTCCTTCCAACCCCGAGAACGACCCCGTCCACCGGCGCCTCGAACAGCTCGGGCGCCAGATCGACGAGACCCCGTCGCCACAGGGCGGGCCGGACGACGCAGCGGAGAACCCCGTCGAGCAGGGCCTGCATGAACTCGGACGCCAGATCGACGAGGCGAACCATGCCGGCGGACGCCGGCGGGGCAAGGCGCAGGCCGAGGTGGGGCGCCGGGGCCCGGCCCACGCGGCAGCGAAGAGGCGGTCCGGCAAGCGCACGCTGGCCTGGGTCGGAGGGACGGTCACGTTGGCACTCGTGCTGGTGGTCGGCGCGGCGGCCGGCTATGGCTGGTACCTCAACCATGAGATCCACCACATCGACCTGAAGAACCTGACCTCGGCGCCCGTCAAGGGCGACGACGCGGGCACGGAGAACATCCTCATGATCGGTTCCACCGACCGCTGCGCCCTGAAAGTGCAGAATCCCGCTTACGGGCTGTGCTCCCAGGGCGTCAACGGCGTGAACAGCGACGTGGTCATGATCCTCCACCTGAACCCGGCGGACCACTCGGTGTCGATCCTGTCCATTCCGCGCGACCTGTTCGTCCCCAACGCCCGGTCCGACGGTGCCAACAAGATCGACGCCGCGCTGTATCAGGGAGCGGACCAGCTGATCGCCGCCATCGAGGAGGACTTCGGGATTCCGATCCAGCACTTCGTGGAGTTGAACTTCGACAGCTTCATCAACGTGGTCCAGGCCCTCGGCGGCATCAAGATGTACTTCCCCGAACCGGTGTACGACGCCTACTCGGGCCTGAACATCCAGACGACCGGCTGCCTCCCGCTGAACGGCACCCAGGCACTCCAGGTCGTGCGGGCGCGTCATCTCCAGTACAAGGGGCCGGGGGTGACGACGACCGACCCTGCCTATTGGCCGCAAGAGGCACAGAGCGACATTGCGCGCATCCGACGCGACCACGAATTCCTGCGCGTCCTGGCTGCGGCTGTCAAGGCCAAGGGACTCGGCAACCCCCTGACCGATCAGCAGATCGTCTCAGGCGTCGTCGGTGAGCTCACCGTCGACTCGGGGTTCTCGGCCTCCGACATGATCAGCCTGGTTCTCGGCTACCACAGCGTCGACGTGAGCAGCGCGCCCCAGCTCACCGTGCCCGTGGCGGTGGATCAGTTCGGCAACTACGTATACGAGGGTGGGAACTACGGCGACATAGAGTTCCCGGCCCAACCGCAGGACCACAACGCGGTCGACCAGTTCCTCGGCCTCAAGTCCAGCAGCGAGGACACATATTCCGGCGGTGCGCTCCCCTCACCGTCGAGCGTGACGGTGTCGGTGCTCAACGGATCGGGTGCCTACAACCAGGCGACGACGACGGCCCAGAGCCTGCAGGCCCTCGGCTTCCACATCGGGACGATCGGCGACAGCCCTCCGGTCGGCCAGGAGGCGGAGACGGTCGTGTACTACGCGTCCAAGACGCCGGCCCAGCTGGCGGCGGCACAGTCCGTCGCCAACTCCCTGTCGGGTGCGGTCATCATGGCCATGGACCCGACCCAGATGAAGGCGGGCTCCCAGGTCACCGTCGTCACCGGCACCGACTTCTCGGTCAACGCCCCACCGGTCACGCCGACTACCGCCCCGCCCGGTGCGGCCACGCCGACCACCGCCCCGCCCGGTGCGGCCACGCCGACCACCACGACGACGACTTCGGGGAACAGCGGGAATACGGGGAACTCGGGCGCATTTCAGGCTCCGACGCCGACCGTGGAGGCGCTGCAGCCCTGGGACCCCCGATCGTGCACCGCCAGCGGTGGCGAAGGCAGCTGAGGCCTCCGGCTCCAGATCGAAGAGCTGCGCTTCAGGCGAAGATCTCGCCTCCGTTGGTGTCGAGCGCCTGTCCGGTCATGGCGGACGACAGGTCCGAGGCGAGGTAGACGATCGATCCGGCAACGTCCTCGTCGCTCGGGATACGACCCAGCGGTACTCGCGCGTTCAGCTCGTCGACCACGACCTGGGCCGGCACGCCCCGGCCGGTCGAGGTCATCTCCACGTAGATGTCGACCGACGGCCCGGCCATCCAGCCGGGCACGACCGCGTTGACCCGGACCTTGGAGGGGCCCAACTCGTAGGCGAGCACGCGCGTCGCCGTCAGCAGCGCTCCTTTGGAGATGGCGTAGCCACCCTGTGCGGGTTGAGGCTGCCGCGTCACCATGGAAGCCACCATCACGACGGAACCGCCACCGCGCAGACGCATCGCGGGCAAGGCGGCCCGGGTCATCTGCAGGGAGCCGAAGAGGTTGGTGTCCATGATCTTGCGCCATTGCGCCAGGTCGACGTCCTCGAAGCTCTGGAAGGCGTCGAAGCGAAAGGCGTTGTTGACCAACACATCGATGCCGCCGAACTCCTGCAAGCCGGCCGCCATGAGACGGGCGCAGGCCTCGGGGTCGGTGATATCGGTCGGCACGGCAATGGCCCGGGCCCCCAGCGCGGACACCTCCGCCAAGACCTCGTCGAGGGTGGACTGGCGCCGCGCCGCCAGCACGAGGTCCGCTCCGTGGGCCGCCAGGGCCTTGGCGGCCTGCCGGCCTAGCCCCGGCCCGACGCCCGAGACCACGCACACCTTGCCCGACAACAACCCGGCACGGGCCATGGCTGCCTCTTCGCTCTGCTGAGTCGTCATGAGCGAAGCGTAGGGCAGGGCGGACCGACGGGCCCCGTGCTATCCGCGCCGGTGTCACAAGAGCCTGAGATGATCGGCGCAAGGGTTGAACAAAGGAGAGTCATGGCCATTTGTTCGCACTGTGGCGGCGAGATGATGGAGGGAATCAGTTGCCTGACCGACCCCGTCATCATCGACGGCAGGGCCTACGCCCCGATCCCCTGGGGCCAGGAGCTCCGTCCCCGGCACCGCTACGAGCCAGAGGAGTGCCGTGACTGCGGGACACCGCTGGGGGGCATCCACCATCCGGGCTGCTGCATGGAGCGATGCCCCGCCTGCCACGGCCAGGCGATCGGCTGCGACTGCATGACCGAAGCCGAGTGCAGCTTCGACATCACGCGGGCGAAGCGATGCCATTCGCACGTCCTGCGGCGAGTGGGCTGGCGCTGAACAGACAGTACGAGGCGACGCGACATCTTCGGATGTCGCTCGCACGGATGGTGTGAAGGTGCCAGCGCCTCCGCAAATGGGGGCCTGCGACGCTATCTCCGTGTCGGGCGATCCTGCAGCGTCACCAACAGCTCAAGTAACGTTTCCACCGATGAGATGGCGTCCGGGCTGGAGCCGATCCTGCAACTAGAGGGGACTCCCGAGGCTAAGACGAGCGTCCAGCCGGGGAGGTTCCACGCCACGCTCCTGTGGTTTGCCCGAAACCCCCGGATGATCGAACTCACTCTGTTCGCCTTCGGAACCCTTGTGATGGGCATTGTGATGGCGGGCGCCCCGAGCTCGTTTCGTCCTAGCCCCGGTTACAACGACTACTTGAGCTTCTACAAGCCGCCGGCAGTGAA
Organism: uncultured Acidimicrobiaceae bacterium; assembly: GCA_963817735.1. Lineage (GTDB taxonomy): Bacteria > Actinomycetota > Acidimicrobiia > Acidimicrobiales > RAAP-2 > Bog-473. The sequence continues at coordinate 132,204 of CAWFPP010000026.1, read as the reverse complement.
TCTCCTCGCCGGTCGGGGGTACCTTGGCCCAAACGGCCATGTCGAGCTGCACGACCCGCCCGGCTATCCCCTGCTCCTTGCATTCGAATACTCCATTGCCGACATCCTGCACGTTGGTCGCGAAGGCATGGTCAACGTGGCCACCGTCCTGATCCTGGCGTTGGCCGGTGTCCTCATCTACCGGGTCGGCCGAGCCATGTTCGGGTTGAAGGTCGGCGTACTGACCGGGATTCTCTGGATCACCTACCCGATCGAGATGGAGATGGCGCCCTACCGGTTCTCCGAGGTGCCCTTCACACTTGTGCTCTACCTGACTGCGCTGATCTTCATCGACGGAAGCGCTCGCGGGCTGCCGAGCTGGCGCCGGATGGCTGTCGTCGGTGTTCTCGTGGGGGTCGACGCGCTGATCCGACCTCAAGCCATTCTCCTCGTCGTCCCCTACGCGTTGGCGCTCTGGATCCGAAGCCGCCAACTGAGAAAGCTCTCCGATCCGTCGGCACCTCCCCCCGCCGTCCGGCGCTGGGGAGTCCTCGCCCTGTCCGGCGTGCTGGTCGTCGCCTATCTCGCGACGTTGGCGCCCTGGGAGGGCTGGGTCAAGGCGGACACGGGTCAGACCGTGGCGTTGTCGAACGGCGGTGCGTCGGCCGTGCTCAACGGCTTGACCGTCGACTTCCACCCGATCGACGAACGAGGTCATCTCCAGCTCCCCTCGGACGTCGTCGCGCTCGAGAAGGGGGTCCTCGCCCATCAGAAGACGCTCACGTCGACGGGCAAGATCGCCCGCTACATGTTCGACCAACTGCAGTCGCACCCGCTGGCCGTCATTGAGCTCGTGGCAATCAAGGCGGGCCAATCCTTCATCGGCACGAACTCCCTGACCAATGAGTCTCTTATTGGGGTGGTGCAAGCTCCCTACCTGATATTCATGGTTGCCGGTCTCGTCCTGGCCTGGCGCGCCCGCGGATTCAGACGATGGCTGGCCGCCTTCATCATCATCGTGGGGATCTACATGTTGGCGATGACGGTCGCCGTGTTGTCGATCGTCCGGTATATGGGGCCGACCCTCGGGCTGTTCATGCCCTTCGCCGCGCTGGCACTGGTCACCTTGTGGGAGTGGTTTCGGCGGCGCTCCCAAGCACACGTGTCCTCATGATTCGATCCGACCGGCTTGACCGGTCCGTGAAAAGTCACAAGGGTGGGCGAATGACGCCCGTCATCGGGCTTCCGGAAGCACGTTGAGCATGGGACCTCTCGACGGGATTCGCGTCCTTGAGGCAGGGCTCCTCGTGCAAGGCCCACAGGCGTCGTTGACGATGCAGGAGTGGGGGGCGGAAGTCGTCAAGATCGAGCTTCCCAGTTTCGGCGATCAGAGCCGGTGGCTCCCGATCTCGCGCAGCGACCGCCGGGCCGCCTTCTTCGCGGCCTACAACCGGGGAAAGCGCAGCATCACCATCGACCTCCGCCTGCCCAGAGGGCGTGATGTGTTCCTCCGTCTGGTCGAGGACGCCGACGTCGTGATCGCCAACTTCAAGCCCTGGACGATGGAGGAATGGGGTCTGGAATACGGCGCAGCGGCCGCGCGCAACGAACGGATCATCTATGCCATGGGCTCGTCGTTCGGGCCGGAAGGCCCCGACGCGGCGCGTGAGGGAGCCGACCTGAGCGCCCAGGCGGCGGGCGGGTTGATCAGCACGACCGGCGGGAAGGGCGCCGACCCGAGTGCGATCGGCGCCACCATCGCCGACCATATCGCCGGCCAGAACCTGCTGTCGGGCATCTTGGCGGCGCTGTACGCGCGGGAGCGCACGGGTCGCGGGCAACTGGTCGAGACCTCGCTTCTCGGTGGCCAGCTCTGGGCTCAGGCCGGCGAGTACACGCGGTATCTCCTTACGGGGGAGATCTCGGGGCCGAGCGGTCGGAGCCACCCCATGATCCCGGGCATCTACGGCGTGTTCCCGACCGCCGACGGGTGGATCGCCATCGTCGGCACAGCGGGACCTGCCCGCGATGTGTTCTACCGGACAATCGGCCGGCCCGACCTGATCGAACGCTTCCACACGCTCCTCTACTTCGAGGACGACAAGGCCGAACTGTGGCCGATACTCGACGAGGTGTTCGCGACCAAGCGGACGGCGGAATGGTGCGAGCTCTTGGGTGCCGCCGGCCTGCGCTTCGCCCCGGTTCTGGACCATGCCGAGGTCGCCGCAGATGCCGGCGTGCGAGCCAACGGCTACATCGCCAGTGTCGAAGACCCCGATGCCCCTGGGACCGTCGCGGAGATCGTCCGGGCTCCGGTCCGCTTCTCGGACCCGGTTCCCGAGGCGCGCCCCACGCGCCCCTGAACTTGGGGAGCACACCGAAGAGGTCCTCTTGCAGGCCGGTTATTCCTGGGACGACATTGCGAGCCTGGCCGCGGAGGGCGCCGTCTAAAGGAGCTGCGTGATCCCTTCCCGCACGGGCGAAGGCCGCGATCGCGGCTCCGAAACGGTCTACCGGTCGGCGGAACTCGTCTGCGGGCGTTCAGCTGTCCCAGAAAATCTGACACATCACAGAGTGGAGGTGAAGGGACTCGAACCCTCGGCCTACGGCTTGCAAAGCCGCCGCTCTTCCAGCTGAGCTACACCCCCGGACCAATCGAGACCTGCAGCGCTCCTTCTCTGCCGGCCGGGGTCACCATCGTAGGCCGGGGAACAGCCGGCTGAAGCTGCAGCGATGTGCTCCGTCGAGCGAACAGGCCGCCGCCGAAGGAACCGAGACCCTGTTCGGCGCCGGTAGGGTGCGGCCCCGTGGACGCACAGACATTCCTCGGCATGCAGCCGGACAGCGACGACTTGCATTGGCGCATGCACGTCACAAAGCAGCTCACGACCCCTGGCAACTTCCTCTTTGGTGGTTGCGCACTCGGAGCGGCACTCGTGGCACTGGAGGCCGCTGCAGGGCGCCCGACCGTGTGGGCCACGGGGCACTATCTGTCCTACGCCGTCATTGATGCCGAGCTGGTCTGGGACGTGACGCTCGCCGCCGTGGGCGGGCACGTGACGCAGGGGCGAGCCGTCGGGAACGTCGATGGCCGCGAGATCCTCACTGTCAACGCGGCGCTCGGCAAGGACGAGCTGGCGGCAGGTGGCGTGTGGGTCCAACCACCCGACGTCCCTCCGCCGGACCAGTGCCCGCAGCGGTACCTGCCCGAGATGTTCCGCAACACCATCATGGACAGCGTCGAAGTGCGGGCGGCCCGGGGGCGGTCGTTCGAGGAGATGGACGGCACGCCCGGAAGCCCCGACTCCGCCTTGTGGGCACGGGTGCCGGGCCACCTCACGCCCTCCGCCGCAACGCTGGCCATCATCGGCGACTATGTCTCAGGTGCCGTTTCGCAACCCCTCGGACGCCGCGCCATGGGACGGAGTCTCGACAACACGCTGCGCATGGTCCAGCTGAAGCAGACCGAGTGGGTGCTCTGCGACATCCGTATGCACGCTCTTGTTGGCGGCTACGCCCAAGGCATCGCCTTCCTCTGGTCGGAGGACAGGGAGCTGCTGGCAACGGCGAGCCAGTCGATCGGGGTCCGCCTCTGGCCCGACGACGCCGAGCTCCCCCGCTGAATCGCGTTGCGACGGGTGATCGCCCGCCGAAGCGACGAAACTGTGCACGATGGCCCGCCACGCAAGCACCCGGACCCGGTGGCGGCCGTCCGGGAGGATCACCGCCGTTGTACTCGCTGTCGTGGCGCTGCTCGCCGCCGGGACGGCCTTCCTTGTGCTCGAGACCTCGGCGCCGTCGACGCCTTCACACCACATTGCAGCCCCGGCCCGCCCCAAGGCGACGGCCACGACCGCGTCCACCGCCCCGACCACCACCACGACGACCACCCGTCCCCCGGGTCCCGGATTCAACCCGGGCCAGGTGACCGCCATCGGCGATTCGGTGATGCTCGACTACCAGGACCCCCTCGAGATGTCGATTCCAGGCGTCAAAGTGGACGCCGCGGTCAGCCGGCAGTGGACCGACGGCGAATCGATCTTGCAGACGCTGAAGGCGGACGGCCTGCTGGGCGCTGACGTCATCGTCGGCCTAGGTACCAACGGGCCCATCACCGACGCTGACTTCGACGACATGATGTCCATACTCGGAGGTGCGTCGCGCGTCGTCTTCGTCAACGTGCACGTCGACCGCCCGTGGCAGGACGCGAACAACGCCGTGCTGGCCTACGGCGCAACGCGCTACCCGAACGTCGTCGTCGCGGACTGGGCAACACTGGCCGCGCAGAATCCCCAGTGGTTCGGGGCGGACGGCACCCACCTGGCGATCGATGGACCCGGGGCCGATGCGCTGGCATCGCTGGTCGCCTCGACACTTTCCAACGGGTGACTCCGTCGGTGGCGTGGCGGGGGCCGAGAATCGGTGGTGTAGCCTCAAACGTCCTCCGGCTAGGACATCGGGGGCTATAGCTCAGTCGGTTAGAGCGCAGCACTGATAATGCTGAGGTCGCTGGTTCGATTCCAGCTAGCCCCACCCCAAAACCTGCTTGAAGTTCCCACCTGGTCACGTGCCCACCGTCGTGGATTCAGGAGCCCGACACGATGCCAGCAGCCTCAACCGCTTGACCGCAAGAGTGTTTTGGAGATCTGTCAAGCGAGTCCGTTGGCCGTTCGTCGGGTGCTCTGAGCGGATTTGGCGTTCTCGTGAAGCCGGGCTGGCCATGGTTCCGCCACCCGGTACGGGATGCAGGAGTGAGAGCGCCCAGGTAGCGGTGATCCTGACCCGAGTCTGTCCCAACAAGCGGACCGCGTCCGCCCATTCGGCCTCTGATCGGACTGCGGTACCTTCCTCGCCCTTTGTGTGCCGACGCGTCTGCCGCACCTGGGTCGTCGGCCCTGCAAAAAGGTGAGTTCACATCCCGATGGAGTCGCCACTGGACCCGTCGGAAACTCCACCTAGCGCGCCGCCCACCGGGACGCGCTCACACCCGCCCGAACTCGGTCCTAGCGTTGTGGCATGGACGGCACCGGCATCGGGGGACGAAAGGGTCCCGCTCACGCCCGGAGGCGAGCGTTGCCCCGGGAAACCGAGGAACGCCTCGCCGAGATCGGACGGCACCTCCCGCCTCCGAGCGAGGAGGAGCTCGCGATCACCGCCGGGCTGCGCGCGGCGCGACGGCGGCGGCGGCTGCTGTCATGGAGTGCAGCGCTTCTCGTCGCGGTGCTCTGCGCAGGTGCCATCGCCCAGTGGGTCCGGCCGATCCCACACGCCACCGTCGAAACCCAGGCGGTCCACCTCCCCGGGCCGGCTCCCATCTTCGCGTGGCCGACGACCGGTGAGGCGGCGGCGGCGGTCGTGGGCGTCGGCCCGGTGGGCCAGGTCCACGGGTCCCAGCCCGTCCCCGTTGCGGGGCTGGCCGAGCTCCTCGCGGCCTACGTGATCCTTTCGGACCACCACCTGGCCCCGGGCGCAGACGGGCCGGCGATCCCTGTCACCGCCGACGCGCTCGCCGCCTATCAGGCCGGACAGGCAAACCAGGAGTCCGAGGTGCCCATCGCAGCCGGAGAGTCCCTCACCGAGCTCCAGGCCCTCGAAGGGCTTCTTATCGACTCCGGCGCCGATATGGCGACCGTCCTGGCCGACTGGGACGCGGGCAGCGTCAGCAACTTCGTGGCCAAAATGAACACGGCAGCGAGCACGCTTGGCCTGACGTCGACACACATCGCCGACCCGAGCGGTATCGACCCCGCCACGACCAGCACGGCCGAGGATCTGGTCCGCCTGGGTGAGGCGTCGCTGTCCGTCCCGGTGCTGCGGCAGATGGTCTCCCTGGGCCAGGCGAGCGTGCCGATGACCAACGTCGTGTTCAACCCAAACTTCGATCTGGGCCAGGACGGCATCATCGGCATAAAGACAGGCTCCGACTCGAGTGCGCAGGGCTGCTACCTCTTCGCGGCGCAACAGAGCATCGACGGGAAGAGTGTCACGGTCGTCGGTGCTGTCCTGGGTCAGCCGGGCGGCGCTCTCGGTCCTAACACCGCGGCGGTCGACGCCGGCGACACGTTGGTGAAAAGTGTCGAGGCCGCCCTGCACAGCTTCACTTTGTTCGCCCCCGGCCAGCACGTTGCCACGATCGACGCACCTTGGGGCTCGACTGCTCCGCTCTCGGCAATGGCCCCGGTGCGCGTGATCGGGTGGCCCGGACTCGTCGCCACGCTCGCCGTTTTCCACGGCCCGATCGATGGTCCCCTCGCTGTCGGTACGACCGTCGCGACCTTGCGCGCAGGGGTGGGGCGCAGCTCCACACATGTGCAGCTGAGGACGGCCGCCGCGCTGTCGGGACCGGGCCTGTGGTGGCGTCTGACGCGTTGAGCGCCGATCTGATCACCGGTGGCACCAGGTTGCACCGGATTGCGTTGCGCATGGTCGGGTAGTAGACGGGTTTCGGACGCGGAGACCTGCTCGGGCACCCGCCTCAGCTCACCAGGAGGACCACATGCAGCAACGCCCCATCGGGAATAGGACCGTCAGCGCAATCGGCTTGGGCGAAATGCCGCTCTCCATTGAGGGACGACCGGACCGTCGCCAGGCGATCGCCACCATTCACGCGTCGCTCGACGCCGGAGTCACCATCATCGACACCGCGGACGCCTACTCCCTCAGCGTGCAAGAACACGGCCACGGCGAACGGCTCGTCGCCGAGGCACTGGCCACCTACGGCGGCCCGACCGATGACGTGCTGGTCGCCACCAAGGGCGGGCACCGCCGGCCGGGTGACGGAAGCTGGACCGTGCACGGGGATCCGGCCTACGTGAAGGAGGCCTGCGAAGCCTCTCTCAAGGCTCTCGGCGTCGACGCCATAGGGCTCTACCAGTACCACCGCCCCGATCCCTCGATCCCGTGGGCCGAGTCGGTGGGCGCCCTGGCCGACCTGTTGAACGAGGGCAAGATCCTCATGGCCGGTGTGTCCAATGCCACCGTGGCCCAGATCGACGAGGCCCAGAGAGTCCTGGCCGGCCGGTTGGCCAGCGTGCAAAACGAGTTCTCCCCGCGCTTTCGCTCCTCGGAGGGCGAGCTCGAGCATTGCGAGCAGCTCGGCATCGTCTTCATTCCGTGGAGCCCCTTGGGAGGCATCGGCCGCTCCGACCGGATAGAGGCGAGTTTCCCCGCCTTCGCCGAGGTGGCCGCCGAGGTCGGCGTCAGCCCCCAGCAGGTGACCCTGGCCTGGATGCTGGCCAAGGGCTCGCGAGTGATTCCGATTCCTGGCAGCAGCCGCCCGGAGACGGCCGTCGCCTCGGCCGCGGCCGCCGACATCTCGTTGACGCCGGAACAAGTCGCCCGCCTCGACGCGTCCTGAACCCCACGCATCGCATGCGCACCATCTCCGGCAGCGAAGTGACCGGCGCCGAGACCTGGAGCGCGGCCGACATCGGCGATCTCACGGGTCGTGTTGCGTTGGTGACCGGAGCCAACAGCGGCATCGGCTACGAGACGGCAGGAGCGCTGGCCGAACACGGCGCGCGCGTGATCCTCGCCTGTCGCGACGACGAAAAGGCGCGACGAGCACGCGACAAGCTGGAGAGCGAGCTCGAGCGTTCGTCGCTGGAGCTGCTCCACCTCGACCTGGCGGACCTGTTCTCTGTCCGTCGGGCCGCCGAGGAGGTGCTCGCCACACACGCGCGGCTGGACATCCTCGTGAACAACGCCGGGGTGATGGGGACGCCCCTCCGCCAGACCGCTGATGGCTTCGAGCTGCAGATGGCTACCAACCACCTGGGCCACTTCGCCCTGACCGGGCTCCTGCTGGACCGCCTGGTGACCACGGAGCGCTCGCGGATCGTGACCGTGAGCTCGCACATGCACCGGATGGGGCACCTGCGGCCCGATGACGTCGCGGGCGCGGCGTTCCACAACACGTGGGTGGCCTACGGCACCTCCAAACTCGCCAACCTGCTCTTCACGGCCGAGCTCTCCCGACGCCTGCAGGCGGCCTCGCTGCCGACGATCGCGGTCGCCGCACATCCGGGCTGGACGAGGAGCAACCTGGCCGGGAGCGGCGCTGCCCTCGGCAGCAGCCGTCTGCGACGAAAGCTCGGACGGGTGGCGGGCACCTTGCTCGGGCAGTCGGCCGCGACCGGTGCCCTTCCGGTCCTGTGCGCGGCCACCTCCTCGTCCGTGGGCCCCGGCCAGTACATCGGCCCCGCTCACGTGGGCGGGCTCTTCGGGCCACCGCGGGTGGCGCGACCCTCCCGCCGCGCCCGGGACCTCCAGATGGCGCACGCGCTCTGGGAGGCCTCCGAGGAACTCACCGGTGTCCGCTACTCGGTGGGCGCCCCGGTCTGAGATCGGCTCACCGGGCCTGGCGGCCCAGGAACTGGGCGTGCCGCGCCACCCGGTCGGGTCGCAGGACGCGCCCGAGAGGGGCGATCACCGCGACGCGCACGCCCGAAAGGCGCAGCGCAGCCGCCGCGCTCTGCGACCGCGCTCCGCTCACGTAGGTGTCGTCCAACAGGAGCACCCCTGCGCCGGCGACCGCTTCGGCGTCCGGCGGAGCCACCTGGAAGGCCGCCGGATGGGGCCGCATGTGAGCGATGGGCGGTGGCCCGCCGGGAGAAACGGTGCGGCGCAGCAGTTCCGGAGCCCAGCGCGCCCCCGGCAAGAGGGTGACGACGTCGTCGCCGAGGCCGTCGACGAGGGCGAGGGGCGACGGGCCGGGCCGGTGGGTCGACGGCACGACGGTCACGACGTCGATCGGGCCGCCCGCCAGCGCGTCGAGCGGCGCCGCGTCGTCGAGCAGGAAGGCATGGACGAGAGCGCGGACGATGGCGCCGAAGCGCCGCCTGGCCTCCGCGACCGGAGACTCCTTGTACCCGAGCAGGACCGTGTAGAGCGGGCTCGGGAGCGGGCAGAGGCGCGCCGGCACCGCCGGCGCCAGCGCCAGGCCCAGGCGACGGGCCACCGCCCGGCAGGCGAAGCAGACGAACCGGTCAGCGGCGGTCGGGCCGCGGCAGATGGCGCACACCCCGGGCCCAGGGGCCGGCACGCGGAACGGATCAGGTGGCGGTTGGAGGGCCTGGCAGGGGGTCGGGCTCGGGTCGATGCAGGAGAAAGGTCCCCGTGGCCCGGCTGACCAACACCCCGTCGGCGCTGCGCACCGTGGCCTCGCCGAAGCCCACCTGCTTGGCCAGGCGGGCCACCTCGCCGCGCAGCAGATAGGTGTCGCCCTTCAGGGCCGGGCGCATGCACTCGGTCTTCATCTCGAGCGTGCCCCGCGTCCGGGCCCGGCCCGGCAGGGCGGCATTGATGGCGAAGTTCATGCAGGCATCGAGCACGAGCGAGTGGATGCCGGCCTGGGCGATCCCGTGGGGGTTGCAGGCCAGGTCAGTGGGCGTGAAGGTCCCGCCGACCCAGCCCAGGTCCTCGCCGTCGACGCCGTAGGCGGTGAAGACCCCACCCACGAGATCGATGATCGGCATGCCCCCGTCACCCAGCCAACGGTCCATGTCTTTGCCGGTGCGGCTCACTGGAGGCAGACCCTACTGGCGGTCGCGGGAACCTTCGAGAGAGGCCGCCAGATCGGCCGCCAGGTGGTGCCGGGTAGCATGTTCTCCGATCTGAACCGGTACGGCGCCGATCGCCGCCGGATTTGGGAGGAGACACAATGACCACCGCAGTCATCGTCGACGCCGTCCGGACCGCCGGCGGCAAGCGCAACGGGAAGCTCCGCAACTGGCACGCGGTGGACCTGGCCTCCGAGGCCCTCATGGCCGTCGCCGAGCGCAACCAGCTGGACCCGGTCCTGATCGACGACGTGATCATGGGCTGCGTCATGCAGGTGGCCGAGCAGTCGCTCAACATCGGCCGCAACGCCGTCCTCGCGGCGGGATGGCCCGAGTCGGTGCCCGCCACCACCATCGACCGGCAGTGCGGCTCCTCGCAGCAGGCGGTCCACTTCGCGGCCCAGGGCGTCATGGCCGGGGCCTACGACATTGCGGTCGCCGGCGGCATCGAGTCCATGACCCGCACGCCCATGGGGTCCTCCGTCGTGCGTGACCTCGGGTACCCCTTCGGGCCGCGCATGATGCAGCGCTACACCGAGACCGGTCTGCCGGGCCAGGGCATCGGGGCCGAGATGATCGCCGACAAGTGGGGCATCTCGCGCGAAGAGCTCGACGCCTTCTCGGTGGAGAGCCACAAGCGGGCGGCCCGGGCCGCCGCCGAGGGCCGGTTCGAGAACGAGATCGTGCCCGTAGTCGTGCGCGACGACGAGGGCCACGACACCGACGAGGTCTTCGCCGCCGACGAGGGCATCCGGCCGGACTCGAGCGTCGAGACGCTGGCCAAGTTGAAGCCCGCCTTCAAGGAGGACGGGAAGGTGACGGCGGGGAACTCCTCGCAGATCACCGACGGTGCCTCGGCCGTGCTGATCATGAGCGAGGAGAAGGCCAACGCGCTGGGGCTGCGCCCCCGGGCCCGCTTCCACGCCTTCGCCCTGGCCGGCGTCGATCCCGTCACCATGCTGACCGGCCCGATCCCCGCCACCACGACCGTGCTCGAGCGGGCCAAGCTCACGATGGACGACATCGACGCGGTGGAGATCAACGAGGCCTTCGCCTCGGTCGTGCTCGCCTGGGAGAAGGAGCACCACCCCAACATGGAGCTGGTTAACCCCAACGGGGGCGCCATCGCGCTGGGTCACCCGTTGGGCGCGTCCGGGGGCAAGCTAACGGCCACGCTGCTGAACGAGCTCGAGCGGACGAACGGTCGCTACGGGCTGTTGACCATGTGCGAGGGCGGCGGGCTGGCCAACGCCATGATCATCGAGCGGCTGGGCTGAACCACGGCGGCCCGCCGGCCGGCGGGCGGGTCGTGTGCAGCGGTGTCAGGTCAGCGGTGTCAGGTCAGCGGTATCAGGTCAGCGGTATCAGGTCAGCGGTATCAGGTCAGCGGTATCTGGTGGCCAGCAGGAAGCCGACGAAGATGGCCGCCAGGCCGATGACGAGGCCCCACGGCGAGCCGTGCGCCATGAACGGCAGGTGGGCCAGGTAGTTAACCGTGATGATGGCCACGCCTCCGACGAGCAACACCAAAATGAGGGCCCCGAACCACGGCGGGCTGTGGCGCACGCTCTTGGGAATCGGCGCCGTGTAGCGGCCGCTCTCCTCGGCGGTTTTGTAGCGGCCGACCTTCGCGGCTCGACCGCCGGCGGACTTCCCTTTGCGGGACGCGCCGCCCGGTCCTTTGGTGCTGGTGGCCACGGGGTCAGAGGTTAGCCACCGGCGGCGGGGGCCTCCGGACGCGCCCGGTACGCTCGTGCGGAGTGGGACCCCGGGTGCTCCTCGTCGACAACTACGACTCCTTCGTCTACAACCTGGTCCAGGAGCTGGGCGAGCTGGGGGCCGACCCGGTGGTCTTCCGCAACGACGCCATCGACGTGGCCGGCATCAGGGCCCAGCGACCCGACGCCGTGCTCATCTCGCCCGGACCCGGTCGGCCCGAGGACGGCGGGGTGAGCCTGCAGGCCATCGGGGAGCTGGCCGGGGAGATTCCACTCCTCGGCGTCTGTCTCGGGCACCAGTGCATCGCCCAGGCCTACGGAGCCAGCATCGTGGCCGCCCCGCACCTGATGCACGGCAAGACCTCCGAAATCCACCACGACGGCACGGGCATCTTCAGCGGACTCCCCAACCCCTTCGTCGCCACGCGGTACCACTCACTGGTGGTGCGCCCCGACTCGGTGCCCGACGAGTTGGCGGTGACCGCCACCTCGACCGACGGGGTGGTGATGGGACTGCGCCACCGCACGCTGGGCGTCGAAGGGGTGCAGTTCCACCCCGAGTCGGTACTCACCGCGTCGGGACCCACCCTGCTGGCCAACTTCCTCGGCCAGCTGGGCGCCACCACCCCCGCCTGACCGCGCCGGCAGGAGCCGGTTCAGCCGCGCCCGCGCCCGTGGTTGGAGCTGTTGGTCGTGCTCGTAGTGCTCGAGCTGGTCGTGGACGAGGGCGTCGTGGTCGTCGTCGTCGTGGTGGTGGTCGCCGACTGGCACACGGAGATGTTGACGGTGCTCCCGCTGTTGACCTGCGCGTTGGCCGCCGGGCTCTGGCTGTCGACGTTCCCCGGCTGGGCCCCGTTGGGGCAGGCGGTGTCGAACGTGGTGTTGGCCACCAGGCCGACGCCGGTGACGGCCGAGGTGGCAGCGGCCTGGGACTGCCCCACGACCCCCGGAACCGAGACGCAGTTGCCGGTCGAGATGACGAGGTTGACCGGGGTGTTGGGCTGGACGCTGATGCCGGCACCAGGCGTCTGGGCCGAAACCACCCCGGCCGGCTGGCTCGAACAGGCGCTGCTCTGACTGCCCACGTTGAGCCCGGCCTGTTGCAGGATGCCGCCGGCACGGGCGGGCGACTGCCCGACCACGCTCGGGACCGAGACCGAGCTCTGCGTGCCCGAGACGGTCAGGGTCACCTTGCGCGTCTCGAGGATCTTCGAGTTGGCGGTGGGGTTCTGGCTCAGCACCGTCCCGACCGGCTGATTGCTCGTGATGTTCCTCACGGTGTAACCCAGATTGGCGTCCTGCAGGATGGCGATGGCCTGGGTCAGCTGCTTGCCCGTCACGTTGGGAACGACCACGGTGGGGATGTTCGGGCCGCCGCTGACGACGAGGTCCACCGCGGAATTCTTGGCCACCGATGCACCCGCCTTGGGTTCGGTCGACAGGACGTCGCCCTTGGGGGTGTTGCTTGTCTTGACGGAGCTGCTCCCCACGGTGAGGTGCTCGTTGTGGAGCGTCTGCGTGGCCTGGCCGGCCGGGAGGCCGACGACGTCGGGCACGGTCACGTTGCTGCCGAAGACCCCGACGGAGCGCAGGAGGAAGAAGGCGATCACGGCGAGGGCCAACAGCAGCACGACCAACAAGATGACGAGGTTGCGGGTGCGCTTCTTGCGCTCGAGCTCCTCCCGGCTGGCGGGCCCCCCGGCGCCGGCCGGCACGGCCATGGTGCGCCCGGTGCTCATGGGCACGACCTGGGTCGCCCCCACCGCGGCCGTCATCATGGAGGTGAGTCCCGGGTCACCCGCCTCGACGGGTCGTCCGTCGGCGAAGCGGAGCAGATCCGCGCGCAGCTCCTCGGCGGAGCCGTAGCGGTCGTCGGGGTTCTTGGCCATGGCCTTCATGACGACCGCCTCGAGCGCCGCCGGCACCGCGGGGTTGGCCTGTCGGGGCAGCACGGGCATGTCACGCACGTGCTTCGACGCCACCGCCACGGGCGAGTCGCCGCTGAAGGGCGGGCGGCCGACGGCCATTTCGTAGAGCACCACGCCGAGGGAGTAGATGTCGCTCCGCGCGTCCACGCCCTTGCCCTCCGCCTGCTCCGGTGAGAAATAGGCGGCCGTACCCATGACCGCACCCGTCTGGGTCAGGCTCTCCTCGGTGTTCATGGCCCGTGCGATGCCGAAGTCCGTGACCTTGACGTCGCCCTCCGGCGTGATCAGGACGTTGCCCGGCTTCACGTCGCGGTGGACCACGCCGTGGCGGTGGGCGAAGGCCAGTGCGGCCGCGACGCCGGCCCCGATGGAGGCAATCTGACGGGGCGGCATGCGCTCGGGGTCGCGCAGTATGGCCGAGAGCGGCCGGCCCTCGACGTACTCCATGACGATGAAGTACGAGCCGTCGTCCTCCCCCCAGTCGAAGACCGGGACGATGTTGGGGTGGGACAGGTTGGCGGCGGCCTGGGCCTCGCGCCGGAACCGCTCCACGAAGGTACGGTCGACGGAGAGCTCGGGGAAGAGGACCTTGAGCGCCACCGGACGCTCGAGCTGGCGATCCATGGCCCGGTAGACCTGCGCCATACCGCCACGGGCGATCAGATGGGTCAGCTCGTAGCGACCCGAGTAGATGCGCGGTGTTTCGACCGGTTCCATGGCGCTCAGGAGCCTACGCTGGGAGCCTTCGCCGACGGAGAACGGATCGGCCCGTCATGGCGCCGCCGTCGTCGTCGTGACCGGGATGGTCGTCGTCGTGACCGGCACGGTGGTCGGTGTCGTTGTCGGCGACGAATGCGGGGTGACGACGATCCGGCGCGCCGGCAGCGTTGTCGTCGTGGTCGTGGTCGTGGAGGTCGTCGTGGTGGTGATACTGGTCACGTACTTCCGCGCCGACTGCAACGAGGGCCACTGGACACCGGCTCGGAGGGCTCCGATGGCCGTCGGCGACACGTCCAGGGTCGTGTACCCGGTGTGATCGACGATCCTGGGGTGGAACCACAGGACGCCTCCGGGTTGGCCCTGCTTCACCACGATCTGCTCGCCCTGCGACGTCACGACCCAGTTGTCGTAGGCGTACCACTTCAGGACGTAGTACGCCGCCACGGGAACGGCGGCCACCAGCAGCACGAACCCGATGACCCGCGGGGTGATGCGGCGCGGGATGCCCAGACGCCGCCGGCGTGCCCCGCGGCTCTCCTTGCCCTGCGGCTTGTCGTCCCCCCGCCGTCCCGGCGGGGGCGGCACCCGCGTCGTTGAGCGGGCCACCGGCACCGCGGCGGCTGCACCCACGAAGAACTCGTCGCTGCGCGGGCCGGTCTCGGCCAACGCGGCGGGCTCGTCGCCGAAGGCGAGGCGGGCGCCGGGTGCCAGCGTCTCGTCCGCTCCGACCGCGGGGACGACCGCCGTGACGTCGGACAGCGGAGAGAGTCCGTCCGAACGGGGCACCGTCCCGCTCTCGGCTGCGGGCTCCGGCGACGCGGCTGCCGTGTCCTCTTCCACCGCCGCCGTGGCCGCCGTGTTCGGACCCTCAGCGGCCGGCGCGGCGCCCAACGCGAGGGGCGTCACCTTTGTCGCGCCGTCGTCGCCCCCCTCCCCCACCTGCACGTCGACCACGACGACGGTGATGTTGTCGGCACCTCCGTGCAGGTTGGCGGCGTCGACCAGTTCCCGCGCCGCCTCGCCCGGGTCGTCGACGCCGCCCAGAATGCCGGCCAGCTCCTCGTTCCCGACCTCGTTGGTGAGGCCGTCGGAGCACAGCAGCAGCCGGTCACCCGTGCGCAGCTCCAATTCCCACATGTCGGCCTCCACCTGGGCGTACACGCCGAGGGCCCGGGTGAGAATGTGCCGTTGGGGGTGGACGGCCGCCTCCTCCTCGGTCATTTCGCCGTGGCGCATCCGCTCTTCGGCCAGGCTGTGGTCATCGGTGACCTGGGTGATGGCGCCGCCCGAGAAGACGTAGGCCCTGGAGTCGCCGACGTTGGCCAGCGCCAGCACGTCCCGGCCCTCGGTCCCACCCACCAGGGCCACCGCCGTGAGCGTGGTGCCCATCCCACGGAGCTCGGTGTTCACCTGGCTCTCGTGCCACACGGCGGCGTTGGCCTCCGAGAAGGCCTCGCGCAGCCCCTCGACCGTGGGGACCCGCTCGAAGGCCTGCTCGAGCGTTTCGACCGCCACTCGGGCCGCCACCTCGCCCCCGACATGGCCGCCCATGCCGTCCGCGACGGCAAAGAGATTGGGACGCTCGAGTGGCAGATCTTGGTTGACGGTGCGGACCCGCCCGACGTCGGAGGCGGACCCCGACCGCAGCACCGTCAACGCGAGACCTCGAAGACGGTGGAACCGATCTGGAGGAGGTCCCCCTTGCCCAGACGCATCGCTTGCTTGATCTGCTCGGAGTTCACGAACGTCCCGTTGGTCGAGCCGAGGTCCTCGACCCAGAGCTGGTCGTTGCGCCGGAACAGGCGGGCGTGCAGTGTCGACGTGTAGATGTCTTCCGGCATGGCGACGCCGCAGCCCGGCGATCGACCGATGGTCAGCTCGTCGTCGAGGTCGTAGGTGCGCCCGCTCTGCTCGGGCGGTTGGACCACCTTCAGATAGAGTTGGCGGCGGCGGCTCGGACGGGGCTGGCTCGGGACGGCGACCGCGGCGCGCTCGGCCCGGCGCTCCTGGCGGCGCATGGAACGCGGCTTACGGATGGTGGCCGGGCTCATCTCCACCCACACGGCCCGGATGACGCGCAGGAAGAACAGGAAGATCAGCGCGATGACTCCCCACTGCATGACCCGGAGGACCGCATTGAGATTCTGGGTGGCGATGAGGATCGCGACCGGTTCAGATGGCGTCACGACATTTCGAAGACGAGCTTCGTCGAGCCCACACTGACCTCGTCCCCGCTGGCGAGGAGCTGTTCACGGACCGGGGTGCCGTTGACCCTCGTCCCGTTGGTGGACCCGAGATCGGTGACGAACACGCCGTCACCCTTGCGCCGGAGCTCAGCATGCCGGCGGCTCACGTTGGAGTCCGGCAACACCACTTCGCACTCGGGCAGTCGGCCGATGACCAGGGCTTCCGAGCCGACCGGCACTCGGCGGCCGTCGGGCAGCACGAGCTCGGCCAGGAATCCGCCGTCCTCGCTCTCTCGCACCTCCGCCGTGACCGTGAAGCGCCCTGCCTTCAGGCCGGCACCCTCGAAGATCTCCACCTCCACCGGGCCGACGAACGAGTAGCCCTCAATCCGCGCGTGCTCGCGGGCTGCGTCGGAGAGCTCGCGGGACAGGGCCTCGATGAAATTGGCGAAGCGGCCCACGTCGGCCGCCGAGAGCGTCACGGCGAACGCATTGGGCGCGATGAGGCCTCGCACCCCCACCCGTCGGTGGAGGTCCATCTCTCGGGTCAACCTGCGGCCGATCTCGACCGGCTGAAGGTTGCTTCGAAACGGCTTGGCCAACGTGCCCTCCACCAGACGCTCGAGGCGCTCCTCAAACTGCTGGAGTCCCATGGTCTCCCAGAGATTACCGGGCCGCTGCGCCCAGGAGGGATTCAGAGGCCGTCTGACCTGGTCACCTACTCCAGGAGCCCGGACGGAGCCGAACCTGGGAGGCCCGCCCAGCGACTACTGTTGCCCGGTCACCCGGGCGAGTGGCGGAATTGGCAGACGCGCAGGATTCAGGTTCCTGTGTCCGAAAGGATGTGGGGGTTCAAGTCCCCCCTCGCCCACCACCCACGGGCTCCCGACAGAACTTCGGTGGTCCAACCGACAGAACCCAGGCTAAGACGGCTCGGTGGGCCTCTGTGAGGAGGTCGCCTCCTCCAAGCTTGGTCTGCCTTCGACAATTCGGGGCCCGGTCGAACCGGGTGGCGCCTTGTTCCGCGACAACGAACCGGGGGGCTCAGGTATGGCCAAAACGCTCGTTCTGTCTGGCCCGATGACTCGATTGCCAACCAATGCGACTCCCCGGGGGCCGGCGGATTTTGTCTGGTGGCGGCGCTGTGGCGGCGCGAAACTAGTTGAACTATGTCGCCTCCTCTGCAACGCTTATTGCAAGCGAAATGCTCAGGGGCGTTCGCGCAAAACGAACTTGGCTGGTGCGCTTGGAATAGGTAACGGAGCTCTGGGTGCCGTCCGACACCCCCATTCCCACAGAAGTCACACCTGGCCGGGAAAACGAGAACAGGACAATTATGGGACAGCGAACTCTGGGTGACGCCAGCGGTAGCAGAATCGGGACGCTGGCAGATTGCCCCACCTCGCGGCCGGGGAGGTCCTAATGGCGACCGGATGGCCGAAGAGCACTGACGCTGCGAAGGCCAAGGGCCGCGGGAGACCTGAGAGGTGGCTCTTCCTTACTAGTCGCTCACTCTTCTACCGGACTGATGGCGAACCCGCACCGTGGGCGTGCTTCAAGAGGGGCAGACTCCACGGCGGAGTGGACAGGTGAGACTCCGTCCTCGCTATCGAGATGGTGTCTGGTATCCCGGCGTGGCACTGGTAGTCGCTGTGCTTGCCGTAAATGGCGCGGTGTGGGCTTTCGCCGAGAGCGACACCCCGCCGTCGCCGACGCTTTCTGTCCAGCATGTGGACGGCACCACGACAGTGCCCGCCAGCGTGCCGAGTAGTACCACGACCACGACAAATGTAGTTGGCACCACCATCACGACCTCGCCTCCGTCAGGTCGTAGTAGTACGTCATCGCGAACGCCAATCCCATCCCTGCCTCCTAGCGTGCTGCTGGTGAGTGGACCGCCGCCTGCTACCGCACCAGCAAGCTCCCCACCACCGCTCACCCCCATCCTGAGCACGACGACCACGACATCTCCGCTAACAACCGCAACAAGTCCGCCAAGCACAACCACGACGACCGGGTCGCCTACAACGACCATCGTTCCTCAAACGACGACTACTACGACAGTTGTGCCCCAGTGAAGTGTGCGATCGGTAGAGGTTGCCTCACGGCCAGCGCAGTTTTCCTTGTGATTCTGCTTGGTGCGACGGGAAGCCCTCTTGCCAGCGGAGCGGCCGTCATCAACACCTCGTCGAGAAGCATCCCGCTCCTGGTCGGTAGCGGAGCATCTCATCCGCCCACCCTGGCACTCCCGATAACGGCTCTGACACCGCTCAGCCCGGCACAGCCACACAGCCATCCGCTAGATCGCGTGGGTGGGGATATTCCACATAGCATTCCGACGAACTCCGCGCTGAACCTGTCGAGCAACTGGTCTGGCGAGTTAGATTCCGGTACCGGCGCAACGTTTACAGAAGTCGTTGGAAACTGGGTCGTACCGACTGTCCAGTCTTCGGCCATCGACACCGCCTCTGGTACATGGATCGGCATCGACGGGGCTTTCGCGTCATCACTGATCCAAACAGGAACGGAACAAAACAGTGGGCCGGCCGGGACGCAGTACTACGCGTGGTTTCAACTACTCCCCCAGGCACCGGTAGTCATTGGTGTTGCGGTGTTCCCGGGCGACACCATGCACGCTGCCGTGTCGGAGAGCGCTCCTGGTACGTGGAACATCGCTCTCGACGACCTGACACAGGCATGGTCATTTTCTCAGGCGTTTACCTACAGCACCCCAGGACTTTCGGCGGAATGGATCGAGGAGGCACCAACGAGTGGCGCAAGTGTCGCAACGCTCGCCGACTATGGATCGATGGCATTCACAAACCTGGGGATTGACGGAACCGGACTCTCTTCGGCATTCATAAACCCGATCTATATGGACGACCAATCGGGGGCGATCATTTCGTACCCGGCGGACCTCAACACCACGACGGCCTCATTCTCTGTCTTCTACGGATCGCCACGACCGCAAGTTACGTCTGTGAGTCCAAACACTGGGGGAACTTCGGGCGGGACTACGGTCACCATCGGCGGCAACTTCGTGACCGGCGTATCCTCGGTGGACTTCGGAGGTGTCTCGGCTGCATTCACAGCTGATGTGGCCAATGGAACCGTCAGCGCGGTATCGCCGGCGCACTCCTCTGGTGTAGTCGACGTCACTGTCACCACGTCCGGGGGAGCCAGTCAGCAAACGAGCGTCGATCAGTTCACTTACAGCCACGGCTACTGGCTAGTGGGTTCCGACGGCGGCATCTTCTCCTTCGGTTCGGCTCCGTTCTTCGGCTCGATGGGCGCGACACACCTGCAGCGCCCGGTGGTCGGCATCGTGCCGACACGCGATCAGGGCGGATACTGGCTGGACGCGTCCGATGGCGGTGCGTTTAGCTTCGGTGACACGCACTTCTACGGCTCGATTCCAGGACTGGGCCTAAACCCGGCGGGCTCTGGGCTTCCCAACTCGCTCAACGCACCGATCGTCGGCATGGTGCCGAGTCACGACCAGGGCGGTTACTTCATGGTGGCTTCCGATGGCGGGGTCTTCGCCTTCGGCGACGCCCACTTCGCTGGTAGCTGCCCGGGCATCGGTGGTTGTTCGGGGAACGCCGTAGCAGTCATGCCCGATGCCAGCGGCAACGGCTACTGGCTGATCACGCAGACCGGCCACATCTACAGCTTCGGCGGCGCACCGTACCTAGGTGCGCCGGGTCCCCAGTCGTCGCACATCACCTCGGGTGTTGCCACACCGTCCGGACACGGGTACTGGATCCTCGATGGCAACGGGCAGGTCTTTGCGTACGGCGACGCCGCCTACCTCGGCAACGTGGCTGCGGGTGCGACAGGCGGACCCAATCTCGCCACGGCCATCTTCGCAACCTCCGACGGCGGTGGCTACTGGGTGGCCGACGCTCAGGGCAAAGTGTTCACCTTCGGCGACGCGCCGAACGACGGTGACATGTCGGCGACGCGCCTCAACGGCTCGATCATCGCAGCCAGCGGTTCGTAGAGCCGTCAAGCGCAGCGAGAAGTATTGCCGGTGGGAGTACGGTCCGCACCGTGTAGCAGCACAGGACGTCACCTTGGTGATTGGGCTCGCCGCAGGTCTGATCCCCGCCAAGCGCGATGCCGGCCCAAGAGCGCCGCCGCTACGTTCAGTGATCGCCTACCGTCCCGGTGAGCACCACAATGGACTCCGCCGGCAGCATCAGTGACCGGCCAGCCGTTGCGGTCGTACCTACGATGGGATCGACGGTGTCGGCTGTCGACGCGTCGAAGGTGAGCGTGTTGAGGTGCGAACCGGGGGTGAACCCCCGATCGGCGACCGACGCAACCTCAGAGGGATTGGCGTTGACCAAAAGCACCCGTCGCGTGTTTCCCAGGACAGAAGTGAAGCCCAACACCTCCGTCGGCCCACAGCCGACGGTCTTTAAGTGGCTGCCGCTACTGGCAAGCATCGACGCCAACGATTCGCCGTAGTAGGGAGGAAGGGGCGTCCCGGTCGGCTCGCTCTCCGAACCACCCGAGGAGACCAACCCGTAGTCGCCCTTGGTGGGTGAACCGAAGTTGTTCAAGTCCCACCAGTCGACGCTCTGGGCTCCCTGCGACAACCACATGAGGGATGTCGCTGCGGCGAAGAGTGCCGAAACAGGTTGGAAGTCGAGTGTGGTCATTCGGTCCGAGACGTTCGTCTCTCCGATGAGGAAGCTCGAACCAGGCGCGTCCCGTCGTAGCGTCGAACGGATCTGTGCTGCAGCTGCAGGGATCCGGCAGACCGACTGGAGAATTTGCTGGTCAGTCAGCCCGGCGATCCGGTCGAAGGGATACCAATGGGCGTCGACAAAGCTGATATCGCGCTTGAGGGCCCGGAGAACCTTGGCGTTCCACAGGGAAGCGTCTTTGACGCCCTCCCCCGCAGCCTCCGCCCCACTGAACGCCCATGGCACTCCGATCCTTGCGGCAGGGTCCGCCCTCTTCATCGCCTCGAGGTAAGGAAGGGCGTTGGTCTTGTACGACGCCGTCATCAACGCCGTGGATGGACACTCCGGACCGCCTGCAGAATAGCCTTGGATGAAGGTTGGCGACTCGGCCAAATGTTGGTTGATTTCGTCACAGCTGTACGTCTCGTTGCCAACTTCCCAGAGGGCGACCTTCTCGCCCTTGGTGGTTACAGAACTTGTGACCCATGCGGCCGCCTCGCTTGGCGTTCCAGAGCCGTAATTGACTGTGACGAAGATGGATGCGCCCGCAGAACGGGCGTCGATTGAAAGGTCGCCAAAGCTCAGCGGGTCGGCCTCGCTGCAAGAGCCAGCAGCGGATCCAAGGCAATCGGAGGCGTCCGTGTCGCTGCTCCAATCGTACTCATCGGCCCAGCTGCCGCCAGGAAAGCGAAGGAGGCGAAGCCCGGCGGACTTGAGAAGGTTGGTCATTGTGGTGGCATCGACGTCCTGTTCAATGCTGTCCCAGGCAGCCACGTTCACCCCTAGCGCGAGCGGACCGATCGTGCTTCCCGAGCCAGAGGTTCGGAGCGCAGCCGCGGTGCACGGGGTGGACGTACATGCAACCGAGACCACACACATCAACACCGCGGCGATGGCCTCTCGGCGGAGCCGGGTCCTCCGGGACAGCACTCCTCGCACCTCGCCGACGGACAAGACTGGCCCCTCTCTAGGCGTTGTCCCTTGCAGATGCTGTTCAGACCGGCTTCGTGATGACTTCCGACACCTTCTGACTCCCGAACCCCATAAAGCGGAAGATGCCCAGCATCACCCCAAACGTCTCGAGCAAGGTGATCATGTAGATGGCAGGAATGATCAGAATGCTGAGAAGCAGGTGGGGTGGGGGACGGTATGAGGCAGAGAGATTGATCTTGAGACCCTCGAGATACAACCAGAATACGCCAGCCAAGCCGAGAGCCCACAGAGGCAAGAGCAACGGGCTTATCGGCGACGTGTTGTCGAAGCCAACCGTATAGGAGATGAGCAGGGCCAGTCCCACGAACTGGAACGGCGCCAGGCTCCAGGTGAAGATGGAGTACAGCAGCGGGAGCTTCGGCATCAGCGGAAGCCGCCGGTTGAACGCGAGCCGGAGCAGACCCTCGATCCATCGCCGCCGCTGACGCAGCAAATCCCGGACGGAGGCCGGAGACGCCCCGTAGGAATAGGAATTCAGTGTGGTAGACCGCCTCGGGTACTTCGTGGCGAACTGGACGGCGAAATAGGCATCCTCGATGACCGTGTCCGGAAAGTCCCAACCGATTTCGTCCTCGATGTCGGCCCGGATGATGAGGTGTTCGCCGTGCAGTCCTCCGAGAGGTGTGCCCAAGACGCCGGTGAAGAAGGCAAACCTCGTCAGGTCGTCCGCTGGGCGGATCGAGTCGGCCAATCGGCAAATTTTGGACCTGGTCAGCTCGTGCGGGAAAGTCAGGATCCCCTGGGCCAGGTAGAAACGGTCGCCGTCGAGCTCAATGAACTCGGCGAGTGAAGCCGCGGTGTCCCTTCCGATGTGGGTGTCGTCGTCGAGATGGTAGACGTAACAATCCTGCGTGTTCTCCCCCGCTTCCCGCCGGGCTTCCATGGCGAACTGGTTGGCCCGCGTCTTGAAGCGGGCGCCGAGGGGTGTCCGATATTCGGTGGGGACGTTCACGATGCGGACTGGCTCGCTCATCCGTCCGCAACTCTCGATCCACTCCCGGAACGGTCCCACCTCCACGTCTCCCTCAGTGATCACGTCGACGTAAAACCTGTCAAAGTGCGCCGGAAGGTTCATGAGGAGTGACAGAAGAACACGTTGGAGGGCAGGCAGGTTGCCATCGGCCAACAGGGTGGGCACGGTCACGATGAGGAGACGATCGGAGCGCCCCTTGTACTCCGACCGGAGAGGCTTGTTGCGCCTCATACGGTGGCTGCCTTTGCTCTTTGAGGTCATCGGGACGACGCTCGCGGTGTCGGCCCCGCTCTTAGGTCCGCGCCGCTGCTGTTTCCGAAGCGAGAAGGCACCGATCAGGCCGATGACCAGAATAGGCGCATAGAGGGACCACACCACTGAAAGGAAATAGTTCAACGGCGTTTGCTCGGCGGACGTGATCCTTGCGAAGACGACAAGGACGCACATGAACAGAAGGAAGAAGATGAGGAAATTGATCTTGGGAGACCTGCGATGCGTCAAGCGCCGGTTGAGACGTGCTCCATGCGTGTTGATGCGACGAAGGGATTCCGGAAGCCCAGGTGCGCTGGTCTTCGATACCGTCCACGGATCCTGAACGGTTGAAATGAGCGGTTCCCCCACTCGAAACGCCTCGATGGTCGAGGCTGACCCCTGAGAGTGGTTCGCCGAAGCGACGGGCGCGTCCATTTCGCCGTCGTGACGCCTGGAGACAACCGCCGGCGACACGAGCATTGCGCCGGCTTCTGGGACCTCGACGAGCTGCGGCAGGGCGTCGAGCTTTGGATGAGCTGGTCCATCAAGAGCCAGACGCGCACCCGTGGCAACTCGTCCACCTCGAGCTGGCTGCGCGAGATGCCCCAGGACACGTTCGCAAGGAAAGGGAGCCATCAGGCGCCGTTTTCGGACGATGACCGTCATGGAGCGATGACCTTCATCCTCAGATCCGGATCGTTCGACGTCGTCGTCGACATACCACTCTCGATACGTTCCAAGGGGATCTGCTCGCCACCGGCCACTGTCAGCCATCGGACCTCCTCCCTCAGCCGCTGCCCGAAGACCCGGCGCTGCTGCAGGAGGCGACGGCATACGGTCCTTCCGCCTTATTGGAGCTGAGCAGCTTGCCTTCTTCGGAAATCGAGCAGATCACGTAGGCGAGCCCTATCGGACCATTCTCCACCCTGACCGAGAACGAGGTGCCGAGACCGAGATCTGACGTGACGACCCTTCTCGTCCACGGAAGGGGGGCGTCGATTACCCGCACCTCTCCGCTGAGTCCGTTCCCCCTCTGAAGGGTCAGAATGGAGATGTCGCGGACACCCGAAGAGCCAGATCCGGTGACCGAGAAAGTTACCGTGTGCTTCGAGTGCGGGTCGTGGCCCTTTCTCGCGAGCACACTCGCAGCGGCTGAGATGGACCCGGCAGTGAGAACGAGGAGGACCGCGAGGATCCAGTAGCGTGGCGGTCGGCGAAGCGGCTTCCCTGACTGTGCTCCGGTGTATGCAGCAGGGGCGGCCATGGATCCGGGAGAGACGGACCCCGAGGGCGACTTTTGCGGTGCGCCCGCCGGGCTTCCTGTGGCTACGCGGGCGTGGCGAGGAGGGTGGGCGGACGGCGTCGACGGAACTGATGCGGGCGGGTACCACCTCCCGTCAATTGCCTTCCACCAACCTTGGGCAGGAGCGGCCTCGTCCATCTCGCACCCCTCGAAACCGACATCGACAGATGTGAAACCCACGTTTTAGCTCATAGGGGCGCTCCCGGCAAACCCCAACCGGGAACTTTCGGGTAGGAGTACCGAGCCCTCGACAGATCGACGGATGCCATGGCGCGAACGACGCTCTCGACAGCCTCGGCCCATTGCTGCTTGGCAGGCTCCTTGAAGGTCGTCTTGCCGTCGTCGGTCGTCTATGCCGGTAGGCAGCGGATCGATGTGGTCTTGGATTGCTGCTGAAAAGCGGGATCCGTACATCACTAACTGGTCGTCAAGGCCGTCGAGGAATCTTCCGGCGCGTCGTTCCCTCAGAGGAGTTCAAACTCACGAGCGCGAGCTAAAGGCCGTCAAGCGCGCAGCCACCTGGGCATGAGGGCGTTCATCGAGCCCCGTTCAGCTTCGAGACACTCGATGTGAAACCATTACCCGACCAACGACCCAAAGCTCCTGATCAGGGCCGTGGTAAATCCATATCCTTAGCGTGGGAATCATTCCAGACGGAGCACTTTGACCTCCTGGTCGTACAGTTGTGTCGGCGGCCCACCAACCACGCACGGCTGGCTCCACTCCGGCGCCCGAGCCCGTAGTCCGGGCCGGGGATACGTCGGCGTGACAATGGCGCCCGGTACCGTATTCCTCCAGAAACCTTCCGCCGGCGCCTACCGTCGCGGCCTCCAAGGAAGCGTCCGTCCCCCTGCCCACGTCACCGAAGACAGCCATCACGTACCCGGTGCGAGTCGTCTACTTCGTCGAGGGCTACTCGTTCGGTGGCGTGGAGCGTCACCTGCTCGGGCTCCTCGACGACCTCGACCGGCGGCGGTTCGACCCGATGGTGCTCGGCGTCATGGCCGACGAGCTCGTATCCGAGCTCGAGGCGCGCCACGTTCCGGTCGTGCGTCTGGAGCGCATCCGGGGCAACGTCGATCTCCCGGGATTCGCGCGCGCCTTCCAGGCCATCCGGCGCGCCCGTCCGGTGGTGTTCCACGCCATGCTCTCGCATTCGCACGCGGCCCAATACGCGATCATGGCGGCGATCGCGCTGCGCACACCGGTCGTGATGACCACGGCGCACCTTCCGACCTATTCGGAGAAACCAATGCGCATCCGCCTCGGTCGCCTCATTCTCCGGGGCGTGGACATGCAGATCCTGCCTTCCGAATGGACCAAGGCGGAGCTTGTCCGCCTGCATCAACTGCACGGCTCCAACCAGATTGTGGCGAACGGCATCGCCGTGCCCGATCTCTACTCGCGCCAGGAGGCCCGACAACAGCTGCAGATCGCTCCGACGGCCACGGTCATAGGTGCCTCCATGCGCCTCGTCGACTGGAAGCGTCCGGAACTGGTCACCGACGCCGGGCGCGGCGTGCCCGAAGCGGTGGTGGTCATTCTCGGTGAAGGTCCCGAGGAGGAGCGGCTGCGGTCGCTGGCGGAGGGGGTGGACCTTCGCCTTCCCGGTTTCCGCTCCGACGCCGTCAGCCTGCTTTCCGCCTTCGACGTCTTTGTCCACCCCTGCCCCACCGACAATCAGCCATTGGCGGTGTTCGAGGCGCTGGCCGCCGGGCTCCCGGTCGTCGTGGCCGACCAGGGCGGCGCCGCGTCCATGGTCGACGACGAGAGAACCGGCCTGCGAGCGCCCGCAACGCCCGCCGGAATGTCCGCCGCCGTGCACCGCCTGCTGGCCGATCCTGCGTTGGCCGCACGGCTCGGTGCGGCCGGCCGAGCCGAGGTCCTGACGCGCTTCACCACCGAGGCCATGACGCGGCAGCTGGAGGATCTCTACGAGCGGCTGCTCGCCGGCGCGCCAGCTGACCGGGGCGGTTGAAGCTCCAACCGGGCGTCATCCGCATCGGAGATGAGCGCGGGCCCGGTCAGGGTCTCCCCCGGCGACCTCAGGACACCGCGGCCGGCTCCCTGGCCAGGTTGGCCAGCTCCTCGGTGACTATCCGATCGTGCTCAGCGAGGTCACGGCGCGCCGCCCGCGGGCTCCAACGGCCCCGCATGAAGAAGACGAGCACGGCGAAGACGAACTGTCCGACGAGACACACCCCCCACCAGCGCTTCCACTCACCCGGCGCGGTCTTCTGCGCGGGCACCAGCTTCTCCGCCGCCACCAGCAGGTTGGCCAGGTTCTGCGAGTGGACGCCGACCTTGGACGCAATCTCCGCCTTGCTGACCGGGATGCCCTTCTCGATCTGTAGCGCGAGCGGGTTGAACGCGTTCAGACCCAAGACCTGGGGATTAGACAGACCGCCGGCGGCGCTGATCGCCTTCAACAGGTTATGGGTGCTGTTGCACGCGCTCAGGAGCGTCGCCAGCGTCTGCGGGCCGGGTTCATCGGTCGTCTGCAAGTTCGCGATGACTTCGGTCGGCGCTGGTGTCGCGTTGCATTTCAACGCGGTCGTGTTCGGTGCATACGGCTGCGCGGCTTCGATCGTCTGGAGAGTGGCGCCCGCGGCCTGGTTGTCGACCAGCACCGTCGAGGTGGTGATCACGTAGGGCAGCACCAGGAAGGAGAGCGCCACCGTGATACGGAGGATCCATCCCCACACCGCGAGCCCCGACGCGGTCAGAGCCGGATTGTGCGACTCGACCTGTTCGGTGTAGTTCGCCATCCACGGGGCGTAGGCGATGGCGATGGAGACCGCCAGCAGGACGATGACGAGGACGTTCGCGTAGTAGCCCGTATTGGGGTGGCCGGTCTGGACGATGAGGAAACCCAACATCACCATGGAGCACGCCGCCCCGAAGAGCATGAACGGCTTGCGCACCCGGGCCCAATCGGAGAGGAAACCGGCCACGACGAGCCCGCCGGAGAGGAAGGCGGCGAGCCAGACGTTGATCCCGTTTGCCTGGGGCGTCGAACGATTGTAAATGACGACCCAGTAGATGGTGAGCACACTCACCGAGGCGTAATAGAACAGGAGGAAGAGCGAGATCGCGATGGACGAGGAGATCAGGTCGAGCTTCATCATGGAGCGGATCGGGTGCCTCGTTGCCTTCTCGACGTCGATCCCCATGGCTCGTGCTTCGACGAGCGCCCGTTCGCGCTCGCTCACCATGAGCTGGTCGCGGAGCTGCGGCGAGAGCTCGCGCAGGAAGAAGAACGCGATGATCACGACGCCCAGGCAGACGAGGCCCGAAATGATGAACTGGTCCTGGAACGGCTTGAGGTGGTCGAGAGTGTGCGTGGCCACGAGGCTGGCGGCCAACGCGCCCATCGTGGGGCCGAGCGCCCAGAATCCCATGGCGAGGCCACGGCCCATCTGTGGCGAGAAGTCGCGCATCAGTGCGGGAGTCGAGACCAGGATGACCCCTTCCACGAAGCCGATCACGCAGTACGCCGCGGCGAACCCCCACTTGTCGTGGATGTGGGGGATGGCGAGAAGCTGGACCAGCGCGACGACGAGGGTGCCGTAGATGGTGAGGTTGGCCCGGCCGATCTTGTCGGACAGCCCACCGATGAACGCGCTGAAGGCCCCGATGGCGTTGGAGACGACCAACAGGTACAGGAAGAACTGGAAGGACATGTGGTAGTAGGGCAGCAGCAGCGGCGTGACCGCACCCTCCACGTAGTAGAGGTAGTAGAGCATGATCGTGGTCAACACCACGATGGCCAGATACCCCAGTCGCGGCCACGTGTTGGGGTACTTATAGAGCTGGCGCCTGCCGATGGCATTCACCAGGCCCCGCTTGGGAACCGGGGCGTTCACCACCGTCGTCGTCATGTTCGAAACCCTTTCCCGCGATCTGTCACGGCACCCCCCGACTCGTCCATGGCGGCGCCGGTCACGGCGTCAGTCCACACTCGATGCTACGAGGAATGGGGCCCGGATGCTGGCGGACCACCCTTCTCGTCGACGAAGGCCACGATGTGCCCTTGCAGCATCTGCCCGACCCGGGTGCGACCGCTCCGTTCCAGCAGCGAGTGGTCCAGATTGGGCACGATCTCCATACGGAAGCCTCCGTGGCGGACCAGGGCGCGGATGCGCCGGTGCTCCCCGCGACGGATGCGGTGCGCCTCGGGAACGCCGGTCACGACGAAGACGTCGACCCCGGCCTGCGTGACGCGCTCCAAGGTCTTCGCCGGGCTTCCTCTGACGAACGACCGGTTCACCACCCACCAGCCGACGTTGGGAACATGCCGCGTCATGTTCCGGAACGGCGCCAGCCGCTTCATGGCGCGCGACACCAGGGGCCGGGTCGAGCCCCAGCTGTCACGGTCGCTCGAAAGCAGCACCTCTTCGTTGGGCTCGTAGCGCCGGTAGGGATGCTGACCCCATCGCACGAAGTTGAGGGCCGGGTTGACCACGCACACGGACGCGACAGGGCCCTCGAGCGCACCCTCAATGGCGTGGTCGGCGCCGGAGCACAGGCCGACGAGGATGAGTGCCTTACCGTCCGTCGCCACCGCCCGACGAATGTCGGCGAGGTCCTCGACGGCGTCGGCGGGGAACTCGACCAACTCGGTCCGCCCCGGTCGCGTGGGACTGTCGCCCAGGCCGCTGAGGTCGACCCGCAGACATGGCACTCCCGTCTCCGCCAAAGACCGGCCCAACTCCACCCAGAGTCGGGCCGGGCCGGCATGACCCATCCGGCCCGCATTGAGAAAGGCGACGACGACGGCGGCAGGTGGTCGGCGGACCGTGTGTTCCGGCTCACTGAGCACGGCGAAGAGACGGGCCGGCCCGAGCTCGACCGGTCGCTCGATCACGCCGGCGCCGCTCTCCGTCCGGAGGACCGCGGTCCGCCGTTCCTCGGGCACGGCCAGGGGGACGCCCGGACCTCCTACTTCCGTGAGCCAGGCGACGATCCGTTCGAGCGTCGGCTCTGGCGTGATGGCCTGGACGTCCAGAAGCAGCTCCTGGCCCGTGATCTCCGTCGTGTCGACATGGGGCAACTCGTTGCGCTCCGCCAGCGCGCGCACCAGCTTCCGGCCCTGACGCGGCAGGAGCAGCTCCCGGTCGGCCAGGCGCAGGTCGCCGGGGGCCACGGCGAGCGGCTCCAGCGCGGAGAGCGTGGCGGCGGAGAACACAGCGCCCGGTGTCTCGAGCGATCCGTCCTCGTAGACCTCGCCGGTACCCACGATCTCTTCCTCACCCAGCGACCCCCGCTCGATCGCCTCTTCGCGCCTGAATACCGTCAACGCGCGCTGCTCGCGGAGGAACGCCTTTCCCGTCGCACAGGGGTCCCACAGGACGAGATCGTCCACCGTCCCGCCCCGGGCCAGCTCGGAGGCGGCCAACGTTGCTCCGAACCGGAGCCCGACGACTGCCACCCGCGGGGCCCCCAGGGCGCGCACATCGTCGATGGCACCCCGCACGCCGTCGAGCCATTCCGCCACCAGATCGGAGTCTGTCCATGTGCCCGCCGAGTCTCCCGTCGCCGCATAGTCGAAGCGGAGCGCGGCCCAGCCGGCGCCGGCCACGCGGTGGGCCAGGTCGCGCAGCGCTCGCGCCGAGTAGGCCCCCTCCAGGCCGATGGTCGGGCACAACACCGCGGCGCCGGCGACGAGACCGTGCTCGGGCACGTCGAGCCACGCGAACAGCGGCCGGTCCGGCGACCCCAGCCACCGTGGCTGGGACTTCACTCTGACCAGTGGAAGGTTCTCAGTCGTCAAGCCACGTGATCCAGCCGCGCCACGACACAGGTTCAGATCCCATCACCGCCGGGACACCTCGCACGGCGATCGACCCTAGTGCAGCCAGGCCGAGAATCGGCCCAGCGAAGTCCGGAATCGGGTGAGGAACGCCTGGCGTTGCGCCGCGGACGCGGACACCAAGAAGAGGACGTAGAAGACGATGACGAGCGCGATCGCCGCTGCCGCAACCGCAGTCAGCCCGATGAACCGGGCATGTGTATCGGTGAAGACGTACAGCCGACCGCCTCCGCGCCCGACGTACCAGGCGAGCGCCGCGGTGGCCACCGTCGGCAGGGCCAATGCCCGCGTGGAGCGCAGGGCCCGGCGGAACAGCGAATCCCCCAGCCTCCTGTAGCCGAGGGGCAGCAGGACCATCCCCTCCATCACCACGACACCGATGAGTGCGGCCTCCGCCATGCCGAGCGGGCCGTAGAGCGACGCCAGAGTCACGCCGAGGGCCACGTGGAACACGGCTTCGGTGGCGTAGACGGTCGCCACGAATTTCGGGCGGCCGGCTCCGTTCATCGTGACCTTGATCGCCGCGGCCCAGGCCTGCACCACGGCGGCCAGGCAGAGAAGGCCGATGACGGGAGCCGCCTCACGATAGAGCGGTCCCACCCAGGCCTCGAGGGCGGGACCGGCCAGGAAGCCCAGCGCAATGGCGGCCGGAATGCTCAGGCACAGGACGAACCGAACCACGTCGTCGACGCCTTCCCGCAGACCGTGCCAGTTGTTCCGGGCCGCCAGCTCCCCTCCCTTCGCCCACAGGATGGCCGTCCGGGGCTGCACGACCTTGAGCGGGAGCTGGCCGAGCCGCTGGGCCACCGAGTAGATGGCGGCGGCCCGCACCCCCGCGACTGCTCCCACCACGAGGACGTCGGACAACCCGAGCACCGCGTCGGAGATCTGTCCCAACGAGTACCAGCCCGATGCGGTAGTGAACCTCTTGATGATGCTGCGGTCGAATTTGCGCAGGGACGGCCGGAACCAAGGCAAGAGACGACGGATCATGATCACGCGCGACAGCTGCCCCAATTCGCTCATGACCACGGTGACGACACCCAGCGCGATGAGCCCCCCGTGCAGCCACAACACGACGACCCACCCGACCGCCTGCGCGAGGATCACCGCTATCAGGCTGTAGTTCAACAGGTCGAAGCGCTGCATGGCGATGAGTGTTCCGCCAAACGTGTCCAGGGGAATCGAAAGGGCCATGTCGAAAGCCAGGAGCAGAAGGAGGAACCGCGCCTGGCCCACCAGGTTTTCGGGGATGCTGGTGATGATGTCGGGAAGGAAGACGGCGAACACGACGACGCCGGCGAACGCCAGGACCCCGAGTATCGAGAGGATGACCAGAGAGGTGTTGATGGTGGCGCTGACCTGATCGTTGTCCTGCAGCTCGAGGTGCCGGCTGACGAAGGCAACCGTGGCACTGGCAAATCCCAGCTCGAGAATCTCGAGGAACGGGATGAGCGAGCCGATGAGCGCCCAGACGCCATAGCGGAGGATGCCCAGCTGGTGGGTCAGGATCGGAGTGGTGATGAAGCCGACCAACACCAGGACGACGGCCACCAGATAGTTCGTCGCCACGTTGCGAAGAACCGTGGCCCTCTTCGGTTGACCACCTCCCGAAGTATTCTGCGGGCCTGTCCCGGGCTCGCTCGTCACGGGTGGACTAGCCCTTCCGGACCGGAAGTTGCGCTGGCAGATGTCCGCCCTGGTCGATGGTCGTCATGCTGCCTTGCGCTCGGTGTCGATGTCGAGGTCGATCAGCCGGGCGTCGGCCACGGTTTGCTGGGTCACGGTGATGGGCTCCTCGACTTCAAAGTGGAAACGACAGCGTCCATCGACGGACCCCACCTGGTGGTGGATGTGCAGCCTCATCCCTCGGTCCGGAAGGGCTAGGCCGATCGCGCCGCCCGCCGCGGCTTCACCTGGGGGGTCTCGGGACTACTCGGCGGGGCCTGTCGCTGGTACCCGTAGGCCCATCCCCCCTTCGGCCGGCGCACCCGATTGAGCACGATACCCGCCACCATCGCCCCAGAGGCCTTGATCTCCGCTACGCCGCGCTCCAGGTTGGCGAAGTTGAACTTCCGCGCATCGGCCACCAGGATCACGGCATCCACCTTGGCCATGAGGATCGTGGTCTCGGCTATTCCGGTGATCGGGGGGCAGTCGAGCACGACGGTCCGGTCCGACTCGCGGAGCGCGCGCAGGAGCCGGGGCACGTCCGCCGCCGCGATGTCTGCGGGATGACGGGTCGGCACTCCGGCCGGAATGACCTCCAGGTAGCGATTGTCCGTGGCCGCGAGGAGTTCGGTGGGACCGTTGGCCATGGCAATGTCACTCACGCCGGGCGAGAGCTCGACCCCGAAGATCTCATGCAGCGTGGGCTGCCTGAGGTCGCCGTCGACGGCAACCACGAACTGACCGGGGGTGGCAAGCGCCCAGGCGGTGCGGGAGGCCACGCAAGACTTTCCCTCCCCCTGCTCGTACGAGGTGACGGCAATGACTGGATGCGTCTCCTGGAACAGGACGTGGAGATGGCTCCTGAGCTGCTGGAATGCCTCGAGGCCGCGCTCGTCTCCCGCCAACGCGAACATCTGGGCCGGATTCGACCCGGGACGGGCCAACGTGGGTACCTCCCCGATGACCGGGACACCGAGCCGGTCGGCGATCTCGTCGGCGGCGACGAAGCGTCGCAGAGCGCCGGCGAGGAGCGCCGCGAACACGGCGGCGATAAGGCCAAACACCACTGAAGCCACCGCCACCGTGGCGCGCGGGTTCGTCGGTTTGCTCGGCAGCTCCGCCTTGCCGAGCTCGGACAGAACCAGGAGGGTTCCGTTGGCGCGGTTCGCCGCCGACAGCACCCGGGCCGCCGTGGCGTTGGCGTACGCCTGGGCGGCGGCGGGATCGGTGCTCTTCGCGCTGATCGTCACCGTGTTCGAAGCGGGATCGGCGGACGCCGTGATGGTCGCCGGGGTGGACCGGAAGCGCGCCGGCACCTGTGCTGCCGCCTCGGCGTCGACGGCCGGGTTCTCCGCCTCCACGGCGATCTGGGAAATTTCGAGCTGAATCGCGCTGACAAGGGATCCCGCGTCCGGCGCTCCGGCGGGCGGCTGGGCGGTCATCACCACCGTGGCCTCGTACACCTTCGCCGGCAGCACCGCGTAGGCCCCGCCGATGCACAGGCATGCCAGGAAGGTGACGAGGGCCACCACCCACTTGGCACGTATCGTACGAACGATCTGTCTCAGGTCCATTGCGGCCCCTCTGCTCGAATCCCGTCGGTGGCGCCAGCGTGCGACCGCTCCCTGCCCTCGGCCCGCTCGACGAGTGAGAGGTGATCACGCGCTCCGACGCCGTAGCGGCTGGCCAGAGCGGGCTC
The DNA here is from genome assembly GCA_963817735.1 of uncultured Acidimicrobiaceae bacterium. Lineage (GTDB taxonomy): Bacteria > Actinomycetota > Acidimicrobiia > Acidimicrobiales > RAAP-2 > Bog-473. Next base: position 98,716 of record CAWFPP010000026.1, on the reverse strand, counting down.
CATCTGCGGCCAGCCTACGAGGCCCTTCGGGCCGCGAGCGGTCATGTCGCCCCCACCCGCGAGCGCCGTTCTCGCCGGAGCCTCGTCCCGGCCACAGAGGAGGCTCACCATCTGGTCCTCCCCGCCGACGAATCCGAGCCGACCACCTCCACATGCCAGGTGAGGGGTCGGCGTCGCAGCTCCAGCGAGGTGGCGCAGGCCCGAAGCATCCCCAGGCTGAGTCCGAACAAGGTGACGTACCTGTATTCGTCGATCATGGGTTCCAACATCCCCGTGACGAACAGGCCCGACACGACCGCCAGCAGCGCCAGGGCCAGGCCGGCCACCACGGGATCCGTATGTTTTCGCCACACCCGTAGCCCCTCGGCAACCGAGCCGAGCAGTGCCGCGAGGAAGCTCAGGAGGCCGATGAGACCGAGCCGCAGCCAGAGGTCGAGCACGATGTCGTGGGCGTACGGGTTGAGCTCGACCATGCGCACGCCGGCTTCGAAGAACGGGAACTGCACGCCCAACCCCCAGCCGATGAAGAGGTGCTGGGGAATCAGGCTTTCCACCTCGGAAGCCAGGTTCAGGCGGTCCTGGGCCGACTCCGCCTTTCCCTCGTTGTGGAACAGCTTCTCGTAACTGGATGCGAGCGGGATCTGTGCCGGCCGTCGCTCCACCGCCGCCGGCACGACCACGACGGCGAGGACCACGGCGACGATCAGAAGGAGCGCGAGCGCGACCTGACCGGACCGCACGTGGAAGCGTCGGGCCAGACCTCTCCACCACCGCGCGATCACCGCCAGCACGATCACCAGGATCACCACGGCCAGGTTGACGAGCACGGCGCGCTGGTCCGCCAGCACGACACAGACGACCACCGGAATCAACGCCAGGACGTTCCGGAGTCGAATGGGCCCTGACGCCATTCTGGCCAGGAAGCTCATGGTCGCGACGGCCATGAAGATCGCCGCCGACTCGGCGCCGATCTGACCGAAGCCTTCCAGCGGGAGCAGGGGCAAATTCGTGCTGATGCTGATATGGGCGGCCGTCATGAGATCGAGGACGGAGGCGCAGACGACGCTGAGGGTCCCCAGCCTGAAGAGGTCGCCCCGGTCGTAGTAGCGCCGAACCGGCACTCCGGCGGCCAGCGCATACGCGCCGCCGATATAGATGATGGCCTTTGCCTCGTAGAGATTCTGCGAGAACTGGTTGTGATAGGCGATGCCTTCCAACATCCCCAAGACCAGGCAGATGGTGAAGGTCAGCCACAGGCCGGCCGGAAGGCCGATCCGCGTGGGTCTGCCCCGGACGATCAAGCGGGCGAGCAGTGCGAGCGCGATGACGATCTCGGGCAGCCGGAGTTGGGTCGAGCCGGAACCGGGATGGAACAGGCCGCGCGGGATGCCATCCGGTTCGGCATAGAGCAAGCCCTCCACGATCAGGAGCCCGAGGATCAACAGGGGTGCGAATTGCGGGTTGCCCTGGCGCTCCCAGCGAACGAAGAGGGACACGACCGCCACCGCCGCGCCCAGCCCGAGGATCACCCCCACCAGGATCAAGAGCATGGACGCACCGCCTCGAGGAGCGGCCTCAGAGCGGCGTCCCATGTGTGCCGGGCCCCGACCGCTTCGTGACCGGCCCGCCCCAACGCCCTGGCGCGGGGCTGGTCCAGCAGCAGGCCCGCGATCGCCTCGGCCTGGTCCACCGCAGTGTCGGCCACGAGTACCCCCTGCCCGACCAGGTCCTCCATGCCCTCACAGCCCAGCGAGGTGGCCACGACGGGCCGTCCGACGTCGAGGGCCTCCATGATCTTCAACCGCGTCCCACCACCGGCCCGCAACGGCGCCACGACGACGCGGGCGCGGGCCAGGAACGGGGTCACGTCGGCCACCGTCCCCGTGACCTCTATGTTCGCGTCGGCCAAGGCGCGCACGGCCGGCGCCGGGTCCCTGCCCACGAGGAGCAGGTGGGCCTGTGGAACCCGAGCCACGACCTCGGGCCAGATCTCGCGACCGAGCCACACGGCGGCGTCGACGTTGGGGGCCCATCCCATGGTGGCCACGAACGCCACCGTGGCGTCGGGTGCATCCGGGAGGACCGCCGACGGCTCGCGGCCGTTCGGGCAGACCAGGACGGAGCGGGCACCCGTTGGCAGTCTCGCCTTCTCCTGCTCGCTGACCACGACGACGTGATCGAAGGCGCCGATGGTGCGCCGCTCCATGCGCCGCAGGGCGGCCGCCTCCGCACGCAACAGCGCGGCCGGCACGCCGCGCCGGGCTCCGGCGTAACTGTCCACCAGGGCCGATTCGACGTTGTGGAGGTCGAGGATGGACTTCTTGGCCGGGACATCGAGCACGAGGGGCACCATTTGCTGATATTCGACCTGCAGCAGGTCGATAGGACCTTCGTCGGCAACACCGCGGACGGCCTTGACCATCGCGGCGCTCCAGAACCGCCCCGCGGAGACGCTCCGAGCCGCTGCAACGCCGCGGGCCACGCCCGCCGGCCTGACCCGCCAGGGCACGGTGCGGACGTCGATGCCTAGGTCCAAGAGGCCCGCCCGGTCCGCGCCACCGTCGTCATAGCCGCACAGAACGAGGTCGCCGACTGCCGCCAGGCGGCGAGCGATGGCCAGCGAACGCTGGTAGCCCCCGTTGTTGTCCGGCAACGGGAGGAACTTCGTGATCATGAGCGTTCTCACAGCGGCGCCGAGCTGGAGTTTCGCTGCGATGCCGTGCCACTCATCGCTCCACAGTCGACCACATGGTCGACCGGTCACCGCGCACATAGCGCACCATGCCGCCGAGCGCGACTCCCTGCAGGAACATCACCTGCCCGGCCCCCGCTGACGCGGTGGTCAGCAACCGGCGGGGCGTGGACCGCTCCGATCCGTCCTCGACGCCCCCCGTCGCCTCGCCCGCCCCGGCCACGAGGCCGGCACTCGCGGCAAGGTTGGCCAGTAGGAACGCCCGGGCCAATGCACTCGAGCGCACCTTCGCGACCGCCATCACCAAGAGCGCCAGGTGGGCGAGGGGACCCACCGTGTAGCGGGTCAAGCGGTGCCCCCACAGCTCGGCGGCCACGAGGCCCGCCGAGGGCCGGAGTTGACGACGACGTCGGACCATGACGTGCAGCGCGCCGGACACGCTGCGGATCCGTCGCTCCCATGAGGCCGCGAGCGACCCCGCCGGGGGGTCGAGTGCGAGGGCGCCGGGCTCGTAGGCGATTCGATAGCCCTGTTCTATGACGTCGAGGGCGGTCCAGAAATCGTCGGTCGCGACGTCTCGCGGGATCGGACGCCACGCCTCGGCCCGGATGGCGGAGAGCTCGCCGACAAGGCCGATCGTCGTACCGAGGCGGTCCTCGCGCTGCTTGAGCCAGGACTCGAACCTCCAGTACAGGCTCTCGCCTCCTCCGTTGTCGTCTTCCAGCTTCTCGCCGGCGACGGCACCGACCGCGGGGTCGGCAAAGTGCTCGACCAGCGCGACGAGCGCGCTCGGCGCCAGGCGGTTGTTGGCATCGCTGATCACCACGACGGGCGTCGTCGCCTCGGCGAAGCCCCGGTTGAGCGCCTGGGACTTGCCGCGACGTTCGGGGCCGGTCAGCGCCCGGGCTCCGGCCCGCTCCGCTGCCGCGGCGGTCTCGGGATCCCCGTCGGCCACCACCAGGATCTCGAGCGAGCCCGGGTACCCGTTCGCCCGGAGGTCATCGATCTTGGCGGCGATCACGCCCGCCTCTCGGTAGGCCGGCACCACAACGGTCAGGTCCGGTAGGGCTCCCGGTACCGCCGGCCGGGGGGCCACCGGGATCCTGCCGCGACCACCCCGGGTGCGCCAGGCCAGCCAGGCCGGATAGAGCAGGTGGCCCGAAGCGGCCGCCGCCACCAGCCCGCCCACCAGCAGGCTCGTCCCCAGGCGCGGCCGGCTCACTGCTTCAGCTCTTCCGTGACCTCCACCCCACGGAAGTGCGTGGTGCCGGCCGGCGCGAAACCCGCCCGCCGGAGCGCGGCGTTCATCGCCGTCGCTTGCCCGGGGTACAAGAAGAGGTCGGCCGTTGCACTCACCACCCAGATGCGCTCGTATCTCGAGGCGGCCCTCTCAATGGCAGCCGGATCGAAGGGCACGTCCCCGTCGAAGTACAACGGGTTCACGCCCCATGCCGTCGCTGGGTAGACCGGATGCAGGTCGCGTTCGCCGGCCGGCCTCTCAGCCATGTACCACTCGACGGGTATGCGCTCGTAGGGGTAGAAGATGAGGATGCCGTCGTCGGGCTGAGCCCGGTCGGCGATGAAGGCCACGGACGACCGGAAATCCTGTGGCCCGCCCTTGGTGTACCACTGCGCGGCACCGACTGCCGAGGCGCCGAGGACGATGACGAGCAGCACCGTGGCAATGACGGGCGCGCCACGACGGGCGAGGGACGCCACCCGGTCGATCACAAACGCGACCAGGAGGATCGCTGCCGGAAGGCTCACCATCAGGTAGCGAATCACCAGGAGTGGCCTGTCGACCAGCGACAGCATCACGACGGAAGCCACCGGCACAACGAGCCAGCACAACGTGAAGAGCAGTGGCCACTGCCGGTCGAACACCGCACCGATGGCGGGTCGGCGGCGCGCCCAGAGGACGATCGCGACGACCGCGAAAACCGCAATGAGCACGACCGCGTCGAGCACCGAATGGGGAACGGACGCGCGGATGTGGGTGAACAGGCGGCCGGCCGAGGAACCGGCCGCCCAATTGACACCCGCACTGTCGGTCGCCTCGATCAACAAGCCGAGCGGGACCAGGAGGACGACCAGCGCGACGGCGGACGCCAGTAAGCGGCGCCACGGGATCCGCCCTGAGGGGAGGAACGCCAGCGACAGCACCTGCCCGACCGGGACGAGCGCGGCCCAGAAGTTGCTGTAGGCGGCGAGGGCCGTGACTGCGGTGTAGGCCGTCCAGCAGAACCTGCTGGGTGGGTCCACCTGGCGGATGCCCCGGACAAAGAAGAAGCAGGACGCGCTCACGAGGAGAAGCGCCAGCGAGTACCCGCGGACATCCTGCGCGAACTGGACGTAGAGCGGATCGATCGCGAACAGCAACCCGGCGAGAAGTGCGACGCGCCGGCCGAACAACGAACGCGCCAGCAATATCACCACCCAGAGCGCTCCCACGGCGAAGATGACCGACAGGCTGCGGAGCGCGATCTCACCGTGGCCGAAGACGACCCAGCCACGGAGCACCAGGTAGTAGAGCGCCATGTTGGCTTCGCGGTGCGACACGGTGTTGGCGAAGAAGTGCCAAGGCGCGGTGGCCAGGGTGGAGCTGACGGATTCGTCCAGGAACAGACTGTGGGTGCCCAGGAACAGCGACCCGAGAACCGTTCCCAGCACCAGCTCGGCGGCGACAGCGAGACGCCACTGCCGTGCCGTCATCGCCTTGTCCCTCTCAGGAGCCTGCTCCGCCGGTGGCCTGGCGATGTCAGTGACAGGTTGCGCCATCCATCGTCCGAGAGTTGTGCGGTGCTCCCCACCCGCATGTGGGACCGCAAAGTGAGGGAAGCTTACTCCCGGACCTGCTTGATCACGGCGCCAGCCGTTCGGGCGAGGATCACCAGATCCCCGCCGACCGACCAGTTCTCGATGTAGTGGTTGTCGAACCAGGCCCGGTCCTCAATTGACGTGTCGCCTCGTAACCCGTTGACTTGGGCCAAGCCAGTCAGGCCGACGGGGACCCGGTGCCGATCGCCGTAACGGGGAACGTCCTGCTCGAACTGCTCGACGAAGAACGGCCGCTCGGGGCGGGGTCCGACGAGCGACATGTCCCCTCGCAGCACGTTCCACAGCTGCGGCAGTTCGTCCAAGGAGGTTTTGCGCAGGATGCGGCCGATCTTCGTGACACGGTCGTCCTCGTCGACGCTCCACTGGGTGTCCGACTCGTTGTTGACCCGCATGGAACGGAACTTCAGGATCTCCACCTCACGCCCGTTCTTCCCGATGCGGCACTGGCGGAAGTAGATGGGGCCTGGGCTGGTCACCCTCACGGCCAGGGCGAGGAGCGCGTAGAGCGGCAACAGGAGCAACAGCATCAGCCCGGCGATGCCCGAGTCGAACACCCTCTTGGCGGCGCGACTGGAGGCGCTCATGGTCGAGCGCCGCAGGCGCACGAGGGGGTACCCCCACACCATGTCGACGTCGCGTGGCGCGGCCTGCAGACCCAATTCGAAGAAGCGGGGAATGGTGTACATGTCCACGGCCGCGTTCTCGCAGGAGCGGATGACCCGCACCAGGTCGGGGTCACGGTTCACACCGAAGGCGATCACCACCCGGTCGATCCGGTGATCCCTCAGGACGCTGTCGAGTTGGTCGATCCCGCCGAGGACGGGGCGGGACAGTGACTCCTCCACGCAGTCGTCCAGCAGGCCGACCGGGTGAAGCCCGTACACCGGATTCAGCTCCAGCGCATCGGCGAAGCGCTCGGCAACCGGCCCGGCTCCCACAATGAGCACCCGCTGCCCCAGTGCACCCCGGGTCCGGGCACGCCGAATGCCGATGTAGGCGCATGCCCGCCCGATGAGCAGGAGACACAGCGTGGACAGCCCCACGAGGACGAAGGGGCGGACCTGCCGGCCGAAGCCGTCAAACGCCCCGATCACCGTCAATGGCACCGCGACCGCCGCCGCCACCGTGCTGACATCCCTGCTCACGCTCAGCGTGATCCGAGAGGCGTACTGACCCCGTAGGGCGCAGACACCGAGCACCCCGAAGACGAAGAGCGCGGTCGTCCACTGCAGAACCGCAGGGGCGAAGGCCGTGACGGCGATGGCCAGGACCAAGAGATCCGTTCCCGCCACGACCTCGCCACTGGTGCGGGCTGCGAAGCGGCGGCGCTCCCGCGCCACCGTTCCGGACTCACCTTCGGGCTGACGCCACCGCCAACCTTGTAGATCTCTGCCGATCGTGACCGACGACATTCCGATTGCTCCCTCGCCGAGCGTTAACGAAATCAGGCGGTGCGACGGCGACCGCGGACCAGGACGACACCCACGCCGATGGCCACGACACCGATGACCGCCATCTCCTCGATGTCAGCACCGGTGAACGCGAGTCCGCCAGAAGTGGTGGTCGGGGTGGTCGAGACCGACGACGTCGTCGCCGCACCGTCCGCCGGCGCGCTCGAAGATCCGGACGTGATACCCGTGGTCGCGGTCGTGCATCCCGTGTAGCAAGTGGAGTCCGCCCCGGCTCCTCCTGCCAGGAGTCCACCCACGGGAACCGCGAGCAGCACACCCAAAGCGGGGCCGCAAGCTGCAGCGAGCACTCGCTGTGCCGTGGTCCTTTTCATCCTGATCTCCTCCACTGTGTCCGCCCGGAAGGCGGATCGAATCAAACCGCCACTTGCTTCCTCGACCGTTTCCCACGATCCCTTCAGTCGAGGTCGCCAAGCCGCCTCGCTCATCATTCCAGGGAATCCGGTCGGCGGTACAGAGCCAAAGGTCACAATGCCTACGGGCGAGGACACAACGCGTCGACAATTTCCCCCGTTCGCCTCTCTTCCAGGGAAAACGGCCACAATCAGCTTAGGCAGCGCCCGGGCGAAATGTTTGAAAAAAGGTCACGTTTGGTGCCCGGGGATTCCACGGCTCTCGCAGTACGCTCCGCCCGGTGGAAGAGGGCGAGCCCGGCGGACCGAGCGCCGACCTCCCCGACGGGTCCGAGCCGGGGGACGCGCCCAGGCACCCGCGCTTCACCAGACGGTGGAAGATCGTTGCCGCCGTCGTCGCGCTGGCGGCGATCTGGTTTGCCGCGGCCGCCTCCGTCGTGGCGGTCGCAGCCGACCACATCCACCATGGGGAGGCCGCGGTGCAGTCGGCCCGGCAGGGACTGTCCGCCGACGGCATCTTGTCCGGCGCGCCCGACGCGTCCCTTCGGACGGCCGAGTCCAGCTTCAGCTCTGCACACAGCATGCTGTCGTCGCCCCTGCTCTGGCCGGTCGACGTCCTTCCGGTCGCCGGTCGTCAGCTCCGCTCGGTGCAAGCCCTGTCGGGGGCAGCCGAGCAGGTCGCACGCACGGGCATCCACACGGTCGGCCGATCGCAGTCACTGCTCCGCCTCCCCCATTCCGCCGGACCGGACCGTGTGGCCGCCCTGCGCCAGCTGGCGGCGCTGGCGGCGTCCACCCACAAGGCGCTGTCGGGGCTCAATCTGGGCCCTGACGAAGCACTTATCGGCCCGCTGGCGCATGAGCGGAATACCTTCATCGGCGATCTGAACCAGGTGCGGACCACTCTGGCGCGGACGTCGGAGGCGGCCTCCTCCGCCGCCGCCATCCTGCAGGGACCGGGGACGTACCTCCTCCTGGCGGGCAACAACGCCGAGATGCGGTCGGGCTCGGGCGCGTTCGAAGAGGCAGGCATCATCACCACCGGCGACGGCGAGCTCCACCTCTCGAGCATGGTCCCCACCTCATCGCTGATCCTTCCTCCCGGCGCCGTCACGGTGAATGGCGACCTGGCCGCCCGCTGGGGCTGGCTCCTGCCCGGCGTCGACTGGCGAAATCTGGGGCTGACGCCGCAATTCGACGTCAATGGGCCCCTGGCCGCTCAAATGTGGAAGGCCAACACCGGCCAGAGCGTCGACGGGGTGCTCGCCATCGACGTCCAAGGGCTCCAGGAACTCCTCGACGTGACCGGCCCGGTGACCACGGATACCGGCCAGGTCGTCAGCTCGTCCAACGTCGACCAGCTCCTGCTCCACGACCAGTACGTGGGCGAGACCTATGGCTCCGACTCGACCGCCCGCGTCGACGAGCTGTCGACGCTCGCCTCAGCGACCCTGCACGCGCTGGAGAACCGGCCCTTCAAGCTGCACACGATGGCCGACGCGCTCTCGTCCGCCGCCGAGGGGCGCCACGTGCTCCTGTGGTCCGCCGACCCCCGAACGGAAGCGGCCTGGAGCGGCGCCGGCGTGTCCGGCCAGCTCCAGCCTTCCTCCCTCATGGCGACCATGATCAACCGGGGCGGGAACAAGCTGGACCAGTACCTCTCGGAGCAGGTCTCCCTCCGGCTGACGGCGCACGGGAGCCAAACCGACGGCAGCCTGACCATGACCTTCGCCAACCACACGCCGCCGGGACAGTCCCCGTTCATCGCCGGTCCGTTTCCGGGCCTCGGCACCGTCTACGGCGAGTATGTCGGGATCGCGACCGTCAATCTCCCGGGGGACGCCCGCGGCATCACGTCGCCGTCGGCGCGTTCCGTCGTGGCAAGCGGCCCCGAGGGCCCCACCATCGTGGAGGGAGCCATCATGAGCATCCTCGAAGGGGCAACCCGGAGCGTCACCTTCCATTTCGTCCTGCCCGAGGCGCACGCCTCCATGACCGTGGTGCCCAGCGCCCGGATTGGACCTGCGACGTGGAACGTCGCCGGCATCGCGGGAACCTCGACATTCGAGGACGACGCACCGCACACCATCTCCTGGTAGCGACGGGAGTGCAGGCTCCCTACCCCAGGTCTGCCGAGAACGCCGCCAGGCTGTTCGGGAACAATCCGCCGGTGATCTCCGAGTTGAGGCCCGGGTCGTCGCAGTCGAAATAGGACTCGTAGGTCACGTCGTTGGAGCTGTTCTGCATCCAGGCGACCATCTGGTTGATGTAGTACGGGTCGTCGCCCAGACCGTGACCGTCGCTCCGGATGATCACACCCCATTCCGTGAGGGCAATCGGCTTGCCCTGCGCGGAAGCGAATCGCTGCGCCGCCGTGAGGCTGGGGAGCGTCGTCGATGCCCAGGCGTTAGCCGGTGTCTGTGGGGTCGCCCAAGTCTGGTCGTAGGTATCGAGGCCGATGACGTCGACGTACGCATTGCCGGGATAGGCGGCGGCGACGGAGTAGCCCGATTGGGTGAATGCACCGGCATCGGGGTTCCAGACGAAGCGGAAGTGCTCTCCGGCTACCGACCGCATGGAGGTGACGATCTGCTGGAAGTAGGAGGCGAAGCTGGCCTCGGCGCTGGGCGTCGTGGCGGCCCAGTCCATCCACGAGCCGTCGAACTCCCACCCGAGGCGCAGGTACGCGTTGGCCTCGCCGCCGCTCACCAGCGTCTGGGCCAGGGTGACGAAGTAGGAGTTGAAGGCACCGGAAGCGCCCTGGGCCAACGTGCCCACAGCCGTGCCGTTCGAGTTCGTCGGGATGATCGGCACGCCGAGCGACAGCGTGTATCCGGTCCCCTTCCAGGCCCCGACCAGCCAGTTGAGAGACCCTCCGGCGCCGTCCATGCCGGACCATCCGTCGTTGCCGGGCAGGTAATCGGTGGCGATCGTCGGCGAGGTCTCCGTCTTCAGGGCGAACGACGCCACCCCCGACGGGTCCGCCGCACCGACGTACGCCCCCTGCTGCAGCCCGCTGGTGGGCGGGTCCGACGTGGTGGCCGGACCCGTGGTCGTCGTGCTGCTCGGAGCCTGAGTGGTAGTCGTGGTGGTGGCGGGCGGCCTCGTGGTCGTGGTGGTGGCGGGCGGCCTCGTGGTCGTGGTGGTGGTGGGCGGGGGCTGAGTCGTCGTCGTGGTTGTCGGAGCCTCGGTGGTCGTCGTGGTGGCCGGAGCCTGCGTGGTCGTCGTGGTGGGCGGTGGCGGTTGCGCGCTGGCCGGCGGCGGCTCGAACGAGGTCGCGTCGCCGTTGGTCGTCACCACGGCGTAGCCCGGCGCGGGCGGGTCGATGACGAGGCCGAGGGCGCTCCTCCCGGTCCCGGCGGTCGACCCGTAGTAGCCGGCATCACCGAAGGTGAAGACTCCGCCGTCCGCCGCGACGAGCCAGTACCCCGCGCCGTCGGCTGTGGGCGCCAGGCCGACGATGGGCTGGTTGAGGCGGATGGCCCCGGTCGAACCGTAGAACGTGGCATCGCCGTAGCTGAAGATGCCGCCGTCGGAGGCGACGAGCCAGTAGCCGCGGCCGTCAGCGGTGGCGGCCATCCCGACGATGGCCCGGTTCAGCCGGGTCCCGCCCGTCGACCCGTAGAAGGTCGCGTCGCCGTAGCTGAAGATGCCGCCGTCGGAGGCGACGAGCCAGTAGCCCCGGCCGTCAGCGGTGGCGGCCATGCCGACGATGGGCCGGTTCAGGTGGATGGCGCCGGTGGAACCGTAGAAGGCGGCGTCGCCGTAGTTGAAGATGCCGCCGTCCGACGCGACGAGCCAGTAGCCGCCGCCGTCGGGCGTGGGGGCCATGCCGACGATGGGCCGGGAGAGGTGGAGCCCCGACTGCGCTGGTGACCCGAGTGCCGGCGACGAGCTGTGCGGGGTCACGACCCCCGCCGCACTCGCGGTCCAGTAGCCACCGTTCGGGTCGGCGGCCAGCATCTGACCGCCTCCGTAGCCGTTGGTCCGAGGTGCCGGTGCGGCGCCCGCGCCCGACGAGAACTCCGTGGCCAGGCCGAGGCCGAGAGCGGGAACGAGCACAAGGAACGCCAGACGCCGTGCCAGCGACCGGATCCGTCGGCTTTGGCGCATCTTCGTCCCCCCCGACCCGCAGAGGACGGGTCGCGAGGCGAAGAGCAGTGCGCTCAGTTCGTTTCGGCGGCCCGGCGAACTCAACGAGTCCCGTAGCTTTGCGTCCCCCCCTCACGGGAGGTTTGCCTTTTTCGTTCCAAACGCACGATGGACCGAGGGGATGCCGCCAAGCAAGGGGCTTTGGACCTATTTGCACGGGAGTTGTGCGCTCGAATTGTGCAGCCGGTGTGCGCGGGCGACAGGTGAAGAACGTGGCGCCTGCGCTCGTTCCGTCGTGGCGACGCGTCGCGAGGCCGGAGTCGCTCTCACTGCGGACCGGGACGCCGACCGGCGGTTCCGGGCGGCGCGGGCGCTCGGAAAAGGTCAGCCCAGGTCTGTCCGGAAGGCCGCCAGGCTGTTGGGGAACGAGCCCCCGGTGATGACCGAGTTCACGCCGCCGCTGTCGACGTCGAAGTAGGACTCGTAGGTCACGTCGTTGGCGCTGTTCGCCATCCAGGCGACCATCTGGTTGACGTAGTACGGGTCGTCACCGAGGCCGTGGCCGTCGCTGCGGATGGTCACGCCCCATTCCGCGAAGGCCAATGGCTTGCCGTGCGATGACGCGAACTGCTGCGCCGCCGTGAGGCTGGGGAGCGCCGTCGACGCCCAGGCGTTGGTCGGCGTCTGCGGCGTGGCCCACGACTGGTCGTAGGCGTCGAGGCCGATCACGTCGACGTAGGCGTTGCCGGGGTACGCCGCGGCGACGGAGTAACCCGATTGGGTGAAGGCACCGGCATCTGGGTTCCACTCGAAGCGGAAGTGCTCTCCGGCGACCGACCGCATGGAGGTGACGATCTGCTGGAAGTACGAGGCGAAGCTGGCCTCGGCGCTGGGCGTCGTGGCGGCCCAGGCCATCCAGTCGCCGTCGAACTCCCAGCCGAGCCGCAGGTAGGCGTCGGCCTCGCCACCATTGACCAACGTCTGCGCCAGGGTCACGAAGTAGGAGTCGTAGGCCCCTGTCGCACCCTGCGCCAGCGTGCCGACGGGTGTCCCGCTCGAGTCGGTCGGGATGATGGGCACCCCAAGGGACAGCGTGTAGCCGGTGTTCTGGAAGGACTGGGTGATCCAGTTGAGGCTCCCGGTCGAGCCGTCCATGTCCGCCCATCCGTTGTTGCCGGGCAGGTAGTCGGTCGCCACTGTAGGGGAGGTTCCCGTCTCGGCGGCGAAGGCGGCCATGCCGGACGGGTTCCCGGAACTGACGTAGGCCCCCTGCTGCAGGCCCGCCGGCAGGGCATAGGGATTCTGGCCCGGCCCGAAGAAAAGGGATGAGCCATCAGCGGTCACCACGCCGTAGCCCGGATCAGCCGGGTTGACGATCATCCCGTAGGCGTACACGCCACGGCCCCCCGCCGAGCCGTAGAACGCCGCGTCGCCGAAGGTGAACACCCCACCGTCGAACCCGGCGAGCCAGTAGCCGCCGCCGTCGGGTGTCGGGGCGATGCCGATGATGGGCATGTTCAGGCGGATGGAGCCCGTCGAGCCGTAGAACATGGCGTCGCCGTAGCTGAAGATGCCGCCGTCGGAAGCCACCAGCCAGTAGCCGTTGCCGTCGGTGGTCACCGCCATGCCGACAACGGGCTTGTTGAGCACGATCGACCCCGTGGAGCCGTGGAACGTGGCGTCGCCGTAGCTGAAGATGCCACCGTCGGACGCCACGAGCCAGTAGCCCCTGCCATCGGTGGTCGCCGCCATGCCGACGATCGGCTTGTTGAGGTGCATGGCGCCGGTCGAGCCGTAGAACGTGGCGTCGCCGTAGCTGAAGATGCCACCGTCGGACGCCACGAGCCAGTAGCCGTTGCCGTCGGTGGTCGCCGCCATGCCGACGATCGGTTGGGCCAGACGCAGGTTCGAGAGTGCGGGCGAGCCCAGCGCGGGAGCAGAGCCGTGAGGCGTCACCCCACCCGCCGGCGTCACGGTCCAGTAGCCGCCCGTCGGATCGGCGGCCATCATGATGCCCCCGCTGTAGGCGTTCGAGGGGTACGCGCTCGACGCGCTCGCGGTGTCCGTACCGGACGAGAACACTGTCGTCGCCGCGAGGGCGAGGACGGGAACCGTCACCGCCGATGCTATCGCTCGTGCCAGCACGTGTGGGAATGCCCGACTCCGTCGGGATTGCCGCATCGTCTCTTCCCCCTCGACCCGCAGACGACGGGTCGCGAAGGCGACGAGCGGTGCACTCGTGGCGAACTCGGCGGCCCGGCAAACTCAATCGAGTCCCGTAGCTTTGCGTCCCACCCTCGCGGGTGGTTTGCCATTTTCGTTTCAACAAACGATGACCAATAGATCGGCTCAGAAACACCGGACCATGAGTCAATTGCGCCAACCGTGTGATTGAGGTTGTGTGGGTGTTGTGATTACGGGCACCTGCAACCACGGGTGCTGAGCGTCAGGTCGTGGTGGCCGCTCCCGCGTTGACCGGGCTGAGCGGCACGTGCCACGTCAAACGCGTGCCACCCTCGCGCGATGTCCCGAGCTCGACGCTGCCTCCGAGGCGTGCCGCGCGCTGGCGCAGGTTCTTGAGACCGAGGCCCGCCGCGTTGACGTCGCCGATGCCGTCGCCGTCGTCGGCCACCACGAGGCGCAGCTCGTCACCGGCGGCAATGGTGATGACGACCTGGGAGGCGTGCGCGTGCTTGCCCACGTTGGTCAACGCCTCTCGGAGCACCGCCAGAACCTCTTCCACCAACGCGTCGCTCACCATGCTGTCCACGGGTCCGCTGAAAGAGACCTGCGGGAGAAGCCCCAGGACCGGGCGCAGCTCGTGCACCAGGTCGAGGACCTTCGGGTGCAGGCCTTCCTTGTTGATCGTGAGCTCAATGTCGAAGATCGCCTTGCGGAGCTGGCGTATGGTCTCGTCGAGCTTCTCGATCGCCTCGCCGATCCGCATGACGGCCTCCGGCCGCTCCACCAGGCGGGCGGTTCCCTGCAGGGACAGCCCGATGGCGAACAGGCGCTGAATCACCGAATCGTGCAGGTCGCGCGCAATCCGGTCCCGGTCCTCGGTGAGGGCCCGGTCACGCACCAGGCCGTGCAGCCGCGCGTTCTCGATGGCGATGCCCGCCGCCATGGCGAGGGCGTGGACCAGTTCCTCGTCGTCCTCGGAGAACTCGGGGGCCGTCTTCTTGTTGGTCAGGTAGAGGATGCCGTAGACCTCGCCGTGCACCCGGACGGGGACACCGAGGAAGGACGTCATGTCGGGATGGTGCGGGGGGAACCCGTAGCTCTCCGGGCTCTGGGCCAGGTTGGCCAGGCGAACGGGCTTGTCCTCCCCGATCAGCGTGCCCAGCACGCCCCGCCCGGTGGGGCGGGCGCCGATGGCCCGCTCCTCGTCGTGGCTCAGCCCCACGGTCAGGAACCGGTCCAGCGCCCGGCCATCCTCGGTCAGGACGCCGAGTGCCCCGTACTGCGCGTCGACGAGGTCACGGGCCTCCTCAATGATCCGCCGGAGCACCACCGGCAGGTTGAGCTCGGCGTCGAGGATGAGGATCGCCTGCACCAGACGGCGCAGCTTGGCGGGATCGTCGATCCGGTCGAAGGGCTGCACAGCTCGTCAGGATAGAGGGGACCAATCGCCCGTGTGGCTGGCCCGGACGCACGCGAACGGCGCGCCCTCGTCGGAGTGCCGAGCCCGCGTGGCAGCGTGGCAATATTGGGAAAATGACGATTCGGGTGTTCCTCCTCGATGATCACGAGCTGGTGCGGACCGGCCTCCGCACCCTGCTCGAGGCCGAAGACGACATGGAGGTGGTCGGCGAAGCGGGTACGGCAGAGCAGGGCCTGCGCTCCATCCGCGACCTCGTGCCCGACGTAGCCATCCTCGATGTGCGCCTCCCCGACGGCAACGGCATAGAGGTGTGCCGCGAGGTCCAATCGCTGACACCCCAGGTCAGGTGCCTGATGCTCACGTCGTACTCCGACGACGATGCGTTGTTCTCGTCGATCATGGCCGGCGCCTCGGGCTACGTCCTCAAGGAAGTGGGCGGCGGCGACCTGCTGGGGGACATCCGGCGCGTCAGCCAGGGCATGTCCCTGCTCGACCCCGTCCTGACCCAGGAGCTCTTCGACCGCCTGCGCAAGGACCAGGAGGCCGAGTCACGCCTGACCGTCCTGACCCCCCAGGAGCGCAAGGTCCTGGAGCTCATCGCACAAGGGCAGTCGAACCGCCAGATAGCGGAGCAGCTGTTCCTGGCCGAGGCGACGGTGAAGAACTACGTCTCGAGCCTGCTGTCGAAGCTCGGCATGCGACGCCGGACCGAAGCGGCCGTCTACGCCGCCGTGCTGGCCGAGCGCAAAGCCTTCAATCCCCGGTCCTGAGCCCTCCGGCGCGGGTTCGCCGCTAGGCGACCTTGACCCGGCGATGGTCGTCGAGGGTCCGGAAGTCGACCCCGACCGCACGGAGCTGGTCCTCCAGCCGTTCCCGCTCGACCAGGGGATTTCCGAACCGCTCAGGCTCGGATTCGATGCCCATGGCGGTGCACAGTCGCAGCAACATGCGGTCGTGGTCGAGCTCGAGCGCCAGATCCTCCGCCATCATGTGGTCATCCTCGCCCTCGTGCCCGTTCATGCGGCGGCGGCATTGCAGCAGGATCACCACCAGCTCATCCCGTGAAACGGGCAAAGGCAAGGGGTCCACGTCGGCACACAGTCCGGCGAGCAACTCGCTGTACATAGACATCGCACATAATTTTGCCGGAATTGGGTTCCACCAATAGGGCCGATACTCCTGTTTCGTATAGAGCCGATACTCCTTATCGGGCGGGCGGACCCCCCGGACAGGCGTCAGGGCTCAGCGCCGGCTGACCCGGGTGGAACGGTCTGCCCGGGCCAGCACGTCTTCGGCGGACTCCGAGTCCTCGGCCACGGCCACCCCGAGGGAGGAGCGCAGCCTGATGGACGTACCGGCCACTGTCGCCGGTTCGTCCAGCGTGTGCTGCAGCCGGCGCAGCAGCGGCGTCACCACGTGCTCGTCGGTCACGGTCACGACGACGACCAGCTCGCTCCCCCCCACCCGCGCAATCGTGTCCTCCGCCCGCAACACCGAGGTGAGGCGGCGGGCCATCTCGCAGAGCACGGTGTTCCCGACGGTGTAGCCCAGGTCCAGGTTGATCTCACCCAAATTGTCCAGGTCGATGTGGCACACGACTACTTCACCCCCGTGGCGCCGGCGGCGGGCCAGGGCCTGGGTCAGGCGGTCGAGCAGCAACAGCTGGTTGGCCAGGCCCGTGTGGGGATCGGCCATGGAAAGCTGCCAGAGCTGGTCGTACTTGCCCAGGGGCGCCCCACCGGTCGCCGGCGCAGTCAGCCCCGGCCGAGCTGAACTCCCGGAGCATCGACTCGACGCTCTTGGCGCCGCCGCTCGCACTGGGCTCCTCACTGGGCGCGGCACGCCGAGGGGAATCCGGCTGGGCATCGGGCGCTGCCGCGGGCTCCACCGGACCGGCCTCGCCAAGTCCCTTCTTGGCCTTCCTCACGCTGTCCCCCTCAGATGCAGACCTTCCACTCTTATCGGAACATCGCGGGCCAAAACAGAGCCGTTCGTCACGAGGTGTGGCGCCACCCGGGGTTGCGCGCTACCGGGGTGTCACAGGAGGGCCGATTTCCTCATGACACGACCCCGGCGACTTCACCCACCCTGACCTGGGGAAAAGGCCCCATTCAGGCGCCGGCCGGCTCGGCGCTGCGCTAGCCTGACTGGGTTGCCCGCGTGGCGCCCCAGGGCGCCCGCCCGGGCCACACCCGCCGCTGGGCCACCCGGCTCGGCACCGCCACGGACGACGAGTCGGACCATCGATCGAGCCTCACCAATCGTGAAGACGAGCAGCGCAGACCCCGAGGTCGTCGCCGCGGCCCGCCGATGACCGCGTCGCCCGCCATCGTGGTCGATACCCAGGGCCTGGACGCCCTGGTGGCCGAGGTGGCCGCGCAGGACGCCTACGGCTTCGACACCGAGTTCCACACCGAGCGCACCTACGTGCCCGATCTGGCGCTGATCCAGATCGCCTGGGCCGACAAGGTGGCGCTGGTGGACCCCCTGGCGGTCGATCCCGCACCTCTGGCCCACGTCTTCGGCGGGCCGGGCGTCGCGGTGGCCCACGCGGCGTCCCAGGACCTCGATGTGCTCATGGCGGCGTGCGGAGCCGTGCCGGCCACGGTCTTCGACACCCAGATCGTGGCCGGGTTCCTCGGCCTGTCCACGCCCTCGCTCTCGCGCCTGGTCGACCAGATGCTCGGCGTGTCGCTGCCCAAGGCGGACCGGCTCTCCGACTGGCTGGTCCGGCCGATGTCGGAACGCCAGATCACCTACGCCCTCAACGACGTCGCCCACCTGCTGGAGCTGCGCCGGGTGCTGACCGAGCGCCTGCGGGCACTGGGACGCCTGGAGTGGGCCCTGAGCGAATGCGACCAGGTGCTGGGCGACCGCACGCCGGCCCGCGTCCCCGAGGAAGCGTGGTGGAAGCTGGGTGACGTGCGGGGGATGTCGCGGCGCTCGCGGGCCGTGGCCCAGGAAGTGGCCGCGTGGCGCGAGCGCACCGCGGCCGAGAGCAACCGGCCGCGCCGCATGGTGCTGTCGGACCTCGGGCTCCTTGCGCTCTCGCAGCGGCCGCCGCGCAACACGGAAGAACTACGCGCCACCCGTGGCGTCGATGGGCGGCACCTCGCGCAGGGCCGGGCGGCCGCCATCATGCACGCCATCGAACGCGGCCTCGACCTCCCCCCGGATCAGATCAGGATGCCCTCGGAGGGACGGGACGCCCCCGCCGCCCCCGCCGCGGTGGCCGTCTGCTCGGGCGTCGTGCGCCAGATCGCCGACGACCTCGACTTCGACCAGAGCCTCCTCGCCACGCGCGCCGACATCGCCCAACTCCTCTGCGGCGAGCCGAGCCGGCTCGATACGGGTTGGCGGCGCACCATTGCCGGAGACCCGCTGCGCCGGCTGATCGCCGGCGACGTGGCGGCCGCCTTCGACCCCCGCGGCCACCTCGTGATGGAGGAGCGCTCCAGAAAGCCCCTACCGCCCCTTAGTTGACCAGCTTGTCCCGCCCCTCCCAGTAGGGCTGGCGGAGCTTGTACTTCTGCAGCTTGCCCGTCGCCGTGCGATCCAGCGCGTCGCGCAGCTCGATGCTCGTCGGTGCCTTGAAGTGCGCCAGCCGGTCCCGGCAGTGCCCGATCAACTCCGCCTCGGTGACGGCGGACCCGTCGCGCACGACGACGAGTGCCTTGATCGTCTCTCCCCATTTGTCGTCGGGCACGCCGATGACGGCCACCTCGGCCACGGCGGTGTGCTGGTAGAGGCAGTCCTCTACCTCTATGGAAGACACGTTCTCCCCGCCGGTGATGATCACGTCCTTCTTGCGGTCCGAGATAACCAGGTGCGCGCCGTCCATGTGGCCGCCGTCGCCGGTGTGGAACCAGTCGCCCTGCAGCGCCGCCTCGGTCTCGATCGGCTGCTCCCAGTAGCCGGCGAAGACATGGTTCGAGCGCGCCAGGACCTCACCGTCCTCGTCGACGGCGATGTCGACCCCCAGGGCCGGGGCGCCGGCGCGGCTCAGCAGGTGCGAGCGCTCGGCGGGATCGAGGTCGTCCCACTCGGCGGGCGCCCGGTTGACCGTGAGCAACGGCGCCGTCTCGGTCAGGCCGTAGATCTGTATGAACTCCCACCCGAGCTCGGACTCCACCCGCTCGATCGTCTTGGACGGCGGCGGCGCACCGGCCACCACCATGCGCACGGTGCCGCGCCCCGGCACGGCGCGCCCCTCGGCGGCGCGAGCCTCCGCCGCGCCCAGGATGGCGGCCACCACGGCGGGCGCGCCGCAGAGCAACGTGACGCCGTGCTGCTCCACGCGCGACAGGATCTCTTCACCGTCGACCTTGCGCAACACGATGTGCCGGCCCCCCATGCCGGTCACCGCGTACGGCATGCCCCATCCGTTGCAATGGAACATGGGGAGCGTGTGCAGCAGCACGTCGCGATCGCTCACGCCCGTATGCCACCCGAACGTGGCCGCGTTCAGCCAGCAGTTGCGCTGCGTCAGCTGCACACCCTTGGGACGCGCCGTCGTGCCCGAGGTGTAGTTGACCGAGCAGGCGCCGTCCTCCTCGGGCTCCCACGCCCGCGGCGTCGCGCCATCGGGTGCCGGTGCGAACAGAGCGGCGTCGTCAGTCCCGTCGAGGCAGAAGCGGTGCGCCACCTTTATGGTGCTGACCTCGTCGGCCAGGTCCGGGTCGTACAGGAGGACGGACGCTCCGGAATGCTGCACGACGTAGGCGATCTCGTCGGAGGTCAGGCGGAAATTGATCGGCACCAGCGTACGGCCGTATCCGCTGACCCCGTAGAAGGCCGTCAGGAACCGTCCGGAGTTGGGGCTCACGATGGCCACGCGCTCCCCGTGGTCGACCCCGAGGTCGTCGAGCGCGATGGCCATGCCGCGGGCCCGGGCTTCGAGCCCGCTGTAGGTGAGCGTCCCGTAGGACCCCGGCACGGCCGGCTCGTCCACCACCGCGGTCCGGTGTCCGTAGACCGACGCGGCCCGGTTCAGGAAGTCGGCCACCGTGAGTGCGACCCGCATGCCACCCCCTGCTCTCTGCTCGGCTTGACTCGACGCCAGCGACCCTACCGGACCGCCCGCGCCGGCCTCCTAAAAGTGCCCGAGGACGGGGTGGGGCACGTAGGGCTTCTCGAGCGCCGCCATCTCGTCGTCGGACAGGCGCAGCTCCTCGGCGGCCAGCGCGTCCTTCAGGTGCTTCTTCTTGGTGGCCCCCACGATGGGCGCCGAGACGCCCGGCTTGGCCAGCAACCAGGCCAGCGCGACCTGCGCCGGTGGCACGTCTCGTGCGCCGGCGACCGCCGTCACCGCGTCGACGACGTCGAAATCGGTCGGCTGGTCGTAGAGATAGTCGGTGAAGGCGTCGGTGCTCGAGCGTGTCGTGTGCCGGCCACCGTCCCGGGTCCGGTTGCCCGCCAGCATCCCCCGCGCCAGGGGGCTCCACGGGATGCACCCCACACCCTGGTCGAGGCAGAGCGGAATCATCTCGCGCTCCTCCTCGCGGTAGACGAGGTTGTAGTGGTTCTGCATGGAGACGAACTTCGTCCACCCGTGCGCATCCGCCGTGTACTGCGCCTTGGCGAACTGCCAGGAGAACATGCTGCTGGCCCCGATGTAGCGGGCCTTGCCGGACCGCACGACGTCGTGCAACGCCTCCATCGTCTCCTCAATGGGAGTCCGGGGGTCCCAGCGGTGGATCTGTAAGAGGTCGACGTAGTCCATCTTGAGGCGCTTAAGCGACGCATCGACGCCGGAGAGGACGTGCTTGCGCCCGAGCCCTCCGCCGTTCTCTCCCGGGCCGACGGGCATGAACACCTTGGTGGCGATGACGGCTTCGTCGCGGCTCAGAATTTGGGCACGAGGCGACCCGTCGCCACCTCGCTGGCGCCTCCCGAATAGGCGTCCGCGGTGTCGAAGAAGGTCACACCCCCTTCGACGGCAGCCCGCACGATCGGCTCGGCGGCGTCTTCGTCGACGACCCACGGCCGGTCGCTGTCGTTCCCGAAGCCCATCATGCCGAGGCAGACCCTCGAGATCCGGAGCCCGGACGTTCCAAGATTCGTGTAATTCATGGCTGACCTCGCTTGTGCCGGGACGCGACGTCGCCGGCGTCAGCATGCTTACCAGCCTTCATGCCGGCCTCGTACGCCCCCTTCCCGCCGGTACGGGCCCGAGGGCGCCCTGCGTTCAGGGGCAGTGCATGGTGCCGGCGGGCGGCTGCGTCCAGCAACCGGACGTGCCCTCGCCGGCGCCGTGTGCGTCTCCGCACGCCCCGTCGCTGTGGCCGTACCAGTCGCCGCTGCCAGTGCCACTGACACTGCTGCCGTCGTACCCGCTGCCGTGGCCGTACCCGCCCCCATCGCCCGAGCCGTGGCAGGAGCCGCCACCACCGCTGTTGCCGGTGTCGCCACTACCGCCACCGTTCCAGCCGGGACTCGTCCCGCCGCTCCCCTTCGTCCCGCCGCCACCCACGGGAGCTGCTCCACCGGAGGCCGACGAAACCGGAATGGACGTGGTCGTGGTCGTTGAGGTCGGCGTTGTCGTTGAGGTCGGCGTTGGCGTTGTCGTGGTGGTCGTGGTCGTTGTCGTGGGGGTCGCCGTGCCCGACGCGCCCGGGGTCGGGGTCGGGGTCGGGGTGGGGGTGGCGGTGCCGACCACGGCGAGGATCGCGGTGGGCGCGGCGCCTGCGCTCTGCGGCGACGAACTACTGGCCACGTCGGCGGTCGCCGGGGCCGGGGGTCCGTTCACGACGGAGGCCTGCCCCGATCCGACGGACTGACCGCCAACGGCAGAACCTGCGGGCGCCGTCGGAACTGTGGTCGTGGTGGTGCCGACGGATGGGACGGCCGGACCCGCCGAGTTGGCCGACAGGACGGACTGGGCCATCGGGCCGGAGCCAATGCTCAACCCGGCCACGACCGAGAGCGCTGCTGCCGCCACAGCCCCCGCCGCGACGAGACGGTTCCGAACGAAGTACAGCTTCGGGGCGGTGACGGTCTCCGGCACGACCGGCCGCGTCGGGGCCTTGGGCAGCGGGTGTCCGAAGGAACGAGACGTGAAGACTTCTTCCAACGTCGCGTGATCGTTCGCATCAGCCCATCCGGGCGTCGACCCCCCCATGATCCTCCACAGCAATCGTCTGACTGGCAGGGCCCGTGCCTCTCGGAGTCCGGCCTCCGAGGTTCAGGCGCCCCCTCACGTTCAACCATATAGCGGGATCCCCGATGTGAGTGCGACGAAACTGGAATCTGTCGGGAATTAGTTTGAACCGCTGTGTGCAGGTCGAAAACCTAACTTCTGCTGCACGCGCGGTGCATCAATCACGCGCCGTTTTGCGCGGTTGTCACACCGTTGTCTCACGGGCGTCTGCGCGTGCAACGAGTTCTGAGCTGACGTCGTTGCCAGCGCACACGCGTGCTCCGCTCGCTGCAATCATCGTGCAACCCAACGGCAATCGGCCGTTGTCATTGAGGCTGTTACAGGGTTGTCGCGCTGACCGCCTGATCGACTGCACTGACCGCGTTGCTCACTGCGCCGGTGGCCGGCGCCACTGCCGGGACCTCACTCGCGAGTTGGTTGGCGAGGCTCGTCGTCGACGAGCCGACGGAGCTCACCGTGCTGCTGACGCCGGCCGGGATCGGCACCGTCGGACTGCTGCCTCCCAAAGGCGGCGGCACTGTGCCGGCCGTCCCCCCGCCGGGAGAACCCCCAGAGGACGCCGAGGGTGGAGGCAAGGACGAGGTCACGCCCGTACCCGTTGTCGTCGCGGCGCCGATCAGGGTCACGTGCCCGCCTACCGCGTTGCCGGTCTCACGCGTCCGGGCCGGCGGGACTCCCAGGGAAAGAGCGCCGGAGCCGACCTCACTGGTCAGTGAACCCGGAGCCGTCGGGCCCGTCGTCGCCACGCCAGAGGTCGAAAGGCCGCTGTGCGGCCGGGCCCGCCCGTGCGTTCCCTGTGCCGCCACGCTCGGTGCGTGGTGCTGACCGGTTCCGGACGTGACGCCCGCCGCGACGAGCGCGACGAGCGCGCTCAGGGCGGCGAACGTCCAATAGCGATTCGAACCGCGGCTCCACGGTGCCCCGGACGAGGTCGCCGCCCGAGGCTCGCCAAGACCCGCGTCGCCCGGTCGACCCGAAGACGACGCTACGCGTACGCGCGCCGTGGTCTCCGCGCTCGCGCCGTGCTCGCCGTCGTTCACCGGGGTCACCTCCCTCACGAGCGGGTCGCGCTGCGCCGCTCCAGGAGCGATCCCGTCGGGCCCGCCCCCGTCGGTCATCGACACCCGGCTGCGCTCCTGCGACCGGAACACTTCTTCCAGGCCGCTGGCGTCACCCACATCGTGTTGGCTCTTGAACATTCCCCCTCCCTCCATCTGCTTTCTCCCGCTGCAACGCCGCGGGACTCCATCACACTCTTCGCGTCCCACCCGTAATCGGCGAGACGCCTTCCCTCGTCCGACGCCGGACGGAGCGGCTGATCGCCAATCCCATCAGCAGCGACCCGGCCCCGATCACGACTTCGAGCAAGAGCGGGGCCCCCGTCGAGGCGAGAGACGATGTGCCCGAGGCCGCCGTCGCCACCGTCGGCGTGCTGACGGGCCCGGGGCTGGCGACGAGGCTCACGGGCACCGGCGCCCCTCCGGACGAGGCGGAAGACGACGGGATCCCTGTACCCGAGGTCGGGGAGGTCGTGGATGGTGACGTGACCGGTTGCGGACACGAGGCGTCTGCGCTGCCCTGCAGGGCGGCCTGCACGCCGCACAGGGTGACGGGCACCGTGGCGCCGGTTCCCGTGCTCCCCGGGGTCCCCACGGAGGTGGTGCTCGATCCCGTGCCGGTGCAGGTGCCGTCGGAGGTGCCCTGAAGGGCGGCCGACACGGCGCAGACCGTGACTGGCGCGAACACGGGGATGGATCCGGTCGTGGAAGTCGAGACATGGGACGGCTCGCACGAGTTGCTCGCCGTGCCCGCCACCGCCACGACCACGCTGCACGCGTTCACCGGGATGACGCCGTCGACGGGCGCGCTCTGGCTCGCGTCATTGGTGGGAAGGTCGTTGACGAGTGGGAATCCGGCGTCGGGCATGCACATGCCGTTGGCCGAGCCATCGACCTCGACCACGGCGCCGCAGGCGGTCACCGGAACCAAGACGTCGGCAGCCTGGCCCTGCTGGCCGGTCGGGTCGGACTCCTGCGGGCAGTTCGCCGAGCTGTTGCCGTCGATCTCGGCGATCACGTCACAGACGGTCACCGGTACCTCGGCGTCGACGGTGCCCGTCTGGGTGGCGGGTCCGCTGGACCCTGCGGTGTTGCAGTCGCTCGACGTGCTCCCGACGAGGCCGACGTTGACCGAGCAGATGCTGATCGGGGCGTCCGCGTTGACGGCGCCGTCCTGTGTCGTCGACCCGGGTCCTCCGTTCGCCAACCCGAACGCTGAGGCTGCCTGGTTGAGCAAGCCGATGGCGTTGTCCTGTGCCGTGATCGGGGCATTGACGTCGGCGGCGCCGCCGGCTTGGTTCAGTCCGACCGACGTCGTGGAGCAGCCGCTGCTGGCCTCGGCCGCAACGCCCACGGAGAGCGCGCACGCGTTGACCGGCGCGTCGGCGTTGGCGACCGTTGACGACTGGCCGGTGGTATTGGTGCCGGTGGTCGAGTCCTGGCCGGGCAACGACGTGCCGCCGAGCTCGTTCGACAACGCGGTGATCGGGGCGGCGACGGAGGCTGGCAGCGCAGGCAAGGGGTCGGAGGCGGGGCCCAGCGAGCTGGGCGCCGATGAGCCGCTCACCTCTGCCACCGCGGCGGACGCCGCATTCTGCAGTGCCTGCACAGTCGTTTGTGGATCGACGGGTGACGACGCGGCGCCCGCGGGCGCCATGCCGGCCACCGCACCGACCGCCAGGATCAGCCCACTGGCGAGCACAGCGATGGACGTCGACCGAATCCGCGTCATGTTGTTGCTCCTTCTGCGTAGGGGACACACACCGCCACGAAGCCGCGCCCATCCCTCATACCCGGCGAAACGAGAAATCGCCTGGGCCCATGCGAAGGTGCTCAAGAATTGTGAATGCACTCCCGCTGCATGTGCAGCAGTTGACGCGTCGCGGTCAGAAGCGCGGCTCTTTCGACGCGCCACGGCTCGCGTGGGTGAGCAATTCGCTCACGTGCGGTCGGCCTGGCGCACGAACCGCTTCGTTGTGATTTCCGGCTACCCCCGTGATCGGCGGAAGTACCGGCTCAACGTCTCCTCTTGTTGCTGGTAGGAAGATCCGATTCCCGACCCGTAGAGCGAGGTCGGCTCCTCGAGCATGCGCTCGAAAGTGAGCTTGCACACCGCCTGACCGTTCTCGACCATGAAGGGGACGTCGTGCGCGCGTACCTCGAGCGCGGCGCGCGACCCGCGGAAGCCGCCTGTCGGATCGAATCCGAAGCCCGGGTCGAAGAACCCCGCGTAGTGGGTGCGCAGCTCGCCGCTCGTCGGGTCGTAGGCGGTCATTTCGGCGGCCAGGTTGGGTGGGATGCTGACCGCCTCGTTCGACATCAACAGGTAGAAACGCTTCGGGGACAGGACGAGGCGGTCGCCGTCCTCCCGGAAGACGGGGTCCCAGAACGGCATCGGGTCCGCCTCGGTGCCCGACGCCAGATCGAGCAGCGGAGCGCTGTCGCGCGTGCTGTACCCGACCTGCCCCCGCTCGTCCCCCCTCAGATCGAGACCCAGGAAGAGCCCGTTGGACAGGACGAGATCGTCGACGGGCACCGGCGCACCCGACTTGTACAGGATCGGGTCCTCGAGGTGCGTCTCCCGGACCTCCTCGTCGGTGAGCCACGGGCGCCCGATGGAGAGGCGGAGCTGGTTGAGCGTCAGGTCCTCTCGGACGCGGACGGCGAAGGACAGGGGGACGACCTCCAGGTACAGGGGGCCGTGGTACCCGGGTGCCACCTCGTCGAACCGGTCGCTGTTGTCCGTGATGACCCGGGTGAAGACGTCGATACGCCCCGTGGAGCTCTTGGGGTTGGCCTTGCCGCGCAGCCCGGCGGGGAGGTCCAGTCGCTCCTTCAGCTCTATGAGGTAGGGGCAGCGCGCTTCGAGCATCGCCCCGTCGCCCCGCAGATCGATCTCGTCGAGGATATAGTCCTTGAGCTTCCGCTCGACCGAATCGGCCCCCGGAAGGAAGCTGCACCGGATGCGCAGGGCTCGCTCCCCGAGGCGCAGGTCGAGGCTGGCCGGCTGCACGTTGGCGTCGGGGATATTGAAGCGCCCCGCATCGATGTAACCGGCACGGATCGCCCGCTCGAGGAGCTGCCCCGGGAGCACGCCCTCGGACGTGGGCTGGAGGTTCAGCACCACGGCGTGCCCATCGGATCACTCTGTCTGGTGCCGGGCACGCCAAGAGCAAAGCACGTAGCGTGTCGGCCCGAAAGAGCCGAATGGGGACGGCGTCGGGCACAGCCTGTGGACGACTTGGGGAAGATTCGGGGCACACGGGGGTTCCGCAGGAAGGAACCGGTCGTCCACAAGGCGCGTGCCACAACCCCCATTAGGCTCCGTTTGCCGACGGGACAACGGGATTTGGCCCTCTTGGGCATCGCTGTGGGGATATCGGGCGACGTGGTAGAGAAAGACCGACGAGGGTCGGATGGAGGAGCTCCACGCGGCGGGAGAGGGGAGTGGGACCCGGATGCCACCAACGGGGGCGCAGGCCCATGAAGATCAGGGCAACGAAGTGGCGCAGCTCTCCCTGCGGGACCGCCCGATCGACCTGGTCGACATCGCCCGGATGCTGGGGGCGTCGGCCAACGTCGAGCGTCCGGGTGCCCCCGTCCGGGACTGGAGGGACGACCTCACGCTGATCCGGGAGTCGCTGGGCTACGCCCGGGCCGTCCTCACCGCCGACGTCGCCATCCTCTCGCAACCGGCCTCGCCGGGGGCCACGGGGCCACGGGACGTCGTCGACGAGCTCCCGGGCGTGCTCACGGCCGGCCCGGGCGACGAGTTGTGGTCCGCGCCTGTTGACGAGGACATCGATCCGGACATCGACGAGGACCTCTTCGTCCGTGCGGATCACCTGCTGGCCGCCCACCGGGAGATGGCCCGGGTGAACTTGTCCTCGCCGGCTGCCGCCGCCCGCGTCCGGGTGCTCGTCGAAGACCAGCTCACCATCCTGACTGAGCGGCAGGCGGCCGTGGAGGCCCGGCTGCAGCAGATCAGGGCGGTCGTCATCCGCCGCTACCGGGACGACATGGCGCAAGCCCGCGAGGAACCCGCCTGACCCTGGCCTCGTGGGCCGGCTGCGACCGGCAGTAAGCTGACGGGCCGTCAGATTTCGGTGCCCGGCAGCCGCCGTGCGTGCCCGTTCCCGGAGGTCCCATGCTCGACTACGTCATCCGATCCGGCACGGTCATCGACGGGTCGGGGGAACCCGGCCGCCTGGCCGACATCGGCATCCGCGACGGCCGGATCGTGGCCATCGGCCGGATCGACGAGGCCGGGACCACCGAGCTCGACGCCGGCGGACTGATCGTGATGCCCGGCGTGGTCGACCCGCACACGCATTACGACGCCCAGCTCTTCTGGGACCCGCTGGCCTCCCCCTCCAACGTCCACGGCGTGACCACCGTCATCGGCGGCAACTGCGGGTTCACACTCGCTCCCATCAACGCCGTCGATGCGGACTACATCCGCCAGATGATGGCCAAGGTGGAGGGGATGCCCCTGGCCGCCCTCGAGAACGGTGTGCCGTGGGACTGGTCGACCTTCGGGGAGTACCTCGACAAGCTCGAGGGCAGCCTCGGCGTCAACGCCGGGTTCCTGGTGGGGCACTGTGCCCTGCGGCGCAAGGTCATGGGGGCCGATCGCGGCGAGGAGGTGGCCACCGACGACGAGATCGCCGCCATGCGCACCTTGCTCGGGGAGTCCCTCGCCGCCGGGGGTCTGGGGTTCTCCTCGTCACAGTCCCGTACCCACTCCGACGGCGACGGCCGTCCCATCAGCTCGCGCTACGCCGATCGACGCGAGATGCTCGCCTTCTGCGAGGAGGTCGCCGCCCACGAGGGCACCACGCTCGAGTACATCACCAACGGCTGCCTGGACTCCTTCACCCCCGAGGAGATCGACCTGATGACCACTATGAGCGTCACCGCCCAGCGGCCGCTCAACTGGAACGTCCTGACCGTTGACGCCCGTTCCGCCGACCGCATCGAGCATCAGCTGTCCGCCTCCTCCTCCGCCGCCGCCGCCGGCGGGCAGATCGTCGCCCTGACCATGCCGACGCTCGTCCCCATGAACATGAGCTTTCGGACCCACTGCGCGCTCTTCCTCATTCCGGGGTGGGGCGACGTCATGGGGCTCCCCGAGGCGGAGCGGATGCGCCAGCTGGCCGACCCCGCTGTCCGCGCCCAGCTCGACGAGCGGGCGCACAGCAAGGAGGCCGGGGTGTTCCGGGGATTGGCCCGCTGGGGCACGTACGTGATCGGGGACACCTATGCGCCGGCCAACGAGGGGTGCGCGTTCCGCCGCGTGGCCGACATCGCAGCCGAACGGGGGGCGGCCCCCTTCGACACCCTCCTCGACATCGTCCTGGCCGACGACCTGCGCACCGTGCTGTGGCCCAACACCGACGACGGCGAAGAGGCCACCTGGGAGATGCGCGCGGAGATCTGGAGCGACCCACGCGCCATGGTCGGGGGCTCCGATGCCGGCGCGCACCTCGATCGCATGTGCGGTTCCAGCTATCCGACCGCCTTCCTGGGCGACTGCCTGCGTGGCCGCAAGCTCGTGCCGGTCGAGAAGGCGGTGCACATGCTGACCGCCCAGCCCGCCCAGCTCTTCGGGCTACGCGACCGGGGCCTGGTGCGCGAGGGCTACGTCGCCGACCTGTTCGTCTTCGATCCCGAGACGGTCGACTCCGAGCCCGCACGGCTGGTGCACGACCTGCCCGGCGACACGCCCCGCCTCTACGCCGGATCACACGGGGTTGTCCGCGTCCTGGTCAACGGGGTCGAGACCATCCGCGACGGTGCCCCGACCGGCGCGTTGCCGGGCACGCTCCTGCGGTCGGGCCGCGATACCGCCTCCGTAATTCCCGTCCAGGCCTGAGCCCCGAGGTCCCGCATCGCCGTCTAGCCTGCCTCCGGTGACGCCCGATCCCGACGAACCGGTGCTCGCCGTCGAGGAACCACCTGCGGCCGGGCCTCCGGGTGTCGAGTCCCCGCTCCAGCCGCCCGCGCCCGAACCCCATCCGACGCGCTGGATCCGGGAGGCGGTGATCGTCGTGGTGGTCGCCGTCCTCGTGGCGGTCCTCCTGCGGGCCTTCGTCGTCCAGACGTTCTTCATCCCGTCCGGGTCCATGGAGCCGACGTTGCAGATCGGTGACCGCATCCTGGTCAACAAGCTGAGCTACCACCTCCACGGGGTCGACCGGGGCGACATCGTGGTCTTCTCCCGGCCACCGACCGAGAACTGCGGTGGGCCCGAGGTGAACGACCTCGTGAAGCGCGTGATCGGGCTCCCCGGCGATGTCATCTCACTCTCGAACGGGTACGTCTACATCGACGGAAAGCGGCTCGACGAGAGCTGGCTGCCGGGCTCCGAACAGGGCGTTACCGTAGCGGGACCGACCGGGAACAGCTCCAACCTGGCGCGCCCCTACCGGGTTCCCGCCGACAACTACTTCGTGATGGGCGACAACCGGACCGACTCGTGCGACAGCAGGTACTGGGGGCCGATCAACCGGTCGCTCATCGTCGGCAAGGTCGAACTCCGCGTCTGGCCTCTGTCGTCGCTGCACATCTTCTGACCGGGACCGGGCGCGCCCGGACGGTGGGCCTCAGCCTTCGTCTTCGGTCTCCGCGGTGACTCGTGCCACTGCGGCAACGCTCTGGCCCTCGTCGAGGTTCATGACCCGGACCCCGGTTGCATCCCGTCCCTGCGAGGCGATCTCACGGGCCTGTGTGCGGATGACCACGCCACCCGACGACACCAAGAGGATCTCCTCGTCGAGGGCGACCATGAACGCCGCGACCACGGTCCCGCGCGTTCCGGTCAACCGGATACCACGCACACCCTGTCCCCCACGCGCCTGACGGTTGAAGCGCTCGAGCTTCGTGCGCTTGCCGTACCCGGCGTCGGTGACGATCAGGATGTCGGTGTCGTCCGCCGCCACGTCGAGGGACACCACGGCATCCCCGGTCCGGAGCCTGATGCCGCGCACCCCGGCGGCGTCACGTCCCATGGCACGGACGTCCGTCTCGTTGAACCGGATGGTCATGCCGTTGCGAGTCACCTCGAAGAGGTCGTCGTCGCCCGACGTGGCCACCACCCTGACGAGCTCGTCGCCGGCACGCAGGTTGATGGCGATGAAGCCCTCCCGGCGCGACTTGTCGTACTCGCTCAGGGCGGTCTTCTTGACCTGCCCGAGCGCGGTGGCGAACACCAGGAACTGGTCGGGGGAGAACTCCCGCGTTGCGATGATGGCCGTGATCGACTCGTTCGGCGCCAGCGGCACCAGGTTGACCGCCGCCGTGCCGCGGGCGGTCCGGTCCTTCATCGGGATCTCGTGCCCCCGGAGCCGGTAGACCTTCCCCTGGTTCGAGAACAGCAGCAGGTAGGCGTGGGCGGAGGTGTGGACCACCTGGCTGACCAGGTCCTCCTCCTTCAGCCGGGCCCCCTGGACGCCGCGTCCCCCGCGGCCCTGGGTGCGGAAGGCCGCGGCAGCCACGGACTTGATGTAGCCGGCGCGGGTCATGGTGACCACGATCTCCTCGTCGGAGATCAGATCCTCCACGCCCATCTCGCCCGGGTCGTGGGTGATGACGCTGCGGCGCGGGTTGTCGTACTTGTCGCGGATCGCAGTCATCTCGGTCTCGATGACGCCACGCAACTTGGCGTCGTCGGACAGGATCGCCTCGAGCTCGGCGATGGTTGCGCGCAGCTCCTCCATCTCCGCCTCGAGCTCCGAACGCCCGAGGCGGGTCAGGCGGCCGAGCGTCATGTCGAGGATGTGCGTGGCCTGCACCTCGGTGAACGAGAACGGCTCGGCCATGAGCGCGGTCCGGGCCTCAGGCCGGTCGGCCGACGCCCTGATGGTCGCGATGACCGCGTCGAGCATGTCGATGGCACGGAGGAGTCCCTCGACGATGTGGGCCCGGTTGCGCGCCTTCTCGAGCCGGTAGGCCGAGCGGCGTTGAATCACCTCAATCTGGTGATCGATGTAGTACGACAGGGCCTGCGCCAGGTTCAGCGTGCGGGGCACGCCGTCGACGAGGGCCAGCAAGTTGACGCCGAAGCTGGTCTGCAGCGGCGTCTGCTTGTAGAGATTGTTCAGCACGACGTTGGCGTTGGCATCGCGCTTGAGCTCAATGATCAACGACGGCTGCTGGTTGGCCGAGGCGTTGCGCATGCCGCTGATGCCGTCGAGGTCACCGCCTCGCACCAGTTCGGTGATCTTCTGCTCAATCACCTCGACGGACGTCTGGTACGGGAGCTCGGAGACGACGATCCGGTCCCCGGTCCGACCCTCTTCGATCTCGGCGACGGCGCGCATCTTGATAGAGCCGCGACCGGTCCGGTAGGCGTCGAGGATGCCTTGGCGCCCGAGGATCTGCGCGCCGGTCGGGAAGTCGGGGCCCTTCACGAACTCCATCAGCTCGTCGGGCGTCGCCTCGGGGTGGTGCAGCACATGGATGGCGGCGTCGATGACCTCACCCATGTTGTGCGGCGGGACGTTGGTCGCCATGCCCACGGCGATGCCCTGTGACCCGTTGACGAGGAGGTTGGGAAATCGTCCCGGCAGCACGACCGGCTCTTGGGCCGAACCGTCGTAGTTGGCGATCATGTCGACGGTCTCTTCGTCTATGTCGGCCATCAGCTCCAGCGCCAACGGGGCCAGCCGGCACTCCGTGTAGCGCATGGCCGCCGCCCCGTCGTCGGGCCCGCGGCCGCCGAAGCTGCCGTGGCCGTCGATCAGCGGGTAGCGGAGCGAGAACTCCTGGACCATGCGGGCCAGCGCCTCGTAGATCGCCGAGTCGCCGTGCGGGTGGTACGTCCCCATGACCTCGCCGACGACCTTGGCGCACTTGCTGTGCGGCCGGTCGGGACGTTGCCCGTTGTCGAACATGGAGTAGAGGATCCGCCGGTGTACCGGCTTGAGCCCGTCCCGCACGTCGGGCAGCGCCCGCGCCACGATGACCGACATGGAGTACTCGAGGAACGAGCGCTCCATCTCCTCCTGGATCTCGATTGGTTCGATCGAACCGCTGACAGGCTCCTCCGCCGCGAGCGGGGCGTCGCTGCCGCCGCCCGAACCTGCTCCCCCGCGACCCGAGCCGCGCGTCGACTGTGGCATGTGCTCCCTACTCCTGGTCCGGTCGCTCAGATGTCGAGGAAACGAACGTCTTTGGCGTTCGTCTGAATGAAGTGGCGCCGCAGCTCCACGTCGTCACCCATGAGGATGGAGCAGACCTCGTCCGCCGTCGCCGCCTGCTCGACGTTGATCTGCAGCAGCGACCGCTTGCCCGGGTCCATGGTCGTGTCGCGCAGCTCGGCGTAGTCCATTTCGCCGAGGCCCTTCAACCGGTTGAAGTCGTGCTTGTGGTCAGGGTGCTCGGCCAGGAACGCCGCCCTGGCGGCCTCGTCCTTGAGGTAGATCTTCTCCTTGCCGACCAGCGTCGAGTACAGCGGTGGCTGCGCCACGTAGACGAAGCCACCCTCTACGAGGGGCTTCATCTGGCGGTAGAAGAACGTGAGGAGCAGCGTGCGGATGTGGCTGCCGTCGACGTCGGCGTCGGCCAGCAGGATCACCTTGTGATAGCGGATCTTCTCGACGTCGAACTCCTCCGCCAGCCCCGCGCCGATGGCGGAGATCAGGGCCTGGATCTCTGCGTTCTTGAGCATCTTGTCGATCCGGGCCCGCTCGACGTTGAGGATCTTGCCCCGGATGGGGAGGATCGCCTGCGTGTGCGGGTTGCGGGCGTCCTTGGCCGAGCCGCCGGCCGAGTTCCCCTCGACGATGAAGAGCTCGGACTCGCGCGGGTCGCGTGAGGAGCAGTCCGCCAGCTTGCCGGGCAGACCGGCCCCGTCGAGGGCGGACTTGCGGCGGGTGAGGTCGCGCGCGCCCTGCGCGGCGAGACGCGCCCGGGCGGCCTGCATCGACTTGTTCACGATCTGGCTCGCCTCGCGCGGGTTCTCCTCCAGCCACTCGGTGAGCTTCTGGTTCGTGGTCCGCTCCGCCAGCGAGCGAATGGACGTGTTCCCCAGCTTGGACTTCGTCTGTCCCTCGAACTGCGGGTCGCGCAGGCGCACCGACACGATGGCCGTCAGCCCCTCCCGGATGTCCTCGCCCTTGAGGTTCTCCTCCTTCTCCTTGAGGATGTTGCGCGCCCGGGCGTAACGGTTCACCACGTTGGTGAGCGACTTGGAGAACCCCTCCACGTGCATGCCACCCTCAATGGTGGAGATGCCGTTGGCGAACGAGTGGATGGACTCGTGGTAGCCGGCGTTCCACTGCAGCGCGATCTCGACCTCCTGGCCCTCCTCCGCCTGCTCGAAGTTCGCCACCTTGCGGAAGAGTGATTCCTTCGAGGCGTTCAGGTGCTTGACGAAGTCGACGATCCCGCCGCTGTACTTGTAGACGGTCTTCGTGACCGGGTCGGTGCGCTCGTCGACGAAGCGGATCTCGAGGCCCTTGTTGAGGAAGGCCATGATCTGCATGCGTTCGAGGATCGTCTGGGCCCGGAACTCCGTCTCGTCGAAGACCGTCCCGTCGGGCCAGAAGGTGACCGTCGTGCCGGTCCGTGGCTCACCGGTGGCCTTGTCCTTCTGGGAGGGCCCCGTCGCGGTGATCTTCTTCTTGAGCTTGCCGCCCTTCTCGAACTCGGCCTCCCAGTGCTGGCCGTCGCGGTCGACTTCGAGGATCAGGCGGCTGGAGAGGGCGTTGACGACCGAGATGCCGACGCCGTGCAGGCCGCCCGAGACCTGGTAGCCCTTGCCGCCGAATTTGCCGCCGGCGTGGAGGGTCGTGAGCACGATCTCGGCCGTGGACTGCTTCGGGTACTTGGGGTGCGGCCCGACCGGGATGCCGGCGCCGTCGTCGACGACCCGGCAGCCGCCGTCGGGCAGCAGGGTCACGTCGATGCGGGTGGCGCGCCCCGCCATGGCCTCGTCGACAGAGTTGTCCACGACCTCCCACACCAGGTGGTGCAGTCCGGTCGGGCCGGTCGAGCCGATGTACATCCCCGGCCGCTTGCGGACTGCTTCGAGCCCTTCGAGGACCGTGATGTCGTTCTCGGTGTACGACGCACTGGCCCCACCTGGTCTCTCATCCACCTTCACTGCCACAGGCGCGCCCTTTCAGAACTGAGGTCTTCGCGGTGCGCATCGAGTCCCCGAACAGCGACATCCGGCCTTTCGATGCGAACGCACCATTCTACCCGACAGCGGCCCCATTTCGGCACCTCTGAACGGTCGCGGCGTCGGCCGCGTCGGGGTCACTCAGACGCGCTCGACGACCACCTCCAGCCGGTCGATGGACGTCTCCCCCAGCTCCCGCAGGCGGGCCAGGAT
The DNA here is from genome assembly GCA_963817735.1 of uncultured Acidimicrobiaceae bacterium. Classification (GTDB taxonomy): domain Bacteria; phylum Actinomycetota; class Acidimicrobiia; order Acidimicrobiales; family RAAP-2; genus Bog-473. The sequence continues at coordinate 64,113 of CAWFPP010000026.1, read as the reverse complement.
CTGGCCCGATTCCATGCGGGCACGGGTCGCCCATGCCGGATGCTCGACCGCCACGACGAGCACCCGTCCGTCGACCCGTTGGGGCCGCAGGTGCCCGCCCAGCTCGCTTCCGACCAGTTCTTCCCAGCGGCTGAAGACGGCCTCCATCACGGCTGGCGTCGGTGCCGATCCCAGCCGGTTCAGCAGGCGGGGCATCGAGTCGCCCACCCGTCGTGGGCCGTGGTCACGCCGTCCCCTCGTCACGGGACATCCAAGCTCTGCACGGGGAGTAGCCGTGCCACCACGATCCCCTCGGGGAGCGGCGCGGCCGTCGTCAGGATGGACTGGCCTGCAGGCAGTTCGGCGACCAGGGCCCGGCTGCGGGCCGGGTCCAGCTCGGAGAAGACATCGTCGAGCAGCAGGGTCGGGACGAGCCCGGTCCGGCTGCGGACGAGCCGGTGGACGCCCAGACGCAGGGCCAGCGCCAGGCAGCGCTGCTCTCCCTGGGAGGCATGGGTCCGGGCTTCCCTCCCGTCGATCTCGAGGAGCAGGTCGTCACGGTGGGGGCCCACGGTGTTCACGCCGCGCCGCAGGTCGGCCGTGCGGGAGGCGGCCAGCGCGTCGAGGAGGTCCCCGTCCCAGCTGCGGACGTAGCGCAGCACGGTGACGACCTGGTCCCCGACGCCGGCCAGATGGCCGTAGGCCGAGGCCACCAGGGGAGCGAGATCCCCCGCCAGCGCCTCGCGGCCGGCCACCAGCACCTTGGCGGCGTCGGCCAGCCGCTGGTCCCACACGTCGAGCGTGGCGGTGATCTCCGCTCCGGCGCGACCGCCCGACTGGCGCAACAAGGCGGCACGCTGGCGCAAGACACGTTCGGTCTCGTCGGCGGCCCGCGCCCCCTCGGCGTCGAGCAGCGTCAGCGCGTCGTCGAGGACTTCGCGCCGTCCTTTCGGGCCTCCGCTGACGATGACCAGGTCCTCGGGCGAGAAAACCGTGCACGGCGCGGCGGCGCCCAATTCGCGCCGTCCGCTGACCGGCTTGCGGTTGACCTTCGTGCGGCTGCGTCCGGTCGGCAGTATCTGGGCCTCCACCAGGGTGGGGCTGTCGCGAGCCTCGAGCTCGGCCCGCACGATGGCGCTCTCGGCCCCGGAGCGCACCATGGCCTCGGGCGGCGCACCGCGGAAGGACCGGCGGGTCCCGAGGTAGGCCAGCGCCTCGAGGACGCTGGTCTTCCCGGTGCCGTTCGCTCCCGTGATGACGGTCGTGCCCTCGGCGTCCAGGTCGATGTGGGCGTTGCGGAAGAGACGGAAATCCGCCAGCTCCAGATGCCGGACGCTCACCGCGACGGAGCGCCGATCAGGAAACGCGGACCGGCATCAGGAGATAACGGAATTCCTGATCTTCGGCGCCCCGTACCGTGGCGGCCCGTGAGGCGTCCGCTGTCTCGACGATCACCTCGTCGCCGGCGACGGCCTCGACACCGTCGATGAGATACGACGGGTTGAAGGCGATGACCAGGTCCTCGCCCGTGTAGTCCCCGTCGACGGCCTCCGACGCGTCACCGACGTCCTGGCTCTGGACGCTCAGGTCCACCCCGCCCTGACGCATGGACAACCGCACCGGCGTGGTGTTGTCGCGTACGAGCAGCTGCACGCGCCGCAAGGCCGAGAGAAAGCTCTCCTTGCCCAGGTGCAACCGGTTCGGGTAGTGGTCCGGGATCAACTGCTTGTAGTCCGGGTAGCGGCCCTCGAGGAGGCGCGTGCTGATCTGCACGTTGCCCTGCCAGAACGTGATCTCGTTGCTGCTGGCGGCCACACCGACCCGGTTCGTCTCCGAGCCCTCCGAGATCGTCCCTGTCGGCAGTCGTTGGAGCTCGGAGAGCGCCCGCGCCGGGACCAGGAGATCCTCTTCGCCGGGAATGGTCTCGGTGCCGGGGAGATCACGCATCGCCATGCGGTACGAGTCCGTGGCGACCATGCGAATCGAGCCGTCGACCCGTGACACGAGCACGCCGGTCAACAGCGGGCGGCCGTCGTCGTGGGAGGCGGCGCGCACCACCTGCCGGACCGCTTCGCCCAGTGCCGCCTCCGCCAGCTGTGTCGTGGGCTCGTCCGTCTTCCCCACCGGCGGGAACTCCACAACGGGGTACGTGTGCAGTTTGAATGTCGAACGGGCCGCACTGATGGTGATGTGATCCCCCTGGTCCGCAAACGTCACGGCGCCGGGCTCCAGCCGTCGCACGATGTCGGTGGAGAGCCGGGCCGGAATGACACAACTCCCGTCATCGATCCCGATGACCTCCCCGGTGACCTGGATGGTGAGGTCGAGATCGGTGCCGGTCACCGTCAACGAATTCCCATCGCACGTCAACAGCAGGCCCAGCAGCACCGGGGAAGAACCGCCGCGGCCCCCCACGGCCCGGCTCGCCGTGGCCAGCATGTCCACGAGTGCATCGCGCTCGGATCTGAACTTCACCGACGACGTTCCTTTCGGGAGTTTTCCCAGTCCTTCATCGCGTGAGGAGAGGTATATGTGTCTTGTAAAGGTAGTAAGGGGTGTGGATTGTGGACGACATGGTCCTTGCCCAGGTCGGCCCGCGAACGGCTGTCCCCATGGCGGTGTGGGCCGGGCGCGGGCCCGATGCTACGCGCGGTGCCTCCTCGCCGCGCGCCTGGGGACAAGCGGCTGCCCGGTCCCCAGGGTGGAACGGTGCGGTCCACAACCTTTGCCCTCGGCAAACCACAACAAGGTGGGCGGCGTGGGGAAGAGAGGAGCGGTCAGGCCGAGCCGGCACGGATCTTCTGGATGAGCTCGGTGACCTGCTCGTAGATCTGTCGTCGTTCCTGCATCTGGCCGGCGATCTTGTCCACGGCGTGGATGACCGTCGTGTGGTCGCGCTTGCCGAAGACGCGCCCGATGGCCGGATAGCTGTAGTCCGTCAGCACCCTGGTCAGGTACATGGCGACCTGGCGCGCCGTGACGAGCGGGCGGGTCCGGCTCGGCCCGCAGATGGCATCGACCGAGAAGCCGTAACTGGCGGCGGTCGCGTCGAGGATCATCTGGGGGGTGATGCGGCGGGGCTCGCCGGCCAGGACCAGGTCGGAAAGCACCTTCTCGGCCTGGGCCAGCGATATGGGCTCCTTGTTGAGGTTGCCGAAGGCACAGATACGGGTCAGCGCGCCCTCGAGCTCCCGGATGTTGTCCTTGACGTGGGAGGCGATGAATTCGAGGACGTCATCGGGCACGTCCTGGTTCTCACTCAGGGACTTGGAGCGCAGAATGGCCAGGCGGGTCTCGAGGTCGGGGGGATCGATCTCGGTGATCAGGCCGGACAGGAACCGGCTGCGCAGCCGGTCTTCGAGCGTCTCGATCGACTTGGGCGGCCGGTCGGAGGTCAGGACGATCTGCTTGGAGGCACCCTTGAGGTCATTGTAGGTGTGGAAGAACTCCTCCTGGAGGCCCTCTTTGCGCTCCATGAACTGGACGTCGTCGATGAGCAGGACGTCGCAGTCCCGGTAGCGCCGCTTGAAGGTCAAGGTGGTCGAGGTCCGCAGCGAGTCGACGAAGTCGTTCATGAAGGTCTCGGTGGTGACGTAAAGGACCTTGCGGCGGGGGTAGTTCTCGGTCACGTAGTTCCCGATGGCGTGCAACAGGTGGGTCTTGCCGAGCCCGGAGTCGCCGTAGATGAACAGGGGGTTGTAGGAGCGACCGGGCGTTTCCGCCACGGCCTGGGCGGCGGCGTGCGCCAGCCGGTTCGACGACGCGGCCACGAAGGTCTCGAAGGTGAATTTCGGCGTCCAGCTGCACCGCCGGCGACTCGCGGCCAACCCGCGCGGGGCCCGCAGGTGCGGGCTGGGGTTCGGTCTCTGGCGGCAGGCCGAAGACCTGCTCGGTGGTGGGCTCGACCGGCGCCGCCACGGGCTCAGGCTCTATTTGGACCTCGAGGCGGCCCCGTACAGGGGCGCCGACCTCGTTGGCCAGGGTGTCCTCGATCATGGGCAGGTAGCGCGACTCCACCCGCTCACGGATGAGCCCGTTGGGGACCGACAGGACGAACTCACCGTCCGTATAGGCCACGGGCTCGATGCCCGAAAGCCACAACTGCCATGTGGTCTCGGACACCTGGTCGCGCAGGGACCCGGTGCACCGTGTCCAAAGATCGCCTGCCTGGGTCACTGCGAGTTCCGAACGCCCTTCTCCCCCCTCGGCGTCCAGGTCACAAGTTCGGAACGATCCTCGGTACGGGTAATCGGTTGAACGTACACCGTGCCAGGCGGTGCGACTAGAGGCCATTGGTAAATCGCGCCTAACATGGGAGGACTCGCCGCCGGCGGCCGGAATCGATTCGAAGGCCGAGGCATGGAACCTGCGACGAACCGGCTCCGGATTGCCGTACGGCTGTCGCGAAAGGCTGAATTGACGTGAAGCGCACTTATCAACCGAACACCCGGAAACGGGCTCGCACCCACGGGTTCCGCAAGCGCATGTCGACGCGGGCGGGGCGGGCCATCCTGAAGTCGCGGCGGCTCAAGGGGCGCCACCGTCTCACCGTCTGAGCCGCCGGTGCCTGCACGGACGGTCGGACGCATCACCCGCCGCGCGGCGTTCGCCGAGCTGCAACGCTCGCGAGCACGTGCGGCCAGCGGCCCCGTACGGGTGATGTTCGTCACGGCTCCGACCACCGAGACCGGTGTGTTTCCCCAGGTGGCGTACGCAATTGGCCGGAACTGTGGGAGTGCCGTGGTGCGGAATTCCCTCAGGCGCCGAGCGCGGCGAAGTCGTCCGCTCCGCGGCGCCCGCGCTCCCCCGGGGCACCTACCTGGTCCGGCTAGAGCCCGCCGCCGCCACCGCGGAGCCCTCGGCGCTCCGAGACGACCTCCAGACGGCGCTCTTGAAGGCCGGACGAGGCCGGGGGCCCGTATGAGCAATCCCGAGCGCAAGCTGAATCTGTCCGTGCGGGTGGCGATTGCCCTGGTGGCCGCCTATCAGGGCGCCGCCTCCGGGCGTCTCTCGCCCTGTCGGTTCTACCCGAGCTGCTCCTCCTACGCCGTGGAGGCCTTCACGGTCCACGGGTTCTGGCGGGGACTGGCCCTGAGCGCCCGACGCCTGCTGCGCTGCCGTCCCTTCGGTCCCCACGGCGTGGACCTGGTGCCGATACGAGTCCACACCCACGAACGGAGCCGTCCGTGCTGAGCCACCCCGTCTTGGCCGAGAATTCCCTGTTCAAGCTGGTCGGAGAGATCTTCCACCCCCTCTTCGAGCTGTTCGGCTACATCCTGGCCGCCCTCTATTCCGTCTGGCCCAACTACGGCTTCGCCATCACGGGCCTGACCATCATCATCATGCTGGCCCTGACCCCGGTCACGGTGAAGAGCACCAAGTCGATGCTGGCGATGCAGCGGCTGCAGCCCGAAATGAAGAAGCTCCAGGCCAAGTACAAGGGCCCGGAGAACCGGGAAATGCTCAACCAGGAGATGATGAAGCTCTACAAGGAGAACGGGACGAGCCCGTTCGGGGCCTGCCTTCCCAGCCTCCTGCAGATGCCCTTCCTCATCGTGCTGTACTCGCTCATACGCGGGCTCTCGTACGTGGTGCCGAAGGGTTCGACATATACGAACGCGGCGGGAGACACAGTCAAGTGTCTCGCAAAGGCCGGATGTGCGTCGCCGCGTTACATCCCCGAGAGTTCGACAATGCACCAAGCATTGGTGGCCAGCAATGGCCAAATGCACTGGTGGTTCGGAATGGATTTGTCATCCCTCCCTCTTTCGCATCACGCGTTCCCCGGAAGCGCCAGCCAGGCAGTTTTGGTGCTCCCTTACTTGGTGCTCATTGGCGCTGCGATGTTCATGCAGTTCTACCAAATGAAGCAAATGAACAGCCGCAATCCTCAGGCTGCAGCGGCGAATCCACAGATGCAAACAATGCAGAAGTTTTTCCCTATTATTTTCGGTGTCATTTACCTGAGAGTGCCGGCTGGAGCAACTATTTACATGGTCGTGTCATCGGCTATGCGCATCGCAACACAAGAGGTGATGTTCCGTTCCGGCATGGTGACCCCGGTCGCGGCCGAGCGGGAGATCGGCTCGACGGCCAAGGAGGAGAAGAAGGAGTTGGAGAAACCCTCCCCTCCCAAGCCGGCCAAGAAGGCGTCGAAGGCCACGGACGGGACGGCAGCAGCGAAAGCCACGCTGCCGCCAGCCAAGGGAGGCGCTGGCGCCAAGACGAACGGCCAGGCGCCCACCAACGGAAGGAAGCCGTCCGCGGGGAAGCAGGCGACGAACGGCTCGGCGGCGAGCGACGATGACGCTCCGGCACCCAAGGCCCACCCGCGGTCGCGCTCGAAGAGGACCAGAAAGGCTCGATAACGCGTGGAGTGGGTTGAGGTGGCGGGCAAGACCGTCGAAGAGGCAACTGAACAGGCGCTGGACCAGCTGGGCGTTGCGGTCGGAGATGCCGAGGTCATCGTGGTGGACGAGCCGAAGACGGGGCTCTTCGGGCGGGTTCGGGTCGAGGCCAGGGTGCGGGCACGGGTGCGACCCGTCGGGGCCCGGCCTCGGCGCGAGCGTTCACGCCGCAGTGGCGGCGGCCGGTCCGGCCAAGGGGGTCAGGGCGGCCAAGGGGGTCAGGGCGGCCAGGGCGGTCGGGACGGCCAGGGCGGCGGTCGGGAGAATGGCAAGCGGTCCTCTGGAGGGGGTTCCGGGCGCACGCGGAGCGAGGGGGTCGAGTCCGGTGCTGCCGGCGCCGGGGCAAGCGGAGCGGGGTCGACGACAGCCGGCACGGGAAGCGGCACCAGTCGCTCAGCCCGGCGCCGGCGCAATCGCAGCAAGGCGACGGTCACCGGCGCGGCATCGGTGGGAGGCTCCGGGAACGGCTCGGAACGGACAGCGGCTGGCAAGGCTCCGCACGGGAGCACCGAAGTGAAGGAGACAGTGGACATGGCCGAAGGAATGACGCTCGAAGAGCAGGGTGAGGTCGGGCGGGCCTTCGTGGCCGACCTCCTCAATGAGTTCGGCATGGAAGGGACGGTCGAGACCCGCCTCTTGGACGAGGACACGGTCGAGATCGCCGCCCTCGGGGAAGACCTCGGAATCCTGGTGGGCCCTCGGGGGTCGACCCTGGCAGCCCTGCAAGACCTGACACGGGCCGTCGTCCAGCGGCAGTGCCCCTCACGCACGGACCGCATTCTGGTGGACGTGGCCGGCTACCGGGAGCGGCGTTCGGCCGCCCTCAAGCGGTTCAGTGTGCAGATCGCCGAGGAGGTCCTGGCCTCGGGCCAGGAGAAGGCGCTCGAGCCGATGAGCCCGGCCGACCGCAAGGCCGTGCACGACGCCATCAACGAGATGGCGGGGGTCGAGACCCGCTCCGAAGGCGAAGACCCCAACCGCCACATCGTCATCGCGCCCGCGGGCTGACCGGGCGCCGGTGCCCGGCGCCCACGAAGGGGGCCACTCCCCCACCGTCTTGCACGAGCTCCTCGCCGAGGCGCGCGACCTGGGATTCTTGGGCCCCGGCCCTCTGGACCCACAGATCCGGCACGCCGAGGGCTTCGTCGCCATCGCCCGACGGCTGTCGGCCGGAGGTTCCAGACGGCTGGTGGACCTGGGTTCGGGTGGCGGGCTGCCGGGGCTGGTCCTGGCGGCCGAGTGGCCCGAGGCCACCGTGGCCCTGGTCGAGGCGAACGGCCGGCGGGCCGCCTTCCTGCGCCGGGCCCTCGAGCGTTTGGGACTGGCCGAGCGGGCCGATGTCCTCGAGGAGCGAGCCGAGGTGTGCGGTCGTACGAATGGCCTGAGGGCAGGCTTCGACGGCGTGGTGGCCCGTTCCTTCGGCCGACCGGCCGTGGTGGCCGAGTGCGCCGCTCCCCTGCTGAAGGTCGGAGGATGGCTGCTCGTCTCGGAACCGCCCTCTTCGCCGTTGGAGAACGAGGACGGCCCGGGCAATCAGGACCCTCGCTGGCCGGCGGACCCGCTCCGACAGCTCGGACTGGAGCCGGCACAGATCCTCCACGAGGGTTTCGAGTACCGCGTGCTGACCCAGGCCGCGCCGTGTCCTGAGGGCTTCCCACGTCGCAACGGTGTGCCGGCCAAGAGGCCCCTGTTCTGAGCCCAGCGACCTCAGTGTGAACCGATTCTCAGCCCAGGGATTCTGGCCGTTTCTCGGCCCCGGGGTTCTGGGCCCGGATTGGGCGCAGCTAGCTCCCGGCCAGGCCCGGCCCCGGTTCTGACCGCCACGGGGTCGCGCACCGGGAGACGCTGTCTGCGGGTGCCCGATCGGCGTCCGTCCCGCGTGGCCCAGGGAAGAAGGGCAGCTCACCGGGGTCAAGGAAGGTGACAGGAAATGTTCCACGTGGAACGGCAAGTGAAATCAGCCGGGGCCGCCAGGCGGCGGTTTCACGTGGAACAATCTCAACTCTTGACCTCGGGGCGCCGGCAGGCCAGGATAGGCGCCGTGCGGTGGCGTAACGAAAGTCCTACCTGATGCGCATCCGACGCCGGGGGGACAGAGACCCGGCCGAGACAGCAGGATCAGGTGAGTCGGGGGTCGGGCCATACGACTACGACCAGGAGGGATCCCACGTCGCCGACCCGGTCATCAGCCTGATCACGGAGCCGGGGCCATCCAACCCGGCCCAGGCCGGCGACGTGGTAGGCGATGGGGCCCAGACGCCACCCTCCCCCCCGGCCTCGGACGGCGTCTCGGCTTCGGGAACGGCCGAAGCGGCCGAAGCGGCCGATACGGCGCCGACAGGGCCGCCGGAGACGGTGTCCGCTCCCCCAGAGCCCGATGACGAAGCTCCACTGGCGGAGACCGTTCCCGTTCACGCCGCAGAGCCGCTCCCGGCTGCGCCGATCGCATCCGCCGCCCAGCCCGCATCGCCGGCTGCCGAGCCGGACGCCATTGCACCCTCGCCGGCGGCACCGAAGCACGCCATGCGGTCTCCGTCCATCGGGGACGAGGCCACCGAGTTGCTCAACGGTTCCAAGCCGGCACTCCGCGAACTGCCCCGGGTCATCGCCATCGCCAACCAGAAGGGCGGGGTGGGCAAGACGACCACGACGGTCAACCTGGGCGCCGCGCTGGCCGAGCTCGACTACCGGGTGCTCGTGATCGATCTCGACCCCCAGGGCAACGCCACCACGGGTCTCGGTGTGGAGGCCCGTAACTTTGAGCTGTCCATGTACGACGTGATCATGCGGGACCGCCCGCTCGAGGACTGCATCGAGCCGACCAGCGTCAAGAACCTGTTCGTCGCCCCGGCCACCATCGACCTGGCCGGGGTCGAGATCGAGCTCGTCCCTGCGTTCAGCCGGGAGCTGAAGCTCAAGCGTGCCATCGACACCGTGGTGGACGACTTCGACTTCGTCCTCATCGATTGCCCCCCGTCACTGGGCCTCATCACCGTCAACGGCCTGGCCGCGGCCGACGAGGTGCTCGTGCCCATTCAGTGCGAGTACTACGCCCTCGAGGGTCTGAGCCAGCTGCTGCGCAACGTGAACCTGGTCTCGACCAACCTGAATCAGACCCTGGAGGTCAGCACAATTGTGTTGACCATGTACGACGCCCGGACCCGGCTGTCGGTCGACGTGGCCAACGAGGTGCGGGAGCACTTCTCAGAGCGGGTCTGTCGCGCGGTGATCCCGCGCACGGTCCGCCTGTCCGAAGCCCCCTCTTTCGGGCAACCCATCACGGTGTTCGATCCTGCCTCGCGGGGCGCCGTGGCCTACCGCGAGCTGGCCAAGGAGGTGAGCAATGGCGCGCCGCAGCGGTCTCGGTAAGGGCCTCAGTGCCTTGATCCCGAGTGAGGCGACGGGGGAGTCCGACTCCCTTCTCCGGGTGGTGCCGATTTCACACATCCGGCCCAACGCCTACCAACCCCGGAGCCACTTCGACGAGGAGTCGATGGGGGCCCTGGCGGCCTCCATCCGGGAGGTCGGTCTTCTCCAGCCGGTCCTGGTGCGTCAGCTCGAGGACGAAGAGGACAGCTACGAGCTCATCGCGGGGGAGCGGCGCTGGCGGGCGGCCCGTCGCGCCGGCCTGCAGACCATCCCCGTGCTGGTCCAGGTGGCCGACGACGTGGCCAGCCTGGAGCAGGCCCTGGTCGAGAACCTCCACCGGGTCGACCTCAACGCCCTGGAGGAGGCCGCGGCCTACCAGCAGCTCATCGACGAGTTCGGGCTGACCCACGAGCAGGTGGCCACCCGCATGGGCAAGGGCCGTGCCACCGTCACCAACACCCTGCGGTTGCTGCAGTTGCCGGCCGGGGCCCAGCGCGCCCTGGCCGAAAGGACCATCTCCGCCGGCCACGCCCGCGCCCTGCTCGGGACGCCCGACCGCGCCCTGCAGGAGAAGATGGTGGAGCAGATCGTCGTGGAGGGGTTGACGGTTCGGGCGGTCGAGGAGCTGGTGCGCCGTGGGGGCTCCGAGCTCAGAGTCGTCCCTGACGCACCGGAAGCGGCCGAGCAGACGGCGGCGGCAAAGGGTGCTACCTCGAGTACCACCGAAGCGAGCGCCCGTCGGGCCACGGTGCGCAAGCTGCCGGAGCCCGGTGTGCTCGAGCTCGAGGATCTCTTGTCCACCTACCTCAACACCCGGGTCAAGGTCGATATCCAGAACCGGCGGGGCCGGTTGGTGGTCGAGTTCGCCACCCTCGAGGACCTCGAGCGCATCTACCGGGCCATGGTCGGTGACGGAGGCGTCGCATAGTTCACACAACTGTCAAGGGGCGGTACAGCTTCATCCACAACCTGTGCATGACGTTGTGGATTGTCACTTCGTTCATCTGCCGGAAGCATTGATCGCGTAACCGTCGCCCGGGTCGCGCGACTGCCACATGGACGCCGGCGGGGCAATCCGCGTCATTGATTACCAGTAATCAATCCCAGGAGGCGTCGGCCCAGCGGCCCAGCGCCGCGGCCAGCGCCGCCGCCAGTGCGGGCGCACCCTCGACGACGCGGCTGGCGGGACCCACCTCTATCAGCACTGCAGGCATGCGCGTCTCACGCAGGAGCGGCACCGACATGCCGTGCACCCCGGCGTCGGTGACGCCGAGCGCCTCGGGGACGCAGGCCTGGACCAGTTCGGCCAGCCGCCGCCCTCCCAGGGACTCGTCGTGCCGCCCGGACCAGAAGGCGGTACGGCAACCTGAGGTCGAGGGATTGAGGCGGAGCCCGACGAACACATCGACCCCCAGCTCGTTGGCCTCCTTGGCCTGCACGGTGTCGTCGGGATGGTGCAGCTCCGTCACCCGGATGCCGCCCCAGGTCAGCCGCCGTCTGAAGGCGCCCGTGACGCTGCCAAGGCCGCCACTCTCACCGACCGCGATGTGACGGCCGCGCAGCGTGGGCGGGGCGTCGCGCAGCGCGGCGCGGGCCCGTACGGCGGAGACCAGCTCGGGGTCCTGGTGGCGGCTCTCGAGGCGCAGCAGCTCCCTGAGGGTGGCCCCGCCCACTATCCCGTCGACGGGGAGCCCGGCGTTGCGCTGGAACTCGGCCAGGGCGCGCACGGTGGCGTCACCGAAGATGCCGTCGACCCGGCCGGTATCGAAGCCCAGCGTGCACAGGCGCTGTTGCAGCTCCGCCACGTCGTCACCCCGCAGCATGGGGGTCCGGCGGTAGAGGAAGCGGTCACCCATCCGAAAACTGGCTTCCACCAGGGTGTTCCAGGTCTGTTGACCGCACACGCCGTCGACGCGGAGGCCGCGCAGCCGCTGGAAGGCCTCGAGGGCAGCCCGAGTGCCCGGGCCGAAGATGCCGTCGGCGTCCACGGGCGCGCCGGGCAGGATGGCGGTCAGCCGGTGCTGGACGTCGGAGACCGCGTCACCGCGGTCTCCGACAGCGAGGGGCAGGCCTACAGGTAGGCCGAGATCTCCTCGAGCAGCTGGCCCTTGGGCTTCGCCCCGATCAGGCGGACCTGCGGCTCCCCGTCCTTGAACAGGATCAGCGTCGGAATGCTCATCACGTCGAAGCGACGGGTCACGTCGAGGTTGTCGTCGATGTTGAGCTTGCCGATCCGGATCTTGCCGGCCTGCTCCTCCGCGATCTCCTCGAGTACCGGGGAGATCATCTTGCACGGGCCGCACCATTCCGCCCAGAAGTCCACCAGGACGGGGACATCCGAAGCTTTGACATGCTCGTCAAACGTAGCGTCGGTCAGGGTCTCGATCTTCTCGCTCATGGCAATCTCCTTGTCAGGGTGTGCAACGTTCACCCGTCGGGTTCTGTTCCCGGCTACTCGCCGCGCTCTTCCAGCCAGCGTTCGGCGTCGATGGCGGCCATGCAGCCCGAACCGGCCGAGGTGACCGCCTGGCGGTAGTAGTCGTCCTGCACGTCGCCGGCGGCGAAGACCCCGTCCACGCTGGTCCTGGTCGTGCCGTCGAAGGTCCGGATGTAGCCGTTGGCCCCCAGCTCGATCTGCCCCTTGAACAGGGAGCTGTTGGGCTCGTGCCCGATGGCCACGAAGAGGCCGCTCACGTCGAGCTCGGACTCCTCGCCGGTGACCGTGTCGCGCAGGCGCACGCCGCTGACCTTGGTGTCGCCCAGGATCTCGGTGATGACCGCGTTCCAGTGGAACTCGATCTTGGGGTTCTTGAAGGCGCGCTCCTGCATGATCTTCGAGGCCCGCAGCTCGTCCCGCCGGTGGATCACGGTGACCTTGGAGGCGAAGCGGGTCAGGAAGAGGGCCTCTTCGAGGGCGGAGTCGCCGCCGCCGGCCACGGCGATGTGCTGCTCGCGGAAGAAGAAGCCGTCGCAGGTGGCGCAGGTCGACACGCCGTAGCCGAGCAGGCGCTCCTCGTTGGGGCAGCCCAGCATGAGCGAGCGCGCCCCGGTGGCCACGATGAGCGTGTCGGCGAGCACGGTGGGCTCGTCGGCCCCGGGGTCGCCCACCCAGATCTCGAAGGGCCAGGGCGTGACGTCGACGCGGCTCACCTTGGCCGTGCGCAGCTCGGCCTCGAAACGCAGGGCCTGGGCCCGCATCATCCCCATGAGATCGGGACCCATGACCCCGTCGACGAAGCCGGGGTAGTTCTCCACGTCGGTGGTCAGCATCAGCTGGCCGCCGGGCTGGTCGCTGGTGGAGGAGGGCTCACCCTCGATCACCAGGGGCTCGAGCTGGGCCCGCGCCGAGTACAGGGCGGCGGTGAGGCCCGCCGGACCGCTCCCGATGATGACGACCTTGCGGCGCTCAGGCATCGGGTGGCACGCCGCGGCGCGAGTACAGCACGGCGCCGACGGCACAGAAGATGAGCCCGAGCACCAGGTAGGAGGCCCAGATCCGGTGCCCGGCGATGGTGGTCAGGCGGATGAAGCCGACGCAGAAGAGCACCACGACGGTGATGCCCATGACGGCGATGATGACGCCGAAGACGATGCCCCGGGCGGCGACGATGGCCGGCCGTATGGCCTTGTCGTTGACGGTGGCGACCACCGTGTCGACTGCCCCGAGGGCCCGGTCCGACAGCGCGTCGGCAATGTCGTTCTCTGCCACGGCGTGGAGACTACCCGGCCGTCCCGGCCGCCCTGGCAGGGACGATGTAGCAGACGCCCACGGTGTTGGGCCCGGCGTGGGTCCCGACCACCGGCCCGAGATCGACGACCACCAGCGGATGCTCCGTGGCGATGTCGCTGACGCGCGTCACGACGTCGCCGAAGTCGTCGCAGGCACCGTCGGCCACGGCCAGCCGCTCGAGCGGGGCGTCGGCCCTGACCTTGTCGTTCAGGTAGGCCAGCGCCCTGGCCCGGGTCCGCTGCTTGGACTCCTCGGCCACCGCACCGTCCTTGAGCTGGATCACCGGCTTGATGTTGAGCAGCGAGCCCATCAGGGCGCGGGCACCGCCGATGCGCCCGCCGCGCTGGAGGTGCTCGAGCCCGCCCAGCACGCCGTAGATGTGCGTGCGGGGGATGCGGTCCTCGGTGGCGGCGACCAGCTCGTCCAGGCTCGCCCCGGCGGCGGCCTCCTCGGCGGCGGCGATGACCAGGAGGCCCTGGCCCATGGTGAGCGAGTACGTGTCGACGACGCGCACAGGAATGGCGGAGAACGTGTCGGCCGCGGTCACGGCCGAGCCGTAGGTGCCCGACACCTTGGAGGAGATGGTCAGGCACAGCACGGCGTCGGCACCCTCGTCGCTGGCCTGCTGGAAGGCGGCCTGGAACGCACCGGGCGAGGGCGCCGCCGTTTGCGGGAGGTCGCCCTTGCCGTGACAGCGCTCCCAGAACTCGGCCGGCGACAACTGGCGGCGGTCCTCGAGCTCCTCGCTCCCGAAGCGGATGGTCAGCGGCACCACGATGACGTTGTGCTCCTTGACGAGCTGGTCGGTCAGGTCGCAGGCACTGTCGGTGACGATGTGGACGCCGGGCATGCACGAGTCTGCCACGGAGGGGGCCGCTCGGCGGGGTCTCCGCGGTCTCCGGTGGCGCCGAGGGCCGACGGGATCACACGAGTCTGTCGAGGGCCCGGGAGGACGTTCCCGGTCGCGGCGCCGGCGGGTCCGGCGGCGCATCCTTGGAGGACGCCACGAGGCGGGTGGCGCCCGGCGAGGGGACCGGAGCTCTGGGCGCGCCGGGCAGGGTCGGGCCGGCGGGACGTGACGGCGGCTGCCGGTGCGAGTCGTGGCGCCGGCCCAGCCAGATCACGACGGCGCCGAAGGTGAGGCCGCCGGCCACCACGGAGCCGACGACCCGGGCCGCCAGCCCCGCCACGCTGGTCGATGCCGAGAGGTTCGACACCACGAGGACGACCACGCCCATGGGCACGCTGGCGATCATGACGCGGACCAGCGGCGCCCAGGTCTCGCGCTCGGCCAGGCGCCCGAACCACTGGTGGAAGACGGCCAGCGCCAGGAGGGCCGCCACGCTGTAGGCGATGGAGAGCGAGAGAGCGAGGCCGCGCACGCCGAGAGGATGGACGAGCAGCAGCGCCAGGACGATGTTCAACGCGTTCTCCACCAGATAGAGGTAGAAGGCGACCCTGGTGCGCTGCATCGACTGCAGCACGCGCACGAGGTACAGGTAGGTGCAGAAGCCGGGCAAGCCGAGCGCGAACATGGCCAACGCGGCGCCGGTCGTCGCCGTCTCGGCCGGGGTGCTGTGACCGTTGCCGAGCAGCAGGGCGACCGAGGGCTTGGCCAGTAAGAGGATGCCCACGGCCGAGGGGATGATGAGCGCCAGGACGGCGCGCAGCCCGCCGGTCATGCGGTGCAGGAACGCCGTCCGCTGCCCGGTCGACCAGCGCTCGGCCAGGTCGGGCGTCACGACCGACATCACGGTCACGGCGACGATGCCGTAGGGCAGCTGGAAGAAGGCGTAGGCGTAGGTGTACGAGGAGACCGGGTCGGGGCCGGCGACACTGCCGGCCAGGATGGTGACGACGAACAGCGCGATCTGGTTGGCCAGCACGAAGCCGAACGTCCACCCGCCCAGCCGGGTCACGGCGCGCAGGGCCTCGTCGCGCGGGTTCCAGCGCCAGCGCACCAGCCCGAGGTCGGCCCGACGCAAGCTGGGGATCAGTGCCACGCCTTGGAGGACCACGCCGAGCGAGGTGCCCAGCCCGAGCAGCACCAGCTGGGTGTGGTGCTGCTCCACCCCGGCCAGGGAGGCGCCGTGCCCGGCCCAGAGCCCGAACCACACCAGGATGCCGATGCAGACGACGTTGTTGACGATTGGGGCCCAGGCGACGGCGATGAAGCGGCGGCGCGTGTTGAGCAGGGCGGCCGCCAGCGCGAAGAGGCCGTAGGCGGCGATCTGGATCACGAACCAGCGCAAGAACCCGGTGGCCACCTGTCGCTCGAGCAGGACGCGATGGAGCTGGTTGGTGCCGGCATGCGTGTCGAGCACGGTGAGGGCGTCGATGAGGTACGGCGCGGCCACCAGCGCGGCCAGCGTCGTGGTGAGGAGCACCACCACCGACACCGTCAGGACGGCCGAAATGGAATCGAAGGCCTCGGTCTCGGTCTTGTTGGCCAGGCGGTCCACGAACACGGGGATGAAGGTGGCGGACAGGACGCCGCCCAGCACGACGTCGTAGAGGATGTTGGGCGTGGTGTTGGCCAGGTTGTACGAGTCGGCCAGCGTCGTCTGGCCCAGCGCCCAGGCCAGGGCCACGAAGCGGAGCAGCCCGGTGACCCGCGAGACGCCGGTCCCGACCGCGACGTAGGCGGCCGACGTCCGCAGGGGCAGCGTGCGGGCGCGGCGGGCGGTGGGCACGGTCAGTGCGCCCGCGGCCGGGCCCGGCGGGACCGCCTCCAGGTGCGCATCCACCACACGAGCAGGACGGCGCCGGCCAGGACGGTGAGGGCGACCCCGACGAAGGAGATCTCGGTGGAGTGCACCGTGAGCACGGTGTGGGCGATGAGGACCTGCCCGTCCGGCGTGTGCAGGGTCACGTCAATGGGGAGCCGGTCTCCCGAGGTACGGGCCTGGGCGGTGACTCGCACCGAGGTGGTGGGGTGGACCAACGTCAAGCGCTGCGTGTTGCCGTCCGGGAAGGTGAACTTGTCACTGCTGAGCGTGACGACGACGGTCACCGGGTAGGGCGCCGAGGACAGCACCGTGACGGGGATGGCGGCCCGCTGCGAGGTGAAGGTCACGGTGCGCTCGGTCCCCAGCGTGATCTGACCGGTGGTGCCGTCGAAGGACCTGGAGTAGGCGTTCAGCGCGGCGGAGCGTCCGGCCGCGCTGAGGCCGCGCTGCTCGGCCGTCAAGAGGGCGTCGCCCAGGGTGACCAGGGTGGGGGGGTGCCCGGCGACGGCCGCGCTGAACGAGGACAGCTGCTGGCGGTCGAGTGCGATGCGGTCGGCGGCGCTTTGGGTGATGCCGTGGTCGGCCCCCCCGGCCTGGAGCTGGCGCTCAGCGGGCTCACGGTTGACCCCGGCGGGTACCTGGGTGAAGAGCTGCGCCAGGGTCACCGGACTGAGGGCGGCGTTGCCGGCGAACCCGCCCAGCAGCGTGTCCATGAACTGGGCCGTGGCGTGCCAGCCGGGCGGCGGGGTCACGACGACGCCGCGCGGCTCGGTGAGGAAAGCGTTCTCGAAGTGCACGAAGGAGAGCCCGGCGAGCAGCTGCTCGGCCCCGAGGGCCGGGTCGCCCGGTGTGGCGGTGAAGCGCGTGCTCAGCGTGGAGTCGGCGCCGATGGCGGTCACCGTGGCGCCGTGGCCGAGGTCGAGCGTGAAGGGCTGGGCGAAGGTGTAGTTGCTGGCCCCTCCCGTCGACAGGTCGGTGTCGCTGATCACGGCCTGGGACGCACCCGCCTTCTGCAACCCGGTGGCGAGGTCGGCGGCGTCGCCCTGCGAGAAGTTGGAGGTGGTGTCGACCCACGGGCCGGTATCGGCCTTGAGGCCCGCGCTGTGCAGGACATCGTCGCCCCGCTGCATCTGCAGGGTGATTTCGTCGGAGATCCCGGCTTCGGCGAGCGCGGCCACGTTGATGGGCACGTAGGGCTGGTCGAGGAGCTGGTCGTCGCCGAGCGCGGCCAGCTGTTCCAGCGTGCGCTCGTCGTGGGAGCGGGCCGCCTCCATCTGGTTCACCGCCCGCGGGCTCACGGCCAGGGTGGTCGCCACGTCGTGGTGGTCCGTCAGCGCGTCGGCCATGGTGGCCCCGCTTCCCGCCGTGACGGGGAGGACGACGCCGACGCGGAGCGGCCCCGTGCCGCCGACGGCGGTCGGCTCCTGATAGGTCAAGAACGTGGTGAAGCGGGCCACGGGCGACGACGAGCCCTGCCGCATGAGGGCGACCGAGACGGGATAGACGTCACCGCACCGGCCGGTGAGCGGCGTGCAGCCGAGGGTGAGGGTCGGCGCACCGGCCGCGCAGACGCCAGGCCCCGTCGCCGGCGCGCTGGCATCGGCCTCGGGCAGCACCGTCACGCAGGCCGCCGCGGTGAGGCCCGTCGTCCCGGAGGTGACGGGGACGGGCGGCATCCGCAGCAGCGTCTCGGTGGGAGGCGAGCCCGAGATGGACTGCTGCAGCTGGGACGAGTCGTCGAGGCGGCCGTAGAAGGTGACGCTGACCCGTAGTCCGCGTGCGGCCCCCTCGGCGGAGGACACGCCGACGACGAGGTTGAACCACGGCTGGGCGGCGCTGACCCACGAGCTCTGGGACGCGAGCACGAGTGGCGGCGCGCTCGGGCGCGCCGGTGCGGCTGCGCCCGCGTTGGGAGCGGAGGCGATGGTGCTGACCAGGGCTGTCACGGCCACAGCGAGCGTGCAGAGGGCGGTGCTGGCCCGGCGCGTCGACACAGGGAGAGGCTAGAGGGCGCACTACCGTGGGCGGGTGCAGTCCACGTCGGTGCCCGAACGGTTCCGCCCCTATGTCGAGGCCACCGAGGAGGTGGCGCGTCGCTTCGCCGCTGCGGGGAAGACCCTCGCCCTTGTCGGTGGCTCCGTGCGCGACGCCCTGTTCCCGGGCCCGTCAGGCACCACCGAGCCCCACGACCTCGACCTGACGACCGACGCCCTCCCGGCGGAGACCGAGCGGTTGGTGCGGGGCTGGGCCGACGACATCTGGACACAGGGCGAGCGCTTCGGCACCATCGGCTGCCGCCGGGGCACCCAGGTCTACGAGATCACGACGCACCGGGCCGAGGTCTACGTGCCCGACTCGCGCAAGCCCGAGGTCACGTTCGGCGACGACCTCGTCGTGGACCTGTCGCGCCGGGACTTCACCATCAACGCGCTGGCGCTCCGGCTGCCCCACATGGAGCTGGTCGACCCCTTCGACGGACTGGGGGACATGGCGGCCGGCCGCCTGCGCACGCCGCTCGACCCGGAGATCTCGTTCGGTGACGACCCGCTCCGCATGCTGCGCGCGGCGCGCTTCGCCGCCCGCTTCTCGCTCGAACCGGACCCCGCACTGACGGCGGCGGTGGAGCACATGCACGGACGTCTCTCCATCGTCTCGGCGGAGCGCATCCGTGACGAGCTCGACAAGATCGTCACGATCGACGTGCCCTCGGTGGCGCTGTGGTTCGTGGTGCGCACCGGCCTAGCCGGCGAGTTCCTCCCCGAGCTGCCCGGGCTGGCGCTCGAGCAGGACCCGATCCATCGGCACAAGGATGTGCTGGCGCACACGCTCGCCGTCGTCGACAAGACGTCGCCCAACCGGCTGCTGCGGCTGGCCGCGCTGTTCCACGACGTCGGCAAGCCGCGCACGCGCGCCATCACCGACGGCGGCGTGAGCTTCCACCACCACGAGGTCGTCGGCGCCCGCATGACGCGGACGCGCATGGAGGCGCTGCGCTACAGCGCGTCCGACGTGGACACGGTGGTGCGGCTGGTCGAGCTGCACCTGCGCTTCCACACCTACCGGCTGGGCTGGACCGACAAAGCGGTGCGCCGCTACGTGCGCGACGCCGGCCCGCACCTCGACCTGCTGAACGAGCTGACCCGCTGCGACTGCACGACGCGCAATGCGGCCAAGGCCCGGGCGCTGGCCCGGCGCATGGACGAGCTCGAGGCGCGCATCGTCGAGCTGGGCGAGGAGGAGGAGCTGCAGGCGCTGCGCCCCGACCTCGACGGGAACCAGATCATGACGCTGCTCGGCATCCGGCCCGGCCGGGCCGTGGGCGAGGCCCTGGACTTCCTCATGGAGCTGCGCCTCGACGAGGGGCCGCTGGGCGAGGAGGAGGCGGCCCGGCGTCTCCGGCTCTGGTGGGCCGAGCGGGAGTAGCCGGCGCACGGCGCAGCGGGGGCCGGCGGCGGTAGCGTCGCGGGGCATGACGAGGATAGCGGCACCGACGAGCGGCATGGGCGAGCACATCGACTGGGCGCTGCTGCGCCCGGACATGGCGGCGGGAATGGGGAAGCTGTCGGCTGCGGTCTACGAGAACTCGCGGCTGTCGGTGCGCGAGCGAGAGGCGGCGCGCTGGACCATCGCGCTGATCAACGACTGCGCCGTCTGCCGGGACACCCGGGCCCGCGACGGCGAGGCCGCCGGTGCGGGCGAGCCGTTCTACGCCGAGGTGACCGACTGGCGCGCCGCCACCGGGCTGAGCACGCGGGAACGGCTGGCGGCGGAGTTCGCCGAGCGCTTCGCTCTCGACCACCTGGCCATGGACGACGAGTTCTGGGGCCGCCTGCACGACGCCTTCTCGCAGGACGAGCTGGCGGACCTCACCATCTGCTGCGGCTGCTTCCTCGGCATGGGCCGAACGCTGGCCGTGGTCGGGGTGCGGGCCCCCGACGAGCGCATCCTGGTCTGACGCGTCGGTTCAGTCGGCGGGCCAGCTGTCCTGGGTCTCGCCGGCGGCGAATCCCTCGACGAGGGCGTGGGCCACGTCGTCGTGGTACTGCACCGGGGGAGACTTCATGAAGTAGGCCGACGGTCCGAGGAGCGGGCCGCCGATGCCGCGGTCGAGCGCCAGCTTGGCGCAGCGCACGGCGTCGATGATCACGCCGGCCGAGTTGGGGGAGTCCCACACCTCGAGCTTGAGCTCCAGGTTGAGCGGCACGTCCCCGAAGTTGCGGCCCTCCATGCGGATGTAGGCCCACTTGCGGTCCTTGAGCCACGGCACGTGGTCCGACGGCCCGACGTGGACGTCGTCGGCGTCGAGGACGTTGTCCTCCAGCTGGCTGGTGACGGCCTGGGTCTTGGAGATCTTCTTGGACTCCAGGCGCTTGCGCTCCAACATGTTCTTGAAGTCCATGTTGCCGCCGAAGTTCAGCTGGTACGTCTCGTCGAGAGCGACGCCGCGGTCCTCGAAGAGGCGGGTGAGGATGCGGTGCACGATGGTCGAGCCCACCTGGCTCTTGATGTCGTCGCCGACGATGGGCACGCCGGCGTCACGGAACTTGCGGGCCCACTCGGGGTCCGAGGCGATGAAGACGGGGATGGCGTTGACGAAAGCGACACCCGCATCGAGGCAGGCCTGGGCGTAGTGGCGCTGGGCCTGCTCGGAGCCGACCGGGAGGTAGGAGACGAGGACGTCCGCCTCGGCCCGGCGCAGCGCCTCGGCGACGTCGACCGGCTCGAAGGGTGACTCTTCTATGAGCTCGCGGTAATACGTGCCCAGTCCGTCGAATGTCGGACCGCGCTGGACGGTCACGCCGAGCTCGCTCACGTCGGCGAAGCGCACGGTGTTGTTCAGGCCGGCGTGGATGGCCTTGCCGAGGTCCGTGCCGACCTTGGTCTGGTCCACGTCGAAAGCGGCCACCGGGAGCACGTCGCGCACGTGGTAGCCGCCCAGCTCCACGTGCATGAGGCCCGGGACCACGTCGCCGGGCTCGGCGTCGCGGTAGTAGGCGATGCCCTGAACGAGCGAGCTGGCGCAGTTGCCGACGCCGGCGATGGCGAGGCGGATGGGCTTGGGCATGGACATGTCTCCTTCTGGGTCTTCGTTGTCGGTGGAGCGGGGTTGCTTCAGGCCACGGGCTCCGGCTCGGTGCCGGTGGTGGCGAGGGCGGCGCGTTCGGACGCGATGAGGGTGTCGAGCCAGCTGATGTCGCGGGCCACGCCGTCGGCGGTGTGCTGGACGACCGAGCGGGCGTAGACGTCGAGGTCGGCGCGGGCGGCCTCGGCGTCGCCGAGGCGCTGCACGAGCTGGGCCCGCCGGCGTTCGAGCAGGGCCAGGCGGGCCTGGGGGGCGAGATGCCGGGCGAAGGCCAGGCGCAGCCCGAAGCTGCGGGCGTCGTCGGCCGATCCGCTGCCCGTCAGCAATTCGACGAACAGCTCGCGCCCGGCGTCGGTGATGCGGTAGACCTTGCGGCCCCGTCGGGCCCGGGTGGGGGAGTGCCGGCGGGCCCGCAGGACCGCCCGCTCGCCGCTGAGCGAGCCGGTCGGGGGTGCGGCCGCGGCGGCCGGCGCCGCGGCGGCGGCGGACCCCCCGCCCTCCGTGGCCACCACCGCGCCCGACTTCTCCAGGCGGGTAAGAGCGGGGTATATCGAGCCGAAGGAGACGTTGGCCAGGAGTCCCAGGTGGTCGCGCAATTGGCGTCGGATCTCGTAGCCGTGGAGGTCGCGTTCCTCCAGCAGTCCCAGGATGGCCAGATCCAACATGTCGGCCCAGTATATCGGTTCGATATAGCGAAAGTGCGCTTCGCGTCACACCATGGTCGCGTTCGTGCCTGATTTGCCTCACAATTGGTGCCCGGATTGCGGCGCGGGAGGTAGCCTGGCCGCCGTGTCCCTCACCTCGGAGCCGAGGTCACCATCCCGTGCGGTGAGCCCTGATGTCACGGCCCAGGTCGAGTACCGGATCATCCGCAACGGCGTGGTCCGGGAGGTGGACCGGGGCAAACTCTTGAAGACCGACGTCTGCGACGCCCACCCCGAGCTGCTGCGGGCGGCCCGCAACGTGGGCCGGGCGACCAAGGAGGTCTGCCCCATCTGCGACGACGGCCGCCTGGTCACGGTGACGTTCGTCTTCGGGGCCAAGCTGCCGCCGGGCGGGCGCTGCCCGGGCACCGCGGCCGAGCTCAAGGCGCTCTGCCGCCGGCCCGAGCCGGTCCTCTGCTACGAGGTCGAGGTCTGCCCCGCCTGCGCCTGGCACCACCTCATGCGCAAGTATCCCGCCGGCGGCCGCACGCCTCGCCCCAAGAAGGCGGCGCCGGCGACGTGACGGCTGCCGATCGCCCCGATGGCCCGCCGGCCAGCCCGGCCGGCCCGGCCAGCCCGGCCCGTGCAGAGCGTGCGCCCGTGACCGTCCCGGCCCTGCGCTCGCGCAAACGGCGCAACGGCGACACCCCCATCGTGATGGTCACGGCCTACGACGAGCCGGGGGCCCGCATCGTCTCCGACGCCGGCGCCGACATCATTTTGGTGGGGGACTCGGTGGCCAACACGGTGCTCGGCTACCCCGACACCTTGCACGTCGACATCGAGGTCATGGCCCACCACACGGCGGCGGTGGCCCGGGCGCAGCCGCACTGCCTGATCCTCGGGGACATGCCCTGGATGAGCTACCACCTCTCGGCCGAGGACGCCGTGCGCAACGCTGCCACCCTCATCCGCGCCGGGGCCCAGGCCGTCAAGCTCGAGGGCGGGCGGGCCCGCCTGCCGGTGGTGGAGGCGATCATCCGGGCCGAGATCCCGGTCATGGGGCATCTCGGCTTGACCCCCCAGTCGGTGCTCGCCATGGGCGGCTTCCGGGTGCAGGGCAAGAGCGCCGACGCCGCGAGCGCGCTGCTCGATGCGGCCAAGGCCCTCGCCGCGGCCGGCTGCTTCGGTTTCGTGATCGAAGGGGTGCCCGACGTGGTGGGCGCCGCCGTCACCGAGCACCTCGACGTGCCGACCATCGGCATCGGGGCAGGGCCGGCCTGCGACGGGCAGGTCCTGGTTTTCCACGACCTGCTGGGGCTGGGCAAGGGCACCCCGCCCAAGTTCGTGCGCCAGTACGCCGACGTGGGGCGCATCGCCACCGAGGCCATCGCCGCCTTCGCCGCCGACGTGCGCAGCGGCGACTTCCCCGGCGACGCCGAGACCTACCACGGACCGGCGGGCCTGGGCGACGCCCTGGCCTGACGGGCGCCACCGCACCACCCGGGCCGCACCACTGGGCCGCACCAACGGGCCGCACCACCGGGCCGCATCACCCGGGCCGCCGACGACCCGCCCGGGAGGCGGCTAGCATGGCTCCCCGCAACAGACCCTGCTCCTGACCGTCAGGGGCCCGGGCACGTCCCGGTCCAGAGGGAGGTACGCCGCTCATGCGGCCTTACGAAGTCATGGCCATCTTCGAGGCCACCACCGAGCCGACCGTGATTCAGGGCGTGCTCGACCAAGCCCTCGACGTGATCCGCACCACCGGCGGCACCCCCGGCACCATCGACCGCTGGGGGAAGCGCACCCTGGCCTACGAGGTCAACCACAAGCGCGAGGGCTACTACGTCGTGGTGGAATTCACCGCCGAGCCCGCCACCGTGGCCGCCCTGGACCGCATGATGGGCCTGGCCGACGAGATCATCCGCCACAAGGTCGTGCGCCTGCCGGACCACAGGGCCCCGGCCGGGACCGCAGCCGGGTCGGCCGGGTCCGCCGGGTCCGCGGCGAGCTGACGAGAGGACGAGAGGAGCACAGATGGCGACAGACAACAGCGTGACGCTGGTCGGGAACGTGACCCGTGACCCCGAGCTGCGCTTCACCAACACCGGGCAGGCCAACGTGACGTTCGGGCTGGCCGTGAACCGCCGCTGGCAGAACCGCCAGACCCAGGAGTGGGAGGAGGCCACCTCCTTCTTCGACGTGGTCTGCTGGCGCGAGATGGCCGAGAACGTCAGCGAGACCATCACCCGTGGTGCCCGGGTGATGGTGGCCGGACGGCTCGAGCAGCGCAGCTGGGAGACCCAGGAGGGCGACCGGCGCTCCAAGGTGGAGGTGGTGGCGGACGAGATCGGCCCGTCGCTGCGCTGGGCCACCGCGCAGATCACCAAGAACGAGCGTCGCGGCCCCGGCGAGTACAGCCGGGGTGGCGGTGGTGGTGGGGGCGGCCGTCCGGCCGCCGCTCCGCCGGCCCAACCCCAGCCCGCGGCGGATGCCGCACCGGGCTACGGATTCGACGAGGAGCCCTTCTGATGGCACGGAACAACCAGCGCGGCGGGACGACGTCACGGCGCGCCCCCAAGGATCTCGGACGCCGGGTGAAGAAGAAGCCCTGCGCGCTGTGTCGCGACAAGACCGAGTGGGTCGACTACAAGGACGTCCCGATGCTGCGCAAGTACATGAGCGACCGCGGCAAGATCCGCTCGCGCCGGGTCACCGGCAACTGCGCCCAGCACCAGCGGGCGCTGGCCATGGCCATCAAGACGGCGCGCGAGCTCGTGCTGCTGCCCTACACCCAGCGCACCGTGACGGAGCGCCCGGGTGGCCGCGGCGGGCGCGACCGGGGCGAGCGCACGCTCGATTCGGTGCCGACCGAGGCGCCGCGCCCCCGCCCCTCCACCGATGCGCCGGCCGAAACGGCTCCCGACGCCGATGGGGCCATGGCGATCCTTGAAGAGGCCGTGGCGGACGCCGAGGCCGGCGAGCTGGTCGAGGTCGTGGTGGAGCCCGCAGAGGCGGGGGCGGACACATGAGGGTCGTGCTGCGCGACGACGTCGCCGGCGTCGGCCGCCGCGGTGACATCGTCAAGGTAGCGGGCGGCTTCGCCCGCAACTTCCTGCTGCCCGAGGGCCGGGCCATCGTGGCCACCGAGGGCGTCGAGGGCCAGGCCGAGCAGATGCGGCGCGGGCGGGACCTGCGCGAGGCGCAGGACCGTGGTGCCGCCGAGGCGCAGGCCACCGTGCTGGCCGGTGCCGTGATCCCCATCACCGCCCGGGCGTCGGGGACCGGCCGCCTCTTCGGCTCGATCGGCCCCGCCGACGTGGTGGAGGCGATCAAGGCTTCGAAGGGGATCGAGGTGGACCGCAGGCACATCCTGCTCCCTGAGCACATCAAGGAGACGGGTTCGTTCGAGGTGACCGTCGAGCTGTTCCGCGACGTGGCCACCATCGTGACGGTGGAGGTCTCGGCCGCGTCCTGACCAGGGCGTTCTTCTCGCCCGACAATCGGCAGCATCCACGCGCTGATACACCCGCGTGCCCATCATGGGGGCGTGCCGATTTGCGCTTTCAGCGGTCCACAGTCGTCGACCACTCGTGCACGGCTTATCCACACGGATCCGTGCCTTACCCACACCTATTGGGTCTTACGTTCCCCAGACCCGCAACGGCAGAGTAAGTGAGCCGTGGTCCAAGCCTTTGACGACACCCGCCCCCGCCCGCTGCGGACGGCCCCCACCCCGATGCCGAGCGGTGCGAGGGTGCCGCCGCACGACGTCGAGGCCGAGGAGTCGTTGCTCGGGGCCATGCTCCTCTCCAACGACGCGGCATCGGTCGGCATCGAGAAGTGCTCGGCGGCCGACTTCTACAAGCCGGCGCACGGCCACATCTTCGGCGCCATCCAGGCGCTCATGGAGCGGGGCGAGGCCATCGACGCGGTGACGGTGACCGACGAGCTGAAGCGCTCGGGCGTACTCGAGGCGGTCGGCGACCGCTCCATCTTCATCTCGCTGCTGGCCAACACGCCGTCGATCGCCAACGCGCGCCACTACGCCGACATCGTCGAGGAGCACGCGCTGTTGCGCAAGCTCATCGGGGTGGCGGGGGACATCGCCGACATCGGCTACTCGGTGCCCGAGGACGTCAAGGCGGCAGTC
Organism: uncultured Acidimicrobiaceae bacterium; assembly: GCA_963817735.1. Lineage (GTDB taxonomy): Bacteria > Actinomycetota > Acidimicrobiia > Acidimicrobiales > RAAP-2 > Bog-473. The sequence goes on along the minus strand of CAWFPP010000026.1, from coordinate 38,016 downwards.
GACGAGGCGGAGCAGATGGTCTTCAACGTCGGCGAGCGCCGCACGGTCGACAGCATGCGGCCCCTGCACGAGCTGCTGGGGGCCGGGCTGGACCGCATCGAGGAGCTGGGGCAGCGCGGCTCGAACATCACCGGTGTGGCCACCGGCTACCACGAGCTGGACCGGATCCTCCTGGGCTTCCAGCCCTCCTCTCTGAACATCGTGGGCGCCCGCCCCGGCATGGGGAAGACGAGCTTCGCGCTCGGGGTGCTGGCCAACGTCGGAATGCAGTCGCAGCGGCCGGCACTCCTCTTCTCCCTCGAGATGGGTCACCTCGAGCTGACCCAGCGCCTCCTCGCCTCCGAGGCCGAGGTCAACGGGCAGAGCCTGCAGACCGGCCGGATCCGCACCCAGGACTGGAGCAAAATCGGGGTGGCCGTGACGCGGTCTGTCGAGCGCGCCGATCTTCATCGACGACAACCCCAACGTCACGGTCATGGACATCCGGGCCCGGGCCCGCCGGCTCAAGAAGTCGGAAGGCGACCTCGGCATCGTGGTCGTCGACTACCTGCAGCTGATGACCGGCCGGGGCCGGGCGGAGAACCGCCAGACCGAGGTGGCCGAGATCAGTCGCGGCCTCAAGATCCTCGCCCGCGAGCTCGAGGTGCCCGTCGTCGCCCTGTCGCAGCTGTCCCGGAACCTCGAGTCACGCCAGGACAAGACGCCGCAGCTGTCGGACCTGCGCGAGTCCGGGTCGCTCGAGCAGGACGCCGACGTCGTGCTTTTCATCTACCGCGAGTCCGAGTACAACGACGAGGTGCCGATCGACCGGGCGGACGACGCGCTGATCGAGGTGGCCAAGCACCGCAACGGCCCGACCGGGAAGGCCAATCTGCTGTTCTTGAAGCAGTACGCGCGCTTCGAGAACCACCGCGGCGTCTAGCAGTGCCCCCCGCCGTCAGGTCGCGGCCGGCAGCACGAAGCGCTCGACGGCATGCGCGAACCCCTCGTCCTCGTTGCTCCGGGTGACCCGCCGCGCCGCGCGCTTCACCTGGGGGTCCGCGTTTCCCATGGCGATGCTGAGCCCCGAGTGGGCGAACATCAAGACGTCGTTGGGCTGGTCGCCGATGGTGGCGATCTGCTCGGGCTTCAGCTTGTAGCGCCGCGCGAGGTAGCGCGCGACGGAGCCCTTGTTGGCCTGCGGGTTGGTCACGTCGAGGTAGTACGGCTGCGACGCGGCCGCCGTCACGTCGTCGCCGAACTTCTCGCACACAGACTCCGAGGCCTTGTCGATGGCGCCGTGGTCGTCGCTCACACCGACCAGCTTGACCACGCCGTCGGTGAGCCCGTCGAAGCCGTCCATCACCTTGGGCGCGAATTTCACCGTCCAGGCCTCCCGGTCGACGTGCGGCGCCTTGGTGTCGCTCACGTACCAGTCCGCCCCGCGGTAGAGCCACACGTCGAGATCGAAGGTCTTCATGTGGTCGGCAAGCGGCACGACGAGGTGCTCCGGCAGGACGTGCTGTTCGAGGACCTTCATGGCGCTGTCCACCATCAGGCCACCGTTGAACGCCGCAATGGGCGTGTCGATGGCGAGGGGCTGCACGAGCATCTCCATGCCGCGGGGTGGCCGGCCGCTGGTCAGGGCGAAGAGGACGCCGGCCTGGCGCAGCCGGTGCACGGCCGCGACGGCGTCGTCGGTCAAGACCTTGTCCTGGGTGACCAGCGTCCCGTCCACGTCGGCCAGGAACAGGCGAATGGGCGGGGAGGCATCGGGGTCCGAGGCGATGAGCCGATGGTAGGCGCCCAGCCACGGACCGGGCGGACACGGGGGACCGCGCTTTCGTGGCCCGCGCGACCAGGGGATGCCCGTCGCAATGGGCCGCCTCGAGGGCGACCCGACCTCTGTGCTCGACCTGCACGACCCGGCCCGCTACCTGGAGATCCGGGGCACCGGCGTCGTGGGGCGCATCGCCCCGCCGCGTCAAGGCCGTCGACACGAGCGCTTCCGTACTTACTAATCTTCGCAGATCACGCAGTGAACGAGGTTCAGGTGGAGCATACCGAAGCGATCGCCGCACTCGAGGACAACTACTTCGATATGTATCGCCTCATGGGCGAACCACAGGGATGTCTGATCCGTGATTCACCCGCATACCTCTCAGTGGCGACGCCGCTGTCTGTCGCCCCCTTCAACGCGGTGCTTCGCTTCCACGGCGGCGAGCGCGATGTCGCCGAGCGCGATCTCGATGAAGCGCTCGGTGTCTTCGACGGTCTCAATGGGCCGCCCGTGTTCGTTGTTCACCCCACGGCCAGGCCGAGTGACGTCCGTTCGCGTCTCGGTTCACGTGGTTTTGCCCAGGCTGAAACCACTTCAGGGATGATCAAACACCTTGCGCGCGACGGAATGGTGGGTCCGAACCTTCCGCCCGGGATTGAGATCGCGAACGGGAACGAACTCGAGTGGATGGATCTGGTTTCGTGGCGCTACGGAATTCCGAAGCAGTACGCCGGGTACTTGACCCAGCTGTATGAGCTCGGAGTTGCGCAAGGCGACCGCTTCTGGGTGGCTCGGCAGAATGGGATCGCTGTCTCGAAAGCCGAACTCCATGTCCATGGTGGGATCGCTGGGATCTACGGGGTCGTCACTCTGGACGCATCGCGACGGATGCATCTGGCCTCTGCGGTCACGCTGGCGGCGATGACCCATGCGTTCGAACTCGGCGTCAGAACCGTCGTGCTGCACTCGACACCGATGGCCGTCTCTCTGTACCGACGTCTCGGGTTTTCACCGGTCGCCGACTTCGAAGTCTGGGCGGAGCCAGACAGCCTCTTCAGATCCGTGGCGATAGGACTTCGAGCTGAACGTAAGCGGCAAAGAGAAGCGCGACGGGCCAATGAGCCGGTCTGATCTGTCAGGCGGATCTCCGGGTTCGTGAGGGGACGTCCGGGCCGACGCCGACGCCGGCATCGGTGTGCGGCTCCGGGACAGCACCGAGACCACGGCGCCGGCCGCAAGCAGGCCGAGTGCCAACGTGGCCCAGGGCGAGAGCACCGCAGCGAAGGCGCCGGCCACGGCCAACTCGCTGACCACCACGACGACGAGGAAGACGGGCCCGATCTCGGTGAAGTGCCGGTGAAATGCGGCCAGCGCGCCCGGGCTGGAGATGTGCCGCCCGAGCAGCACGGCCAGCCCGCGCACCAGCCCGAACAGCGCGCCTGTGGCGAGCGCCGTCGCGGGGTCGGCGGTCAGCGCAGCAAGCACGATCATGAGATAGATGGCGGCTGTCTTGATGTAGGTGGTCAGACCGGCGCCGATCTGCCAGCCGAACCCTGCGCCGTAGGCCCAGGGGCGGAACTGGTCGAGCCAGCGCTCGTTGACCTGCCGGGAGTGGAAGGGCAGGCGGAAGCCGCCGAGGCGCGTGTCGGAGGCGGATGCGGTAACGGCAACGGCAACGGCAACGGCCGCCACGATGACGTTCGAGGGCGCGGCGGCGCGCACCCCGACCGCCAGCGCGGCCATGGCGAGACCGAGCGTGGCTCCACCCGCGGTCCCGCCGACGATGAACCAGGCCGCGGTGGTGCCGTAGCGGTGGCCCCGACCCTGCTCGGCCAGCGGCGTCACCGTGGCGAGCATGGAGACGCCGCAGGGCGACCAGGTCGATCGCGCCGCCGCGGTCACGGCCACGGCCAACGCCGCCGCGATCACGATCGCGTGCATGAGTGCTCCCTCCTCGTCATGCCGGTGATCCGAGGAAGGGCGCGCCGCCGTAGGCGAAGATCCCCCCGTCCTTGGCCACCAGCCAGTAGCCGGCGTCGTTGCCGTAGGGCGCGATGCCCACCACCGGTTGATTGAGCTTCATGGCTCCGGTCGAGCCGTCGAACACGGCGTCCCCGTAGGCGAAGATCCCGCCGTCGGCGGCCACCAGCCAGTAGCCCTGGCCCGAAGGGGTTGCCGCCATGGCCACGACGGGCGCGTTCAGATGCCGGCCACCCATGGACCCGAAGAAGGGGGCATCGCCGAAGTTGAAGATGCCGCCGTCGGCGGCCGCCAGCCAGTAGCCCAGGCCTGTCGGTGTAGCCGCCATCCCGACCACCGGCGCGTTGAGGCGCCGTCCACCCATGGAGCCGTAGAAGAGCGCGTCGCCGTAGTCGAAAATGCCCCCGTCGGCCGCGACGAGCCAGTACCCCTGGCCGGAGGGCGAGGCGGCGATACCGACCACGGCTGCGTCGAGCGCCCGCCCGCCCATGGAGCCGAGGAACGGCGCCCCGCCGTAATCGAAGATGCCCCCGTCGGCCGCAGCCAGGAAATAGCCGCCCGTCTTGCAGGTCGCGACCCCGACGATGGGGGCGTCGAGCGCGAACCCAGACGCGTCGCCGTCGTCGGGGAAGTCCCCGTAGCCGAACAGCCGGCCGAACGCGGTGAGCACGGCGTAGCCGCCGCCATCGGCGCTGGCGACCAAGCCCACCACCCTGCAGTCCGTGTCGGGTGACGCGCACAGCGGGGCCGGCGGTGCGGTGGTCCAGCACGGCTCGTTCTGCTCCGCCGTGGCGTTGTCGACGGCGACGGCGGTCGTGCAGGTGGGGTCGACCGTCCAGGGTGGGACGCAGGCCACGACCCGGCAGACGATCCGGCCCATACACGGCACGTCCTGGTTGCACTGCCCGTAGCGGAACTGCAGGCACCCGGTCAGGTAGGAGTCGCACCCGAGCGGCCCACAGCCGCACCCGGTCCCGTCGCAGCCCGTCTCGCAGAAGGGGAAGCCACCGCTGCAGCCGCTGTCGCACGAGCAGGCGGAATTGCAGTCCATGTAATAGCGGGGACCATCGCAGTACGACGAGTTGTCCGCGACCCACCAACCACCCATGATCGTGTTCTCCGGGCAGAAGTTGGCGCCGCTGACGGCGCAGCAAAACTCCGAGAAGCCCGAGCAGCAGGTGCTGCCGCAGCCACACCCCGCGTTGCCGCACTCGCAGATGGCCCCGTAGGCCGATCCGGGCCTGAGGGCGAGGTCCAGCCCGGAGCCCACGGCCACCGCGCTGCCCACGAAGGCGGACCGGTTGATGAGGCTTCGCCGGGACAGTCGTCCCTCGAGGGCTTGCGCGGTGCGCGCCACCAACGCGGTGGAGAAGCTCACGGCGCCGGCGCCAGCGCCGGGTGTACCAGGTGCCGCGCCCCGGTGAGGGCCGCCAAGGCGGAGAGGGCCAGTGTGGTGAGCCAGAGGCCGACCGTGCTCACGAACAGCAGCGGGACGCCGGCCCAGGGCTGGTGCGCCAGTTGTGCGGCCAGTGTGCCACCGGACGGCGCGCCGAGGGCCACTGTCACCGCGGCGGCCGCGAGCACGGCATTGATGACCAGGTGGAGCGCGGTGGGGGGCGTGTCCGGTCGGCCGAAGCACCCACAGGTGGCCAGCGGTCCGCCGCGCCGGCGGGCGAGAGCGACGACGGCGAGGAAGCAGAGGTAGGAGAGGGCGACGAGGGCCGCGGTGGCGGGGCGCGGGAACAGGATGGCCACAGCGCCGAGGGCGGATTCCGCCAGCGCACCAGCGCGGACGAGCCGGCGCAGGACGGGCAGGGACGGGTACCCCGGCAGCAGGTCGGCCATGGCGCGCGCCGTGTCGTCCGGCCGCACCGCCTTGGCCACCCCGGCCACACAGAGCAGGCCGGCGGCGACGAGGTACAGGCCGATCAGTTCCATCGGGGCTGCGCGGCGGGCACGTCCGCCAGGGGCGGGCTCAAGGTCAACGACGACAGCAACGTGTTGACGTGTGGGACCAACGTGGACCGTTGGGCGTGGCTACCGAGCACGGCGTAGAAGGAGAAGGGCCGCCCGGACTCGGTGAAGAACCACTGGGTGCCCGATTGCCCCGGGATGCCACGCCGCAAGACCATCGGAGAGAAGTCCGTCTCCGAGAGCGCCGCGGGACGGCCCGGTTGCGCGAACAGAGCGGTGCCCACGCTCTCGGGCCCGTACTCGAAGAGGGTGGCGAAGACGTCGGAGGGCCGCATCAGGGTGACGGCACCGCTCCCGAAGTCCCCGATGTCGTCGGGGATCGGGAAGGTGGCGAACTGCCCGACGGGGTAGGTCACACCCACGGTGGCAGGGCGTACGAAGATCCGCCCCTCGAAGCCGTCGGGGAGCCGGGCCGTGATGCCATGGGCGCCGATGGTGGCCACTACTCGGCGGGCACCGAACGGCCGTGCGGGAAGACGTCGTCGAGGGTGCGCGGGTACAGGCTCGGATCGCCCGGAAGGATCCCGGCGGCAGCCAGCACCTCGTCGGCGGCCGCTTCGCGGGCCGGGCCGCCGAGTGATCCTTCGGCCCGTCCCCGCGCACCACCGGCGACGGGCCCGCGGTCGTGCTCGGCCCGCCGGACCAGCTCGGTCAGTTGGTCGACGTGGCCCGCCGCGCCCTGCCCGAGCTTGCGCCCCGTGGCCCCGTCCACCAGGACGAAGAACGGCGAGCCGGGAACCTGGTAGTCCACCCAGGCGTCGGTCGACATCACCACCGGGACGCGTCCGGTCGTCCGCGATCGCACCTCGGCGGGCATCTCGCGATCGTGGCCCTTGGTCACGATCACCACGCGGGTGCGGCCGGGCAACTGGAGCCGCCCGGGTTCTTGGAGCGCATCCCAGAAGGCGGCGCAGCCGGAACAGCCCGAGGAGAGGAAGCCGAGCAGGGTGAGGTCGTCGCTGTTGTCCACGGCGATGGCTCGGGCATCCCCCGTTGGAGTCAGACCGGCGATGGCCGGGGCCATGCCCAGCACCGGGCTCGACTCGGGCGTCACCATGGTCACAGGCGCAGAGACGACGGTCGCAGAGGCGGGGTCCCCGACGCCGACGCCCAGCTCATGCAGCGAGCGCAGGATGTCGGCATGGCTCCGTAACAGGCCTACCACCAGGATGCCGAGTACCAGGACTACGAACGTCGAGACAATGACCAGCGCGACCACTCCGCCTCCTTTACCCGTACCGCCCCAGTATCCATCCGCGGCCGGTCACAGGCGCGGCATCCAACGCCGGTGCACGACGGGAATCCCTCGGGCATACTCCGGTCTGTGCCGGCCGACGACCTGTTCCTGCCCGAGCCCGAACCGAGGGAGGTGCGCTTCACCGTGATCTCGGTCGACGACCACGTCGTGGAGCCTGCCCATACCTTCGAGAACCGGCTACCCGCCGCGCTGGCGGACCGCGCTCCGCGGATCGTCGAGACGCCGCAGGGGCACCAGGTGTGGGAGTTCGAAGGCGAGCGGTACACCCAGGTGGGGATGAACGCGGTGGCCGGTCGCCGCCCCGAGACCTATGGCCTCGAGCCGTTCCGTTTCGACCAGATGCGAGCGGGTTGCTACGACGTCGACGCGCGCGTGCGCGACATGGACATCAACGGCGTCTGGGCATCGGTGAACTTCCCCTCCATGATCACCGGATTCTGCGGCCGGGTCTTCTTCGACGCCCGGGATCGCGACCTGGGCCTGGCCTGCGTCAGGGCCTGGAACGACTGGCTCTTCGAGGAGTGGTACTCGCGTCACCCCGACCGCATCGTCCCGCTCGGCATCACCTACCTGGCCGACCCGGCCCTCGCCGTGGCCGAGATCCGCCGCAACGCCGAACGGGGCTTCACGTCGGTGACGTTCCCTGAGCGCCCGCACGAGATCGGGCTGCCCTCCTTGTGGGACAGGGCCCACTGGGACCCCATCATGGAGGCCGTGGTCGACACCGACACCGTCGTCTCGCTCCACGTCGGGAGCTCGGGTCTGACCCCGGCACCACCCGGAGCCGGCATGGATTCCTTACAGCTCGGGGCCACGCTCTTCGGCCAGCTCTCGCTCATCGCGTGCGCCGAGTGGCTGTGGTCCGGCTACGCGTTGCGGCTCCCGACCCTCAAGATCGCCATGAGCGAGGGCGGGATCGGCTGGGTGGCCATGCTGCGCGACCGGCTCGAGAACATCGTCGACCGCTCCCGCTACGGACTGGGCTGGGACGTGCGCCCGGCGGACGTCCTGCGGCGCAACTTCTGGTTCTGCACCATTGACGACCCGTCGACCATCGACACGCGCCACGCCATCGGGATCGACCACATCATGGTGGAGGTCGACTATCCGCACGGTGACAGCACCTGGCCCGACACGCAGGACGTCATCGCGCAGTGCTGGGGTCACATTCCGCCCGACGAGCTCCGGGCCATGTGCTGCGAGAACGCCGCTGCGCTCTATCGCCACCCGCTCCCCGACATCGTCCTGCCGCGCTGAGAGGAGCCGACTGATGTTCACGCCGACCGCCGAGAAGCTGGTGCCCGACCTCACACCACGCGAAGAGCTCGTGGTGCTCGCCCGCGCGCTATGGCGGGAGGGGTACAACGACCACCTGGCCGGGCACATCACGGTCAATCTGGGCGACGGCACGCTGCTCTGCAACCCTTGGCTCTTGACCTGGGCGGAGTTACGCCCCTCCCAGGTGCTGCGCATCGACCTGGACGGCAGGGTGGTGGAAGGCGACTGGCCCGTCCCGCTCGGCATCCCGTTGCACCTCGAACTGCACAAGCTCCGTGAGGACGTGGGGTGGGCGGTGCACAACCATCCGCTTTTCGGCACCGTGTGGGCGGACCTGGGCGAGCTGCCCCCGATCCTCGACCAGAGCTCCGCGCTCGGCGGCGGCTCCCTGGTCCTGGTGGACGAGTACGAGGGACCCGTCAACGACGCCTCGAGCGCGCAATCGGCGGTGCAGAAGATGGGCGACGCCTCCATGGCGCTGCTGGCGGGGCACGGCGTGTTCGTGCTGGGTGGCTCGGCCCGGGCGGCGCATCAGCGCGCCGTGGCGCTGGAACAGCGCTGCCAGCGCGCCTGGTACGCCAAAGTGGCCGGCGGCACCGGAGTGTCCCATGTGCCGCAGTCCTTCATCGACCTGGTGGCCCAGAGCGACGGAGAAGGCTTCATCGGTTTCTGGGAGGCGGCCGTGCGGGCCGAGCTGGCGGCCGACCCCTCCCTGCTCGACTGATTTACGTCCCGAAGACGTCCTTCAATTCCATCGGCACCGGGGTGTCGAGCTGCGCGTAGGTGCACGACGCCGGGTCGCGGTCGGGACGCCAGCGCACGAACGACGTGGCGTGCCGGAAGCGGTCATGCTGCAAGTGGTCGTAGGAGACCTCGCAGACCGCCTCGGGCCGCAGCGGCTCCCAGGTCATGTCCTTGCCGGCGTTCCAACGGTTCGTCCCGCCGGGCGCCCGCCCGGCGGCCTGCGCCTCGGCCCAGCCCGCCCAGGGGTGGTCCTTCAGCGCGTCCTTGCGGTAGGGCCGTAACTCGTTCACGAGCTCCTGTCGGCGGGCCACGCTGAAGCCCGAGGCCACGCCGACGTGGTGCAGCGTGCCGGAGGGGTCGTACAGCCCAAGGAGCAGTGAGCCGACGCCGGCACCGTCCTTGTGCGTGCGGAAGCCCGCCACCACGCAGTCCGCCGTCCGCTGGTGCTTGACCTTGACCATCGCCCGCTTGTCGGGTTGATAGGTGAGCGCGCCGTCCTTGACGACGACGCCGTCGAGCCCGGCGCCCTCGAAGCGCGAGAACCAGTCCGCCGCCACGTCGGGGTCGTTCGTCACCGGGGTGACGTGGACGGGCGGACGGGCCTTCCGCAGCGCCTTTTCCAGCGCAGCGCGACGCGTGGCGTATGGCGCCTCCATCAACGAACGGTCACCCTCGGCCAGCAGGTCGAAGGCGACGAACGAAGCGGGTGTCGAGTCGGCGAGTTGGCGGATGCGCTTCTCGGCCGGGTGGATGCGTTGGGACAACGCATCGAACTCCAGGCCGCGCTGGCCGGCGATCACGATTTCGCCGTCGAGCACGCATCGTGGCGGGAGCTCGCGGCGCAGGGCGTCGACCAGCTCGGGGAAGTAGCGCGTCAGCGGCTTCTCGTTGCGGCTGCCCAGCTCGACGTCGTCCCCGTCGCGGAAGACGATGCAGCGGAAGCCGTCCCACTTCGGCTCGTAGAACAGGCCGGCGCCCCGGGGGAGGTCGCGCGCCAGCTTGGCCAGCATGGGGGCGACCGGCGGACGCACGGGGAGCGTCACCGCGCGTCAGCCCTCATGTGTCCCGGCCCAGGCCAGGAGCTCGTCCACCGAGCCGCGGTTGACGATCCGCTCCGGTGGCACCGAGGCGTCCACGGCCTTGGCACAGCCGCGGCCGAGCCAGCCGAGCTGGCCCGGCGCGTGCGCGTCGGTGTCGATGCTGAAGGAGCAGCCGAGTCCCACCGCCTGCCGGAGGAGGTCCTGGGGCGGGTCCTGGCGTTCGGGTCGCGAATTGATCTCCACTGCGGTGCCGGTGCGGGCGCAGGCCGCGAACACAGCGTCGGCGTCGAAGGTGGACTGCGGCCGTCCCCGCCCGGTGATCAGGCGTCCGGTGCAGTGGCCCAGGATGTCGGTGTGCGGGCTCTCGATGGCCGCCAGCATGCGCTCGGTCATGGCGGGCGACTCCATGCGCAGCTTGGAGTGCACGCTGGCCACCACCACGTCGAGCTCGGCCAGCAGGTCCAGCTCCTGGTCGAGCGAGCCGTCCTCGAGAATGTCGACTTCGATGCCGGTCAGGATGCGGAAGGGCGCCAGGTCCTCCTGCAGCTCGGCGAGCACGTCGAGCTGGGCGCGCAGGCGCTCGGCGTCGAGCCCGTGGGCGACGGTGAGGCGAGCGCTGTGGTCCGTGAGCACGAGGTACTCGTGGCCCAGGTCGCGGGCGGCTTCGGCCATCTCGCGGATCGGGCTCCCGCCGTCGGACCAGTCGGAGTGCGAGTGGCAGTCGCCGCGGAGCGAGCCGAGGAGCTCCTGTGCAGCCGTGTCGAGCACGATGTCGTCGGGGGCCTCCTCGAGCTCGGTCAGGCGGCTGGGCACCTTGCCGTCGACGGCCTCGGCGATGACCTGGGCGGTGGACTTGCCGATCCCATCGATCGTCTGCAGGCGCCCCGACTGGGCGAGCGAGCGCACGGTGTCGGGAGGGAGCTCCGCCACCGCACGTGCCGCGTGGCGGAAGGCGCGCACCTTGTAGGTGTCGGCGCCGCTCCGCTCGAGGAGGAACGCGATGCGGTCGAGGGCGTCGAGCGGCTCCACGGTTCAGGCCTTCTTGGCCCGGCTCGGGGCCACGCGGGGCGGCTCGTCGGGCATCTTCGGGTACTGGGGCGGCCACGGGGCGTCGTGCAGGCCGTCCTCCTTGTCGCGCGCCGCCAGCGCCAGCAGGGGCTCGATCGACTGCGGCGCGGCGGCGATGTCGGCCCAGGGGTCGCCGCGCCGGCGCACCAGCTCGGGCACGGTCCGGATGGTGAGGTCGTTGGGGACCACGTTCTCGACCTCGTCCCATGTGAGGGGGGTCGAGACCTGGCCGCCCGTGCGGGGCCGGGCGAACCAGGCCCCGAACACGGTCTTGTGGGGCGCGTTCTGGTTGAAGTCCACAAAGACGCGGCTGCCGCGCTCCTCCTTCCACCAGTTGGCGGTGATGAGGTCTGGGAAGCGGCGCTCGAGCTCGCGGGCCAGTGCGACGGCGGCGGCGCGTACCTCCACCGAGTCCCAATGTGGCTGCAGGCGGAGGTACACGTGCAGGCCGTTGTTCCCCGTCGTCTTCGGATAGCCGCGCAGGCCGAACTCCTCGAGCACGTCGCGGCAGAGCAAGGCAACGGCGCGCACCTCCTCGAATCCGATTCCGGTGGTCGGGTCGAGGTCGATGCGCAGCTCATCGGCGTGCGCCGGATCGGCGGCGAGGTACGGCCAGAGATGCAGCCCGATACAGCCGATGTTCACGGCCCAGACCACGTGTGCGATATCGGCGACCACGAGCGCGTTCGAGGTGGTCCCGTTGGGTGTCGAGACGGTGGTCGACTGCAGCCACTCGGGCGCGCCGGCGGGGATGCGCTTCTGGTAGAACGACTTGCCGGTCGCTCCGTCGGGGAAACGCTGCAGCATGGCGGGACGCCCACCGGCAGTGTTCAAGAGGTGCGCACCGATGTCGAGGTAGTACGTCACCAGGTCGAACTTGGTGGCATCGAGGGCGGGGAAGTAGATCTTGTCGGGCCGCGAGACGCGTACCTCGCGCCCGCCCGCATCCACGGTCCGCTCGTCGTCGTCTGGCACCGCAGAGGACTCTACCGAGGGGCCGCCTGACTCTGGCCCGGGCGTAGCCCTCTCGGCCGTATCCAGGCACGGGGTCCTCGTCGGGGTGCGGTGGCGAGGGGCGAGGTTTACGCGTCCTGGAGCCGTGGTGCGGGAAGCAGGATGCCGCGACGGCTGAGCTCGCGCTCCAGCCGGGCCCGCTCCTGGCGGGGGCAATCGAACCAGGCGGGCGTGGCGCGGACGTCGAGGGATGCACACAACCGGATCAGGGCGCCGTCGTAGGAAAGCTCCCGGGCCAGTGCCTCCGCGACAGGGCCCGACCCACCCGTGGCCTGCAGTCTGGCCCGAGAGTGGACGAGGTCGGCCAGCAGCAGGTCGTCGGACCTGCGCCCTGCCTCGCCTTTGCGAAGGGCCTGCGTGAGGAGATCTCGGTACATCACCACGTCACCAATCGTGCGCCGCCCTCGGGCGGAACCGGTAGGGCTGAACGTACCGGTCGTTCGGCCCGTTTCGGCTCCGTTGTGACTTCGGTGGAAGAGGGGCGGGCCCGGTGAGGTTTCCGCCGCGTGAACTCTGGTCCGACCGCTTGTTCGAGGGGCCGGCCGGGACCAGTATCTGCTCGGTGGGATCGGCCGGTCCCCTCTCGCCGGCGATCTGACTAGCGAACAGCGCCTCAGCGGAATTGGGGCTCCAGGAACGGCCCGCCCGACCCCCCCGGGCGGGCCGTTGCGCGACCGGTGCCTAGATGAAGTCGGAAAGCCCCTCCCAGCCCGATGGGGGCGGGGCGAGGTGCCAGAACTGCTCGGGGACGCGGCCCTCCATGCGGGCGGTGAGCGCGTGGTCCTGCTCGAGCGGCGGGATCTGCGACGTGTAGCACCAGATGGCCCGCCGCTTGCGCTCCTCGTCGGGCACGTGCGGGACGATGGCGGGGGTCGGCCACGGCTGGGAGCGCAGCAGCTTGGCCACGCGCCACGCGAGCATCCCGGGCAGATGCTTGTAGCCGTGGTCCTCGTAGCAGAACCACTCCCGATCCGGTTGCTCTTGTCGTACCAGGAGGCAGGCGTCGTGCACCATGACGTGGTCGGGGTTGGCGAGCCCCATGGGGAAGAACACCGAGGTCGGATTGCGCTCAGCGATGGTGGCGGCCAGGACGGGGGCCACCTCGGCCGGGGTCGGGCGGTCCGGCGGCGCCAGATACTGGTGGTCGGAGAATTCGAGCCATTCGTAGGAGGACTCGAGGACGGCCATGGCGGCGACGTCCTCCTCACGGCGTACCGCCACAATGTCGTCGCCGGCGACGAAACCGCCCAGGGCGTCCCACTCCGAGGGCACGTCCGGGTAGGCCGGGGGACGACCGGCCAGCACGGTGACGACCGTGGAGTCGTCGTAGCTGGCGATGAGATGTCCGGCTCCCATGGCGGCGTCGTCGAAGTGCGGCGAGACGACAAGGATGCGACTGAGCGCGGCGGGGTCGACCTCGCCCCACGTCGGCTCCGCGAATGTGGTGGCCATGCCGGGATCATACGGGCACGTCGTCGATCTCACCGGCGACGTGGCGTCTGAAGACCGGCAGCAGTGCGCCGATGACGGCGGCGCCGACGATGCAGGCGAGGCCGCCCGAGACGACCGAGAACTCGATGCTGGTCAGTGTGGCCACGGTGCCGGACTCCATGTCACCGAGACGCGGCCCGCCCTGGACGACGGCCATCTGAATGGACGACATCCGGCTGCGGAAGCGTTCGGGGATGGAGCTCTGCAGCATGGTGTTGCGCAGGACGGCCGAAATGACATCGGCCCAGCCCGCCACCGCGAGCAGGACCAGCGCAACCCAGAGGGTGTCCGTGAAGCCGAACAGCGCGATGGCGGCGCCCCAGACCGAAACCGCAACGATCACCGCCCAGCCCTGACGACGCAGGTTGGCGACCCAGCCCGTGGTCACGGCGCCGATCAACGCGCCCACGCCAGGCGCGGCGTACAGGAACCCCAGCGTGATGGTGCCGCCCCCGAACACGGCGCCCGCCATGGCCGGGAAGAGCGCCCTGGGCATGCCGAAGACCATGGCGTTGATGTCGATCAGGTAGACGCCCTGGAGCGCCTGGCGCGAGCGCAGGTAGCGCAGGCCCTCCTTGGTGGATTGCCAGGGCGAGAGCAGGCCCGCATGGTGGGCCGGGGGGATCGGGCGCAGCATGGCCGAGGTGATGGCGGCCACGACGAACGAGGCGGCATCGAGCCCGTAGACCAGCGGCAGGCCGATGCCGAGAAGGAGGCCGGAGAGCGCGGGCCCGACGATGACGCCGAGCTGGAAGACGATCTGCGTCATGGCGGCCGCCGCAGGGATCTGACGCCGCTCGACCATGCCGGGCACGGCCGCCATGCGGGCGGTGTTGGCAAACCCTGTCAGGCCCGCCGCCAGCGCGCTGACGACGTAGAGCACGGCCAACGAGGGATGGGTGACGGCGGCGTTGGCTGCCATGGCACCGCTGGTCAAGATCAAGGCCGCTGCGGTCCACATCATGATGCGTCGTTTGTCGGCCGAGTCGCCGATGGGCCCGGCGGAGAGGGCGCCGGCGAGGAACGGGAAGAGCTGCGCCAGGCTTATCGCCCCCACCTGCAGCGTGGAGTGCGTCATGGAGTACACCTGGTAGGGGATGGCCACGACGGTCAGCTGCGTCCCCATGACGGAGATGAGCTGACCGCTGAAGAGAAGGCGGAAGTCTCGGCTTTCCCGGAGTGGGGTGGTGTCCACCAGGATCCGGCCCGGCATGGCCGTCAGCCTACGGTTGGCGCCGGCCGGCGCGAGACCGGAGTGGCGCGGTCAGGAAAGCTGCCGACCGAGGCCGCGCACCGAGATGTCCCAGGCCGCGGGCCAGTCGTTCGTGCGCAGCAGCGCATCACTCCCGCCGTCACAGAAGACGACCGATCCACAGAAGAACGCGCCGTCGGGCCCCAGGAGCAGCTCCACCAGGGCGGCGATCTCCTCCGGCTGGCCGGGCCGGCCCACGGGGATGGGCAGCATGTCGAGGAGTGGGCCTGACTTGGGGTCCGCTCGCATGCCCGCGACCATCGGGGTGTCGATCATGCCGGGGGCGATGGCGTTGAGGCGGAGCCCCGCCCCGGCCCAGTCCGCTCCGGTCGCGTTGCGGCGCACCCAGTAGGCCAGGGCGAGCTTGGAGGCCGGGTAGGCCTCCAAGGAGGTGTGGGCGTCGGCGATCTGTGCACTCAGTGCCTCGTCGTGTTGCAGGCAGGCCTCGACGAGGTCGGCGGGGATGGCGGGCTGCACCGTCGTCGAGTTCGAGCTGATGACGACGACGGCGCCACCCGGCGTGAGGTGGGGGCGGAGGCCTTCGAGCACGTCGACGGTGCCGAAGTAGTTCACCGATGCCACCAGCGAGCCGGCCCGGTCCGGGGTGCCGGCGAGCCCGGCACACGTCACGATGCCGGCGAGCCCGCCTCCGCTGCGCTCGATCGCCCTCTCGACGGCCTCCCGGCGGCCAGCGGGCGTGGCGAGGTCGGCCACGATGTCGGTCTCGTCCTTGTCCACGCCGACGACGGTCCACCCGGCTGTGGCCAGCCGAGTGGCGGTGGCAGCGCCGATGCCCGATGCCGCGCCGGTGATGACGACGGTGCGGTCCGGGTCAGGCAGCGGAGCGCGCCTTCAGCAGGGCGAGCGCCTTGTCGGCGTGCGCACCCATGGAGACCTCGGTGTGGAAGACGTCGAGGATGGTCCGGTCCGTGTCGATGACGAACGTGATCCGCTTGTTCGGCAGGAAGCTCACGCCGCGCTTGGCGCCCAGCTGTGACGCCACGGAGCGGTCGGAGTCGGAGAGCAGCGGGAAGCCGAGGGACTCCTTCTCGTCGAACTGCTTCTGCTTCTCGACGGCGTCTGCGCTGATGCCGACCGGTTGGGCGCCGACGGCGGCGAACTCGCCGGCCATGTCCCGGAAGTGACAGCTCTCCTTGGTGCAGCCGTAGGTCATTGCCGCCGGGTAGAAGAACAGGACCACGGGCCCGTTGGAGAGAAACGCGCTGAGCTTTCGGGGCGTGCCCGTCTGGTCCGGCAGTTCGAAATCGGGGACAACGTCGCCTTTGTGCATCCGCCCAATGTAGGGCGAAACCGTCGTGTCCCGCCCGGGGCTACGCCTCGAAGCGGAAGCCGACGCCCCGCACGGTCACCAGGTGGCGGGGGTTGGCCGGGTCGGGCTCCACCTTCCGCCGCAGTCGCTTGATGTGGGTGTCGAGGGTGCGGGTGTCGGTCAGCTCCTGGTCCCACCAGAGGCGGTCGATGCACCAGTCACGCGTCACCACTTGGCCGCTGTGAGACATGAGCAGAGCCAAGAGGTCGAATTCCTTCCGTGAGAGCTCGACCGGGACCTCGTCGACGGTGACCTCGCGGCGGCCCGCATCGAGGCGAACGGGGCCCACGGCGAGGACCTCCTCGTGGTGCTCGGCCACGGCCACCCCGCGCCGCAGGACGGCGCGCATGCGGGCGACGAGCTCCCGCAGCCGGAAGGGCTTGGCGACGTAGTCGCTGGCGCCCAGCTCCAGTCCCAGCACGATGTCAACCTCCGAGTCGCGCGCCGTCACCATGATGATCGGCACGGGCTTGAGGCTCCGCATCTGCTGGCAGATCTCGATCCCGGATTGATCGGGGAGCATGACGTCGAGCAAGACGAGGTCCGGGTGCACACGGTGGAAGAGGCGCAGCGCTTCATGCCCGTCCCCGGCGGACTCCACCGTGAACCCTTCCCGGGTCAGCCCCGATGCCAGCGCCTGCCGATACGACTCCTCGTCGTCGACGACGAGGACCAACGGTCGGTTGTCCCGGGTCGGGCCGGGCAGAGGGAGCCGGCCGCTCACCGCCGGTGCGTTTGCGATTGCCACGCTGTTGTCAGGCTCAGGCAGCGTCGTGGGGGGCTCGGGACGACTTGAACGGGAGAAGGGCAGGCGACGACGGTGGACGGGGGGTTGTTCGCACCGGCGTCGCCTGAGGACGCGGGGAGGCGAATACCCGCGCCATGGTGACCAACGACCCGACGAACCCGTTGCGGTGTGAGCGCACCGGTCGGATCGTGATGACCTCGGCCAGGGCTTCCTGGCCGCGATGACGCCCGGCGCCAGGAGCGGAACGAAATTCCCGGCTGCTGTGATCCATCTGCCGATCCACGGTCGCCATCGCCGATCACGCTACGAAGCCGAGGTAAACGTGTCGTGAAACCGTTGCAACCAACAAGTGTGCTGTAGATGAACTCTTAAGGTTGCGGCCCTGCTCAGACGATTACGCTCGCCGCACGGACGAATGGGAGGTGCCGAATGACCGAGGCCATGGGCCACGGCGTGAACCAGCGCAAGGCCATACAGATGACGCCTGCCGAGGTGGACGCCTTTCTCGCCGAGAGGCGGAACATGACAATGTGCTCCATCTCCCACGACGGCTCCATCCACGCCGTGGCCATGTGGTACGGGTTCCTGGACGGCTGCGTCACCGTGGAGACGAAGGTCAAGTCACAGAAGGTCCAGAACCTCCGCCGTGACCCGCGCCTGACGCTCCTTTTCGAGGACGGCGACTACTACGAGGAGCTGCGCGGCGTCGAGCTCGTCGGCCAGGCCGAGATCGTCGACGATCCCGACAGGCTCTGGCAGCTCGGCATCAGCGTCTACGAGAGGTACAACGGGCCGTACACGGACGAGTTGAAGCCAATTTTGGAGATCATGCTGCACAAACGCGTGGCGGTGAAGCTCAACGTCGAGCGGACCGTCAGCTGGGACCACCGCAAGTTGGGACTGCCGTCGACGCGACCGACCACGTGAAATTCAGTGTCCGGCAGGCAGTCGCCGCGCCGCCGGCCCGCGCCATGGAGGCCTACGGCTCGCCCTCGTTCTACGAGGGTCGCCCGGAACGCGACGACATCGCAATGCGGAAGGTCGTCCGTCAGGAGGTTCGCCCCGAAAGCGTCCTCATCGAAGTGTGCTTCGCCTTCACGGGCACGGTGTCGCCCGCGGTTCGGGCCGTGGTCGACCCCGGGAAGATGTCCTGGATCACCCGGACCGAGATCCTGCTCGCCGAAGGTCGCTCCACCTGGGTCGTGCTGCCCGATCACTATTCCGACCGGCTGAGCGCCAGCGGGGTCTACCGGTTCGCGGAGGGCGAGGGCGGACCCGGCACCTGCACCGTCGAGGTCGAAGGCGACCTGAGGGTCCGCGTGCCGATCGTCGGGCGCTCGGTCGAGAAGGTCATCGTCGGTGACCTGCATGCCTATATCGCCGACGAGGTGGCCGGCATCGCCGAGTGGGACGGCTGACGGTCAGGACGGGGGCTGCTCGCAGACCTTGAGCATCTGGGTCATCCCGTCCTCGATCCCACCCGCCAGGACGTCGATGTCCGGGGTGGTGTCGTAGTCCCCGGTGATCCCGAAGTTGACCTCGCCGTCGTACGAGAAGATGGCGATACCGAGGCGCATCTGGACGCCCAGCGGGACGTACGGAAAGGCCCGGATCATCCGTCGACCCGCCGCGTACAGCGGGAATTGCGGGCCGGGCACGTTCGTGGTGACCGTGTTCACGTTGCGTTGGCCTGCCCTGGTGGCCAGGCGCATCCCGAGCGCGAGGAGCATGGGCGGCGCGAAGCCCGACATTGACGTGAGTGCCTCGCCGGCGACGGCCTGGCTGGAGTCCTTGAGGCCTTTCATCTGCTCGGTGATGACGTGCAGGCGGAGGGCGGGGTCGTCGATGTCGACCGGGAGCTCGGCGAACATGGCCGAGACCTTGTTCTCGTAGGTACCGTCGCCGACGGCCTTGCCCGACGAGTCGCGCGGCCGGACCGAGACGGGCACGAGGGTGCGCACGACGCGCTCCACGTCCTCGTCGCGCGAGAGCAGGAGCTCGCGGAATCCATTGGTGATGCCGGCCAAAACCACATCGTTGAAGGTGCCACCGAGGGCGTTGCGCACCCGCTTGATGTCGTCCACCGAAGTCGTGGCCCAGGCGTAGCGCCGATGAGGGCCGAGTGGGCCGTTGAGGCTGGAGAGCGGGGTCGGGCGGACGAGCCCGCCGAGGGAGAACAGCCCGCCGGCCACGTCGAGCAGATAGCCCGCCATCCTCCGGAGCGCCCGCGTCTGCGCCCGCGCCGCCCGCACCTGTTCGTAGGGCGACTCCACGACGTTCTCAAGAGCGTCGAGGACGAGCTGAAGGCTGGAGGGCTCTGGCCGCGGCGTCCAGTGCGACGGTTCGGGCCGGACGGCATCGGGGCTCAGGTCCATGATCACGGCGAGCAGGTCCGTGCCGGAGATCCCGTCGACCAACGCATGGTGTGTCTTGGCCAGCATCGCCCAGCGGTCGTCCTCGAGGCCCTCGACCACCCAGATCTCCCACAGTGGTTTCGAACGGTCGAGCTGTTGCGCCATGACCCTTCCCACCAGCTTGCGGAGCTCGCTCTCCCCGCCCGGGGCGGGCAACGCGGTGTGACGCAGGTGGTACTCGATGTTGAAGTGCGGGTCGTCGACCCAGACAGGACGCCCGAGCTCGAAAGGCACGAAGCGGACCTTCTGGCGGTACCGCGGCACCAGGTCCAACTTGGCGTCCACCATGGCCACGATGTCGCCGAAGGGCGGAGGGGGTCCCTCGAAGATCGCCACCGAGGCGATGTGCATGTGGGACACATGGTCCTCGATGTGAAGGAACGACGCATCCAGCGGGCTCAAGCGGTCAGGACTCATCGACCCTCCCTTCACCGACATCCGTTGCTGCGGAGCCTACCCCGGGGGAGGTGGTCGTCCCCGGGGTTCAGCCGGCGGACGCGGCGGCCACCGGGCTGCCCAGCGAAGCGAGGTCGGGGCTGGCGAGAATCAGCTCCCGGGTCTCTTCGTACGCGGCCTCGATCACCTGGGGGCTCCGGTCCTCGGCCATCGCCCGCAGCCCCATGGCCCGGCGGGATTCGGTACCCGGCTCGAGGCTGAGCACGACGAATCCGGCCTCCTGAAGGCGGGCGATTTCGCGCTCGATGCGGCGGTGCACTGTGCGCCGGAGCCAGCCGTCGGCCCCGTTGGCGCTGCCGTGCGCCGCCGACATGGAGGAGATGACGACCACCACGTCGAGCTGCTCGGACCGCAGGACGTCCGCGTTGGTCGCCGAATGCACGCCCCCGTCGACGTACTCGGTGCCCCCGATGTCGACCGGCTGGAAGTAGCCGGGAATGGCGCACGACGCCAGGACCGCGGCGGCCAGGCGCGCCGGAGGGGCGCCGTCCCGACCGAAGACGACTCTGGCGCCGTCGGAGCGGCGCACGGTGCAGATCCGCAGCCCGTCGGGCCAGCGACTCCCCATGTGCTTGTCGAGTCCACGGGCCCGCTCCGAGATGTCGATCCGACCCCTCGGGAGCAGCGTCATGGCCGCCACGTCGGGCCGGAACGCCAGGGGGCGCCGCAGTACCCGCGTGATGAGCGCGGGGGACGGGAGGTTCCATGGGCGCAACAACGTGCCGACGGAGGGGGTGGGGAGTGGTTCACCGTCGGCCGGCAGGATGCGACGGAGGATGGCGCCACCGCGGCGCGACGTGGGCACGCCGTAGAGCGACGCCGCCAGGTCCGTGGCGGGCACCCCGACCCGCAGGGCCGCAGCGGTGACCGAACCGGCGGAGGTGCCGACGACGATGGTCGCCGCACGGGGGTCCCAGCCGGTCTCGCGTTGCAGGGCCGACAGGACCCCGGCCTGGTACGCCTGGCCGACGACGCCCCCGGCACCCAGCACGAGGCCGACCGAAGGCGTCTTCCGGCTCGCGAATCCCCCACGGATCACCTTCATCACCCGCCCTTTCTACCTGGCGGGGCAATCGTCGCGTCGATTCGGGCTGATGGCGGCGCGTCGGCCCAGGCCGACGGTGGTTGCGGGGCCCTCGCTGAGGAGGTTCCTCAAGACTCCAGGAAGCGGAGCACCGCCAGGACACGCCGATGGTCCTTCTCCGAGACCGGCAGATCGAGCTTGGCGAAGATGTTGGCGACGTGCTTTTCGACCGCGCCCTCGCTCACGACGAGCGCGTTGGCGATGGCGGCATTGGACCGGCCCTCGGCCATCAGGGAGAGGACCTCGCGCTCGCGCACGGTGAGGACGGACAGGGAATCGGTTTGCCGCGTGGCGCCAAGGAGTTGCGTGACGACTTCAGGGTCCAATGCGGTACCTCCTACGGCGACGCGTTCGAGCGCTTCGACGAAGTCGCTGACGTCGGCCACCCGGTCCTTGAGCAGGTAGCCGATTCCGGCGGCGTCGTCTGCGAGCAGGTCGGCGGCGTAGCGCGTCTCGATGTATTGGGAGAACAACAGGATGCCGAGCCCCTCGTGGCGGGCGCGCAGCTCCAGCGCCAGGCGGAGGCCCTCGTCGGTGAAGGTCGGTGGCATGCGGATGTCGATCACGGCGACATCCGGGGGGTTCTGCGCCACGGAGCTGCGCAGCGCGGCGGGATCCCCGACGGCTCCGGTGATGGTGAAACCCCGGTCGACCAGCAGCTGGACGAGGCCGTCACGCAGGATGGCCGAGTCCTCGGCGATAGCAATGCGGAGCGAGCCGACCATCAGGTGGCGAGCGGGAGGTCGACGGTGACGACAGTGGGCCCCCCGGGAGGGCTGACGAGATACAGCTGTCCGTCGACAGCGTGGACCCGGTCGGCCAGGCCGGCGAGGCCGCTGGACGAGGACCCGACCGTGGTCAGCTGCGCCCCACCGGTCCCGTCGTCGCGCACGACGAGACGCAACCACGATCCCTGCTGCGTGCAGAAGACCGATGCCCGCGAGGCCTGTGCGTGCTGGGCGACATTGGCCAAGAGCTCGGCCACGCAGAAGTAGGCGATGGCCTCGATGGCGGGCGTCGGCCGCGCCTGCATGGTGACGGAGAGCTCGGTGGGCACCGCGCTGCGGGCGGCGAGAGTGGCCAGCGCGCCTTCCAATCCAATGTCGAGCGCGGGGGGATGGATGCCGCGCGCGATGTCGCGCAGCTCGGCGATGGCCTCCTTGGCGCCCCGGTGCGCCGCGTCGATCAGTTCGCGGACCCGCTCGAGATCGACATGCTCGGAGTCGACCTCGAGCTTCTCCTTCGCCATGCCGAGGCGCATGGCGAGCGCCACCAGTTGGGCCTGGGTGCCGTCGTGCAGGTCGCGCTCGATGCGCCGCAGCGTGGCGGCCGAGGCGTCAACCGTCTGGGTCCGGGCCTGTTCGAGGGAGCGCACGCGCGTGGCCATCGGGTCGGGCCCGAGCAGGCTGCGGATCATCTGCCGGTCGACGTTGACGAAGCCCCGCATGACCCAGGGGGCCGCGAAGAAGAAGATGCCGCCCAAGACGAAGCCGGCGAGGTCCCGCGTGAACCCTCCGCCGTTGAAGCCGTTGAAGTCCTGCGTGGGAAAGAAGTTCGACACGAGTCCCCACACCGGCGACCCGCCGCCGTGCCCGAAGAGGGGGAGCGTCAGAAGGACGAACGCATCCCACCACAGGCTGAACGCAACGAACACGCCCAGGATGGACCAGGGCACCTTGAGCGCCAGGTAGGCAACGCTGCGCCACGCCACGCGATCGCGCAGACGGGACCCGAGCCAGCCGAAGAACCCAGGGCGCCCGAGGAAGGGCTCCGGGTCCTCCACCTCTTCGCCGAGCATGTTCCGCGCCAGGCTCCGCTGCAGTCCGCCGATGCCGCGGGCGCTCCGCAGTGAGAGGGCGAGAATGGCCAGACCGAAGATGGTGATGGCCAGGATGACACCGGCACCCATGGTGAAGGCGACGAAGGCCAACCCGACCCCGGCCAGGCCGCAACCCAGCAAGAAGAAAGCCAACTCCTTCCACGGACGCGCGGTGAAGGGCTCGTGCAGCACCATGTCTGCGAGCGCCTTCAGGCGGAGCTTCTGCCCCTCGGTCACGGCCATCGAGAGCTCTCGCCCGCCGATCCGCACCCTGACGCTGCTGTCCTTGCTCGAGTCGGGCGTCACGCGTCCCGCCGGTCGAGCAGAAGGGCGCCCAGCCCCAGCGCGGTGGCGCAATACGCGAGCATGAGCACGACCCCAAGTGTGACCGACACGGCGTTCGATTGCCGATCGACTGCCGCGATTGAGTTGGCGAAGATGAGTTCGGGGGCAAAACGGGAGATGCCGTGCGAGATGGAGTTGAACAGGATCGGGACCAAGAAGGTCACGCCGGCGAAGACGGCGATCGCCCCGGCGGTGTGACGGACGACCGTGCCGATGCCCAAACCGAGAAGCGCGAAGAGAGCGAGAAATGCGCCTGAGAGCGCCACTGCCCGCAGCACGCCCGGCTGGCCGAGGGAAGCGGTCGGCGCGCCACCTCTGAGTACGGCCTGACCCTCGAAGAAGGAGATGAAACTGAGCGCTTCGCCGATGACCAGCGTCGAGAGCCCGACGACCGCGACCTTGGCCGTCAGGAACACGCCGCGCCGCGGCATGGCGGCGAGTGACGAGCGGATCGTGCCGGTGCCGTACTCCCCGCTGATAGCCAGGATGCCGAGCACGCCCAAGGTGAGTGATCCGATGGCGAGACCGGCGAGGGACTGGTTGGTCGGATCGAATCCCTGCTGGTACCACGCTTTGGAGTGGTGCAGGACGCCGTGGGTGGCCAGGAAGGTGACGAGCAGTGTCCCTACCGCGGTGATGAGGAGCGTCCACCGGGTTGATCGCAACGAAACGAGCTTGGTCCACTCGGCCCGCATGATCTGAGGCAGTCCGGCGTGCCAGCGCCCGGACCCGGCGACGGGCGCACCGGCCCGGACGGGCAGAGTTGTTCGAACGGGGATGGTCGTCATCAAAGTTCCTTTCAGCGGACTGGCAGCGCGTCATGCGCTGCCAGCTGATCCGCGTTGTGTGAGCGGTACTCGACAGAGTCGCTGGTCAGCTCCATGAAGACGTCTTCGAGTGAGGCCCGCAGGGGAGTGAGCTCGTGCATGGTGAGCTCCTGATCGGCCGCCAGCTCGCCGACCTCGGCGGAGGAGAATCCGGAGACCACGATGGCCCCGTCGACCTGCACAGCAGGCCGGGCTCCGGCCCGGGAGAGTGCGGCGACGAAGCGCTGGGGTGTCGGGGTCACGACGCGGACGCCGTCGCTCTGATGACGCGCCACGAAGTCGTCGACGGTCGTCTCGGCGATCAACGTCCCACGGCCGATGACGACGAGCCGGTCTGCGGTTAAGGCCATTTCGTTGATGAGGTGGCTCGACACCAGCACGGTGCGTCCCTCGGCGGCCAGGTCCCGCAACAGGTGCCGGACCCAGCGGATGCCTTCTGGGTCGAGGCCGTTGACCGGCTCGTCGAAGAGCAGAACCCCGGGGTCGCCGAGGAGCGCGCTGGCGATACCCAGCCGCTGTCCCATGCCTAGCGAGAACTTCCCGGCCCGGCGGTCGGCGACCGCCGTGAGCCCGACGGTGTCGAGCACCGCGTCGACGCGCGTCTCGGGGATGTCGTTGGTCTGGGCCAGCCAACGCAGGTGGTTCCGGGCGCTGCGGCCGGGGTGGAAGGCCTTTGCGTCGAGGAGCGCACCTACCTCGCGCAATGGCCACGACAACTCGTCGTACACGTGCCCGTTGACGAGCGCCGAGCCGGCGTCGGGCCTGTCAAGCCCGAGGACCATGCGCATCGAGGTGGACTTCCCCGACCCGTTCGGGCCGAGAAAGCCGGTGACCACGCCGGCAGGCACCGTGAAGCTCAGGTTGTCGACGGCCAGCATCTTGCCGTAGCGCTTCGTCAGCCCGTGGGTGACGATCATGGCTCTCCTTCCACAACCGGGGCCGGACGTTCCGCGCCGCGTAGCTCCCAGCATGAGGGGCCGCGGCGACGTGGGGAATGCCGCTACCGGGCGTCCGGGCCTGGGGCTAGCACCAGTCATGGCCCCGATGTGCCGCGGGCTCAACCAGCGGACGCCGCCGTCATGTCGCAGAGCGAACTCCCCCCCGGGTAGCTCACTTGCTCCGTGAGGAACCGGCCGGTCCTGCTCGTGGCGCGCCTCAAGGTGGAGGGCGGCACCTGCCGCGCCAAGGGTCCAATCTCTCCGCTCCACACAGCCGTTCCCCCGTGGGACCGAGGCAGTCGGCCCGGCGCGGCCTCAGGGACATCCCTGAGTTCCCCGCGCCGCGCTGAGGGTCGGGCCAGGGTGTTGCCGGATTCACGGTCGGGCCGGGGGCCGCCAGGCTGGCAGCATGGAGCCGACCGTCCGCCGGGCAACGACGAAACGAGGCAGCATGGCGCTCACCGAACAGGAAACCCCGGCACCGCGGACGGCCACCCCGGCCGCCCACGCCGTCGAGCTGCGCAAGACGTACGGCACCGGGCAGGCGACGGTGCACGCCCTGGCGGGCATCACGGTCACGTTCGAGCGGGGCCGCTTCACCGCCGTCATGGGTCCGTCTGGGTCGGGCAAGTCGACGCTGATGCACTGCATGGCCGGTCTCGACCGTCCGACGTCGGGACACACGTTCGTCGGCGAGCTCGACGTCGGGAACCTCGACGACAAGGGCCTGACCCAGCTGCGGCGCGACCGGATCGGCTTCGTCTTCCAGTCGTTCAACCTCGTCCCCACGCTCACCGCCGGCGAGAACATCACCCTGCCGGCCGACCTGGCGGGGAAGAAGGTCGACCAGGAGTGGTTCGACTACCTGGTCGACCAGCTGGGCATCGCCGACCGCCTCACGCACCGGCCCACCGAGATGTCGGGCGGGCAGCAGCAGCGCTGCGCCTGCGCCCGCGCCCTCATCAGCCGGCCCGACCTCATTTTCGCCGACGAGCCCACCGGCAACCTCGACTCGAACTCCTCCGCGGAGATGCTGGGCTTCCTGCGGCGCTCGGTGACCGAGTTCGGCCAGTCCATCGTCATGGTGACCCACGACCCCCGCGGCGCGTCCTACGCCGACCGGGTCGTCTTCCTCGCCGATGGCAACATCGTCGACGAGCTCGCCGATCCCACCGCCGACTCGGTCCTGGAGCGCATCCGGACGTTGGGCTCCTGATATGTGGCGGGTCACCATCAAGGGTCTGCTCGCGCACAAGCTCCGGCTGGCGCTGACCGCGCTGGCCATCGTGCTCGGCGTGACGTTCATCGCCGGGACGTTCGTCCTCACCGACACCCTGCACAACACGTTCGACACGCTGTTTGGGAACATCTACCAGAACATCGACTTCCAGGTGCGCGGCGTGGCCCAGTTCGGGAGCGGCGGCACGGCGACGCGCAACCCCGTCCCCGAGTCGCTGGTGGCCACGGTGCAGGGTGTCCCGGGCGTGGAGGCGGCCGCCGGCTCCGTCACGGGCTACGCCCAGTACATCGCACCCGACGGCAAGGCGATCTCGACAGGAGGGGCGCCCACCCTCGGCCTGTCCTTCGACACAAATCCACAGATCTCCGAGCTCCGGCTCGTCCAGGGCGCGCCACCAACGACGCCCGACGACGTCGTCATGGACCTCGGCACGGCGCAGAAGTACGGCTTCAAGGTGGGCCAGCGGGTGCGGGTGCTGCTGCAGGGGCCGACGCAGACCTTCACCATCACGGGCCTGGCGCGCTTCGGGACGGCAGACAACCTCGCCGGGGCCACCCTCGCCGCCTTCGACACACCCACGGCCCAGAGGCTCTTGGGCGAGGTGGGCCAATTCGACGACATCGATGTCGTGGCCAAGCCCGGCGCCGACATGGCGACCGTGCAGAGTGCCATCGCGCGGGCCCTGCCGCGCGGTGTCGAGGTCGTCACGGGCCAGACCGTGGTCAACGAGGCGACGAGCGCCATCGGTCAGGCCCTGGGCTTCCTCAACACCGCGTTGCTCGTCTTCGCCTTCATCGCGCTGTTCGTCGGCGGCTTCACGATCCTCAACACCTTCTCCATCATCGTGGGCCAGCGCACGCGGGAGCTGGCTCTGCTGCGCATCGTGGGGGCGAGCCGGCGCCAGGTGTTCCGTTCGGTCCTCGGCGAGGCAGCCATCGTCGGTCTGGTGTCGTCGCTGATCGGCCTCGGCCTGGGGGTGCTCGCCGCCATCGGGCTCGAGAAGCTGTTGAGCGGCTTCGGCGTCACGCTGCCCTCGGGCCCCCTCGTGTTCGAGGCGCGCACGGTCATCGTGTGTCTCGTGGTGGGTGTCGGCGTGACAATGGTCTCGGCCATCAGCCCGGCCCGCCGCGCCGTGCGCATCGCCCCGGTGGCGGCGGTTTCGGATCGCCAGGCCGAGGACGACGTTCCCATGCGGCGCCGCTTCATCCGGGGCGGCGTCGCCACGGTGGCCGGGGTGCTGCTGCTCGCCGTCGGGCTGACGCAGCCGGCCATCGCGCTGGTCGGCCTCGGTGCGGTGCTGATCTTCGTGGGCGTGGCCATGCTGGCACCTGCGGTGGCGCGACCGATGGCGAGCGTCATCGGGCGCCCGCTGGCGCGCCTGCTCGGCACCTCGGGGCGCCTGGGCCGGGAGAACTCCATGCGCAGCCCCCGGCGCACGGCGCAGACGTCGGCGGCCCTGATGGTCGGGTTGGCCCTTGTCTCGGCGATCGCCGTGTTCGGAGCATCGCTGTCGCGCTCGGCCACGAGTAGCGTCGACAACGCCATCAGCGCGGACCTGATCGTCTCCACGACGAGCAAGAATGGAACCGGCTCCTTCAGCACCACCGTGCCGAAGGTGGCGTCCAGCGTCCCGGGCGTCACGGCCACGAACACCGTCTACGGCGACCAGTTCGCGGTCCGGGGCTCCATTGAGTCCATCCTCGGCCTCGGCACGCAGAACCTCTCCCAGACCGTCATTCTGAACATGACGTCGGGCAGCAGCCGGGCGCTGGCCGCCGGCGACCTGCTCATCGACACCACCACGGCCAGCTCGGACCACCTCGCCGTCGGCGACACCGTGCCTGTGCGGTTCGCGCTCACGGGCCCGACCACCATGCGCATCGGCGGGATCTACCAGCCCAACGCTCTGGCCGGGAAGTACCTCGTCAGCGACGCGTTCTTCCTGCGCCACTTCCAGAACCCGCTCCCCGGCGCGGTGCTGCTCAAGACGGACGGGAGCGCCGGTGTGCAGTCCGCGGTCACCAAGTCCCTGGCCGCCTACCCCAACGTCCAGGTCCAGTCCCGGGCCCAATTCGAGGCGTCGGAGTCGGCCCAGGTCAACCAGCTGCTCGGCCTCGTCTACGCCCTGCTCGCCCTGGCCGTGCTCATCGCCCTCATCGGGATCGTCAACACGCTGATGCTGTCGGTCTTCGAGCGGACCCACGAGATCGGCCTCTTGCGCGCCGTCGGCATGCGGCGGCGCCAGGTCCGCGCCATGATCCGCTCGGAGTCGGTGATCCTCGCCGTGTTCGGCGCCGTCATCGGCATCATCGTGGGGACGGGTCTGGGCATCGCTCTGGTGTCGGCGTTGCACTCGCAGGGCATCACCAACACCGTGGTGCCCTTCTCAAAACTGGTGATCTTCCTCGTCCTGGCCGCGCTGTTGGGCCTGCTCGCCGCCAGCTGGCCGGCGCGGCGCGCGGCCAAGCTCGACGTGCTGGCCGCCATCGCGGCCGAATGACACCGCTCAGTGGCTGATGCGCCACAGGATGGCGACGCGCTCGAACGGCTGGTCGGCCACGACCGAGACGATCTTGCGCAGATCGGGGTCGAGGTCGTCGAGCGTCCATTGGCGCGAGCGCGCGTAGACCTCCACGTAGAGAACGTCACCCCAGCCCGTCCGCGCGATGGTGTGGGTCACGCGCAGGCGCTCGTCGCGACCCGTCACATCGACCACGGCGCGGCGGACCGCGCTCTGTATCGCCCCGTCTGCCGTCATGGACAAGGGCGGCCGCTCGGTGAGGCGGCCCGAGCCCATGTCACGGGCTCAGTATAAGAAGGCCTTCGGGCGCGACGCCCCGCGTCGCAGCGCCCCCAAAACGGCGGTTCGGTACAGTACGGGGGTGACGGCGACCGCGAAGCCGCAGCCCGGCGGATTCCGCCTCCCCGGCTACTCGGTCGCCGTCGGGCCGTTCACCCACGTGGCGGCCGAGCGCGACCGCCTGGCCGCGCTGCGCTGGCCCCACTTCGACGCCCGGCCGCTTGGCGCGACGGTGGGCGCGGAGATCACCGGAGTTGACCTCACCTCCGCCCTGGGCGACGACGTCGTAGCCGACCTGCGCCGGGCGCTGCACGACTACAAGGTCATCTTCTTCCGGGACCAGCCCCTGGACCCGCACCAGCACGTGGCGTTCGCGCGGCGCTTCGGCGAACTGGAGGTCCACCCGTTCCTTCCATCGAACACCGGTGAGCCCGAACTGGTCCGCTTCGAGAAGACGGCGGAGGTCAGCGGCTACGAAAACGCGTGGCACCACGACGTGACCTGGCGTGCCTGCCCGTCCATGGGGGCGATCCTCCACGCCCTCTCGGCGCCCGAGCGCGGGGGCGACACGCTCTTCGCCGACATGTACGCCGCCTACGACGGGCTGGACCAGGACACCAAGGACGAGATCGACACGCTGGTGGCGGTGCACGACTTCACCCAGACGTTCGGCCACACCATGTCCGAGGCGGACCGCCGCGCCGCGCAGGAGAAGTACCCGCCGATGCGCCACCCCGTCGTGTGCACCCACCCCGCCACCGGGAAGCTGCACCTCTACGTCAACCGCCCCTTCGTCAGCCGCATAGAAGGGATGGACCCCGACGCCAGCCGGGCCCTGCTCGACCGGCTGTGCCGCCAGGCCGACGCCCCCGAGCACCAGTGCCGCTTCAGCTGGACCAAGGATGCCGTGGCGTTCTGGGACAACCGAGCCGTGCAGCACTACGCGTCGAGCGACTACTGGCCTCAGCGCCGCTCCATGGAGCGCGCCTCGGTTATCGGGACGCCACCCACCCGCGCCTGAACCTCAGGGGACGCTCGGGACCTCCACCGGCGGGCGGCGGCCGGGGAAGACGGACGGCCCGAGTGAGGCGTGGGCCAACAGGACGTAGGCCGACGCCAGCATGACGTAGACCAAGTCGAACAGCATGGCCAGGGTGCCGCCGCGACTCGAGCCGAAGCTGCCGAAGACACCCGGCGCGATCAGCGCGAGGAGCAGGTAGATGGAAATGGCCAGCGATGTGATGAGCTGCAGCAGGTAGATGAAGCCGACGACGCCGGCGTAGGACTGCATGACGCGGAGGTTGGGCCCCGTCAGCGCGCCGTCGCCGCGGGCGGTCTCGATCCCCCGGCCGAGGTGGAGCAGCAGCATGCCGCCGAAGAAGACGACCAGGAGGCCGCCGATGACGACCGAGCGGGCGATGGAATTCGTCAAGGGGACCACGTGCGGCGCGATCACCGAGAAGAGGGACGTGAAGATGAGCACGGAGCCGGCGAAGGTGACCTGCAGGGTGACGAAGCTCATCCCGAACAGGTAGACGCTTTGGGAGCGCTGCCCGCGCGGGTCAGGCTCGGCCCGGTTGGCCACGATGAGGATGATCGGGACCAGCAGGACCACCGAGAACAGCGCGATGAAGATGGCGATGACGGCGACGATCCCCCCGGCGAGGCCGGCGAACTGGCTGCCCGCCAGCTGGTTCGGAATCTCGGTCACGACGACCCCCCGTTCCGGCGCCCCCGCGGGTGCCTTTTGCGCACGGTAGGCCCCGGTCCGGCCCGCGCCGTGGATGCCTGCCCGCGCAACGAAACGCCCAATCCGGTCCCGACCCGGCCGTAGGTTCGCCCGATGCCCCTTGTGCTGCGGAAATGGCGGGATCCGCCTGGTCCGGAGGAAGGAGCAGGAGTGCGCCGGAAGGACGGCGGGTCAGTTGTGCTGCGGCTCCCGTAAGGCGTCACCGATCGGATGGTCCACCGGCGGGTCCGTCGGGTCGAACGGGCCACCGACCGCGGGCTGGTCCGGCCCCGTCGAGACGACGATCCGATCCCGGCCTCCGGCCTTGGCGCTGAGAAGGGCGGCATCGGCCAGCGCGACCACCCGGTCGAAGTCCCCGGCCTGGTCGGACGTTGCCAAGCCGAAGCTGACGGTCAACAGCGGCAGTTCAGCGATGACGATGCGTTCGGCCATCCGGCTGCGGACGCGTTCGAGCACCTGTCGCGCCTCTTGCACGGGGCAGTCGGGCAGGACGATGACGAACTCCTCCCCCCCGTAGCGGCTGGCCATGTCGACGGGCCGGAGAGAGTCGCGCAGGACCTGGGAGAAGGTGCGCAGGGCGCGGTCGCCGGTGGCGTGTCCGAAATCGTCGTTCAGCGTCTTGAAGTGGTCGAGGTCGCCGTAGGCCACCGCATACGGCGTGCCGGTGGCCTGGAGCTCCCGGACCGCGGTCTCCAGGCTTCTCCGGGTCATGAGCCCCGTCAGGGAGTCACTGTTGGCCTGGGCCTGGGAGTACTCGAAGGCACGCAGCATCGCCAACCGCTCCGACGCCCGTCGCGCCACCACCTCCACGTTCGCCTCGATCGCCTGGGAGGGCGGCGTGCCCTCATCGGTGGTCACGTGGAAGACCCCCATGGAGGTGCCACTGATGCTCATCGGGACGCACAGCGCGGAGCACCCCCGGCCCCGGAGGTTGGGACAAGCGTCGAGCGCGGTGCTCGAGGGGAACACCATGGTCCGCGCCCTCGATGCGGCCGGGCAGTCGTCGGGGGACATGACGCCGCACCCGGTGTCATCGGCTTGCGCGGTGCTGACGAGCACCTGCCGGAAGTGGGCCGTGCGGGAATCGGCCAGGAGCAGCTCGGACCGCATGCCCGGGGCAGCCAGGCTGAGAGACTCCGCGACCACATCGAAGACGGACGCCTCGGCCTTCGACATCTCCAGTGCGGTCTGCAGGGTGGCCTCGAACTCGATCCGATGCGCCAGATCGGACTGCACCGCCTCGTGCCGGGACTGCTCACGCTCGACCCGCAGTGCGTGCCGGCCGAGGACGGCGATCACGGTGACCGAGCAGGCGAGCCCGATGGCGATGGACCACAACAGGTCGACCCGGGCACTATTGGATGCTGCCTGCGCCTGATCGGCCGTCGTGTCCAGACGGTCGTCGATCGTCGACTGCAGGGAGCCGAGGTTCGCATCGAGGGCTGCCGCGGCCGACTTCTCCACGGCGGCCAGGCGTGTCGTCGTCGCGGTCTGCGGTTCGCCGGCCAGGAAAGCGCCGAGGCTCGACTGCGCCGCGACGTAGGTGGCCATAAGGGTGGCCAGATGGGGATCCAGGGTGGCATTGCCCGGCAACGCGAGGAGGTGCTGCAAGGTGAGGTAGGCCTTGTTGATTGCGTTCGAATCGCTCACCGCTCCGGTCACGACCGAGGGAGCCGCGGTGGTGTTGGCGAAGGCCTCCTCGGCCAGCACCTGGAAGGCACTTTCCGATGCCCGGATCTGCCTCACCGGCGGGAGCAGCACGAGGTAGCGGTCCGTGAGCCGGCTGTTCAGCTCCTCTGCCCGGGCCGAGTTGACCACCCCGAGCGTTGCCCCAACGAGGGCGATGAAGATGAGCACCACGCCCAGGAGGATGATGGCCCGGTGGGGCAGGTACCAGCGCCAGGGGTCGCGTGCGTTCGGTTTCGACCCATCGCTCACGGTCTTTCCTATCGGCACATTCAGGCCGTTTCTGGAATTGCGATCCGGTTGTCTTTCCCGCCCACCTGCAGGCCAGGGACGAACTTCTGGTGTCACCGGCCTTGCCGTTCGGGCCCGGAAAAGGAGAACCCGGCGATGGATTTGGTCACGGCCCTCCCGCCGGGGCCCGACCAGCCCTCCTTCCAAGGACCGAGCCGCCGGGCGTAGCCTCCGGGCATGGCTGGCATCGGCCCGTTCTCGCGCCGCCTCCGTGAGCGGCCGGACGACCCACTGCCGCTCCACGCCGGCCCGATCTCCAACGGCGAGTTCGTCCCTGCCGCGCCCGAACCGCACGATCGCGCGGTCAACGACCTCATCCGATCCTCCATCGACGAGTCGGCGCGCCGGACCGGCGTGGACCGGCGCCGGTTCCTGCAGGGCGCCGGAGCCGTGGCGGCCTCGCTGGCCGCGTTCGAGTTCGCGGGTTGCGCCTCCTCGACCTCGCACCCGCAGGCCGCCTCCACCACGGTGGGCAAGGGCGGACGCTTCACGGTGCCACCGCCCGAGGACACCGCCGCCTGCCAGGATGCGCTGACCGGCTCGGAGTTCATCTTCGACGTGCACACCCACCACGTGATCCCGGCTGGGCCGTGGGCGCAGAATGCCCCCGAAACGGTGTCGCTCGTGCTGTCCATGCTCCCGGCCGGCTGCACCGACACCGACCAGCTGGATTGCGTGGACCGGGCGACGTACCTCCACGACCTGTTCCTGGCCAGCGACACCACCATGGCGATCCTGACCGACGTCCCCAATTCGGGCCCGTCCAACGCGCCCATCCCGTTCTCCGACGCGCTCGGCACCAAGGAGATCACCGCCGGCCTCACCGGCGGGGGCGCCGGCCGGCTCCTGGTGGAGAACGTCATCGCCCCCAACGTGGGGCCCGTGGCGGCCACCCTCGAGGAGATGTCGAGCGCGATGTCGGTCGGTCCTCCGGCCGCCTTCAAGGTGTACACGGCCTGGAGCCCGAGCGGCCAGGGCTACTCGCTGGAGGACCCGGCCATCGGCCTGCCCACCGTGCAGCACGCGCACGACCTCGGAGTGAAGGTTTTCGTGGCCCACAAGGGGCTGCCGCTAGTGAACTTCGACCCGGCCTTCAACCACCCCGACGACATCGTCGCGGTGTCGCGCCAGTTCCCCGACATGCAGTTCGTCGTGTACCACGCCGCCTGGGACCCCGCCCAGATCGAAGGTCCCTACGACCCCAACGCCACCATCGGGATCGACACGCTGCTGGCCGCACTGGACCGCCACGCCGTGCCGCCCAACGACAACGTCTGGGTGGACACGGCGACGATGTGGCGCCAGCTGCTCACGACGCCGGACCAGGCGGCCCACGCGCTCGGGAAGCTGCTCAGCCGGGTTGGCGCGCAACGGGTCATGTGGGGCACCGACGCCATCTGGTACGGCAGCCCCGAGCCCCAGATCATGGCCATGCGCACCTTCGAGATCACGCCGCAGTTCCAGGAGGCCTACCAGTACCCGGCGCTGACCACCGAGGTGAAGGCCGGCCTGTTCGGCCTGAACGCGGCGACGCTCTTCGGGGTGGACCCGACCGCGACCCGATGCGGGCTGACGCAGGATCCGCTCACCGCCAACATTTCCGAGACGGCCTACCTGCGCCACGAGGGCGCGCTGCCCTCGGCCTGGCGTCCGCATGGCCCGACGACGCGGCGCCAGGTCCTGGACTGGCTGGCCTCGTCGGCCACCCATTGGGTGCCGTCGTAGCCGCAGGTGGCGGCCGTAGCCCCAGGTGGCCTTTGTAGCCCCAGGTGGACGGCCTTTCTGGGATCTTCTAACCCGAAAGTGAGAATACGTGGGCCGGCACGGGCGGCAGTTCGACGCCGACCGTTCCAGCGCCGGTGACAGACCGCGCCGGCGCCCGGTTGGGGTAGAGAGCCAGGGCGAGCAGGACGAGCAGGGGACCGGTATTGGGATCGGTGGCGACGCCGCTGAAGGATCTGTGAACGGCGCGGCGGGCGCGTGAATCAGGTGGCCCGGAGCACCCAGATGCGCGCCGTGCTGGCCGTGGTGAGCGGCCATGCGATGCCCTGCTCCATCAAGTCCGTGCCGCGCCACCGCTCGGAAGCGCCCGCCGCCTCACCCGCCGCCAGGTCGACGGCGGTGGCCTCGTACGTCTGCTCCGCCCGGAGACCACCCAGCCGCACCGGCCCCGCGTCACCGGTGCCGTCGGCCAGCTGGAACCCGAAGACGATGGCCGCGTCGCCGTCGGCGGACACGTAGGACAACGCGGCGCGCTCGTCCGGCGCCGCCAACCGCCACAGATCCCCCTGTTGCACGAGAGGCCGGACCTCGCGGTACAGGGCGACGGCGCGCCGGCACACTCCGAGCTCGTCCTCGCTGAGCCCCTTGAAGTCGACGTCGAACCCGAACCGCGCGCTCATGGCCACCGCGCAGCCGAAGGCAATGGGCCGGTCTCCCAACTCGGTGACATGGGCCGCCACCACGTTGGCGGGCAGGAAGTGTGAGGCGCCCCACTGCATCCGCACCCGGTCCACCGGATCGGTGTTGTCCGAGAGCCAGACCTCGTGGAACCAGCGCAACGAGCCGAGGTCGACCCGCCCTCCACCCGAAGCGCAGAGCATGAGGGTCTGCTCGGGGTGGCGCCCGGCCACGGCCGCCATGAGGCCCCAGGTCGCCCGCACGTGGTCGACCGAGAAGTTGGCCTGCCGGTCCCGGCCCAGGGCGGGTGACCCCGGATCGGTCAGGGGGCGGTTGGCGTCCCACTTGAGGTAGCTGATGCCCGGGTTCTCGGCCAGGGTGCGGTCGATCACGTCGACGACGAAGGCGGCGACCGCCGGCTGCAGGGTGTCGAGCACGAGTTGCTGGCGGAATTCGCGCGGGCGCCGGACCGGCTGGCCCACGACCCAGTCCGGATGCTCGGCGTAGAGCGTCGAGCGCGGGTTCACCATCTCGGGCTCCAACCACAAGCCGAATCGGATCCCCGTTTGGCCGCCCGCGCAATGACGGGAGCGAGTCCACCCGGCAGTTTGGCCTCGTTGACCTCCCAGTCGCCCAGCCCGGCGGTGTCGTCGTCGCGGGGGTGCGAGGTGCCGAACCAGCCGTCGTCGAGCAGGAACAGCTCGGCACCGAGCTCGGCCGCCTCGTCGATGAGGCCAGCAGCCGCCCGGTGTCGAAGGAGAAGAAGGTCGCCTCCCAGTTGTTCACCACGATGGGACGCAGCGCGTCGCCGTCGCGCACGACTCGCTCCGCACCCACCGGTGCAGCCGCCGCTCAGGGGGCCCACCCCGTCGTCGACCAGGCCCAGATCTGCTCGGGGGTGGTGAACGTCGCCCCGGGGTCGAGCACGTACTCGGCCGCCATCGGGTTGTGCCCACACCAGGCCCGCACCGTGGGCGCCGTGGTGCGCTCGAAGGCGAAGCGCGTGTTGCCGCCCCAGGCCAGCACGCCGGCGACGACGGTCCCGCCCGCCTCCTCCGGCGCGCCGTCAGGAGACAGCAGGAAGAAGGGGCAGGACTGAAGGTGCGGCCGGACGCCGCCGCAGACTCGACGAGCTTGGTCCCCGGCGTCAGTGGCTCGGTCGTGGTCGTCCATTCGGCCGACCAGTCGCTCCCGCCGAAATGGGTCAGGTGCGGCGAGCGGGTGGCCAGCAGCGGCGAGGCGGCGGCGACCTCGAAGAGGGTGACCGGCCCGGGCTGGCGGTTGGTGACCGTCACCCACTGGCGCAGCACGCCGTGGTCCTCGGCCCGGAAGCACAGCCGGACCTCGAGCGGGCAGTCGTGATCGGCCAGCACGATCTCGGTGCCCGGCCCGGCCACTTCCACGTCCTCGAACCGCAGCCGGGTCGTCGTGGTGCCGTCGCTGTGGGTGACCCGCAGCGACGGCGCCCGGCAGATGTCCTCGTCGTAGGCCGGGTACGCCAGCGGGTACACGCTCGCCGGCACCCTGGACGAGAGCCTCTCCATGTGCCGGTCGATGCCCGGCCCGAACCCCGCCTGGTGGAGCATCCCCTCCTCGTCGACGAGGAAGCCGTAGCCGTCGCCTCCGGACGCCACCACCATGCTGCGCACGTCCTCACCCTTGCAGAAGCCGGCGAGGCGGCGCCTCAGCTCGTGGCCGGCCCCCGCCACAGATCGATGCCGCCCTCGACGGCGTAGACATCGATCTCCTTCAGCTCCTCGGCCGTGAAGTCGACGTTGTCGAGCGCCGCCACGTTCTCCTCGAGTTGGGCGACGCTGCTCGCCCCGATCACGAGGGAGGTGACGCGGGGATCGCGCAGCGCCCAGGCCAGCGCCAGCTGGGAGACCTTCTGGCCCCGTCGGGCCGCGATGTCGGCCAGTGCCCGCACACGGGCGAGGTTCTCCTCGCTCAACATCTCGGGGAACAGCGTCGTCCCCTGCGCCGCCCGTGACCCCGCCGGGATCTCGTGCAGATAGCGCTCGGTGAGCAGCCCCTGGGCGAGCGGGGAAAAGCTGATGCACCCGACGCCCTCCTCGCCGAGGACGTCGAGCAGCCCGTCCTCGATCCAGCGGTTGAACATGGAGTACGACGGCTGGTGGATGAGCAGCGGTGTGCCCAGGGAGCGCAGGATCGTCACCGCCTGATGGGTGCGCTCGTCCGAGTACGACGAGATACCGACATAGAGCGCCTTTCCCTGGCGGACGGCGCTGTCGAGTGCACCCATCGTCTCTTCGAGGGGAGTCTCGGGGTCGAAGCGGTGGTGGTCGAAGATTCGACGTACTCGAGCCCGAGCCGGCCGAGGCTCTGGTCGAGGCTGGCCAGCAGGTACTTGCGGGAGCGGTGGTCGCCATAAGGGCCCGGCCACATGTTCCAGCCCGCCTTTGTAGAGATGAGCAGCTCGTCGCGAGCGGCGAAGTCCGAGCGGAGGATGGAGCCGAAGTTGGTCTCGGCGGTTCCGTAGGGCGGCCCGTAGTTGTTGGCCAGGTCGAAATGTGTGATGCCGAGGTCGAAGGCGCGGCGCAGGATGGGGCGCTGGACTTCGAAGGGTGGTCCTCGCCGAAGTTGTGCCGCAGGCCGAGTGACAGGGACGGCAGCAGCACCCCTCTCCGCCCGCACCGCCGGTAGGCCATCGACTTGTAGCGGTCGCGCGCCAGGTAGTAGTACGGCATCGGGATGCACCTCCTGGGCTGGTGCGCTCGTTCGGCGGGGCGTGAAAGCGAAATTAGCCAGGCGGAGGGCGGACCGAGCCGGGGAGGCGAGTCCCGGTCTCGCGGCCCAGATGCGATGATGCCCCAGTGGCAGAGAAGAGGGTAGTCGTGTGGGGGACGGGGTTCGTGGGGAAGATGATCGTCCCCGAGGTGCTGCGCCACCCGAACTTCGAGCTGGTCGGAGTCGGTGTCAACGACAAGGACAAGGTGGGCCGCGACGCCGGCGACATCTGCGGCATCGGGCCGATCCACATCACGGCGACCGACGACCTGGACACCCTCG
>CAWFPP010000025.1:0-32760 GCA_963817735.1 uncultured Acidimicrobiaceae bacterium | reverse complement strand
CGAGCCCCGCCACCTCCAAGAGTTCTCAGGCGGAAGTGTGAGGGCTGTTGGAGGTGCATCATCTCCCTCGTAACGTTCGATGATTTCGTGAGCCCAGGCGATTGCATCATTCGCGCGGATACCTGACGGCTGGGGTTGAACCCAGAGTTCGAGATTTTCCGGCTCATTGTCATCGCTATAGACTCCCGGCGCGGAACCGCCCCGCCCTTATGGGGTACCTGCCAAGCAGATCCTCTGCGACGAAGTATGTGTTCAAACACATACGGATGCCTCCCCAGCCCCGGGCACGCCCTGGAACTCGAACATCACGCACCCGGCCCTTCCTCCTGCGTTCGGCCGCCCTTCCAATTGCTGTTCGATTCCCAGACGCGACGGCATTCACGACATGTCGCCGACTTCAGTCTGCTCCGAGCGTCCACAGGCGCAGACATTTTTCGATCGACACGCAGGACAGCGCAGATGGCCGCTCGACGGCCGGAACACATGATCCACACTGACGGCATCGACGGCACTGCACTCGAAAAAGCTACCCACCTGGTCGGCGACAGATCGACGGTTTCCACCGGTAGTCCGGAGAGAGTCGAGAATCGTCACGAGCCTCAGGCGACAGTAATGCCGCCGTCGATAAAGATCGTCTGAGCCAATGGGCAGCTCGCCTTTGGTGGCGAGTGAACGAAAAGGAGAAGGAGCTTGCCCGCAGAACGGCGGTGAACGTACTGTGTTCGTGGCGGAGCCCCGGAGATCGTCGTGCCCCCACGTTCCGTCGAGCGTTTGGGACGACTGTTGGGCCCAGATCGTGCTGCTCGACTCCAAGACGCCGCCGAAGGCGCCCGCCGTGCCCTCGGTGGTCGTCGGCTGTGGCACGTGAGCTCGACGGCCGTCGGCGGCGGCGTGGCAGAGATGTTGCACCTCTTGGTGGGCTATGCCGACGAGGCCCACGTCGACACCCGCTGGGTCGTCATCGACGCCGACGCGGAGTTCTTTGCAATCACCAAGCGACTGCATAACCGCCTCCACGGAGCGTCCGGAGATGCCGGAGCGCTGGGTCGGGATGAGGCTTCCACTACAGCTCTACCCTCGAGGCCAATGCGGCTGCGCTAAGCCCGCGGACCCAGCCCGGCGACATCGTGATCCTCCACGATCCCCAGACCGCCGGTCTGGCCAGCCATTTGGTGCGTCAGGGCGCACGGGTCGCCTGGCGATGCCACATCGGCGCCGACGTGCCCAACGCAAATACCCAAGAGGCCTGGGATTTCTTGTTGCCGCACCTGGGCGCATGTCAAGCCTTCGTCTTCTCCCGTGCGGCGTTCGTGCCGCAGGAACTGTCATCGGCTGACACCTGGATCATCCAGCCCTCGATCGACCCACTTTCACCCAAGAACCGTCCGATGCCCCGTAACCGGGTCACGCACCTCCTGATCCGGATGGGCCTGCTCGCCGGGGAGTTGGCTGTGCCGGGGGACGTGGTCCTGGGGGGTGCGGGCCGTTGCGGCCTGGAGGTCGAGCCGTGGTCCAGGTTTCCCGCTGGGATTACCTCAAGGACATGCTCGGCGTCTTGGAGGGTTTCGCCGAACACGTCTCGGGGCACGATGACGCCAGACTCGCCCTCGTGGGTCCCTCCGTCGACGGTGTGGTCGATGACCCAGAGGGGTCACAAGTCCTCGCCGAGTGCCTCACAGCTTGGGAAGCGCTGCCGAGGCGAGTCCGGATCACGTGCGCCTCGTGGCGCTCCCCATGGACGACATCGTCACGAACGCCCTCATGGTCAACGCCATGCAGCGCCACGCCAGCATCGTGGTGCAGAAGAGCCTCCACGAGGGTTTCGGACTCACCGTCTCGGAGGCAATGTGGAAGTCCAGGCCAGTTGTGGCGTCCGCCGTCGGAGGCATCATCGACCAGGTGCCGCCGAATGCTGGTGTGCTCCTCGACGACCCGCGAGACCTCGACCTGTTTGGCCGGACTGTCACATCGCTGCTGGAGCAGCCAGAAGAAATGGCCGCGCTCGGGCGAGGAGGCCGGCAACACGTCCGGAACCACTTCCTGAGCGATCGCCATCTCATCGATTACGCCCGGCTCGTGGAGCACATGAGCCAGCAGTGAATCTCTCGAGTCTCACTGGCAAGTACAACCGGACCGATCTGTGAAGATCTCATGGCCGACTTGCTCCTCGAGATCAAGCTGACGAATCGCAGCAAAAGCCACCCAGCGACGTCACGAAACTGAGGAGTCGGGATTCGGTGGCTCCCCCGCGCTCTTCGACCCAGGAACCTGGACCCTGAGGTCGACATTCCGCGTGACCAACTCGAACTCGAGACGCTCTCGCTCGATCTTGGGGTGTACGAAGTCCCTCGGAGACACATCGATGCCGTATTGGGCTGCGAGACAGACAAGCCCTCGGTCATAGGCGACTTCAGCGACCAGAGCGGCTTCCGACCACATGCCCGCGCCGAGATCCTGAGCCGGCAATGCGGCACGGCAATCGCGGACATAGTCAAGCAGAGCCTCGTCATCGAGGTCTGAGTCCCATTGGTCCAAGGCGCCAGAGAGCACTGTGACGTACATGCTCATACGGACAGTGTGACCGCGTGAACAGATAGTGAACTACGGACGAACGTCCCATTGCGAACCCGGAAGCGGTCATAGGACCTTTGTCCTTGGTCCGGAGGACCTTTGCGCTGGTCTCAACGACTCCTCGGGCAACGACAATGAAAACAGACTTCCTCGCTCGGAGGGATCACGAACAAGGAGAAATTCATGCGTCGCAAGGTTTTCGACATGCTGGCCAGTGTTGGCGGCGTGGTCATAGTCATCGTGCTGGTGGTTGCCGGCGCTCTGCTAATGGTGGGTTACAACTTCGCCAATGACTACGTGCACACCCAGCTCGCTGAGCAACAGATCACATTCCCATCCGCTGCGGCGTTCAAGCACCCGGTGCCGGGAAGCGAGATCACCCCGTCGATGATCCCATCGGTGTCGCAATACGCCGGACAGCAGCTCGTGACGGGGCAGCAGGCGCAGGTGTACGCCAACGACTTCATCAACGTGCACCTCGGTGAGATCGGTGGCGGGAAGACCTACGCCCAGCTGAGCGCGGCGGCCATGGCCCTGCCCAAGGGATCGCCGGCCTACACCGCGGCCGAGGCCAAGGTCCAGACGGTCTTCCAGGGCACCACGCTTCGTGGCCTGCTCCTCGAGGCTTACGGCTACAGCCTCCTCGCGACGATCGCCCTCTGGTGCGCCATCGCGCCTTCTGCCTCGCCGCTGTCTTGGCCGTGCTGGTCGGCCTCGGCTTCGCCCACGCCCGGCGGACGGACGAGAACGAAGAGCTTCTGCCCAATCACACTCCGGAGAAGGAGCTCGTCTCGGCATAACGCCAGCGAACAAACCCTCCCCAGCGAGGAGCCAACACCGGCCCGTTCAACAGCGGGCCGGTGTTGCGCGTCTGGTGGTCAGGGCCAAATTGTCATAGAGGGTGGCGCAGCCCGCTCCAACCCCGACCGAGGGCCACCCTGATGCCACCTTTGTCTCAACCACTTGCGCTGCCCCCCTGGCCAGTTGGCGAGGCTTCGATCGGCCATGCGTGACCTACAGGTGTCCGTCGGCGACTACTACCGGTGCAGCGAGGACTCCGGCGTGGAGGCCGAGGTGCTCGCCACGCCGGTACGAAGCTCCATTGGCTTCGTTCAGGTACTCAACGAACTGCTTCGAACACAGACGAACAGAACCGCCGAGTACTGCGCCATCTTCGAGCCACCAGTGGACTCGCGGGCAGAACCATCCAGGCATGTGAGTACTTGCGGCACGTCATGCAACACATCGATCCGTCCGTCCGCAGTCCGCAGCGACCTTCGGTGGCGCAGGCCTCGGGTTCCGAGCGTACGCAACGTGGAAGGAGATCCCATTGTCCGTGCATGGACCCCTGACGTCGAGCACGAAGGTTTTGAGACCAATCTACGAACAAAATCTCCAGGACCAGGAGGTCGTCGGCACGCTGCTCGATGCTGCACGCTTCTTCGCCGAAGTGTGCCCCGACATTGTTCATCGCCAAGCCAATGGAGAGTGCACTGGCTTCCCGCTGCGCCATCAGGCGGGCGTGTCGTCGCGCCTCCGCCCGGGGATCTGCGGCAGACTCACTGGCACCATGAAAGGTTCGATCGTGTTTAGGTTGACCTTCACGGACGGTTGGGCATTCGTGCCCTTCTTCGAGACGCCCGACCAGGTGAACGACGACATCGCGCTGAAGTTCGACTACTACGAGGCCGACGTGGCCGCAAATACGTTGGAGAAGCGGCCACAGTTCGGGCTACCCGCAAGCCGATCCGTCCTGTGCGGCGAGCAGCCGGTTCCGCATTGGGCCGGTGCACTGCTGAGCGAGGCACCGCGGAAGGAGGACGACGCGACGTTTGACGCCTCGATTTTCGGAACACCCTGTGGTCGCAAGAGGCAGCTTCCGAGGCCCAGTCCTTCCTGACTCGTCGGGAGAGACGACTCAGTGCTTCGCAGCCCCATCTCTGAGGTGTCACTCAGGCCTGGCATCTCCTCACCTGACTTAAGCCCGCTGTGGGCCTGTGGAGGCAGAATGAGCCCGACAGCGGGTTCCGGCCGATCCGCTGCTGCATGGCCGGGCACACGCTCGACGCCGTCCCTCTGCAGCCGCAGGTACGGTGCGTGCCGCACCGGGCGGGTCATCCGTGACATGGTCTTGGCGACCGTTTCCATTGACCAGAAAAACCAGCGGGAGACCATCGCGGCATAAACCAGCTCCACGGTGAAGACCGGCTCTCCCCCCCGCCAGCAACCACTGCCTCGATGGTTTGCTGGCCGCTCCTTACGCCGTGGCCCGGCGATAGAGGTTGAGAGAAATCACGAAGAAGACCACCAGGATCCCCAGGCACCATGCCAGGGCCTGCCAGAGGTCGGAGGCGAGTGGGCCGCCTTCGAAGAGGGCACGCACCGAATTGATGACCACGCTGGCGGGCTGGTTGCGCGCAAAGGGTTGGAGCCACCCTGGCATGGTGGCCACGGGAACGACCGCCGAGCTGGCGAAGAACAGGATGAACATTGGGAGAATCGAGGCGATTTGGGCCGTCTGAGGATCTCGGACGGCGAGTCCCACGGCGGCGTACACCCAAATGAACGCGTAGCCGAACAGGATGATCAACGCGATTCCAGCGAGGCATGCGCCGACGGAACTGTGGAACCGGAAGCCCACGAGGATGCCGAGTCCGATCATGAAGCAAAGGGCCAGGACGCTGCGGCACAGGTCAGCGAGTGTCCGGCCCGCTAAGAACGCAGAGCGCGCCATGGGCAGGCTTCGAAACCGGTCGACCATTCCGGCCTGCAGGTCCTGCGCCAAAGTAAGGGCCGTGGTCATACCTCCGATCAGCACCGCCTCGAGGAAGATGGCGGGCACCACGTAGTCCACGTAATCGAGGCCCGGGATGTGGATCGCTCCCCCGAGCACGTAGCGGAACAGCAGGAGAATGATGGTCGGCTGGACAATGGAGAGGACCAGCAACTGCGGCGTGCGGACAATTCGCAGGAGATTGCGCTTCGTCATCCCGAAGAGGTCCCGAACGGATAGCCGCAAGCTCACCGACCCGGGTTGGATGCTCAATCGCTGCACCGCGAGGTCGCTCATCTTCCCGCCTCCTGGGCGGGATCTCCTGCTGGAGTCGCTGTGGCCGCCGGACCGGGCTGCCCGGTGTAGGAAAGAAAGACGTCGTCGAGGGAAGGACGTCGGATCCTCAGGTCGTCGAGCACAACGCCGCGTTCTTCGAGCTCGCGTCCCGCACCGAGGAGCGCATCCACTCTGCCATCGACGCGAACGCTGATCTTCTTGAGGTCACGATCTATCTGCAGACCGCCCAGACCGAAGGGCTCCAGGAGTCGCGCCGAACGCTCGAGGTCGGCCGAGTCAGCGACCTGCACCTCGAGGATGTCGCCGCCAATCCGGTCCTTCAACTGATCGGCGGTTCCACTCGCGACCACGCAGCCGGCGTCGAGGAGCACGATTTGGTCGGCGAGATACTCGGCCTCTTCCATGTACTGCGTCGTCAGAAGCACCGTCGAACCTTCATCGACGAGCTCCTTGATGAAGGACCACAGGTCGTTTCTCGTCCGCGGGTCCAGCCCGGTAGTGGGTTCGTCGAGCAAGAGGACGGGGGGCCGTCCGATGAGGCTTGCGGCAAGGTCGAGGCGGCGTCGCATGCCGCCGGAATAGGTCTTGACCGACCTGTCTGCCGCACTGGTCAGGGTCATACGCTCGAGCGCGTCCTGGGCCCGCCG
Organism: uncultured Acidimicrobiaceae bacterium; assembly: GCA_963817735.1. Taxonomy (GTDB): domain Bacteria; phylum Actinomycetota; class Acidimicrobiia; order Acidimicrobiales; family RAAP-2; genus Bog-473. Next base: position 26,472 of record CAWFPP010000025.1, on the reverse strand, counting down.
TCGATATTCGGATCGTTCCAGGTGGTAGAGGAGGCCGACGAGCTCCAGATTCTCCCGACCAGTGAGGAGCTCGTCGACCGAGGCGTATTGTCCCGCCAGCCCGATGAGCGACCGGATGGCCTTGGCCTCTTTCTGGACGTCGCGCCCCGCCACTCTGGCGATGCCCGAATCGGGAAGGACGAGAGTGGTCAGAATCCGAATCAGGGTCGTCTTCCCTGCCCCGTTCGGCCCGAGGAGCGCCAAGACGGTGCCCGGCTCGACCGACAGGGAGACATGATCCAGTGCCTGGTTCGGCCCGAAGCGTTTCGACACCCCCTCGACCTCGATGGCCATCATGGTGGATTTCGCAGGGCCATTGTGGTTCGAGGCGTTTGCGCCGCCGACCCTGCCTTTCACCGATGCCGCGATGGCCACCGCGATTGTCCTTTCTCGTCCCTGGTGCGGCGGAGCGCCGTCGTCTTTCGCATGATGACAGGCGTGATCGCCGCTGTCTTAGGGACAAACGTCCCGATCCCGTCGCAGCATGAAGTTTTCGAGCCGGCTCGGAGGCGGGGCGCCGCCGAGAAAGGACCTAGGTCCCGTGCTGGAGGGGCTTTTGGTTCTACGGGGCCAGCTGCTCGATGCAGTCCAATGGAACCAGACGGTGCTCACCGTCCCGACCCGAGAACAGGAGACAGCGATGAATCGCACCGCAAGCCGCCAGACCGTTCCCAGTACGCATCGAACCCGGCGCCCCTCACTGAGTCCCTACTACATGGACGAGACAGCCTTCACGCTCGCAGACATCCGTCGGGATCGCGCGCTGGGCACATCCCCCGTCAAGCGCTGAGACAGCTCCCTCCGAAGCGCTACTGGACTGCAGACCGGTTGCCATGACGTTCTTCGATCTCATTCTGCGCAACCTGTGGAAGAAGAAGGCCCGATCCATCGGACTGCTTCTGGCTGTCGCGGTCGCCGTGATGACCGTGGTCGCACTCGACGTGACGAGTAGCGGCCTCGAGCAATCGGCCGCCGCCATCATTTCCGTCGGTAAGGCCGATTTCACCGTGGCCCAGAAAGGCGCCTCGAGCACGCTCACAAGTACGATCGACCGCAACGAGCTCACCCGTATCCAACAGACGCCAGGAGTGCAAAGCGCCGTCGGTGTCCTCGTGGAGACTGAGCACATCAATGCCGACAATCCCGTCTTCATTGAGATCGGCATCCAGCCCGAAGATCTGGCGGCCTTCGGAGTGAAGATCGTCGCCGGACACAGCTATTCCGCCACGAGCGGCAACGAGGTGATGCTGGGCTGGACCGCGGCAGCCAACCTCGGGCTCCACGTCGGCGACCGTTTCCACGCCAACGGGACCGTGAACACGGTTGTCGGCATCTATTCCACCGGCAATGCCTTCGGCGATGCCGGAGCGATGTTCCCGCTGCCGGCCATTCAGGGCTACAACCGCCTCCCCGGGATCGTGACCCTGGCCTTCGTAAAGGTGCAGCCTGGCTACTCCATCGCGTCCGTGGCAGCCCGCGTCGCCTACAACCAGCCCCAGCTCACCACCATCCGTACGGCCAGTCAGTTCGGCAGAGCAGACACGAGTCTCGTCTACCTGCAGGCGGCCGTGAATGGCAGCACGGCACTCGCGATCCTCATCGGCGCCATCATCGTCGGCAACACGATGCTCCTTTCGCTCTTCGAGCGGACCCGCGAATTCGGGCTTCTCAGGGCCTTCGGCTGGACTCGGCGCCGGACCGTGACCCTGTTGCTGGGTGAGAGCCTCCTGCTCGCCATCGTCGGTGCCGGCGTCGGTGTCGCCCTGTCCTTCGTCGTCACGTCCGTGCTCGCTCAGCTCCCGGCGCTCAAAGGCATCCTGCACCCGAACTTTACGGAGGGAGCTTTTTGGCGTGCCCTGTTCACCGCGCTCGTCATGACCTTCATCGGCGCCCTCTATCCGACCATCCGTGCCGCCATCCTCTCCCCGCTGAAAGCGCTGAGCTATGAGTGACCGTCCGCTCGCCGTAGAGGTCAAGGGCGTGACACGGGTCTTCCCCGGTCAGGTCACCGCCCTCGCCGGGGTTGACCTGACCGTCGCGGCCGGCGAAACGGTGGCCGTCACCGGGCCGTCGGGGTGCGGCAAGTCGACGCTGCTCCACCTCCTGGCCGCCATTGACTCCCCCACTACTGGTTCGGTCGTCGTCGGCGGTCACGATGTGGCGCGAATTGGCGATCTCAGCCGCTACCGGCGCAACGAGGTAGGGCTCGTCTTCCAATTTCACAACCTGCTGCCACAGCTAAGCGCCCTGGCGAACGTGGAGATGCCCATGTTCGGTACCCACCGGTCGACTCGTCAGCGGAAGCTGCGAGCCCGCGAGCTCTTGGCCCAGGTCGACCTTGCGGGATGTGAGAGTCGTCTGCCGACAGAGCTGTCCGGTGGTGAACGCCAGCGAGTGGCCATTGCCCGGGCTCTGGCGAACGATCCTCAGATCCTCTTGGCCGATGAGCCGACGGGAAGCCTCGACTCGGCGTCCACTAGCCGGTTTCTCGAACTGATCGAGCAGCTCGGCTCATCGGGAATGACCATCGTCATGGTGACGCACGCCCCAGACGTCGCGGCACACGCCCACCGCATCATCGCAATGCGAGACGGACGCATTATCGATTCGACGCAGGCATTCGATCACGATCGCTTCGCCCTCACGACCTGATGTCCTTCCGCATGTCCGTGCCGATACAACCGCTGATGCGAACCACACTTCTGGCTTGTAGCGGAGTCGCCCTCGTTGTCGTGGTGGTGATCGCGCCAACATGTCCTTCGGCAGGTTCCGACACGAGGACGGTTCGTGTGGGTCTCTTCGGAGACTCCCTTGCGGTGCAATCGGAGCCCTATTTCAACTTCCTCGTGCAAGCGGGCGGCAAGGCGGAAGTCAGCGATTTCTCTTATGGCGGAACGGCGGCTTGCGATTGGCTTTCCAAGATGCGCAGATACGCCCGAACCGAACATCCGCAAGCGGTGGTCTTCGAATTCATCGGCAACACATTCTCGGCTTGCATGAAAGGCTGCCTCTACGGATCGCCGGCCGCAGTCATGCTCTACTGCTCGGCCATTTCCACAGCGATCAACGTCTTCCTTGGCTTGGGAACACACGTTTTTCTGGTTGGCACACCGATCACCAAGGCCGAGTGGACCTCCCATGATTCGAAGTGGGACGCCCTTAACCTCGCCTTCGCCGCGTTGGCCGCGAAGCACCCCACCCACGTGACCTACGTCGACGCGGGAAGAGCGGTCGAAGGGCCACACCAGTCCTTCGTCTCGACGTTGCCCTGCCTCTTCTTCGAGCCTTGCACTGGCCCGACGATCGCCGGAGTCAGGACCAATTTGGTTCGTTCCCCGGATGGGATCCACTTCTGCCCGAACCAGGTCGGCAACGCGGTGGGCGTCGTGCCCGGCTGCGACACGTACAGCTCTGGCGCGTTTCGCTTTGCTGCCGCGATGGCCGGCCCGGTGATTCGAGAGTTCGACCTTGCGAAGGCCCGGCAGCGGTGAGGAGAGGCAGGAAATGGCCCGAAGCTCCCGTAGGGATGGCTGCTCAGGACTTCGAAGTATTGGCCCTCGTCGAAGCGAAGACGACCGAGTAAGTGGCGTTGAAGTGCGAAAACGCCTCAAGAGTGCAACGGATTGGTCATGGAGCAAGAGTTGTTACATCTTTATCAATCGTCACAAGCTGAATGTCTCCCCCGCTGTGCCAGCAGTACCATCCAACCCTCACCACGCGACTGCGGCAGGAGCCGCCGGAGAACGACCTTGTCTTCCCTTTTAGCAGCACCAGCCGCCGTACCTGCCCAGTCGCCACCCAACCCCGCCGCACTGTCCTTCCGGCATGTCACCCACCGCTATGGAGACCGAGTCGCTCTCGACGGGCTGGACATGGACGTGCCCCAGGGCGAAGTGCTGGCCCTCCTGGGACCGAACGGGGCTGGGAAGTCGACCACGATCTCTGCCCTGCTCGGCCTCGTCAGACCACAGCAAGGCCGCGTCGAGGTTCTCGGCTGCGACCCACGCCAGGCCGTTTCCGCCGGCCGAGTGGGTGCCATGCTTCAGTCCGGCTCGGGAATCGGCTTGCCTCCGGGCGTCCGCGTCGACGAGGCCCTCCGCCTCGTCCGGCGGCTCTACAGCGCGCCGGCACCGCGTGACCAGATCGTTGAGCGGGCGAACATCGGTTCGCTTCTGCGGAGGAGAACAGACCGCCTCTCCGGTGGCCAGGCCCAGCGGGTCCGCTTCGCCATTGCGATCGCGGGCAATCCCGATGTCCTGTTCCTCGACGAACCGACCTCCGCGATGGACGTGGAGTCCCGCCAGAGCTTCTGGCGAATGATGCGGGCCTTTGGGGACGAGGGGCGGACAGTACTCTTCGCCACCCACCACCTGGCAGAGGCCGATGAGATTGCCGACCGTGTCGTCGTACTCAACCACGGCAAGGTGGTAGCAGACGGCCCCGGCGCCACTCTGAAGGCGGCCGTGGCCACGCGGCGCCTCCGCTTCGTCACCGACCAGCCGGAGCGCGCACTGCTCTCCGACCTTGATGGCGTCACAGAGGTCGGACTCTGCGGCACAGGCGTTTCGATCGACTCGATGGATGCCGACGCCACCATCCGTGATCTGGTCGGCCGCGGCATACCATTCCGTGACCTCGAGGTGACCGGGGCCGGGCTGGAACAGGCCTTCGTGGCTCTGACCAGATTTCGTGCGGACGGAACAGACATGCCCTCTGGGACCGCAAGTGCCAGCACTCAGGATCCAGACACCCCATGACCGATCTTTCGATCGCCCCCGCCAATGGGTCGGATCAGCGAAACACGGTGATCCCGCCGGACTCATCACCGCGCGCCGGCTGGCGCACCCGACTTCGTCCACTTCTGGCTTTCGGTCGTTTCGAGGTCGGGCGGCTCTTGCGGAGCTGGAGGTTTCTCGCCATAACCGTTGGGTTTCCGGTGATCTTTTACATTCTCTTTCTCGGCGATCATACGGCGGGCAAAGTTGTCGATGGAACAGTGCCTTGGCGGGTCTACCTCATGATCTCGATGTGCTCCTTCGGCGCACTGGTGGCCGCCCTCAACGCCGCGGGCACTCGCCTTTCGATGGAAAGAGCTTCCGGATGGGCCCGTCAGCTCCGGGTCACCCCGCTTCCGGCCTGGTCGTACGTTGCCACGAAGGTGGTCGCCAGCATGCTCGTGGTCTTACCGGTGATCGTCTTGGTGGAGGCGGTGGGTGCCGGCTTCGGCGATGTCCGACTGGCGACGACGACGTGGATCGGGCTGACACTCTTGCTTTGGGCGACGTCTCTCCCGTTCGCCGTACTCGGAGTCTTCATTGGATTCCTGGTGGCGCCCGAGGCCGCTTTCCCGGTCGTAACCGGACTCATGTTCGTTCTCGGCTACTTCGGGGGCCTCTTCACCCCAGTCGACCAAATGCCGGGACCACTCCAGTTCATCGCCCACCTCATACCGAGCTACCACCAGGTCTCGCTGGCACTCGCTTCCGTCGACGGCCATACCCTGGCGCTCAGCCATTGGCTGATTCTGGCCGGTTGTGTGGCGGTCCTTGGATTGGCCATCGTGTGGAAACATCGCCTCGAGGAAGCCCGCGGGCTGGCCTGACCGACTCTTCTGTTTGGCTCGGTAACACAGGGTCCGGCCGATATCCACCTGCTCGTTTTGGAGATGGCCGCTCCAAGACGAGGTTGAAGATCCAACACACATCGATCCTTGGGACTCACAGAGAGCTGCGACGTACAAACTCTTTCACTGCCCAGCGAACGAGTCAGGGCTCATGGCCACGGTGGGCGCTCAAGTTCAGCTCACGCGTCGAACTCGCCCACCTGACAAAGGACCCAACGAACAAGGGACCTTCTTCCGTAGCAAGCGAACTGGTGAATCCGTACCGTGAAACGTGAACACTTGGTCGCCACGATCACGTGGATGCCGGTCTCGCGAGTTGCAAAGCGCGCTCGGACTACCGACCACAGGAGGTCCACCATGAAGGCACTGATCTACAAGGGTCCGGGCAAGAAGCTCTGGGGTGAGGTACCGGATCCGAAGATCGAACAACCGACCGACGTGATCGTAAAGATGGTGGCAACGACCATCTGTGGCACCGACCTCCACATTCTCAAAGGTGACGTGCCCGAGGTAGAGGTCGACCGCATCCTGGGGCACGAGGGGATCGGCGTGATTACCGAGGTGGGCGAGGGCGTCACCCAATTGGCGGTGGGTGACCGAGTCATCCTGGCCTGCGTCAGTTCATGTGGGAAATGCTCAAACTGCCGTAAGGGCCTCTACAGCCACTGTCTCGATCCAGAGGGCATGGCCGGAATCGGATGGATCTTTGGCTACATGATCGACGGGACCCAGGCCGAATACGTCAGGGTTCCCTTCGCAGAAAATTCGGTCTACAAAGTCCCGAAAGGCATGACAGATGCTGAGGGGATTCTGCTTTCCGACATCTTGCCCACGGGCTTCGAGATCGGTGTCCAGTACGGACAGGTGGCCCCTGGCGACGTCGTGGCCGTCATCGGATCTGGACCCGTAGGCCTCTCGGCCGTCATGACGGCACGGCTCTACGGGCCGTCGAAGATCATCGCAATCGATGTGGACACCTCCCGGCTCGCCCGGGCGGCCGATTTCGGTGCCACCAATACGGTCAACTCGGCGGACCCGGACTGGAAGGACCAGGTTCTCGCGCTCACGGACGGCTTGGGCGTCGACGTCGCGATCGAGGCAGTCGGGGTTCCCGAGACGTTCACGATGGCAACGGTCATCGTACGCCCCGGCGGCAACGTCGCCAACATCGGCGTGCACGGCAAGTCGGTCGACCTCGCCCTCAACGAACTGTGGATCCAGAACATCGATATCTCCATGGGACTGGTCAACACCAACACGCTCGGGATGCTGCTCAAGCTCGTGGCCGAGCACAAGCTTCCTGCCGAGAAGTTCGTGACCCACGAGTTCTCGTTCGACCAGATCCTCGAGGCGTATGAGGTCTTCGGGCACGCTGCAGACCACAACGCGCTCAAGGTTCTCATCCACTAGGGCGCGTCAGCGTGGCATCGACTCAGACGGCTGTTGCCGGCGGCAATCCGTTGTGACACGAGCACAATCCCTCACCGCGCTCGACGCCTCTTTTCTCCTCGCCGAGTCAGAAACGACGCCGATGCACATGGCATCCGTGGGAATTTTCGACGGCCGGCACCTGTATGACGCAGAGGGCAAGTTCCGCATCGCCGACATCCGTCGACTGATCAACAGTCGTCTGACGCTGGTGCCGAAACTAAGGCAGCGAGCCTGTCCGGGTCTGCTCGGTCAGGCACCGCCCACGTGGCTCGACTATCCCGATTTCGCCATCGCGGACCACGTACGCGCGTGTAAGCTGGCTCCTCCGGCTACTGAAAGCGAACTTCGCCGGCTTTGCGCCGAACTGATGTCGGTTCCGCTGGATCGGGCACGCCCCTTGTGGGATCTGACATTTGTCGAAGGTCTGGACGACGGTCGTGTGGCTCTTATCGAGCGGCTTCATCACTCCATGGCCGATGGACTGGCCGCCGCGGAATTGGCCACCGTGCTCTTGGACCTGTCGCCCGAATCCTCTCCGCTCGACGGGCCCGTTACCCCCTGGAACCCGTCTGCCAGCACACCGGCCTGGCAGGCAGCGGGAGGCGACCTCTTACGCTTGGGCGCGTTCCCGGCCCGGGCGGTTAAGTGGTACGTGGGGACGATCATGCACCCGATCCGGCGCACCCAGGAGTTAACCGATCTGGCTCGAGCGTTCAGCACGATCGTCACGCCTCGCATCGTGGCCCCCCGGTCATCGCTGAACAGACCGATCACCGGCGCACGATCGGTGGATTTCGTCCGTCTGCCGCTGCAAGACGTCCACGAGGTCGCTCGTTCGTTCCAGAGCACAATCAATGACGTTCTCTTGACCCTGGTATCGGGCGGTGTGCGTGCCCTTCTCCTTAGTAGAGGCGAGTTGAGGGAGAGCAGTGAGCTCCAGGTCCTCGTTCCGGTGGGACTGGTCAACGCCGAAGGGCGGGATCTCGGCAACAGCGTGTCGGCCCTCTTTGTACGAGTGCCGGTCGGGTCCCACGACCCCGTTGACGTGCTGAAAGCCGTCTCGGCCGAGGTCGGAGAGGACAAGCGCCGCCACCAAGCACTGGCCGCTGCCTCCGTCTTGCGATTCCTCGAACCAGTCCCCCAAGACGTCCTGGCCAAGGGGGCGGGGATCATGCACTACCAGCCCTTTTTCAACCTGATCGTGACAAATGTTCCGGGTCCGCCTATGCCGCTCTATGCGCTCGGCGCCAAGCTTGTCGAAGCCTTTCCTATCCTGCCCCTCGTCGGAAATCAGAGTCTGGCCGTGGCTGCACTGTCGTACGAAGGCCAGCTAAATCTGGGAGTGCTCAGTGACCCAGTCACGTGCCCCGACGCCGCCGTCTTCTGTGCCGGGGTCCAGACATGTCACGAATCATTGGTTGCACGATCCCAAGGCCCCGCGGCAAAACCATAGTCAGTTCGCTTCCTCCGACTTGGGTCATTCCGGACGTCACGACATGAGAGCAAATAGATGGGCGCGAAGATCCTGACCTTCAAGGACCTTGGTGCTGGCGAGGTTGAGGACACGCACCTAAGCGGAGTGCTCAGAGGGCGCTCGGCAGTGGTCATCGCGAAACACAAGCACCGGACAGTGGGCATGCGTGACGCAGTGCTCACTGACCGAGCCCAATAGGAGCCCGACGAGCTCGCCGTGTCCTCTCTGCGCGACAACGAGGAGAGCGGCGCCATGCGACGCCGACTCCAACACGTTCGCCGGATCGCCCTGCACAACCCGACCGTCGATGACGAGATCTGGGTGGTCAGCACGCTCGCGCTCTATGAGGTGGACGAGCATCTGCTCGGCATTCATATTCGGATTGAAATCGGACGGGAACGGAGCCGACCAGGCCAGAGCTGTCGGCCACTCCCATGCGGCGACCACATCGATCCGCGACCGCGTTGCGGATGCGTAATCCTCGGCCCATTGCAGTGCTCTTAGCGACGCCGCTGAGCCGTCGACCCCGACAACGACACGCGGTGGAGTGTGGGCGGGAGTCGCTTCTGATGTCGTCATAGTGTGACCTCCTGGGATTGGTTGGCTGAGTCGAGTGGCGCCGCCGTAGCCGGCTCATTCGGGAATACGATGGTCCCTACCTCGCCGTCCAGAAGTCGAACGGCGTCGGTGAGCTTTCCGATGGCCGCCATTCCTCCCGTGGCTTCGACAAAGCGACAGGCTCCCTCAACCTTCGGACCCATCGATCCGGCGGCGAAGTCCATCCCGCGGAGCGCTTCGACCGTGGTCTTCCCGATGGCGCACGCGCTCGGCGTGCCGTAGTCGCGTTGCACGTTGGCCACATCGGTCAGCAGCAAGAGAGCGTCAGCCCGCAAGCGAGTGGCGAGAAGGGCGGTGGTCAGGTCCTTGTCGACGACCGCATCCACGCCTCGAAGGCCCCCCTCCTCGTCCCGCACGACCGGGACCCCGCCGCCGCCGGCGCAGATCACCGTCCGGCCAGTCTCGAGCAACGATCTGATCTCCTCCAGCTCAACGATCGCCGTTGGCTCAGGGGACGCAACCACCCGGCGCCAACTAGGACCGTCTCGCCGCATTGCCCAACCGTGCTGGCGGGCGAGCTCTCTTGCCTGACGCACCGTGTAGAGCCGCCCCACAAACTTGGTCGGCGCCGAAAAGGCCGGATCTGCGGCATCGACCTGGGTCCGCGTCAGCAGGCAGACTGCTTCGTGGCCCGGGGCGGCGTGTTCGACCGCCGCCAGGAGCCAGCTCCCGATCAGACCTTGGGTCTCTGCGACCAAGGAGTCGAATGGGTAGGGGCGTGCGAGTGCGGGGTCTGCCCCACTCTCGAGCGCCAAGACGCCCACTTGGGGGCCGTTGCCGTGCGTGATGACGACCTCGTGCTTCTGGACGAGCGGCACGAGGGACTTGGCCGCGCTCCGGACGTGATGTTCCTGGATATCGGCGTCGGGTGCCTCGCCGCGCTCGAGCAGAGCGTTGCCACCCAAGGCGACGACGATCCTCACGACTGAGCCCCTTCTCCCGGTCCGCTCAGCGTCGCAACCATGACCGCCTTGATGGTGTGGAGGCGGTTCTCAGCCTGGTCGAAGACGATCGAGGCCGGCGATTCGAACACTTCGTCGGTCACCTCGAGCGCGGACAGCCTGAACTTGTCGTACAGCATGTCACCCAATTCGGTGTGGCGGTCGTGCATTGCCGGCAGACAGTGCATGAACTTCGTCTCAGGGTTCTCGGTCAACGCCATGACTCGTGAGGAGATCTGGAACGGCCGCAATTCCTCGATCCGAGCCGCCCACGCCTCCGTTGGCTCTCCCATCGACACCCAGACGTCCGTGTAGAGAAAGTCAGCGCCCCGCACTGCTTCCTCGAGGTCGTCAGTGATGCTGAGGCGCGCGCCACTTCGTTCGGCCAGGGAGCGGGCGATCGCAACGATGTCTTCGGCCGGCCACAGCGCACGGGGTCCGCAAATCCTCGTGTCCATGCCCAGCAAGGCGCCGGTTACCAGCAACGAATTGGCGGTGTTGTTCCGGGCGTCACCGACGTAGCAATACGAGATCTCCTCGAGTGGCTTCTTCGAGCTGTCCCGCATGGTGAGCATGTCGGCGAGCATCTGCGTGGGGTGCCAACGATCCGTCAACCCGTTCCAGACCGGAACGCCGGCGTACTGCGCGAGGTCTTCGACATCCTGGTGGGCGAACCCGCGGAACTCGATGCCGTCGTACATGCGCCCGAGCACCCTCGCGGTGTCGCGCACGCTCTCCTTCTTTCCGAGTTGCGTTTCCCCGGGGCCGAGGTAACTGACGTGAGCACCCTGATCGTGCGCGGCAACCTCGAACGCCGAACGGGTCCTGGTCGATGTCTTTTCGAAGATCAGGGCGATGTTACGGCCCACCAGCCACAGCGACTCACAGCCGTCACGTTTCTCGTCTCGCAATGTGGCAGCCAGATCGAGCAGGTACTCGAACTCTTCCTTCGAAAAGTCGACTTCCTTCAGAAAGCTTCGTCCGACGAGGTTCATGATGGCCTCTGTTTTATGGATCTCGGTTGGTGGAAACAGCGTGAGCGGAGCGGTCAGGCCGAGTCCCTCTCGATCGGGCAGGTCATGCATCTGGGACCACCACGACCGCGACCGAGCTCCTCACCGGCGATTGTGACGACCTCGATCCCGTTCCGGCGCAACATCGTGTTGGTGTTGACGTTGCGTTCGTAGCCGAAGACCACGCCCGGAGCGACGGCAAGGTAGTTCGTCCCATCGTCCCATTGCTCGCGCTCGGCTGCTCGGACGTCTTCGTCCGTCCGCAGGACGGTGACCCGATCGACCTCGAGCGCCTGGGCCAGCATGTGCCAGAGATCCTCATTCTGCGTCACACTCAGGCTGGTCGGGGACTGCCCGGGTGTCACTGTCCAGCTACGAAGGTTCTCGTCGAAGTACGGATAGAGCACGAAGGTCGATGTGTCCACCATCGACATCACCGTGTCCAGGTGCATGAAGGCGTGGCTGTGCGGCAGCTCGACGGCAATGACCCGGTCCGCCTGGTCATGACTGAAAAGAGAGTTGGCGACCGTCTCCACGGCCATCGGCGTCGTCCGCTCTCCCATGCCGATCAGGACAGTCCGGTGGCCGATGACGTGGACGTCGCCACCTTCAATCGTGGCCGGCTGGTGCGGCATGTCGTCGTCGCCGTAGTAGACGGTGTACTTGGCGTCGAAAAGCGGGTGGTACTTGTAGATCGCCCTCGTGTGCAGCGTTTCTCGTTGACGAGCCGGCTTGGCCATCGGGTTGATGGTCACTCCGTTGTAGATCCAGCAGGAATTGTCACGCTGGAACAGATGGTTCGGGAGGGGATTGAGGACGAAGTCGTCGGGTCGCAGCATGTCCCACTTCAGGCTGTGCGCCCCGCTGGGATGCAGATCGGCCTTCAAGACGCCCCCGACCAGGTAGTCGGCGAGCTGCTTCCCGTGCAGGTCCTCGAAGAGCTCACGGACGGGACCCACGAGCGACGGGCCCAGATTCTCCGGCGTGCACACCCGGTCCAGCACGAAGGCGCGTCCCTCGTCGATCTCGAGGGTCTCGGCCAGCAGCTGCCCGTAGTAGTGGACGTGCACGCCCTTGTCCCGGAGGGCCTGGGCGAAGGCGTCGTGCTCCTCGCGTGCCTTCTTGGCCCACATGACATCGTCAAAGAGCAGGTCGCCGATGTTCTCCGGGGTGAGCCGGGAGAGCTCGAGACCGGGACGATGCACGATCGCCTCCCGGAGCTGACCCACTTCTGAATCGACTTGGAAGTTCACTGTGATCTCTCTCCTCGTGGTGGTCTGACGTGGTCGGATCAGGCCGATGCGACAGGCTCGGCCACGGTTTGCTCGGAGAGCTCCGTTGGCTCCTGGGACTCACCCAGACGCTGCCGACGTGCGTTCAAGAAGGCGTACAGGACCAGGCCGGCCAAAATGACGACGAGTGCCTGGTAGACGACCTGGTAGCCCGAGGCGAAGGTCACCCACATGGAGAACAGGACGCTGGCGCCAGCGACGCCGAGGTCCCGGGCCAGGGCCCAGCCGTTCACTCGCCGACGACGGGAGACCAGGAAGGTGAGCTGTGCGATGGCCGACATGAAGTACGGGATGGCCACCGTCACGACCGTGAGGTCGACCAGGTATGTGAAGACCGTCAGTCCGGACGTGGTGTTGTAGCGCCAGAACATCAGCAACGAAGGGAGGGCGGTGCCGACGAGGATGCCGAACCACGCGGTTCCCTTGCGGTCCGTCCAGGCGAAGGGCCGCGGGAACATGTCATCCTGGGCGATGGCCCTCGACGTCTCGGTCACGATCAGGGTCCAGCCGTTGAGTGCGCCGATCCCCGAGATCACTGCGATGGCGGCGATGAACTTTCCAGCCCATGCCTCGTGGGGGAAAATCGACTGGAAGGCATTGACGAATGGTGACCCGGTATTGATGAGCGTGTGGTGGGAGACCAGTCCCATCACGACGGCGGTCACCAGCACGTAGAGAACAGCGCTCAGTGCGGTACCGATCATCGACGCGCGCATGACATTCACTCTGGGATTCTTGACCCGCTTGGCGGTCATGGCCGCAGCCTCAACGCCGATGAAGGAGAAGAGGGCCACGCCGGCGGCGATGCCGATACCGGAATAGAGACTGCCGCCCGAGGCGTTGAACGCCCCAAAGTGGGCATTCTCGACGAAGAACCAGCCGACGATCCCCACGAACAGAAGGGGGAGGAACTTCAATACGACGGTGACGTTCTGGAACCAGGCCATCTGACGGATCCCGACGAGATTGATGATGGCCGGCACCCACAGTCCCACCATGGCAATCCCGAAGTTCTGCATTCCCGATGGATGGGTCCATCCGAACAGGGCGTCGACGTAGAAGACCCAGGACGAGACGATGGCTGCGTTCCCGGCCCATGACTGGATCCAATAGCACCAACCAACCAGATAACCGGCGAAATCGCCGAACTCATGCCGGGAATATGCGTAGAGGCCACCGTCACTGTTGGGCACGCGCTTGGTCAACTGCCCGAACAGGACTGCCAAGAGCATCGCACCGACTGCGATGACCCCGAGCACGATGATGCCCATGGTCCCTGCACCGGCGATCACCGCCGGCATCGTGAAGACGCCCGTGCCGACAATGCTGCCGATCACCAGGCCGGTTGCCGAGGTCAGGCCCAGCGTGTGGGCCTTCTTTTGGTTTCTGGGCGACAGTGCCGGCTCAAGAGGGGGCGAATCCTTGACGGGCGGCCGAGCGCTCGTGATGGTCATCGGATCTCCTTTGGGAACATGCCGCGATCGCACCTGCGAGTCGGCGTCATGTTGATTTTGAGATCGGCGGCACTCGCCCTCTAGGGACCAATGTCCTGACGAACAGGGACGTTGGTGGTCAATGGGCGCGTCGGACCAACGTGGCCCGGCGTCACGCCCCATGTCGCCTCCAACAACCGTCCGGCCCATGAAGGCTTGGAGAGACCTGAGCGGGAGATCTCGCAATAGGGACCATGGTCCCTAGTCATCCGCACCATTATCCCTATCTACTCCGCCGGGAGTTCCGTAGCGTCAGGGTGTGGTCGTCAGGATGCTGCAGTTGTTTCCATCTAGGGGCACGTTGTCCCGCGAAAGAGGTCGCGATGAAGGCCGCAGTTGTCAGGACATTCAACGAGTCGTTGTGTATCGAAGACCGTTCTGTTCCTATTCCTTCACACGGACAGGTACTTGTGGTAATGGAGACCTGTAGCTTGTGTCGTGCAAATGTCCATGCCGCGCACGGGCACTCGCCGATGAAGACCGCTCCGCCGTTTGTGAGTGGGCTCTGAGATGTATGCCGACATACTCTCCAGCGTTCTCAACGACTGGGTTGACGAACTGAGCGGCGAGGCACTGATCGACTTCGCGCAGGTGTGTCGGGTGCAAATGCTCGAATCAGCCAGCGACAGCGCTGCAGTCGCCCTGACGGCCGAACTCTCATATGACCGCGCGCTCCTCAAGGTATGCGAAGCGCATGGAATCGGAACTTCAACCCGTCGATTCACTCGGCCCAGGGAAGAACGCTCGCGGCTCGAACAGGAGCTCATGGGCATCGGCATCGACCTCGTGTCCTCGCCGAGCTCCTAGCCGGATGGCTAAAGCTGGGTCTCTGTAGTGTCCTTCGCCACCTTCAGTTTGGTGGCATAAATCGCCGCTTCGGTGCGGCTCGACATCTTCAGCTTACGTAAGAGACCAGTGATGTAGTTCTTCACCGTGTGCTCGGCGAGGAACATGGTCTCGGCGATTTGTCGGTTGGTCTGCCCTTCGGCGATGAGGTCGAGGATCCGCTTCTCTTGGGGTGTGAGAGCCTGGAACTCTGGGTCCGTCTTTGGCGGATTCGTAATCCGCTCGACGACCCGCGCCACGATCCTTGGGTCCATCAAACTCTCCCCGGCCGCGACACGGTGGACATCGCTGATCAGATCGCGGGGCTTGATCTGCTTGAGCACATAGCCGGCCGCTCCCGCCATCACACTGGCGAAAATCGCTTCATCGTCGGCGAAGCTGGTGAGCATCAAGCAGATCAGATCGGGCATCATCGACCGTGCATCCCGGCAGACCTCAATACCGCTTCCACCTTCGAGGCGGACGTCGAGGATGGCGACATCCGGTTTGGCCAGGGGGATCCGCTCCAGGGCCTCGGTGCCCGTGGCCGCCTCGCCCACGACCTCAATCTCGTCATCGGACTCCAGGAGCAGCCTGATCCCCTCTCGAACCAGCTCATGGTCGTCGAGGAGGAACACACGGATCGTCATTCCGCCATTGTGCCAGCGTTTGGCTCCCCTTCCGTTCACATTCCGGGTCGCCGCCTGTCTCCACCCATTGACCCTGAGTACGATCAGGGCTGTGCCCTACCACCGGATCAGCGACCCCGAGAAGTGGGCTCGCCTGATGGACGCCATGCTGATGCTGGGGGCGGACATCGAGCTTCCCGTCCTGTTGGGTCATCTGGTCGAAGAGGCCCGGACGTTGGTGGATGCCCGCTATGGGGCCCTGGGTGTGCTGAACCAAGCCCGGACCGGTCTCGAGCAGTTTCTGACGGTTGGCCTGAGCGAGCCGGAAGAGCGAGCCATCGGCTCTCGTCCAACGGGTCGAGGTGTCCTCGGGCTCTTGATCACCGACCCCGCACCTCTTCGATTGCGCGAACTCGGCAAGCATGCGCTCAGCTACGGGTTCCCACCAAATCATCCACCGATGAAGTCCTTTCTCGGAGTCCCAATCCGGGCGAGAGATGAAGTCTTTGGCAATCTGTATCTCACGGACAAGATCGGTGCTGACGACTTTACGGACGAGGATGAAGCCCTCACCGAAGCCCTTGCTCTGGCGGCAGGCATCGCGATCGACAACACTCGCCTGCACGACCGTGTTCGCACGATGAGCGTCCTCGATGATAGAGAGCGAATCGGCCGTGACCTCCACGACAAGGTGGTGCAACGTCTGTTTGCGGTCGGCATGGCCCTGCAAGGGGCAGTTCGCATGCCCGATCTCGACCTCGTACACGAACGGATTAACAAGGTGGTGGACGACCTCGATGCAACCATTAACGAGATCCGCACGACGATCTTCGAACTTGGTGACAGCGCCCTGCCCGGAGGGCTTCGTCAGGCTGTCGTCGTGTTGGCGGATGAGCTTGCGCCTACGGTGGGCGTCCGTCCTGAACTCACGTTTGAGGGTGCCATAGACAACGCAGTTCCGCAGCAGACGGCCGATCACTTGCTGTCGGTGCTGCGTGAAATGCTGTCCAACGCCGGCAAGCATGCGCGGGCGACGCGCGTTCTCGTCATCTTGACCGTGGGCGACGACATCGTCCTAGAAGTTGTCGACAACGGTGTGGGCTTTACTCTTCCCGCCGATGGCAAGGGCCTGGGGTTGACGAACCTTCGGAGTCGCGCTGAGAAGTTGGGTGGGACGTTCGACCTTCAGACGGTGCAGGGTGGCGGAACCAGGGTCACGTGGCGCGTTCCCATCTAGGCGCTCAGGACGGTCTCGAGGTTTGAAGTGATGTCCATCGTTATCTCGACCGTGTCCGATCCGTGCGTTGACGACAGGGCGAACCCAGCCTCTTCGAAGACCGAGAGCATGGTTGCGTCCTCGCACAGCACCTCGGTTTTGAACTGCGAAACCCCGGCCATTCTGGCGAGATGGGCCAACCGGCTGAGCAGTTCGGAGGCGATGTACTGGTGTTGGAAGGCCTGGCCAACCACGATCGCCACTTTTGCTTGTCTTGGGTCGCCAAGTCGGTCGTAGCACCCCACGGCAACGAGCGCGCCATTGACTTCGACTACGAGCGCGGCGCGGTTCACGCCGTCAACGCAGGTCAAATGCCGCACCTCGTCCGGTCGGAGGTACGGATGTGGAGTGAGGTAGCGGAAGAAGCAAGAGCGGTCTGAAAGCTGTCGATGGAACTCCTCGAGCGCGACGCCGTCATCAGGAGAGATGGGGCGGACATCTGCACTGGTGCCAGTGCAGAGGGAAATCGTGTCCGTTCCGTGTTCTGGCGATCTGGATGTCGCATCCATACGCCGACCTTGCCGGAATTGCAAACAGGTCGGTAGAGACCTTCGTCCCCGGCTCGAGGGTCATTGGTCCTGATCCCGGACCGACGTCTCACCCCGAGATCGGGACCACTTTCCCCACCGGCGAGGACCTAGGTCCCTAGTTTGTACGTGCTCTGACCAGGCACGATGAGTGTATGGTCAACCCGAGGAGCGGCGGAGGTACACAGGACAACGTCGGCGGTTTCCTGGGGTCTGTCTCCGAGCACCGTGTCCACCACGCAGTTTCGCCGTTCACAATCGGTCGCTGATGTCAACGCAGATTGCTCTCGCCGACGGAGAAAGCGCCACCCTGGACGTTTCTAACCTTTCGCCGCGCGTCGACGCGTCCGACGCTCTGGAGGAAATCGACGGTGTGCTCGATGGTTGGTCAGCTCGGCGAAGAGACTTTCGTCGCCGTGAGGTTGAGGTTGAGGACGAGCGCCAAGAGTTCATCCGCCACGCCGAAGGATTGGCTGCAAGCGTGCTTCGGCCCTCGCTCCAGGCGATGGCACAGCGACTCAAGGCTTGTGGTGGGGACGGCGTACTAGTCGAACGACCGATGGGGGCATTCCACGGTCTTCGCCTCACGCTGTGGATGGCCCTCGACAAGAAGGTCGCGGTCATCGATCGCCCAGACATTTATCCGTACATTCGGCTGGATCTGGACGTGGCCCGCCGGAGATTCACCGTCTGGGAGGGGGACATGTGGGAGCGGCAGGGCTCCAGTCGCGCCACCGATCCCTGGCACCTGAGCGAGATCACCGCCTCGTTCGTCACCGAGCGGGTCATTGCCATCCTTCGCAGGGCTGCCAGTCACGAGGTGTACTCGTGACGGTGAGAAGAGCGCTCTAGCCATGCGGGCATCAAACGTGCTGGGTGTTCGGAACAGCAGGAGGCCGTCGCGTGCCCGAGCATGAGGAACCGACGATCATGCAGAGATTTGTCGTCGGAGTCGACGGATCCGATGGATCGGCCAAGGCGCTTGAATGGGCCACTGCGGAGGCAGTCCGAACACCGGCCTCCCTCGATCTTGTGACCGCATGGATGTTCCCTATGGCATTGGGCTATGCCTTCGCCAAGACGCCCGATGACGTGCGGCTGCAGGCCCAACAGATCGCCGACGTGTCGGTGTCACGCGTGGCCGCAGTCGCTCCTGATGTCGTTGTCAGGTCCACGTTGTGCCAAGCAGAAGCTGGACCAGCGCTCGTCGAGCTGAGCACGGGGGCCGACCTACTCATCGTCGGATCACGAGGACATGGCGCCCTTCGCGAGCTGCTGCTGGGGTCGGTGAGCACCTACTGTGCGAAACATGCCCAAAGCAGTGTCGTGATTGTGCGTTGAAAGCAGACGACTGGATCGAACCCTGAAACCACCCGCCATTTCCGGCGTCGGTCCGAACTCGACTCCCCGCCGTCTCGGTTTCTGTGGCCAGAAGACCAAGGTCATCCTTCAACGGGACCTTTCTCCCTATGGACGTTCCGGGTTCCCGCTCACAATGAATGGATGACACCGACTCCCCATTCCGCAGCGCCAGTCGACCCGGCCGATGGCCCGGGCTCGGGTCCACAAGCCACTTCTGCCACTCTCCCTGGTCCAAGCGACCTGGCCCGGAGGGTGATCCAACGTCGGAATGAGCTCGGTCTCACCTCCGACGAGCTGGCCAAGCGCGTAGGTGTCGATCCCAACTATTTCAAGTACTTCGAGCGCAATGCCGACGCTCGCCTGAGTGCCGGAACCCTCAATCTCATCGCTCTCGCCCTGGATACGAGCCCGTTCGCCCTTTCCGGCGGCGATGTTGAGCGGGCGCCAGGGAAGGGAAGAGCAGGCCGCCATCCCTCACTCGACACCCTGACCAGGGAGCACTGTGACGCCCATCTCGCCGCAGGCGGCGTGGGGCGAGTCGTCTACTCGACGGAAAGGGGGCCGGTTGCGCTGCCCGTCAACTTCGAGTTCACGGGCGGGGAGATCATCTTCAGCACCGACCAGGCGAAGGCCGATCGGCTCGCGAAGCTTCCCATGATCGGATTCGAGATCGATCGGGTCGACGAGACCTTCAGCGAAGGCTGGAGCGTGCTTGTCAGCGGTCGGGCACGGCACGTCCTCGATCCTG
This sequence comes from uncultured Acidimicrobiaceae bacterium, assembly GCA_963817735.1. Classification (GTDB taxonomy): domain Bacteria; phylum Actinomycetota; class Acidimicrobiia; order Acidimicrobiales; family RAAP-2; genus Bog-473. Next base: position 7,181 of record CAWFPP010000025.1, on the reverse strand, counting down.
ACGAATTGCGGCGGGTCTCGTCGCTCGACCTTGAAGCATGGGCCGGCGGCGACCGCCATGCTGTCGTGAAGGTCGCTCCTGAAACTGTCACTGGTCGCGTCATCGTGCACAGCCCCCTTCCTGATGAAGGCTGAGCTGGTCTCAGCTCTTCCCAAGAACGTGCGGCAGCATCCAAGGAGATCATGGGGAGTGCTCACCTTCGCCGTGGCGAGCCTCGGAACAGCTCAGCGGAGTGGCCGTGGTCCGCTACCGAGAGCCTTAGACACGGTGTAGAACAGCCGGTCCTCGGGCATAGGCCGACATGGGTCGGAAGTGGTGTCTATCGCAGCCTTCCTTTGGGAAGGCGTTTCCTCTAGCTATAGCTAAATCGGCCGCGAGCGGCCCAAAACCAGATACCACCAGGTCAGAAGGGTCGAAATCGACGCTCGGGCGCCGCGTGAGCACAGTCTCTTTGACCTCCCAAGTCTGAACCCGGACAATCTGCTCCCAGAGCAATAGCCGATCTCGCTGCAACTTCAAGTGAGTTCATGCGGTGCCCGCACCACTGAGTTGCGCTGAAAGACCCTCAAGCAAACGTCGCCGTTCGAGCAACATCTTCCGCAGGGCGGGATCGTCTGTGTTTACTAACTTCGAGCTGACATCTCGGTGCGCTGACTGCAAGACGGAGGCCAGCTCGTGGGCGCCGCTCGGCGTGAGCCGCAAGCTGCTCGCTTGCGTCCTCTTCTCTCCAGGAATGTCACTCGCAAGGTCACGCGGCTCATCTCGAAGATCGGGTTCGACCGCGCGGCCGCTGACCTTGAACGGGACAATCTCGAACACCCGGACTCCCGGCAGCGTGACCATCGGAGTGGGGAGATTGACACCCAAGCGTCCGATGTCATCGTACGTCACAACGTGGGCGACTCCTTCGACCACAACGCTCCAACCGCTGCGCTGAGTCACCTCGGCTTGATCAGCCTCAAACGTGACGGCAGAGCCATCAAGATGAAACGCCGCCCATCCAGGGCCGAGACGAATAAGGATCCCGCCGTCCACCAGGGTGAAATTGACGGGGATGACATACGGTGATCGCTCACCGTTAACAGCGACTCGCCCCACGCCGCTGGCGGCGGCTTCGCGCGCCAAGTAACGTCGGCACGCGTCCTCACCGAGTACGGCCGATCCTCGCTGGTCGAGCTTCACTTTGCCTCCCTTGGGTTCGTCTTGCCACAGAGTGTTCCACCGACCGCCTCGGCTCTCCTTTGCTCGCTCCGAGAGAATGTCAGCGAACCGCCAAGCCCGCCGATGCGAGTGAACAGCTTGCGGGCGAGGATGCTCTCCGTCATCGCACCACGATCGTGTTGCATGGGGCGTGGTGCAGGACATATTGGGACACCGATCCCAAGAAGATCCCTGCTATCTCGGAATGTCCTCGGGTGCCGACCACGAGAGCCGTCGCTCCCTCGCTGAGCCGAGCGAGCGCCGGCCCCGGGGCATCGAGCACAGTTTCGCCCTTCACCGCGACGGAGGGCTCGAGCTCCTCGGCTCGGCGAATGGCATCAGCAACAACGGCTTCGGCAACCTCATGTATCAAACCACCTTCGGCGACGAATCCTGCCGCCGCGGGCATTTCGTGATACGCACTCACCACAAGGAGCGGCGAGTCTTCATTGGCCGCCTGCCGGGCAGCGAACTCGACGGCGCGGGTGGCGCACGCCGATCCATCCACACCCACGACGATGAGACGCTCGGCGGCGTTCTGATCGGCTGAGCCGTTGGATTCCACGGCGACCTCCTCGGGCTTGTCAGTGTCGCATGTCTATCGTCCCTGGTCAGCGGGCATTGGCCTAGGGAGGAAGGTCCTAAGAACCAAGGACAGGAGTCCTCCATTTCCGGTTCTCCAGCACTTCGCCGTAAGGCGAGGTCGGGCACTATGTGCCGCCCAGAGGTCCACGCGTGGAACCCGGTCGGAGCATCATTGACGATGGGCCAGAGACGGCCAGGGTATGAGGCGCCCGCAGATCAACTCAGCGGACAAGCGTGGTGATGCAGTGCGCGTGATGAAGCACGTATTCCGAGGTTGAACCGAGGAGGGCGCCGACGATCTGACCGCGTCCTCTTGTCCCGACCACAAGTGCGGAAGCACCCTCACTAACGTCGGACAGTACGGGACCCGCTACTCCGTACGCGACCTCGCCTTTCGTCAGCACCGTCGGGTGCTTCTTCTGGACTTTCTCTAGGGCTTCACGAACAACGGAATCAGCCCCCTCTTGGTCGAGGCCAGTCGTGAAACCGTATCCCGGCAGTCCGTTGTACACGCTGACGACTTGCAAGATCGAGCCTGTGAGAGCGGCTTGGTCGCCGGCATACTCCAGTGCCCTCGACGAGCAGGGAGACCCCTCCACTCCAACCACGATTCGCAACTCTTGGGGTACCTGAGTCTGTGGCGATACCGGTGATGTCGCTTCGTCCGACACAGTTGCGCTCCTTTCGCAATTGTCGACGGTTGTCCAGTCAAGTGTCTGAGCCGGTTACGACGTGTTCTAGCTGTCAACTCGCGAGATGACTGCCTGCACAGCATCAAAGGCTTCATTCAGGTCGTGGAGGAACTGTTGCACGCCCTGGCGCAATGTGTCGGCATTGGCGGCCGCGTCCTCGTATGCGAGGCGAAGCTTCGAAGCCGCAACATGATTCACGTTGCGTGCCAGATCGAGTTGTTTCTCCGCCTCGCCATGGAGGTCGAGCTTTGCCAGGTCCACTTGGACCTTGAGCTCGTCGATTCGAGTCTTCCAGGCATCGAGCAGCCGCATCACTTCATTCACTCTGACCATTTCATCGGGAGCCACCTGCTGATCATCGACGGTAGTTTCTGAACCGTTGCGGGTATCGGACATCATCCATCCTCCTTGTGCGTGGTACTGCCTAGTTTTTTGAATCTGATTAGTTCGCTCTTTGATGTCAGCCGACCGAGGGCCGTGCTGATTTCTGCCTCAGCGCACGTTCTGCTGATCATCCCGCGCGCGGCGGATTTCCGCGAGGGTGGGGGCAATCTCGTCGAGAACGTAAGGGCTCAGAGAAGGCCGTCCCGTGCGAGCGCTTGTTCGACGTGGCTTAAAGCTGTTCACCTCAGACATGACGGATCCTCTCGGTGTGGTGAGAACGACGTTGCGTTCATTGGAACCTGAATGACCATCGTTGGGCTAGAGAAGAAGGCCCCCTACACCTGGGACCTTGGTCCTTCCTGCCGGACTGCTCCCGAACCGATCAATCCCAGACCGTCGAGCTCTCACGAGGAGCCAGCTTGGAGAGTGCGCTCTCGAGGTTCACCGATGCTGCGGTATGGGACGTGTCGATGACGATTGCCGAAGGCCACTCGTCCATTCCTGTCTCCATCACATCTCGCACGGCGACCGTCGCCTCAGAGAAGTCATCTCCGCGCGCGAGGCGCTCCTTGATGCGGTCGGCTCCGATCGAGCCGTCACATACGCAGCAGATGGAGAGGAGCTCGCTTTCTGAGTCTTCAGCGACCCGAGCAGCCAGGGCTCGTTCCCCGGCGCTGATCCAGGACGCATCCAGAACCACCGACTCTCCCTCTGCAAGCCGTTCTCGCGCAGAGCTGAGGAGCTTTTCGTACACAGCGGCACGGGATTCTGGCGCATAGCGGTTGGGCCCCGCTGACTGTTGCCGGCGGATCTCATCGGAACGGATGAGAGGCCACCCTGTTTCGGCCGCCAGTCCAGCGGCGAGTGTGCTCTTCCCGGTTCCCGGCAGTCCTCCGACAAGGAGGACTGCCGACCGGGCACTTCGGAGGTGCTTCAGGGCCAGTGCCTGCAGATCGCTGGCCGTATTCCAACCGACGCCGTTCTGCTCGGAGCGAAGGCAGGCGACCTTCGCCCTCACATACGCGCGGAGCCCAATATGAAGATGCAAGAGCGGGGGCGGCAAGCGATGTCCTGAGTCCCGTTCGTAGGCTCTGACGAACAGGCTGGCCGCATCTGGGTGGCCCAGGCGCTCCAGGTCCATCGCCAAGAAGGCAACATCGGCGCAGACATCGTCCCACCGCAACGTGTCCGAGAACTCAAGGCAGTCGAGAATGCGGACTCCGTCGTCTAGGCAGTAAATGTCAGAGGCTTGAAGGTCGCCATGGCCATCACAGACATGTCCGTGCGCCAATCTGGTCTCAAGCAATGCCTGGTGCGAGTTGAGCCAGCGAGCGACGAGGCACCTGATCTCTGCTTCAATCCCGCGGTCCAATGGAGGGTCGACGAGCCGCGAGACCTCGTCGAAGTTGTCCTTCCATTTGAGCGCCAGAGCCGAAGGACTGGCGCATTTTGAGATCTCCGCGGACCGGACGGCCGTTCGATGGAACGAGGACAGGACTGCTGCCACGCGATCCAGCCACGTCTCGATGTCCTCGTCGCCCTGGAGCAAGGAAGCCAATTGACGTCCCTCCGGTAGGGCGCGCATCACCACCATATGGTCCACCGGTTCACCATCCATCACGAGGTCGGCCACCCCGAGGTACACGTCGGGGGCCAACCGGCGATTGAGCTCGACCTCTCGGTGGCAGTCCGCGGCGCGAGCGCTGCGCTCCCTCAAGTCCAGAAAGTCGAAATGAACGGGCTTGTGGATCTTGTAGACCTTGTCTCCGAAGAAGAGAAGGGCCGAGATGTGCGTCTCCACGACCCGCACTGGTGCAGTTACGAAATCCGATGATTCCGTCATATCGTCCTCCCAGATCCTTGGCGGAGTTAGCCGGCGGCCTCTGCTGTTCGACGGGCCCATGTCGGGATCGCTCAACTGGACACACCGCGATGATCTCGGATATTCAATCGACAGAACAAGGGGGAAAACCTCCCGCCGCTGAGTACTCCCGTCGATTTCTGGCTCATCCTCAGTTCGAATGTAGTGAATGCGAACGGGCCTTGTCAGAGACGAAGGTCACGGCCGTCGGGACGTTGGTCCCTACGGGATCGGCGCTCGCTGGGCGCACACTGGTGACATGACCGGGCGAGGCCGACGTTGCTGTCGACGTCCCATTACCGAGTGTCTCTTGGCGTCGGGGCTTCGCTGAGTCAGTAGGGACTGACCTCATGGCCGTGGCCACCCGCCCATCGAACGACGGACTCGATCTGGCTCGAGCCGCGCTCCTTTCTCCCGAGGACACTCTGGCGGCCCTCGGCAGCCGACCAGACGGGCTTACGTCGAACGAAGTGGAGGAACAGCGTCGCCGTTTTGGATCAAACGCCCTCGCCGTTCATCGCGTGCGAGCGACAGCAGTCCTGTTTCGCCAGATCAGGAACCCGATTCTGCTCCTACTGCTTGGCGCGGCGCTGGTGTCGGGCCTCACCGGCGGCGGCACCAATGCTGTCATCATCGCGGTGATCGTCCTCCTCAGCGTCGGCTTGGGATTCTTCAACGAATATCGAGCCGAAATGGCCATGGCGTCACTGCGGGCTCAGATCCGACAGGAGGCAGAAGTTCGGAGGAACGGTCAAACGTGCCGGGTGCCGGTCACGGACTTGGTTCCTGGCGATGTCGTCGTCCTGCGGATCGGGACCCTCGTTCCGGCCGACCTTCGGCTGCTCACCGCTGACGAGTGTGAATGCGACGAAGGCATTCTGACCGGGGAATCGATGCCAGTGGTCAAGACTTCGGTGACCACCGCGGGATGCGACCCGCACGACCAGTCGACGTGTGCCCTCATGGGGACGATCGTCCATGAAGGTTCAGCCGTCGGTGTTGTGGTCGAGACGGGCGCCAGAACTTCTTTCGGCAAAAATCGCGGCCGGCTTGTCCGAACATCAGGGCCAGACGGCATTCGAAGTAGGACTCTCGCGCTTCTCACGGTTTTTGTTCGGCGTGGCAGCGGCTCTCACCGCCTTCATCTTCGCCGTCAACGTGGCGCTTTCGAGGCCGCTTATCGAAGCGCTCCTCTTCTCCCTGGCTATCGCTGTTGGCATCGCACCCGAAATGATGCCCGCCATCGTCACCGTGAGCCTCTCGGCAGGCTCCAAGGCGTTGGCGGCAAAGAAGGTCTTGGTGAAGCGCCTGGTGGCCATCGAGGACCTCGGCAATATCGAGATTCTCTTCACCGACAAGACCGGCACCCTCACCGAAGGTCAGATCACGTTCGAGCAGAGCCTCGACGCGGCAAGGCCTGCCGAGCGCTCGTCCCTACCTGCTCGGGCTCGTCTGCAACGAAGCAGAGGTGACAGACCTTGGTCCGGTCGGAGGAAACTCTCTGGACCAGGCCCTTTGGTCCGCTCCCGAGGCCGCCTCGGGTGCGAGCGTCTCTGGCGAAGTCTCTCGTTACGTTCGGAAGGGGGTGCTCCCGTTCGATCACGAACGCCAACTGGCCTCGGTGCTGGTCGAAGATCCCGAGGGGAGCCTCCTCGTCGTGGCAAAAGGCGCCCCAGAGGTGATCCTCGCTCGCTGCGAGGGCGTTCCCGACGGTGCCCAATCGACGCTCGAGGCGCTCTTTTCGGAGGGCGCCCGTGTGGTGGCCGTTGCCACTCGCTCAGCTCAGGGCCTGACGTCGCTGACTGCTGCCGATGAACACGGACTTGAGCTCGCCGGCTTCCTGACCTTCGCCGATCGACCGAAAACCGATGCTGGAGAGTCCATCGCCCAGCTCAGAAGCCTCGGGGTGGACGTGAAGATCATCACGGGGGACAACGGGCTCGTTGCCGCCAAGGTGTGCTCTGAGATCGGCATCGAGTGTGCCGGAGTGCTATCGGGCCCGGAAATCGAGGCGCTCGATGACGACGGGCTCGAAGCCGCTATATCGACCACCACGGTATTTGCACGGATCACACCCGACCAGAAGTCCCGGATCATCAAGGTGGCCCGCCGGACCGGGAAGGACGTGGCATATCTCGGTGACGGAGTGAATGACGCTGTGGCGTTGCACCACGCAGATGTCGGCATTTCGGTGGACTCGGGAACCGATGTCGCTAAGGACGCCGCCGACGTCGTGCTGCTCGACAAGGATCTTGGAGTGCTGGCGGACGGGCGTGATCGAAGGTCGCCGCATCTTCAACAACACCATGAAGTACGTCCTCATGGCGACTTCCTCGAACTTCGGCAATATGTTCAGTGCAGCTGGCGCTTCCGTTTTTCTCTCGTTTCTCCCAATGTTGCCCTCACAGATCCTCCTGAACAATCTGCTGTACAACACCGGGCAGCTGGTGATACCGACC
>CAWFPP010000024.1:0-13427 GCA_963817735.1 uncultured Acidimicrobiaceae bacterium | reverse complement strand
TGAAGAGCTGGACTGAGGACCGACGAGTTCGAGCCTGCACTTGTCTACCCCGAACTGGACAATGGGGCCGCCCGCCAGACCTGCCCACGTACGCACATGGGTGGCAGTACCGGACAGGCGAAATTGGCACTGACGGAGTAGAAAAAAGTTGAAATTGAGCATTCGTCATGCAACGATGCAACGTCGGTTGGGTTTTATACGCTACGGCAAGGGGCGGCCGTACCGACAAACAGGAGGAGCCGTGGCCTGGTTTGCCATTTGCCTCCCACTCATGGTCGTCGGAGTCGCTATTGCGACGGTTCCGCTGGCGTATGCGACCCATCATCAGCACAGATACGGCCATCATGGGTCTGATCCGCATCGTCGGGACGCACCAGGCAGCGTGCCATCTTCAGCCGCGAGTGTCGGCTCCAACTTGACCGCGTGTCCAAACTGCGCCGCATTGGTCGTGGATAAAGCGATTCACGACAGCGCCGTGCACGCCACTGGCCTGGCCTGACCCATCCTTGGATCGAGGTCGGCTGATCGGCAGTGTCCCAATGCGCCGGGAACGCGCCACCCTCCGGCACCATCGGGATAGTCAGGTGATCACTCCGAGAGCGACGAGAGGGCGCGAAGAGACAGCGCTGTAAGCCATCCGAACCCTTTGACGCGATCGAGATGCGTTGGAAGAGTCCGCCCTTGCCGGCAAAACGTGGCACGCCGCCGAAACCCCTGCCCATGAGAACGAAACTGGAGACCATCAGGAGGCTCGATCCTGCGGAATAGATTGCCCAGCCCCAGTCCCTCCTTCGTGCGGCAACAACGGCGCTGGCCAATCCAGCGACGGGTATTCCGGCGAAGACGGGGACTGCGCAGACGTTGTGGAGTGTGCCTTCTCGAGTTGGCGTAGTGTCAACCGCGGCCGCGTCGTTCGACCCGTCTTCACCAGATTCGACGGGCGGGAATCCCCCCAATGGATCGGTGACAAAGACTCCCGAACCAATAAGACCAACGCCCGCCGTTGCGACCAGCGCCGGAACTGCACCGGGATAGACGGCCCGCCGGGAGCATCGGCTCAACCCTCGGGCTGCACAGCAGTAGAGCACGCCGGTCGATATGAAGTTGGCCCGCTGCTGCCACCCTTGATCACCATCCCCGAGAGAACTCACGGTATGTCGATGCCAGTCGTACCCCAGCCGCCTTGCCCCGATCGCCGTGAAGGCAACGACGAACAGTGGTCCCGCGAGAACTCCGCACCCGACCTGAGCCCGAAGCTTGGACCGCTTGGGCTTCCGCAATCACCACTCAGAAAGTGTGCCCCAGCTCGCCGCGATGGTTCCAGGTGCGGCAGGCGCGACCGAAGGTCTCTAACCGTGGGTTCACGCCTGCAGTTTCGGTGCCGTTCGAAGCCGTGGCGGCGGCCGATGCCGGTTGGCTGCGAAGATTGCGAAGTGCGCGTCCTGCTCAGCGATGGTTCAGGATTGACTGCGCGCCAGGTTGCCACCGAGTTGTCCTTGGCGGGGCATCGGGTCGAGGTTCTCACACCCGATCCGCTGGCACTGACCCGATTTACCAAGCACGTCGTCAGACTCCACAAGGTGCCTCCGTTCGGGACGGACCCCTTCGTGTGGCTGAAGGCTGCGCTCGACGTCTACCGAGGTGGTGGGTTCGACGTTCTCTTCCCAACTCAAGAGCAGGTTGCCGTACTTGCGGCGGCCCGACCTCATGTTGTCACCGCAGTGCCGACCTTTGAAGCCCTGTCTCGGGTGCAGGACAAGATCTCCGCGTCTGCGACGCTCCAATCGATAGGACTTCCTCAGCCACGATCATTAGCGGTGCACGAGCCGTCCGATCTGGAAGGGTGGGATTGGTTCCCGGCCTTCGCCAAGCCACCCATTGGCACTGCAACACGCGGGATACGACAGGTTCGGGGACGATTCGAACTCTTCTGGGAAGGGGACCCGTTTCTGTTACAGGAGCGAGTGGAGGGGCCCCTCGTCATGGCTCAGTCGGTGTTCGACCATGGTCGGCTCGTCGCGAGTGCCGCCAACCTACGGGTTCGAGAAGGCGCAAGTGGCGGGGCGAGTCACAAGCGCAGCGTCGACCTTCCGCTCGTCCGCGACTACCTCGCCCAGCTCGGAGCGCATCTGAAATGGCACGGCGCTCTGTCCGCAGATGTCATTTTGGGCGCCGATACCCCCGCATTCATCGACATCAATCCTCGGCTGGTGGAGCCTGGCAACGCGTCGCGTGCGGGAGTCAGTCTGGTCGACGCCCTCCTCGATGTGGCGCTCGGTCGGAAGCCCGCCGCTCAGCCGGTCGGTCAAGCCGATGTGACCACCCACCAGCTGCTCTTGGCGGTTCTGGGCGCCGCTCAGTCACCCCGGGGAAGACGCGACGTGCTCCGAGAGCTGGGTCAGGCGGCAGGCCACCGGGCGAGCTACGAGGGGAGCGTCGAAGAGCTAACTCCCGTACGCCACGACCTCCGGGCCGCCATTCCAGTGACCGCTGCCACCCTTGCGACCCTTGCTTGGCCGCGGTCGTGGCGTTTCTTTTCGTCGGGCGCTGTGGCGAACTACGCGCTGAGCCCGGGCGGCTGGAAGGCCATCGTGTCTACGCAGACCCCGCAGGCATAAGTCCGTGTCCCGATGGAGTGACCTCCGGACGACGGAGCCGCCTGTCCCCGAACGGTGAAGATCCTGCTATCCCAAGTCCGCAAGAGTAGCGAGTCTGACGTCATCTGGAGCCTGAGACGCTTTGACCGCTGTTCGTACCGCCAGGGCGATCAGCTCATCGACGGCTGCAACAGCCTCTGACGTTGTCAACTGCCGAAGCCTGGTGCTCCGGGGACCAGCCGTCGGATCGGTGACTCGGTCCCAGAGTGCCTTGAATCGAGCCAGAAGGTCGGGCATGAGGCAGGGTGTCTCCCAAACGGGTTGCACCGATTCATCCCAGAGGTCTGCAGCCTGGTCTGTAATGGACCATCGGAGACCACCACCGACTTAACAGCGGCGAGCGGGTGGTCGGATGCGTAATCCAAACTCATGACCGTCAAGGTCTGCACACCGGATTCCTTCTTGGGGTAAGCCCCCTGGAGCACCGGCGAAAAACAGGCCTCGACTGCCTAATCGGAAATCGCTACACGCCGAGTCAGGACAGTGCCACCTGCAGGAGCCTCGGACACCTCGAATCGACCGTCTAACTTCTCGGCCCGACGCGGGCTATCGTTGGAGCGGGTCGTTACTGGCGTCTGGGTGGAGTACCACCGGGGACCGACCAGCCGGCAGCTTGCCGGACATAGCCGTGCGCCTGGGCGAAGACTCGGTGTCGTCCGAAGGAGCGCGTGGTGCCCGAACCAGTCGTAGCGAGTGCCTATCGATCGGCGTTGGAGATTATCTCTGCCGCCGAACCAGATGTGGCAGCGGCCATCGTCGGTGAGCTGGAGTCCCAACGGCGTTCTCTGAAGCTCGTCGCTTCAGAGAACTACGCCTCACCGGCCGTGCTGCTGGCCATGGGCAACTGGCTGTCGGACAAGTATGCCGAGGGCACTCCGGGCCATCGCTTCTATGCCGGATGTGAGATGGTTGACCGGATCGAGACATTGGCTACGGACCACGCCAAAGCACTGTTCGGCGCCGATCACGCCTATGTCCAACCTCATTCGGGGATTGACGCCAACCTGGTTGCTTACTGGGCCATCCTTGCCCACCGAGTCGAGCAGCCATTCCTCAACGAGGCTGGGGCGGCTCACGTGAACGACCTTGACTCCGTGAGCTGGGATCAACTGCGCAACGAACTGCACTCCCAGCGCATGATGGGCATGGCTCTCGACGCCGGTGGGCACCTCACCCATGGGTTCCGACCAAATATTTCCGGGAAGCTCTTTGACCAGGCTAGCTACGGGGTCGATTCGGCTTCCGGACTCCTCGACTACGGCGCCATAGCGGCCCAGGTGAGTGAGTTCCGTCCGCTGGTGCTCGTGGCGGGGTACTCGGCCTACCCCCGGAACCCCAATTTCGCCATCTTGGCTGAGATCGCCCACGACGTCGGGGCTACTTTCATGGTCGACATGGCCCACTTCGCTGGGCTGGTGGCCGGGAAAGTGCTGGTCGGTGACCTCGATCCGGTGCCCCACGCCGATGTCGTGACCTCCACCACCCACAAATCACTGCGCGGACCTCGGGGTGGACTGGTGCTCTGCGCCGAGGAATACGCACCCTTCGTAGACAAAGGATGCCCGATGGTCCTCGGTGGACCGCTGCCCCACGTGATGGCCGCCAAGGCCGTTGCGTTGTCTGAAGCTCGCCAGCCCTCGTTCGCTGCCTATGCCGTCCACATCGTAGAGAATGCACGCGCTCTGGCGGAAGGTCTGATGCGGCGGGGTGCACGGCTCATCACTGGTGGAACTGACAACCACCTTGTGCTCTTGGATGTGGCTTCCAGCTTCGGACTCACCGGCCGTCAAGCTGAGGCTGCCCTGCTTGACGCAGGGGTCGTCACCAATCGCAACTTATTGCCAGGTGACGCCAACGGCGCCTGGTACACCTCGGGAATACGACTTGGAACACCGGCGCTGACCACGCTGGGATTTAGGCCAGACGAGATAGACGAAGTCGCCGACGTCATAGTCACTGCACTGAGAGCCACGACACCGGCGACATCCACAGCCAAAGCGAAATACGAGATCGATCCCCACATCGCCCAAGTCTGCGAAGACCGGTGTTTCAATTTGCTCGACTGCCACCACCTCTATGAGGACATCGAGCTGTAAATGACTTGCTCGGAGAGTACGGACAATGCAGTGAGTGTCTCGAATCAAGAAGCCGTTACCGCACTAGTAACCTCAACCGGGACAGAAAGTCTCTCTGATCAGCGAGCAGCACATCGCCCAGGGGTGAGTTCCCGTTCGCCGGGTTGTGGTGCGTCGCCTAGCGACGAGTTCTTGCCCCGCGAACTTTCCTCGCGCCACACGACTGGGGCGTTGATGAGTTGAATCAGGCGCTCGGTTCTCGGTGCTCTGGCACGACCGGTTAGGTTCGTATCCTTGACCGATCCGGATACGAAAGACTGGACATGGGTTCTTGGGCGTACGTGCCCCGAGTGCGGCTTCGACGCCAGCACCTGCGACCCTATGGCCGTTCCTCCGCTGGTGCGTGCAAACGCCACCGACTGGCAAATGTTACTAGCTGAGGGCCGGATCGCGCACGGTCGCCGGAATCCTGCGAAGTGGTCCTCACTCGAATACGCGTGTCATGTTCGCGACGTCTACCGGATCTATGACCAGAGGATCGCCTTGATGCTCGAACTGTGCGACCCTCTTTTCCCGAACTGGGACCAGAATGCGACGGCACTTGAGGAATGCTATGACGATCAAAATCCGAGTGCTGTCATAAGCCAGCTCCGATCCAACGCTGCGCTGCTGGCCGAGCGCCTCGAAGACATATCAGATGACGACTGGGCACGAAAGGGTAGGCGAAGCGACGGGGCATCCTTCACGATCGATTCGATCTCCCGGTACATGATTCATGACCCGATCCATCATCTCTGGGATGTGACTATCAGTCACTAATGGGGGTCCTCGCTGCCGGGAATGGGCGTCACCCTGCCGTCCGACCACGGCTGGCTCAGATGGTGAGCAGCTCGGCTGCTCTCGCCAACCAGAAGTCCACCTCGGTAGGGCTGTTCCGCCGGATGGGCCAATCGATCAACCGGACGAACAAGTGCCCCAGATACGCCTGTGCCCTCAAGTCATCGAGGTGGTTGAAAGCTTCGGTGAAGAGTCGGGACCGGACCCCGGACTCACACTCCATATTCAGACTGGTCAGAGCCAACATGACCAAATCGAAGCTTGCGTCTCCCACGATGACGAAGTCGGTATCGACGACTGCCGAAAGGCCACCGCCATCAACGAGAAGATTGCCCGGATGAAGGTCCCAGTGGACCACATCGCGGCCGATGAAGTCTTCAGTCTTCAGTGAGCGGCCGAACGATTCGATTCGCCTTATGAGGGATCGAGTCTGTTCATCGTAGGCGTGGAGGGATTCGTGGCGGCAGTATCCGTTCCCACCGACGGCCAGTGTCTTGATGAGGTTCTCGGGCCATCGGACGGGATCGTGGGGACCTGCGATTCCCAGACGGCGTGCGTGAAGGTCGAAGAGCTGATCGGTAAGACCATGATCGATTGCGGCGGGTGGAGTTCCCACCATGAATTCCTGGATGATGAAGCTGATCTGCTCGGCCTCGATGACTGATTCCGCCGGTACGGGCCAGCCCGCCTCACATCGAAGCCGTTCGGAGAGGATGACCGCCTCACTCCGAAAGGCACGGCCATCAGCCGTGGCGTCCCACTTCACGACGATCGGGCGACCATCGGGAGCGAGGAACTGATGTGCTCCGGTTTCGCCGCCACTCAGCTGACGCACGTGACGGAATGGCTTTCCCGTCACCTCGCGGAGGATTGAAGCCGCTGCCTCGGCATCCACCCCCGAGTCACGACTCATGGCTCCCAGCATTGCATTTGGAGGATAGGACTCCGTTGGACTGCCTCAGTACAAAGCCGGATCTGAGGCCATGCGGGTACGTCTGAATCAGGCTTGAATGTGCGAGTGCGGTCTTGGATCCCCTGGTCCTTGGTGCTGCTGCTGACGGCGCTAGCTGTCACGAGCGCCGTCGTTGGCGCCAGGACCAATCGCGGCGTCGTGTTGCATCGAGACCTGATCAGTCCCTTTTACACACCGGCCGGGACGTTGAAGACTGTCCCGACGAGCGCGCCGCAACAGGCGGGTTACCGGGGTGTCGAGGACTTCTGTGCGATCGCCCCTCTCACTGGGACCATTCACTACGACGGAAGTAGCCGAGGGCTCTCAGGAGTTCTCACGGTCAGGGTGGGCGGTTTGCCTCCCAATGAGAACGTGTTCGTGAACTGGTCGAACAACTTCGTGCGAGCGCCCGTCATCGCCTCCTTCAAGACCAACGCCAACGGTGCGGCCGTTCAATCATCCGTAGACGTTGGCCGACTGGCTGAGGTGAAGGGCGTGGAGATCGTTCTCTCGACTGCGACGGTTCCGAATCCTTCCTTGGGCCGTCTCGAACCCTGCTGACGAAGCAGGAGATGGCGTGCCCGAATCGACCTATCTCGGACGCCAGGGGTGCCCCCTATCAGTGACGCCGGGAGTAGGACGCCATTAAGACAACGGTGAATCTCTATCGAGGTCGTGGATGTCCGGCCGACTGTACAAATCGTCGATTTGGGCGATGACTGCTTCCAGCGTTGGCTGGTAACCGTTATCTGTGCTGACGACAACAGTGGGGCAGTCGAAGTCCAGGGGCTCGTACAACTCAGAGTTCAGCCGTTCTACAACAGGAACCAGCTTGCTTAGCCGTGCCTCGCCGCAGAGCGGATCCTTGCGCATCCTTTGCTCCCACCGATGGAAGGATTGATTGCTACGGCAATGCACATTGATCAAGGCGCTCCGCGGGGCCAAGCGGGTCGCGATATCCGCTTCGCTCACATCGGGATAGAAGGTCTGTTCGGCGATGAAGCTGATGCCCGCATCGATCCACAACTCCATCGAGCGGAAGAACGGTTCGACACCGGAACTTCCCAGTTCCGTGGCCCGTTCCAGAGTGCGCCAGCGACCGTGGACCAAGCTGTCCTTGTGTAGCACCGGCAGGTCCAGGCCGATGGCTAGGGCCTCCGCCAAAGTGGTCTTGCCGGAACCGGGCGCACCGCTCACCAAGACGGCCAAGGGCGGGCGATCCGGCATGCCCGGACGGTATCTCAGGGACGGAACCACCTGCCCCTTTACGCCGGCCCTGGGACGCCTATCATGAACCGGTGGAAGTGCGGGTCGCGACCCGGACCTCCTACGAGTCGAAGGTCTCGAGCGCCCGCCGCCGGATCTTGCCCGCCGCGGTGCGGGGGAGATCGTCGACGAGCACGAGTTCCTTTGGGGCGGCCCAGGGTGCCATGCTCTCCGTGACCATCTGGCGTAGTTCGTCGAGCGATGGTCCACCCTCGGAGGGCACGACCCAGGCCACGACGCGCTCGCCCCACTCGGGATCGGGGCGTTTCCATACCGCGACTTCGGCGACGCCGGGGTGCCCCATGAGGATGCGCTCGACCGCCTCGGGCCAGACCTTCTCGGCGCCAGTGGTGATGACGTCGGCGATGCGGCCCTTGACGACGAGCTTCCCCTCGTCGTCGAGGCGACCGGCGTCGCCGGTGGCGAACCAGTCCCGCGCTCCGTCGGGTCCGACGACCCGTCCGTCGTCGCCATCGCGATAGCAGCGCAGCAACATGGCACCCCGCACCAGGATCTCGCCACCATCGGCCAACGGTGAGGGCCGGAACGAGACCTCCACTCCGTCCAGCGGCCATCCTTCGTAGATCACGCCGGAGCCCGTCTCGGTCAGGCCGTACGTCGCGACGACATTGGGTGGCAGCACGTCGGGAACTCTGCTGCCGCCGAGGAGCACGCAGGTGAACACGGAGGCATCGACGCGCTGCAATGCCGTCGTGACCAGCGACACGTGTGACACCCGACCCGAGCGCCCCGCATTCTCGACGGCCTCGGCCTCGAAGCCCGGGAGGACGACAAGGGGAGTATCAGTCGCGATCGCCCGCGTGACCACTGCGAGCCCACCGATGTGGGCCAGCGGCAAGCAGGCCATCCACACGTGCCGCTCCGGGTCGACACCGAGGCGGGCCGTGGACGCCTTGGCCGACGCGGCAACGGCGTCGTGGGTGAGCACGACACCCTTCGGGAGACCGGAAGTGCCCGAAGTGGCGATGACCAAGGCGTCTCCATCTTCGACCCCGACGCCGTCGGCCAGCGTGTGCTGTTCTCCGTCTGAACCAACGATCCGCGTGGGGCGCAACGCGTCGAGCAGCACCTGGCGCGCTGATCGGTGGGAGCCGAGGGTCCAGTGGAGCAGCGGCGTCGCCCGTGTCCCAAATCGCCCGCAGAGCATCGACGAAGCCGATGCCGCCGGGAAGGTCGAGTGCGACGAGCTCAGGCACCGGCCAGTAGCGTAGGCCGCCGTGCAGACCGTGGTCACAGGCAGTCCCCATGATCCCCTCGACGATCTCCGCCCGCTTCCCCTTCCTGCGTGGGAGTCGCGCGGCACGTTCCACGACATCCGCTATGAGGTCGCCGAGGGCATCGCCAAGCTGACGATCTGCCGCCCCGAGCGGCGCAACGCCTTCCGGCCGCAGACGCTTTTCGAGCTGACGGACGCCTTCACGCTGGCCCGGGACGATGCCGACGTGGGCGCCATCATCCTCTGCGGCGAAGGTCCCGACGCGTTCTGCTCGGGAGGGGACCAGAAGATCCGGGGCGACGACGGCTACATCGGCGACGACGAAGTCGCAGAACGCGGCATCGGCCGTCTCAATGTTCTCGATCTCCAGATCCTCATGCGCCGGCTCCCCAAGCCGATCGTGGCCATGATCGCGGGGTACGCGATTGGCGGCGGGCACATCCTGCACCTGGTGTGTGACATCTCCATCGCGGCGGACAATGCTCGATTCGGCCAGACCGGGCCCAAGGTCGGGAGCTTCGACGGCGGATACGGATCATCCATCCTGGCCCGCACCATCGGCCTCAAGCGGGCGAAGGAGGTGTGGTTCCTCTGCCGGCAGTACGGTGCCGAACAGGCCCTCGACTGGGGACTGGTGAACGCGGTCGTGCCGCTCGACGACCTCGAGCGTGAGACCGTGGCCTGGTGTCGTCAGATGCTGACGCTCTCGCCGATCGCGCTGCGCATGATCAAGGCGGGCATGAACGCTGCCGACGACGGCTTGGCCGGCGTACAGCAGCTGGCGGGTGACGCCACCATGCTCTTCTACATGACCGAAGAAGGGCAGGAGGGCCGCAACGCCTTCGTGGAGCACCGAGCCCCGGACTTCTCGCGGTTCCCGCGTCGCCCATGAGCCCTCCGCTCAAGGTGTGGGTGGCGGGCGCGCGCCCGCGTACCCTTCCCGCCGCGATCGTCCCGGTCGTCGTCGGCACCGCGGCGGGCTATCTCTCGAGCGGGCGCCTCGTCCCCACAACGCCCCGCATCTCGAGTTCCTGTCATGCCGCGGTCTGCGCGACCTTCGACCGCCGGCTGTCGTGGCTGAACGCCGTCCTGGCGCTAATCGTGGCACTGGGCATCCAGATCGGGACCAACTATGTCAACGACTACGCCGACGGGGTCCGCGGGACCGACCAGCACCGGGTCGGTCCTGTACGGCTCGTGGCGGGCAGGTTGGCGACGGTGCGAGAGGTCAAGTTCGCCGCTCTCATCGCCTTCGGTATCGCCGCGGTGGCCGGTCTCGGCCTGGCGGCCCGCGTGACGTGGTGGCTCGTTCCGGTCGGCCTGGTGTGCGGCATTGCAGGTTGGGCGTACACGGGAGGTCCTCGGCCCTACGGGTATCTCGGATTCGGCGAGCTCTTCGTCTTCGTCTTCTTCGGCCTCGTGGCCACGGCGGGCTCGGCCTACGTCCAGCACGCGCCGTTCGTGATCTCGTTGGCCGGCCATCTGTTCTCGTACCAGTACGACTGGTGGTTCGTGCTCTGGGCCGGAGTGCCCGTGGGCCTGCTGGCCGCCGCCCTCCTGCAGGCGAACAACCTGCGCGACATCGGCACGGACACGGCGTCGGGGAAGAAGACGTTGGCCGTACGCCTCGGGAGGCGGCGGGCCGGCCTGCTCTATTGCGTGACCCTCATGGGCGTCGCCTTCTCCATCGGTTTGTTGGCCAGCTATCGGCCCTGGGCGCTCCTGGCGTTTGCGGCTCTTCCGGTGGCCATCGCCCCCCTCCGCCTGGCGCTGAGTGACCAGGAAGGTCGGGCCTTGCTGCCCATGCTTGGGACCACTTCACGTCTCCAGATCCTCGCCGGAGTGCTTCTGGCCGTCGGGCTCCTTCTATGAGCGCGCGTCCAGGCCACCCTCAATCGGGGCCCGGCTCGACCGCGCCGAGCCAGTGACGCACGATCCGGGCGACTGGTTCGGGTTGGGCCAGGTGTACGGCATGCCCCCCTCCCGGGACCAGGGACGCGACGCCGTGCGGCACCAGGCGGCTCACGCGCAGCGCGTGGGCGGCGAACCGGGTGTCGTCCGACCCCGCCAGAGCCAGGACGGGAGAGGGGAGTGTCGGGAGGCGATCCCACAACGGCTCCATGGTGCCGGTCCCGCACAGTCTGAGGCTGGAAGCCAGACCTTGCGCGGTGTTGCGCAGTCGCTCCGACCGCTGTGCCGCGTTGGTGGACTCCAGCCGATCGAAGAGCGGCCCGCCCAGCCAGGAGTCCACGAAGTCCTCGACGTCACCGAAAGCCTCGAGATCATCGGCCATGGCGTCGTCGGACCGACGCCGACGCGCGCGTTCCTCTGCGTCCTCAATGCCAGCGGTGACACCGATGAACACAACGCAGCGCAGGGGCAGATCGGTACCGAGCGCCACGTGCAGAGCAACCCGGCCACCGAGCGAATAGCCGAGCACGGCGCATGGCGTGTCAGCGACTACGGGGCGCACCGCTTCGGCCACGAGGTCTGCCGTCGTGGGCAGGTCGGCCTGCACCAGACCCGATTCCCCGTGTCCAGGAAGATCGACGGCGATCAGTGTCGACGACTCCGCCATGCGATCTCCGAACGGGCCCCAGAGACGACCCGTCTGGGTGAACCCGTGCAAGAGGACCAGCGGCGGCCCCGAGCCGCGCACCTCGACGTGGAGTGGCACGCCGGATGAGCGTACAGGCCACCTTCAGTGCCACCCTGGTCGACGAGTGGGTCCGTCTCGGGGTCACCGATGCCGTCGTCTGTGCCGGATCGCGTTCGACGCCGCTGGCACTGCCTCTCGCAGAACGGCTCCGGGTCCACGTCCGCCTCGATGAGCGCAGCGCAGCCTTCTTCGCCCTCGGGTTGGCGATGGCGACCGGAAGGCCCACCGTCATCTGCGTGACGAGCGGCACGGCCGCCGCCGAACTGCACCCCGCTGTCGTGGAGGCGCACCACGCCCGGGTGCCGCTCATTGTGTGCACGGCGGACCGGCCGCCCGAGTTGCAGCACACCGGAGCATCGCAGTCCATTGAACAGAACGGCCTGTTTGCCGCGTCGACACGCTGGGCCTTCTCGCCCGGAGTCGCCGTCGAGGGCCAAGAGGGGACTTGGCGTCCCCTCGCCGTCCGGGCCTTCGAGGAGGCGGTGCACGGGGTCGCTGGCCCCGGTCCGGTACACCTCAATCTGGAGTTCCGGGAGCCTTTGACCGGGACAGCGGCGCCCCTTCCGGCACGCCACGGTCCGACGGTCGTGGTCCCCACGGTCAGCGACGCCCCGGGCGCCGCCGACGTGGTGCCTCTCCGTGGGCGGGGGATGATCATTGCCGGAGGACCTTGGTCGCAGCGGGCGGACCCCTCCGGCGTGGCAGGGCTTGCCGACACACTGGGGTGGCCCGTGCTGGCGGACCCGCTGTCAGGGAGCAGGTTTGAGGGGGCGATCGCCGCTGCGGATGCCATCGTCCGCACGGAGCCCCCGCTACCCGAATGCATTGTGCTGTTCGGGGCGCCCTGGCTTTCTCGAGCGCTGGGCACGTACCTCTCCCGCGCGGCCGACGGCGGCGCACGGGTCATCGTCGTGGATCCGCTGCGGCAGTGGGCCGATCCGCTACGGGTGGCGACCGAGTTCCATCAATGCGACGCCGGCCGGTGGCTCAACGCCGCCATCGCCACGGCGACTCCTTCCGATCCGCAGTGGCTGGACTCCTGGCGGGAGCGGGAGATGCAGGCGCAGACCGCGATCGCCGAGGTCCTCGGGACCGAGCTCAGCGAGCCGCTCGTAGCGCGGGTGGTGCACCGCCATGCGGCGGAAACGGGTGCGACCCTCGTGGTGGCGGCATCCATGCCGATCCGGGACCTGGAGTGGTACGCAGAGGCCTACACGGTGCCGCCGAGGGTTCTCGCCAACCGGGGGGTGAACGGAATCGACGGCGTCGTGTCGACCGCACTGGGGGTGGCCGCCTCGGAGAGTGGGCCAGGTGTCCGCACCGTCGCGCTCCTTGGGGACCTCACCTTCCTCCATGACGTCTCGGGGCTGGTCAACCTTCCGGAGACTCCCTGCACCTTCGTCGTTGTCGACAACGGTGGGGGAGGGATCTTCTCGTTCTTGCCCCAGGCGACATCGGTCGAACCGGCCGTGTTCGAGCAACTGTTCGGCACCCCCCCGAGCAGCGACATCAGCGAGGTCGCGCGCGGGTTCGGGTTGCCGATCCAGGACGTCTCGGCGCTCTCGCAGCTCGAATCGGTCTTGGCCGGGCCGGCGTCGATTCCAGCGCTCGTCAGGGTCCGTGTGCCCGGCCGCGCGCAGAATGTCGCGCTGCACGATGCGATCAACCAGGCGGTCCGTCTCGCACTGCAGTAGGGGTCGGAGAAGGCGTCGAGAGCGAACGCCGACCCGTCGGGCTCCCGGGC
>CAWFPP010000023.1:0-24638 GCA_963817735.1 uncultured Acidimicrobiaceae bacterium | reverse complement strand
CGTCCGAGCAATCCAAGAATCCAGAAGGAGCCCAATCCATGTCGATCACCACTCCCGCCAACCCGGCCGACGCGGTCCGCCTCGTCACGATCGAGGACGCGCCATGGGCCGACACCGGCATGGGCGTCCTCCTCAAGGTGGTGCGCTACGACTCGTCGCACGGGACGTGGGTGATCCTCAACCGTTTCCAGCCCGGCGTGCAGCTGCAGACCCATCGCCACACCGGGTCGGTCGACGCCTATACGTCGGCGGGCCGCTGGCACTATCTGGAGTACGGATTCTACGTGGAGGCCGGGTCCTACCTGTACGAGCCGGCCAACTCCGTGCACACTCTGCACGTGCCGGCGGAGAACACCGAGGACACGGACGTGTGCTTCATCATCGAGGGCGCGCTGTTGAACCTGGCCGAGGACGGTTCCGTGGAGTCGGTCTCCGACGGCCCCGGGACGCTCGAGGCCTACTACGCCCTGCTCGAGGCGCAGGGCGACCCCCGCCCCAACGGACTGATCGTCTGAGTCTGCGCCGATGACCGCTGACGCAGGGACCGCTGACGCAGGGACCGCCGATGCAGGGACCGCCGACGCCGGCCGCCTGCTCGACCCGAGCCTGTACTCCAGCGGCGACCCCTTCGCTCTGTATGCCGAGCTCCGACGAACGGCGCCCGTGTGCTGGGTCGACCACGAGGGCGGCGGCTTCTGGGCCGTCACGACCCATCCAGAGGTGTCGCACATCGGCGCCGACCCGGGGGCGTTCTGTTCGTCGCGCGGCATTCTGACCGACGAGATCGGCACGACCTACGAGACACCGCCGACCATGATGCACACCGACCCGCCGCAACACACCCGCTACCGGCGGCTGGTACAGCCCGGCTTCAAGCCCTCGATGGTGCGGCTTATGGAGGACGGGGTGACGGCGAAGGCAACGGCGCTCTTGGATCAGATCCAGGGCGGCGAGCCGTTCGACGTCGTGCAGGACCTCTCCATCCCGTTCCCGCTGTTGGTCATCTGTGAGTTGCTCGGCGTGGACGGGTCGCAGTGGCCCCGCTTCTTCGACTGGTCCGAAGCCGTCATCCCGGGCGAGGTGGAGCAGACCGAGGAGCAACGGGCCGCGTACCAGCTCGAAATGTGGGAGTACCTGATCGGCGTGGCCGACGAACGGCGCAAGGCGCCGGCGGACGACCTCGTGTCGGTGCTGGCGACCGTCGGATCAGATCCGGAGAGTGGCGGCGAAGAGCTGAGCGAGGCCGAGCTGGCCATGTTCCTGATTCAGCTGCTGGTGGCGGGGAACGAGACGACCCGGAACCTGATTTCGGGAGGTTTGGTGGCACTGGCCGAGAATCCAGCCCAATGGGCTGCGCTCAAGGCCGACCGGTCCCTGATCCCGTCCGCCGTCGAGGAGCTTCTGCGCTGGACGACCCCGGTGATCTCGTTCATGCGCACCGCCACCGCGGCCACCACCATCCGTGGCGTCGCGGTTGCCGAGGGCGACCCCGTGCTTCTCATCTACGCCTCGGCCAACCGGGACGAGGAGGTCTTCGGGCCCGATGCGGCCGAGCTGCGGATCGACCGCCATCCCAACCCCCACGTGAGCTTCGGCTTCGGGCCGCATTTCTGCCTCGGGGCGGCGCTGGCTCGGCTCGAGGGCAGGGTCGTACTCGGGCAGCTGCTGGACCGGTTCGAATCCCTCTCCCTGACCGGGCCCGTCGTGCGGACGCCGAGCCCGGTCATCGCCGGCGTCCGGGATGCGTCGCTGGTCTTTGCCTAGAGAAGGAGCCCGCAGCCGTCGGGCTCAGGCGCTCGCGTAGGGCACGTACTCGGGATAGCGATCCACGCCAGCCACGGGAGGGGACGCTGACGCGGGTGCGGACACCGGCGAAGACGCCGCCTGTCCCTCCAGCGCCACCAGCACCTCGGGCGCCCCCCGGCCCGGCAACAGCTTGAAGGCCGCCAGCGCCCCCAGCAGGGCCACCCCGGCGCCGGCGATGCACGCCACCTCGAGCCCGCTGTGGAACGCCGTGAAGACCGTCGTCTCCAGTGCCGGCCGGGCGGCGGCCGGTGCGTGGCCGACCACCGCCAGCCCCGCTGCCACGGATTGGTGTGCCTCGGCCTTGGGGCCGGCGGGGATGGGCAGGGAACGGAAGGCGCTGATGATCTTCGGCCCGTACGCCGAGGCGAAGATGGACCCGAACACCGCCACGCCCAGCGTGCCGCCGAGCTCCCGGGTCGTGTTGTTGACACCGGCGGCGGCCCCCCGTTGGTCATCGGCCACCGAGCCCATGACCGCCTCCGCCGTCGGCGCCGTGATCGACGACAACCCGAGGGCCAGCAGCACCATGGCCAAGATGATCGGCCCCCAGTAGGTGGTGTCCTCCGACGAGTTGAAAGCCGCCACGACGAGGCCGGCTCCCATCAGCAGCAACCCCAACGAGACGACCAGCCGCGTGCCCACCTTGAGCGCCACCACGGCGGCGATCGGCGTGAAGATCGCCGCCACCACTGCGAAGGGCAGCGTGTGCACGCCGGCCGACAGCGTCGAGTAGCCCTTCACGAACTGGAAGTACTGGGTGATCAGGAAGATGAAGCCGAACAGGGCGAAGAACGCCACCGAGATCGACAACGCACCGCCGGTGAAGCGGGGGATCTTGAAGACCCGCACATCGAGCAATGGCCACTCGGTGCGCAATTCGAGCAACGTGAACGCCGTCAGCAGGACGGCCGCCGCCGCGAAACACCCCAACGTCGCCGGGGCCGCCCATCCCCATTGCGGCCCCTCGATGATGGCCAGCACCAACGCCGTCACACCCGCCGTCGAGACGAGCACCCCACGCACATCGAAGGGATGGGCGGCGAGGCGCGGCAGGCGCGGGATCAGCATCTGGCCGGCGATCAACGTGATGATCACGATGGGCACGTTGACGAGGAAGATCGACCCGTACCAGAAGTGCTCGAGCAGTGCGCCCCCCACGATCGGGCCGAACGCCACCGCGATCCCCGACGTGGCGCCCCAAATCCCGAGCGCCTTCTGCCGCTCGGATGGGTCGTCGAAGATGCTCGTCAGGATGGCCAGGCTGGCCGGGAAGATGAAGGCGGCCGAGACGCCCATCAAGGCCCGGGCCGCGATCAACGAGCCCGTCGTGTGCGCCGCCGCGGCCGCCACCGAGAACAATCCAAAGAACACCAAGCCCACCTGCATGGTGGCCTTGCGGCCCAGCCGGTCCCCGATCCCGCCGCCGGCCAGCAGCAGGCCGGCGAAGGCGAGGCTGTAGACGTCGACGATCCACTGCAGCGAGCTGATGGACGCACCCAGGTGACGGTTCAGCGTGGGCAGCGCCACGTTGACGATCGTGTTGTCCACCACCACCAGGAAGACCGAGAGGCAGAGGACGGGGAGGATCCACCAGCGACGCTCTTGCGACGCCGACCGGGTGGATGCGGATGCGGATGCGACCAGCTCAGCCATCGGGAGCACTCCTCACATAAGCGGGATCCGTCCAGACCCAATCCAGAACATTCCCGGATCCCGTATAGAACACTGTGCTAGAGTTATAGCACGATGTTCTTCAGTAGGCTAGATACATGACGAAAAGCGCTCCGGCCAGGACCAGGACTCCCAGCGCCGGGATGGAGGGCGCGCTCCTCACCTCGGCCGCCCACATCCTCGAGTCCGACGGCCCCGACGGCCTCTCTGTCCGCCGCATCGCGGCCTCCGCCGGCGTGGCGCCCATGGGCGTCTACAACCACTTCGAGTCGAAGTCCGGGATCATCGAAGCGCTCTACATCCAGGGATTCGAACGCCTCGGCGCCGCCATGCAGGCGATGGCGCAGATCGCCGACCCATCCGAAGCATTGCTCGACGGTGCCCGCCGCTACCGGGCCCTCGCCCTCGCCCACCCGATGGCCTACCAGCTGATGTTCCTCCGGGCCGTCCCAGGCTTCGAGCCGAGCGACCATGCCATCGGCGAATGCACCGACGCCTACGAACACCTCGTGGCCGCGGTCGAGCGCGCCATGCGGACCGGCATCATCGCCCAAGGCGAGCCGACCGAGACGGCCCAGCTGATCTGGGCCACCATCCACGGCTGGGTCTCCCTGGAACTCCTCAACCTCGGCTTCGTGGAGGACCGGGACGCCGGCTACGACCGCCTCTGTAAGGCCTTGCTGCGCGGTCTCCGCCCCTGATCCGCCGGACCCAGCCCGGCGGGCTCCCTCCCTCCCGGCCGACCGGCAAACTCAGCGAGGATCGGGGCGGTCGAGGTTCCAGTGCCGGGCGACGTTGGGAAACCAGCTCGGCTCGCCGCCGTCGGTCCGGGGGACCATCCCGAAGCGGGTGATGGTGCGTTGACCGCCCTCGTGGTCACCGTAGAGCAGCTCGAGCGTGAAGGGTCTGGCGTTCTTGATGTCCTGGCACATCGGGACGTACATCGGATCATCGGCCTCCCGGATGGCGCCCTGCCAGAAGCCGATGTCCCCCGCAGCGATGTACAGGTCGCGCGTCTGCAACCGGAACGCGTCGAGATCCGAATGCCAGACGTCGTTGTGGACGAGCTCCCGCATCAGCGCCCATCCGAACATCACGGCAATGCCCGAACCGACGTTGCGCAACGACACCGCCAGGTACATGTTCCCGTCCACGGATTCGACGCTGGCCTGGCTCCCCCCCACTTGGGCCCAATGGTCGTCGATCCACCTGACCTTTTGTATCGGGTCCTCGAGCTTGGACGAGACCAGGACAGGTCGCGTGTTGACCAAGAAGCCCCTTTCTGCGACCCGGGCGGCCCGATTGGCCGAGCGCACGGCGGCGAACGTGGCCACGGCCAGCACCAGGGTCCCGATAGCCGTGGCGAAGGTGGCGGTCGTCGTCCAGTCGACCGTCAGCACCATCTCAGAGCCAACCACGGCGGCAGATTAGGTCACCTGACGACAGGGATTCCCGACGACCTTCTGATCGCGAAAATGCGCCAAGGAGCAGGCGGGGTCAAGGTGGAGCGCCCGAGCGCAGCGAGGACGAACGACCTTGAGGCCGCCTGCGACCGGCGCACAATCATGGAAGAAGGCTCGGAGCGGGCGATAGCGAACAGAGCACCCGGTAGGACGTCGGCGGTGACTGACAGACTGGTGGCCATGCTCGCCCACGTCTCCATCCAGTGCGCCGACATGACCCGGAGCGCCGCCTTCTACGATGCCGTCCTCGCCCCACTTGGCAACGTGCGCATCATGGAGACCGGCGAATCCATCGGCTACGGCATCCCGCCGTCCGCAGACTTCTGGATTGGGCAGCAGCAGACGGGCGACGGCTTCCGGGAGACCCACATCGCCTTCCTGGCACCCAACCAGGCCGCCGTACGGGCCTTCTTCGAGGCCGCCGTCGCCCTCGGAGCCGAGCCGCTGCACGAACCGCAGTTCTGGCCCCAGTACCACGCGACCTATTACGGAGCCTTCGTGCGTGATCCCGACGGGAACAACGTCGAGGCCATGACCCACAGTCGCGGCTGATCCCCCGCACGGAGTCACCCGAATGTGGCGGCGAAGTGGTTCAGCAGCGCCGTGCACAGGTCGTGCTGCGCCGCCGGCAGGGTGCACGTGGCCTGGTAAGCCGTCGGCTCGGACGGCTTCGGCTGGTACAGCGTGATTCCGTTCGCTGCGTTCTGGCCTCCCGAGGGGAACCCGACGCCGGCCACGCCCGCCGGATCTTGGAACTCGACCTGGACCGATGACGTTGTCACCACGTGCTCCTGCGGCGGGCTCGTGATGTCGCAACCCTTGCCGAGGTCCTGCTGCGTCGTCGCCTTGGCCGCACTGAAGAGGGGGCAGGCCAGTGCCGCGCCCTGCACGGTGCTGCCCCCGCTCTCCAGGGCGACGATCGCCTGTGTCGGTGACGATGCCGGCAGGTGCCACGCGGTCCCGTAGCCGACCGGCACCGACGTCCCGATCGGCGTGAGCGCCATCATCCCGCTGCCGTCGGCTCCGAAAGTACCTGTGCACGTCCAACCGACCGTCGGGCCCACGAGCATCAATGCGCCGGTCAAGTCGCTGTAGACGGCCAGGTTCCCCTGCTGGGCATCCGACGCAGGAACGCTGACTGAGACCGACGCCGGAAGCGATGTCGTCGTGGTGGACACGCCCGAAGTCGTCTGGCACACCACCACGGGGAGGGTCGTCGTCACCATCGCCCCCGAACCAGAGCCGTTCGTCGTCGAGGTCGAGCTCGAGGTCGACGCCACCGTCGTGGTGGTCGCCGGCGCCGACGTGCTCGATGTCGTGCGGTGCTTCGGATGGGTCGACCTCGTCATCGAAGCCGGTCCCGACGACCCGCACCCCGCCAGCAATAATGCCAAAGCCGTCGCCCCGACGACCGCCACACCTACCGACGCGAAGCGAGACCACGCCGGCGACACCGCCGACGACACCGTCGACGACATCGACCGCGACACTCCTACGCGTCCACCGTCAGGTCCTCCAGCACGTCGGCGAAGCGGCGCTGGGCCTCGGCCCGCCGGGTCGGGATGTGCTCGGTCGGCACCTCGTGCGGCGAATACCCCTTCAGCACCCGCCGGGCCACCGTCTGGCGGTGCACCTCGTCGGGCCCGTCGTAAATGCGGGCCGCCCGGGCATTGCGGTACATCGACTCCAAGGGCAGGTCGGACGAGAACCCCAGCGACCCGTGCACCTGGATGGCGCGGTCGATCACGTCGTACAGGACCTTCGCACCGAAGTACTTGATCATGGCGATCTCCACCCTGGCCGCCGCCGCCCCCTCTTGGTCCATCTTCCAGGCCGCCTGCAACGTCATCAGACGGGCCGCCTGCATCTCGGCCATAGAGTCGGCCACCCAGTTCTGGATGGTCTGCTTCTCCGCCAGCATCGACCCGTGCGCATACCGGGACACCGCCCGCTCACACAGCATGTCGAACGCACGACGGGACTGCCCCAGCCAGCGCATGCAGTGATGGATACGACCGGGCCCCAAACGGTGCTGGGCCAGCACGAACCCCGACCCCTCCACACCGATCAGGTTCCCCACGGGCACCCTGACGTCCCGGTACACGATCTCGGCATGGTTCCCGAAGCGCCCGTATGGCGTATGCGGGTCCTCCATGGTCGACACGTCCCGCACGATGTCCACCCCCGGCGTCGACACCGGCACGATGATCATCGACGAGCCCGAGTACGGATGCACGTCTGGATTGGTCACCGCCATCACGATCAAGAAATCAGCCACAGACCCGTTGGATGTGAACCACTTGTGCCCGTTGATGACCCACTCCTCGCCGTCCAATACGGCCGACGTCTTCAACAGCGTCGGATCGGATCCAGCGGTGTCGGGCTCGGTCATGGAGAAGGCCGACCGCAACGTCCCATCCAACAAGGGCTGCAGCCACTGCGAGCGCTGCGCCTCGTTCCCCGACGCCTCGATCCCCACCGCCAGCAACTCCGCGTTCCCCGAATCCGGCGCATTGTTGCCGAACACCACCGGCGCCAGCGGCGACTGCCCCAAGATCTCGTGCATGAGCCCCAACCGCACCTGCCCGAAGCCCATCCCGCCCAGCGCCGGCGGCAGGTGCGCCGCCCACAGACCCTCGGCCTTGACCTGCTCCTGCAGCGGCCGGATCAACACCCGCACCTGGTCGTAGGTCAGATCCAGCGTCTCGAGCGGGAACACCTCCTCCCGCACGAAGCCACGCATCCAGTCCAACTTCTCCTCGAACTCCGGTTCGGTCGAGAAATCCCAGGCCATGGCCGCTCCTTCCCACGCGCCGCCCAACTTCCGGCGGCCCACACCCTGCCACTACCGTGGGCGCCGTGACCACCGCGAGCCCTGTCGCCTTCCGCTCTTCCGCTGCGGCGCCACCGCCTCCTCCCCAAGTCGCCCTGAGTGCGGCGGACAGGGCTGTGATCGCCCGAGCCGAGACGGCCCTCCTCGACGAGCGCCGCCTCCTCACGGCCGAAGAGCTCGCCGCCCTGGCCGCGCTCCCCGACGGCGCCGTGATGGCGCTCGCCTCGCTGGCCCACCAGGTCCGGCTGGCCTGGTGCGGGCCCGAAGTCGAGATCGAGGGCATCCTCTCGGCCAAGACCGGCGGCTGCCCCGAAGACTGTCACTTCTGCTCGCAGTCCTCGCGCTTCGACACGCCGGTCAAGGCCACGCCCTTCCTCGATACCAACGAGGTCCTCACCGCCGCCCGCGAGACCGCCGCCCTCGGCGCCTCCGAGTTCTGCATCGTCCTCGCCGTACGCGGTCCCGACGAGCGCACCATGCAGCGCATCCTCGACCTCGTTCCGGCCATCCACGACGAGACCGGCCTCAACGTGGCCGTCAGCGCCGGCATCCTGACCGAGGACCAGGCCCGCCGCCTCGCCGAGGGGGGCGTGCACCGCTACAACCACAACGTCGAGACAGCGCGCTCGTACTTCCCCTCCATAGTCACGACGCACGAGTGGGACGAGCGCGCCGACACCTGCCGGCTCGTGAAGGCGCAAGGGATGGAGCTGTGCTGCGGCGCCCTGATCAACGTGGGTGAGACTGTGGCCCAGCGCGTCGAGCTGCTGATCCAGCTGCAAGAGCTCGACCCCACAGAGGTGCCCCTCAACTTCTTGAACCCCCGCCCCGGCACGCCGCTGGGCGACCAACCCATCCTCGGCGCCTGGGAGGCGGTGCGCTGGATCGCGCTCTTCCGCCTGGCCCTCCCCTCGGTGATCCTGCGCTACGCCGGCGGCCGCGAGGTCACCCTCCGGGACCTCCAGGCGATCGGCATGACGGCCGGCATCAACGCCCTCATCGTCGGCAATTACCTGACGACACTCGGCCGCTCGGCCGACGAGGACCTCCAGATGCTCGAGGACCTGCGCATGCCCATCGGCGCCCTCACCGCCGCCATCTGAGCTGCCCTCTCCGACCCGGCGCCCCCCGACCTAGTTACCGGTGAGCCTCTCCATGACGACTCACTGCACCGGTTGCGGCAAACCGACTACCGAGTGTCCCGGCTGCAGCCGCGCCCTCGATCCCCCGCGCTTCTGCCCCGAATGCGGGCGTCGCATGACCGTCAGCGTGATTCCCACCGGCTGGACGGCGCGCTGCCGCGACTCCGGTCATCCGGAGCTCCACTCCACCTGATCCGTTTTGCAAACAACGCCAACGGCGCCAAAGCCGCGCCCTCAACGACGCAGCGGTCCGTTTCGATCCGGTTCGGGATCCGAGTTCCGAGCCGAGTTCCGAGCCGAGTTCCGAGCCGAGTTCCGAGCCGATTCCGCTGATCGAACCACCGACGATGGACGCCACGTGGGCGACGGCGCAGAAGTGCTCGACCGCCCGTGCGGTCCCGCGAAGGTCAGCACACCGTTGGCATCACCCTTCACGGTCCAGCCCAACTCGTGCACGGCGCGATGATGCCGGTCGCACAACGTGACCAAGTTGTCCAGGTTCGTCAGGCCTCCATCGGCCCAATGGTCGATGTGATGGACGTGCGTGAACTCCGTGTAGTTGCAGCCCGAGAAGCGGCAGCCCTTGTCCCGCCGGTCGATCTCCACCCGCTGCACCGGGGTCGGATCTCGCCGGGCTCGCCCCTGGTCCAGGATCGAACCCTCCGCATCCTCTACCGCCAGGTCCACGTGGGCGTCGCAGGCCAGCCGCCGCACCACTTCAGCTTGAACCGGGCCCACCCCGGCGATCTCGGCCACGGCATCATCGGAGCAGCCGACCAACAACTCGAGCGGCGCATGCACGACGACTCGCGGCCGCGCCGATGCACTCGAGGCCCGACCACCGTTCTCTCCCGACGCCGATCCGCCCCCCGCTTGGAACAGATGCATCAGCGCGCCGTAGAGCCGCTTGTCGTAGGGCACGTACCCCACCGCATCTGAGGCCGGCTGTCCGCTCTCGGCCACGACCCGACCGATCAGACGCGACTTCACCTCGGCGAAATCGTCTTTGGGAAAGGAAACCCACATCGACTGGCGCGAGTCGTTGAACCGCAGCGTCCGCCGCTCGAATTCCCGGGCTGCGGAGCTCTCGGCCAGCGCAATCTCATCACCCTCGAGCTCCGTCATCGTCGCAGCCTGCGCGGCGGCCTTGGCCTCAGCTTCGGCCTCCTCCCGCGCTCGGTGCCAGGCCGCCAACTCACGGGCCTGTCGCACGCTCCAATGGGTGGACGCCTCCCGGAGCGCGGCATCGCTGGAAGGCGAGGCGACCTCCGCCAAAGGCTCCACCAGGTCCAGCGACAGTTCGCCCGACGCCAGCCCCTCGGCCAGGCAGGGCAGCGACTCGAGGTTGACCGCCGAGCGCACCCATTGCCGGGCCGTCGATGTGCTGACGCCGCACTGCGCGGTGACCCAGGCAATCATGGAGACGGCGCCGTCCCCACGCCAGCTTTCAGTCTGGTCGAACTCGGCGATGTCGGACAGCTGCTCCCGGTGCAGCGCCGAGATCCGGGCCGCCCGCTCAACGATCCGACCTGCCAGCTCCAGCGAGCGGGGGTCGCCTCCGAAGTTGCGGCACGGCGGGCGGCGCCGAAGAGACACGGATTTCGTGGATTTCGTGCTCCCGATTGGCGCTGCCGGTGCGGTCGGAACGTGTTCGATCCCCATTGCGGATGAACGGTCGCTAACCGGGTCCTCGTGTCAGCGCCTCCTGCACATCCTTCAACGCCTGCAGGCCATTTTGGGGGCAGAAGTGTTCGGTCGCGGTGATCGCGACCAAGCTCGCTTCGAATTGATCCAGCCCACGGCTGGTCAGGGAATCGATGACGTCGTCCGCCCCCTGCTCGTGCGCGAGGCCGGTGCACGCGAGCTGCCCGTCGGCCACCAAGGCCTGGTCGGTGTCGTGGGAAAACGCGCTCGGGACCTTGTGCAGCAGCGCCAGGAACGCGGCGTCCGGCTGGGGCGGTGCGTTGGGGTCTCCGAAGTAGAGCAGCGCTTCGGCCAGGGCCGCCGCCGGTGGCCGCGGGGCGAGATGCGGCGTGCCGTCGCCCGGGAAGGCGAGCAGGTCGACGTAGAGCCGTCGCTGGGCGTCGTTCCCGCTCTGCCCGGGCGCGAGGCCGTGATGGACCATCCAGATGAGACCACCGACTTGGAAGAACTCCGCTCCCCCGGGACCCGGATCACTCTGTCCCCCGGAGAGTGCCGATGAGAGCCAGGCATGACCGAGCGGTTTGGTACAGGGTCCGACGACGGAGGCACAGCGCGCCACGCCGATGCCGTAGTTGTCCGTCCCCCAAAGATTGCCCGAGTAGAAGAGCCAGAAGGTGTTGGCGTTCTCGATCATCGACGGTGCCTCGACCAGATTTCCCTCCCATCTCTGGGTCGCGCCGATCAGCCGGTGGGCCGGCCCAACCACCGAGAGCCCATCGGCCGAGAGCTGCTGGGAATAGATCGTGGTGGGCATGGTGCAGCAGTCTCCGTCGCTCTTCCAGAGCAACCATGGCGTGCCATCGGGAGCGACGAACACGCTGGGGTCGATCGCACCCCCTCGCGCGACGGGACAGACGAAAGCGGATGTCGAGTCATCTACGAAGGGGCCCGCCGGGTTGGCGCTGGTCGCGCGCGAGATGCACATCGCGCTGGACTCGCCGTTGGTGGTCCTCACGCAACCCGACGGGGGTCTCTTGGCCAGACACCCGAGCGGGATCGTCGCCGGCGTCGAGTAGTACATGACAGAGATGCCGTCGGGTCGGGTCCACACCGAGGGCGCCCACTGGAACCCCGAGACGGTCCACTTGGGCAGAGTGGGGAGCGCGTCCCCGAGGTATTGGCCTTTGAATCCCGAATCTCGCGCAAGCTCGATCACTGGCACATGTGCCCCAGCCGCGTACTGCGTGGTCTGGGTATTCGAGGCGTAGATGTAGAGATCGTCAGGAGTTCTCAGGGCGAAAGGGTCGGCGAAGTCACCGTTGTAGATCGGTGTGTCGTCGAGCAGGCCGCTCAGGACATTCAGCTGGACGCCGTGGGCCGTGGTTGGATCGAGGCCAATCGGCCCCTGTGTCGGCAGGCGACCAGCCGGAATGGGGAGCTGGCCGGCCCGGGCCGAGGGCTCGGGCTGGACGCTGAAGCTCTGGCGGGTGGTCTGGCCCGACCCGGTGCTGCTACAGCCGGCGAGGAGGACAAGAACCCCGCAGCAAAGGACCACCAGACCGTTGCATGTGGCCGAGATCCGCCGAGCGGATGACCGTCTCACTGAGTCGTTCAGCGTAAGCGGTCGGGCGGCGGGATTCAGATGAATCAGCCGCGGACGAGCTTCGCCAGTTCGGCATCTTTTCCGCCAACGGTGACGAGCCGTCGTCCATCCCGCCCGCTCAGCCAGTCGAGATTGCGGCGGTGCAGGTCGGATTCGGGATCAAATCGGTTCAACACCACGACGGCCAGCGCTGCCAGTGGACCGAGCACATCGAGGGTGAGGCGGACCGCGTTGATCGTTCCCAACCCCGCGTCGGCGACCAACACGATGACGTCGGGGGCCAGGGCCTCGCACAGGGCGAGACAATCGCCGTCGGCCGCCAGCGGCGAGCGGATGCCGCCGGCCGTCTCGACCAGTCCCACCGCGACGGCATTCGCGTTCACATCCGTATCCGTATCCGTATCCGCCGGCCAGCGCAGCTCCGACATGAGGTCCTGGATGGTGAAAGACGGGCGACCCAGACGCTCGGCCGCCATCGGGGGTGCCATCGGAACCTCGTACCAACGGTGCGGGGGGCAGACCTCCTCGGGGGGCTCGCCAGTAGCTGCGCCGAGTACTGCCGCATCGAGGCGGGCGGGGTCGTCGTCGGGCTCGAAGGACTGCGCCGGCTTGCGGGCGGCCACGCGCAGGCCCGCCGCTCGGAGGTCGGTCAAGAACGCGCGGCAACCCATGTCTTCCCAACGTCGGTCCCCGTGCCGACCACGGCAACCAGGCGGCGGGGACGCACGCGGGTCAGAGCGCTGCAGGCGTCGGCATTGGGAGGAGGGCCAGCGCCTGAAGCAACCGGCTGACATCCTCGTCGGTATGCGCCGCCGACAGCGTGACCCGGAGACGGCTGGTGCCGACCGGCACCGTGGGCGGGCGGATGGCCGGGACCCACAGTCCCTCTTGGAGCAGCGCGGCCGACGCGTTGAGCGCCGCCTGCTCGCTACCGAGCACGATGGGGATGATCGGGCTCGGATGTCCGGGCGGCGCGAATCCGGCCTCCGTCACCCGGTCGATCAGCGCGGCGAGGCGGCCCGTCAGGGCAGCGCCTTCGGCCGATCGTACGATACGGAGCGCAGCGAGGGCCGCGGCCGCGTCGGCCGGCGTGGGAGCAGTCGAGAAGATGTACGAGCGGGCCCGGTTGACGATCAGGTCGACGATGTCGCGGGACGCCGCCACGAAGCCGCCCAGCGAGCCCAATGTCTTCGACAACGTGCCGACCCGCACGACCGTTCCCCCCTGCACGCCGTCCCGGCCCCGTCCTCCGCTCACGCCGCCTCCGTCCTTGTCCCCCACGGAGGCGTCCGGGAGGTTGGGGCCGAGGACGGCGTGGGCCTCATCGAGGATGAGGAGGGCGTCGTGGCGCCGGCAGATGGCGACGAGGTCGTCGAGGGGGGCGACGTCCCCATCCATGGAGAAGACGGAGTCGGTGACGACGATGGTGGGGGACGGGGTGTCGGTGTCGGTGTCGGTTTCGGTTTCGGCCAGGAGCTCGGCCAGGTGGTCCATGTCACGGTGGCGGTAGACGGCGAGGGCCGAGCGGGAGAGCCGGCACCCGTCGATGATGCTGGCGTGGTTCAGCTCGTCCGAGAGGATGCGGACGCCCGGTCCGCCCAGCGTGGACAGCACGCCCAGGTTGGCGGCGAATCCGGTCGGGAAGCAGACGGCGGCCTCGGTCCCCTTCCACGCGGCCAGCTCCCTCTCGAGCTCGCCGTGGATGGGGCGGCTGCCCGTGACCAGCCGCGACGCGCCGGAGCCGGCGCCCCAGCGGGTGAGCGCCTGGCGGGCGGCCGCCACCACGGCCGGATGGGCGCTCAATCCGAGATAGTCGTTGGACGCGAACGAGACCACCGGCTC
This sequence comes from uncultured Acidimicrobiaceae bacterium, assembly GCA_963817735.1. Taxonomy (GTDB): domain Bacteria; phylum Actinomycetota; class Acidimicrobiia; order Acidimicrobiales; family RAAP-2; genus Bog-473. Next base: position 10,634 of record CAWFPP010000023.1, on the reverse strand, counting down.
CGGGCCGCCCTCGAGCAGACCCGCCGGGCCGAGGGCGTCGAACTCGCGGGGGCGCGCCAACGACCCTCGTCGACGACCCGATCCAGGGAGGCTCGGATGCGGGCATCCCAGTCGTTGTCGGCGTCGGTGTCGGCGTCGGTCATGTAGATGTAGATGTGGATGTGGATGTGGATGTGGATGTGGATGTGGATGTGGATGTGATGTGCCAAGTCGTCCAGCCCCCCACGGAGAGCGTCGACGATCCGCACGACCTCCTCCGCCGAGGTCGTCAGCGGCGGCATCAGCACCACCACGTCACCCAGCGGGCGCAGCAGCACGCCCCGGTCGACGGCGCCGGCGCACACACGGCGACCCCAACGCAGTCCCGGACCGGGCGGGTCCAGCTCGACGCCGACCATCAACCCACGCTGGCGGACGTCGCGCACCTCGGCCCGACCGGCGACCCGTTCTCCGAGCAATGACGCCAGCTGGTCGGCACGCGCCCGCACGTTCGCCAACACGTCCCACGCCTCAATCAGCCGCAGGTGCTCGAGCGCCACCGCCGCCGCCAACGCATTCCCCCCGTAGGAATGCCCGTGGTAGAAGGTCTCGGGCCCGAGATCGGCGCCCAGGAACGCACCGAACACCTCGCCCGACGCCACCGTCGCCGACATGGCCAGGTACCCGCCGGTGATCCCCTTCCCGACGCACAGGAGGTCGGGCCGCAGGCCGCACTGCTCGGAGGCGAACAGCGTTCCCGTGCGCCCGAATCCGGTCGCCACCTCGTCGCAGATGAGGAGCGTGCCCGCCTGACGGCACGCCTCCCCTAACCGCCGCACATCGGACGCGGAGGCGCACAGCATGCCGGACGCGCCCTGCACGAGCGGCTCGATCACCACCGCGGCCAGCTCTTCCCCGTGAGCCGCAATGGTGGCGCACGCCTTGTCGGCCCAGCCCGGGTCGGCGTAGCCGGGTGTGCGCACCACAGGGAAGCAGAGCGGATCGAACACGGCGCTGAACACACCGCCGTCGCCGACGGAGAGAGATCCGATGGTGTCGCCGTGGTACGCATCGCCGAGCGCGAGGAACCGCGTACGGCCGGTGACGCCGCGGTTGACCCAGTACTGGAACGCGACCTTGAGTGCCTGCTCGACGGCGACCGCCCCATCCGCGGCGAACAGGAAGTGGGGGTCGTCGACCGGCACCACCGGGGCGAGCGCCTCTGCCAGTTCGACCACGACCGTGTTGCCGTTGCCAAGCATGGTGGAGTGGGCCACCTTGCCGGCCTGGGCCACGAGGGCGGCGTCCAGCTCGGGGACGCGGTGCCCGAGTGTGTTGACCCACAGCGACGAGATGGCGTCGAGGTACCGGCGCCCCTCCGCGTCGATCAGCTCACGGCCCTCGGCCCGGTCGATGACGAGCGGGGCGTTGCCCGCGTAGGCCGCCATCTGGGTGAAGCCGTGCCAGACCACCGCGGCGTCGCGCTCGACCCAGGTCCGGGCTGGCCCGGATCCCGGATTGCGGGCTGCACCGGGACGTGGATTGGAGGATTCAAGGGGGCTCACCGGGCAATTGTGGACCAGAGGGCACCGGCCGGACCAGGCGACTCTCTGCGCGAGAATGGCTCATGGACCTGATCGGCGTGGTCGACACCATGTTCGCCCGCTACGACATGGGCGGCGAGGCACTCGACGAGCTCTCCGAATGCCCTGGATACGGCACCCGGTTCACCACGCTGCGCCGTACCGTCCCCGGCTTCAAGGACCTGGCCGTGGCGGCCAAGAAGATGATCGAGGAGGACGGCTGCCGCATTGTGGTGGCCCTGGGCATGCCGGGCCGGGAGCAGGTGGACAAGGTCTGTGCCCATGAGGCCTCGACCGGCATCATGACCGCCCAGCTCATGACCAACACGCCGATCCTGGAGGTCTTCGTCCACGAGGACGAGTCCGATGACCCGGCCGAGCTGGCCATGGTCTTCCGGAACCGCTCACGGGACCACGCCCGCAACGCCTACCTGATGCTCTACGAGCCCGAGGCGCTCACCGCCCGGGCCGGCCAGGGCATCCGGCAGGGTTTCGCCAACGCGGGGCCGCTCGAGCTGTAGTAGCCCAGGCCTAAAGGCCACGGGGTGGCCGGAGCCGAGGCGGCAAGACTGCCGCCCCGGCCCGACCTCAGAGGGTCCCGGCCTCCGCGATTCCGAGCTCCGAGCTCCGAGTTACGAGTTGTTCCAGGTCACCCCGAACGACGACCCGCCCGAGCTCAGGCTGCTCGGCGTGGCCAGCGTCGACCCGTTGTCCGCCATCGTGATCTCGTTGGCATTGAAGGACGCCAACGACCCCTTCGTCCCGGCTGAGTTGATCACCGCCGAGCCCGAGTAGTTGACCTGGCCGAAGTCGGCCAGGGGCACCTCGCTGCAGAACAGGATGCTGCACGACGACGGCGCTTCGGCGATGACCTCGGCCGACGAGCGGGCGAAGCCGCTGCCCGTCTGCGTGGTGGAGAACGTCCACCCGGCCGTAACGTCCTTGATTTCGAGCGTGAACGACGTACCGGCCGGGTTCGATGCCACCAACGCTGTCATCTGGTTGCCCGGCTGCACGGGATACTGGCTCGGCAGCGTCACGGACGGGTTGGGGTACATCTCGTACCAGGCGTAGTACGACGGCGTGCCGGAGTCGCAGTCCGAGTCCGTGCCGAGCTGCTCCACGCTCGACGAGTTGTAGCCGTCGAGCCCGACCCAGAAGGCCGAGGCGGCGCCGGGACCACCGAGCAGGTCGCTCAGGCTGAGGATGCCGTTCAGCAAGCTGTTGCTGTCGGCACAGTTGACCGTCGGCTCGGTCCACGACGAGGTCACCGAACTGAAGGTGTCGTTGGTGTCGGCGTAGCCCGCCCAGTTGGACGACTGCACCGCCGTGGCCCGCCGCAAGCCGTTGCTGCCCCGGCCGCCCAGGAGGGAGCCCAGAGCACCCGGCAACGTGATCTTGCCGATGATCGGCACGTGATAGAGCCCCGGCACCGCAGGCCCAGCGGGGGCCGCGGAGGCCGCGGGGGCCGGCGAGGCGGCTGCGGCCGACGAGGCGGCTGCGGCCGGCGAGGCGGCGGCGGGGGTCAGGACCGAGGCTGCCGGGGCCGCCAGGCCGATCAGCGCCAGTGCACCGGACACAAACACCTTCCGCATCGCAACCTCCCGATCATGGGCTCACCCGAGCCGCTTCCCACCGGACCAGCCGGACCAGCCAAACCATCCAGACCAGCCAGACCAGCCAGACCAGCCAAAGCCACCAGACCAACCAGACAGCCGGTACGGGATGCACGGCCATTGCAGCCGTGCAGCGCTCTCTCGAGGCGGTCGCGCGGCGCGGGCCGAGGCACCCCCGTACCGTGTGGGTAACGGTCGAAGGTCAGGGATCTCGCGGCAGACCGAGAACCTTTTCGGCCACGATGTTGCGCTGGACCTCGGCCGTGCCACCGCCGATGGTGAGCGCGGGGGAGAACAGAAAGCCACGGGACCAGGTGGGGTCCGGGACGGCCGGCCCGGATGCCCTGGATGGGTCGGCCCAGCCGCCCACCGGACCCGTCCCGGCCAGCAACCCGAACGGCCCCGCCAGGTCCCGGGCCAGGTCCATGATGTGCTGACCGTGGGCGTCGGCGATGGCCTTGCGGACCGAAGCCTCCGCACCGGGCGCCCTCCCCGCCAGGACGGCCGAAACCATCCGCAGGCGCAGCACCCGCAGGATCTGGGCCTCGACCCACACGTCCACCAACCGGGATCGTGTGGATGGGTCGGGCGCACCGCCGCCCTCGCGCACCAGCGACACGAGATCCTCCGCCGTCGGGCCCATCCCCCACAGCGCCCCCTCGCCCGACAGCGAGACACGCTCGTTGCCCAGGGTGACCTTGGCCAGCTCCCATCCAGCGTGCTCGGGCCCGACGAGATGGTCGGCCGGGATCCGCACGTCCGTCAGGAACACCTCGTTGAAGGCGTGCTCCCCCGTCATGTCGATGAGCGGGCGGATGTCGATCCCCGGCGCATCCATGGGGCAGACGAAGTAGCTGATCCCCATGTGCTTGGTGGCGGTGGGGTCGGTGCGGGCCAGCAGGATCCCCCACTTGGCGATGTGGGCGTAGCTGGTCCACACCTTCTGCCCGTTGACGACCCAGTGATCGCCGTCACGCTCGGCCCGGGTGCTGAGCGCCGCCAGGTCCGAGCCGGCGCCGGGCTCGGAGAACAGCTGGCACCAGAAGTCCTCGCCGCTGAGCAGGGGCCAGAGCCAGCGTTCCTTCTGCTCCTCGGTGCCGGCGTACATGAGGGTTGGCCCCGCCCATCCGATGCCGATGGGGTTGATCGGGCGCCTGACGCCTTTCCGCCGCAGCTCCTCGTCGATCACGAGCTGGGTCAGCGGATCGGCGTCGAGCCCGTACGGCGCCGCCCAGTGCGGCGCCACGTAGCCGGCCTCGGCCAGCTGGTGGCCGGTGGGGTGCGGGTGCTCCTCGAGCCAGTGCCGGATGGTGAGGCGGCGGGGGTCGTCGTCGCCTGGCAGGCCGAGGTCCACGCGCGGAGCGTAGGCTCATCGCCTCGCATCCCGCCTGTCGGCGGGGCGGGGGGCCGCGACAGTCAAAGAACAGTCAGCGTTGGCGGGATGGAGCATGGCATGAGCAACTGGAATTACGGGGACGTCTGGGAGACGGTGGCCGATGTGCAGCCCGACTCGATCGCCGTCACGCAGGGGGCTCGCAACGTCACGTGGCGCGAGTTCGACCGTGGCGCCGACGGCATCGCGCAGTTCCTCCTCGACCTGAACGCGGTGCGGCAGGACAAGGTGGCGATCTACCTCTACAACTCGCCCGAGTACCTGCAGACCACCTTCGCCGCGGTGAAGGTCGGCCTCGTGCCGGTCAACACCAACTACCGCTACGGCAACGACGAGCTGAGCTACCTGTGGGACAACGCGGATGCCATCGCCGTCGTCTTCCACGGGGCCTTCTCGGACCGTATCGAGGGGATCCTCGAGCGCGTGCCCGGCGTGAAGGGCTGGCTCTGGGTCGACGACGGCACCGGGCCCTGCCCGGACTGGGCCACGCCGTACGAGGACGCCGCCAAGTCCGCCATCGGACGGGTCTCGGCGCCGTGGGGCCGCAGCGGCGACGACCTCTACATGCTCTACACGGGCGGTACGACGGGCATGCCCAAGGGAGTGATGTGGCGGCAGGACGATCTGTTCGCCAAGCTGGTCGACGGGGGCACACGCCACTACGACATCGACGGCGGGCTCGGGCCGGTGCGGGCGTCGCTGGAAGCCAGCCCGGGCAACATCACCCTCCTGCCGGCCTGCCCCCTTATGCACGGCACGGGCGCCTTCACCTCCAACACGGTGCTGGCCGAGGGCGGGCGCGTCTGCCTGCTCGAGTCGCGCAAGTACGACCCGACCGAGATGCTCGACGTCGTCGAGCGCGAGAAAGCCAGTGCCCTCGTGATCGTGGGCGACCCCTTCTCGCTGCCCTTGTTGGCGGTGCTCGACGAGCATCCGGGCCGATGGGACCTGAGCTCGCTGATGATGATCATCTCGTCGGGCGCCATGTGGAGCGAGCCGGTGAAGCAGCGCCTGCTGGCGCACCATTCGGGGATGCTGCTGGCCGACACCTTCAGCTCGTCGGAGGCGCTCGGCATGGGTATCTCGGTGTCGGGAGGAGGCTCGGCGGCCAAGACGGCCTCGTTCACCCTCGGCCCCGACGTCCGGGTGCTCACCGAGGACGGCCGCCAGGTGTCGCCCGGGTCGGACGAGGTGGGTGTCCTGGCGCTGGGCGGTCGCAACCCACTGGGCTATTACAAGGACCCGGAGAAGTCCGAGCGCACCTTCAAGGAGATCGACGGGGTGCGCTACTCCATCCCGGGCGACTACGCCCAGGTCGACGCCGACGGGACCATCCATCTGCTGGGGCGAGGGTCGGTGTGCATCAATTCGGGCGGCGAGAAGATCTTCCCCGAGGAGGTCGAGGAGGCGCTCAAGACGCATCCCGCGGTCCGGGACACCGTTGTGGTGGGGGTCCCTCACCCGACCTACGGCGAGCAGATCGTGGCCGTGGTCGAGCTGCACCCCGGCGCCGTCGGGCCGGCCGAGCCGGAGTTGATCGCGCACGTGAAGGAGCGGCTGGCCTCCTACAAGGCGCCCCGGCGGGTGCGGACGGTCGCCACCATCGGGCGGGCGCCCAACGGGAAGGTGGACTACCGGCGCCACCGGGCCGAGTCGATGGACGAGCTGGAGTTGCCGGCCGGCTGAAGGGCCGTGCGGCTGCAGGGCGGTGCGGCTGCAGGGCGGTGCGGCTGCAGGGCCGTGGGCTGAGCCAGACTGAGGCGCATGTTCATCGCCCCGGCCGACGCCACCCACGGGGAGGACGAATGGCGTCCCTTCGTCGCGTCCCATCCGTTCGGTCACCTGGTGGCGCCGGGCGGCCCGGCGCGCCGGCTGCCGGTGGTCGTTCCCACGCAGTTCGTGCTCGAGGACGACACGGTACGGCTGCATCTCGTGCGGGCCAACCCGGTCTTCGCCGCCCTGGAGGAGAACCCGCAGGTGCTGCTCAGCGTGGCCGACGACTGGGCCTTCATCCCGTCGTCGTGGAAGGTGATCGGTGACGAGGACCCCGCCCTGGGAATCCCGACGACCTACTACGGCGCGGTCCAGCTGACCGGGAGGGCCACGGTGCACGACGAGCGGACCGAGCCCGGGAGCGTGGCCGCCATTCTGCGGCGCCAGCTGGCGACGTTCCAACCGGACGTGGAGGTGGCCGATCCGGCCGACTCACACGCGGCGCGGCTGCTCGGGATCCTCGGGATCTCCATCGCGGTCGAGGAGGTCTCGGCCAAGTTCAAGTACGGCGGCAACGTCGACGAGCCCCACCGCCGGGCCGTCGTGGAGCGTCTGCGACAGCGCGGCGCGCCCGGTGACGAGGCCGCCGCCGGCCACGTGCTCAGGCGTCCGGGAATCTGAGCGGCGCGCCGCTCTGACCCTTCGGGGCGGCACGGCCGTCAGAGCGTCGCGTCGGCGCCGGGTCCATCGAAACTCGAAATCCTTGCCCTGACCCTCCGCCCGCGCAAGGCTTCTCGTGACGGGTGCATTCGGCATCCGGGCCCAGGGAGGCGGGATTCACTCATGCGACGGTCACCTCGACGCGGTTGGCTCACGATCCTCTTCGGCCTTTTCGCTGTGCTGACCCTGGTCGGCACGACGGGACCAGTCGGCGCCACAGGTCCGGCGCCGTTCGGGTCCCAGGTGGCTGCGACCCAGTGGACTTCCACGAACCCGCCCGACGTGTCCTCGTCGGAATCCTACGACGGCAACGTGTCGTGCGTGTCGTCTGACTTCTGCGTCGCGACGGTGCTCCAAGGCGGATCAGACCCGGCAGACGCGTTGGTGCAGGTCTGGAACGGGTCGAGCTGGAACACCATGACCGTGCCTGCCCCGTCGGGACAGTCCTCCTACGAGCTGGAGTCCGCCTCCTGCGTGTCGGCAACCTTCTGCGTGGTGGTCGGCTACGGGTTTGCTCAGACCCAGCAGTCAACGCCGTTCGCAGACGAGTGGAACGGCAGCAGCTGGAGTGCGGGCGTCGGGGTGAGCCTGCCCAGTGGATCCGACAGCGCCGAGCTGCTCGGCGTGTCGTGCACGGGGCCCGCATGGTGCATGGCGACGGGTGCCGCAACGAACACCTCCACCACCTTTGGCTTCGCCATCGCCGAGCAGTGGAACGGAACAGCGTGGTCGCTCGCACCCACACCCGCGAGTCCAGGCGACGCTGATGGACTCATCGGCGTCAGCTGCACGACACCGACGAATTGCATGGCCGTCGGTGCTAGCGCGGAGAACCTCATCCCGGCCGCGCTGCCCCATCTGGAATCGCCGGTGCCGAGTGCGAGTGGTCCCGGGGCATTCGGTTTCGGCGCGCCGGGGCTGCAGGCCAATGCCAGGTCCAACGCCGACGACCCGCACGCGCCACTCTCCTCTGAGGTGCTGGCCGAACAGTGGAACGGGTCCGCGTGGACGGTGAGCCCTGCCCTCGCCCCGGCCGGCACGACCGCACCGGAGTTCCTGGCCGTGTCGTGTGCGGGCAGCGGATTCTGCATGGCAACCGGCATCGACGTGGGGACGCTCCTCTCCCCGTTCGCGGAGGAGTGGAGCGGGGGCAGCTGGACGCAGACATCCCTCCCGCCGTCACCCTCAGGTGACTCTTCTATTCTCGAGGGCATCAGCTGCATCAGCCCAACCTCGTGCACGTCCGTGGGCGAAACGGCGTTCAACGAACAGGCCGATTCTGGAGGGACTTACGTGTCCATGTCCTGGAACGGCAGCGGGTGGACGCCGACCACTGAGGGCCTGCCCGCGGGGGCGACCGCGGCGACCTGGGTCGGCGTGTCGTGTCTTACGGGCGGGTACTGCGTCGCCACGGGTGGGGTGGCCACCGGCTCGAGCGCGAATCCTGCGATTGCGCCATCCAACGCCCGGGCGCCAATCGGGCGCACCGGGTATCGGCTGGCTGCGTCCGACGGCGGCGTCTTCAGCTACGGTCCCACCCCGCCGGACCTCGGGGTGCCGTTCGTGGGATCCATGGGCGGACAGCACCTGAATGCGCCGATCGTGGGAATGGCCACCATGCCCTCGGGTGACGGGTACTACCTCGTCGGCTCGGACGGAGGGGTCTTCAACTTCGGCTCCGCCCAGTTCTACGGCTCGGCGGGGGGCACACATCTCAATGCCCCGATCGTCGGCATGGCGGTGACGGCCGACGGGGGCGGCTACTGGCTCGTCGCCGCGGACGGGGGCGTGTTCAGCTACGGGGACGCCCAATTCTGGGGTTCGGCCGGTTCCGTCCGCCTGCACGAGCCCGTCGTGGGCATGGCGGCCACACCCAACGGCCTGGGCTACTACCTCGTAGGCGCAGACGGCGGCGTCTTCACGTACGGCAATGCCGTCTTCGCCGGATCGGCGGCCGGCACGGCCCTCAACAAGCCCATCGTCGGCATGGCGGTGACCGCAGCCGGGGGCTACTACCTCGTGGGCGCAGACGGCGGCGTCTTCAACTATGGCGACGCGCCGCTCTTCGGCTCGGCGGGAGGCCTCGGGCTGCACCAGCCGATCGTCGGCATCGGGGCGGCACTGGGCGGGTACTACCTCGCCGCCTCCGATGGTGGCGTCTTCGACTACGCCGCGCCCGGAGCCGGGCCCTTGTTCTATGGTTCGGCCGGAGGGATCCGACTGAACGCACCGGTCGTCGGCGTGGGGGCATGACGACACCGAACGCCGGCACACCTGTGACCCGCAGCTGACCCAAGCTCACGCCGAGGTCGGGCCCACCCGATCGTCGGTCTACTCGACGGCCGCCGCCAGGTTGGCCAACGTCGCTGCCATCTCCTGCTCCACGTGCGCAGCGCTGTGGTCCCCCATGACACGCGCCAGCGTGGCGAACCAGCGCTTGCGCTGGTCGATCCACGACTCGGTCACCCGGCAGCCCGTGTCGGTGTCCGCGAACTCGTAGCGCCACGTCGCCACCGCGAGCGGCCCCGACGTCACCGCGAACTCGAAGACCTTGCCGGGCTCGCAGGCCACCACCGTCACGGTCGTCGACCAACGCCAGATACCGTTCTTGTTCGTGCCCTCGAAGACGGCACCGAGCGCCGGCCCGGTGGCTCCTTTCACCCACTTCCCGCCCGCGTTCTCGGGGGACCACTCCCCCATGCGCGGCAGGTCGGCCACCAGCATCCAGACCTTCTCGGCGGGCGCGGCGATGTCCCGCGTGGTTGCGGTGGGGTAGGCCATGGGCCAGACGATAGTTTCTGGGCATGGATCAGGCCCCTTCCGACGCCGAGCAGGCAACCCCCCGCGCCCTCCGGCTGCCGTCGCCGCCGAAGTTCACCACCGTGGAGGAGGAGCGCCTGCACCGCAAGCAGCGGTTGGCCGGCGCCCTGCGCCTGTTCGGTCGATTCGGCTTCTCCGAGGGCGTGGCCGGACACATCACGGCACGTGACCCGGAGCTGACCGACCACTTCTGGGTGAACCCCTTCGCCATGAGCTTCCGGCACGTCCGCGTCTCCGACCTGATCCTCGTCAGCCACACGGGTGAGGTCGTCGAGGGCAACCGCCCGGTCAACCCTGCCGCGTTCGCCATCCACTCCGCCGTGCACGCGGCCCGTCCCGACGTCGTCGCGGCGGCACACGCCCACTCGGTCTACGGCAAGGCCTGGTCGGCGCTCGGGCGTCCGCTGAGTCCGATCACCCAGGACGCGTGCGTCTTCTACGAGGACCACACCGTGTGCGAGGAGGGCGGCGGTGCGGTCGTCCTCGAGGAGGCCGCCGCCAAGGCTCTGGCGGCAGCGCTCGGTCCACACAAAGCCACCATTCACCGCAACCACGGGCTGTTCACCGTCGGGCGCACGGTCGACGAGGCGGCGTGGTGGTTCATCACGATGGAGCGCTCCTGCCAGGCCCAGCTGCTGGCCGAGGCGGCCGGGACCCCGGTGCTCATCGACGACGAGGGGGCGCAGTACACCCGCGACCACTCCGCCTCGCCCTATTCAGGCTGGGTGTCCTTCCAGCCCCTCTGGGACGAGATCTCGCGGAGTGATCCCGACTTGTTCGACTGACGGCCCCGGCCGATTGCCCGCACAA
>CAWFPP010000022.1:0-14170 GCA_963817735.1 uncultured Acidimicrobiaceae bacterium | reverse complement strand
TACACCCCCTTCAGCTCCACCCTGCCGCTGCCGGGACCGCCCCGTCCGGTCTCCATGGCCCACCTCGGCTTCGGCCCGGCAGGCCCGTATCTGGCCGCGCCACTCGAGGTCTCCGGACCGAACTGATCTGGCAGCGGCCCGTATGCTCCCCGCATGCAGCTGAGCCCGGAGTGCGCACGGGTGCTGGGAGCATTGGTGGAGAAGGGCCTGGCCACTCCCCAGCAGTATCCGCTCACCATCAACGCCCTGCACTCCGCCTGCAACCAGACTTCGAACAGGGAGCCGGTCGTCAACTATGACGAGACGACAGTGCTCGCGGCACTCGACGAGCTCAAGGACAAGAAACTCGTTCGCTTCGTCCTGCCCTCGCACGGCCGCTCGGTCGTCCGCTACCGCCAGGTCCTCGATGAGACGCTCGGCCTCGATGCCCGGCAGTGCGCCATCCTGGCCGTGCTCTTGCTCCGCGGGCCGCAGACCATCGGCGAATTGCGCATCCGGACCGAACGGATGGCCCGGTTCGAAGACCTGCACGAGGTGGAGCACGAGCTCGACTTGCTGGGCGGGCGTGAAGAGCCGCTGGCCCGCAACGCCGGCCGGCAACCCGGCCAGAAGGAGGAGCGCTGGGCCACGACCATGGTCGCCGCTCCGGACCCGCGGTCGTCCGAGGAACCGCTCGGCGCCGGCAACGTCGCGGCGCCCTCCGACGAACTGCACGCCGAGCTGGCCGAGCTGAGGGCGGAGGTGGCAGACCTGCGACGCGAGGTGCACGAGCTGCGCGAGAGCCTCGGCGGCTGATCGTCCGCGACCCGCTGCGGCGCCGCTGCACATCCCCTACAGGGGCGTGACGTAGGCCCCCGAGATCCCGCCGTCGACGAGGAAGGTCGACGCCGTCATGAAGGACGAGTCGTCGGAGGCCAGGAAGGCGGCCGCGGCGGCGATCTCGTTCGCCTCGCCGAAGCGCCCCATCGGGATGTGGACCAGGCGGCGCGCCGCCCGCTCGGGATCCTTGGCGAAGAGCTCCTGCAACAGCGGCGTGTTCACGGGCCCCGGGCAGAGCGCGTTGACCCGCACGCCCTGCCGGGCGAACTGCACACCGAGCTCACGCGACATGGCGAGGACGCCGCCCTTGGACGCGGTGTAGCTGACCTGGCTCGTGGCCGCGCCCATCACGGCCACGAACGACGCCGTGTTGATGATCGACCCCTTGCCCCGGGCCAGCAGGTGCGGCAGGGCGTGCTTGCAGCACAGGTAGACCGAGGTGAGGTTGACCCGCTGCACGCGCTCCCAGGCGTCCAGTCCCGTGTCGAGTATGGAGTCGTCGTCGGGCGGGCTGATGCCGGCGTTGTTGCAGCAGACGTCGATCCCGCCGTAGCGGCCGGCCACCTCGGCGTACAGGGCTTCGACCTCGTCGGAGGACGTGACATCGGCCTTGACGAACATGCCGCCGACCGCGGTGGCCACCGCGCCGCCGGCCTCCTCGTCGAGATCGACCACGGCGACGGTGGCGCCCTCGCTGGCGAATCGCTCGCACATGGCGCGGCCGATGCCGCTGGCGCCACCGGTGACGACCGCCACGCGGTCAACGAGGCGGTGGCCGTACCGGATGGTGTCGTCGCTCATGTCTCTCCTCCTGCGGGGTGGGGCGCCGGGTCGCTATTCCGAGCTGATGAAGACGTTCTTCACGTCGCTGAACGCCTCGAGCGCGTCCGGCCCGAGCTCGCGCCCGATGCCCGACTGCTTGGCGCCACCGAAGGGCGTCCAGTAGCGCACTGACGAATGGGAGTTGACCGACAGCGTCCCGGTCTCGACGGCGCGGGCCACGCGCAGAGCCCGGCCGACGTCGCGGGTCCAGAGCGACCCGGACAGTCCATACGGCGTGTCGTTGGCCAGGCGGACCGCGTCGGCCTCGTCCTCGAAGGGGATCACCGCGACGACCGGCCCGAAGATCTCCTCGGTGGCCGCCGGCGCGGCCGGGTCGACCGGTGCCAGCACGGTCGGGGCGAACCAGTTGCCGGGGCCGTCCGGGCAGCTGCCCCGGAAGGCCACCGGCGCGTCGTCGGGAACGAACGAGGCCACGCTGGCCAGGTGGGCCTCGGAGATGAGCGGGCCCATCTCGGTCTCCTCCAGCGTCGGATCCCCGACCCTGATGCCGGCGACGGCCGGCTCGAGCAATTCCATGAAGCGCTCGTAGACCGAGCGCTGGACGAGAATCCGCGAGCGGGCGCAGCAGTCCTGCCCCGCGTTGTCGAACACGCCGTAGGGCGCCCGGGCCGCCGCCAGCTCGATGTCGGCGTCGGCGAAGACGATGTTGGCGCTCTTGCCGCCGAGCTCGAGCGTCACCCGCTTGATCTGCGCGGCGCACCCGGCCATGACCTGGCGACCCACCTCGGTGGAGCCGGTGAAGCAGACCTTGCGCACGGCGCGATGGTCCACGAAACGCTGGCCCACCACGCTGCCCTTGCCGGGCAGGATCTGCAGGACACCCTCGGGGATTCCGGCCTCGAGCGCCAGCTCGCCGATGCGCAGCGCGCTCAGCGGTGTCAGCTCGGCCGGTTTGAGGACCACCGTGTTGCCGGCGGCCAGCGCCGGGGCGAAGCCCCAGCCGGCGATGGCCATGGGAAAGTTCCACGGCACGATGATGCCGACGACGCCGAGCGGCTCGTGGAAGGTCACGTCGAGTCCGCCCGGCACGGGGATCTGCCGGCCACTGTGGCGCTCGGGGGCGCCGGCGTAGAACTCGATCACGTCGCGCACGTTGCCCGCCTCCCAGCGGGCGTTCCCCAGCACGTGGCCGGCGTTGATGACCTCTAGAGCGGCGAGCTGCACGATGTCGGCATCGACCGCCGCCGCGAAGCGACGGAGCAGGCGCGCCCGGTCCCCCGGTGCGACGGCTCGCCACTCCTCGAAGGCGGCGGCGGACCGCACGATGGCCGCATCCGTCTGCGCGGCGTTCAGCCCCTCGATGGTGGTGAGGACCTCGGCGGTGGCGGGATTGCGGATGTCCACGGCGTGATCTTTGCCGATGACGGGGAGGATGCCCCAAGCGGGCCGCCCAGGCCGGCCCCCACTCCGCCCGCGTCGGCCCGTACTGACCCCCGTCACCGGAGGCGTATCGCGCCGGTACAGTGCGGAACCGTGCCCGACCCCGCCACCACCCCGACCGTCCAGTTCAACCTGGCCAAGGTCTTCGACGTCCTCGTCGAATCCCTGGCCGACCGGGAGTGCATCGTCTGGCGCGACCGCCGCCTCACCTACGCCGACCTCCAGGAGCGTTCACGCCGCCTGGCCTCCTACCTGCACGGCCGCGGGCTGGGTGTGCACCGAGAACGCGCCGAACTCCAGGGCTGGGAGTCGGGCCAGGACCACGTGGCGTTGGCCCTCTACAACGGCAACGAGTACCTCGAGGGGATGCTGGGCTCGTACCGGGCCCGCGTCGCCCCCTTCAACGTCAACTACCGCTACGTCGGCGAGGAGCTGCAGTATCTGCTCAACGACGCCAGGCCCCGGGCCATGATCCTGCACTCGTCACTGGCCCCGACGCTGGCCGAGGTGCTGCCCACCTTGGACTCGCCCCCGGACGTGCTGCTCCAGGTCGAGGACGAATCGGGTCACCCCCTCCTCCCCGGGGCGGTCTGGTACGAGGAGGCGCTGGCCGCATCCTCGTCGGACGGCGCGCCGGTCGAGCCCTCCCCCGACGACCTCTACGTGCTCTACACGGGGGGCACGACGGGCATGCCCAAGGGAGTGCTGTGGCGCCAGCACGACATCTTCATGGCGGCCATGGGCGGCAGGCAGGTGGGCACCTGGAACATCGTCACGAGCTACGAGAACCTGACCGAGCGGCTGGCCTCGAGTTACCCCGTGCGGCTGCTGATCCTGCCCCCGCTCATGCACGGCGCCGCGCAGTGGGCCTGCTTCATGCTGATGGCAACGGGGGCCACGCTGCTCTTCCCGGACAACACGCACCGCGTCGATCCCGACGACGTGTGGTCGGTGGTCGAGCGCGAGAAGGCGACCTCCATCACGATCGTCGGCGATGCAGTGCTGCGGCCGCTGCTCGCGCAGCTCGACAAGAAGAAGTACGACCTCTCCTCCTTCTTCGCCGTCGGAAACGGAGGCGCGCCGCTGACGCCGGCCGTGCGGGCCATGGCGGTCGAACGCATCCCGAACCTCGTCATCTCGGACTCGGCCGGCTCGTCGGAGACGGGCGCCCAGATGCACGTGACGTCCATGGACGACGTGGCGGCGGGTTCCTTCCTGCCGGGGCCGGGCACGCTGGTGGTCGACGAGACCCTGTCGCGTGTGCTGCCGCCCGGGCACGAGGGCAACGGCTGGCTGGCGCAGACCGGGAACGTGCCGCTCGGGTATCTCGGCGACCCGGAGAAGACGGCGCGCACCTTCCCCGTGATCGACGGCGTCCGCTACTCCATACCCGGGGACCGGGCCCGGCACCGTTCCGACGGGCAGATCGAATTGTTGGGCCGGGACTCGGTGACGGTGAACTCGGGGGGCGAGAAGATCTTCGTCGAGGAGGTCGAGCGGGCCATCGCGGGACACCCGGCCGTGGCGGACGTGGTCGTGACCGGGCGCCCGTCGGAGCGTTGGGGCCAGGAGGTGGTGGCCGTGGTGCAGCTGGCCGAGGGTGCGACGACCACCGGCGAGTCGGTGGTCGAGGAGGCCTCGGTGCACATCGCCCGCTACAAGTTGCCCAAGGATGTGGTCTTCGTGGAGCTGATCCAGCGCTCTCCCTCGGGCAAGGCCGACTACCGCTGGGCCGCCGAGACGGCCGTCTCGGCGGCCGCGGCGGGGAACTGACCACGGATTCGACCCGCGGGCCATCGGGCGCGGTGGTGCGCACCAGCCGCCTGGTGCTGCGACCGTTCACCGACGTGGACCGGGCACCCTTCGCCGAGCTGAACGCGCACCCGCTGGTGGCCGAGTCGCTGGGCTCGTCGCCCACGCGGGCGGAGAGCGACGTCATGGTGGACCGCTACGCCGCCGAGATGGCCCGGGAGGGCTGGGGCTTCTGGGCCGTGGAGGTGGCGGGCGGCGCGCCCTTCATCGGCATCGTCGGCCTGCACCGCGTGTACGAGATCATGCCCTTCGCTCCGGGGTTCGAGACCGGATGGCGGCTCCATCCGGACCACTGGGGGCACGGCTACGCCACCGAGGCGGCAACGGCGTCGCTCGCCTACGGGTTCGGCGAGGGCGGGATGCGCGAGATCGTGGCCTTTACGACGACGGTGAACACGCGCTCGCAGGCCGTCATGGAACGCATCGGCATGACGCGCGACCGGGGCGGCGACTTCGATCACCCCGGCATGCCCGAGGACAGCCCGCTGCGGCGCCATGTGCTCTACCGCATCGGCGCGCCGTCGCCGACCGCACAGTCGCCGGCCGGTCCCCGGGTTGCGCCATGAGCGAAACGCGGTCGTCGACGCCGACGCGGTCGCCGAACCGATGCGACTGGGCGGGGAGCGATCCCGACATGGTGGCGTACCACGACACCGAGTGGGGCGTCCCGGTACACGACGACCCGACGCACTTCGAGTTCCTCGTCCTCGAGGGCGCCCAGGCCGGCCTGAGCTGGTCGACGATCCTGAAGCGCCGGGCGGGCTACCGCAAGGCCTTCGCGGGCTTCGATGCCGCCAAGGTGGCGCGCTTCACCGCGGCCCGGGTGGAGAAGCTGCTCGGTGACCCCGGCATCATCCGCAACCGGGCCAAGGTCGAGTCCACGGTCGGCAACGCCAAGGCCTTCCTGGCGGTGCAGGACGAGTTCGGCTCCTTCGACGCCTACATCTGGGGCTTTGTGGGCGGGCGCACGCTGGTCAACAAGTGGCGCCGTACGGCGCAGCTGCCTGCGGTGAGCCCCGAGTCCGAGGCCTTCAGTGCCGACCTGCGCCGGCGCGGCTTCCGCTTCGTCGGCCCGACCGTCTGCTACGCCCACCTGCAGGCGTCGGGGCTGATCAACGACCACCTGGTGGGCTGCTTCCGCTACGCCGAGCTCACAGCCGCCGGCCCATCAGGACGCGGACGCCGAAGCGGCTCATGACCGGCTCCTCGGGTGGCCGGCCGTGGGCGCGCCAGAAGTCGTCCACCGGCCCGCGCTCGACGAAGCCCTCCGAGGCATAGAAGGGGCCGTTCCACGGCACGTCGCGGTAGGTGGCCAGCGTGATGTTGTCGTAGCCGTGCGATTCGGCCCAGGCGCAGGCGGCCCGCAGCAGGGCGCGCCCGATGCCCTGGCCGGCGTGCTCCGGACGGACCGACAGCTGCTCCAGATGGGCGCTGCCGGTCGGACCGACGGCGTCGATGCGGCACAGGCCGACCGGCGGGTCGCCGGCCACCAGCACGACGAGGGCGGCCGCGAACTCCGCCACCGTGCCGGGGCCCGGGAGCGGCCCGATGCCCAGGGACTCGAACATGGTGTCGGCGGCCGCCTCGAGGCCGGGTAGCAGCGCCAGCTCGTCGGGACGGGCAGGACGGACCGGTGGTAGGCGGGACCCGTTGCGCTGCACCCGGCGACGGTAGCGTCTCGACCCGTGCGCGCCGCCGTCTGCCATGAGCTGGGACCACCCTCCGTCCTGCGGGTCGAGGAGCGGCCCGACCCCGAGCCGGGACCGGGCGAGGTGGCCGTCGCCGTGGAGGCCGCCGGGGTGAACTTCGTCGACGGCCTCTTCGTGGCGGGGCAGTACCAGATGAAGCCGGCGCTCCCCTTCGTCCCGGGCAGCGAGGTGGCCGGGCACGTCGTCGCGGTCGGGCGCGACGTGCGCGCCGTCGCGGTCGGCGACCGGGTGCTGGCCTCGGTCGGGCTCGGGGGCTTCGCCAGCCGCGTCGTTGTGCCGGCCGGCTCGGCCATCGCGCTGCCCGAGGGCATGGACGCGGCCCGGGCGGCCACCTTCACCCAGAGCTACAGCACCGGCCTGTTCGCTCTGCGCGACCGGGCCCATGCCGCGCCCGGCGAGACGGTGCTCGTGCTCGGGGCCGGCGGCGGAGTGGGACTGGCTGCCATCGGCGTGGCCCGGGCACTCGGCTGCCGGGTGCTGGGCGTCGCCTCGAGCGCGGACAAGCGCCAGGCCGCGCTCGAGGCCGGCGCGGAGTCGGTGCTGGACCCGGCGACCGAATCGGTGAAGGACGCGGCGCGGGCGTGGGCCGGCGGCACCGGCGTCGATCTCGTGGTGGACCCCGTCGGCGGCGCGTTGGCCGAGCCGGCGCTGCGGGCGCTGGGCGACCGGGGCCGGTACCTGGTCATCGGGTTCGCGTCGGGCGACATCCCCTCCGTGCCGCTCAACCAGATCCTGCTGCGCAACCGCTCCGTCATCGGCATCGACTGGGGGATCTGGGCCATGACCCACCCGGCCGAGCAGCGGGCGCTCCTCGGCGACCTTCTGGCGATGGTGGCGGCGGGGACGCTGGACCCTGTCCGCCCCTCCGAGTACCCGCTCGACGACGTGGCCGGTGCGCTCGAGGACTTGCTGGGGCGGCGCGCCGTGGGGAAGATCGCGCTGGTGCCCTGAGGTCACGCACCGACGCGGGTCCGCCCGGACCCGGGCGGTGGACGCGGCGGGGCTCAGGACCTCGCGACGTGCAAAGGGAAGCTGAAGTCCGTGTTGTCGATCACCAGCCGGTAGGTCCCCGGCGCCACCCGGCGCGGTGCTGTTCGGCCTGTCCTGGTCCCAGCGAGCCGGTACCGGAGACGGTGGCGCCCGCCGCCAGTTCAGCGAAGCCGAGGGCCGGACAGTTGACGACCTGGGTCCCGGGCCAGACGTTGTGGTGGCGGCTGTCGTCGACTTGGAAGCTCACCGAGCCGCACGGGCCCGCCGTCAACGCCGTGGACGTGGGGCCGGGGGCCACGCCGTGCGTAGGGGGCGGTGTAATTGCACGACACCGTGCCGTCGTTGCGCACCGTGAAGGAGATGTGGAGGGTCGAGCCCGAGTGCAGGTTCAGGGTGTTGACCGCCACCAGCATCTCGGTCGTCTTCGCCGGGCACTCCCAGAAGGCTGCGTGACCGGACTGGGCCAGCTGGGCCGCCTTGGCGAGCGTCGTGCCCTTCCGGGGCGCCGCTCCTGCCATGGACGTGGTTCCAGCCAGCAACAGGGTCACGACGGCCGCGCTTGCGGCGACCACGACGGGCCGGCGGCTCCCCCCTGGGTCCCTCGCCATCCCCCCAGACTGCCTGAAGACGCGGGTCGGGTGGGCGTCGGGTGACGGCGGCTGCGGATCCGTCGGATCCGTCGGATCAATCGGCGAAGTGCGGGATCACCTCGGTGCCCATGAGTTCGATGGTCTGCATGACCGACTCGTGGGAGATCTTGTACGGGTTCACGAGGCAGAGGAGCAGGTCCACCCCGGCGTCCTCGTAGGCGCGACAGGCGGCCAGGCATTGCTCGGGCGTCCCCAGCACGCAGGCGTTGGCGTCCACCAGGTATTCGAGGCTCAGGAGGTCAAGCGTGCCCTCGTCGTCCGTCTTCTTCATGTCGGCGGCGTAGGAGTAGCTGCCCAGCTCCTGCTTGCGCTCGGCCATCCAGTCGGTGAGGGTGGCGATCTGGCGGGCGCCCGTCTTGGGGTACCACTCGAAGGATTCGCGGGCCTCCGCCTTGGCCTTCTCCTCGTCCGGGCCGCACAAGGCCATGGTGAAGGTCGCCGCCTGGTTGTGCACGAAGGCGCCGACCGGCTCGGTGCACCGCTCGACGGCGGCCCGGTAGACGTCGATCTTGCGCTTGACCTCCGTCGGCGGGAGTCCGACGGCGAAGGAACACAGGCCCAGGCCGAGGTCGCCCACCTGGGCGTGACCTTCGTCACTGGTGGTAGCCCCCCAGAGCGGCGGGTGCGGCTTCTGCCACGGCTTGGGCTGCACGCGACGCAGGGGCATCTGCCAGTACTCGCCCTCGAACTCGTACTCGTCGTTGGTCCAGCAGCCGACGATGTGGCCGAGGGCCTCCTGCCACATCTGGCGGCTCTCGGCCGGGTCGATGCCGAAGCCCTCGAGCTCGGCGCGGGTGGCCGACCTGCCGGCGCCCATATCGACCCTGCCCTTCGAAAGGAGGTCGAGCACGGCCACCGACTCGGCCGTACGCACCGGGTGGTTGTAGGGCTTTGGCATGAGGCGGACGCCGTAGCCGAGACGGATGTTCTCGGTGCGGGCCGCGATGGCGCCGTAGAGGACCTCGGGGTTCGAGCAGTGCGAGTACTCCTGCAGGAAGTGGTGCTCGACGGTCCAGAAGGCGTGCCAGCCGTAGCGGTCGCCGGCGATGGCCTGCTCGAGCGTGTTCTGGTAGGCCACGAGCTCGCTGTCCTCCTCCCAGGGGCGGGGGACGGGGATTTCGTAGAACAAGGCGAACTTCATGGCGTGGGGCTCCCCCGGACGATGGTCCCCGGGCCGGCCCGGGCTAGACAGTGCACTGCTCCTATCAGCCCGGGTCACCCGGGCGCAACCAAACGGAGGCACCATGCGCGGATTGGAAGGCAGGACGTACATCGTGACGGGGGCGGCTTCGGGCATCGGCCAAGCCACTGCCGCCCGATTGCTCGAAGAGGGGGCACGCGTTGTCGGTGCCGACCTGGCACAACCGGTTGATGCGCTGACCGGCGGCCAGGGGCGCTGGCTCTTCACCCACGTCGACGTGGCCGACGAGGCTTCCGTGGAGGAGCTCGTACGCGAAACGGTGGCCTTCGCAGGCGCCGTCGACGGCCTGGTCAACGCGGCCGGCGTGGCGGGCGGCGGCCCGGTGCACATGCTTCCCGCCGACGAGTGGGCACGCGTCATCGCCGTGAACCTCACGGGCACCTTCCTGACCGCCAAGCACGTGATCGGTCAGATGCTCCGGCAACCTCGTCGGGAGGACGGGGGGCGCGGCTCGGTGGTGACGGTGGCCAGTATCGAGGGGCTCGAGGGCACGGCGGGCGGCAGCGTCTACAGCGCGTCCAAGGGCGGTGTCGTGATCCTGACCAAGAACATGGCCATCGACTACGCCGGGCGCGGCATCCGCGTCAACGCAGTGTGTCCCGGCTTCATCGAGACACCCATGACGGCGTCGATCTTCGGTCCCGGCATGGAGGCCGCGCTGGCCGACATCGTCCACGAGCACAAGCTGGGCCGGCGCATGGGCCGGCCCGACGAGATCGCCTCCGCGGCGGCGTACCTCTTGTCCGACGATGCCTCGTTCGTCACCGGCCACGCCCTGCCGATCGACGGCGGCTACACCGCGGGCCGGGACCACGGCGTCACCGACATGCTGGGGCTGGTCGGGCCCGACTGACACCGTCGGAGCGGCGTGAGCGGCGCCGCAGCCTTGACAGGCGATGTCTCCCCAGCTGATACTTAAGTTAATGCTTAAGTATCAGCCGATCGACGAGGTGTTCAGGGCCCTGGGAGACCCGACCCGCCGCGACCTGGTGGAACGTCTGAGCGGAGGTCCCGCCACGGTGAGCCAGCTGGCCCAGCCCCTCGACATGACCTTGTCGGCCGTCGTCCAGCACCTGGCGGTCCTCGAGTCGTGCGGCGTGGTCCGCTCCGAGAAGGTGGGACGGACCCGGACCTGCCGCCTCGAGCCGTTGGGGCTGCGCCTGGCCGAGGACTGGTTCGCCGGCCAGCGCGCCCTGTGGGCGCGCCGACTCGACCGGTTGGGCGAGATCCTCGACGCCGACGCCGACGCCGTCGCCGGCATCGCGGCAGAGGCCGAGCGAGAGCAGACAGCACCATCACCCTCGAGAGGAGCTTGAGATGACCACAACCAACCGGACCGCCGAACACGGCACCTTCACCCTCACGCGGACGTACACCGTCCCGCCCGAGCGCGTCTTTGCCGCCTGGTCGAGCCAGGAGTCCAAGGCGCGCTGGTTCGGCGCGCCCGCAACGACCGGGTACGAGCTCGACTTCCGGGTGGGGGGCAGCGAGACCAACCGTGGCGGTCCTCCCGGTGGGCCCGTCTACACCTACGAGGCCACCTACCGCGACATCGTCCCGGCAGAGCGCATCGTCTACAGCTACATCATGGAGGCCGACGACCGGCTGATCTCCGTCTCGGTCACGACGGTGGAGTTCGCCCCCGCGCCGTCGGGCACGACGCTCACTTTCACAGAGCAGGGCGTCTTCCTCGACGGCGGCGACATGCCGGCCATCCGGGAGAAGGGCACCGGCGACCTCCTCGACGCCCTGGGCGCCGCGCTGGCGTGAGCGCGGACGAGGCGATCGTCCTGCACGCAATGGGTTCGCCGCCCGCCCCGGAACAGTGAGCTCGACGACAAGGGTCGTTCGTCAGATCGCCTCGTCGTCGCCGCGCTCGGCCTGCAGTGGCCCGTCGGGCGGCGTGGCCGTGAGAATCCCGAATTCCTGAACAAGAGTCGTATGTTTCTCGGTGAGGGCTTCCAGGCTGATTGAGAGGTGGAACACCAGGCCCACAAGGAAGAGGACAGCCACGAGCAGGACAAGATCGGGCGGGTAGGCGATGCCCACCAATCGGGCGAAACGGTCCAGGAGGTGCAGCGGCAACGTGACGCTCAGCAGAACCATGGCAAGGCTCACGAGAAGCCAAATGACTGCGGCACGCTCGCGCAAGGTCCCGCGGCGGACTGCCCTCACGGACAAGCCGAGGAACCCGAGACTTATCACGAGGGAAAGGATGAACGCCCTCACTTCGCTCCCCTCCGTCCGAGGCCACCAACGAGGAGCACGAGGCTCACCCTGGCCATGTAGTAGGTCGAACGAATACCGCCGATGCTCGATGCACCATGTTTGCGCTCCGTCATGTGGACCGACACCTCACGCACATCGAGACCTGCCTTGGTGGCCATGACGATCGACTCCACTTCTGGGAAATCCGTCGGGTATTGCTGTGCGAACAATGAGATAGCCGCAGGACCAAGCGCACGGAACCCCGAGGTCGTGTCAGTGAAGACCTGTCCGGTCCGCCAACGCACGAGCCGGCTGAGGAGGCGCATCCCGATCCGCCTCGACGTGGGCGCGGTGTAGAGACCGCGGCCGAGCCACCGAGAGCCGATGGCGAGATCACACCCGAGATCCAGTACCGCTTCGAGGAGGCGGGCCGCCTCACGCGGGGGATGTTGGCCGTCGCCGTCGACCTGCATTGCGACTTGGAACCCGTGTCGCTGCGCATATCGGAACCCGGTCTGCACGGCTCCGCCGATCCCGAGATTCACCGGGAGCCTCACCAGGGTCGCCCCCGCCGCGGTCGCCTCACGAGCGGTCCCATCGCTGGAACCGTCGTCGACCACCACGACTCGAGAGCGTGGGAGCTCGGCCCTCACTTCCCGCACCACCTGGGCGATGGAGGCCTCTTCGTTGTATGCCGGAATCACCACGCACACCCGAGCCATTCTCGCGAGATCACCAGCCTCCGAGGGACTTTCGACCGTCGACGCGAGACCGTCATGGGGATGGTTCTCCACCGATTCCTACCCCGTCACCTCATCGCCGTGGGGCAACCGGCGTGCTCCCGAATCTCCGTCAGTCTCCGGCGACCGACTGCGCCGGAAGATGACTGTCGCAATGGCCACTGCGGCCAGAGCGTACCAAATGACGGCGGGAACGGTCCCTTCGACAGGCGACCACTTCGGATGGAGGAGAAAGAAGACAGGGCCGTTTACACCGACG
Organism: uncultured Acidimicrobiaceae bacterium; assembly: GCA_963817735.1. Classification (GTDB taxonomy): domain Bacteria; phylum Actinomycetota; class Acidimicrobiia; order Acidimicrobiales; family RAAP-2; genus Bog-473. The sequence goes on along the minus strand of CAWFPP010000022.1, from coordinate 1,559 downwards.
GCATAGCGACGGACAGCTTCGAAAAATCCCGCGATCCCGGCGACGGTCACGAGGACGATCACCACACCCGACATCGCCTCCACGCCGGCGGTCCGGCGTCGCCCGATCATCGCTCCTGCCAGAAGCGGTACACCCACCGCCAGGGGCAATGTGTAGCGGCCTTGCCACACGATCCCCTCGGTACGCACATTGGGCGTGGACAGCACGACAGGAAGGAAGACGCACAAGGCAACGAGTCCGACCAAGACCCCCGTCTGCCGCCGATTCCCCGAGAGCGCGGCCATCACGAGAAGCAACACGAGCGCCGCTTCCCACGCCCAGATCGTCAGAGTGGGTACGTTCGTGTCGAGCCATCCGAGACCACCCACCATTTGTTGCAACCACACGGGTGTCCTGTCGATGAGCTGAACAATGAGCGAGGTCTCGGACCCGTGGGGCAAGACCGACGACGGCACGACCCAGAGAGCGTGGGCAAGGAGGATCCAGCCACCGGCGATCAGGGCGGCCACGATCACGACGGCACACGCGACCTTCACATCTGTACGTTCCAAGAAAAGAAGCCACAGCGCCCGAAAGCCACCGAGGAACCCGAGGCAGACCAGGATGATCGCCGTCCATAACGGGGAGAGACCACGCGTGAGCGTCAAGATGGCCGCGGAACCGGCAACAGTGAATACGAGCCCGCGGGGCGGTGCCGCCACGTTGTCGAGCACGAGAACGAGTCCGGATACCCAGAGGCAGATGGCCGCGGAGATCTCCAAGCCGTTGGGATTCACGACCGACCCGAGGTACAGGACGGTCGGTGTGAGCGCCACCAACATCCCCACCAGGATTTTGGACCGTCGCGACCAGGATCTGACGCACATATAGGCAAGTCCGAGCAGAATCGCTGACCCCAGCGCTCCGACGAGTCGCATCAGGAACGCCGCGCTCTCCGACGTGTCGACCAACGTCGGCAGACCGACGACGGCATAGTAGAGCGGCGGGTACCTGCTGGCGGAAGTGCCGGCGTAGTCCGGCGCAGCAGTAAGTTTCACGTGCGACGCGCACGACGCGGGCACCGCGGGTTGATCCAGATAGCACTGGATGAGCGCCTGCCCTTTCCCGAAGGTTGCCGGGACCGTGACGCCCGAATAGGGGTCGTCGTGGCCCGGCAACGGTGTGCCGATGAGCTGACCGTGCACCAGCGCCGCTGCCCGGATGGCCTGGCTCGGCTCGTCAGGTCCGGAATACAGCGGCATGGTGACAGACCAGGCCGCCAGCAGGAGGAATGCCGCGCCGACACCCACCGCAAAGGCGCGCCAGGGACGATCATCGATCTGCCGGCGGCGTGCCCGGTGGCGCGGTCGATGAAAAGAGGAGATCACCACCGAACTGCCTGAGACCGAGGCGTCATAGGTCAGTGCAGTCAACCACCGAAACCAGACGACGCCGCGGACGTCACCCCAGCACCATCCGTCCCCCGGCATAGTCGAGGATCACCCATGCGTAGCGCCGAAGCTGGTCCGAGCCCAACAAGCCCTGTGTCCCCGACATGCTGATGGTGCCGAAGCTCGTCG
>CAWFPP010000021.1:0-6176 GCA_963817735.1 uncultured Acidimicrobiaceae bacterium | reverse complement strand
TGTCACTGCCCGGCGCGCCGGGCCGACGTCCGGCGTCCTCGCGCCGTGCCAGAGAGGAACTGGTCCTTTCGGCCGAATGGACAGCGACGAGGACTTGTACGCCATTCCCCGCACGGTCGCGGATGCCGCCATGTGTCACTTCTACCACCAGATGGATATTCCCGGATACGGGCCGACGTCGGGAGCGCAGTGGGATCTCCGCGGCAATACTCCTGCATACCTCGGCGGCGTCGACCTCGCCGGAAAGCGCGTGCCCGAGATTGGCCCCCGCCTCGGGGTATGTGACGTTCTACATGGAGGCCCAAGGGGCGGAGGTCGAGTCCATCGAACTGCCGCTGGACTATCCGTGGGACATCGTGCCCGACGCGTCGCTCGACACGGCCGGCTTCGAGAACGACATCCGCCACGGCATCGACTACACGCGCAATGCCTATTGGTTCGCGCACGAGCGCGTCGGCAGCAAGGCGAAAGTGCACTACGGAGACATCTACGCGCTCCCGAAAGCATTGGGTCACTTCGACTATGCCGTGATCGCCGCCGTGCTGTTGCATGTCCGAGACCCCCTGCGGGTCGTCGAAGAATGCGCGCGGCTTGCTGACAGTCTTGTGATTGTCGAAATGCATTTCGACGACGTGCCGACGACAAGCCGTACATGAGCTGGTTCTCGACGAGTGAATCCCCGGCCGCTCACGTCTGGTTCAAATTCAGCCCTCAGATCTTCGTCCGGTTCGCCGAGGTGCAGGGGTTCGACGAGAGCACCGTCACCTACCACGAGCAGCTCTACGTTGCCGACGGTTCACCGAGGCTTGCGCCGATGTTCACCGTCGTCTCGACCAGGAGTGCCGAGTCCGATACGGCCGCGCTCAGCGCAGACCGCTAACCCGAGTCGACCGAGAGCGTCTGCACCGCCGACGCCGGCGCGGGCGCGCTCTCGGTCTGGACCGAGGCCACAGGGGCCCCCGGTGTCACGGACACGTTGGTACAGGACCGCGCCTGGTTCCACGCCGCCAGGGCGGCTGTCGCCGCGTCGCCCGAGAGGGGCTGGGGCAGATCGTCGACGATCACCGCCGGCCGCCACGTCACCTGGTCGATGTGCCGGCCGGTTGCCGTGATCACGAGCGAGCCGCTCGCGTTCTCCGGCGGCGAGTTGTCGTAGAAGGCGAAATTGCCCAGGCCGTAGTCGACATAGGCCGAGCCGAGGTAGCCACCGCCCAGAAGGACGTGGGCGTGCGTGCCCACGATGATGTCGGCACCGGCCTGCACGAGCAGCTGGGCCAGCGGCTCCTGCAGCGGATTGGGGCACGCGTCGAGCTCGGTCCCCCAGTGGAGATACACGACCACCGTGTCGGCGGTCTTCCGCGCCGCCTCCACGGCGGCCACCAGGTCGTTCACGTCGTAGGCCGATGCGAGCCCCGGCTGGGTGGCCGTCGCCGTCCACGCCGTCTGCAGGTCCGAGTCGATGACCTGGGTGGCGGCGACGATGGCGATGTGCTGGCCGTGGATGGTGGTGGTGTACGGGGTGAACGCCTGCGCCGCGTTCTGGCCGATGCCCAGGATGGTGTAGCCCGTCTGGGCCCGCGTCGTCAGCGCCATCTGCAGGCCCGCCGGCCCGCAGTCCTCACCGTGGTTGTTGGCCTCTGTGATGAGCGTCACGCCCGCTCCCTTGAACGCGCTGACCGCGGACGCCGGCGCGGAGAAGACGTACTGCTTGTCCTGCGGTTGGGGGCAGGTGCCGTCGGTCAACGCCGATTCGAGGTTCACCATGGACAGGTCGACGCCCGACAGGAGGACCGGCACCGTCGGCCCCAGCGCGTCGGCGGGGTCCGCCGCCAGCCGGTCTCCCAACGTCGTGCCGGCCGGGAAGTGCACGTCCCCGCCGAAGGCGAAGGTGACGGCCTGCCCGTCGCCCTCCCAGTCCGGATCGAGGCGGGGGTTGCCGGCATGCGGGGGCGGCGGCTTGTGGTGGTGGGCCGCCCCCGCATGGCTCTGCCCCGCCCCACTCGGGCGCCCGCCGCCACGGCTGAGGACGAGCACGAGAACGAGCGCCAGGACCACGAGCCCGGCCGCCCAGATGCGGCGATTGCGCTTGACCCGCCGCGAGGTCAGCCCGGGCGGCTCCGGCGGCGACGCCGGCGTGTCGGCCTCGGGGACCGGGCGTGTGAGCAGGTCGGTCGGGGACGTGCGGCCACTTTAGGCACGGGGCCTTCCGTGTCCCGGGCTCAGGCCGACCGCGGCGCCGTCGGTGCCGTGTGCGTCAGTCGCGCGTGCGGCATGCAGAGATCGTCGTACTCGGCGATGACGATCTCGCCGGCGTCGGGCCCGCAAGCCGGGCAGGCCGGGTCCCGGCGCACCTTGAAGGTGCGGAACGACTCCTCGAGCGCGTCGTAGGCCAGCAGCCGACCGATCAGGGGATCACCGAGGCCCAGGAGCACCTTGATGGTCTCGACGGCTTGAATGGACCCGATGATGCCGGGCAGCACGCCCAGCACGCCGGCCTCCGAGCACGACGGGGCCAGCTCGGCCGGTGGCGGCTCGGGGATGAGGCAGCGGTAGCAGGGCCCGTTGTACGGGTCGAAGACCGTGACCTGTCCCTCGAAGCGGAAGATGGAACCGTGGATCACCGGGATCCGCTTGAGCAACGAGGCGTCGTTCACGAGATACCGCGTCGGGAAGTTGTCGGTCCCGTCGACGATGGCGTCATACCCGTCGATGATGTCGAGGATGTTGTCGGCGCCGAGGCGCACGTCGTAGGTCACGACGTTCACGTCCGGGTTGAGCGCCGTCAGGGTCTTCTTGGCCGAGTCGACCTTGCGGTCGCCCACGCGGTCCATGTTGTGCAGGATCTGGCGCTGCAGGTTGGACTCGTCGACGACGTCCATGTCGATGATGCCGATCGTCCCGACGCCGGCCGCGGCCAGGTAGAGCGCCGCCGGTGACCCGAGGCCACCCGCGCCGAGGAGGAGCACCTTCGATCCCAGCAGCTTCAGCTGGCCGACCTCGCCCACTTCGGGCAGCAGGAGGTGGCGCTGGTAGCGGTTGCGCTGGGCCGGTGTCAGGGTCTGGGGAGCGGCCCAGGGGCGGTCTTCGTCCTTCCACTTGTTGAAGCCACCGATCATCGACTGCACGTCGGTGTAGCCCAGGTCTCCCATGGTCTTGGCCGCGAAGGCCGAGCGCACGCCCCCGGCGCAGTAGACGACGATCGGGGCCGCCTTGTCGGGCAGCTTGCCCTCCACCTGGAACTCGAGGTGACCCCGGGGCAGGTGGACGGCACCGGGCAGGGCACCCTGCTCGTACTCGTCGGGCTCCCGGACGTCGAGGAAGGTCACGCCGCCGCCCTCCAGCAGAGCTTGCGCGTCGGCCAGCTCCACCTCGCGGATGGACGCCTTGGCCTCGTTGAGCAGGTCTCGTGGACTGGGCACTTTCGAACCTCCGGGTCGCACCAGGCCGCCGGTACGGCTGGTATCGAACTGTAAAACACTACCAGCGGGGTCAACATTCCCAGGGGACGTCCACAGCCCCGTTTGACCCCGGTGGAAGACTCCCGGGCCATGGAACTGCACGAGGCGATCCGCCGGCGATCCATGGTGCGCAGCTTCTCGGACGACCCGATCGCCGAGGGGATCGTGGACGAGATCCTGCGGGCCGCCCTCCGCTCGCCCACGGCCGGGAACACCGGGGGCACGGCGTGGGTCGTGCTCGAGGGGCCGCGACAGACGGGGCAGTACTTCGACGCCACGACCGACGATCGGTGGCGGGCGGACCATCCCGGCTGGAACGAAGGCCTGCGGCGCGCCCCGGTCGTGCTGCTGGCCTACACGTCGCCGGCGGCCTACGTCGCCCGCTACGCCGAAGCGGACAAGGCAACCTCGGGCCTCGGCGCCGGCAGCGAGGCCTGGCCTGTGCCCTACTGGTACGGCGACGCCGCCTTCGGCGTCATGGCGGTGCTCCTCGCCGGGGTCGACGCCGGGCTCGGGAGCTGCGTCCTGGGGACGTTCCGGGGGGAGGACGAGCTGGCCCGCCGCCTGGGCGTGCCGGGCGAATGGCGTCTCTTCTGCGCCGTGGTGCTCGGCCAGGCCGACGGCCTCGGCCACCGTTCGGGCTCGCTGGACCGGCCGCGGCCCGCCGACGCGGCACGCATCCACCGGGGGCGCTGGTGACGGTGTGCCGGCCGGTCGGTGTGCCAGGATGATCCGCCGCCAGCGGGCTCACGACGGGCCGACGCGCACCGCGATCCGATCCACCAGAACGAAGAGCGCATCCCCGACGTGGCCGTGACACTCCAGGAATCCGACACCGCGCCGGAGGATCTGACCGGCGTCGATCCCGGGCCGCAAGCCGCCCCGCGCACCGGCATGCGACCGTCATTGGCGTGGCTCCTCGCCCTGTGCTCCTACCTCCCCCTCGCCGCGCTCGGCTACCTGCCCGTGTGGGTGCACTGGTCGTCGCAGCTGAACGGGTGCAACTGCTGGGATCAGCTCCTGCTGGAGTGGTTCGTCAACTGGACGCCGGCCGCGCTCGCGCACGGCCATTCCGTCCTCGTCACGAACTTCATCGACGCCCCCGGCGGTGTCAACGTCATGTGGAACACCTCGGTGCTCGCCCTGGGCACGCTGGCGGCGCCGCTCACCGAGACCATCGGCGTCGTCCACACGTTCGTCATCCTGCTGACGCTGTCCGTCGCTCTCTCGGCGAGCACGATGTTCCTCCTCCTGCGCCGGTGGACATCGTGGCTGCCCGCGGCCTGGTTGGGCGGCCTGGTGTACGGATTCTCGACGTTCGCCATCACCGAGTCGAACCAGGGCCGGCTGACCTTCGTCTTCGTGGCGCTCCCGCCACTGATCGTGCTCGCCCTCGACAAGCTGATCCACAAGGAGTGGTCGCCGCTCCGGGGTGGCTCCGTCATCGGTGTCCTGGTGGCCGCGCAGCTCTTCGTCTCCGAGGAGCTCCTCACGATCACCGGGCTCCTGCTCGTCCTGGTCCTCATTCCGCTGGCGGCCTTGCACCACCGCGAGGTGTTGCGACGCAAGGCGGACGTCCTGTGGGCCGCCCTGGCCGCCGCCGTGAGCTTCCTGGTGTGCGCGGGCTATCCGCTCTACGTCCAATTCGCCGGGCCCGACCGCATCAACGGTCCCCCGCAGACCCACGCGCAGGAGGCACTGTTCAGCTCGGACCTGTCCAGTCTGGTCATCCCCAGCCTCACCCAATGGGTGGACTACCCCTGGGCCAACCGGATCTCCGAGGCGTTCACGGCGGCGCCGGCGGCCGAGGTCACCGAATACGTCGGCCTCCCGCTCCTGGTCGTCCTGCTGGCAACGGTCGTGCTCCGTTATCACCGCACCATCGTGAAGGTCTTCGCGTCGGTGGCACTGCTCAGCTTCCTGTTCTCCATGGGACCGCGGCTCATCGTCGTGAATCGCCACACGAGCATCCCGGGGCCCTACGCCGTGCTGGTCCACCTGCCCGTCCTGGGCGACATCATCCCCTCACGTTTCGCCCTGGGGTTCTGGTTCGCGGTGGGCGTCCTCTTCGCCGTCGGCCTCCAGGACGGCTACGCGTGGACGACGCGGATGCTGACGGCGCGCTTGCGATCCTTGAGGGAACCGCGCACGCGGACCCAAACCACCCGCCAGCGCCGCGCCGCGGTCCGGGGCGCCGCTGTGCTGGTCGCGGTCATCGGCGTCGGCGTGGTGATCCCCATGGTTCCCGACTGGCCCTCCCAACAGCTCCCCGCCGGCGTCCCCGCCTTCTTCACCTCCCACGACGTCGATGTCGTCCAGCCCGGATCACTGGCGGTGACCTATCCGTATCCCCTGACGTCCATGGCCCAGCCCATGCTCTGGCAGTCCAACGCGGGGATGCGCTTCCGCATGCTGGGGGGCTACGCCATCGGCCCCGGGGCGAACGGCGCGGGCACGTTCTTCCCCGACTCCAACCCCATGGAGTACTGCCTGCTCGTGATCTACACGTCAGCGTCGGCGAGGGAGTGCAACCCACCCGATCTGGCGAAGTCGCTCCGCAAGCTCGGCGTGACCAGTGTCATTGCCGGCGACAGCGAGCCCAACGTCGCGTTGGCCCGCTCGGTCGTCACGCTGACGCTCGGCGCGCGCCCGCGCCACGTCGGTGGCGTCTGGCTCTGGCAGTGCACGTCCCGGCGCGCCGGCGCCGCCTGCAGCTGG
>CAWFPP010000020.1:0-5916 GCA_963817735.1 uncultured Acidimicrobiaceae bacterium | reverse complement strand
GGCGGCGCCGCGGGGGACGTCGCTCCCCTGCCACCGCTCACTCACGCGTGATCAGGGGGTGGAGCCGCCCCCGGGCAGCGTCTGCGTGGTCGCGCCGGCCGGCAGCGTGAAGAGGTTCGATGGTGGCTTCGACGAGTACTTCGTCATCTCGAAGTAGCTGGTCTTCGAGGAGCCGGAGTACGCGAGCAGGCCCTGCTTGGTCACGCAGTACTTGCCCGTCTCGTTGTGGGCGGTGACGCTGAGACAGGTCGAGGGTTGACCGGCGAAGGTGGCGGACGAGGTAGAGACGACCTTGACCCCGAGCGCCCGCCCGAGGACGCGGTTCTGGTCCTCGTTGAGGAGGCCGATCAGCACGGCGGGGCTGAAGAGATCCACGATCCCCCCGAGCGCCGAACTGGACCCCTTCTCCGTCACACAGCTCACGGTGGCTTTGGTCGTGGTCGTCGTTGTGCTCGTGCCGGAGTTCCCGCTGTTCCCGCTGTTCCCGCTGTTCCCGCTGTTCCCGCTGTTCCCGCTGTTCCCGCTGTTGCCCGCTGTTGCCCGAGTTGCCCGAGTTGCCCGAGTTGCCGGCGGCACCGCAGTAGTAGGTCGTCTTCCCGGTGTCGATCACCTCTCCGCTGCCTTCGGACGAGAAGAGCGTCTTCGGTGGCGCTTGCGCGACGGTGATGGTCTCCTTCTGACCGTTGTCGAGCGACGTGTACTGCGCGTAGTAGGTCAGATGCTTCCCCTTGTTGAGGGTGGTCGTCAGCGCCTTGAGGTTGGACGACGAAATCGACTTGGCCGATGCCGGCACGGCGGGCACCGCGGCGAGCACACCGACGCCGAGCGAGACCACCGCGATGAGGGAGGCCACGCGTCTTCCCATGGGTGAACCGTAATCCTCGCAGGTCGAGGTGTCTACGGGGGATGCATCCTGAGACGCGGCTGGGAACGGCACCGACTGAGCGCTCGGTAGGGTGGCCTCCTGTGTGCCTCCTGGTCGTCGCGTCACGGGTGGTGGCCGACGAGCCCCTGATCGTCGGGGCTAACCGCGACGAGATCCGGGAGCGACCGTCGACCGCAGTGACGGTCCTCGACGAGGGACCGCCGCGCATCCTGGGCGGGCGGGACGAGCTCTCCGGCGGCACGTGGCTGGCCGTGAACGAGCACGGCGTGTGTGCGGGACTGACGAACCAGCCACTGGGAGAGGCCAAGGACCCGTCGAAGCGCTCGCGTGGCGAGCTGCCCCTCGCTCTCGCCAGGCGCACCACGGCCCCCGACGCGGTCGACGCGCTCCTGTCGGGCTACCGGCCGGCGGACTACAACGGCTCCTGGCTCCTCGTCGGTGACCCCTCCTCCCTCTTCTTCGTCGACTTCACCGGCTCCGGGGACGGTGCCGCGACGGCCCTTCCACCGGGGATCCACGTGCTCGAGAACCGCGCGCTCGGCGAGCCCTCCCGCAAGGTCGAGCTCGTGCGGGAGGCGCTCGGCGCCCCGACCGACGGCGACGCCGTGGCGGACGCCTTCCGCCGCGTCCTGGCCGACCACCGGAACCCCGAGGGCGACGAGCGGCCCAACGCGGCCAATTGCGTGCACCTCGAGGACTTCGGGACGCGCTCGTCGTGCATCGTGCGGGTCGGGTCCGGGGGCGGCGCACCCCGGGTGTGGGTCGCCGACGGCCCCCCGTGCATGACGCCGTACACGGACGTCCGCGCGCTCTGGGCGCCCGCGGCCGGCCCGCGGGCTCAGTCGCGGACGAGTGGCTTGTAGCGCAGGCGGTGGGGCTGGTCGGCGTCGACGCCGAGGCGCTTGTGCCGGTCGGCCTCGTAGTCGCTGAAGTTTCCCTCCCACCAGCGGGCCTCGGACTCGCCCTCGAAGGCGAGCACGTGGGTGGCGATGCGATCGAGGAACCAGCGGTCGTGGCTGATGACGACGGCACAGCCCGGGAAGGTCAGGAGCGCGTCCTCGAGGGCCCGGAGCGTGTCCACGTCGAGATCGTTGGTGGGCTCGTCGAGCAGCAGGACGTTGCCCCCGCTGCTGAGCACCTTGGCCAGCAACACGCGGTTGCGCTCGCCCCCCGAGAGCTGGCCCACCTTCTTCTGCTGGTCGCTGCCCTTGAAGCCGAAGCCGGCCACGTAAGCGCGGCCGTGCAGCTCGCGCCCGCCGACCACCAGGCGGTCCACCCCACCGGTGATCTCCTCGTAGACCGTGGCGTCCCCGGCCAGCGACGCGCGCGACTGGTCCACGTAGGCCAGCTGGACGGAGGCGCCGATCGTCACGCTGCCGGCATCGGGCTGCTCCTCGCCGACGATCATCCTGAACAGCGTCGTCTTGCCTGCCCCGTTGGGACCGATGACGCCGACGATGCCGCCCGGAGGGAGGGTGAACGACAGGCCGTCCATCAGCAGGTGATCACCGAAGGCCTTCACGACACCGGCCGCTTCGACGACCTGGTCGCCCAGGCGCGGACCGGGCGGAATGGACAGCTCGACCTTCTCGGCGCGCCGCTCGCTGGACTCGGCCTCGGTCACCAACTCGTTGTAGGCGGTGATGCGCGCCTTTCCCTTGCTCTGCCGGGCGCGCGGCGACATCCGGATCCATTCGAGCTCGCGTTCGAGCGACGCCTGGCGGGAGCGGTCCGCCTTCTCCTCGGCGGCCAGGCGCGCCTGCTTCTGCTCGAGCCAGGAGGAGTAGTTGCCCTCCCAGGGAATGCCCGCGCCGCGATCGAGCTCGAGGATCCAACCGGCCACGTTGTCGAGGAAGTAGCGGTCGTGCGTCACCGCCACGACGGTGCCCGGGTAGACCTGCAACGTCCGCTCGAGCCAGGCCACCGACTCGGCATCGAGGTGGTTGGTCGGCTCGTCGAGCAGGAGCAGGTCGGGCTTGGACAGGAGCAGCCGGCACAGGGCGACCCTCCGTCGTTCGCCCCCCGACAGGGTGCGCACGTCGGCCTCACCCGGCGGGAGGCGCAGCGCATCCATGGCGATCTCGAACGTGCGGTCGAGCTCCCAGGCGCCCGCGGCGTCGATCTTGGCCTGCAGGTCCCCCTGCTCGGCGAGCAGCGCATCGATATCGGCGTCGGGATCACCGAAGGCGGCGCACACCTCGTTGTAGCGGTCGACCAGCCGCTTGGCCTCGCCGACGCCTTCGGCCACGTTCCCGGCGACATCCTTGGATTCGTCGAGCTCGGGCTCCTGGGCCAGGTACCCGACCGTGAACCCCGGGGTCAGCCGGGCCTCTCCCGAGAACCCGTCGTCCTCGCCGGCCATGATCCGCAACAGCGATGACTTGCCTGAGCCGTTCGAGCCGATGACGCCGATCTTCGCCCCGGGGTAGAACGAGAGGTTGATGCCCTTGAGCACCTCACGATCGGGCGGGTAGAAGCGCGAGAGGCCGCGCATGGTGTAGATGAACTGGGGAGCCACGGCGACCAGTGTGCCCGATGCGGGACGTGCCCCGGCGCGACGGAGGCTTCAGCGGCCCCAAGGCCAACGAATCCGGCTCGACCTGCTCTCACGGACCATGCCGGTCTCGACGAACCAGCGGGCGGACGCCTCGAGCGCTTCGACGGCGGGCCGGGGCGCGTATCCCAGTTCCTGGCGGGCCCGGCTGATGTCGAAGGACATGCGGGAGGTCGACATGCGCGCCGCCTCGAGCGGCACGGACGGGTGGCGGCGCAGGAGCCTCCCCTCCACCAGCTCGGACACCGTCGCAACGGCCAGCGCCAGCGAATTCGGCACCTTGCCGTAGGGCGCGGGGAGGCCCGTGAGGAGGGAGAGCTGGGCCAGCAACTGCTCGAGCGTCAGGTTCTCCCCGCCCAGTATGTAGCTCCGCCCGGTCCGGCCCTTCTCGAGCACCAGCACCTGCCCCGCGGCCAGGTCGTCGACGTGGGTCACGTTCAACACGGTGTCCACGAAGGCCGGCATGCGGCCGTTCAAGAAGTCGAGGACGAGCTTGCCGGTCGGCGTCGGCGCGCGATCCCCGGGCCCGACGGGAAAGGTCGGCAGGACCAGTGACGCCGGCAGACCCTCGGCGATGGCACGCAGCACCTCGTGCTCCGCCACGTACTTGGACCGCTTGTAGGAGCCGTAGAGGTGCCGGACGTCGGGGAAGGACCGCTCGTCGGCCGAGCGCGAGCCCGAGACGTGCTCGAGCCCGAGCGTGCCGACCGTGCTGGTGTACACGAGCCGTTCGACGCCCGCTTCCGCCGCAGCGCCGAGGACGTTCCTCGTACCCTCGACGTTGATTGTGTAGAAGGTATGGGGGTCGCGCGCCCAGAAGCGGTACAGCGCTGCAACGTGGAACACGGCCCGGCAGCCGTTGACCGCGTTCTGCACGCTGTCGCGGCTCCGCAGATCGCCGACCACCTGCTTCACGTCGAGCTCTTCGAGGTTCGTCGTGTCCGCGTCGGCTTCCACCAGCGCGACGACCTCCTGCTCGCGCGCCAGCAGCTGCCGTGTCACTGCCGAGCCGATGAACCCACTCGCCCCAGTGACGAGGACGCGGTCCCCCGATGCGAGCTTCACAGGCGCGTCCGGTGCAGCGCACCCTTGGCCATCGTCTTGCCGAATTCGAAGATGAGGCTGGACCCGCGCTCCGCGCTCGCCAGCACGTCCTCGAGCGCGTCCGCGAAGAGCTCGACCTCGTCCTCCCCCGCGATGAGGGGCGGCAGGAGCTTGATGACGTTCATGTTGTCGGCCGCCACCTGCGTGAGGATGTGATGGCGGTGGAAGAGCGGGGTCACCACCATCTGGGAGAACAGGGCGGGCCGGACCGCCTCGACCATCTTGAAGCGGCGGCGCAGACCCGGCGTCGACGGCTCGCCGAAGACCAGCCCGATCATCAGCCCCTTCCCCCGCACCTCGTGGAGGAACTCGTACTCCTCGACGAGAGGTTCGAGGGCCTTCGTCAAGGCCTTCCCGGTCCGCCGCACCCGGTCGAGGATGTCCTCGTCGTCGAACACGGCCAGGGTGGCCAGTCCCGCCACCATCGCCAGCTGGTTCGTACTGAAGGTGGAGGAGTGGACCACCGCCCTGTCCATTGTGCTGTAGACGGCGTCGGAGACCGGCGCCGAGCACAGCATGGCCCCGACGGGCACAAAGCCACCCGACAACGCCTTCGACACGGTGATGATGTCCGGCGTGATGCCGAACTGCTCGTGGCAGAAGAAGGTGCCCGACCGGCCGAGACCGGCCTGCACCTCGTCGAGGATCATGAGCGCCTTGTGGCGGCGGCAGAGCGACTGCGCCTCCTGCCAGAACTCGTCCGGCGCCAGGTTGACCCCCTTGCCCTGGATCGGCTCGGCGATGAACGCGGCCACGTCGCCCCGCCGGAGCTCCCGGGCCAGTGCCGCCGCATCGCCGAACGGGATCATGTCGCAGCCCGGCAGCAGGGGCCCGAAACCCTGGCGGAATTCCTTCCCGCCGTTGAGGGCGAGCGCCCCGGTGGTCAGGCCGTGAAAGGCGTGGTCGCAATAGAGGATGCGGGTGCGCTTCGTGGCAGCCCGGGCGAACTTGATGGCGCTCTCCACCGCCTCCGCTCCGGAGTTCGTGAAGAAGACGCGTTCGATCCCCGGGTGTGACCGGGCCACCAACTGCTCGGCCAGGACACCGGAGAGCAGAGAGCAGTCCATCTGGACGAGGTTGGGCAGGTCGGCCTGGAGCGCGTCGTGCAACGCACGAACGATTGTTGGGTGGCTCCGCCCGAGCGCGAATACACCGAAGCCGGACAGGAGGTCGAGATATCGGTCCCCCTTGTCGTCGAAGAGGTAGCAGCCCTCCCCCTTCTCGTAGAAGCGGTCGAACTCGATCTGGCCGAGTACCCGGGGGAGCTGGGGGTTGATGTACTTCGAGTGGAGAGTGAAGTTCTCACCCTGGCGCTCGTCCAACACCTTCTTCAGATCAAAGGGCATGCAGTTGCCTCAGGGGTTCGCTCGCC
>CAWFPP010000019.1:0-15133 GCA_963817735.1 uncultured Acidimicrobiaceae bacterium | reverse complement strand
GAAGTGCTTCTGTAGGAAGCAGTCGCCGGCCTTGTTCCACGCCACGGCCTGGGAAGAAATGGCGTCCGACCCCTCCGCCGGATCCCCGGCAACGACCTACAGCGATCACTGGGTCGTCATCCCGATCAGTCGCTTTCCATGTTCGGTGAGCGCCGCTGGGGGCCCTGGTTCAATTCGGTCGTGTCCGGGTTTCCACCGCCACCACGGAGGTGCGATTCCTCCCAGATGGTCAGCGATGTTGGCTTCCGCCTCCTCGGGCGAACCTTCGGGGAACATCTGAAGGACAAATGCCACCCGTGGGGTAGAGGCGTTGTTTCGGACTGTTCCGTGAGGCAGATGGCTGTCGAAGACCAGTAGGTCACCGACGCCGAGTGGGATCTCGACGATCTCGTGTTCCGCCACTCCGATGGGTCGGTATTCCATCCCGTGACGAGAGTTCGTCCATGAAGTCGGCCAACGATCCCGGTTGCGCATGAGCGAAGGCGCACAGCAGAAGCCTCCGGCACCGGCAGGGGCGTCCGTGAGCGCCAAGATGCCCTGATACCAGAGCACGTCGGGATCCAACGGATCCACATCCCAGTGCAGCGGAAGCGGTTCCGCCCGACCTTCGCGCCAGGGAGGCGTGTATCGACATGCGTTTCGATCCACCCACAGTCGATCAGTGCCCCAGACCGCAGTCCAGATGGCGTAGAGGTCTGGGAGCTGGCGGATGTCCCACTGGCTCTGGTGACCCCGCAAGGGAACCTCCTCGATGTCGCTCGAGACCCGGTCCCAGGTTTGCGGGTCGTCCACCCAGATGCCCAGCTCGGTTCCGATGGCATTTAGGACGGCTCGGCACAGTCCGACGGGCACAGCATTTCGGAAGACGACGTGCCCGTCGTTCATCAGTCCGGCCCGCAAGGCGCGCGCATCAATTTCGATAGTCATTCCTCTACTCCTCTCAGTTCTTGTCGGACGACGTGCAGAACCGAGTCAGAGGAGGAGAGTGACAATGAAACTGTGGGCGGGGTCAATAGAAGTGCACACACAAATGCTAGCGGCGGCGAATGGTTCGTCGCTTGTTCCGGAGACCGAGACGGGCCAGGCCGGGACGAATTGGGGGTGATCTGCGCCTTTGCTATTTCAAGAGCGTTTGCCAGGGGTGCCGAACAGGCAGGTGTCTGGCAAGCCATGCTCGTCGCTCCTTACCCAGTCCCGGCAATACATGGCCTGCATCCACGTCGTCCTTCGGCCGGACCTTGCTGCTCTTGTAGAGCATCTGAACCTCTGGCGCCAAATAGGGGATGCCTTCAGAGCTCTGCAGGAGAGCTTTGCTCCATTCGACACGCACAGAGTGATCGCGTCGATAGACCAAGCACGCCGCGTCACCGTCGCCGATGGTCAGGTCGAGGCACCAAGGCCCACCTTCATTGCGCCGACACCAGATGTTGTTTTGCTGGCGTTCGACAAGTAGGTCGCTCCCGTCCCAGCGCGACAGATCCCCCGCAGCGGCGACATGTGGATCCCACACCTCGAGAATCGGCCAGGCCACTCCGGCGTCCTGACGGAGAATCCCGACATCGGTGTCGTCATGGTCTCGCCACGAATCTCCCACGAACAGCTCGAGAGCCAGGCCACCTGCTATCCACCAGCGACCCTCGTATGAATCGAAGAGGTCACGCGTCTCGCTGAGTGCGAGGGGCTCCCACGGACCCAGGTCTCCGACACCCACCGATTGAATCGTAGGGCCTTTGTCCGCGCTCACTCCTGTGGTCGGCCGCCGGATCCGGACCTCACCATCGCAGACATTGCCATCGTCGCCCCCTAGGACGACTCACGGCCAGTATTGGGTGGCGGGTCGGTGCCAGGGACACCACCGTCGGTCACGTGCTCGGTCCATTCGGACCCTGACCAGTATCGCTGTTCGTGTCGCCCAGTCGGGTCGACCAGCCAACCGGGGGCGATCCCGGTGAATCCGATCTTGCCGGATGACTCGTCGCCCGTGGTGTGCGTGAATGAACTCGGCGGAGGTGAGGCCCCTGGCACCCCCCGCCGGCGCCGGCGCGACGGGAGCGCCCGCATAGCGAAGAGCGCGAAGAAGAAAATAAGGAATACCCAGGAGCCATGACCGTAGAAAAACGTGGGCACAGTCTATGGGTGCTCTGCTGTGCGGAGCCTTCGGGTCCCTTCTGTCGTGACGCAAGGTCACTATCGGGGTGACCCCAGATAGCCGGAGCAGGCGCGACGTGCCAGGACAAACTGCGCAGCGTGTCACGGGATCGGCGACCAGCCTGCCCTGGTTGGAGCACGCCGTCTTGCTCTACTCCTGATTCAGCACACGTACGTCAGGCCATGGCTGGCTGCGGTGAGACCTCCGGGATCTCGATGCCGCCCTCTTCTTCGATGAGCTCGGGCGCACGTTCCAGGTCCGCCTCGATATCGGCCAGGATGCCCGGCCGCCTACGGTTCACGATAAAGAGCCATCCCGCCCCGACGGCCATCCACCCCAAGAAGATGTAGGGGAAGAGCTTCACGGGGTAGGGCGGCTGAGGATAAAAGCTGCCGATGGTCGGCACCATCAGGCACACGATGGCCACGCAGGCCAGGACGACATTGCGCCAGCTCAACTCTCCCAGCTTCTTGAGATACACCGGCGCAGCCACGGTGATGAGGTAATAGGCCACCAAGAAGCCGAACGCGGCCAGGGTGCCGGCGTCGCCGAAGGCCGTAAGCGGGTTGGTGAAGATCATCAGGAAGGCCGGCAGGGCGAAGATCATCGCGATATAGATCGTCACCGCGACGTGCGGCGTGCGATTCGTGGCGTGGGCCCGTCCCAGGTGACCCGAGAAGATGCCATGTCGGGCCATGGGGTACATGATGCGCGAGCCCGCATTCAAACAGGAGAGCGACAGGGAAAAGAAGCTCACCATGGCTCCGATGGAGACCGGGATCCTGAACCAGCTCACTCCGTAGGCCTGCGCCAAGAAGTTGAGCGGGGCCGAGGTCCACCCGGCCCCGTAGTTGGAGGTGCCCGCTACCTCGACGTAGGCCATGAACACCATGAACGCCCCCGTGATGAGGAGGCTCGCGATCACGGCGCGGGGCAGGTTGCGCCGCGGGTTCTTCGCCTCCGCCCCCATCGTCGTCGCCGCCTCAAAACCGACCAGGGAGAAGATGCAGGCGACGACGGCCAGGCCCATGCCCCGCACGTTTACGCCACCGAGCGACAGCTGCTTGGTGTCCACCGAGAAGCCGTGCTTGAACAGGATCACAAAGGCCAGGGCGGTGATGCAGGCTACCGAGGCCGCCTCGAAGACCATCGTGAGGATGGACGAGATCCGGATGTCCTTGTAGGCGATCACCCAGCACGCCAGGGCACTGACGGCAAAGAAGATGATTGGGTGAACCGACCCGTGGTAACCGAGCGCGGAGAGCAGCTGCGCGCAGAAGACGGCGAACCCGCAGAGTCCGGCGACGGCGATGAAGTAGTAGGCCCAGATCAGCGTCCAGCCGGAGAACACCCCGGTACTCGGCCCGAGCCCCTTGGCCGTGTAGGCGTACATAGAGCCCGCGAAAGCCGACCGTTTGGCGAACTGGTTGAGGCAGAACACGACGAAGAGCAGCATGACGGTGCCGAAGGCATAGGCGAGCCACGTGCCCTGGCCCGCACTGGCGAAGGCCAACGGGATGATGAGCACCGCGGTCATGGTGGGTGAGATCACGGCAAGCGACTGGGCGAACAGCGAAGGCAGCCCCAGCGCGTTCGTCCGCAACCCGTGCAGCTTCTCCATGGCCGAGGCGTCCTTCGTGCCGGCACTCGTGGTCATCATGGCTCCTTGTCTTGGTCCTCGAAGGGGTAGGTCGTTGTCGATGGTGTGCTCAGGCGGGGAACGACTGGTCCTCGAGCAGGAGGTCTTCGTAGAAGGCGCCGAACGTCCGCTCGGGGTGCGCAATGGCGATCTCGAGCACCCACAAATTGGGGTTCGGGCGGAACGTGACCTCGGCCAGCGGTCCGTCGTAGTGGGCCGAGTGCGGGAAGTCGGAGAGGCGGTGGCCCGACAGGTCCATGTTCAGCTTCCAGCCGTAGCTCGCAGCGACCTCGATGGCGTGGTCGTAGAGCTCCTTGCCGGTGATGCGCTCGGCGAACCACGTGTCGCGCACGTGGTCCCAGATCAGGCGCACCTCCTTCTTCGCCCGGAGGTGGTCGGGGTCGTCACCGAAGACGAACGTCTCACCGGCATCGCCCTCGGTGTCCTCGTAGATGGGCCCGATATCGATGAAGAAGATGTCGTTCTCGCCGAGCACCACACCGGGCTCGGATCGCTCCATGAAGTCCTTCGTCGTGTTCGTGCCGCAGCGGACGATGATGTGATGCCAGCCCCGCCGCATCCCCATGCCTTCGAGCGTGGCCCGGGCAATCGCCTTGGCCTCCTCCTCGGCCATGCCGGGCTGCACCTGCTCGGCGATGAGGTGCACAGCCTTGCGGGTGCGTGCCCGCATCTCCATCAGGCTGTCGAGAGAGAACTTCTCCCCCGTGCCCTCGAGCTCCGCCAGCATCGTCATCGTGGTCTCCTCTCCTCAGTGGTCAGTGATGGATGCGCTGAACAAGGGGTGGTTGCGGAAGTCGTTGGGGGCGTCGGCCGCCACCACCAACACCTCGACGGTTCTCCCCTCCGCCCCGAGCCGGTGCGGCCGGTTGGCGTCGAAGTGCACGGTGGATCCCGCCTCGAGCAGGTGGACCTGGCCGTCGAACTCGAGCCGAAGGCGCCCTGCCACGACGTAGATCCACTCCTCGCCGCGGTGGCGGGCCGGCTCGGGTGGTACCCGGTCGGGGCTGATCGTGATCTGGAGGGCTTCGAGAGTGCTGGAACCCGGGAAGCCGCTACAGGGTGTGATGATGAGTCCGTTCGCTTCGTGCGAGCTCGCGCCGGGTGGGTAGGTGGCCACCGCTGGCGCTCCCCGCCTCTCACCGAGCAGCGTGCTCATCGACACCCCGAGCGCTCTCGAAAGGGCGATCAGCGCGGCCACCGATGGTTGGCGCTCTCCCGATTCCAGCCGGGACAGGTGGGCGGTGGATAGCTCGGCGCGCTGGGCCAGCTGCTCAAGCGTCAGACGGGCCCGGGTGCGTTCTTCCCGCAGACTCTCGGCAATTGAAGAGAGTGCTTCGCTGAGCTCCATCGCCCGATTGTGGGCGTGACTTGCCTCAGAGGCAAGAGACTTTGTCAGAGTTCACGAACCAGAAATGTTGGCGAAACGGTGACGAGATCCGTCTGCGGCCGCCGCGCCGGCGTGGGCGCTGACCAGGGCGGCAAAGCGGTCAAACACCAGGTCGCGCCAGGGTGCGAGCGCAGTGAGCGCGGCGAGACCGGCGTGGCGGATGGCCTCGGGGCCGCCCGGGACGCTGGTGGCGTCCGCCGCGAACGCATGGAGGAAGCCGTCTACCGCCTTCGGCGTGACCTCCAGGTGGAACTGCAGGCCCCATGCCGCGCCGCCGACCCGGAAGGCCTGATTGGCGTAGCGGTCGCTGCGGGCGAGGTGCTGGGCGCCCAGCGGCAGGTCGAAGGTGTCGCCGTGCCAGTGCAGCACGTTCAGGCGAGCCGGGAGTCCGGCGAGGAGGGTGTCGTTGGCGCGAGCGGGTGACAGATCGACCATCGACCAACCGATCTCGGGTCCGTCCGCCCCCGGGTAGACAGTTCCACCGGCCGCGTACGCCAGCAGCTGCGCGCCGAGACACACACCCAGCGTTGGGAGCGCGCCGGCCAGGGCATGTCCGAGCAGGGCAATCTCGGCGCGCCGGGTGGCGAAGCCCGCGTCCGAGCAGGCCGACATCGGGCCGCCCATGACGACCACGCCGTTGTAGCTCGCCGGGTCGGAGGGCAGCGGTTCACCGACAAAGAGACGGCGCACGTCGGCACGGATGCCGGCGCGAGCGAGCGCGGTGCCGATCGCCCACGGCGGCTCGGCCTCCACGTGCTGAATCACGAGGCAATTCGTCAAGGTGTCGGACATGGGGCCGCAGACGACGGCGACCCGCACTGCCCATCCCTCCCTTCGGGCATCGGGCGTGCGACGAGGAACGATAGTTGCCCTCCACGCTGGCAGTCTGCGTTAACATTGCAGAAACACCGCCCCGTGTTTGATCCGGAGTGACCAAATGTTCGATCGAATACTGCTGGCCCTCGACGACTGTCCCGCTGGCGAGATGGCAACCGTGTTTGCCGGCGCCGTGGCGCGGCGCACGGGCGCGTCGGTGCACGTGCTGCATGTCAACGAGCGCCTCGTGGGAGGCCACGGTGTCACCCTGCGCTCCCGCATGGAGGCCACCGAACTGGTGACCGGCGCCGTGCACCAGCTCGGGGAAGCCGGCGTGCACGCGGATGGTTCGGTTTGCGTCTCGTCGTACCGGCACGTGCCCGAGCGCATCGTGGCCACCGCCAACGGACGTGAGGCGAGCGTCATCGTGCTCGGATCCAACCGCAACCGAATGCTCGGCCGCCTCTTCTCGGCCAGGGTTCGCGAGCGCACTATCCGGCTGACCTCGCTACCGGTTCTCACTGCTCCTGCACCACTGACGGTCACCCGGCTCGATGGATCCCACACGTGGCGGACCGATCTCGACCGAGCACTCGACTCCATCCTCGGGTAACGCTGCGATTTCAGCTAAGTGCCAATGGAGGTTCCTTTTGCTTGCGTGGGCAAGCAAACTCACTTCAGTTGGTGGTCGAAAGTCTTGTGGGTGCACTTCGAAGCGGACAATCTGCGTTGCATGATGTCACGCCGTACCATCGCGGCGCCCAGGCTGCGGAAATGATCGAACACTTGCATTCGCAGCTTCGTCGCCCCTTCGGCTAAACCGCCTTCGATCTCCTGAGGATTTCGCTCAGCTTGATCACCCACGCTGAGCGGGCTGTCCTCTTCGGAACGCCGGGCCGGACAGGACCGGTCTATGCCCCCGACAACGACGCTTCCTCGCTCGAAATGTGAACGTGTCGGCCAGCAATTTCAGCGAGTTCCTCTCCCGAGATGGTCTCCTTTTCGAGCAACTCGGCGACCACGGCGTCCAGGGTGGCTCGGTTGTCACTGAGCAGAACGCGGGCACGCTCTTCGGCCTCCGTGAGGAGGCGGCTCACTTCTTGGTCGATGATCTCCTGGGTGCCCTCGGCATAGGGGCGCTCTGCAAACGGATACCCGCCCTGGGCGGGTCCGTCGGACCCGTAGCCGATGGGTCCGAGCCGCGGCGAGAGGCCCCATTCGGTCACCATCTTGAGGGCCAGGCCGGTGGCTCCTGAAAGATCGCTGGCCGCTCCGGTCGACGCCTCGCCGATGACCAAGTTCTCCGATGCGCGTCCGGCCAAACGCACCGCGAGGGAGTCGAGCAGGTAGCCCTCCGAGTACAGGTGGCGCTCGTCGACGGGAAGCTGTTCGGTGACGCCCAGGGCCCGACCGGCGGGAAGGATCGTGATCTTGGCCACGGGGTCGGCGTGCTCTGAAAGGAAGGCTACGAGGGCGTGGCCGGCCTCGTGGATGGCCACCGAGCGTTTTTCTTCGGGGAGCAGCGCATTGGAGCCGTCGCGGCGACCGAGCAGAAGCCTGTCGCGGGCTTCGTCGATGTCGGCGGCCGAGATCACCTCACGATCGGCCCTGATGGCCACGATGGCCGCCTCGTTGATCAGATTGGCGAGATCCGCTCCCGAGAAACCAGGAGTGGCCCGGGCTACACGTTCGAAATCGACATCGGGTCCGAGGTGCTTGCCTTCGGCGTGCACGGCCAAGATGGCGGCGCGTTCGGCCTGGTTGGGCAGCGGAATCTCCACCTCGCGATCAAAGCGACCGGGGCGCAGGAGGGCGGGGTCGAGCACCTCGGGACGGTTGGTAGCGGCCATGACCACCACCCCGGTACTTGGGTCGAAGCCGTCCATTTCGGCCAGGAGCTGGTTGAGGGTCTGTTCGCGCTCGTCGTTGGATCCAAAGGCCGAGCCCCCGCGGCGCTGGCCGATGGCATCGATCTCGTCGATGAAGATGATGGAAGGGGCCCGCTTGCGGGCGTCGGCAAAGAGGTCACGCACCCGAGAAGCCCCCACCCCCACGAACAGCTCGACGAAGCTCGAGCCGGTCAGAGCCAAGAAGGGCACCTCGGCCTCCCCCGCCACTGCCCGGGCCATGAGCGTCTTGCCCGTTCCGGGCGGACCGACCATGATCACGCCGCGCGGACCAACCGCGCCCGCTCTGGCGTAGCGCTCGGGATTGCGCAGGTACTCGACCACTTCGGCCACCTCGCGCTTGGACCCCTCGTAGCCGGCAATGTCGGAAAACCGCGTCGTCGGCCTCTCCTGGTCGTAGACCTTGGCCTTCGATCCCCCAAACCCCATGATGCCCCCGGCTAACTGCTTGGCGTTTCTCCGTCCGATCCAAATGAAGAAAGCGATAAAGAGCACCAAGGGGAGAAGCGAAAGCAGATCGGTGAGCAGAGCTGAGCCGGCTCCGACCCCGGTCACGTCGACATGGTGGGCCTTGAGCGTGGGAGCGAGTGAAGGGTCGTCGATCGCCGTCGGGATCTGGCTCGTGTAGTCGTCGCCGCCCTTGAGACTGCCGGTGATGGCCCCGCCAGGGTTGACCGAGGCCGTCTTGACGTCGCCGGCGGTCACCTCGGAGACGAACTTGGAATAGCTGAAGTTCTTGGTGGTCGGCCCCGTCGTGTGCGGTATGAGAAACAGGAGCAGCGTGATGAAAATCCCCGCCGGCAGGAGCCACATGCGCCATCGCGGTGGAGGCGGGCTCGCTGGTGCCGGACTTCGGTCGTTTGGCGGGCCCGGTTTGGCCGCTTCCGTCAGATGCCGGACCGTCTGCACCATTGAAACCCTCCTGACGCTCGGCCCTCAATATGGGAGTGTTGTCGAGTTTCCAGGCGGCCGCCATCAAGAAGAGATTCGGTAATCGGCAGGTAGCTTTGCCGGTCACCGCCATCTCTTCGCAGCCCCAACGAGATTCGAACTCGTGTCGCCACCTCGAGAGAGCGAGCAAGGTCGTTCACTCGGTAACTACCTGTGACGTTCCGCCAGGTCAAGGCGTTGGCGGCGTCCACAAAAATCTGGCCAGATGGGTGCAATTCGTTCAAGTAGTTGGGCAATCGGATGGGCAATCTCTAGGCTCAGAGCTCGCCGCCTCGGCCAGTCCCGAGAGCCCAAGAGCGAGCATCTACTTCTCCAGATTGAGTGCCACGGCTTCGCGGACGAGGCTCTTCAGTGCCTTCTCGTCGATCTTTTCGCCTTCTTTGATATCGATGGCACGCCGCACCTTCCCCTCGAGGCTGGAGTTGAAGAGACCCGTCGGATCGTCAAGAGAAGCGCCTTTGTAGAACGTCAACTTGACGGCATTCTTGTAGGTCTCACCGGTGCAGATGCCCCCGTTGTGGGACCACACTGGGACTCCGGGGTTCGTGGGCTTTACCCACTTCCACTCCTCGACGATGTCCGGATCGGCTTCCCTGATGATTCGTCGCACCTCGCCCAGCGTCTTGGCGCGCCAGTCGCCCAACTCCTTGATCCTCTGGTCCATCAGTTCAGAAGCATTCGTCATGTCGTTCGCCTTCTTTCTTCTATCGATTCACGGATACACCTGTTGAGGCTCATTCCCGCACCGTCTCCAGTTCGAGGGCGGCGAGGGTCTCGGGGTCCGAGACCAGTTCGATGCCAGCAATGAGCCCATCGCGAACGGTGAAGCCGAAGACCGCCATGGGTCGGCCACCGACCGACACCACCGCTCCGGCCAAGCCGTCGACCAACGTGAGCCTGGCGGCCTTCGCCCCGCCGGCGAAGACTCGAGCGACCGCATCGACACCGTGCATTTCCTCGCTCAGCTCCGGGGCGCCCGCACTTGCTCTGGCGGCTGCCATCTCGACCGCCACGGCGTCGGCTCTCACCACCACGTCGGGGTCGAGCAGCCGCAGTAACGCCGCGAAGTCGCCTTGGCGAGCGGCGGCGAGGAAGGCTGCGACCACCTCGCGTTGGGTGACCAGAAGACGTGTCGGGTACGGCTGGGTCCGACTGCACCCGCCGACGGGCCCGACTGGCCAGTTGGCGCGCTGCCACCGGGGACCGCCCCACGACCACGGCGATCTCTTCGAAGGGGACGGCGAACATGTCGTGCAGCACGAACGCCAGCCGCTCGGCCGGCTCCAACGTGTCGAGGACCACCAGCAGGGCCAGGCCAACCGAGTCGGCAAGAAGCGCCTCCTCCTCGGGTGAGGCCACGACCGGTTCGGGGGCTTGTTCCTGCGAATCCCGTTCCTTCCTGGCCCGGGAGCGCAACATGTCCAAGCAGACCCGGGCCACCACGGTGGTCAGCCAGCCACCGAGGTTGTCCACGGTTTCGGCGTCGGACCGGTTGAGCCGCAGCCAGGCCTCCTGGACTGCGTCGTCGGCCTCGTAGCTCGAGCCCAGCATCCGTAGCGCCACCGCCCGGAGGCGGGCTCGGTGGGCCTCAAACTGCTCTGCCACCAGGTCAGGGTTGCTCATGGTCACATCCTTCGGTTCGGGGTCGTCATAGCCATTGACGACACCCAACGGGTCGATGTGACCCACGACCTGAGGAGCAGCCATGACCAGCACTTCCACCGAGGGAATCAAGACAGTACTTGTTCCCGTCTCCGACCTGGAGAAGGCCAAGGCCGCCTACACCGCGCTGCTCGGCCAAGCGCCCCAGACCGACGGGCCTTACTACGTCGGATTCGATGTCGCCGGCCAGCACATCGGACTTCTGCCCGGCGGCGGCCCGCAGCACCTGACCTCGCCGGTGGCCTACTGGCACGTGCCCGACATCGAGGCCACTCTGACAGAGATGACGGCCGCGGGCGCCACAGTCAAGGATCCCGCCAGCGACGTGGGCGGCGGCCGCCTGGTGGCCACCGTCACCGACCCCGACGGGAACGTGCTCGGTCTGACCCAGGACACCTAAGAGCGCCAACCTCCACGGCCATCCGGCCAGCCGCGCCGACGCGGCCCACCCGGACCAAAGCGTTCGGCGACGCCCGCATCGCATCCGGTGAGACATGACAACCAAGCGATGACACACCACATCTAGAAAGGACCCGCAATGACTCCTATCAACTCCATCACCCTAGAAGTCCCCGACCCCACGGCGGCCGCCAGCTTCTATGCCAGTGCCTTCGGCTTGCAGGACCAGCTCAATCTACGTGCGTCGGATACGGCGACCAATGGGTTTCGAGGGTTCACGCTCTCACTCGTCGTGTCTCAGCCCGCCACGGTCGACGCTCTGGCCGGCGCCGCACTCGACGCTGGTGCGACGACGCTCAAGGCGGTCGGAAAGTCGCTCTGGGGCTACGGCGGCGTCGTACAAGCCCCAGACGGCACGATCTGGAAAGTCGCCACGTCGTCGAAGAAGAACACCGGCCCGGCCACGAAGAAGATCGATGAGATGGTGCTTCTCATCGGAGCCACCGACGTTGCCGCGACCAAGCAGTTCTACGTGGATCACGGCTTCACGGTGGCGAAGAGCTATGGCCGCAAGTACGTCCAGTTCGATGCTGACTCCGACCAAATCAAACTGGCGCTCTACGGACGCCGCGCACTCGCCAAAGACGCCGGCGTCTCCATGGACGGCAGCGGCTCGCACCGGATCATCATCGGCGGCAAGGCCGGGCCCTTCATCGACCCAGACGGATTCACGTGGGAGCACTCACAAATCTCAGTGCTTCCAAGTTGATGACCCGAGAAACTCCTTCTGGCGCTGGTTGGTCAGTGAGTCGTTCGAGTTATGAGTCCCATCTCAAAGGTACATCGGCTACGACCCATTCCTGCCTGATCCAGCAATTGGGCGTCTGAACTGGACGGCAGCACACGCGGTGCGACTGACTGGATTCAGCACAACCGAGGATCAGAGAAAAGTAGGGATCTTCTAGGGACACTTTCAGTGCCGTCGTTCGGCGGAGCGAACTGCCGTGAGGAAGAACCGTCGGCGGATTCGAGCTCCGAACTGCGCTCACGCCTCGCCGATGTCGGAGGTCGCCTCTTCATTCTCAGTCTGGATGGCGACAGGAGGCGGTATGGGCGCCTGTGTTGGATACGGACACCGGCGATGACCGGGAGTGAGTCGGAGCTCTTGGGCCCGCAGCACGACAACCGCCGACGGAAGAGAGTTCCCACTACGACCCAGTGAGTCCTTTGGATGATTTCCCGATTTGTCCGGTTACCTTAGCCAACACGAGCGTCACCCCACCCACGAGAAGCACGACATCGACGACCATTTGGACGGTCATAACTGCTCTGGCGGTTCCGCTGATCGGCGTAATCCCGCTGATGCCAGCCGTTGTAAGCGTTCCTACCGCCACATAGATGGCATCGACGTGGTTGAGGTCAGGTCGGAAGTTGGACCTGCTTCCAGCGTAGAAGTACACATACGCGAAACCTAGAGCGATGGTGACAAAAGCCTTTCCGAGATCCAAAACAGCGTCCAAAGCAGACGCCCGCGTATTGAAGGATGCCCATATGGCGTCGCCAATATCGATGAGTGCGAGGGCACCCAGCACTGCCGCTCCGGTGAGGAGAGCCCACGAGGTAGTTCGATCTGGGCGTGTAGATAGAGGAAAGAGAATCAGCGCCCCGATTACTAGGGCCTGCAACCAGTTGGCCACATCAGCAAGATTTGTCTGACTGATGGCTGGCAAATCCTGAGCCGGTTCACCGTCTGGATCGTGCTTCACCGCTCGGCGGTTCCAAGTCGTGGTGGTGCGGGCATAGTTCAATTCTATTTTGTGATGCTGAGTCCTGTAGCCCTCGCGGTCCGCTACATGGGGTCAAGCCCCACGTGGCTCGGCCTATGGGGAATAGGCCACCTGGGGCCTAGACCTGTCTGCCTCGTCCGAACGGTTTGAGTTGGCGCTGTCAGGCGGCCCGAGCTCCTTGACCTCAGGCGCCCTCCGAACGGATGGTCGTGCCATTGATGTCGTCGGTCTCCACGAGGATAACCATGACCTCGCCGACAGTGCGTCGCTGCGATCCGGTTAGGACGTGGCGATTGCTGAGATCGGGGCGACCAATCGGCTCGCATCGGGTGCGCCGAGGAAGGTCGCGTCTCCGTACGTGTATACGGCACCGTTCGCACCGGCCAACCAGTAGCCCGACCCCGTCGGCGTCGAGGTGATGCCGACGACTGGCGGCTGTCCGATGATGCCCTGACCCGGCACGGAGCCGAAGTACGCGGCATCGCCGTAAGTGAACACGCCGCCGTCGGATCCCACCAGCCAGTAGCCCTGACCGTCGGGCGTGGCCGCCACTCCCGTCACTGGGGCGTTGAGCCGCGTCCCGCCGGCGGAGCCGTAGAAGGACGCGCCCCCGAAGCTGAAGACCCCGCCGTCGGAGGCGACGAGCCAGTAGCCGCCGTGGTCGGTGGCGGCTACCCCGACGACGGGGGCATTGAGATGCGGTGCCACCCATGGAACCGTGGAAGCCGGCGTCGCCGAACGCGAACACCCCGCCGTCGCTGGCCACCAGCCAGTAGCCCTGACCGTTGCGGGTGGGCGCAATGCCCACGATCGGCGCGTTGAGGTGCTGGCCGCCCATGGAGCCCTCGAAAGGCGCGTGCCGATAGGCGAAGACGCCGCCGTCGCTCGCCACCAGCCAGTAGCCCTGGCCGTCGGGCGTAGTGGCGACACCGACGATCGGCGCATTGAGATGCTGGCCGCCCATGGAGCCCTCGAAGGGCGCAGTGCCGTAGGCGAACACGCCACCGTCGCGCGCCGCGAGCACGGTGCCCTGGCTCGACGCCGGGGGGAAGTTCAACTGTTCGATGAAGCCACGCAGTCCGGGGTCACCGTTGCCGTTGGGATTGGTCAACGTGCTCCCGTCGGCCAGCGCACCCGACGCTCGGCACGCAGCTCACCGAATTGAGGAAGCTGAGGGCGGTGACGTCCGGGCTGGGCTGCACCGACCACGACGACCCGTTCCAGTACTCCACCACACTCTGTGGCTGTGCACCCGAGCCGCCGTTGTTAAACGACCCCGTGGAGCCCACCGCCCAGCACTGCGCTGCACTCACGCAGGAGATGCCAGCCAGTATCCCCGGCGCCGTGGAGTCGGGCACCGACGCCGACGTATCGGTCCACGTGGCACCGTCCCAGTGCTCCATAAGGATCCCCGATGCGGTCCCGGTGTCGTCGGTCGTCGCGCCCGAGGCCCAACAGTCGGTGGCGCCGACGCACTCGAGGCCACTCAGGTAGCCGCCGTTGGGCGCCGGCTCGCTCACGCTCGGCACGATCGACCAGGCCGATCCGTCCCAATGCTCGATCAGCCCCTGGTCGCCGACCGCACCAGGAAAGACCGGCAGGAAGTTCGACATCTGTGCCGCGGGCCCGGCATTGCCGACGGCCCAACAGTTGGCGGCCGAGAGGCACTGGACGCTGATGAGTTGGTCGAAGGCCTGGCCGGTCGCCGCAGCGGGGAGCAGGTTCCAGCTGGAGCCGTTCCACTGCTCGATGACGTCGGTGAGATTGTCCCCATTCACGTCTGTCGCATAGCCGACTGCCATGCAACTCGATGCCGACGCACAGCTCACACTCGAGAGAATGGCACCCACCACACCTGGACCACTCGGGGTGGGGCTCGGCACCACTGACCACGACGTGCCGTTCCACTGTTCAATGAGGGTGCCCGTTGGATTTCCGCTGCCCGACCCGACCACGGCGCCGACGGCCCAGCAATCGGAGCCGTTGACACACGTGGCGTCGAAGAGTCCACCGCCCTCCCCACCCGGCAACGGCATTGGGACGAGTGTCCATGTCGTGCCATTCCAGTCCTCGATGAGTGGGTTGGCGGTCGACGGACCGCTGCCACCGAGGTTCCCCAAGGTGATGCCCACAGCCCAACACTGGAGCGCGTTGGCGCAAGTCGAGCCGAGAAGGACGTCATCCAGTCCCGTCCCCGGGACTGTGGCGACATACCAGCCTGACGTCGACGATTCTGCAGTCGGCACCGTTCCGATCCCGCCACACAGCGCGGCGATGGCCACCACGACGCCCGAAAGCACGGCGGCTCCGCGTCGTATGTGCCCGATGCGTGGCGCAAGAAGCGCCCGCGATCTCATGACAACTATGGTTGCAGGTGGCTCGCCGGCTGTGGCGGATGGACGGACGTCGGAGGGT
>CAWFPP010000018.1:0-6612 GCA_963817735.1 uncultured Acidimicrobiaceae bacterium | reverse complement strand
CACGATGCAGTAGCGGGTATCGGGCACGCGCCGGCGGCGGTCGTGGTCGGCTGCCACTGGCTCGAACGCCGCAGCGAGCTGACGTTCGCCACCAGATCTCTCGCCGGCGCTGCCAGTCGGAGCGGGCCGGTGTCTGTCATGGTCCCGGGTGCCGCGGAACGTCTCGAGCCGGACGGGGCGTTCGATCTCGACGGCTTGGGCCTCCCTGGGGCGCTGCGGTGGCCGGACGGACTGCCGACCGACACGACGGTCATTGTGGACGAGCTCAGGGCCGACGTGGCGGAACTGCTCGCCTCGGCGAAGCCGACATCCGTGTTGGTCCTCTCGGACCCGGGCGGCCTGTACTCCTCGGACTGGCGGAGGCTGTGGCTGGTCGGGGGCAGCGAACCGGTCGGCGTCCATGTCCCGGTGAACCGGCTGGCGGAGCGGCATCGCCACCACGGCTTCGGCTTCACGGACTACCTGCTCCTCCTCAGCGATCGCACCGGCGATTCCGGCGAAGTGCCCCCTCCGGCCGCGGCGTGGGTCGGCGCCGCCTTCCCCGAGGCCGATGTGGTGGTCGTCGAGGACGCGCTGGCGTGGGCGTGGAAGGGTGGGACGCTGCGCGGCAAGGTCTCCGTCGACACGCGGATGGATCTGTGGCGCCTGCTCGCCCACGCCAACGTCTGCATCGACCTGGGGCCGGGCCGTTACATCGCCCGTGAATGTATCGAGGCCCTCCTCTTCGGGACGCCGATCATCGTGCCTGACCAGGCCGGGCCGGCTGTGGTGCACGCCCGGGAGACGGGCGGCTCGACCTTCAGCGGCCCCGACGAGCTCCTCACGGCGGTGGCGAGCATGCAGAGCGAGTCGGAGCGGTCGCGGGTGTCGGAGTCCGGCCGGCGCTACGCCGAAAGCCACTTCGGCGACCCGGTCGCCCTCGTGACGCGGGTACGGGTGCTCCTGGGCGTCGGGTGATCCGCTACGGCGCACCGATCGCCACAATGGAGGTGACGCTCCGCGTACCGCGGCGTGTGCGTCAGGACACGGGCCTTCCGGTGGAGACCACCGAGAACATGGCGGCGGAGCGCGACTGGCCCTCGAGGGTCAGCGCCTGTTCATGGCGCGTCACGACGTTGTTCGTGAAGCCGAGCACCTCGCCGAAGCGCACGAAGAGCTGGGGGCTGAATTTCCACCACGTGTCGAGACTCGGCGCTTCCGGTGTGGACAGCCACTGCATGACCGGGGCGTCCTCCGGGACGTCGGGATGAGAGAGATCGGTGACGACGAGCGAGTCGGAGAGACGCGCGCAGTTCTCGACGACCCGCAACGGATCACGCACGTGGAGCAGCACGGCGCAGAGAACGGCGACGTCGAAACGTCCCAGCTCGTCGGGCAGGTCGTAGACGTTGCCGTAGTGCACCTTGGCCTTGCTGTGCAGGCGTTCATGAGCGAACCAGTAACCGTTGCGCAGGCCCTCCATGCCGTCGACCCGGCTTCGGGAGAACTCCTTGACGTCGAGGTGTGAGTCCGGGACTGCATCCCATGCCAGGTCGGGCGAGAGCTCGACCGAGACCACCTCGGCACCACGCGATTCCATCCAGAACGTCAGGTATCCGGACGCAGGGCCGATCTCGAGAACCCTCTTGCCAGCGAGGTCGACGTGCCCCACATAGCTCTCTTCGCCACCGCGAAGGTCCCAGTGTCCTCCCTGCGTCATGCCGTACCCAGGGATCTCCATGACATGGTAGAAGTGGCAGCGGTCGGCGCTCTCGACCACGCGCGGCACGGCGTACAGCTCGGGAGAACTCATGGCCGCACAGTACCAGTTGGACCTGTCCGCACTGCTTCCATGAGACGCACGTTTCGCGGTCCTCGCACCGTGTCGGGCCCGTGAGGGCGGGCTCCTTCGCGGCGATTCGGTTCGGAGCCGACCATGGGTTCGGCATCCCTCTTCCTCTCCAGATTGGTGGATCCGGCTAGGGTGACAACCACCAGCAGGCCGTTCCGGCCGCAAGCCCTCTCTCGATTTCAAGTGGTGACGCGATTGATGGACACCAGCAACCGAATGTCATTTGGCCATCCGTCGCGGCGCCCCTAGCGAGCAGCGACCATTGGAATCGTGACGATCGCACCGCAGCCCCATTCCTCCGAGCCCGGCCCCTCGACGCCGGCCAAGAGCCTCCTGTCGCACGACGCCGCTGCCCTGGAGGCCATCCTCCGGACGGACGATCTCCCGTTTGCGGACACCGGGTGGAGTCCCGCCCTCCCTTTCCTCTCATGGCTCGTCTCGTCGCTCAATCCGGCCCTGACCGTCGACCTCGGTTTCGAGGTCCGTTCCCCCTTCCATGCCGCGTGGCGGGCCGCGCAGCGGATTGAATCTGCCGCCAGGTGCGTCGCAGTACTGCTTGCCCCCCCGGAAGGATCGGACCAACAGCGCCAAGAAGCGGTGCGGCGGTTTCACGACCAGATCGCCGAGTCGGCCGGACAGTTCGGCGCCGTGCTCGAAGGCACCGTCGAGGATCCCGAAAGCGCGACCGACGCCTCTGGGTTCCCGCCGATTCAGCTCTTGCACGTGGGACTCTCCGAGAGCGAGCAGCGAGATCCGGCCTACCTGCAAAGATGGATCGATCGCATGGCTCCAGGTGCCGTGCTCGTTCTTCCGAACACACGGGAAGGGGAGACTTCCGGCTTCTCGGCGACCCGCGCCTTCGTCGCCGAACGCATTCCATCAACCGTTGTGAGTCTCGGACCGACCGCGGAGATCTTGGTGGCGCAGGTCCCGCACAATGGCGCGACGCCGCTGGTCGATCTTCTCCGCGATGCCCCGCCGGCGTTTCGGGGATTGTTCGCCATCTTCGCCGAGCGGTCCGAGTTCCGCCACGTCTTGGGTCCAGAGCCGATCTCACCGTCGGCCGTCCGGACCCTGATCGACTCGCTCAACGAGAGCCGACAGATCGAACGGGACACGTTTCAGATCGCAATCAACGCGACGCGTGAGACGATGGCGGCGCTCGCCACAGAATCCGGAGCGCTGCGGGCCGAACTCGTCGCGTACAAGGAGCAGGTGAGCCTCGAGCGGGCCGCCATGCAGAACGAATTCTTCGGGCGGCTCGACGAGCTGACGGCCAAGCTGTCGACGTCAGCCGCCCGCTATACACGTGAGCTGACGATTCGGGAGCTCGCCCTGCAGGCACGAGAGCGCGAAGCGGAGATGCTGGCCGGTGAAGCCGCTGAGGCGCAACGGCGACTCAGCGAGATTCAGCACTCCTCGTCTTGGCGTATGACAGCTCCGGTCCGACTGCTGTCACGGCTCATCGGATCGGGACGCGCCAGAGACGCATCCTCCCGGCACGGCTGAAGGTCCGATGCGGCCGGCCGGACAGGTTCCCGATTTTCACCAGAACATTTCGATCATCGTTCTCAACTACAACCAGGCGAATACGACGATCGAGTGTCTCGAGGCTCTCCAGCGCGCCTCGAGCGACCTCATCCGTGACATCGTCGTGGTGGACAATGGCTCCACCGACGAAGAAGTCGCCATCCTCAGAAAGGACCACCGGTCGCGGCGTTTCACGCTCGTCGAGGTTGGAGAGAATCGGTTCTTCAGCGAAGGAAACAACATTGGTGTCGATCACACTTCGACCGACTACATCGTATTTCTCAACAATGACGCGTTCGTTCATCCGGGTTGGATCGAGACCTTGGCGGCGACGATGGGAGGCGACCCGTCGATTGCGGCCGTGGGACCGATGTTCCTGTACCCCGACGGTCGGGTGCAGGAGGTCGGCGGAATCGCGCTTGCCACCGGAGATGTCGTGCAGATCGGGAAGGGCTCCGTGTGGGGCCCCGAGCATTTCGACACGCCGTGCGCCGTCGATTTCTGTTCCGCTGCCTGCCTGATGATGCGACGGGCCGATTTTCTCCAGGTCGGAGGGTTCGGCTTCGAATGGGAACCGGCCTACTACGAAGACACCGATCTCTGCCTGAAGCTCTGGTCGTCCTGCGGCAAGGTGGTGGTGAATCCGCTGGCCCGGGTCACCCATATCGAGAGCCACACCACATCGGATCGACGACTGCAGCTCCAGAACATCTCCGAAATCAACAGAGCACGCTTCGTCTCGAAGTGGGGCGATTGGCTCGCTGCCCGCCAGCTCGCCACCACGTTCGTCGATCCTGCGAGACAGGAACCCGACCGACGGGAATCTGGCATCCTTGTGCAAACGTCGAGCCGATCAGGTCCGCTGTCTGCCCGACCGCCCTACGTTCTCTACTCGCCGTATCCCCTTGTGCCCGGCGGCGGGGAGCGAGTCATGTTCGAGTTGGCCTCCTTCCTGACGTCCAGGGCCGGAGTGGACGAAGTCGTCTTCGGCACGCCGCACCCGTACAGCTCCGTTCGGATGGCCCAGATCTCCTCGACCTTCGGCTTCACGCGGTCGGTGGCCACGCCCCGACCATTCGCCGAGGTCGATCGATCGGATTGCCAGTTCGCAGTGATTCTCGGCAATTCGATCGTGCCCCCCACGGAGCCATTCGGACTTCGGAGTGTCTACCTCCTTCAGTTCCCCTTCTCGGTGCCCGACGAGGAGGTGGAACAATACGGGCACCTGCTCGGCGATTTCAGTGAGATCTGGGTCTATTCGCAATTCGTTCGTCGACATGTCAACGGCCTCATCCGTCTCTACGACCTCCCGGCCCCACCCATACGGATCGTCCCGCCCCCGGCCCAATGGGCAGGGGCCCGGAGCGGGCCGCCATGGAAGGACAGGAGAAGGATCCTGACCGTCGGTCGCTTTTTCGCCGGAGGACACAACAAGCGGCAGGACGCGGTCATCAACGCCTTTCGCGCTCTGGACGAGCGACTCCCGGGCCTCGAGCTCGCATTGGCGGGATCGATTCATCCAACCGCCGAGGGAAGAGAACGATTCAAGGATCTGCAGGACATGGCGGAAGGCCTCGACTGCTCGTTCTACCCGAACATAAGCCGCGACAGTTTGGCCGATCTCTATGCGAGTTCAGCCGTCCTCATTCACGCCGCCGGAATGGGAGTGGACGAGCTCGAATTCCCCGAGCAGATGGAGCACTTCGGCATCACTCCGGTGGAGGCCGCCAGCTTCGGCTGCATCCCGGTGGTCTTCGCCGGTGGGGGGCCGAAGGACGTTGTCGCCCAGCTCGGCTGTGACACAGGTTTTCGCACGCTCGACGAATGTGTGGATATCGTCGAATCCCTCTTCGAGGATCCGCTCGGTTCCACGGTGCTGAGTCAGAGCATCACGGACACCTCCGATCAGTTCTCCGCCGAACAATTCCGTTTCCGGGTCGCGCGAGGCCATCGAAGAGATGGGCCTCACGCTGCCGTCGTAACCGTGTCGGTACGAGACACTCCGGCGGGGAAGCCTGGCGTCGGTCTCCATGCCTCGCCCCCGCCGGATCTCGAAGTCGCTGCCTTCTACCTGCCCCAGTTCTACGAGACCGCCGAGAACAATGAATGGTGGGGAACGGGTTTCACCGAGTGGACGAAGGTCCAACGGGCGCTGCCCCTGTATCCAGGCCATTTGCAACCGCAGATTCCACGCGACGGGTACTACACGCTGGACCGGCCAGAAGTGCTGCAACGTCAATATTCCCTGGCATCGCAACACGGGATCACGGCGTTCTGTGTCTACGCCTATTGGTTCGGAGGCCGACGTCTGCTCGAGAGGCCGCTCCGGCTTCTGTTGGAAGCGCCCGACCTCAACGTGCGCTATTTCCTCTGTTGGGCAAATGAGAGCTGGTCTCGGGTCTGGGACGGTGGAAACGACGAGCTCCTGATGGAGCAGCAGCACTCGGCGAAAAGTGATCCTCGAATCGTCGACGACTTGGCCGAGTACTTCTCGGACCCGAGATACGTGAGGATCCACGGAAAGCCGCTCCTCCTGATCTACCGGGCGGAGCTGCTCGATGAGCCGAGCCGAACCGTTGACGCGCTCCGTGAACGAGCGCACACAATTGGGATCGGTGACCTCCATCTGTCGATGGTGCAGAGTTTCAACCTCTTTGATCCCGGGCCCTACGGCTTCGACTCAGCGGTGGAATTCCCACCCCACGGGTCGGTCCAGCCGCCGAACATCATCGATCCCTCGAGCCCTGGGCCGCCCGATCTGTATGACCCGACGTCATGGAACGGGACGCTGGTCGACTACGAGCGAACGGTGCATTGGGCGCTGTCAAAGCCGACGCCCGACTTCCGTTGGTTCCGCACTGCGATGCCGGGGTGGGACAACTCACCCCGTCGTGGTGCACGCTCGACCGTCTATGTCAACGACACCGCCCGGGAGTTTCGTCGCTGGCTCGACGCGCTCGTGGACCACACGTACCGGTTCGGAGATCCACAAGCGCGGCTTCTCTTCATCAATTCATGGAACGAATGGGGAGAGGGCGCGCAGTTGGAACCTGATGTCGATCGTGGCGATAGCCGTCTCGCGGCCGTGGCTTCTGCCGTGCGGCGAGCGCACGATCGACCGGATTCGCCTTCGAGGCGGTGAGAGCGACCCTCTTCACCCCGGCGAGCCGGGCTTTTCGTCCACGGTGGTGCGCAGGGACTGGACCAGGCCGTCGAGGATGTCGGATTCCGACACGATGCACTCCCCCAGT
>CAWFPP010000017.1:0-6303 GCA_963817735.1 uncultured Acidimicrobiaceae bacterium | reverse complement strand
AGCACTTCGCGCCACTGATACAGGCGACGTTCGGCGCGCACGACGAAGAGGGAGGTCGCGTCGACAGCACGCGCCAGCTGAAGATCCGGCTGGCCGACCGCTCCCTGCGCCAGACGAACCCGGTGATGGGGGTCCTGGCGGAAGTGCTGGACCTCGCCACGGCACGCATGACGGTCAGCCAGGTGCTGGATCTCGCCGGGCGCGAGCCCGTGCGGCGGCGGTTCCGCTTCGCGGAGGACGACCTGGCGCGCATAGAGCAATGGGTCCGCGAGTCGAATGTGCGGTGGGGCTTCGATGCACAGCACCGTAAAGCCTTCGAGCTCGGACGCATCGAGGCCAACACCTGGCGGTCCGGGATGGACCGCGTCCTGCTCGGTGTGGCGATGGCCGAGCACGGCCAGGAGCTGTTCGCCGAGACGCTCCCGCTCGATGATGTCGAGAGCGGCGATATCGAGCTTGCGGGCCGCTTGGCCGAGCTCGTCGACCGCTTGCACGCCGCGTTCGAGGGGCTCGCCGCCGACCGCACCATGAGTGCCTGGGCAGGCCAGCTCGCGGACATCGCCGACGCACTGACCGCGACGGCACCCCGTGAGGCCTGGCAGCGGGCGGAGCTCACCGCGCTGCTCGACCAGATGGCGGAAGAGGCGACAACGGAAAGCGGGGACAGCGCCGTCACGATCAGCTGCGCCGACGTCCGTTCTCTCCTGACCGATCGCCTGAAGGGTAAAGCCACGAGGGCCAACTTCTGCACCGGCCACATGACCGTGTGCACTCTCGTCCCCATGCGCTCCATCCCTCACAAGGTCGTCTGCCTTCTCGGGCTCGATGACGGCGGCTTCCCGCGCCACATCGAACGCGACGGCGACGATCTCACCGCCCAGGACCCCCGAGTCGGCGACCGCGACGCGCGCAGTGAAGACCGCCAACTCCTGCTCGATGCGCTCCTCGCCGCTCGCCGGCATCTGATCATCACCTACAGCGGCCACGACGAGCGCTCGAATCAGCGCCGCCCGCCGGCGGTCCCGGTGGGCGAGCTCTTCGACGTGGTGGACCGCACGGTGAGCACCGCCAGGGGACGGGCCAGCGAGGCCATCGTGATCGAGCACCCGCTGCAGCCTTTTGACCCGCGGAATTTCGTGCCGGGCAAGCTCGTCCCTGCCCGGCCATGGAGCTTCGACGAGCTCAATCTGGAAGGGGCCCGCGCCGCGCTGGCTCAGGAGCTGCGGCTCCCGCCGTTCCTGGCACACCCCCTGGAAAGTGCGGTCGAGGCCGTCGACGTCGAGCTGCTGGACCGCTTGCTGCGCGATCCCGTCAAGGTCTTCCTGCGTGAACGACTCGGCGTCTCGCTCTGGGACCGGACCCGTGAGTACGAGGACGCCATTCCGATCGTGTCGAACGCGTTGACCGAGTGGGGGATCGGCGAGCGTATCCTGCAGGCGCGCCTCGACGGGGCGAGCTGGGATGCATGCGAGAAGGCGGAGGTGGCCCGGGGGGCGCTGCCTCCGGCATCGCTGGCTCACCCGGTGCTCGACCAGATGCAACGCGACGTCGAAGAGCTCGTGAAAGCCAGCAGCCACCTCTCGGGCATTCCCCCGGTCTCGCTCGATGTCCACGTCGACCTGCCGGGTCTTCCGTCTGTGGCGGGAACGGTGGCCGGAGTGCGGGGCCACGTCACCCCCACGGTGACCTACCGCAGAATGCAGCCCGCGCTGCGGTTGAGCGCGTGGCTTCGTCTCCTGGCACTCGAGCGCGACCTATCCGGACGTGGCGTTCGAGGCGACGACGATCGGGCGGGCGAGCAAGGGCTCGAGGCACCCCGTGTCGGTGGTCGCCGTCGGCCCGCTCCATGGGGACCCGGAGACTCGCCAAAACGTGGCGCGGGCCCATCTGGCCGGTCTCGTCGAGCTCTTCCGCCGCGGCATGTGCGAGCCACTGCCGCTCTACTGCAAGACCTCCGAGGCGTACGCCCTCGGTCGGGCGCTCGGCCGGGAGCCCGATGAGGTCGCGCTGACGGCGCGGAAGCAATGGGAGTCGAGCAACGACTGGAACAACGAGAACAGGGACAAGGAGCATCTGTTCGTTCTCGGAGGCGAGCTCTCGTTCCCGGACATGGTCAAGTGCTCGGGGATTCCCTCGACAGAGGAGGGCGCCGGCCTCGACCCCCCGGAACCTTCCCGGTTCGGTGTGTACGCCCGCAGGGTCTGGGACGGATTGTTGGACCTCGAGAGCACCCGGCTGCAGTGACGACGCTCGCGGAGCACGGTGGTGGGGAAGAGGAGATCCCCGCGTTCGTGGTCCAGGGTCCGCTGCCGCGCGGAACGACGCTGCTCGAAGCGAGCGCGGGCACCGGGAAGACCTTCACGATCGCGGCCCTCACGGCCAGGTACGTGGCGGAGGACGACCTGCCGATTGACCGCCTGCTGGTGATGACGTTCACGCGCATGGCCACGGGAGAGCTGCGCGAGCGGGTTCGGGAGCGACTGGTGGACGCCTTCGACGGCTTGACCGATGTCCTGGCCGGAAGGACGGTCCCCGAAGGCGACGACGTCGTGCGGCTCCTGGCGGATGTTCCCCGCGCCGAGCAGGAGCTGCGGTGCAGCCGGCTGGGCAAGG
This sequence comes from uncultured Acidimicrobiaceae bacterium, assembly GCA_963817735.1. Classification (GTDB taxonomy): domain Bacteria; phylum Actinomycetota; class Acidimicrobiia; order Acidimicrobiales; family RAAP-2; genus Bog-473. Next base: position 3,690 of record CAWFPP010000017.1, on the reverse strand, counting down.
CCATTGCGGACTTCGATGCCGCCACGATCGAGACGACGCACGGATTCTGTCTGCAGGTCCTGTACGGCCTCGGCACCGCGGGCGACGTCGACCGGGACGTGACGCTCGTCGAGGACGTGCGCGACCTGGTGGACGAGGTCGTCGACGACCTGTACCTGCGCAAGTTCGCCTATCGGGACAACGAGATTGCCTTCTCGCGGGCCGAGGCGGGCAAGGTGGCTCGCAGGGTCCTCGACATCCCCGACGCCTTTGTGGTTCCGCCGCTGGCGAACGGGGACGAGCTCGAGCCCACGCGCCGTCGCTTTGCCGAGCGCGTGCGCAAGGAGATGGAGAAGCGCAAGCGCGTCATGAAGATCCTCACCTACGACGATGTCCTCTTGCGCCTACGCGCCACGCTGCGCGATCCCGTGCGTGGCGCCATGGCGCGGGCCCGCCTGCGGGAGCGCTTCGATGTCGTTCTCGTCGACGAGTTCCAGGACACCGACCCCGTGCAGTGGGACATCATGCGCGGTGCCTTCGATGCCAAGGGCAAGACGCTGGTCCTCATCGGCGATCCGAAGCAGGCGATTTACGCTTTCCGCGGTGCCGACGTCCACACCTATCTCAGGGCGAAGGCCACTGTGCAGTCGAAATGGACGCTCGACGTCAACTGGCGCAGCGACCAGGGGCTGCTCGACGCATACGACGCGTTGTTCGGTGGTGCGCAGCTCGGTCAAGCGGGTATCCGCTACCGCCACGTCAGGGCCACGCCCCGGAATATGGAGCCGCGGCTGTCGGGAGCACCCGTGGCCACCCCGTTGCGTGTGCGGGTCCTGCACACGGCGGACCGTCTCGTCCCCACCTATCAGCACAAGATGAAAGCACCGGACGCCCGCGACCTGATTCGCGCGCGACCTCGCCGCGCAGACGGTCGAGCTCCTGGGCGCCGAACCGGAGATCGCGACGCGTCATGTCGACAGCACGGAGTGCCGCACCCTGCACCCGGGCGACATCGCAGTGTTGGTCAAGTCGAACCGCCAGGCGACGACGGTGTGCGACGCCCTCCTGCATGCCAACGTCCCCGCCGTCATCAGCGGGGCCGGGTCAGTGTTCGCGTCACGGCCCGCCACCGAATGGCTCCGCCTCCTCGAGGCGCTCGAGCAGCCCGCGTCGAGCGATCGGGCGTCCATGGCGGCCATGACCCAATTCATCGGCTGGTCGGCCGAGCAGGTGGCGGACAAGGAGGACGTCGGGCGCTGGGAGGATCTCCACGAATGGCTGCATACGTGGGGCCGCCAGCTGCGCGACAGGGGGGTCGCCACCCTCTACGAGTCGGTGACCAGTGCCGGCGACGTCCCGGCGCGGGTCCTCCGTCGCCCCTCGGGCGAGCGGTTCATGACCGACTTGCGACATATCGGCCAGCTGCTGCACGATGCCGCGGTCACCGAAGGCTCTAGTCCGACCGCACTCGCCAACTGGCTGGGGCGTCGCATTCTTGAGGCGGACCGTGACGGCGAGAACGAGGAGCGGACACGCCGGCTCGAGTCGGATGCCCAAGCGGTCCAGGTCATCACGGTCCACCGGAGTAAAGGACTGGAGTTCCCGGTCGTGCTCATCCCGTACGCCTGGGACGGCTGGGCCTTCCCGATCGACGTCCCGGTCTTTCACGATCCCGACAACGACAATGAGCGCACCATCGATGTCGGGTGCCCAGGTCCTGTTCTCGCCGAGCACAAGAAGTGGCAGGAGGCCGAAGAGCAGGGTGAGAGCCTGCGCCTCCTCTATGTCGCCCTGACGCGGGCCCGCCATCAGGCGGTGCTGTGGTGGGCCGGCTCGAAGGACACGAAGAATTCGTCGCTGTCGCGCCTCCTCTTCGATCGGGGGCCCGATGGCCAGATCCCCGCGAGCGGGAAGAAGGCGCCATCCGACGCCGCCGCCGTGGAGGCCTTCACCCATCTGGGCCCAGCGGTCTCGGTCGAGCGCGTCGGGCAGCCGCCCGACATCCGGTGGCAGCGCGAGAGCGAGAGCTCGTCTGACCTCGCCATCGCGGTGTTCGACCGTCATCTCGACACGACCTGGAGGCGCGCCTCGTATTCGTCGATCACCAGTGCGGTGCACGATCGGCCGGCCATCGCCAGTGAGCCGGAGGTGGAGACGGAGCTGACGCTGGACGAGGAGACGCCCGGTGCCCCATGGCGGGTGCTCGGCGGGGCGGTCTCCGGCGACGAGGAGGCACGCCTGCGCGGGGTCCCACTCGGATTGGCCGCCATGCCCGGTGGGACCCTGGTGGGCTCCCTGATTCACGGTGTGCTGGAACGGGTCGCGTTCGACGCCCCCGAGCTGGCCGCCGAGGTGGACGCCGCCTTGGGCCAGGAGATGGCGTACTACAAGGTCGACCTGGGCAACCGCGACGAGGTCGTGCATGGTCTCTGCACGGCGATCGAATCCCCGCTCGGACCTGCGGCCGGGGTGCGGCTGTGCGAGGTGAACCGGAAGGACCGGATCGACGAACTCGGATTCGAGCTGCCGCTGGTCGGAGGTGACGATACGAAGGCGAGCCGGGCCGGCGACCTCCGGGTCACCGACCTCGCCGCGTTGCTCGTCGAACACCTGAGTCCGGGCGATCCGGTCTACGCCTATGCCGATCGTCTGCGCGACCCGGCCTTCGGGGATGCGCCGTTGCGTGGCTTCTTGACCGGCAGTCTCGACCTGGTGCTGCGGCTGCCGGACGGCCGGTTCGTGCTGGCGGATTACAAGACCAACCGGCTCGCGTCCGCCGACGAGACCGTCACCGCGTGGCACTACCGACCAGAGGCGCTCGAGGCCGAGATGGCCCAGGCCCACTACCCGCTGCAGGCCCTGCTCTACTCGGTTGCGCTGCACCGGTACCTGCGCTGGCGCCAGCCTGACTACGACCCCGCCCGTCATGTCGGCGGCGCCCTCTACCTCTTTGTGCGCGGGATGAGCGCTGTCGAACCGACGGTGTTCGGGGACACGCCGTGCGGGGTGTGGTCGTGGTGCCCTCCCGCCGAGCTCGTCACGGCGCTGAGCGACCTCTTCGACCACGGGGTGCGCCGATGACGACCGTCGAGACCGCCGGGGTCGGCCTCGATCGCAACGACGCGACTGTCGCCTCCGGCGCATCCGGGGCCCTGCGAGCGTTCAACCGGGCGGGGATCCTCGACGGCGCGGACGTCCACGTCGCCACCCGTCTCGCCCAACTCGCCGAACTCGCCGAACTCGCCGAAGCTGACGGCGAGACCGTCGCCCTCGGGATCGCCTTCGCCGCCCGAGCACCACGGCTCGGGCACGTCTGTGTCGACCTGCAGACCATTCGGCACACGGCCAGCCGGGACAGCGACTCGCCGACCGAGACCGACCTCGACGCGCTGCCCTGGCCGGATCCAGCGGCCTGGCTCGACGTGCTGGCGCGGAGCCCACTCGTCGGGCCCGGCCACCCACTCTGGCTGTCCGGGTCGAACTTGTACCTCAACCGGCTCTGGCTCGACGAGCGGCTCGTTGCGACCGAGCTCCTCGCCCGGATCGACCGCGACCCAGCGGACGTCGACCTGACGCTCCTGCGCGCCGGCCTCTCGACGTCCTTCCGCGAGCTGGACCCGGAGACGGCGGACCCTGAGCACCTGCAGCCATTGGCCGCCGCCACCGCCGTGCTGCGCCGGGTCTCGGTCATTGCAGGCGGACCGGGGACAG
>CAWFPP010000016.1:0-229730 GCA_963817735.1 uncultured Acidimicrobiaceae bacterium | reverse complement strand
TCTCATCGGCCTCTGCCAGGTGGTGGGTGGCGAAGAGTACTGTCCGCCCCTCGTCCCCAAAGGCCCGCATCATTCACCAGAAAGTTGTCGGCGGGACTCGTCGTCCATCGCGGAGGTCGGTTCGTCGAGGAACAGGACATCGGGATCACCCACGATCGCAATGGCAAAGCGGACCCGCTGGGCCTCGCCTGAGGAGAGGCGGTATCTATCCTCCGCAGAAGCAAACCGATGTTCGCCCGCTCAACGATCTGGTCACACGGTGCCGAGCAGGCGCTGTCGAGCCCGCCGGACGAGGCGGAGGGCCTCGTCGACGCGGACGCCCGGAGGCAAGCCGATTCCAGAGCCGGACTGAAGCATGGCACCCACTCGGCCGGCGGAAACGGCCTGGCGTGGGTCGCAGCCTATAACCTCGACGCGGCCTTGCTGTGGTCTGACGAGGCCGAGCCAGGCAGAGATCGTGGTCGACTTCCCAGCCCCGTTCGGTCCCAGGAGGGCCAGCACTTCGCCCTGGGGCGCGTCCATGTCCAGCCCGTCGAGAGCGACCCGGTCTCCGATCAGGGCGTGGGTGACATGCCGGAAGGACAGTGCGGGCGGGGTTGGGTGGCGACTTTTCAAGGTACGGCGGCTGGTGTTGCTAAAAGGGAAGACAAGGTCGTTCTCCGGCGGCTCCTGCCGCCGTCGCGTGGTGAGGGTTGGATGGTACTGCTGGCACAGCGGGGAGACATTCAGCTTGTGACGATTGATAAAGATGTAACGACTCTTGCTCCATGACCAATCCGTTGCACTCTTGAGGCGTTTTCGCACTTCAACGCCACTTACTCGGTCGTCTTCGCTTCGACGAGGGCCAATACTTCGAAGTCCTGAGCAGCCATCCCTACGGGAGCTTCGGGCCATTTCCTGCCTCTCCTCACCGCTGCCGGGCCTTCGCAAGGTCGAACTCTCGAATCACCGGGCCGGCCATCGCGGCAGCAAAGCGAAACGCGCCAGAGCTGTACGTGTCGCAGCCGGGCACGACGCCCACCGCGTTGCCGACCTGGTTCGGGCAGAAGTGGATCCCATCCGGGAACGAACCAAATTGGTCCTGACTCCGGCGATCGTCGGGCCAGTGCAAGGCTCGAAGAAGAGGCAGGGCAACGTCGAGACGAAGGACTGGTGTGGCCCTTCGACCGCTCTTCCCGCGTCGACGTAGGTCACGTGGGTGGGCTGCTTCGCGGCCAACGCGGCGAAGGCGAGGTTAAGGGCGTCCCACTTCGAATCATGGGAGGTCCACTCGGCCTTGGTGATCGGTGTGCCAACCAGAAAAACGTGTGTTCCCCAAGCCAAGGAAGACGTTGATCGCTGTGGAAATGGCCGAGCAGTAGAGCATGACTGCGGCCGGCGATCCGTAGAGGCAGCCTTTCATGCAAGCCGAGAATGTGTTGCCGATGAATTCGAAGACCACCGCTTGCGGATGTTCGGTTCGGGCGTATCTGCGCATCTTGGAAAGCCAATCGCAAGCCGCCGTTCCGCCATAAGAGAAATCGCTGACTTCCGCCTTGCCGCCCGCTTGCACGAGGAAGTTGAAATAGGGCTCCGATTGCACCGCAAGGGAGTCTCCGAAGAGACCCACACGAACCGTCCTCGTGTCGGAACCTGCCGAAGGACATGTTGGCGCGATCACCACCACGACAACGAGGGCGACTCCGCTACAAGCCAGAAGTGTGGTTCGCATCAGCGGTTGTATCGGCACGGACATGCGGAAGGACATCAGGTCGTGAGGGCGAAGCGATCGTGATCGAATGCCTGCGTCGAATCGATAATGCGTCCGTCTCGCATTGCGATGATGCGGTGGGCGTGTGCCGCGACGTCTGGGGCGTGCGTCACCATGACGATGGTCATTCCCGATGAGCCGAGCTGCTCGATCAGTTCGAGAAACCGGCTAGTGGACGCCGAGTCGAGGCTTCCCGTCGGCTCATCGGCCAAGAGGATCTGAGGATCGTTCGCCAGAGCCCGGGCAATGGCCACTCGCTGGCGTTCACCACCGGACAGCTCTGTCGGCAGACGACTCTCACATCCCGCAAGGTCGACCTGGGCCAAGAGCTCGCGGGCTCGCAGCTTCCGCTGACGAGTCGACCGGTGGGTACCGAACATGGGCATCTCCACGTTCGCCAGGGCGCTTAGCTGTGGCAGCAGGTTGTGAAATTGGAAGACGAGCCCTACCTCGTTGCGCCGGTAGCGGCTGAGGTCGCCAATTCGCGCCACATCGTGACCGCCGACGACGACCGAACCAGTAGTGGGGGAGTCAATGGCGGCCAGGAGGTGGAGCAGCGTCGACTTGCCGCACCCCGACGGCCCGGTGACGGCCACCGTTTCGCCGGCCGCGACGGTCAGGTCAACCCCGGCGAGGGCGGTGACCTGACCGGGGAAGACCCGTGTCACGCCCTTGACCTCTACGGCGAGCGGACGGTCACTCATAGCTCAGCGCTTTCAGCGGGGAGAGGATGGCGGCACGGATGGTCGGATAGAGGGCGCCGATGAAGGTCATGACGAGCGCGGTGAACAGGGCACGCCAAAAAGCTCCCTCCGTAAAGTTCGGGTGCAGGATGCCTTTGAGCGCCGGGAGCTGAGCGAGCACGGACGTGACGACGAAGGACAGGGCGACACCGACGCCGGCACCGACGATGGCGAGCAGGAGGCTCTCACCAGCAACAGGGTCACGGTCCGGCGCCGAGTCCAGCCGAAGGCCCTGAGAAGCCCGAATTCGCGGGTCCGCTCGAAGAGCGAAAGGAGCATCGTGTTGCCGACGATGATGGCGCCGATGAGGATCGCGAGTGCCGTGCTGCCATTCACGGCCGCCTGCAGGTAGACGAGACTCGTGTCTGCTCTGCCGAACTGACTGGCCGTACGGATGGTGGTGAGCTGGGGCTGGTTGTAGGCGACGCGGGCCGCCACGGACGCGATGGAGTAGCCAGGCTGCACCTTTACGAAGGCCAGGGTCACGATCCCGGGGAGGCGGTTGTAGCCCTGAATGGCCGGCAGCGGGAACATCGCTCCGGCATCGCCGAAGGCATTGCCGGTGGAATAGATGCCGACAACCGTGTTCACGGTCCCGTTGGCGTGGAAACGGTCGCCGACGTGGAGCCCGAGGTTGGCTGCCGCGGTCCAGCCCAGCATCACCTCGTTGCCGCTCGTGGCGGAATAGCTGTGTCCGGCGACGATCTTCACTCCGAAGGCCGCCAGATCTTCGGGCTGGATGCCGATCTCAATGAAGACGGGATTGTCGGCATTGATGTGCTCAGTCTCCACGAGGACACCGACGGCGCTTTGCACTCCTGGCGTCTGTTGGATACGGGTGAGCTCGTTGCGGTCGATCGTACTTGTGAGCGTGCTCGAGGCGCCTTTCTGGGCCACGGTGAAATCGGCCTTACCGACGGAAATGATGGCGGCGGCCGATTGCTCGAGGCCGCTACTCGTCACGTCGAGTGCGACCACGGTCATCACGGCGACCGCGACAGCCAGAAGCAGTCCGATGGATCGGGCCTTCTTCTTCCACAGGTTGCGCAGAATGAGATCGAAGAACGTCATGGCAACCGGTCTGCAGTCCAGTAGCGCTTCGGAGGGAGCTGTCTCAGCGCTTGACGGGGGATGTGCCCAGCGCGCGATCCCGACGGATGTCTGCGAGCGTGAAGGCTGTCTCGTCCATGTAGTAGGGACTCAGTGAGGGGCGCCGGGTTCGATGCGTACTGGGAACGGTCTGGCGGCTTGCGGTGCGATTCATCGCTGTCTCCTGTTCTCGGGTCGGGACGGTGAGCACCGTCTGGTTCCATTGGACTGCATCGAGCAGCTGGCCCCGTAGAACCAAAAGCCCCTCCAGCACGGGACCTAGGTCCTTTCTCGGCGGCGCCCCGCCTCCGAGCCGGCTCGAAAACTTCATGCTGCGACGGGATCGGGACGTTTGTCCCTAAGACAGCGGCGATCACGCCTGTCATCATGCGAAAGACGACGGCGCTCCGCCGCACCAGGGACGAGAAAGGACAATCGCGGTGGCCATCGCGGCATCGGTGAAAGGCAGGGTCGGCGGCGCAAACGCCTCGAACCACAATGGCCCTGCGAAATCCACCATGATGGCCATCGAGGTCGAGGGGGTGTCGAAACGCTTCGGGCCGAACCAGGCACTGGATCATGTCTCCCTGTCGGTCGAGCCGGGCACCGTCTTGGCGCTCCTCGGGCCGAACGGGGCAGGGAAGACGACCCTGATTCGGATTCTGACCACTCTCGTCCTTCCCGATTCGGGCATCGCCAGAGTGGCGGGGCGCGACGTCCAGAAAGAGGCCAAGGCCATCCGGTCGCTCATCGGGCTGGCGGGACAATACGCCTCGGTCGACGAGCTCCTCACTGGTCGGGAGAATCTGGAGCTCGTCGGCCTCCTCTACCACCTGGAACGATCCGAATATCGACGGCGGGCCCAGGACGCGCTCGAGCGTATGACCCTGACCAGTGCGGCAGACAGGTCGGTCAAGACCTATTCCGGCGGCATGCGACGCCGCCTCGACCTTGCCGCAAGCCTCATCGGACGGCCCCCCGTCCTCTTGCTCGACGAACCCACTACCGGGCTGGACCCGCGGACGAGAAACGACCTGTGGTCCTTCATCAAGGAGCTCGTCGATGAAGGTTCGACGGTGCTTCTGACGACGCAGTACATGGAAGAGGCCGAGTATCTCGCCGACCAAATCGTGCTCCTCGACGCCGGCTGCGTGGTCGCGAGTGGAACCGCCGATCAGTTGAAGGACCGGATTGGCGGCGACATCCTCGAGGTGCAGGTCGCTGACTCGGCCGACCTCGAGCGTTCGGCGCGACTCCTGGAGCCCTTCGGTCTGGGCGGTCTGCAGATGGATCGTGACCTCAAGAAGATCAGCGTTCGCGTCGATGGCAGAGTGGATGCGCTCCTCGGTGCGGGACGCGAGCTCGAAGAACGCGGCGTTGTGCTCGACGACCTGAGGATCCGACGTCCTTCCCTCGACGACGTCTTTCTTTCCTACACCGGGCAGCCCGGTCCGGCGGCCACAGCGACTCCAGCAGGAGATCCCGCCCAGGAGGCGGGAAGATGAGCGACCTCGCGGTGCAGCGATTGAGCATCCAACCCGGGTCGGTGAGCTTGCGGCTATCCGTTCGGGACCTCTTCGGGATGACGAAGCGCAATCTCCTGCGAATTGTCCGCACGCCGCAGTTGCTGGTCCTCTCCATTGTCCAGCCGACCATCATTCTCCTGCTGTTCCGCTACGTGCTCGGGGGAGCGATCCACATCCCGGGCCTCGATTACGTGGACTACGTGGTGCCCGCCATCTTCCTCGAGGCGGTGCTGATCGGAGGTATGACCACGGCCCTTACTTTGGCGCAGGACCTGCAGGCCGGAATGGTCGACCGGTTTCGAAGCCTGCCCATGGCGCGCTCTGCGTTCTTAGCGGGCCGGACACTCGCTGACCTGTGCCGCAGCGTCCTGGCCCTTTGCTTCATGATCGGACTCGGCATCCTCGTGGGCTTCCGGTTCCACAGTTCCGTCGGCGCATGCCTCGCTGGAATCGCGTTGATCATCCTGTTCGGCTACGCGTTCATTTGGGTGTACGCCGCCGTGGGACTCGCCGTCCGAGATCCTCAGACGGCCCAAATCGCCTCGATTCTCCCAATGTTCATCCTGTTCTTCGCCAGCTCGGCGGTCGTTCCCGTGGCCACCATGCCAGGGTGGCTCCAACCCTTTGCGCGCAACCAGCCCGCCAGCGTGGTCATCAATTCGGTGCGTGCCCTCTTCGAAGGCGGCCCACTCGCCTCCGACCTCTGGCAGGCCCTGGCATGGTGCCTGGGGATCCTGGTGGTCTTCTTCGTGATTTCTCTCAACCTCTATCGCCGGGCCACGGCGTAAGGAGCGGCCAGCAAACCATCGAGGCAGTGGTTGCTGGCGGGGGGGAGAGCCGGTCTTCACCGTGGAGCTGGTTTATGCCGCGATGGTCTCCCGCTGGTTTTTCTGGTCAATGGAAACGGTCGCCAAGACCATGTCACGGATGACCCGCCCGGTGCGGCACGCACCGTACCTGCGGCTGCAGAGGGACGGCGTCGAGCGTGTGCCCGGCCATGCAGCAGCGGATCGGCCGGAACCCGCTGTCGGGCTCATTCTGCCTCCACAGGCCCACAGCGGGCTTAAGTCAGGTGAGGAGATGCCAGGCCTGAGTGACACCTCAGAGATGGGGCTGCGAAGCACTGAGTCGTCTCTCCCGACGAGTCAGGAAGGACTGGGCCTCGGAAGCTGCCTCTTGCGACCACAGGGTGTTCCGAAAATCGAGGCGTCAAACGTCGCGTCGTCCTCCTTCCGCGGTGCCTCGCTCAGCAGTGCACCGGCCCAATGCGGAACCGGCTGCTCGCCGCACAGGACGGATCGGCTTGCGGGTAGCCCGAACTGTGGCCGCTTCTCCAACGTATTTGCGGCCACGTCGGCCTCGTAGTAGTCGAACTTCAGCGCGATGTCGTCGTTCACCTGGTCGGGCGTCTCGAAGAAGGGCACGAATGCCCAACCGTCCGTGAAGGTCAACCTAAACACGATCGAACCTTTCATGGTGCCAGTGAGTCTGCCGCAGATCCCCGGGCGGAGGCGCGACGACACGCCCGCCTGATGGCGCAGCGGGAAGCCAGTGCACTCTCCATTGGCTTGGCGATGAACAATGTCGGGGCACACTTCGGCGAAGAAGCGTGCAGCATCGAGCAGCGTGCCGACGACCTCCTGGTCCTGGAGATTTTGTTCGTAGATTGGTCTCAAAACCTTCGTGCTCGACGTCAGGGGTCCATGCACGGACAATGGGACCTCCTTCCACGTTGCGTACGCTCGGAACCCGAGGCCTGCGCCACCGAAGGTCGCTGCGGACTGCGGACGGACGGATCGATGTGTTGCATGACGTGCCGCAAGTACTCACATGCCTGGATGGTTCTGCCCGCGAGTCCACTGGTGGCTCGAAGATGGCGCAGTACTCGGCGGTTCTGTTCGTCTGTGTTCGAAGCAGTTCGTTGAGTACCTGAACGAAGCCAATGGAGCTTCGTACCGGCGTGGCGAGCACCTCGGCCTCCACGCCGGAGTCCTCGCTGCACCGGTAGTAGTCGCCGACGGACACCTGTAGGTCACGCATGGCCGATCGAAGCCTCGCCAACTGGCCAGGGGGGCAGCGCAAGTGGTTGAGACAAAGGTGGCATCAGGGTGGCCCTCGGTCGGGGTTGGAGCGGGCTGCGCCACCCTCTATGACAATTTGGCCCTGACCACCAGACGCGCAACACCGGCCCGCTGTTGAACGGGCCGGTGTTGGCTCCTCGCTGGGGAGGGTTTGTTCGCTGGCGTTATGCCGAGACGAGCTCCTTCTCCGGAGTGTGATTGGGCAGAAGCTCTTCGTTCTCGTCCGTCCGCCGGGCGTGGGCGAAGCCGAGGCCGACCAGCACGGCCAAGACAGCGGCGAGGCAGAAGGCTGCGATGGCGCACCAGAGGGCGATCGTCGCGAGGAGGCTGTAGCCGTAAGCCTCGAGGAGCAGGCCACGAAGCGTGGTGCCCTGGAAGACCGTCTGGACCTTGGCCTCGGCCGCGGTGTAGGCCGGCGATCCCTTGGGCAGGGCCATGGCCGCCGCGCTCAGCTGGGCGTAGGTCTTCCCGCCACCGATCTCACCGAGGTGCACGTTGATGAAGTCGTTGGCGTACACCTGCGCCTGCTGCCCCGTCACGAGCTGCTGTCCGGCGTATTGCGACACCGATGGGATCATCGACGGGGTGATCTCGCTTCCCGGCACCGGGTGCTTGAACGCCGCAGCGGATGGGAATGTGATCTGTTGCTCAGCGAGCTGGGTGTGCACGTAGTCATTGGCGAAGTTGTAACCCACCATTAGCAGAGCGCCGGCAACCACCAGCACGATGACTATGACCACGCCGCCAACACTGGCCAGCATGTCGAAAACCTTGCGACGCATGAATTTCTCCTTGTTCGTGATCCCTCCGAGCGAGGAAGTCTGTTTTCATTGTCGTTGCCCGAGGAGTCGTTGAGACCAGCGCAAAGGTCCTCCGGACCAAGGACAAAGGTCCTATGACCGCTTCCGGGTTCGCAATGGGACGTTCGTCCGTAGTTCACTATCTGTTCACGCGGTCACACTGTCCGTATGAGTATGTACGTCACAGTGCTCTCTGGCGCCTTGGACCAATGGGACTCAGACCTCGATGACGAGGCTCTGCTTGACTATGTCCGCGATTGCCGCGCCGCATTGCCGGCTCAGGATCTCGGCGCGGGCATGTGGTCGGAAACCGCTCTGGTCGCTGAAGTCGCCTATGACCGGGGGCTTGTCTGTCTCGCAGCTCAATACGGTATCGATGTGTCTCCGAGGAACTTCGTACACCCCAAGATCGAGCGAGAGCGTCTCGAGTTCGAGTTGGTCGCGCGGAATGTCGACCTCACGGTCCAGGTTCCTGGGTCGAAGAGCGCGGGGGAGCCACCGAATCCCGACGCCTCAGCTTCGTGACGTCGCTGGGTGGCTTTTGCTGCGATTCGTCAGCTTGAGCTCGAGGAGCAAGTCGGCCACGAGATCTTCACAGATCAGTCCGTGTTGTACATCGTGGCTGTGAGACCAAAGAGATTCACTGCTGGCTCATGTGCTCCACGAGCCGGGCGTACTCGATGAGATGGCGATCGCTCAGGAAGTGGTTCCGGACGTGTCGTCGGCCTCCTCGCCCGAGCGCGGCCATTTCTTCTGGCCGCTCCAGCAGCGATCTCACAGTTCGGCCGAACAGGTCGAGGTCTCGCGGGTCGTCGAGGAGCACACCAGCATTCGGCGGCACCTGGTCGACGATCCCTCCGACGGCGGACGCCACAACCGGCCTGGACTTCCACATTGCCTCCGAGACGGTGAGACCGAAACCCTCTTGGAGGCTCTTCTGCACCACGATGCTGGCGTGGCGCTGCGTGGCGTTGACCATGAGGGCGTTCGTGGCGATGTCGTCCATGGGGAGTGCAACGAGGCGCACGTGATCCCGGGCTCGCCACGGCAGCGCTTCCCAAGCTGTGAGGCACTCGGCGAGGACTTGTGACCCCTCTGGGTCGTCGACCACGCCGTCGACGGAGGGACCCACGAGGGCGAGTCTGGCGTCATCGTGCCCCGCGACGTGTTCGGCAAAACCCTCCAAGACGCCGAGCATGTCCTTCAGGTGATCCCAGCGAGAGACCTGGACCACGGCTCGACCTCCAGGCCGCAACGGGCCCGCACCTCCCAAGACCACGTCCCCCGACACGGGCAGCTCCCCAGCGACCAGGCCCATGCGGACCAGGAGATGCGTGACCCGGCCACGGGGCATCGGACGGTTCTTGGGTGAAAGTGGGTCGATGGAGGGCTGGATGATCCACACGTCCGCCGATGACAGCTCGGGCGGCACGAACGCCGCACGGGAGAAGACGAAGGCGTGACATGCGCCCAGGTGCGGCAACAAGAAGTCCCAGGCTTCTCGGGTATGTGCGTTGGGCAGGTCAGCGCCGATGTGGCATCGCCAGGCGACGCGTGCGCCCTGACGCACCAGATGGCTGGCCAGACCGGCGGTCTGGGGATCATGGAGGATCACGATGTCGCCGGGCTGGATCCGCCGGCTTAGCGCAGCCGCATTGGCCTCGAGGGTAGAGCTGTAGTGAGAACCCTCATCCTGACCGAGCGCTCCGGCATCTCCGGGCGCTCCATGGAGGCGATTGTGCAGTCGCTTGGTGATTGCAAAGAACTGCGGGTCGGCGTCGATGACGACCCAGCGGGTGTCGACTTGCGCCTCGTCGGCATAGCCCACCAGGAGGTGCAACATCTCCGCCACGCCCCCGCCGGTGGCCGTGGAGCTGACGTGCCACAGCCGACGACCGCCGAGGGCACGGCGGGCGCCTTCGGCGGCTTCTTGGAGTCGAGCAGCACGATCTGAGCCCAACAGTCGTCCCAAACGCTCGACGGAACGTGGGGGCACGACGATCTCGCGGGGCTCCGCCACGAAACACAGTACGTTCACCGCCGTTCTGCGGGCAAGCTCCTTCTCCTTTTCGTTCACTCGCCACCAAAGGCCAACTGTCCCATTGGCTCAGACGATCTTTATCGACGGCGGCATTACTGTCGCCTGAGGCTCGTGACGATTCTCGACTCTCTCCGGACTACCGGTGGAAACCGTCGATCTGTCACAACCAGTGGGTAGCTTTTTCGAGTGCAGTGCCGTCGATGCCGTCAGTGTGGATCATGTGTTCCGGCCGTCGAGCGGCCATCTGCGCTGTCCTGCGTGTCGATCGAAAAATGTCTGCGCCTGTGGACGCTCCAAGCAGCTGAAGTCGGCGACATGTCGTGAATGCCGTAGCGAGTCTTGGGAATCGAACAGCAATTGGAAGGGCGGCCGATCGCGGGAGAAGGCCGGGTACGTGATGTTCGAGTTCCCGGGCATCCCCGGGCTGGGAGGCATCCGTATGTGTTCGAACACATACTCGTCGCAGAGGATCTGCTTGGCAGGTACTTGGTCAAGGGCGAGACGGTGCACCACCGCAATTGTGTTCGCGATGACAATCGGCCCGAAAATCTCGAACTCTGGGTTCGACCCCAGCCGTCAGGTATCCGCGCGAATGATGCAATCGCCTGGGCTCACGAAATCATCGAACGTTACGAGGGAGATGATGCACCTCCAACAGCCCTCACACTTCCGCCTGAGAACTCTTGGAGGTGGCGGGGCTCGAACCCGCGTCCTCCGGAGCCGCAGTAGGCCTTCTCCGAGCGCAGCCGGCATCAGGTTGTCGGGGGTGACACTTCTGCCGGCAGGCAGTGCCACCCCGTAACCAACGAAATTTCCTCAGTGATCAGTTGGTGTGAGCCACTGAGTAAGCCCTACTGAATGACGCCCAAGATCCGATCCGTAGGGCGGGGACCGGCTGGACGTCGCTACTTAAGCAGCGATCGCGAGCTGAGGCTCGGCGTTTGTTTTTGGTTCCGGCTCTTTAACGTGGTTCCGGAGACCACGGCTCGCTTCTCCTACCTTGACGACCGAAGTCGAAACCAATCACCCCCATGTCTGGGACTCCACTGATCACTGTGATCAGGTAAATGATTCTAGGGGATCAGCGGCCCGTTGGCGGACGCCGGATTCGGACCTGGGGCTATTCCCCGTTCCAGCGGCCCCTCTCCTTGGAGGCCCGGGCGGCCTCACGCTCGGCGTCCCTGGCCATGATCACGTTGCGCTTGTCGTAGAGACGGCGCCCTTTGGCCAGGGCCAACTCCACCTTCGCCTTGCCGTCCCGGAAGTAGAGCTTGGCCGGAATGAGCGTCAAGGACTGCTGCTGGGTCTTGCCCATGAGCTCGTCGATCTGGGACCGGTGCACCAGGAGCTTGCGCTTCCGATCCGGGTCGTGAGCGCCAAAGCCCGTGGCGAACTGCCAGGGTGGGATATGGAGCTGGAAGAGCCAGAGCTCTCCGTCGTCGACACGGGCGTAGGCCTCGCTGAGCTGCGCCTTGCCCTCACGGAGGGACTTGACCTCGGAGCCCTGCAGCACGATGCCGGCCTCGAAGGTCTCGATGAATTCGTACTCGCGCCGGGCGCGCCGGTTGGTGGCGACGGTGCGGTCGCCACTGCGGTCCTCGCGGGCGGCCGCCCGCTTGGCGATCTGCTTCTTGGCCCTGGCCATGAGGGCTACGAGGGTACCGTTCAGATGTGCTTCGCCTGACCCGTGCCATCTACATGGAGATGGTCGCCCACTGCTTGGCCGGTCTGCCCGACGAGGCGTGCGGCCTCCTGGTGGGGTCCTACGGCGGCGACGAGGCGACCTACCTCTTCGTCACGCCCAATGCCGCAGCATCGGCCATGGTCTATGAGATCGACCCCAAGGAGATGCTCCGGGTCGACCGGGCGGCCCAGGACCTGGGCGCCGACATCACGGGCGTGTTCCATTCCCACACCCACACGGACGCCTATCCGTCGCCCACCGACGTGGCCCAGGCCACCGATCCCGGCTGGCACTACGTGCTCGTCTCGCTCCGGGACACGGAGCCGGTCGTGCGGAGTTACCTGATCCGGGACGGCTCCATCGCCGAGGAGCCCGTCGAGGTGCCAGGGCTCGAGATTCCCGGGCTGGATGGCCCCGGGTAGGGGGCGTCGACCGGCGCCTTGTAGAATCGTTACTGAATCAGTCAACAATCGGCTCGGCCGGCCCGTGAGGCGGCCGGGCTCGTCGTCCGACCCGAGCGAGGAGGCCCAGTGGCCGTCGAAGTCCGCCTACCGACCGTCCTGCGCAACCAGGCGGGGGGATCCTCCTCTGTCAGCGTGGACGGGGCCACCATCGGCGAAGTCCTCTCCAAGCTCGTCGCGGAGTACCCGGGCATGGCGGGCCAGGTCCTCACCGACGAGGGCACCCTGCACAAGTTCGTGAACATCTACGTGAACGACGACGACGTGCGGTACCTGCAGGGCCTGGACACGCCGGTCCCGGACGGCGCCGAGGTTTCGATCCTTCCGGCCGTGGCCGGGGGCTGACTCCATCCGGAGCTCGCCGGCATGACCTTGTACCCAACGGTCCTCGACCTCATCGGCAACACGCCCCTGATCGATATCAGTTCGCTCAGCCCGAACCCTGCGGCGGGCATCTTCATAAAGCTCGAGGGGCAGAACCCGGGTGGATCGGTGAAAGACCGGGTGGCGCTCTCGCTGGTCGAGGACGCCGAGCGGTCCGGCGTGCTGGTGCCGGGGAAGCCGGACCAGGTCCTCATGGAACCGACCTCGGGCAACACCGGCATCGGACTCGCCATGGTCTGCCGGGTCAAGGGCTACACCTTGAAGGTGGTCATGCCGACCAACGTGTCGCTGGAGCGCCGCCAGCTCCTGGAGCTGTGGGGCGCGGAGATCATCGAGTCACCGGGCACCGAGGGCTCCAACGGCGCGGTGCGCATGGCCCGGGCCCTGGCCCGGGAGCACCCCGAATGGGTCTTCCTCTACCAGTACGGCAACCCGGCCAACCCGAAGGCGCACTACGAGGGCACGGGCCCGGAGATCCTGCGGGACTGCCCCGGCATCACGCATTTCGTGGCGGGGCTGGGGACGTCGGGGACCCTGCTCGGCGTGGGACGGTTCCTGCGCGAGAAGCTGGGTGATGCAGTGCAGATCTGGGCCGTCGAGCCCCCCGCGGGGGAGATGGTCGACGGGCTGCGCAACCTCGATGACGGGTACATCCCACCCATCTTCGAGAACATGGGTGGCGCCGAGCTGCTGGACCGTAAGACGGTGGTGCGGCCTCGCGAGTCCATCGAGTGGACGCGGCGCCTGACCGAGGTGGGGATCTTTGCCGGGATCTCGACGGGGGCGGCCCTGGCCGGCGCCGTCAAGTGCGCGGCGTCGCTGCCCGAGGGCGAGGCGGCCTCCATTGTGGTGGTCTCCGCCGACGGCGGCTGGAAGTACCTCTCCACCGGGGCCTGGACGGGCGATCTCGACGAGGTCACCGAGCGGGCCAAGGAGATCATCTACTTCTAGCGGAGCGGGTGCGTCGGGTTGCCCGCCCGCCTGCTACTCGCGGCTCCCGCCGACTGCGCAGAGGACGGCGCCGGCTGCTCCGACGAGGAGCACGATGAGCCCCCAACCGACGCTGGCATTGGGTTCGATCGCACGGATCGCGAACGCGCCCAGCGGCGCCCGCGAGATCGATTGCAGGATTCGCACGAGCGCGTAGATGCCGAACGCCGCGGCAAGCAGCGAGATCAGGACGGCCAACGAGTGGAACAAGGCGTCACCGGAGCTCACGATCATGCACGCCAGAATGAAGAGAAGGCCTCCGGCGGTCAGGGTGAACCAGCCGTTCACCAAGAACTGGTGTGAGATCGAGATGTCCGTGCCCGATACCGAGAGGCTCAGACCGGCAACGGACAGCGTCGCCCATGGGGTGAACGAGCCGACGATCAGTAACACGCTCGAGAGCATCAACCCCCCCGTCGCCGCCGTCACAGTGGCTGTGCGTCGCGCGCTCGCTGCCGTCCCGAATGGGGCGGGCCGCGCGTGGGGGTGGGCGCCCGGCGGCATCGTCAACGGTTCGGCCGCCGGAGTGGACTCGTCGTTCCATTTGCCGGCCACCCAGCGGCGGGTGGCCGTCCATTCCGAGCCGTCCCAATACCGCTGCAGGTTCGGGTTGATGTGGTCCGGGTGCCAGCCCGGAGTTCTGTCGTTCTGCGCCCGGCGCACGCCCGACCCTTCCATCACCGCCACCACCCCGTTTCGCCAATTTCCCGTAACCCCCGGGCCCAGGGACGGTACCTCCTTGAGGTGCGCCCGTCACGCGTCTGGGTTCCCACGGGCGCCGGAATGTCAAGCGCTCCACAATTCGGGTGAGCGGCTTCCGGGCCCTCAGTGCTCAAGAGTGAGCTCTGTCCCGCCGACACCGGGGAATGGGCGAGCCAGCGGTTGGAGTCGGTGTCGACGGACTGGGTTCTACCACCAACCTGAGTGATCGACACAGAAAAGACGGCCCACCGGAGTCAGCCGTCCACGCCCGCAAACCCGGCAGAGATGACTCTCCCGAGCTGCGCCCGTTTGCCCGGACCGAGCTCGCCAAGCCACTGGCAGCCTTCGAGGCGCCTCCGGCGGACACGCCTCCTCCATTGGCCACCTGGGAGTAGGGCCTCCCGACTGCGTCGTCGGGAGAGGTCGGACTCAGCGTTTGGCCATTTCGCACAGCTTCGTCACCGTGTTCCAGTTCCTCGTCGTGCTGACGACGCCGAGCCGCCGCTCCAAGAAGGTCCCGGTGTACTTGGTGTTGGCGTAGCCGTCCGGGGTGTGAACGTAGATCTCCTTGCCGGCGATGACCAGCTCGTCTCGGCCGCTCGGCGGGAGGCTGAGCGCGTCCAGGGCGGCCTGGGGCGGCAACGTCGCCAGGAACGTCACGTGGTGACGTGCCGGGTCCGCACCCGCCTTGGCGTAGGGGCTCGAGGTGCCGACTCGTTGCAGCTCGGCCACGCTGCGCACCAGCACGGCCGGCGAGTCCCCGAAATCCTCGGCCAAACGCTGCTCGATGGCGGCTGCGACGGCTTCGCTCCGGGACCCAGCCGTGAAGAGGACGTTGCCTGTCTGGATGTAGGTCGTGACACCCGTGTAGCCCAGGGCGTCGAAGGAGGCGCGCAGCTCGTCCATGGCGACGCGGCCGTGGCCGGCGACGTTGACGCTTCGGAGCAGGGCCACATACCGGGGCACCCGTGCAACCTACCGGGACGACGGTGCAGCCTCGTCTCGGAGCGGTGGGAAGCGCCGCAAGCTGAAGCGCCCCAGGTCCAGCGGCGGGCGCCGTTCCTCGGCCAGGTCCGCGAGCACTTCGCCGAGGAGCGGGCCGAACTTGAACGCGTGCCCGCTGGTGCCACACCCGACGACGATCCGGCCCACCCGGTCGAGGACGAAGTCGGTGTCGGCGGAGTTGTCGTAGACGCAACGCTCGGTGGCCACCGGCTCGGGAGTGAGCGAAGGCAACAGGCGCGCCACGGCGTCGGTCAGCAGTGACAGGAGGGCGGTGTCGTCGGTCCCGAGTGGAGCCGGGTCGGACGGATCGAAGGCACCGAGGGTGGAGCCCGGCGTGTGGTGGGACACCTTGTAGCTGCCCGCATGGGGCCCGCCCGGCGGCACGGGCAACCCGTAGACCATGGTGTCGCCCCATTCGATGAAGACCGGTGGGACGGCGTCGCGCCTCCGCGGCGCGAAATAGGCCACCTGGGGGAGCGAGGGCGCGGCCGCGGCCGGGGTGGCGACGTCGAGGAGCCCGAGCGAGGCGGCGCCGGCGCAGTCGACCACGACTTCCGCCCCGAGGGTGGTGCCGTCTGCGGTCTCGACGGTGACGGAGGCCGGCTCCTGGTGGAGCGAAGTCACGGCGTTGCCGGTGCGGACCTCGAAGCCGCCCGCCAGGCGCAGCGCGTGCAGGCAGGCGTCGGCCGCCAGCACGCCCGAGTCCGGTTCGACCAGTGCTGTTCCCTTGACGGAGATCCCGGGGAAGCGCCGCGCCGCTTCGCCGGCCGAAATCTGCTCGACGGGCGCACCCGCCGCCGTCAGGGCCCCGGCGATGGCGTGGACCGTCGCCTCGTCGCCCGAGGTCACCTGGCCGGTGACGTCGAGAAGCTTCTGACCGGTGGCCGCTTCGAGGTCGTGCCAGCGGGCGCGGGCGCGGACGGCCATGTCGACGTAGTGCGGTTCGGGATAACCCAGACGGAAGATGCGGGCGTCTCCCTTCGAGCCGGAGCGCTCGTGGCCGGGTGACCCCGCCGCTTCGAGGACGACCGCGCTCCAGCCCCGCCGGGCCAGCGCCCACGCGCTGGACAGACCGAGCAGGCCCGCGCCGACCACGATGCAGCGGCGCTTGTCGGGCATGACGCCGATCATAGGAACGGGGCCCCCCGTCCCGGGCAAGAAGGGCGCGGCGGTACGCTCACCGCCAGTGACGAGCGGGATGGAGATGGCGACGCACCCGGTGCACGACGCCATCTCGGGAGACACCGAAGACCCCGCCGGCGTGCCGGATTCGGAGCGGACTGACCCGCCGGACCACCCCGGCCGCGCCGTGCGGGCTCTGCGCACAGTCGGCTTCCACGCCGCGGCGCTCGTCTGCTTCACGGTGCCCGCCGTCGTCCTGTGGTGGCACGTCTGGTCCGGTCACCCGGCGTCGGCGCTCACCTGCGGCTGCGGCGACCCGGCGCAGGAGGTCTGGTTCATGGCCTGGCCCGCCTGGGCCATCGCCCATCTGCACAGCATCTTCTTCTCGGGTGCGGTCAACGTGCCCCACGGGGCCAACCTGCTCTCCAACACCTCGGGGCCGCTGGTCGGCGTCGTCCTGGCTCCCGTCACGTGGCTCTTCGGTCCCGTCAGCGCCACCAACGTCGCACTGACGCTGGCGCCGGCGCTGAGCGCCTGGGCCTGCTTCGCCGCCATCCGCCCGCTCGTCAGCTGGAGGGTGGGCGCCGTCCCGGCGGCACTGGTGTTCGGCTACTCGTCGGCCATCGTCACGTCGCTCACCTTCGGCCACGTGTCGGTCACGGTCCTGGTGATCCCGCCGTTCCTCTTCACCACGCTGCACGAGATCGTCATCCGGCAGGAGCATTCGGTCCGTCGCGACGGCCTCCTGCTCGCCGGGCTCCTGGTGGCGCAATTCTTCGATTTCGCCCGAGATCCTGGTCATGTGTCTCCTCCTGGGCGCCGTCGGGCTGGTGGCGGTCATGGTGGTCGGCTGGCGCCAGCTCCGCCCGCGGGCCGGGCACGCCCTGCCCGCGCTGGGCCTCGCCGCCGGCGTGACGGTGGTGGTGCTGGCGTACCCCGCCTGGTACGGATTGACCGGGCCCCAGGCGGTGTCCGGCGTGTTGTTCGCCTTGGCGCCGATCTCCGGGGTGCCGCTGTCGGGCCTGCTCGTGCCCGGTGCGTACGGGGCGCGCGCCAACGGCCTCATCCGCTTCGGCGGCTACCTGGGTCGCAACGGGCCGCCGGGTGACTTCGTAGGCTGGGGTGTGGCGCTGGCCGCGGTGGGCTCCGTCGTCGCCGGGCGCCGGCGCCCGCTGACCTGGCTGCTGCTCCTCCTGGCGGCCGCGACCTTCTGGCTGGCGCTCGGGGCCTATCTGATCAGCGGGCCGGCCTGGCTCGGGCACCCGTGGCTGCCCTGGCGCCTCCTGTCGACGTGGCCGGTCCTGAAGGAGATCCTCCCGGATCAGTTCGTCCCGTTGCTGACCCTTTTCCTCGCCTTCCTCCTCGCCGTCGGTCTCGACGCGCTCCACGGTGCCCTCGGGCGCAGCGGCTCGTGGACGACGAGGCACCGCGCCGCCCTCACGGGTGCGGCCACCTTCGCCGTGGGGGTCGTGGCCGTGGTGCCGGTCTTCGTGACCTTCGACGCGCCGCTCCATGTGGTGCGGGTCCACACGCCGCCGTACCTGCGCGCCGCGGCGCCGCCGGCGGCCGGCAACGTGGTGCTGACGGTTCCCTTCGCCGTCTCAGGCTCGGCGCAGCCCATGCTGTGGCAGGCCATGCAGGACATGCGCTTCCGGCTGGCCGGCGCCGCGCTCAAGACTCCCGACGCGACCGGGGGTCCGGTCGGCTCCGGCCCCCCGGGGTCGGCCCGCCGCATCCTCGCCGACCTGACGATCGGCGGTCCGGCGCTGCCATCGGGGACACCCTCCCAGCTGGCGGCGGTGCGGAGCGCCCTGCGGGCCTGGCAGGTGGACCAGGTGGTCATCGCCGGGGCCAGTCGCGATCCCGTCTACGCGTCCGGGTTCTTCACCGCCGCCCTGGGCACGTTGCCCGTCTACGAGCAACGGGCCTGGGTGTGGACGTTGCAACCGGGGCAGCCGTTGGCGCAGCCCACCACGGGTATCACCTTGTCGTCGTGCCGCGCCTTCGCCGCGTCGCCGGGCCAGCGCACCAAGCCGCTGACCATGTCCCGTTGCGTCCTCTTCGCGGCCGGCCGGGCCTGAGTGGAGCGGGCTGGGCGGCAAGCGGCGTGGTCGGGACGGGGAAGCGGTGACGGCACCGTCATAGAATTGGGTGATGCAGCCCATCCTCCACCTCTCCATCCCGGTCCGTGACATCGACGAGGCGCGCGACTTCTACGTGCACACGCTCGGGTGCCAGTCCGGTCGTGCTCGCGCCGGCTTCACCGACGTGTGGTTCTTCGGCATGCAGATCACGCTGCAGGACTGCCCGGACGAGGTGGCCGTCCTCACGGCTGGGGGCTCGCGTCATTTCGGTGTCACGCTCGGTCGTGACGACTTCGACGCCATCATCTCGCGCCTGACTTCGCTCGGGGTCGACTGGGTGGTGCCGGTCTCGACCGATGACGAGGGTGCGCCGACCGAGCAGACAAAGGCGAAGGTCGCCGACCCCAGCGGGAACGTGGTGGAGTTCAAGACGTACCGCGACGTCGACGTCGCGCTGGAGATCTCGCCCCACTCCTATCCGGAGGCCTTCGCCCACGGCAACTGAGTGGCCTACGGTGTCGATGGTGAGAACGGGAGGAGTGCAGTGGGAGAGCGAGACGTGAGCGGGGAGACCCGCACGGCGCGACAGGACGGGCGCGCCGTCGACCAGTTGCGGCCCGTGCGCTTCGATCGTGACTACACGGTGATGGCCCCGGGCTCGGTGCTGGTGACGTTCGGGCAGACCAAGGTGCTGTGCACTGCGTCGGTGGAGGAAAGGGTGCCGCCGTGGATGCGAGGCACCGGCCGCGGCTGGGTCACGGCCGAGTACTCCATGCTGCCGGGCTCGACGCCCGAGCGGGCATCCCGGGAGGCGGCCAAGGGCAAGCAATCCGGTCGGACCCAGGAGATCCAGCGGTTGATCGCCCGCTCGTTGCGGGCCGTGTGCGATCTGGTGACGCTGGGCGAGGTGCAGATCACCGTCGACTGCGATGCGCTGCAGGCCGACGGAGGCACCCGCACCGCATCCATCTGCGGCGCCTACGTCGCGCTGCACGACGCCTGCACGAGACTGGTGCAGGCCGGGACGATCGGCATGCACCCTTTGACCGACTCGGTGGCGGCCGTCTCGGTCGGCATCATCGACGGCGTGCCGATGCTCGACCTGCCTTACGCCGAGGACTCCCGGGCCGAGGTCGACATGAACGTCGTCATGACCGGGGCCGGGCGTTACGTGGAGGTGCAGGGGACCGCCGAGGGGATGGCCTTCACCCGGGGTGAGCTGGACACGCTGCTCGGACTGGCCGAGGGTGGCATCGGCGAGCTGATCGACATGCAGGAGGCGGTCCTGGCCGAGCCACCACCCCGGCGGTGATCGGGCCGGGTGCGACCGGGCCATTGCGGCTCGTGCTGGCATCGGCCAACCCCGACAAGGTCAAGGAGATCGTCGCC
The DNA here is from genome assembly GCA_963817735.1 of uncultured Acidimicrobiaceae bacterium. Taxonomy (GTDB): domain Bacteria; phylum Actinomycetota; class Acidimicrobiia; order Acidimicrobiales; family RAAP-2; genus Bog-473. The sequence continues at coordinate 209,879 of CAWFPP010000016.1, read as the reverse complement.
GTGCTGTCGGCCGCCTTGCCGGTGGAGCTGCTGCCCCGGCCGGACACAGTCCCCGAGGTGGTGGAGGACGCCGACACGCTCGTCGGCAATGCCCGCCTGAAGGCGCGCGCGCTGGTGGCGGCGACGGGGACGGCGGCGGTGGCCGACGACACCGGCCTGGAGGTGGACGCCCTCGCCGGCGCCCCCGGGGTCTTTTCCGCCCGGTACGCCGGCGAGCAGGCCACCTATGCGGAGAACGTGGCCAAGCTGCTGCGTGAGCTGGCCGCCTGCGCCGACGCAGGGGGGCGCGGCGAGCGTGTTTCAAGACGGTGGCGCTGGTGGCCTTTCCGGACGGGGCCGAGGTATGGGCAGAGGGCGTGCTCGCGGGGACCATCGCCACCGCCGGCCGCGGCACGAACGGCTTCGGCTACGACCCCGTCTTCGTACCCGACGGCGGCGGACGGGCGCACCTTCGCCGAGATGCGGCCCGAGGAGAAGGACGCCCTGTCGCATCGCGGCCGCGCCTTTCGCGCCCTGGCGGCCGAACTGGCCCGCCGGCGGGAGGACGCCTGACTCAGCGGGCGAAGAGCGCCGCGGCGAGCTGGCGGTACTCGTCCAGCGGGAAGGCCGGGCGGTCCGCCACGATCTGCACGCAGACGTGGTCTGCCCCGGCGTCGTGGTGGGCGCCGACGGCGGACGCCAGCGTCTCGACGTCACCCCAGGGGATCACGGCATCGATCAGCCGGTCGCTCCCGCCACCCTCCATGTCCTCGTCGCCGAAGCCGAAGGTGCGCAGGTTCTGGGTGTAGTTGGGCAGACCGAGATAGGTGCGGGCGTACCCCCGCGCCAGCTCCCTGGCCCGGGCCGGATCCGTCTCGAGGACGACGGCGACCTCGGGGGCCAACAGGGGCCCGGGCCCGAGGATGGCCCTGGCGCGCGCCGTGTGCTCGACCGGGACGAAATACGGATGGGCACCGGCAGACCGCGCCGCGGCGAGCTCGAGCATGCGGGGCCCGAGGGCAGCGAGGACGCGCCGCTCCGGCGGGATCGCCGTGGGGAGCACATCGAGGGCGTCGAGGTACGCCACCATCTTGGAGTAGGGCCGCGTGTAGTCGGCCACGATCGGCCCGTGGCTGGCGCCGAGCCCGAGGAGGAAGCGGTCCGGGAACCGATCCTCGAGCCCGGCCACCGCCGGGCCGATGTCCTCGGGCGCACCCGTCCAGATGCTGACGATGCCGCTGGCCACAACCACATGGTCGGTCGAGGCCAGCAGCTTCTCGAAGTGGGGCGACAGCCCGGGGTCGAAGCGGCCCGACGACCACAAGGCCCCGTAGCCGAGCGATTCGAGCTCGGCCGCGACGTCGGTGGCCGGCTCCTCGGGCTCCCGCCACGAGCCGCTCCACCACACACCGACGCGACCGAGATCCATTGGACGCACGGTACCGGGAGACATCCCGGCCGCGCGCGGTGGATCGGACCGCAGCGGTTCGGACCAGTGGGGGATCAGCCGAGGTGCAGCAGACGGACCGCCGTGCCGCCGAGATACGCATCGGCCGCCGCGTCGGAGAGAGGCAGATCCCGGGCGGCGGCCACGGCCCGCTCCATCGGGAGGAAGGGGTGGTCCGACGCGAAGAGGACGCGACCCAGGCCCCGCTTCGAGTCCATGAAGCTGACCAGCGCCGGGTCCATGTACTTGGCCAGGTAGGCCGAGTTGGAGAGGTAGAGATCAGGCCACTTGAGCATGTACTGCATCAGCAGGCCTTCGTAGGGGTGACCCATGTGAGCGCCGATCACCGTGAGCCCCTTGAAGTCGATGAGCACGTCCTCGAGCAGCTCGGGGTGCTGGCAGGCCGAGCGAACGCGCGGGCCCGGGATGCCGACGTTGATCGATACCGGCAGCCCGAGCTCGGCGCAGGTGGCGTAGACGGGGTAGTACAGCTTGTCGTTGAGCGGGTACTGCTCGACGAGGGGCGTGACCCGTACCAGCACGACGGCCGGGTGCTCGGCCAGCGCGCGCAGGCGCGTGACCTGCTGCACGGGCCGCTCCGCGCGGTCGACGGTCAGCGCGACGCGCAGGCGGTCCGGGTGGGCGCCGACCGCATTGAGCAGCGGGCCCGTGTCCTCGGACGCGATGCCGGCGGCGAGTACGCCGATGTCGACACCGGACTTGTCCATGGCGACGAGCACGTGCTGCAGCGTGGAGGACGACGACAGGTCGCCACCGAGGAGGTCGGGGATGCCCTCGTTCCCGGCCTGGCCCATGAAGGCCGCGGCGGCCTTGCCGCTCAGCGCGTTGACCCAGAGGTCGACGACCGTCACGCCGGGTCGGACGAGGCGGGCGTCTTCGCCGTTGCCGCGTCGGCGCCGGCCGCCTTGGCAGCTGCCTTGGCCTTGGCCTTGCGCAGGTAGCCCACCCCCACGGTGAGCGAGTCCTTGATGAGGCGGTCGTTGTCCTTCGAGATGAAGGCGTGCACGCGCTTCTCGAAGAGGGAGCGCAACAGCGGGTTGAAGGCGTGATAGGTCTCGGAGAAGTGGACGCGGGTGGTCCCGTTGCCGATGTCCTCCAGCCGCGTGTGCCCCTCGGCCTCCGAGAGCAGCGGGCGCCCGACGGCGTTGTACTTCCACGAGACGTTCGGCTTCACCTCGGTCAGCCACTCCCACGACTGTCCCTTGCCGCCGGTCAGCAGCCACTTGGGCACGCGGAATGTGCAGTGGCGGATCAGGCCCTCGCCGATGGCGTCGCCGGGGTGGAGGATGTCGATCGTCACGTCGCCGGTCTCGGTGTGGGGGATGCGCGCCCAGAACAGCTGCCACAGCTCGTCCACGCTGGCTTCGATGTCGACGTAGTGGTGATGCTCTTGCACCGGCTCACCCTACCCTCGCACCTGACGTTGGTGTCAGTGATGAAGCGGGACAGTGCTCATGGGGGAGGGAAGGGTGTCCCGTAGCGATTGAGATGGGCCTTTTCCGGAAGGGGCCGGCGGCGCGGCGGGCCCAGCGGCCGGGGCAGGTAGCCGAGCGGGACGACGGCAACCGGCACGATCTCGGGCGGCAGGCCGAGGAGCGTGGACAGCTCGTCTCCCCCGAGGACGGGCAACGTGGTCAGCGTCGACCCCAGGCCGAGCGCGTGGGCGGCCAGCAGCAGGTTCTGCACCGCCGGGAAGACGGAGGCGTCCATGGCGTTGGGGTGGGTCAGGCGGGTGTCGCCGCACACGACCACCAGCACGGGTGCGCCGGCGACGCCACCGGTGGCACCGTGGTGGACGTCCGCCAGGAAGCCGGGGGAGAGGCGCTGCTCCTCGACCGCCTTGGCACCGCCCTCCCAGAGGCGCGCCGTCAGCGCGCCGATGGCGGCGCGCTCGGCGGCATCGCGCACGACGACGAAGACGAAGGGCTGGCTGTTCTCCGCGCTCGGCGCGTGGGTCGCCGCGGTGAGGATCCGCGCCACGGTGGCGTCGTCGACGTCATCGGGGAGGAAGGTGCGAGCGGCCCGCTGGGTGTGCACCACCTCGAAGAAGTCCGGCATGGCGGCCGATGGTACCGACCCACGGGGCGGGGGCACCGCATGGACCCGGAGCCGGCGCGGATTGGGCGCCGCCGAGGTGACGCCGCTACCTTTGGCGCTGCATCGACGCCGGGCCGGTGCCCGCCAGGACGGCGTGGTGGGGATGGACGGCGGACGGACAGGAGGCAGACGGTGGCAGACGGTGCCGCATCACAGGAAGAGGTGCTCAAGAGCATCATCGGGGAGCCGACCGGCTCGTCCAAGGTGGTCGTGGAGCGGGGACCGGTACAGCACTTCGCCGACGCGTTGCTGAGTACCAGCCCGATCTACCACGACCCCGAGGCGGCCAGGCAGGCCGGCTTCGACAACATCCCGGCGCCGCCGACGTGGCCCTTCGCCATGGAGTTCTCCGGCAAATTCGCGGAGATCCAGCCGACCGACGCGCCGACGGGCGGTCCGATGATGAAGGCGATGGGGCCGCTGATGGCCAAGGGAGGACTGATCCTCCACGGCGAGCAGGAGTTCCTCTATCACCGGCCCATTCAGGTGGGCGACGTCCTCATCGGCGAAGGCTTCATCTCCGACGCGTACCAGAAGGAGTCGAAGGGACGGACGATGACCTTCATCTGCACGGAGACCAACTGGCGCGAGGAGTCGACCGGCGAGCCGGTCGTCACGGCACGCTTCAACCTGATCCACCGGGCCTAGGCCCGGGCAATCGACGGGAGATCGAGACGATGGGTGAGAGAAAGCTGTCCTTCGAGGATGTGCAGGTGGGCGACGAGGCGCCGGTCATCACGCACACGCTGACCCGGACGGATCTGGTGCGGTACGCCGGGGCGTCGGGGGACTTCAACCCGATGCACCACGACGAGGTGGCGGCGCAAAAGGCCGGCCAGCCGAGCGTGTTCGGGCACGGCATGTTCTCCATGGGCCTCTTGGGCACCGCGTTGACGGACTACGTCGGCGTCGGCAACGTGACGCGGTACCAGGTCCGTTTCGCGCGCCAGACCTGGCCGGACGAGGTGCTGTCCTCCAAGATCGTCGTGACGGCCAAGCGCGAAGACGACGGAAGGAAGCTGGTGGACATGGCGGTGACGCTGTCCAACGGCGAGGGCGAGGACAAGCTCGTGGGTGAGGCGACGGCCGTCCTGCCCTAACAGCATCAACAGCGTGACAATTTGACGCCCTCAGCGGGGACGGGACGCCGCCGCCCCCTTCGGAGCCCAGGTGGAGCCGCTTCCGGCCGCAAGGGAGGGGAGGGACCGGGTACGGGCGGCACCCGCCACCCCCGTAGTCTTGGCATCCATGGCCCACGGCACGGCGGTGACCCGGTGAGCGTCGTCGACGAGCGCGTCCGCGATCTGGAAGACGCCGTCGCCCTCGGACGGGCCCTGGTGCACAACCTCGAGCAGGTGGTGCTCGGGAGCGAGGGAGCGTTGGTCGCCGCGGTCGTCGCGGCGCTCTCGGGTGGCCATCTCCTGATTGAGGACGTGCCGGGCGTGGGCAAGACGGTGCTGGCCCGCGCCCTCGCCGTTTCCCTCGGTGCCGAGCTGTCGCGGGTGCAGGGCCACCCCGACCTGCTGCCCTCCGACATCACGGGCGTCTCGGTGTTCATGCCCGACACCGGGACCTGGGATTTCCGGCCCGGCCCGGTCTTCGCGCACGTGGTGCTGGTGGACGAGTTGAACCGCACGCCGCCCCGCACGCAGTCGGCTCTCCTCGAGACGATGGAGGAGCGCCAGGTCAGCGTCGACGGCCAGTCGTGGCCGCTGCCCCAGCCGCACCTGGTGATCGCCACGCAGAACCCGCAGTCCCAGCGCGGCACCTTCCCACTGGTGGAGAGCCAGCTCGATCGCTTCGCCATGGCCACGTCGATCGGCTACCCCGACGCCGCCCAGGAGGTGCGGCTGGCGCTCCACGGCGGCGGCACCTACGCCCTGGCCGAACTGCGTCCGGTCTGCACGACCTCGGAATGGCGGCGCGCCCAGGACGCCACGGAGGCCGTCGCCGTGCACGAGGCGGTCGCGGCCTACGCGGTGGAGCTCTGCCGGGCCAGCCGGACGGCGCCCGGCGTGCATCTCGGCGCCAGTCCCCGCGCCGCCATCTGGCTCATCCGGGCCGCCCAGGCCCATGCGGTGCTCGACGCGCGGCCCTACGTGGTGCCCAACGACGTGAAGGCGGTCGCACCGGCCTGCCTGTCCCACCGCATCGTTACCCTTGACCCCGACGGCGGCGGCGACCGCGCGGCCGCGGTCATGGCGGACCTCCTCGAAGCGACCCCCACGCCCAGGCCGTGAGCCGCTGGGCGCGGCCGGCCCGCCCCCGGGCGCCGATGGTCGCGGGTGTGCTCGTCATCGGCCTGTGGTGGCTGGTCGCCCACAACGCGGGCTCCGGGTGGGTGCAGGTCATGGGCGACCTCGTCTTCGGCGTCCTCCTCATCGGGATTCTGGGTCCCTTCGTGGTCGTCACGCGGGCCCGGGTGTGCGTGCGCAGCGCGCCCGGTGACGGCAGCGCCGGCCTTCCGGTCCAGCTGTCCGTCGATTCCCGCAGCCGCGTGCGCGTCCGTCCCGTCGTGCCGCCGGGGCCCGAGGTGTTCGTCGGGCCCCGCGGGCGGCGCGGCGCGGCCGACGAGGTCGTGACCGTGCTGCCGGTGCGCCGCGGCGTGCACGACACGGTCGAGGTCGATATCGAGTCGGCTGCGCCGTTCGCGCTCCAATGGTGGACCAGGCGGGTGCGGCTGCCCCTGCCGTCGGCGCTCCACGTGTCGCCCCGCTGCGGCCACGCGCCGCCCGCTCAGCTGCGACCGGACGAAGGCGCCGGTGACCTGCTCGCCCGCCCGCGGACCGACGAAGGGTTGCCCCGCGGCGCCCGCCCCTACACGCCGGGCGACAGCCGGCGGCTCGTCCACTGGCGCTCGACGGCCCACGCCGGGCGGCTGATGGTGCGGGAAGTGGAACGTCCGGCGGCAGAGCCGGTGACGATCGTCGTCGAACTGCCCCGCGACCCGGACGCGGCCGAGCGCGTGGCCGAAGACGCCCTCGCTTCCGTTGTCGCCCTGCTCGAGGGGAGCGTTCCTGTCCTGCTCGTGACGACGGAGGCCTCGGGCCCGGTCCGGGCGACGGTGCGCGACCGGCGCAGTGCCGGTCGTCGCCTCGCCCGCGCCGTCGCCGGGCCGTGAACCTCGTCGCGGCGGTCCGCACGGCCAACCGGCCGGGCGTCCCCGAGGATTCGGTCCGGCTGCGGATCGCCTGCCTGGGTGCGGTGCTGGTGGCGATCGCCGCCTGTGCCTCGCTGCAGGAGATCGCCTGGACGACGGCGGTCGCGGCCATGCTGCTCGTCTCGGTCGGCACGGCCTTCTCGCACGCCACGCGGGCCGGGCCCCCCGGGTGGGTGAAGGTCATGGTGGCAGCGGGCGCGATCGCCGCGTGCGTCTGGTTCTTCCACGAGGTCAGCTCACCGGCGGGCGGCATCGCGGTCGTCGTGAACCCGTTGACGTTCCTCCTGGTCGCCGTGTTGGTCGTCCACTCCTTCCACGTGCCCTCGCGCCGCGACCTGCTCTTCACCCTCGCCGCATCGGCGGGCCTGATGGCGGTGGGCGGCGCCTTCGCCATCGACCTCCGCTTCGGGCTCTACGTCGTGGCCTGGGCTTCCTGCTGCCTGTGGGGCCTGACGGAGATGTGGACGTCGGCCAGTGGCGGGGGCCGGCTGTCGACGACGGGTCTGGTCCTGGCGCTGGCGGCCGCATCAACGGCTGCCGCCGCTGTCTTCCTGGTCCTGCCGGCACCCGTCGTCTCGTCCCGGGTCTCTTTCATGGCGCGGGCCGGGGCCGGCGGTTCGGTGGCGACGCCGGGGGCGCTGGCCGGCGACTCCGGCGTCGCGGCGCAACTGTCCCGTCCCGGCAGTCCCACCAGCCGGATCCGCGTCGGCGGCTACCTCGGCTTCGCCGGCAGCCTCAACACGGCGCTGCGGGGAAGCCTGGGCAACACACTGGTGATGCAGGTCAGGGCGCAGCTCCCGTCGTACTGGGTGGGGGAGACCTTCGACACCTGGCAGGGCCAGAGCTGGACCGAATCACAGCCCCAGCCGCGGCACCCCTTGCGCGAGACCTCGCCGTTCATCCTCCCGATTTCGCTCGGTGCCGTGCCATTCGGGCAGAGCGACCTGCAGACGTTCTACGTCGCCAGCCCCACGGCCAACCTCGTCTTCCACGCCGAGAGCGCGGGGGAGCTCTGGTTCCCGTCCGGCAAGGTCTACGTGGCCAGCGACGGCACCATCGTGTCCCCGCTGGGCCTGGGCGCCGGGTCCATCTACACGGTCGACTCACAGGTGAGCACGGCCACACCGGCGCAACTCAGGGCGGACGACGATTCCTTCACGCTCCCTCCCGAGGTGGCGCGGCAGGAAGAGCAGTTGCCGCACGCCTACCCGCGCGTGCTCGCGTTGGCCCGCGCCGTGACGGCACACGACACCACGACCTACGGCAAGGTGCAGTCGCTCATCGATTGGATGGGCGCGCACACGCACTACTCGCTGGACATTCCGCCACTCCCACCCGGCGCCGACACCGTCGACGAGTTCCTCTTCGGCAACCGGGTCGGCTTCTGCGAGCAGATCTCCACCTCGCTGGCGGTGATGCTGCGCTCACTCGGCATCCCCGCCCGCGAGGCCGTGGGGTACGTGCCGGGGGGCTACGACCCGATCACCGACCTGTACCAGGTGCACGCCAGCGACGCCCACGCCTGGGTGCAGGTGTGGTTCCCCGGCTACGGCTGGCAGAACTTCGACCCGACGGCGGTGGTGCCGCTCACCGCACCGAGCCCGGGCTCGGTGGCCCTGCACGACGTGGGCTCGGTTCTGCGGCGCGTCCCGCTCGCGCCCGCGTCGGTGGTGCTGGTGGCGGCCGGCCTGGTGGCGGTCGCGGTCCGCTGGCGCCGGTCCCGGCCGGCGACGTGGGCGGAGGAGGTGGCGCGCCGAGCCGAGCACATGGGCCGCCGGGCGGGCTGCCCGCGCCGGACGGCCGAGACTCTCACGGAGTATGCGGTCCGGCTCGATGCGCGCATGGGAAACGGGGCGTCGACCTGGAGCCGGCTGGCCTCGTCGGTGGAAGAGAGCGCGTATGGGGGCCACGATCCGCCGCGCGCCGCGCAGCGCGCCATGGTGCAGGAGGCCCGGCGGGCCCGGGTCCGCCCCCGCCGAGGTGCGAAGGCCGTGCCGCTCCCCGCGCCCGAAACGCCCGTGCCGGTGGGCTCGGGGGCGCGGGACTGACCGCGGCTACGAGGGCTCGAAGCGCAGCGGCAGGCGCGCCGGGCCCCAGATGCCGAACGACGACGGCTTCCATTCGACGTCGCCGTTGCGCACCAGCCCGGGCAGCCGCCGGGCCAGCAGCGGCAGGGCCTCCTGCAACTCGGCCCGGGCCAGTGCGGCCCCCATGCAGAAATGGATGCCCGACCCGAAGGTCATCTGGGCCGTGCGCCGCTCCCGCGTGATGTCGAAGACGTCCGGATCGTCGAAGGCCTCCGGGTCCCGGTTGGCCCCGGCCAGCGAGGTGGCCACCAGGGTGCCCTGCGGGAACAGCACGTCGCGGTAGACGACGTCTTCGGCGGCAAACCGCGCCGTGCCCCGCACCGCGCCCAGGTAGCGCATCGACTCCTCCACGGCCCGGCCGGCAAGGTCGGGTCGTTCCGCCAGCAGCGCCCACTGGTCGGGGTGTTCGGTGAAGAGCGCCACCGAGCAGGCGAGCTGGTTGCGGGTGGTGTCGGTTCCCGCCATGAGCACCGCCTGCGCCAGCATGGCCATTTCGTCGGTGGAGAGCCGGTCACCCTCCTCCTCGATGGCGATGAGGTCACTCAGCAGGTCGTCGCGGGGACTGGCCCGGCGTGCCGTGATCATGGCGCTGACGTAGTCCGTGAGCTCGTCGCTCGCCCGCACGATGAGGGGGAGGTCCTCGGCCAGGTTGTTGTTGAAGATGCGGAAGATGTCGGTGGCCCAACCCGAGAACAGCTTCCAATCATCGGGTGCGGCGCCGAGCAACTCGCAGATGATCGGGATCGGATAGGGCTCGCAGACGTCGGCCACCAGCTCGCACTCGCCCTGTGCCACCACCTTGTCGACGAGCGCGCCCACCACCCGCCGCATGGTCGGGCGCAGGCGGTTGGCCGAGGCCGGGGTGAAGGCGGGTGCCACCAACCGGCGCAGGCGGGCATGCCCGGGGCCTTCCATGGTGAGGATCGATTCGCCGCGGTCCCGCACGCGAGACTCCTGCAGCTCGGGTGCCTGCTCAATGATGGACAGCGCCGAGTGGAAGCGCTGGTCGCGCAGGATGGCCGTGACGTCCTGCAGCCGGGTCACCGTGTAGCCGAGCTCCGAGCGCGCCAGCCAGTGGACCGCACGTGCGGCCGCAATGGCATCGATCGCCTCGCGGCGCTCCAACCCGACGGTGTCGAGGTAGGGCAGGTTCAGGTCCGAGACCAGTTGTGACATGGGCCCCCGTCTCTGCGCCCCCCCATTTTCGGGAGCGGCGACGCGGACGAGGCTACCGGAGGCCCGGTGGCCCTCCGGGGTCTGGCGACGGGTCCCCGCAAGGGCCGCACGATCCGGGCGTTCCCGCCCTACGGGCGCGTGGCCGGGCAGCGTCGCTGACGTTGGCGGCGGTCACGCGCCCGCCTCCGGCGTACTCAACCGCCGCTGCAGCTCAGGCCGGCTGGTCGGCGTGCAGGGCCGGGTGACGCTTGGCCATGAGGGGCAACAGGAGGGACTTGGGCACCAGGTGGGCCAGCCCGGCTCCGACGCGGTTCGCGGGCCCCGGGATTACCACGGCACGTCCGGCCGCGAGCCCTTCGACCGCGGCGCGGGCGACGTCGTCCACCGGGACCCACATGATTCTGGGCAGGGTCTCACCCGCCTCCTCGTCGGTCATGCCGGCCGCCTCGGCGAACCCCGTCTCGACCGGGCCCGGGCACAGCGTGGTGACGCTGACACCCGTGCCGTGCAGCTCGGCCCGCAGCGCGCGCCCGTACGACAGCACGAAGGACTTCGACGCGCCGTAGGCGGCCTGCCCGGGCAGCGGTTGGAACGCCGCGGTCGACGCGGTGTTGAGCACGGCGCCCCGGTGACGAGTGACCATACCGGGCACGAACAGCGAACAGAGGTCGACCACCGCTTCGACATTCGTGCGCACCAGGGAGAGCTCGGCGGCGCGGTCGGCAGTGAAGACGGGCCCCATCGTCGTGAACCCGGCGTTGTTGACGAGGATGTCCGGCGTCACTCCACGCGCCGCCAGCTGCTCCGGCAAGTCGCCACGAGAGTCTGCATCGGTGAGGTCGGCGGCCACGACCTCGATGCGCACAGAGTGCGCCTGGGCCAACTCGTCGGCCAGCGCCTTCAACCGATCCTCGCGACGGGCCACCAGCGTCAGGCCGTGGCCGCGCCGCGCCAGCTCCCGTGCGATTGCCGCGCCGATGCCCGACGAGGCGCCGGTGACGATCGCGGTCGTGTTCTCCTTCGGTGCCGGCAGTGCCATGGCCAGAGCGTACGTGACCGCGTCGGCGCCGCCTCTGGGGCCGCGAGGATCACCGGATCACCTCCATGTGAAGTTCGCGTGACGGAGGGCCACCCGACCAGGGGCTTTGCGAATGCCCAGTTCGCGTGGGGTTCACACGGCCGGGGGCCGGGTGGATACTTGATCGAAGCGAGCGGCACACGGAGCACCCGCCGTTGCCCCGAGTGGAAAGGAGCTGCCGATGGCATCGACAGGCTCGACCGAGGAGGCCGATCCGCCGGGTTGAGGTTGCACCACCGAAGTCGGTTTTCGGTGGCGCCTCCGAGCAGTCTGCTTGGCGTGAGGCCCGGCGTATGAATGAGGCCGTGATCGCGCCGGTGCGTGTGCCGGCCGGCCGACAAGGCGGCCCCCGCACCCACTGCGCCGCAGGCAGGAGCCACGGACTGCGCACAGCAAGAACGAAGCACTAAAAGTTGCATCAGAACGAGTGAGGACCGGCCGCAGGGCCGGTCCTTCTCGCGCCATGGCTTGGACGGCCGTGCGGCGGCCGTGCGGCGGTCCTGGCATGGGCGGCCTTCTCCCCGCCGGGGCGGCTAGGACGGTCCGTGCGGCGACGCGGCGGGCCGTGCCAAGGTGGGGCATGCCCGGGACGCGCCTGCCGATGTTTCCCCTCTCGGCCGTCCTGTTCCCGCATGCCTCCATGCCGTTGCACGTCTTCGAACCGCGCTATCTCGAGCTGATCCGGGACTGCCTGGCGGGCGATGCCCGGCTCGGCGTCGTGCTCATCGTGCGCGGCTCCGAGGTCGGGGGCGGCGACGAGCGCAGCAGCCTCGGCACCCGGGGCGTCATTACCCGTTCCGCCGAGCTGCACGACGGGCGCTGGGTCCTACAGGTCGAGGGGGAGGTGCTGATCGCCGTGGAGCAGTGGCTGCCCGACGATCCCTATCCGGTCGCCCTGGTGCACGAGGTGTCGGCGTCCGAGCCGGGTGACGCCGCCTCGTTGGTGGGTGCCGCCGGGCAACGGGTGCGCCTGGCCCGGGCCCTGCTGGCCGAGCAAGGCGGTGCTCCTCCCGTCGCGCCCGACTTCGCGCTCGACGGAGGAGGCGACGCCGACGTCGCGTCCTGGCAGCTCTGCGCGGCCGCTCCCCTCAACGCCTACGACGCGCAGCGGCTCCTGGCGGCCGACGGCGCCCCCGAGCGTCTGCGGCTGCTGGCCGCGTTGATGGAAGAGCTCGAGCTCGACCTGCACCGCATGCTGCGGAGCGAGTGAGCGGGGCCGTACATGTCAGAGCGCGCGCCAGCGTCCGGTCCCCGCCGCCGCAACATCCTCTTCATCACCACGGACCAGCAACGCTACGACAGCCTCGGCTGCAACGGTGGCACGGTGGCCCGCACGCCGGTGGTCGACGGCCTGGCCGCCGAGGGGATCACCTACCGGCGCGCGTACAACCAGAACACGGTGTGCATGCCGGCGCGCTCGACCATGCTCACGGGCCAGTACGTCCGCACACACGGCGTCGTCGCCAACGGCATCCCGCTCCCGGTCGACGCCCCGTCGGTGGCGCAGTACCTGCACGACGCGGCCGGCTACCGCACCGCGCTGCTCGGCAAGGCCCACTTCGAGCCGGGCTTCGATCCCACCAACCAGTTCGAGGAGAACGCTCGGGCGGCGCGGGGCGACACCGGGCCCTGGCGCGGCTTCGAGCGGTCCCAGCAGGCGATGCACGCCGCGGCGTGGGGCGACCACCCGATCGCGCACTACGGGCGCTGGCTCAAAGCGAACCACCCCGAGCACATGCACAGCTTCGCGGGACTGCTCCAGGCGGAGCCGGGGGGCGACACGGCGGCGCCCGAGACGAAGAACAACCCCATCCCGCGGGAGTGGTACCACACCGACTGGGTGGCCGACCTGACCGTCGACTGGCTGTCGTCGCTGGGCGCGGACGAGCCGTGGTTCTGCTGGATGTCGTTCCCCGACCCCCACCACCCCTGGGACCCGCCGGCCTCGGAACTGCCCCGCGTGCCGTGGCAGGACCTCGCGCTTCCCCCCGGCCACCCCGGCTCTGACGAGGCCGTCCGCGCCGTGCTGGCGCGCAAGCCGCGGCACTGGCTTGGTTTCTGGGAGGGCACGTTCCCCAACATGGAGGGTGGGCCGGCCGCCTTCGTGCCCTCGCGCCTGACGCACGACCAGATCCGCGAGATCAACGCCAAGGTGCACGTCATGAACGAGTTGATCGACGAGGCCTGCGGACGTGTGCTGCGGACGGTGGCGCAGCGGGGCTGGCTGGCCGACACCGATGTCATCTTCACGACCGACCATGGCGAGATGCAGGGTGACTTCGGCCTCCTTTACAAGGGGCCGTACCACACCGACGCGTTGATGCGGCTGCCCTTCGTGTGGCGGCCGGCCCCGTCCGCCGGCATCGAACCGGCGGTGGTGCACGATCCGGTCGGCCAGGTCGACCTGGCGCCGACGTTCTGTGCCATCGCCGGCATCGACCCTGCGCCCAACATGGAGGGCCGGGCCCTCCCACAGGCCGACGGTGAGAGCGGGCGCGAGCGTGCGCTCTGCGAGTGGGACAGCCAGTTCCCGGGCTACGGCATGCACCTGCGGACCATTTATCGCGACGGCTGGCTGTGCACCGTGTACGAGCCTTCGACGGCGGGGCAACCCAACGGGCTCGAAGAGGTCTGGGGTGACGCCGTCCTCCGACCGTGCCCGGTGGTCTACGAGCAGTCGGAAACCGGCCCGGGCGGTGTGGCCATCGCCACCGGGGAGCTCTACGACGTCGACGCAGACCCCCACCAGTTCGAAAACCGGTGGGACGACACGGCGTGCCGGGCCCAGCGCGACGACCTGGTGGCCGACCTGTACGCCAGCTTGCCCACCGAGACACGCACCCTCAAGGTGATGGCGCCCGCCTGATCGTCAGGCCGGCGGCGGAGCCGTCGCCCGCTCAATGGCCGCCCAGCCGCTCGACGCCTCGCGGCGGGCCCGCTCCGCGGCATGGCCGCCCCGCAGACCGAAGAGCCGTTTGGCCAGGAGCAGGTAGAGCACGACGGCCAGGTTGATGACGAGGGCGACGAGCTTGAACGCGCTGACGCCGTTCGTGAGCTCGTAGACCTCGAACGGCACGAGCGCGGTGGTGGCGATGAACGTCAGGTACTCGGCCCAGCGCTTGTTGAGCCACAGCCCGACCATCTCGGCCGCCTCCAGCGCGGCGAAGGCCAGCAGCACCACCCCGAGGATGCGCAGGTGCGTCGGCGAGTACTTGAAGGCCCGCCCGAAGTAGCCGAGGAGGCCACGCGCCTGGGAGGCCCCGGGCGTCCCGCCCGCCAGGTCATTCATGATGTTCTGGTAGTCGTGGTGCAGGGCCTGATCGTGGGCGGCGAAGGTGAACAACGCGATGGCCAGCCCGGTCAGCACGATGACGTGAATGGCGCGATCGAGCGCAATGAGGCGCAGGACGTAGCGGTCCCGCAGCGCCGAGCCCCGCAGCGGAAGGTGGATCTCGTCGCGTTGCTCGACCCGCGGGCGCGCCGGGTGGCCCGGCTCCGCACGCCGGACCCAGTCGTCACAGCGCAGGCAGCGGTGCCAGCGCGCCGCGCCGTCGCGGCGCACCACCAGCGCGTCGTCGGGAGTGACGGTGGCGGCATCGAGGCCGACCAGGACGTGGCCGGACCAGGCGCACGTCAGGAGCTCGTAGCGGTTGGAGGGCCGGGTGCCTCTCACACCAGCCCGGGGAGGACCGCGTCGAGGTAGCGCTGGGGCGCCTCGACCATGGGGTAGTGGCCTACCCCATGGAGGCGGACCGCCGTGGCGTCCGGCCGGGCGGCCAGCAGCGTGTCCACCATGGACGGGACGGCGATGGGGTCGTCCAGGCCCCACACGATGTGCAGCGGGGAGGGGTCCGCCTCGATCGCGCCGGTGAACCGTCGTTCGTTGGCCCGCCGCTCCTCGATGTAGCGGATCAGCCGGGGCAGGAGCAGGTGGCCGTCGTCGCGCACCACCTCGGCCGCCATCGCCGGCACCGGGTCCTCGGGCCAGCCGGCGGGGACGGGCGGCGTCAGCGGGCTGAACGTTTCGCGCAGGCTCCGCGCGATGGAGGCGGCATCGATCGGGATCCCCGGCGCCACCAGCTCGTCGGGCAGGCCGAGGAGCAATTGCTGGCCGTCGGTCAGGTGCGCCTGCGCGATGTAGATGCTGCCGTTGGTGACGACGCGCCGGGTCACCTCCACCGCCCAGGCCCCCTCGGCGCGCCGGGCCAGGAGCTCGCCGCCGACCGTGTCGCCCATGTCGTGCGTGAGCAGCGCGACGCGCTGCAGGCCGAGCGCGGCGACGAATGCGGCAGCGACGTCGGCCTGCAGGGCCATGGAGTAGACGCGGTCCGGTTTGGCGGAGAGCCCGTAGCCCAGCATGTCGAAAAGCAGGACGCGCCGCCCGGCGCGCAAGCCCTCGAGCACGGCCGCGTAGTCGAACGAAGACGACGGGAACCCGTGCAGGATGAGGAGCGCCTCATGGCGTTCGCGGCCGATGGCGGGTGCGTCGATGGTGAAGACGCGCTGGCCGCACAGCGTGCGGTGCCTGCCGATGGCCTCCCACCGGCCGGCGGTGGCGATCGTCATGTGCCGGCCAGCTTGGCCACGACGGGCGCCAGGGTCTGCCAGGCCTCCGACTCAATCGACCAGTAGGAGATCCCGTACTCGGCCCGCCGCCACTGGAGCTCTTCGGCCATTTGGTCGAGCGTGCCGATCAGTGCCATGGGCACGTGCAGCGCGTCCGCCGCATCGATCCCGAAGGCCGGCCCCATCTGGGCGGCCAGGGCCTCGGCGTCGTCGGTCACCATGACGAAGCCGATCAGGGCGTTCAGCTCGAGGTCGGCGAAGCGGTCGCCCGCCGCCTCCTTGACCCAGCTGACCTTCAGGCGGGTCCGCGCCGGCGTGGCGTCCGCTGCCGTCTCGACGCCGCCGGTGCCCTCGCGCAGGTTGACGTTGATGCTGACGATGTCTGCGTGGCGGGCGGCAAATGACAGGACGCGCTTACCGCCGCCCCCGACGATGAGCGGGGGCCCGGGTTGCTGCACCGGGCGGGGCGTCAGCGTGTGGCCCAGCACCTCGTAGTGCTCGCCGTGGAAGTTGAACGGCCCGTCGGTGCGCAGGAGCCCCTGGACCACCTTCACCGCCTCCTCGAAGCGGGCCACCCGCACCGCGGGGTGGTCATAGGCCAGCCCGGCCTCGTCGTAGTCCGTGCGCATCCACCCGGCACCGAGGCTCATTTCGAAGCGGCCGTCGCTGAGCACGTCGAGCGTGGCCGCTTCCTTGGCCAGCACGAAGGGATGGCGGTAGTCGTTGCCGAAGACCAGCGACCCCATGTGCAGCCTGGTGGTGGCCGCGGCCACGGCCGCCAGGGCGGGCACGGGGGCGAGCTGATCGCCGAAGTGGTCCGGCATGAGGAGCGCGCTGTAGCCCAGGTCCTCGGCCTGGCGCGCCTGCTCGGCCCAGGACCGGGCGGTGCCGTCCGGCGCCTTGCTCAGTTGCGCGGCGAAGCGGAATTTGCGGTCGTGTGCCATGCCGCCATGTTGCCGCACATCGGCGCGTCGTGTGTCGCTGCGCCGACGCCCCTGCGTTCAGGCCGGGACGATCACGATCCGGCGTCGAGATGCGGCCACACGAGCACGCCCCCCACGTGTTCCGGCGGGCCGAGGGCGCCGGTGAACAGCGTCGTGGCACAGGCCGCGCCGGGTCCGGTCGGGACCACGACCACGGTCTGCGCCTGCCACTGGCGCAGCTGGGCCCGCACCGCGGCGGGCGGAAAGTCCGGCGCCGCCGTCGTGCCCTCCTCGCACTGGGCCAGGGCTCCTTCGAGCGGGGAAGGATCGCCGTTGAACGTGTTGGCGCCGTTCGGGCCGGGAATCACGGCGAACCCCCCGGGCTGGCGGAACTGCATCTGGGCCATCGCCTGCCACAACATGCCGGAGTCGTCGGAGGAGTTGGCGATCGGGTAGACCAGGGCGGTCGACCCGGCCGGGAGCGACCGCGCCCCGCTCGTGAACCACGCGGGGACGGACGCCGGCGCGGACACGTAGGGCCAGGCGGGCAGGAGCGGCAGCAGCACCACCACCGCCAGGAGACCGCTCGCCACGGCGCCGCCGGCCCGGCCCAGGCGGCCGTCCGCCGGCACCGCCTTGTAGACGGCATCGAGCAGCAGCGCGAGCAGCAGCGACGCGAACAGCCAGAAGTACGTGATCCACCGTGAGGCCACGCTGCTGTTGAGCAGGGGGAGGTGTTCGATCACGATGAACGGCAACGGGATGCCGGTGCGATGCCCGTCGACGTGCAGATGCGACCCCAGGGACATGATCAGGGCGATGACGCCCATGGCCGTGCAGAAGAGGGCGATGCGCTTGCGCCGCAAGACGATGCTGGCGGCCACCAGCGCGAGCAGAAGGGGGATGCCGATGTACGAGCCGTTCTCTATCGGCGAGTCGAAGACGATGTTCCAGTTCGCATCGCGCGAGGCCACGAGCGAGTCACCCAGCGCGGCGTGACCGAACGTGAAGTGCTGATCGAGGGTCGGCACGACGAAGCCCAGCGGATCGACCGTGACGCCCGCCAGGGCGGTCGCCGGTTGCGCCGGCCCGGTGATGTGGTGCGGCCCGGCGACGGCGAGCCACGCGCCGTAGCCGATGCCGAGGGCGACCACGATGAACGCGCACCCGGCGAAGGTCACGACGCGCCGCCGGTCGAGTGCCACGTGCTTCCACAGGACCAGGCCGAGGCCCAGGACCGCCGCGACTCCGGTCATGACGGCCAGCGAGGCGAAGGACTCGGTCGAGATGTAGAACTCGGCCACGAAGCAGAGCCCGACCGCGACACCGGACCAGACGGCCGAAGTCCCCTCCGAACGGAAGAAGCGGTCGGCGAAGAGGATCACCAACGGTGGGACGGCCTGGAACAGCAGGAAGAGGTGGCCGTTGGCCGTGGCCGCGGTGAAGGGGGAGAACCCGTAGGCCAGCCCTCCGATGAACGCCGCCGGCCACCAGCCGACGAAGCGCCGGGCCATGACGAAGAAGCTCAGGGCCGAGGCGAAGATCGACAGGTCGAGCAGCACGTTGAACGTCGCGATGGGGCCGAAGAGCAACGTGACGGGGAAGCCCACGATGCCCAGCAGCGGCATCGTCGTGTTGTCCATCAGGTCGATGCCGCTGGGCGCGTTGAGCCAGTTGTTGACGAGGGGGTTGTGGGCGTGCAGCAGGACCCAGGGCGTCTGGGCCAGGAACCAGATCTCCTCGGGGACGTCATTGCCCCCCGCCGTCTGGATCGTGTGCGCGATGCCGTGGGCCCAGGCGTTCCGGTTGGCCAGGACCGACAGGGCCAGATAGACGAGGGCCACGCCCGCTGTCACCAGCCATGGGCGCGGCGTGGCGTCGCGGGCGTGCCGGGGCCGGTTGTCCGCCGGCGCCGCCCGCTCCTGCGTCAGCACCGGCGCGGCGTCACTCACGAGAGCGGAGCGACGACCGGGCGGGAGCCGTCTGCATCGCTGCGCAAGGTAGCAGTCGCAGCCGGCCGGGCCCGGCCCTCTAAATGAAGCTGAAGTCCGGCACCCCCGAGCTGATGCCCTTGAAGAGCTCGCCCTTCGCGGCCACCAGCTCCTCGGGCGACCACTCGGCGTCACGCGTCACCTGGCCCACGGCCTTGAACGCGCTCACGGCGTAGATGTTGCCGCCGAAGACCACGAGGATCTGTCCGGTGATGTCGGCCGAGGCCGGCGCCGCCAGGAACGCTGCCACGTTGGCGATGTTCTTGGGGTCCCAGGCGTCGAAGCCGCTCTCGCCCGCGCTCATGCCGTCGCCCCCGAAGATGGTCTCGGTCATGCGGGTGCGGGCGCGTGGCGCAATGGCGTTGGAGGTGACGCCGTAGCGGCCGAGCTCACGGGCCTCCACCCAGGTGAGGGCCGCGATGCCCGCCTTCGCCGCGGCGTAGTTCGCCTGGCCCGCGTTGCCGAACAACCCGGCCTCCGACGAGGTGTTGATGATGCGGCCGGTGACGTCCTCGCCCGCCTTGGACCGGTTGCGCCAGTAGACCGCAGCGTGGTGCGTGGCGGCGAAGTGGCCCTTGAGATGGACCCGGATCACGTCGTCCCAATCCGACTCGTCCATGTTGAAGGACATCTTGTCGCGGAGGATTCCGGCGTTGTTGACCAGGATGTCGAGAGAGCCGAATGTGTCGATCGCCTGGTCCACGACGTTCTTGCCGCCGGCCCACGAACTGATGTCGTCCCCGTTGACGGCGGCCTCGCCGCCCCGCTCCCGTATCAGCGCCACCACCTCCTCGGCGGGGTGCGCGTCTTTCGACGCTTCGCCGTGCAGCCCCGCGCCGACGTCGTTGACGATGACCCGTGCGCCCTCACCGGCGAGCACCAGTGCCTCTTCGCGTCCGATGCCCCGTCCCGCGCCGGTGACGACCGCCACCTTGCCGTCGAGCAGTCCCATGGTGATGCCTCCCTGTGTCGGTCAACGCGCCCAGCCGGCCGTCCCAAAGGGGAGTGGGGCCGGCGGCGGGGCCGATGGCCGCCGCGACGCGCCAGCAGTGTGGCCGATGGGCTCGTTCAGGGGCAAAACAAGGGCAGCGCCTCGGCGGTGACCAGGCCGATCAGCCGGACCGTGTCACCCCGGGCCCGGGCCCGCCCGAAGCGCGCCGTCAGGCTGACCACGTCCAGGCCGGACGGCGGCGAGGCCAGTACCGACGCATCGGCTCCGCCGGCGACGCACAGGACGGGCAGCGTCTTTCCGCGGGCCCCACGGGCACGGGCGAGCTCGAGCACCCCGCCGGGCACCTTGCCGTGGAACGAGGGAGGATCGAGGTGGCCCTCACCGGTGACGGCGAGGTCCGCCCGCTCCAGCCGGCCGGCCAGGCCGACCAGACCCGCGACGAAGTCGAAGCCGGGCTCGATGCGAGCCCCCAGGGCGACCAGCCCGCCCGCCAGCCCGCCCGCGGCGCCGCCGCCCGGGACGCCGGTGACGTCGACGCCGGTCTCCCGCCTGTAGCGGGCGGCCACCTCGACCAGCCGCCGGCTGAGCGCCACCACCTGCGCCGGCGTGGCGCCCTTCTGCGGGCCGAACACGGTGGCGGCATCGCCGAAGCGTGTCGTCACGTCGCAGGCGACGACCAGCTCTACCTCCCGGAGCGCCTCCGGTGAGCCCACCGCCTCGAACGCGCCGAGCCCGCCATCCGTCGTCGACGAGCCGCCGCACCCGATCACGATGCGGCGCGCTCCCGCGTCGCGGGCGGCCAGGAGCAGCTGGCCCACGCCGGCGGTGGTCGCCCGCACGGGGTCGTCGCCCCGCGGCTTGCGCAGCAGGGCCCGGCCGGCGGCGCGGGACATCTCGATCACGGCGGTCGGCGGGCCCACCGGGTCGGACCGGCCCAGCAGGCGCCACTCGGCTTCGACGGGGGCGCCGAGCGGACCGGTTACGACGGCTGTCTGCGGCGTGCCGCCGAGGACGAGGAGGAGACCTTCGCCGCCGTCGGACATGGGCACCTCGTCGGCGGTCCAGCCGGCCGCCCGGGCCGCGCCGGCCATGGCGGCCGCCACCTCGCCCGCGGATGCCGTGCCCCGGAATTTGTCCGGGGCGGCGACGAGATGGGGCACCTGCAGGAAGCTACCGGGTGTGGTGCTCCGGACTCGGGTGCGGGCGAGAGGATTTGAACCTCCACCCCCTTTCGGGGACCGGGACCTAAACCCGGCGCGTCTGCCTGTTCCGCCACGCCCGCAGCGGCCCCGCCATGCGGGTGATCAGGGAGTGTACGGCGGTGTGCCTACAGGTGCCCCCACCGGCCACTAGCCTCGTGGCCATGGTGAACGCATCTGAAACCCCTCGCATCACGGCCGCCGGGGCCGATCTGGAGTCCGCCGGGCGGGTCTTCCAGCAACTGCTCAAAGAGCGCATCGTCTTCATCGGCAGCGCCATCGACCAGGTGACGGCCAACCTGGTCTGCGCCCAGCTGGTCCTCCTCGAAGCGGAGGACCCCGAGAAGGACATCTCCCTCTACATCAACTCGCCGGGCGGCTCCGTCACCGACGGCCTGGCCATCTACGACACCATGCAGTACGTCCGGCCCGACGTCTCGACCATCTGCGTGGGGCTGGCGGCCAGCATGGGGCAGTTCCTGCTGTGCGCCGGTGCCCCGGGCAAGCGCTACGCCCTGCCGCACTCGCGGATCCTGATGCACCAGCCGTCCGGGTCGATGCAGGGCCAGGCCGCCGACATCGCCATCCAGGCCGAGCAGATCATCTACCTGAAGCGGATGATGGCCGAGCGCATCGCCTTCCACACGGGGCAGCCCCTCGAGCGGATCGAGACGGACTCGGACCGGGACCGCTGGTTCACCGCGGACGAGGCCTGCGAGTACGGCTTCATCGACAAGGTCATCGACCGGTCGACGGCCACGGCGGCGGCGGGGAACAAATAGACGTGGCTGTCGACGTCCCGGCCTCCTCGTCGGACGCAGACCGGAGACTCGTAGGGGACGCCGAGGTACGGGTGGCGGACGGCTCGCCCGAGGCGGCCGAGGCGGTCGGCGTCACCAGGAGTGCGGCCCGGCGCGGATCGCTGACCCGGGTTGTCACGCCCACCATCAGCGTGCGCAAGCGGCTGCGCGAGATCTGGCTGTCGCGCGAGCTCCTCATCTACCTGGTGCGGACAGAGATCAAGGTCAAGTACAAGAACTCGGTCCTCGGGCTGGTGTGGTCGATGGCGGCACCGGCAATGACGCTGGCCATCTATTTCTTCGTGTTCCAGATCGTGCTCGGGAACAAGATGCCGCACTTCGTGATCTTCCTGTTCGCCGGGCTTCTCCTCTGGAACCTCTTCTCCCTCGGCGTCCTGACCGGGACGGGCGTGGTGGTCAACAACGCAGGCATCGTGAAGAAGGTCTCCTTCCCGCGCGAGATCCTGGCGCTCGCCGCGGTCGGGTCGGCCTGCGTCTTCTTCTTCTTCCAGACGATCGTGATGATCATCTTCATGGTCGTCCTGGGCACAGCGCCCGACCTGGCCTACCTGCCCGTGCTCCTGCTCGCCCTGGTCACCGGCGTCATCCTCGCCTCGGCGCTGGCGGTGCTGCTGTCGTCGATCAACGTGTACCTCCGCGACACCCAGCACCTGATAGAGGTAGTCCTGACCGCCTGGTTCTGGGCCTGCCCGATCGTGTACGCCTACCAGCAGAACATCGCCGAGAAGTTGGGCCCGAAGGGGCTCACCTGGATCTACTTCCTGAACCCCATGGTGCCGCTGATCCTGTCCTTCCAGCGTTGCATCTACGCGCACCCCACGACGTACGCCGTCGTCGCCGGCAAGCTGACGACATTCCACGTGCTGCCGACCAAGGGCATGCTGTGGTACGTCGGCCTCGACCTGGGGGTGCTCGCCCTGGCTCTCATCTTGTTCCTTGTCGCGCTCGCCACCTTCGGCCGCCTCGAGGGCAACTTCGCCGAGGAGCTCTGAGCCGTGAGCGATTTCGCCGTCGACGTCCGTGACGTCTCCAAGCGCTTCCGCCTGGCCCATGGCCAGTACAAGACCGTGAAGGAGCGCTTGATCCACGGTGGGAAGCGCAAGTCGACGGAGGACTTCTGGGCGCTGAGCCAGGTGTCCCTCACCGTCAGGGACGGCGAGACCGTGGGCATCCTGGGCCGCAACGGCTCGGGCAAGTCGACCCTCCTCAAATGCATCTGCGGCGTGCTCCAGCCGACCTCGGGAGAGGTGGCCGTGCGGGGCAAGCTGGCCGGCCTGCTGGAGCTGGGGGCCGGCTTCCAGCAGGACCTGACCGGCCGGGAGAACATCTACCTGAACGGCTCGCTGATGGGGATGTCCAAGCGCGACGTGGACAAGGTCTTCGACGCCATCGTGGACTTCTCCGAGCTCGAGGAGTTCATCGACGGCCCCGTCAAATTCTACTCCTCGGGCATGTATGTCCGGCTGGGCTTCGCCGTCGCGGTGAACATGGACCCCGACGTGCTGGTCATAGACGAGGTCCTGGCGGTGGGGGACGAGCGTTTCCAGCGCAAGTGCATCGGCCGGGTCAAGGAGTTCCAGCGGGAGGGCCGGACCATCCTCCTGGTCACCCATTCCGCCGACATCGTGCGCAGCATCTGCGACCGGGCCGTGGTGCTCAGCCACGGCCACCTGGTCGGCGAGGGCGAGCCGGGCGAGGCGACCCGCATCTTCCGCGAGGGCCTGATGGCGGAGGGAGCCGGCATGGGGATCGCCGACCCCACTCTGGCGGCCGTGCCCGCCACGCCCACGACCTCCGGCATGGCTGCCATGCCCGACGACGAACGGCCCGTCCGGTTCCGCTCTGTGCATCGCATCTTCTCGGGAGACAACAGCGTGCCGTACATGAGCACGGGCGACGACCTCACGATCCGCGTGGAGTTCGAGGCCCTCTACGCGACCGAGGACGTCGTGTTCTCGCTGGAGATCCACGACCCCGACAACAACCTGGTCATGCGCACGGACACCTCCATTATCGGCACCCCGATCGACGCTCCGCGCGGCGTGAGCGTGATGCACTTCGGCATCGTGCAGATGCCGATGCTCGACGGCACGTTCTCGTTCTCCCTCGGGATCCAGAGCCGGGGCGGCATCCTGTACGACTGGCGGGAGACGGCCGGGACGTTCGAGGTGATGAACCCCGGCAAGACGACCGGGATCCTGCGCATGAACACGCACGCCGCGCTCATCTCGAGCGAGAGCGACGTCGATTCCTCTGCCGCGCTGGCCTAGCCGGACCGCGTCAGACTCGCACCATGCCTGACACCGACGAGACGTTGCCGGCAGATCCCCAGGCCTACATCACCCAGGTGATGGCCGAGATCGCCGAGGAGGTCCGCCTGCGGCGGGCGTCGGGTGATCTGCCGCCCAGGCTCGAGCGCGAGCTCGACGAGCTCTTCCTCGCCCACTCGCCTGTCGCCGGGCGCGGCGGCGATCTGGGCGACGCGCTGCGCATGGTCGACGCCGCGACGTTCATCGACCCCGTGGTGCCGGTCGAGTCCGAGCGGGCGGCGGGGGCCGCTGTCAAGAAGGGCATGCGGTCGCTCCTCCTCTGGTACGTCGGGTGGCTGACCCACCAGATGAGCCAGTCGGCGTCCGCCGTCAGCCGTGCCCTGCACATCGTGGACGATCGCCTACAGGACCTCGAACGCCAGGTGGAGGGCCAGCGCGTCCCCGCTGCCGGCGTGGTCGAGTTCCCCGCCTCGGTGCACGCCGCGGCCTGGTGGGTCGAGCCCGCCGTCGCCGCGGTGGCCAAGGCGCCCGGACGCGTGCTGCACGCCGCGTGCGGCGACGGCTGGTTCGTGCGGCGCGTGGTGGCGGCGGGCGGTGACTGCTACGGCGTCGACCCACGTGCCGGAATTGTGGAGAGGGCGGAGCTCGGTCCGCTCGACCTGCGCTGTGAAGCCGTGGGTGGGCATCTGCGCGCCGTGGCCGCGGCCGGCCTGGGTGCCATCGTGCTGAGCGGCACGGTCGAGGGGATGGCCGCGGCCGAACGCAGCCAGTTGCTGGCCTCCATCGGTACCCGCCTGGCCCCGGGAGGGACGCTCGTCGTGCACTCGGTCACGCGGCAGGCATGGGAGGCGGCGGACGCCCCGCCGGAGACCGATCTGGCCGCCGGCCGGCCGCTGCGACCCGAGGCCTGGTGCAGCCTCCTTCAGAAGAGCGGGTACGACGCCGCGGCGCAGTCCGCCCCGGGCGGGGCCGATTTCCTCGTCACGGCGGTCCGGTCCGCCATCACCTCGCCGTACGCACCCGCGGAGCGGTGAGCGCTGCCGCCGGGGGGCCGGTGGCCGTGCACCAGTTCATCGCCACCCTCAACCCGCACGACGCCACCGGGACACATGCGCTGAAGCTGCGCGACGCGTTGCGCGCCGCGGGCTGGCGCTCGGAGATCTTCGCCGAGGCGATCCACGACGACTTGGCGAGCGAGGCGTTCAAGCACTGGATGTATCCCGAGCATGCCGCGCCGGGCGACGTGGCCATCTACCAGTTCACGACCTCCTCGCCGCTGGCGGGCTACCTGGCCGAGCACGAGCTCCCGCTGATTCTCGACTTCCACAACTTCACCGGGCCCGAGTACTTCGCGGGCTGGGAGCCCCAGAGCGTGCAGCGGGCCGCGGCGGCCACCGACGAGTTGGCGCTGCTCGCCCCGCGGGCGCTGCTCGGCCTGGCCAAGAGCCCGTTCAGCGAGGAGGAGCTGCGGCGCGCCGGTTGCCGGCGTACCGCGGTCGTGCCCGCGCTGGCGGACTATAGCCGCGTCACCGCGTCGCCCGACCCAAGGGTGGCGGCAGAGTTGGCGCGTCTCCGCGCGGGGGGCGGCGCCGACATCCTGTTCGTCGGACGGATCGTGCCCTCCAAGGCCCAGCACGAGCTGGTCAAGGCGCTGTGGGCCTACCGCCGGCTGTACGACGGGGAGGCCCGTCTGCACCTGGTGGGTGGCACCTCGAGCTTCGAGTACAGCAAGGCCCTGCAGGACTTCGTGCAGGACCTCGGCTTGTCCGCTGCCGTGCGCCTGCCCGGAGAGGTATCCGATGCCGCGCTGGCGGCCTACTTCGCGGCCGCGGACGTCTACCTCTCGCTGTCCGCGCACGAAGGGTTCGGGGTTCCTCTGGTGGAGGCGATGGTCGCGGGGGTGCCCGTCGTCGCGCGCGGCGCCGGCGCGGTGTCCGACACGGTGGCCGACGCCGCGCTGGTGCTGGCCGCCGCCGACCCCTCCTATGTTGCGGCGGCCGTGCACCGGGTGCTCAGCGACGGACGCCTGCGCGCCACGTTGACGGCCGCCGGGACGCGTCGCGCCGCCGAGCTCTCCGGCCACGTGGCCGTCCACCTCGTCGACGCCATCGCCGCGGTGGTCGGGCGACCATGAGCAAGAAAGTGGCCTTCGTCACCCCTCGCTACGGTCCCGAGATCATGGGGGGCGCCGAGACGGCGGTGCGCCAGCTGGCGGAGCACCTGCGCGCCTTGACGGACTGGGAGGCCGAGGTCCACACGACCTGCGCGCTCGACGCCATCACGTGGGACGACGTCCTGCCCCCGGGTAGCACCGACATCAACGGGGTCACCGTCCACCGGCACCCGTCGGCCCACGGCCGCCTGCCCGACTTCTACGGGCTCGACGGCACCGTCCGTCTCGCCCCCCGGCTGGCGACCCGGGAGCAGGGGGAGCGGTGGGTCGACTACAACGGTCCCGTCTCCCCCCAGCTGGTGGACGCTGTCGTCGCGTCGGATGCCGACGTGGTCGCCTTCTCCCCATACCTCTACCACCCGACGGTGGCGACCATCGGCAAGGTGCGGGTGCCGGCCGTGTTCCATCCGGCGGCACACGACGAGCCGGCCCTCTATCTGCCGGTGTTCCGTGGCACCTTCGGGGACGCCGACGCGTTCTGCTTCTACACGGAGTCGGAGCGGACGCTCGTCGAGCGGATGTACCAGGTGGCGGAGCGTCCCCAGATCGTGCTCGGCCTCGGTGTGGGCGAGTCCGAGGCCGCCGGCCGGCCGGGCGGCGAGGTGTTGGGCCTGGGCGACCGCCCCTATCTCGTCAGCGTGGGGCGGGTGGACGAGCACAAGGGCTCCAAGATGCTCGCCTCCTACTTCGCCACCTACAAGGAGCGACACCCCGGACCACTCGCCCTGGCGCTGGTCGGGCCGGTCAGCTACGAGCTGCAGCCGCATCCGGACATCGTCGTGACGGGTGCCGTGAGCGAGCCCGACAAGTGGGACATCATGCGCGACGCCCTCGTGGCGGTCTCGCCGTCGGCACTCGAATCCTTCTCGCTCGTGGTGATCGAGGCCTGGGTCGAGCAGCTGCCCGTCTTGGTGAACGGCTCCTGCGGGCCGACCCGGGAGCATTGCGAGCGGTCGGGCGGGGGGTTGTGGTTCAGTTCCTACCCCGAGTTCGAAGCCACGCTCGAACGCCTGGTGTCCGACGCCCCGTTGCGCGACGAGCTCGGGAGGCGCGGGCGCCTCTTCGTCGACCGCCACTTTCGCTGGCCGGTGCTGGTCGAGCGCTATGACGAGTTCCTGGCTACCGTGGTGCAGCGGGGGAGGGGCACGCCCGGGTTGTTCTGAGCCGGCGCGCGCCGACGATGATCAGAAGACGGGGCGACCCACGACGGTGTACATGCGTTGCTCTATCGCCTCGTTCCCGATGTCGTGGGCGAGGTGGTGACGCTGCGAGTGCATGGTGGTCTCGGTCTTGCCGAAGCCGAGCCGGGCCAGCATGGACACGACGGCGCCGGGGTAGATCGACCACCAGTTGGTGAGGTGGTGCTCGGCCGAGGGCGAGAACCGCATGATGTTGCTGTCCGGCGGGTCGACGTCGTCCTGGAGTGGTTCGGTGACGACCATCGTCTCCGTCGTCCGCTGGGCCGCCTGGGAGAGCGCGCCCCAGGGCTCGCGCAGGTGCAGCAGGATGGCCCCGACCACGGTGATGTCGAAGGTCCCGAGATCGGCCGGCATGTCGTAGATGTTCCCCTGGACGAACGCGGCTGACGAGCCCAAGGTGCGGTGCAGGTGCCACCAGGCGTCGTGGTTGCGGTCGATGGTCTGCTGCATGACGCGGAGCCGCTCGAGGTACTGGTCCTCGCCCTTGACGGGGAGTGTGTCGATGGACACGTCGAACCCGGCCTCGAACGCCACCACCTCTGCGCCCATGCGCTCCATGGAGAAGGTCAGGTAGCCGGTGGCGGGTCCGAGCTCCAGCACGCGCTTCCCGGCGAGGTCCACCCCGCCCAGATAGGCGGTCTCGTGGCCCCGCAGGTCCCACACACCCGGGAGCACGGTGCCGTCCGGCAGCTCGAAGGCGTGGTACCAGACGAAATCGCTGAGGTCGGCGCCCTCGCGGCGCTTCGACTGGGCCGCCTGGAAGGCCGGGTCGAGCTGGCCCAGGTAGCCGTGCGGCGGGTAGGAGGGGAGCAGGGGGCCGCGGGGAGGCGCCGAAGGAGCAACCGGGCCCGGCGGGGCGGAGGGGCCGCGCTCGCTGTCGGGTCGCCGGAACATGGGGCGTCACTCTAGGTCAGGCATCGGGGCCCTCCCGGTGGTGCGGCGCAGGACGTGGGGTCTCTAGAACCCGTCCAGGCCGACCATGGGCTCGTTCAGGTGCTGCCCGCCCATGGAGCCGCGGAAGGGTGCGTCGCCATAGTTGAAGATGCCGCCGTCCGAAGCCACGAACCAGTAGCCCTGCCCGTCACCGGTGGACTGCATGGCCACCACGGGCTGGTTGAGGTGGATGGAGCCGGTGGAGCCGAAGAACGGCGCCCCGAAGGCGAAGATGCCGCCGTCCGACCCGACGAGCCAGTAGCCACCGGTCACCGGGTCGGGCGTGATGCCCACGATGGAGCCGTTGAGATGGAGGCCGAGGGAGGGGATGTCGCCCGCCGGAGTGGCGTCCCCGAAGGAGAAAACCCGGCCGGTGGCGCTCACCTCCCAGTAGCCGTCGCCGTCGGGGGTGGAGGCCATGCCGACGATGTCCTGCCCGGGGACGGACGCGGCGGAGCCGTAGAACTGGGCGTCACCGTAGGAGAAAATTCCGCCGTCCGACGCCACCAACCAGTAACCTCTGCCGTCAGGGGTGGCCGCCATGCCCACAACGGGAGCGTTGAGCGAGAGGGAGCCGGTGGAGCCGTAGAACTGGGCGTCGCCGTAGGAGAACACCCCTCCGTCCGACGCGACCAGCCAGTAGCCGCCCTGTCCGGGCAGCGCCGCCATGCCGACCACGGCTTTGTTCAGCGGCGTGCTCCCCGTGCTGCCGCAGAAGTCCTGCCCGAAGGCGAAGATCCCGCCGTCGGAGGCCACCGTCAGGTACCCGCTCTGCGCCGCCGACGGCCGGTTGCAGGTGCCCAGCGCGTAGCCGCCTCCGACGAAACCGGTCAGCGACGGGTCGTGGTGGAACTGCGGCCAGCCGCCCGCGGCGTCGGCATTGGTCGAGGCGGACCCGGCCACCTCGAAGTGCTGCACGATGCCCTGCACGTCGCTTCCGCCGATGCCGAAGTAGCCGGCGACCGTGATCCCGATGGAACCGTTGGGATCAGCCGTGACGAGTGGGGCGTTTTGGAAGCCGTACGTGCCGGCGACGCCGCCGTGGCCCGAACCGTCGTCGATGTCGGCCACCGGAATACCGGTGGGGCCATCGAGGATGTAGAAGCCGTTGTTCGTCGGCACGATGAGGTCCTGCGCCCCGCTGCCGGTGAGGTCGGCCGAGGTGACCGAGCCGAGGACGGCCCCCGGCAGCGTCCTGCTCCAGATGAGGGCACCGGTGGCGGCGTTGAGCGCCCATACGGTGCCCGAGGAGGGACCCGTGACGGTCCCCTCGACCACGGCGAGCTGGCCGTTGCCCTGCACGTCGGCGAGTGCGGGGCTTCCACCCGTCGAGCCGTCGAGGGTCCGGCTCCAGGCCTGGTTGCACTTGGTGTCGTAGACCTTGACCGTGTTCTCGTCGCCGGCGCCTGGGTAGAACGTGCCCGTACCGGTGGCGATCCCGTACGCGCCGCCCGGCAGTATGGGGCCGACGGCGGGGGACGAGTCGACCTCTTCGTCGGTGTTGGCGCTGCAGACCAGCCCGCCGTGATCGTTGTAGATCCGGACGTGCCCGCCGTTGGAATAGTGGGTCCCGAGCGCGAACCCGGCCGATGACGCGCCGCCGACGGCGAAGTCGTCGGTGCCGGTGCCGTAGAAGTCTCCCGCCGCGGCGGTGGAGAACACGCTGTCGGCGGAGAACTGCGGCCAGCCGGCAGTCGGGGTGCCGTTCACGCTGTTGAGCCCGTAGGTCGTTTGACCGAGCGAGCCGCCCTCGACCATCGTCCCCCCGTTGGCGAGCGGGAGCGACGCCTGGACCCCGCCGTCGGGCGCGTCGTCGCTGGCCGGATTGCTGACGACCTGGTTCCAGGCCTCTGTCCCGTTCGACGAATAGGCGTAGTAGCCGCCGTCGACAGGGGAGGCCGCGTTGCCGGCCCCGAAATAGAGGTCGCCATTGCCGACCGAGGCGGTCGAGTCAACCGGCGGGCTCCCGGGGACCTCGACCCCGTCGACGCCCTCGGCGGGCATGCCTCCGCTGGTCTCGCTCAGGTTGCAGCCCTGTCCAGAACCGATCGTCATGCCCGAGCCGCCGCCCCATCCCGGCAGGGCATCGCCCGTCACGAGATTCAGCCCGTACAGCCCACCTTGCCGGTCACCGACCTCGACACCTTGCGTGCCGCCGTCGTTGAATTCGACCGGTGAGGATTCCGCGACACCACAGGGGGCGTCGTCGAGGACGACGCCAGGGTGGTCGGCGCCCGGATTCCACGTCTCGGAGAGGAGCAGTTGCGCCGGATCGCCGGACACGCTCGACGGGGTCGCGCCGACCAGGGCGACGGATGCTCCCGTCGCGACGATGGCCGCGACGGTGCAACGGGTAGCCAGCCAGCGCGCGTGCTTCACCTTGCTCGATTCTCTTTCCGGGATCGTCCGAAAGTACTCCTTCGTCGTGGTGCACGACAGGCAGGCACGGAATGGCAAGGGGCATCGCCGGTAGCATCGGGCGCCATGTCCGCCGGTCATCCTCCAACGGGCGCTGCCGACCAGCCGGGCGATCTGGGCCAAGCCGGATACCCGGCGCCGGAGGACCGGGCCCGGGCGGCCGACGCGCTGCAGCAGGCCTTCACGCGATTGTCACCTCAGGGCAGCGACGCCTGGAACTTCCTGGCCGCCTTCACGCACCTGGGTGATCGCTACGGGCCGTACCACCCGGGCGCGTCCGCGCTCTCCGACGCGCTGGCCCAGGGTCGCGGCGAGGAGCAGCGGACGGGACCCTTGGACCGTCTGCGCCCGAGAAGGACCCGCGCGACGCCCGCTCGAAGGCGAAATGACGGACCTCGAAGAGGCGATGGGACACGTCGTCGAGGCCTTCCGCTTCTTGTCGGCGCGCGTCGGGACGCTCGAAGCGAGGCTGGCTGCGCAGGACAGACCGGTGGACGGTGCGGCCTGGCTCGTCCCGGCGCGGCCGCTCGGCGCGCTGTCCGGCCCGGTGGCGGCCCATGTGATGGCCCGCACACCGGGTGGTGTGATCGTCCATGCGGACTGTGGCGAGGGAGACCTGCTGCACGCGCTGGGTGACCGCGGCGCGGAGGCCCACGGCGTCGAACCGCGGGGCGCGCTGGCGCTGCGGGCCCTCGAAGGCGGCTGCTCGGTGACCATCGCCGAGGCGTCGGAGCACCTGGGCTCGCGGGCCGAGGGCGCGTCGGGCGGCGTGGTGTTGAGTGGCATCGTCGACCGGTTGCCCCTGCACGCGCTCCTGCCGCTGCTGGCCCAGAGCCGGAGGGTCCTGGCGCGCGGGGCGCCGCTCGTCGTCATCACCGAGCCGGTCGCGTCCGTCGGCGCACGAGAGGCGCCCGCCGATGACCTCGTCGACGGCCGTCCACTCCACGAAGCCACCTGGGAGCTGTTGTTGCAGCGCGGCGGGATTCGTCGAGGTGGCGCCGCTGCCCGAGGGGGCCGGGCCGGACGGCCGGGTGGCCGTGTCGGCCCTCGTCCCCGCGTGAGCGGGATCCATCACTTCGTCCCCGTGCTGCACCGGGGCGACGCCGTGGGCCGCCACACCCTGCGGCTCCGCGAGGCCACCCGCCGGAGCGGCATCCGATCCGAGATCTTCGTCGACACCGTGGACGAGGACACGGCCGCCGAGACGGTGCCGGTGCTCTCCTACTCCGACATGGCCCAGCCGGGCGACGTCGTCGTGTACCAGCTGGCCACCGCCTCGGCCATGGCGCACTGGTTGGCCGGCCGGTCCGAGACCCTGGTCGTGAACTACCACAACGTCACGCCACCCGAGCTGATGGCGCCGTGGGACAACCACCTGGCCCTGGGGCAGCTGCGCGCCCAGGGCGACGTGCGCCTGCTCGCGCCGCGCACGGCGCTTGCCGTGGCCGACTCCGCCTACAACGAGGCTCACCTGGCCGCCGCGGGTTTCGCACGGACGGCCGTGATCTCCCCGTCGGCCGCCCTCGACGCGACGGGGACCGCCCCGGACACCGGCGCGCCGCCCCCAGCCAACCCGCCGCTCGCCGGCGCCCGCTGGCTGGCCGTCGGCCGCGTGTCGCCCAACAAGGGCCTCCAGAGCACCGTGGCGGCTCTCGCGGTGGCCCGCGCCCACGGCGATGCCGACGCGACCTTGCAGCTGGTCGGCAAGCCGGCCACCGATTCCTATGTGGCCGCGCTGCACCGCTACGTCGCCGAGCTCGGGCTGGCCGGCGCGGTGCATTTCAGCGGCCACGCGAGCGATGCCACGGTGGCGGCTGCGTACGCGCACGCCGACGTGCTGGTCGTGACGTCCGAGCACGAGGGCTTCTGCGTTCCCGTCGTCGAGGCCATGGCGGCGGGCGTGCCGGTGGTGGCGTTCGACCAGGGGGCGGTGCCCGAGGTGCTCGGTGGCGCCGGGGTGCTCGTCTCCGACAAGGACCCCTACGCGCTGGCCTCGGCCATCGCCGCGCTGCTGCACGACACGCCGCGCCGCCGCGAGGTCATCGCCGCCGGACGACGGCGCTTGGCTGCGCTCGAGCTCGACTCGGCCGCCGACCGGTTCGTCGACCTACTCCTCCCGCTGGCCCGCGCCACCGCGTCCCCGTCGTGAGCGGCATCCACCAGTTCGTCCCGATGCTGCACCGCACCGACGCGGTCGGTCGTCACACCTTACGCCTGCGCGACGTCTTGGTGGCGCGTGGCATTGCGTCGAACATCTACGTGGAACTGGACGACCCCGAGACGGCGTCCGAGACCCGCCCGTACACTCGCTACGCCACCGAGGCGCAGGCGGAGGACGTGCTGGTCTACCAATTCGCCACCGCCTCGGCCATCGGACCGTGGTTGCGTGCCCGCACCGAGACGCTCGTCGTGAACTACCACAACGTGACGCCGCCCGAGTACTACGCGCCCTGGGACAACGGCATGGCGCGTCATCAGCTCCTGGCCCAGACCCAGCTGCGCGAGCTGGCTCCCCGTGCCGCGCTCGGCCTGGCCGTGTCCTCCTTCAACGAGGCGGAGCTGGGGGACGCCGGCTTCCGCCGCACCGCCGTCGTGCCTCCCGCCGCCATGATGCCGCCCGGCAGCGGTCGGTCACCGGTCCCACCCCCGACGCGGGGTGCAGGCGCCCGCTGGGTAAGCGTCGGGCGCGTTGCACCGAACAAGGCGATCGAGCTGGCGGTCATGGCGCTCCTGGTCGCCCGGGCGCACGGGGACCCGGCGGCGACGCTCCAGGTGGTGGGGCGTCCGGTCGTCCCTTCGTACAGCGCCGCGCTGCACCGCTACGTCGCCGAGCTGGGTCTGCACCATGCGGTCGCCTTCACGGGCGTCGTGAGCGACGATGCGCTGGCCGCCCTGTTGGCCGGCTCCGACGTCTTGGTGGTGCCGTCGCGCCACGAGGGCTTCGGCGTGCCGGTCCTCGAGGCCATGACATCGGGCCTGCCTGTCGTGGCCAACCGCGCCGGCGCGCTCCCCGAGGTGCTCGGTGACGCCGGCGTCCTGGTCGACGCGGGCGATCCCTACGCGCTGGCGGACGCCCTCGTCCGGGCCGCCCGCGACACGGAGCTGCGGGCCACCCTCGCCGCGGCGGCGGAACACCGGGTCGCCTCCCTGAGCCTGGGCTCGGCCGGCGACCGTGCCGCGGATCTGCTGGGGGCGCTGCAGCCAGGCTCCTGAGCAGCCGCCAGGCCGCCAGGCGGCCGGGCCCACCGGCCCGAAGGCTCAGCCGGCGCCGACGGCCTGTTGCACCAGGGTGACGAAGCGGCGGGTGGACGCCGCCAGGTCGAACTGCGCCGCCCGCGCCCGTCCGGCCGCGGCCAGGACTTCGCGCAACACCCGATCGCCGAGCACGCGCCCGACGGCGGCGGCGAACGGCACGGCGGACTTGTCGGGCAGGACGAGCCCGGCGTCGCCGACCGTCTCGGGCACCGCGGCGACGCCGTAGGCGACAATGGGCACGCCGTGTCCCATGGCCTCGGCCAGGGGGACGCAGAAGCCCTCGTGGTCCGACGCCATCACGAAGATGTCGGCCGCCCGGAAGTAGGCCTCGAGCTCCGCGCCGCTGACCGAGCCGGGAAGGCTGACGACGTCGCCCAGTCCCAGCTCCTCCACGAAGGCGCGCAGCGCGGGTTCGTAGGTCTCCCCGAGCGGCGACCCGACGAGATGCAGGCGGGCGGCCGGGTCGTCGGTGCGCCGCAGCACGTCGAGCATCTTGACGAGATCGTGCGGCGCCTTGTGCGGCGAGATCTTGCCCACGTAGAGCAGGTCCGCCCCGCCCTCGCGCCGCTTGCGGCGCGCCAGTGACTGCGCCAGCGCGCCGTCGGGCTCGTCACTCTTTGACCGCATGTCGATCAGCAGCGGGACGACCGCCGTCCCTTCGTAGCCGAGCGTGCGCAGCTCGGACTCGTTGAAGGCGGAGTCGGCCACGGCGAAGCGGCTCTGCGGCGACAGGCGCGCCAGCTGCGTGCGGCCGAGCGCGGCCTCGTAGGCGACGGCGGGCTCCCAGTCGCGCAGCAGCTCGGCCGGGGTGATGTTGTGGTAGTTCACCAACTTGGGCTCGGGGCGCGCCGCCAGGATGTCGTAGACGGGGCTCCCGATGGACGCTTGATACAGCAGCCAGCGGTCACGGCCGGCCCGGCCGAGCTCGATGACCGGCTTGCCCTCGCCCTGCACGTCCGGCGTGTGGCTGCCGTAGAAGATGTCCGAATCGATGCCTGCGGCGCGCAACCCGTCCCGCAGGTTCAGCGTGTGCACCCCGATTGCGTCACGACTGGCGAGGGACGGAATGACCTGGTCGACCCGCACGGCCGTGCAGTGTACCGGCGCGTCGCGCACCTCCTTGGCCGTTGCCATGCACCAATTCGCCCAGGTCGCGCCGGTAGCCTTGGGTGATCGTGTTGGCCCGAAACCTTGTGGCGCGCCCCCGTCCGCCGCGTCGGCCCTTCGCCACGGCCGTCGGCGTGCTCTTCCTCTCGACTGCATTGGCAGTGCCCACCGCGCTGCTCGGCCTGGCCTCCGCGGCGGCGGCCGGCCTCGACGCGCCGGACCGGGCCTCCGTCCCGGCCGAGAGCAACGCGTCGGAAGCGCACGCCCTGCCCGGCGACAGCACCGACGTGCGCATCGACATGATGGAGAACGACGGTTTCGACATGATCGTGGCGGCGTCGGGCGGCGCGGTCGGCGCGCCCGGGGCGCCGCCGGGTGGCGTTCTCGCCGTCCGCTTCCACCAGACCGGCACGACGTGGGAGGTCGACACCGGCCCGGGCTGCGCCGGCCCCTGGGCCGCAGTGGCGACGAACCAGAGCGAGCCCACGGCGTCGCCCATCGGCGGGTTGCTGACCCTGTGCGTGGCCGACGGGAGCCCGACGGTGCACGGCACGTTGACGGCGGTCTACAACTCGCTCGGTCAGGCCAGGTCGGTCAACACGCTGCCGCTCGAGCAGTACGTGGCCGACACGGTCCCAGGAGAGTCGCCGTCGACCTGGGCCAGCCTGGGCGGCGCCGGACCGCAGGGCATGGACTGGGGCTTCCAGGAGCTCGAGGCCCAGGCCGTGGCCGTCCGCTCCTATGTCCTGGCCAACCTCGGCGGGTACGGCGGGTATGCCGACACGTGTGACCTCACCTGCCAGACGTACCGGGGTACGCAGTACGAGACGCCGGCGAGCGTCGCGGCGGCCAACGACACCGCCGGCCAGGTGATGATCATGCCGTCCGGCCAGATCGCCACGACCGAGTACTCCGCCTCGACGGGCGGGTACACCTCGAGCGCCAACCAGGAGTCACCCTTCACCGCTGTCCCCGACGACGGCGACGCAGTGTGTGTCACGTCCACCGACTGCCTGAACCCCAATCACAACTGGACGACCTCGGTCAGCTATGCGGCCGTGCAGAACGCATGGCCTCAGATCGGCACCTTCGAGGGCCTTCCGGCATCGACATCTGATCCGGGCCATCCCTCTGACTTCCCCCACGGCCGGGTCGACACCATCACGATCATGGGGAGCGCCCAGACCATCACCATCCCCGGGACGGAGTTCTACGTCGACCTCGGCCTGAACTCGGATCTCTTCACCGTGAACTCGACCAGCGGTGGGGAGCTGTCCATCACCGGGCAGGGTTGGGGTCACGGCATCGGCATGGGACAGTGGGGCGCGCTGGGCTACGCCATCGGTGCGGACAACGGCGACAGCAACTGGACGTTCCAGCAGATCGTGAGCCACTACTACGGGCCCGCCACGCTGGGCAGCCTGCCGGGCGGTGCGAGCTCGGTCGACGGCTCGAGCGGCGGGGTCGGCGGCTACTGGATCAACGCGTCCGACGGCGGGGTCTTCAGCTTCGGCAACGCGCAGTTCTACGGGAGCACGGGCAGCATGCGGCTCAACCGGCCCGTGGTCGCCATCGCGTCCACGCACGACGCCGCGGGATACTGGGAGGTGGCGAGCGACGGCGGCGTGTTCAGTTTCGGTGACGCGCAGTTCCACGGCAGCACGGGAAGCATCCGCTTGAACAAGCCCATGGTGGGCATGGCGGTCACCCCCGACGGCGGCGGCTACTGGCTGGTGGCCTCGGACGGCGGCATCTTCGCCTACGGCGACGCCCAGTTCTACGGGAGCACGGGCAGCTTGCAGCTCAACCAGCCGGTGATCGGCATGGTGCCCACCCACGACGGGGGTGGCTACTGGCTGATCGCGTCGGACGGCGGCCTCTTCGCCTTCGGCGACGCCGGGTTCCATGGGTCGCTCGGCTCCACGCCGCCGCCCACGCCCATTGTGGGCGTGGCGCCCACGCCCGACGGCGGCGGCTACTGGATGCTCGAGGCCAACGGCACGCCGCACGCCTTCGGCGACGCCCCCCCGGTCGCGCTCTCGGCCGCCTCGCCGGGGCTCGCGACCCTGCGGAGCCCCATGACCGGGCTCATCCCCGACCTCAGCGGGCACGGGTTCGACGCGGTCAACGCCAGTGGCCAGGCCTTCGCCTTCGGCGACGCGCCCTACTTCGGGGACATCGCCACCGCCGTGCCCGGCTATTCAGGCCATGCCGTCGGCATCGCCGCCACCCCGGGCTGAGCCGGTCACCCGGCCGTTTCCGACACCGCGGACAGCCGCGGGAACCGCCGCAGTCTCCCGAGGGGGCCCAGTCGCCCGGCGTCCACGCCGTGGTCCGCCGCGCCGAGCAGGCGCAGATCACCGCGGCTGTTGCCGTAGGCCCACAACACCGGCTGCTCGCCACCGTTGCTCGAAAGCAGGCCGCGGGCGCGCAGGTGGACCACCAGCCGGGCGTACTTCTCCGCTCCTCGGCAGTTCTTCCCCTCGTAGCCGCCGGTGAGCAGCCCGCCCCCACCGACGGCCAGGCGCGTGGCCACGACGCCGTCGACGCCCAGCTCCTCACCCGACGGGCTGACGTAGCACTCGGGGGACGCCGAGACGACGACCGTGTAGTGCCCCTGGCGTTGGTGCCACTCGAGCCGGCGGCGGGTGTCGGCGCGCAGATGCCGCTGCAGGTGGCGGTGGGCGAAGACGGCCGAGCGTCGGTTGAGCTCGGTCACGGACAGGCCGCCGAGCAGGCGCGTGAACAGCTTCTCCTTGACCTCGTCGGCGGCCGTGCCGCCGGTGATGGCGGCACGGATGAGCGCGGGGGAGAGGCGCAGGACGGCGCGCAGAACGGGCCAGACGCCGCGCAGGCTGACGAGGAACGGGAACACGCTGCCGCCCTGCGTCAGCGTGCCGTCGAAGTCGAAGGCGGCGACCACGGTCGGCCGGACCGGCGGCTCCTGCCCGCCGGCGGTGTCGTCAGTCGAGCGCAGCGCCACGACGGCCGGCACCTCCCGCAAAGCGCAGCGCTCCTTGGAGCGTCTCCCCGCTGCTGACGACGGCGCGCCCCCGGCGGGCCTCCCCGACGGCGGCCTCCTCCTCGGTCAGGCCCCACTGCTCGAGCGCGCTCATGCGGTCCGAGCGCAGGCAGGTCTGGGGCAGCGCGGCCAGCTGGTGCGCCAACGCGACGGCGGCGGCGCGCGCCTCGCCCCGGGGGACGACACGGGTGGCCAGCCCCATGGCGAGCGCCTCGGGGGCGGGGACGGCCCGTCCGGTCAGGATGAGGTCCATGGCCCGCCCGTGTCCGATGAGCCGAGGGAGCCGCACGGTGCCCAGATCGCACAGCGGCACCCCGAAGCGGCGGCAGAACACCCCGAAGATCGCGTCCTCGGCGGCGATGCGCAGGTCGCACCACAGCGCCAGCTCGATGCCACCGGCCACGGCGTAGCCCTCCACGGCGGCGATGACGGGCTTGCCCAGCGTGAGCCGGGTGGGACCCATCGGCCCCGGGCCCTCGTCGGGGATGGGCCGGCGGTCACCCTCGGCCACGGCCTTGAGGTCGGCGCCGGCGCAGAACGTCCCGTCCGCCCCGGTCAGCACGGCCACGGCGCGGTCGTCGTCCCCGTCGAAGGCCTCGAAGGCCTCCCGCAGCTGGTCGGCGCAGACGCTGTCCACGGCGTTGCGGCGCTCGGGACGGTTGATCGTGATCACCGTCACGGGGCCGTCGTGCTCGAGGATCAGCGCGTCGTCCCGGTACGGCCGGTACGACCCCGGGGAGGGCTCGTCTGCCGCGGGCTCGGGACTCACGCAGGCATTCTCGCACGGCCCAGCGGGGTGCCTGCAAAGCCGGTCGGCACTGGTTCCCAGGTGAAGGGGCCTTTTCGGGGTTCGGGGCATCGCGAGGGGAAATATGACCAATCATGTCGACAATTGCTGGGGCAGCCGGTAAGGTCACTGTCCGCATCAACGGACCTTCACCATTTCAGGAGGAACACAATGGCAGTACGACTCGGGGACACCGCTCCCGACTTCACGGCGGACACCACCGAAGGCACGATCAGCTTCCATGACTGGCTGGGCGACAGCTGGGGGATCCTGTTCTCCCACCCCAAGGACTTCACCCCCGTCTGCACGACCGAGCTCGGGGCGTTCTCCAAGGCCAAGCCCGAGTTCGACAAGCGGAACGCCAAGCTCATCGGCCTCTCGGTCGACTCGGTCGAGTCCCACAAGGGCTGGGCCGGCGACATCGAGGAGACGCAGGGCTCGGCCCTCTCCTTCCCGCTGATCGGCGACGAGGACCGCAAGGTGGCGGACCTCTACGACATGATCCACCCCAACGCGAACGACACGCTGACGGTCCGCTCGGTGTTCATCATCGGGCCGGACAAGAAGGTCAAGCTGACGCTGACCTACCCGGCGTCGACCGGGCGCAACGTGGACGAGATCCTGCGCGTGCTCGACTCGTTGCAGCTGACGGCCGACTACAAGGTGGCCACGCCGGTCAACTGGACCGAGGGTGAGGACGTCATCATCGTGCCGGCGCTGAGCGACGACGAGGCCAAGGACCGCTTCCCCAAGGGCTGGAAGGCCCTGAAGCCCTACCTGCGGGTGACGCCCCAGCCCAACCGCTGAGGACACCCGTTCGCCCGGGACGCCGGGAGTGAACCGCGGCATGTGCCGGCCCTCGTGGCCGGCACGTGCGCGTCCGGGCGACCGTCACCCGATGCTCCTACTCAGGCCGGGGGGGCACCAGCTCGTCGCGCAACTCCCGCTTGAGCGCCTTGCCCTGTGGGTTGCGCGGCAGGGGCTCGGAGCGGAACCAGAGGTAGGTCGGCACCATGAAGCCGGCCAGGCGGGCCTTGACGTGGAGCCGGAGCTCGTCCGCCGTCACCTTGGCTCCCGGGCGCAGGACGACGACGGCCCCGACCTCCTCGCCGAGGGTGGGATGGGGCACGCCGATCACGGCGCAATCGGCCACGGCTGGGTGCTCGAAAAGCGCGGCCTCGACCTGCACGGAGTACACGTTCTCGCCGCCCCGGATGATCATGTCCTTGGCCCGGTCGACGATGTAGATGAAGTTGTCCTCGTCGAGCTGCGCCACGTCGCCGGTGTGCAGCCAGCCCCGGGTGAAGGTCTTGGCCGTTTCCTCGGGGCGGTTCCAGTAGCCGCGCACCACGTTGGGCCCCTTGATCCACAGCTCGCCCCGCACGTCGGGCCCGCGGGGGATGGTGCGGTCGGGCTCGTCACCGGAGAAGTCCTCCGGCACCACCGCCACGTCGCAGACCGGAACGGGGGGGCCGACGCTGTCCGGCTTGGCCACGTAGTCGCCCCCGGAGTTCATGGAGGTGACCGACGAGGTCTCCGTCAGGCCGTAGCCGTTGGAGGGCTGCCCGATGGGCCAGGCGGCGCGGATGCGGCGCACGAGGTCGGGGGGCGCCGGCGCACCGCCGTAGGAGACACCCCGGATGGAGGAGGTGTCGTACTTGGAGAAGTTGGGCGAGTCGAGCACCTGCATCACCATGGCCGGCACCCCGCCGAACGTGCCGATCCTCTCCCGCTCGATGAGCTCGAGCGCCCGATCGGGCTCGAAGTGGTGCATCATCACGAGCTTCCCTCCGGCGGCCAGGTTGGAGACCATGACGGAGTGGCACCCGGTGGCGTGGAACAGCGGCACGGAGAGGAGGAAGGCTGCCTGCGTCTTCTCGTTCTCGCCGGTCGGCACCAGCGGCGAGCCGAACCGGGTGGCGCCGCGGGTGTTGATGAAGAAGAGGCTCATCAGGTTCGTGCCCATGTTGCGATGGGTGCCGACGGCACCCTTGGGACGGCCGGTGGTGCCCGACGTGTAGAAGATGGTGGCGTCGTCCTCGGGATCGATGGTGAGGTCTGGCGGCGTGGCGGTCCCGTCCACGGGGCCGAGCGCGAGGGGGAAGGGCCATTCGGGCACCGGCGCCCGGCCACCCGGGGGCTCGTAGACGGCCAGGGGCGCCTTGGGCTCGGTCCGGTGCTCGTCGGCCACGATCAAGGCGCCGAGGTACGACAGCCCTTCGAGGAAGGGGCGGATCCGCTCGACCCGCTCCGTGTCGACGAAGGCCACCTTGGACCCCGAGTCCTCGAGCCCGTAGCGCAGCTCCTCGCCGCTCCACCATGCGTTGAGGGGGACGACGATGGCGCCGGCCAGGGTGGCGCCCCAGAACGCCATGACCCACTCCGGCAGGTTGCGCATGATGATGGCGACACGATCGCCCTGCTGAATCCCGAAGGTGTCGCGCAGGCGGTGCGCCAGTGTGGAGGCGATGCGGTAATGCTCGGCGAAGGTCGTCCGCTCGTCCTCGTAGACGAGGAAGACGGCGTCGCCGTGACCGAGCGACATGTCCATGATGGCGCGCAGCGAGGGCGGCGCGTGCTTCCAGGTCCGTGTGGGCACGCCGCGGATGGTCAGTTCCTCCATCTCGAAGAGCTGGCCGGGCCCGGTCAGCTGCTCGTTGGCCTCGGCGATGGACATGGACGGCGCGTCCTTGCCGGTGGTGCTCACGAACTCTCCTTCTCGGTGGCCGGGACGCGGTCGAAGATCGCCGTCCGGTAGTAGGCCAGCTCCGCCACGGACTCCCGGATGTCCTGCAGAGCCCGGTGTCCCCCCTTCTTCTCGGGAGCCGCCTTGTAGACCTCGGGCAGCCAGCGCCGGCAGAGCTCCTTGATGGTGGACACGTCGACGGAGCGATAGTTGAGGAAGTCCTCGATCTCGGGCAGCTGGTCGGCCAGGAACCGGCGGTCCGTCCCGATGGAGTTCCCGGCCAGGGGGACGGTCCGGGCCTCGGGGATATGCGACTTGAGGAAGGCCAGGGTCCGGGCCCCGGCGTCGGCCAGGGTCAGCGTCGAAGTCTCCATCGCCGCCAGCAGGCCCGAACGGGTGTGCATGGTGCGCACGAAGTCGTCCATGTCGACCAGCTGCGCCGGCGAGGCGTGCACCACCAGGTCGGGCCCCTCTGCGATGAGCCCGAGGTCGTCGTCGGTGATGAGGCAGGCGATCTCGACGATGGTGTGGCGCGCCAGATCGAGCCCCGTCATCTCGAGATCGATCCAGGCCAGCATCCGCGGGCATGCTACCGGCCGGTGCACAGCAGGGAGGCTGGTGGCGGTCCTTGTAATGTCCGGCGATGCTCCCCGTGCCCCTGCAGCAGCTCGATCCTGAGCTGCCACGCCCCGGCTACGCCCGGGAGGGCGATGCCGGCGCCGACCTGCTCGCCACCACGGACGTGTCGCTGCGGTGCCGGGGCGGCCGGGCCGTGGTCCCTACGGGTATCGCCGTCGCCATCCCGGCCGGGTACGCCGGCCTCGTGCTGCCGCGGAGCGGGCTGGCCGCCCGCCACGGCCTGACCTGTCTCAACGCCCCCGGCTTGATCGACTCGGGGTACCGGGGGGAGATCCGGGTGATCCTGGTGAACCATGACGCCGAACACGACTACACGGTGCGCCGCGGTGACCGCGTGGCGCAGCTGGTCCTGGTACGGGTCGAGCAGGCGGACTTCCAAACGGTGGGCCAGGGTGGGCTGGAGGACTCGCAACGGGGGAGCGGCGGCTTCGGGCACACGGGTACATGACGGGCGGGCGGGGAGACGCTAAGAAGGGGGTCTTCATGCAATCACTCGTCGGCATGGATGCCGCCTTCCTCTCCCTGGAGACGCCCACGACGCCGATGCACATCGGCGTGGCACTGGTGCTCGATCCGCCCGAGGGCACGCGCTCGCTGTTCTCGCCGTCCACCCGCTACGCGCAGATTCGCCGGGTCATTCAGCAACGGCTGCACCTGATTCCGCCGCTGCGGCAGCGGGCGCTCCGGGTGCCCTTCGGGTTGCACCACCCGGTCTGGGTGGATGACCCGGACTTCGACCTCGACGACCACCTGAGCCGGGCCAGCCTGCCCTCGCCCGGAGGCAAGTCCGAGCTCGATGCCTTCGTGGCCGGGGTCATGAGCCGCCAGCTCGACCCGGACCGACCGCTGTGGGAGATGCACGTGGTCGAAGGGCTCGAGGGGGAGCGCACCGCCCTGGTGGCCAAGGTGCACCACGCCATCCTCGACGGAGTGAGCGGCGCGTCGGTGCTCGCTGCGTTCTT
Organism: uncultured Acidimicrobiaceae bacterium; assembly: GCA_963817735.1. Classification (GTDB taxonomy): domain Bacteria; phylum Actinomycetota; class Acidimicrobiia; order Acidimicrobiales; family RAAP-2; genus Bog-473. The sequence continues at coordinate 166,931 of CAWFPP010000016.1, read as the reverse complement.
GGACCTGACGCCGCGGACGCGCATTCAGGCGTTGCCACCGGAGTGGAACCCCGCACCGCTGCCCTCCAACACGCAGATGCTGCGCCACGCCGCCTCGTCACTGGCTCGGCAGCCGGGATCGGCACTCGAGCGCGTTGCAGGCCGGCGTGGAGGCGGTGGCCGACCTCGGGATGCACAATCGCGAGCTGGCGGGCCGCGGGGAGCAGGCCCCCCCGGGCTTCTTCGCCGCGCCGCGCACGTCGTTCAACGGCGCCGTGTCGAACCGCAAGCGCTTCGCCCACCTCTCCGTCCCGCTCGAAGACGTGAAGCTCGTGAGCAGGGAGTTCGAGGCCACGGTGAACGATGTGATCCTCGCCTGCGTCTCCGGCGGGCTGCGCCGCCTGTTGGCCGACCGCCGGGAGGAGGCAGAGGCGTCGCTCGTGGCGATGGTGCCGGTCTCGGCGCGCGAAGAGGGCGGGACGGAGGAGCTCGGGAACCAGCTGTCGGGCATGCTCGTGTCGCTGGCCAGCGACGTCGACGACCCTGTGGCCCGGCTCGACGCCATCTCCGAGTCCACCCGGGTGGCCAAGGAGCAGGAGAAGCTGCACGGGGGACGCTTCGTGGGCGACCTGGCCCAGATCGCTGTGCCGGCCCTGGCCTCTCGGGTGGCCCGCGCCATGGCCGGCGCCCGCCTCTTCGACAAGATGCGGCCGCCCTTCAACGTCACCGTGTCGAGCGTCCGGGTGCCCGATGTCCCTCTCTTCCTGGCCGGGAGCCGTGTCGCCGCTACCTACCCGGTCGGTCCCATGGCCGAAGGCATCGGTCTCAATGTGACTGCCTTCTCGTATCTCGGGCGGGTCTCCTTCGGCCTGCTGGCGTGCCGCCGCCTGCTGCCGGAGCTCGACGAGGTGGCGGTGCACATCGACGACGCGCTCGGCGAGCTGGTGGCCTGCGCGCTCGACGCCCGGGGGGCGACGGCCTAACGCGGTATGCGGCGGCCGCTCGGGCCTCCGAGAGGGGGGCGGCGCGGACCGAGTGCGTTCCCGGCCCACACCGCCCGTTCCTCTGTGGTGACGTCGGGACTGCTGGGGGTCAGGAGCCCGGCGTCGACCCGCTGCCCGAGCCCGCGGGCGGGGCGCCGGCGCCGGACGGAGCGCCCGATCCGGATGGGGGTGCCCCCGAGCCGGACCTCGACCCGCTGCCCATGTTCGGGCAGTTCTTGGTCGAGCCGGACCCGGAGTTGGAGCTCGAGCCGGAGCTCGTGCCGGAGCTCGTGCCGGAGCCGGTCGACGAGCTCGACGAACCGGTTCCGCTGGTGCCCGAGGCGGCGCTGCCGCTGTTGGAGGTCGACGAGGGTGTGCTCGTCGAGGAGCTCGAGCCGGAGCCCGTGTTACCGGCGGTGGTGGACGTGGTCGCCGCACTGGCGACCAGCGCGCCGCCGGCGAGGAGGCCGGAGGTGAGCGCACCGACCGCAAGGACGTTGCGAGGGCGGATCTGCATGGTTGTCGTTCCTTTCGTGTGTGAGTGCCGGCCCGTTCGAGCCGGCACTCACACACCGTGCGCCGCGGATCTGAGCGCGACCGCAGAACGGCGTAGGCGCATCCACCGAGTTTCCTGAGGATTCGATGACGGTTGCCAGGTTCACGGCGGTGCGGCACGCACACGCCGGCTGGCCGACACAGCGCGCGCACACTGGGGACACACGGCGTTGCGCTGGAGCTGCAGCGTGCAAGACGAACTCAGGCGCCCGCCAGCTCGCGGTAATGGCGTCGCCAGATCAACTTGTAGACGCGGCTCCAGCGCGGGATGGATCGGAGTATCGGTATGAACGGCAGCAGGATCAACCCGAGGGACAGCACCATCATGATGCCCCACACCTCGAGATCACCGTTGGCAGAAGTGTTCATCGGCGGGACCTGGTACCACATGGTGTAGAGCCACAGCCACGCCTGACCGGGGTAGTTCCCGGTCTCGTTCATCATGCCCCACTGGTCTCCCGAGAGATGCTGGGCATCGGCGCGGTTTGCAAGGTAGGTGCCGTCGGCGAGGAACAGGAGCGGCTTCGTGTAGTTGGTGTTGTAGAACTGGCCCTGGCTCAGGAGTGTGCCATCGAGGCCACCCGTCTGGGCCATGGCGGTCAACGAACCGATGATGACGCCCACCGGGCCATAGCGGCCGCCGGGGACATGGAGCCGGCCGCCGACGTCGGTCGCATTCGCCACCGCCTTCTCGTAGGCCGTCGTCCACGCGCTCTGCTGGGTCGCGGACGCGCTCTTATACAGGGTGATCGCCCGCTGGGTCACGGGTTGATTCCGAAGGGTCCGCAGCGGGCCGAGGACGAAATCCTGCGCCGTGTCGATGGGCTGGTGTACGCCGAGCCACTGATCGGGCTCGAAGAAGCCGATGTGCTGGGAGGAGTCCGGTGTTGCGTTGTAGGGCGGCCCGTACGATGCGGTGCCGCTGGAGCCGTCCAGCTCGGTGACCGCCGTCTGCGCGAAGTCGACCGGGTCCACGGCAGACCAGGACTTCAACGTGATGGCCGGCTCGTCCGGGGAGGAGAAGATGACGGCGAGGAGCGTGATCAGCACCGCCACGGCGAGGAGGGCGACGAAGGCCTCTTTGAGGATGTCGTAGGGAACGTACGCTCCCTTCCACTCCCTGACGTCCCGGTCGGGGTTGAAGCGCCGGCGCCGGGGCGTCTCCGCGCTCATGCCGGCTCCTGTCCCGGGGCGTCCTCCCGGACGCCAGTGCTGTCCTGCGTGAGATCGAACGGGGGGACGATGCCACGGCGTCGCACGAGCAGGATGTGAAGGCCTGCGATCAGCGTGACCCCGATGGGCAGGAGGACGATGTGCCACATGAGCATCTGCCCGAAGTTCAGGACGTTCCAGAAGGCGCCTGCTCCGGTCGCGTTGATGCCGTCCTTGGCCTGGGTCGAGATCCACTGGGAATCGAAGTTCTGCTGCGTGAGGTAGCCGGTGAACGCGGCGGCGACCGACACGAGAAAGCAGATGACGCCGGTGGCCCAGGTGAGCCGGCGGTTCCCTCGCCATGCCGCCATGAAGAACTTGCCCCAGAGGTGGATCACCATGAAGAAGAAGAAGGCCTCGACACTCCACAGGTGAAGCGAGTTCACGAAGTGGCCCGCGGACGAGACATGCCACCAGCTCGGACCCATGACGGCGAGGACGCAGCCGGTGACGATGACCCAGACCAGGCTGACCACGGTCAGCACACCGAAGACGTAGATCCACGATGCCATGAAGGCCGGTTGACGGTCGGGGAGCAGGCGGTCGGGGGGAAAGGCAGATTCCGCGGCGCGCCGCATCCGGGCGGTCCACTGGCGCGCATCCGCCGAGGACGCCGGAGGGCGTGGTGCGGAGTCGACGCTCATCGGCCTCTTCCCTTGTGCCTCGGGAAGGGAATGAGGATGGCCAGGACGAAGACGACGACCATTAGGACGATGACCACGAAGTTCGCCAACGAGAGCTGGATGAAGCCCCAGTGGATGTAGTGACCAGATCCGTTGAGGTTGATCAGCGCGCCGAGCAGAACCCCTAGAAACATGCTGTCACTTTACGCCCGGACCTCCCCAAGAATTAGGGACCTTCCTCCTGATCTCGAGCTGTGTCTGGAATAATCGAAGCAGGTCAGCGCTTCGTGGCCCGCCAGCAGTACGAGCGCATCGGGACATCTATGGTGTCGAGGCCGGCGAAGGGTTCGTAGGCGTCGAGGAAGTCGGTCATTGCGTGGAGGTGCTCGCGACGGGCGGCGTCGTCCATGGTTATGACTGCGCTGTAGGTCGCGGACAGCGCCACGAGATCGACCTTGGACATCGGTCTGGTCCAGTGAAACAGCTTCGTCTCGGGCGCGAGAAAGAGGTCGGACCCGCCGGCCTCGACGTTGACGAGGCGCCGACGCTTGCGGCGAGTGTCCTCGTCGGTCTTCTCCTCCGGACTGAAAATGATGCCTCCGGCCCACAGCGATCGCATCCAGTCGACGGAGCGGTCCGGTCCGGTCCACACGAGCGAGAGCCGGCCGCGGGGGCGCAATACCCGCGCCACCTCGGGGATGGCGCGTGACTCGTCGACCCAGTGCCAAGCCGACTGGGCGATGACGACGTCAACGGACGAAGCTTCGGCGGGGATCTCCTCCGCCCGGCCGGCGAGCACCTCGACGGTGGGATCAGCCGTAGCCAGGACGGCGCGCATGCGTTCGTCGGGCTCGACTGCTGTGACGTGACTGACCCGCTCGGCCAGCAGCCGCGTGAGGACCCCGGTGCCGGCGCCAATCTCGAGGACATCGTGAGTGGCGTCGGGCACGAGCCAGTCGAGCGCCTCGGTCGAAGGGGCTGACCGGAGGCGGTTGTACTCCTTGGCCACCTCGCCGAAGGAGCGGCTCAGGATGGCGGTGTTCTCGTCCTGGCGCATGGACGGCAATCTACCGGGACTCGATCGGCCTGCTCGGGCTGGCTGATCGACGGCCCGCCGGGGCGGGCTTACCCCAGCCGGGCCTCTTGCCTGCTCGGGTGAGCCCTCCGCTCGAGAGGTGAACGGCGCGGTAATGTGGTGGCCCACGCGGAAGTGGCGCAGTGGTAGCGCATCACCTTGCCAAGGTGAGGGTCGCGGGTTCGAATCCCGTCTTCCGCTCCAGTCGTGCCAGGTCAGAGCCGCCTTTTCAGGCTGGGTGTTCGTCGTCGTCCGCTACCCGCGTCGAATGACGTTTGCCAAGAAGGTGATGGCCGAGTTGCGCTCGTGGCGACCTGAAGCGACGGGATTCAGGCTCCGTCGACGCCGTTCTATCGGTGCAGTGAAGACCGATGACGGGTCCCACCACCACGGAGATGTCGTCCGACCCGGTGTCTGTCCTCCGAAATCGTCAGCTCGTGTTGGACTACTGCCTGGCCATGTGTAGACGGAGTTCGGCTTCGGGGTCTGTGATGAGTTCGCCGCTGAGATCGACGATGACCCGATGAATCGTGCCCGTGAACCGGAACGGCCCCTCGTAGTCCTCAACCACTGGTGAACCCGGATTGGCGCCGCAAGTCAGAAGTCCGGGATTGATTGCGAGAGGCACCGTCGTCGGAGCCTCGGCGTTGCCCACGAGCGCACCGTCGATGTAGAGCTGCATTCGGCCCGGTGCGCCCCTACCCTGAAGGAAATCCATTTCTCCTGTGGGTTCGAACTCAAACCGCAGAGCGTGGGTTCCGGACGGGACCGGAGTATCGGCCATGACGCGGTAGATGGCCTTACCGAGATAGTTGTGGGCGTAGTGCATAAACCCGTCTTTGACGAAAAAGCTGTATCCGCCGGCGGAGCTTCCCTGTGCGAACAAGACGCCTTCGGCACCATCGTCGGGTACTTCGACTTCTGCGGTGATGCTGTGGGGGCGGTTCAAGACCCGAGGCCCAGCGAAGAACGGTACTGATTGGGTATCGGGGAAGAAGACATAACTGTCGCGCGGCGGAGCGAGAAGGGGTTTCTCGACCAAGACGCGTGCGATCCCGCTCCCGTCGACTGGTAGAACGTCATGCTTGCCGGCTTCCGCGTACCAGGTTGCGACCATGGCGATAAGACGCTCCGGGTTGTCGGCCGCAACGTTGTGGTTCTCAGCAAAGTCCCGGTCAACGTGGTAGAGCTCCCAACCGGTGGCGTCGAGCTTTGAGAGGGTCTCTGAGCTGATTGGTTGTCCGAAGCCAACGCCGGCTTCGGCGAACGACGGGCCTGGCCATGGGCACACCGCTCGCCAACCGTCGTGGTAGAGGGAGCGGTGACCGAGCATCTCGAAGTACTGGGTGTGATGGTTGCTCGGAGCCGAGTCGTCGTCGAGGGTGTGGGCGAAGCTCACTCCGTGCATGGGTGACTGGGTCACGCCGCGGATCGCCTGAGGCGCCTCGATGCCGAGTAGGTCCAGAACCGTCGGGACCATGTCGATGATGTGCGCGTACTGGTGACGGACCACGCCCTTCGCTCTGATCCCCTTGGGCCAGTGAACGATGAACGGGTCCGAGGCTCCGCCGCGGTATGTCTCACGCTTCCATCTACGAAATGGCGTGTTTCCGGCCCAGGTCCAGCCCCATGGGTAGTGGTTGAAATGCTTGGGGCCACCGATCTCGTCGATAACAGCCAGGCTCTCCTCCAGGGTCTCTGGGGCGTTGTTGAAGAACGTTGCCTCGTTGGTGGTTCCGTCAACCCCACCTTCGGCGCTCGCCCCGTTGTCCGAGACGAACATCACGATGGTGTTGTCGAACTCGTCGATCGAGCGTAGGAACTCCAGGACTCGCCCGATGTGGTGGTCCGTGTGGCTGAGGAAGCCAGCGAACACTTCCATCATCCGGCTGGCCAGTCGCCTGGCGTCGGGGGTGAGAGAGTCCCAATCGGGCACGTCCGGGTCGTGGCGCGACAGTTCGGCATCCTGGGGGGCAATGCCAAGCTCTTTCTGACGGGCAAAAGTCCGCTCTCGATAGGCGTCCCAGCCGTCGTCGAACTGGCCCTTGTACTTGTCGGCCCACTCCTTGGGCACGTGGTGGGGAGCATGGGTGGCACCGGGACAGAAGTACAAAAAGAACGGCTTGTCGGGGTCGATCTGCTTTGCATCGGCGATGAAGTGGACTGCCATGTCAGCGAGGTCCTCGCTCAGGTGATACCCCTCTTCGGGCGTCCGCGGCGGCTCAACCTGGTGGTTGTCGTAGACGAGATCGGGGTGCCACTGACTCGTGTCGCCCCCCAGGAAGCCGTAGAAACGCTCGAAGCCACGCCCGAGAGGCCAGCGGTTATAGGGACCTGCGCCCGTCTCCTGATCGGCGGGGATCAGGTGCCATTTTCCCACCGCGTAGGTGCTGTAGCCCCGCTCGACGAGGATCTCGGACAGATATCCGTTCTCAAACGGGACATTGCCGTTGTATCCCGGATACCCGGTGGAGAACTCGGTGATACACGCCATGGCGTTGGAGTGGTGGTTTCGGCCCGTGATGATGCAGGAGCGGCTCGGCGAGCACAGCGCCGTTGTATGCATGTTGTTGTAGCGGAGCCCGTTTTGCGCCAGCGCGTTGAGATTCGGTGTCTCGATCGGGCTTCCGAAACATCCCAGTTGGCCGAAACCGGTGTCGTCCAGCACGATGAACACGACGTTGGGCGAGCCCTTGGGAGCTCTGGGAACCGTCGGCCAGGCTGGACTCGATTCATCTGCTGTCCGGCCGACAACTCCGGTAAAGCGGCTGCCCTCGGGATATTGCTTTAGCGTCATGGCAATGACCTCCCGTCCGGAACCTACCAGCGGAGTTCTCGATAGGCAGCGCTGTCATCGGTTCCCACAGGTGCGTCCCAACGCCGGCGACCCGTGACACCTGCACGACACACATCGGTCACCAATGGTTGAATTTGCAATGCCCACGGAGCGACCAATGGGAGGTTCCACCGACTGTGACAGGGTGCTCGGCCGACTGGCTCACCCCGTCTTGGGTCGCCGTCCGTGATTGCCGACCCGAGACGGATGAACCGCAGACCGTGCCATGCTCCTGCAGGTGCCTCGGGCCGTAGTAGAGCGCTCTACTACCGGGATGGACTAGGTGGACGGGGTGGAAAGTGGATGGACGGAACAGCACGACAGGGGAGTGGGGCCGACCGCTGAGACAAAAGACACCACCTTGCCAAGGTGAGGGTCGCGGGTTCGAATCCCGTCTTCCGTTCCATCGTACCAGGTCAGAAGGCGGTTTTCAATCCGCGACGAGGCGCTCTGGGTTGGCGTATTGCGCGTTCAGTCGCGGCGGAGGCACTCATCTGTTAATATAGCGTAGACGCTATGTGGGGTTCAGGTTGAGCTTGAGCCAGAAGTTGGTCAGTGGTTCTTGGGTTTGCCCGACGCGGACGCAGATCGCGTGCGGTTCCATGTTGATCGACTCGCTGAGTTTGGTGCCACGCTCGATGAACCCCACACCCGACAGCTGGACGGCAAGCTCCGAGAACTTCGGTTCTATCTGTCGGGTCGGCCGACACGGATCACATACTGGATTGCACCGGGGCGGAGGATCATCCTCCTCACCGTGTTTGTAAAGACCCAACGGCAGGAGCGCCAAGAGATTCGACGAGCGAAGCAGGCGATGGAGCGGTGTGCCACTGAGGGGCATACGACCGACGAGGAGCAGGACATATGGCCAAACGAATGAATTGGGACGATATCAAGGCCGAACGGCCTCTTGGCGAAAAGGGTCGCGCCCCTTACGAAGATGAGGCACGGATCAGTGCGTTTCGAACTCTGGTGTACCGACTCCGGACAGAGGCAGGCCTGACTCAGGCCGATCTGGCACATCGAATGGGTACCACCCAGTCCGCGATCGCTCGGATGGAGGGAGGAGGGACGCGTCCGACTCTCGAGACACTTGAGAAGCTAGCGGTCGCTGTAGGCGGAGAACTCGTGGTGGGTGTTGGCGAGAATCTCTCTGAGAATCGTAGTATCGCCAAACTTGTGCGTGACGGTCACGCAGTGATCCGCCACGCCAGCTGAGCCATAAGAGCGGTGTTCGTCGTTCACGGGACAAAGAAGTTCCTGGAGCGGGCAAAGCAACCGCTGGGAGACCGTGGACATCCCACGACTGCCTTGGGCAATTGGTATGCGACAGCAGTGTTTTGGAAGCCTCAGGCGGCTCTCTTCGTCAACGAACGGACGCTGATGCCGATAATTGTGCCACTCGCCCCCGCAACCAGTGTGACCAACCGCCTTCCCGGTCACGCATCAGCAGTGTTTGCGGCGTTAAGTCTCGACCGATCATTCATCGAGTCAGAGATCGCCGAGATGTCCGACTGCCGGCTGGCGAAGACTGAAAGTCAAAGCCTCCTTGGGAGCATGAACGAATTCGTGTCCCTCGGTAAAGCGTTCAGTGATGACGGCCACCCATACGACCCCGTAGAGCTCTCGCTGGAATTGGCAAAAGTACCCTGTGGACCATTGTACGGGAGTCACGTCAGTCCTGACGATGAACTACGGGCTTTCGTCGCCGGTTTGAAGGATTGACCGATCGCTGTCCACGAGCCCAACGGTCGCTGAACACGGCCCTGCCGAGTCCGAACATCGGGTCCTTGCGATGCTCGAAGGCTCGCCGTTGGGTCGTCTGGCAACGTCGCCTCCCGGTGTGCATCACCCGAGCTGCTTCCAGATAGCGTCGACGCGCTCGGGCAGCGCTGCGTCGATCCCGTCGATGGCCGAGGGCACGAGGTTCCGCTGCACGAGGTGTGTTGCGAGGTCGGTCTCCCCGGACGACGCTAGGAGCGCCGCCTCGTAGGCGAGGCCGAGGCGGTCGAGGAGGCCGCGGAAGTGCCACGCCCCGAACTCAAGGTCGTCCACGGCACGCCGGGCGCCGTCAAGCGAACGGGCCGCGATCCCGGTGATCTCGGTGCCGAGCTCGCCCGCTTCCGACACCAGCGCGTCAAGGCGGTCCCCGACGACGTTCAAGATGGGCAGCCGGCGGCAGTCGTTGAGTACCTGAGCTACAAGTACGTTGTGCGCGCCCTCCCAGGACTCGTAGACGATGGCGTCGCGGTACAGGCGAGGGAGCACCGAGAACTCCTCGATCGCACCGTTGCCGCCAAAAACCTCGATCGCGGAGTGCACTACTTCGGTCGCCTGCAGGCTGACGAGGTACTTGGCGACGTTCACGCAGAAGCGATGCAGCAGAACGTCGGTCTCGCTCGCCTGGCCGCCGTCGATCAAGTCCTCGAGCCGGGTGAGCTCGAAGCAGAGATGTAGCGCTGCGATCTGACTCGTCGACATATCGACGACGCGCTGTCGCACAGCCGGAAAGGCCTCGATCGGCTGGCCGAAGGCCTCGCGGTGGCGAGCGTAGGCGCGGGCCTCGAGGACAGCGCGGCGCATCATGCCCGTGTCGCCGAGGGCGGTCATCCATCGGCTCGTGTTCAGAACTATCCCGACGGCAGTCTTGAAGCCGTCGGCGACCGGTCCGACGGGCCAGGCGAGCGCGTCATCGAAATCTATCTCGCCGGACGCCAACCCACGTGTGCCGAGCTTGTCCTTGAGGCGCCGCAGCGAGAAGCCGTTAGGCTCGCCATCGACGAGCCGCGGCACGACGAAGCTGCCGAGCCCGCGTGTCCCCGCCGGGCCGCCCGGCACCCGGGCCGTTAGGAAGAATTGGTCGGCATCGGCGACCGAGCAGAACCACTTCTCGCCAGTCACGCGCCACGTGTGGCCGTCGCCTGTCGGCACGGCCTCGCACACGTTTGCCCCGACGTCGCTCCCGCCCTGGACCTCGGTGAGGAACTGCGAGCCGCGCTCGGCAGCGTCGTAGTCGGGGTCGATGAGCACCGGGAGGAATCGTTCGCGCACGTCGTCGTCCGCGACGCGTCGGAGCGCTCGGGCGAGCCCGATCGTGCAGGTGGCCGGGCAAGCGTGGCCGGCCTCACCCTGGAGTGAAAGGAGGTAGAGGAGGACTGCCTGCTCGTACGCCCGGCCCGGCTCGCCCGACAGCGCCACCAGACCAGACCGCCAGATCGCCCGCCCGGCCTCGTGGTAGCTCGGGTCGAACGACACCTCCTCGGTGCGCCGACCGAGCCCGTCCCAGCGGGCGAGCTCGGGCAGGTGCGCTCGCTGCTCGTAGCGGCTAGCGGCCGGGCCGACAACGGCGACCACGTCGTGGGCGAACGCACCGGCCGACGCGCGCAGCGCCTCGAGCCGACCGCTGGCGAGGTGGCGGTCCAGGAGTTTCTGGAGGCTGGTGTCGTCGGCGAACGGGTTGGCGGGAAAGGCGCGGCGCCAGGCGTCGAGCGCGGCGCGCGCCGAAGCGGTCGTCATGGTGCAAGTCTCGCGCCGACCTGACCGCCAGTCGACATTGGCAGTGTCTCAGCGTGGGGCGCGCCGCGTTGCGAAGCGGACGCGGTCGGGGCGCCGCTCCATCGCCACGTCGACGAAGCCCGGTCGATCCGACGGGCTTGGAGGAGCACTATTCCGTCTCAAAATTATCGGGCTCTTTCCGCTCGAACGGAAGTAGACCGGTCTACTACAGCGTTGTTATGGGTGGCCGGGCTGATAACTCGGTGGACGGAGCCGCACGTTAGGGGATCCGCTAGACGTAATCGGGACGGAAAGCTCCATCTTGCCAAGGTGAGGGTCGGAATTCGGATCCCGTTTTCCGGTCAAAATTGGGCTTGACCCCATTTAAGTGGACCGCGCTTATGACAATGCGGCCTGGTGAATGTGGGTTGAGTGTAGATCCTCTAATTCGATCGGGGTCAGGTAGTTCAGGGCGCTGTGGCGCCGGGCCGTGTTGTAGAAGTTCTCGATGTAGTCCGCCATGCCGACGCAGAGCTGAAGGTTGGTCCGCCACCGTTGTCGATTGAGTAGCTCGATTTGCATGGAGCCCCAGAACGACTCCATCGGGGCATTGTCGAAGGTCAGGTGGTTTCGAACCCGCCTCAGCTCATGAAGGGCCTGCTCACGGTTGATGAATGCCCATGTGTCGTGTGTTTGGCCACCCTCGGTGCAAGCGATGCACGTCGCATGTGCCTAGTTCGTCCCGACATCGACCCCGATCACGTGCATAGTTGAGGAATGGTGGACAGCCGTAAAGCCCCCGTGGGGTCTGCCCGTGACCCCGCGTTCCTTCGTGCCGCTCGGCCAGTCCTAGAACGCTACGCGTCCTACTTCCGACCCGAGGTGAGGGGGTTTGAGCGCCTACCCCAACACGGACCCTTCCTTGTGGTCGGGAACCATTCCGGTGGCCAGACACCCCCGGATCTACCAGTCCTGCTGACCGCGTGGTGGCGTGTGCGGGGCGAAGACGAGCCTGTCTACGCACTCTTCCACTCGTTCTTCCTGGGGCTCCCAGGGGTGGGTCCCGTCATGAAGCGAGCTGGCGCTGTCGAAGCCGGGCCAGCCGAGGCGGAGGCGATTCTTCGCAGCGGAGGGATCCTGATCGACTACCCGGGTGGTGACTCAGAGGTTTTCCGACCCTGGCGGGAGCGAAACCGCATCGAGTTCGGCGGTCGCGTCGGCGTGGTTCGTCTGGCATTGCGAACAAGGGTCCCCGTGGTCCCTGCCGTCTCCGTCGGCGCCCACGAGACGCTGATCGTCCTCAGCCGAGGGGAGCGTGTCGCAAAGTGGCTCGGGCTCGACCGCATGTTCCGCATCAAAGTGATGCCCCTGGTGCTGGGACCCCCCTTTGGTGTCGTTCCAGGGGGCATTCCCACATGGCCTTTGCCGGCCAAGATCACCGTGGAGCTGGGCCCTCCGATTGACTGGTCGTCTCGGTACGCGCCTGAGGCGGCTGAGGACGAATCGATCGTTCACCATTGCTACCAGGAACTCACGGAGACAATGCAGACGACGCTCGATCGATTGGCAGCTGAACGCCGCTTTCCGATTCTCGGTTAGTCGGTTTCCTCAATCCTCGTTCTGGTCTCGTAACGCCGCTTCGGCGACCCCTTTGGCCCAGGGGTAATCCGGTTTTCCGCTGGGTGAACGAACGAAGTCATCAACGACGATGACCTCTCGGGGCACCTTGAAGCCGCTCAGCCTTGCACGGACGTGTTGGCGGAGGGCCTCCGGATCGATCTGGTGCCCGGTTTGGGGCAGTATCAGGGCGACTACCCGCTCACCGAAGCGAGGGTCGGGCGCGCCGACAACGATGGCGTCGCGGACTTCGGGGTCGTCCTTCAGCGCGGCCTCCACCTCATCGGGGAAGACCTTTTCCCCGCCAGTGTTGATGCAGAGCGAACCGCGCCCGAGGACGACGATGCTCCTGTCGGCGTTCACCGTCGCCATGTCACCGGGGATCGCCCAGCGTTGGCCACGTGCCTCCACGAAGGTGGCCGCGGACCCGGGCGGATCGCCTAGGTAGCCGATCGGGACGTGGCCGCCCCTGGCGAGGTGTCCGATCACCCCAGAACCCGGTGGGACAGGTTGGAGATCGGCATCGAGCACGTCGGTGCGCTCGTCAACCCGCAGGCGTGGTGGCCCGAACGGGTCCCCGGGAGGCATCTCACCACCGATCTGGCCGGTCTCCGAAGACCCGAATCGGTCGGCGACGATCCGCCCGGGGAGGAGCTCGGCCAGCTGCGCCTTGGTAGACGGCGAGAGCACCGCTCCACCGGATCCCACGGCCATCAGCGACGAGAGGTCGTAGCGTTCGGGTTGTGCGGCCAGCACGTCGAGCAGCGGCTGGACCATGGCATCGCCCACCACGGCGATCGCGTTGACCCGCTCCACCTCCACCAGGCGCCAGACCTCGGTGGCGTCGAAGACCCCCCCTTCGGTCGTCACGACTTTTCCACCACCGAACAGCGTGGAGAACGCCAACCAGTGCCCGGCCGCGTGCATGAACGGAGGTATGGCGAGCGCGGTGATGCCCGGATGCAGGAGCCGCGTGGCAAGCTCGCCAGGGGTGGCGATGTGGTTGCCCAAAGACAGTGGATCACCGCCGCCCATGGCTGCGAAGAAGATGTCGTCGTGTCGCCAGAGCACGCCCTTGGGCATGCCGGTCGTGCCGCCCGTGTAGACGCAGTAGAGGTCGTCGCCGCGGCGCGGGGGAACTCGCCAGTGTCGGGCGCCGATGCGAGGGCACCCTCGTAGTCCTCACCTACGGTCGGGCGATGACCGACGGGCTCGGACACCTCCAAGAGGGCCCTGGTTTCGGGCATGGCGCCCAGAGCACCCTTCACCGCTGGGGCGAAGCGGCCATGAAAAATGAGGCCCACCAGCGCGGCGTCCCGGTACAGGTACTCCAATTCTCCCGCCAGGTAGCGGTAGTTGACGTTGACGGGCACGGCACGAATCTTGAAGCACGCCAGCATGCTCTCGATGTATTCGGTGCCGTTGACCAGCTGCAGCCCCACCGTGTCACGGGGACCTACGCCGGCGACCTCCAGGTGGTGGGCGAGGCGATTAGCCCGCCGGTCCAGTTCGGTGTAGCTGAGCCTCCGGGAGCCTGACACCATCGCGGTCTGATCCCCGACCTGGTCGACCACGCTCTCGAAAAGATCGGCAAGGTTGAACTCCAAAGCGCCCCCTGGACCAGGCCTGGGCCTTCAGGCTCTGCCGTTGATCAGAATGCCAGACGTAGTATGACAGTTGCCTGTGCGCTCTGTCCGAGGGCAAGGCGCCACGGCACGCAAGGAGGCCGGATGGGGGAGGTTCCGCATGATCCCGCCGGCGACTGCATCGAGCCGCCGGGCAGAATCCCCCCTACGGAGAGCATGTCCGGGAGCGTGGAGTCTGGTATCTCGGTGCCGGGGATCGATCGGTTCACCGGACTCTTGCGAGCCGCTGCCGGGTTCTTAAACCGGCGAGCGCTCGCCCGGGCGACTCGCGCCCTGCCCCGGACGCTGCACTACATCGGCTCGGCCTTACTGAGTGGGGAAGTGAGCGACTCGGTGCCAGCGCCGCACCTCTCGCTCGGCCTCGCGGCTCAGGTGGCTATGGATGAGGCGCTGCTGGCCATGGCCATGACACCCCGGAGGTTCCCGTTGCCCGGGGACTACGCCAGGGTGTCCGGCGAGCTCGCCGAGGCCGAATCCTTGTACGCAAGGAAAGGTTGGATCGCGGAGCCCGACTCCTATCACCGCACCCCGCCGCCGCTCTTCGAGTCCGACGTGACGACGAGTCAGGGATGGGCAATGGGGCTGAGCTACGACCGCTGGGACTGGGACAGCGGGTTCACCCCCCATTCGGGCGAGCCCGGTGCCGACCGGTGGATGGCGTTCGAACCGAACCGGACCGCCTCGGCCGTCATCGTGCGCCACCCCGACGATCCCCGCCCCTGGGTTATCGCCGTGCACGGCTTTTGCATGGGTTTCCCGTTCATGGACTTTCAGGGGCTCCAGATGAACCGGCTCCACCACGAGCTGGGGATGAACGTAGCCCTCCCGGCGCTGCCGCTCCATGGTCCGCGACGGGTCACCCTGGTCAGTGGGGAGCCGTTCCTCTCCTTCGAGCTGATGAACGCCGTGCACGGCCTGACGCAGGCCATATGGGACATCCGGCGCCTCATTACCCTCATCCGTCAACAAGGAGCCACGTCGATCAGCCTGTACGGGGTCTCGCTGGGCGCGTACACCGTTTCGCTCCTGGCCGGACTGGTGCAGGGCATCGACGGAGTGGTGGCGGGGATCCCGGTATCGGATTTCCCAGGCCTGTTCCACCGACACAGCCCCCACGACATCCGGGCCCGATCGATCGAGCACAAGATCATGGGCGGCCCGGCCGAGAACGTCTACCGCGTGGTGTCGCCTCTGTCCCTCGAGGCCAAGGTGCCCAGGGGCGGCCGGTTCATCTTCGCCGGCTATGGCGACCGGTTGGCCCTTCCGGATCAGGCACAACGCCTTTGGGAGCACTGGGATCAGCCCCGCATCTCGTGGTATTCGGGGGGCCACGTGGGTTACTTGTGGTCCAAACAGGTGACCGACTTCCTCGTCAGCTCGCTGCGTCAGATCTCTACCACCGGCCGTTCTCCCAAGAAGAATTGAGACTGAACCATGGAGACGATGACCGGGCTAGACGCAAAATTCCTCTATTCGGAGACACCGACGGCCCACATGCACACGGTGAAGGTCGTCGTGTCCGACGTTTCTGTCCTGAAGGGCGAATTCTCTTATGACAGCCTGATCGAGGTCTTTGCGGGCCAACTTGACAGGCTCCCGCCGTTTCGCCGCCGGGTCGTGCCGGTCCCTTGGGGATTGGGTCATCCCGTTTGGGTGGAAGACCCCGAGTTCGACCTGAAGCGTCACGTCAGCCGCCGGGTGCTCGCTGACCCGGCGTGTGATCGCGAGCTCGCCGCCGTGGTGGCTGATTTCGCGAGCACCCGATTAGCGCGCGACCGGCCCCTATGGGAGTTGTTGGTCGTCGAGGGGCTCGTCGGCGGCCGCATCGCGGTCGTGGCGAAGATCCACCATGCGGTGGCCGACGGGTCTGCCGTGGTGGCCCTGCTCCAGAACGTGGTGCAAGGCGCTGACGTCGAGCCATCAAAGGAACCCGGAGCGGATTCGTGGCGTCCAGAGCCGCTCCCAACAAGTCGCGACCTGCTGAAGATGGCGGCGCATGACCATGTCGTCCGGTGGAAAGGCCTGCCGCGGTTTGTGGTGCAATCGGCGCGACGGGGCCGAGCGTCGGAAACGCGGCGTCGCAGCTTCGCGGTAAGGCCGCCTCTTCCCCTCCACCACATACCCAAGACGTCGTTCAACGTGTCGCTCACGTCTGAGCGCACGTTTGCAATGACCGAGCTCTCTCTCGAGGATCTCAAGTCAATCAGGCGCACCGCGGGCACCACCCTCAACGATGTCTACCTGTGCGTGTGCGCAGGGGCGCTACGACGCTACCTGTCGGACCGCGGCGAACTACCCGCGCTTCCCCTGGTCGCCAGTGTCCCGATCTCGACCGACCCGAATGTGGCCCGCATGTCGGGCAACCGAGTCGACAATCTCTATGTGAGCATCGGGACCAACATCGCCGACCCGGTCCAACGCCTCGAACATATCCGAAGTATGACGGCAGCTTCCAAGCAGGTTCGCAGCGTGCTCGGCCACGATCTCTTCGAGCAGCGCGCCGATTTCGTGCCGCCACAGATCTACCATTCGGCCGTGCGGCTCTGGACCCGGTCCCACATTGCGGACCGGGTGCACCCACCCCTCAACGTCGTGCTGTCCAACGTCGCCGGACCGCGGGAGCGGATCTACTTCGGTCCAATCCAGCTCGAGGCTCTTTACTCCGTAGGTCCGATCCTCGAAGGGATCGGCCTCAACATCACTGCCTGGAGCTACGAGCAAACGCTGGGTGTATCCGTGCTCGGTTCTCCGGTCAGCATTCCCGACCCCTGGCTAATCGTTGACGCACTACATGCTGCACTTGAAGAGCTCCGGGATGCGATTGGCACTGAAGCGCGCGGGTAGATCACTGATCTTGGGTAGTGAGGTTCGGTGGATGAGGGCTGGCCTACCCACGTGACGCGCAGACTCGAAAGGTGGCGCTTTTGCAGTCTCCGGCGATAGTAGACCGCTCTGCTACAGGGGCGTACGTAGCGGACGAGGTGGAAACTGGGTGGACGGAACGGCACTTCACCGGTCTGGAACAGACCTCCAAGACCAATTCCACACCTTGCCAAGGTGAGGGTCGCGGGTTCGAATCCCGTCTTCCGCTCCAAAAGGAGTCCCTGGTAGAGGCGGTTTCCGAGGTTACCGGCGCCTCTCATCCTTTACTCAAGCTACTAACTCGCTCCACGGCAGTGCCCTTGGAAGCCTTCGCGGTTTCCGGATCTCAAGCGACACTTGAGAGGACCAGGGATCTAGATCCAGAAGCTGACTATCGGCGAGCCACTTCGCAAAGATTCGCAATACAGACATTCGACGACGAATAGACGCAGCCGAGATGCCTGAGGCACGCTGCGCCTCAACAAAGTCCACGATCAGGTCTGCTGTGAAGTCGACGACGCTCGCGTCATGACCGATGTGGCGACACAGCACGGTGGTGTCGCTTGTATAGGCGCCGACCGTATT
Source organism: uncultured Acidimicrobiaceae bacterium (assembly GCA_963817735.1). GTDB lineage: Bacteria > Actinomycetota > Acidimicrobiia > Acidimicrobiales > RAAP-2 > Bog-473. The sequence goes on along the minus strand of CAWFPP010000016.1, from coordinate 149,463 downwards.
GCGTGATAGGTCCCTAGCGGACGCTAAGACCGGACGACCGGACGTATGGTCAGGTCGTCGCCGTCCGGTACAGACTGAGCGAGATCACGAGGAAGACGATCAGAACAGACTGAGAAAGGTCGGCACGCACTTGAGACGCCGCGGGATCCCCGACATCCCTCTCGCGCCGTGCCGATGCCTTCTAGGATCGGTCGCTGGATTTCGGCGCCTGGATGCCCGCGTGGAGTGCAGGCGTGGCCCGGAGCACAAGATGAGCAGGCTTACTGCGCGGCTGACCACCTGCCGACCGATGTGGAACGGATCGTCTCTTCGCCGCCGTTGGGGGCCACCGAGTCCGCGGAGATTGATCGATGAGTGCGCGGGATCCGTTCTGGTGTGGAGACCGCCCTCCGAGTCCGCTCCCTTCTCGACGATCTTTGACGGGCGCGGGCGATAGCCCCGCGGTTTCGCTCTGGCGCCCGATGTCCTCCGTCTGCACTTATGTACTAGTTCAGTTGACGCTTACGTAAGGCAATACTTACACTATGACCCATGGAGGCTGCTCTCAAGGCCCTGGCGGAGGCGCACCGGCGGGAGATCTTGCGACTGATCTGGTCCGAGGAACTCCCGGCTTCGGCGATTGCCGCATCCTTTACAGAGGTATCTCGATCGGCAATTTCCCAGCATCTCGGGGTTCTGCGACAAGCCGGACTCGTTGTCGAGCGACGCGAAGGCACCCGGCGTCTTTATCGATCGGACCATCGCGAAATGGCCAAGCTCCGGGCCTTTCTCGACGACTATTGGACCAACGGTCTCGAGCGACTCCGTAGCGTTGCGGAAGCCGCTGAGGCAAACAAGGAGAACATTCATGGCTGAACTCGTACGCGAGATCGTGATCGAAGCCAGTCCGGCGACCATCTTCGAGTTCCTGACCATTCCGGAGAAACATGTGGAGTGGAACGGCACAAGCGCGGAGCTCGACCCTCGGCCGGGTGGCGTCTACCGAGTCTTGTCGGGTGGCGTCCATCAGGCCGCGGGTGAGTACGTGGAGATTGTTCCGAACGAGAGGGTGGTCTTCACCTTCGGGTGGGATCAACCGGATCACCCAATCCCGCCAGGGTCAACGCGCGTCGAGGTCCAACTCATTCCCGAGGGAACCAAAACCCGAGTGCGGCTCATCCATAGCGGACTCCCCGCTGACGCAGTTTCGGACCACACCAACGGTTGGGATCACTATCTAGGACGGCTCACCGTCGTCGCAGAAGGCGGCAATGTCGACGCAGATCGTGTGCCCGGTGGATAAGGCCAACGAGATTCAAGGTCCCTTCACGGCGCCGACTAATCCAACAACGGGCTCCATCGTATGAAAGCCAATCAGACCTGGACGTATATCCATGCTGAGCGATCGGCGATGGCGGACACGTGGACCGGGCTTTCGGCCGACCAGTGGACAACATCGTCATGGTGCGAGGGGTGGTCGGTTCAGGACACAGCCGGGCATATCCTCGCCGCAGCCGAACAGACCCCGCTCAACTTCTACAAGGAGATGACGGCTGCTTGTTTTCGTTTCGATGTCTTTGCCAACCGGGCGGCCAAGCGCCTTGGGACGTTGAGCCCAGGAGAGCTCGTTGAGCGCCTCCGCGCCCGGACCACAACGACGAACCATCCGCCAGCTCCAGTCATCGCCATGCTGGGCGAGATTGTGGTCCACGGCGAGGATATCCGCCGCCCATTGGAACTCCACCATTACTACGCCGAGGGTGCCCTTGTCGCCGTTGCCGATAACTACAAGAAGACGAACCTCCTGATTGGCTCCAAACGCCGGATCGCCGGTCTGAGTCTTCGGGCCAGTGACTGTGATTGGGTGCAGGGGGAAGGTCCCGAAGTGAGCGGCCCGCTCGTCTCGTTGATCCTGGCAATGGCGGGACGCAAGGGGGTTCTTTGTGATCTCGTTGGCGACGGTCTGCCCATTCTCGAAGCTCGGGCCTGACGCGACTCGCCCAGAACTCCCCGAAAGTCTGTCTCTCAGGGTCTCTGTCGGCACATGCTGCCGAGTTTCACCTCCTGGTGATCGCTGGCTGAACTGGTCGACTCCTCAACAGTGCGGATAACCATGTCGGTGAGGACTCCGGCATTGCAGTTGTGGGGACCAGTCTCCAAGAGCAGACTGCCCCGATCGACCCGGTCGAGAGTTCGTGTTCATCTCCCTCCACTCGTCGTAGGTCCAGATAGCGCTGCGAATCCCACTCAGTACGCGTCCTATCAGTCTCCACTGCGTACCCGCCCCCGTAGGGCCAGAAACGCCAGGAACATGCTGAGGCATCCAATGCCGGCCATGGCAGCGACTCCCTCGAGGAGCGCCGTGGCGTCCCAGCCCGTCGTGATCAGCGACCGCAGTGCCCCGAGCAGATAGGTCACGGGGTTGTACGTCGCGATTGTCGAGAACCAGCCGGTCAACGCCCCTTTGGGTATAACGGCGTCGGTCAGGAAGAACAGAGGGAAGAAGATCACGAAGCAGGCGTTGACCGCCGCCGGGTTGCCGGTCTTCAGGGCCACCGCATAGGGAAAGCCGGTGAAGACAAGGCCCCATAGGCCGCAGATGACCACGAAGAGCACCAGACCGGGCAACCCGGTCTCAAAGCGCACTCCGACAACGAAGCCCATCAGAAGAACGGGAATGCACAAGAGCACCAATACGGTGACATCGGCCACCATCAGTCCGAGCAGAAGCGCCGAGCGGCGAATCGGTGTCAGGCAGAGACGGTCGAAGTAACCGTCCTGGATGTCGGTGACCAGGGCCGGCGCTCGGGTCATACCGGTGACGGCGAAGGCGATGGCCATCGGGATGAGGAAGGCCTTGTAGTCCAGGCCGCTCATGTGGCTCGCGACGTTCTCGAGGGCACCCAGGTTGACGACGTAGAAGAAGGCCGGGACGAAGACGGCGGGAATGACCGAGGTCGGTTCCCGCCGCATCTGGCGAAGCGCACGACCGGCCACCGATGTGATGTCACGTCGAAAACCCGCTTGACGACCGAGGACCGGGTCAGCGTGGACGACCGTCACGCCGGCACGGCTTCTTGAATGTGCGATCCCGTCAACTCCATGAAGACGTCATCGAGCGTGGGAGTGCGCAGGGTCAGGGCACGGACCCGAAGCGACGTGGAGTTCAGGGCGATCGCCACTGGGCTCAGTTCGGCGGGGCCGTCCTTTGTGCTCACCACGATCCTTCCCGCCTCGCAGGAAACTGCCTCTATGCCGCTGAGTGCTTGCAACCTCACCAAGGCGGTGGGATCGTCGCCGTCGACATCGGCAACGATGAGGTCTTGACCGATGGAGCGTTTGAGCTCTTCGGGTGTGCCCTCGGCGACCACGCGGCCCTGGTCGATGATCCCAACCCGATCGGCGAGCGCATCGGCTTCGTCGAGGTACTGCGTCGTGAGGAAGATGGTCATTCCCAACTCGGTGTTGAGCCGGCGGATCTCTGACCAGACGCTGGCCCGACTCAGTGGGTCGAGCCCGGTGGTCGGCTCGTCGAGGAAGAGCACTTCGGGACGATGGATCAGGGCGGCTGCGAGGTCGAGTCGGCGCTTCATTCCGCCCGAATAGGTGCCGATCCGACGATCGATGGCCTCACCGATGTCGACCAGGTCCAGCACTGCGGTCATCCGGTCCCGGACCTGGGTCGCCGTCATGCCATAGAGGCGCCCTTGGAGGTGAAGCAGCTCTCGGCCCGTCTGGCGATCATCGAGCGCCGTCTCCTGCAACGCGACGCCTATGCGCAGCCGGACGGCCTGCGGATGGCGGGCGACGTCGTGTCCGGCCACATAGGCAACCCCCTCGTGGGGCCGCACGAGCGTGCAGAGCACCCGAACGGCCGTCGACTTCCCCGCGCCGTTCGGCCCCAAGAAGCCGTAGATCTCGCCCCGTCGCACCGAGAGGTCGATGCCGTCGACCGCGTTCACCGAGCCAAAGCGCCGCACCAAACCACGAGTCGAGGACTGCCGAGGCTGCTACCTCCGATTCATGCACCACCGACCCACTCGAGTCATCGAGATACCAGACAGGATCGTTCATACTGAGTAGTATTCACTATACTGTGAAGTAGCACAAGCCCTATGCCACTCGAACCGCTCACCGCAGAACGCCGGCGCCAACAAACCCGCGAGTACCTGCTCCAGGCTGCTGCCCAGGTCTTCGCCGAGCGCGGCTTCTACGCAGCGACCCTCGACGAGGTGGCGGCCGCCGCCGGATTCACGAAGGGCGCGGTGTATTCGAACTTCAAGAACAAGGAGGACCTCTTCTTGGCCCTCCTCGAAGACGCCTACGCCAGGGAGATGACCGCGCTCAGGGCCACCATCGAAAGCTCCGACATCCCACCGGAAGCACGTATCGGGGATTTTGTGTCTCTCATCGGTGGTGAGTTGGACCGCGTCCCCAACATGGGCGCCTTGTACCTCGAATTCCACCTCTATGCGTTGCGCAACCCCGCCGCCCGGGCGCGGATGAACGAGCTTGAACAAGAGGACATCCGCGCCATTGCCGAGATCCTCGAGGTCGAACGCGAGCAGCGTGGCATCGAAGTCGAAGAGCCGGCTGAACGGACTGCTCGCATCATCGTGGCCCTCTTCCGCGGCATCAACATGATGCGCACCGCCAATCCCGAGGTGGCTGGAGAAGAGCTACTCGAGGCAGCCATTGCCTTCGTGACGCGGGCACAAGGGATCGAGGTCTGACGGCCGAATTGTGGACGGAGCGGGATTCATCGCGGAAGATGGACCAATGACAGCGCTCGACCCCCCAAACCGTCTTCCAGACGTTCCTTTCGAGGCGTTCCGGTCGCTTGACCTCCGAGTCGGGCGGGTTGTCGATGCTGCTCCATTTCCCGAGGCTCGGGACCCCGCAATGAAGCTGGTCTTCGACTGGCTCTAAAGCTGGGTCGAATTCGGGCGGATTCGGTGGACGATCCGCAGACGGGAGCCCAGCTCGGAGGAGACTCGCCTGGACGCCGTGGACAAACTCAAACACCTTGCCAAGGTGAGGGTCGCGGGTTCGAATCCCGTCTTGCGCTCTCGTCTTCCGCTCTCGAAATGTCGTTCTCTAGCTGGGCTGAAGCAAACAGCCCTCGGGTTCAGTTCACTGTTTCTGCCCATCACCGCCCATCAGTTGTCTATGACGGGACAAGGCTTGAGCGATGGATGCAGCCAGAGGTTCGATTCATAATCAAGGGACCAACTCAATCAAGCCTCGTATCTACCGGGGGACTGATCCAGTCTCGGGAAAGGCGGCCCTGGCTGACGCGCACCGTTCGGGGCGACCGTGGCCCACACAACGGCGATCAGAGATCGTTCCCGGCGTACGAGAGGTTGAAGCTCTTGTTCGCTAATGGGAAGTCAGGGACGATTGTGTCGACCAGCGAGACTGGCAGCGCGGGCCAGTTGTGGAACGACGGATCGACGATCTTCACCCTCACGAGTCGACCCTCGTCGTCAAGCTCCACCCGATGCGTGGCAGCTCCGCGCCACGCTTCGGCGATCCCCACTCCACTGACCGATCGGCCCTGTTGCGACCGACTCGGGATCGTGACAGCCTCGAGCGCCCCGACCCGCTGGACGAAGTCCCGCAAGAGGGAGAGCGACGACCGGGCCTCTGCGACCCGGACTTCGAAGCGTGCCTTCACGTCACCGTCCGTACGAACGACGGGGGAGAACGAACTCGGCAAAGCCATTGAAGGGTGGGCGCGACGCGGATCGAAGGCGAGACCCGACGAGCGGCCGGCCATCCCAATGACACCGAGATCACGTGCCTGGGCTTCGTCGAGCACGGCGGTGCCGGTGAAGCGTTCCATGACAAGGGCGCTCGACGTGACCAGACGTATCAGTTCCTCGAATCGCTCGCTGACTTCGGACAGATCACTTACCGTGGGCAGGCATCGGACCCGAGCGCCGCCGGGGAAGACGCCGCCGCGGAAGAGACGGTGACCGGTCACCCGGGCGTTCGTCTGGAGCAGGTGCTCACGCAGCGAGAGCGCCCAGGCGTTGGCGATGCCGAAGCCGACGTCGTTGCACAGCGCGCCGACATCGGTCACGTGGTTGTACAGACGCTCGAGCTCGAGCAGGGTGCTGCGGAGCACTAGCGCTTCCGCAGGTACCTCGAGACGCCACGCGTCCTCCACGGCCTGGCAGTAAGCGAGGGTGTGTCCGACAGCGGTATCACCCGAGATCCGCTCGGCCAGTTCGAGGCCGGCCTGGGGGTCGCGCCCCTCAAAGAGACGCTCGATACCCTTGTGCACGAACCACAGACGCGCCTTCATGCGAAGGATGGTCTCTCCGACCGCCCAGAAGCGGAAGTGCCCTGGTTCAATCAGCCCGGCGTGCACCGGCCCGACCGGAATCTCGTACACCCCGGTTCCCTCCACGGGCACGAAGGGGTACGCGCCGGCGTCGGGCACCATGGCTGGAGGATTCCCAGATTCGCGGCGCATCGGGTGCCAGCCCTCTGGCCAGTGCTGGTGCAGGACCAGGCGCCGGGGTTGGGGGTGACCGGCCGGGATGATGCCGAAGAGGTCCTGGAGCTCGCGCTCGAACCGGCCTCCGGGGAACGAGACGCCAGACAGCGTCGGTACGGTCAGCCGCTCGGGGTCGACGAACAGATGCAGCTCGACCCGGGTATCGGGCGGGCCCGACGTGAAGAGGTAGACGACCCGCAGCCGGCTGCCGTCGTCGTGACCTGACACCAGAGAGAGCCGCAACCCCTGAGAGAGGAGGGTGGAGGCCGCATCGACCAGGTCCTCCGCCGCGACCGCACCGGCCCGGCGGTGTCGACCGACCGGCTCGAGCGCCACGGACGCCAGCGAAGGACTTGTCACGTCGCCACCACCCGCGCCGCTGCGGCCAGCAGTCCCGAGAGCGGCCAGGCGAACACGCCGATGAAGCCGCAGACAGCCAGACCGCCGATCAGTGGCGCCGCGACCCATCGGGGCGGCGGTGTGGTGAGGCCAGGCGACGCGGTGAACTCGGCTGGCCCGAGGAGCATGTGCCGGGCGTGGCCGACCACGGCGATGAAGACGACCACCATCGCCACCATGGCCAGGACGGCCGCCCACCCCAGGCCCACCTCGAATTCGGCCCGGACCATGACCAGCTCGCTGGTAAAGAGGCTGAACGGTGGGAGGCCGAGCAGGGCGACGAGCCCGACCCCGAAGAGTCCACCCAGAGCGGGCCGGCGGGCGACCAGGGACTGCACGCCGTCGATCCGACTGGTGCCCTCCGCCGTCAGAATCTCCCCCGAGGTCAAGAAGAGCACGCTCTTCGCCAGACCGTGCCCGAGAATGTGCAGCAAGACGGCGGCGATGGCGAGCCGGATCCCTGCCGCGGCCCCGAGAGCGATCAGGCCCATGTGCTCAATGCTCGAGTAGGCGAGCATGCGCTTGTAATCGCGCTGGGCGATCAGCAGCGATGCCGCCAGCGCCAGCGAGAGGAGGCCCACGATGACGAGCAGGGTGCGGGCGAACCCGGGCCCCAGCGCCACGTCGGTCACCGCCTTGAAGCGCAAGATGGCGTAGAAGGCCACGGTCAGGAGAACCCCCGACATCAGGGCCGATACCGGCGCGGGGGCCTGGCTGTGGGCATCGGGGAGCCAGGTGTGCATCGGGGCGAGTCCGACCTTGGTGCCGTAGCCGAGGACGAGTAGCCCGAACGCGAGGCGCATAAGTGACGGGTCGAAGTGGCGTGCGTGCGCCATGAGCGAGGTCCAGTCGAGCGCATGGGCCGAGTGGCCGCCGGCGTGCAGGGCAGCCAGGTACACGAAGACGGTGCCCAGGAAGGCCAGCGCGATCCCGACCGAGCAGATGACGATGTACTTCCACGAAGCTTCGAGTGAGCCCCGGGTCCGCCGGAACCCGACCAAGAACGCGGTGACGATGGTGGTGGCCTCGACGGCCACCCACAGCACACCGACGTTGGCCGCCAGCACGGCGAGGAGCATGAAGCCAACGAAGGCCTGGACGAGCACGCCGTAGACCGCCGACCGCTCAAGGACGCGCTGCCCATCCTCTGGTGCAAGCGACGAGGTGCGGACGCCGAGCCATGATGCGAGCAGCGAGATCGCACCGATGACGATGACCATGAACACACTTAGCGCGTCGGCCCGCAGCGTTCCCCACCCGCCAGAGAGGGGGCCGTCTCGGAGCACCCGGACGGCGGCGATGGTCCCGAGGACGAGCGCGGACCCGTTGGATGCCACGGCGACCCACGCACTCCATGGTCGTCCGCGCCCGAGAGCGACAGCGGCGGCGCCGAGCAACGGGAGGACGAGGATGGTGATGAGCAGCATCAGTCGTGCAGTTCCTGGAGTTCGTCGAGATCGACGTCGCCGAACTCGAGCCGGAGTCGTTGTGACAGCACCATGAGGACGACGACGCCCAGGAGGACGTCGAAGGAGACCCCGAGCTCAATCAGGAACGGGAAGCCCGCCGTGCACAAGAAGGCCGTGAGGGCGATCCCGGTGTCCACCATCAGCAGTCCGACGATCTGGAACGTCGGCCGGCGCCGGGCCACTAGGACGAAGAAGCCGATCAACATGGTGGCGAGTCCGATGGGTACCAACGCACCGACTCTGGTCCCGACGAAGTGGGCCACGCCGCGGCCGGTGACGAAGGCCAACACGATGAGGGCGGCCGATGCGACCAGCGAAGCGGGGACGTTGACAAGCGGCCGGCTCTCGCGTGACCCGGCGTCCGAGCCACTGGCTCGTCCGAGGAGGACCGGGATCACCACTGCCTTGACCACGACGACGACGGCCGCCGCGGCCAGCAGACCGGCGTCGTGCAGGTGCACGCCGAGAACCACGGCGACCAACCCCAGGGCAGCGCCCTGGACGGCCACCATCGAGATGACGGCGCGGATCGAGGCCAGCCACAGGATCGCTACGGCGCAGACCAGGACCGTGCCGGCGGCCACGGTGAGGGCGGAGAAGTAGGGCGATCCGCTCACGTCACCACCAGCGTGGAGAGGACGGCCAGCGTGGCCAGGACGAAGGCCCCGGCGAGCAATTCAGGGACGCGGAAGAGGCGGAGCTTGGCCACCGTCACCTCGAACGCGGCCAAGGCCGTCCCGAGCACGACCACCTTCCCGGCGGTGCTGGCGACGGCCACCGCGAGGTGCCAGGGACCTGGTGAGGTTGCGATGCCCCAGGGGAGGAACAGATCGGCCAGGAGGGTGAACAGCACGAGCAGTCGCATGGACTCGGCCAGCTTCACGAGTGCGAGGTCAGGCCCGGCGTACTCGAGCACCATGGCCTCGTGGATCATCGTCAGCTCCAAGTGGGTGGACGGGTTGTCGACGGGCAGCCGTCCGCTCTCGGCCACGATGACGATCACGAACGCCATCACGGCGAGGACTCGCTCGGGGGTGGCCAGCCAGGCGGGGTGCGCCAGGGACCTGGTGATGATCGTCGGCAGGTTGGAGGAGTGGGCCGGGACCGAGAGGGCAAGGATGGCCACCAGTAGGGCGGGCTCGGCTAGTGCCCCGATCGTCATGGCCCGGCTCGCCCCCATCCCTCCGAACGCGGTGCCGGTGTCGAGGGCGCCGAGGGCCAAGGAGACCGAGCCGAGGAGGAGGAGGAAGACGACGGCGAACAGGTCGGCGGACCAGCCGAATGCCGGGTCGGTGGCCAACAAGGGCGCCACGGCAGCCACGACCAGGGTGCTGGCGACCAGGACCACGGGGGCCAGGGGGAAGATCCAGCTGGCGTGCTCGGGGCGGGTCCGCTCGCGCCGAGCCAGCTTGCGCAGGTCGAGGAGGGGCTGGCGGACCGGCGGCCCGACCCGGCCCTCCATCCGGCAGCGCACCTTGCGCATGAGCCCGAGCAGGAGCGGGCCGCCGACGACGACCAAGATGATCTGGAGCAACGAGATCGCTGCCATCGAGGTGAAGGACCAGCCGGGGTTCACCCCAGCACCACCAGCACGACGATCAGCGCGACGAGGCCGAATGCCAAGTAGCGGTGGACGCTTCCGTTGGGTACGCGGCGGGTCACGGCACCCCAGCGTTCGAGCACCCGGTCGGCTGGGCGGTACATGCGCCGCTCGAACGCATCGTCGATGATCGTGTGGATGACCGCGGCCTCGGTGTAATAGCGCGCCTCGGCCAGGTGGCTCACGTCGACGTCGCGGGCCGGGCTCAGCACATCCTCGAACACGCGCGTGAGCGGCTCGCCGAACGAAGTGGCCGTGTACTCCATGCGCGCCGTCTGCAATTCGCGCCCGCATCCCCACGCCTCTGTCAGACGTACCGGGCGTTCCTGCACCAGACGGCGGCCAAGCGCGACGAGTCCGCCGAAGCCCACCAGACCGATCGCCACGAGGCCGGGTGCCAACATGCCCGGAACGCCGGGCAGCGCCACGTTCCAGCCGCGGGCGAACGCCCCGGCCAGGTGAAGACCCGGAATGGCACTAGCGGCGTCGAGCACCGAGGGGATCACGAGGAAGGGAGCGACGCCGAATACCAAGCAGAGGACGGCGAGCAGGCCGGCGCCGATCCACATGGGTCGACGGACCTCCCGGGCCCGCTCGGCATGCTCGGTGCGCGGCAGACCCAAGAGTCCGATGCCGACGGCCTTGGTGAACGTGAAGGCGGTGAGTCCACCGGTGAGAGCGAGGACACCCACACCGATCGGCATGGCGACGGCGATGGCCACGGTGTTTGAGGGCAGGCCGTGCAACATGCTCTGGAGGAGCAGCCACTCGCTCACGAAGCCGCAGAACGGCGGTAGAGCCGCGATAGCCAAGCCACCTACGAGGAAGATCGGTCCGCTCACCGGCATCCGCCGCATGAGGCCGCCGAGCCCGTCGAGGTCAGTCGACCCGGCGGCCTGGTGGACCGAACCGGCGGAGAGGAACAGCGAGCCCTTGAACACGGCGTGGAACACGACGTGGAGCAGCGCGGCCACGAGCGCCACGAGGGCGAGAGCCCGATGTCCGGTGGCGGCGAAGAGGCCCGAAGCGCCGACACCGAGCAGCATCAGGCCGACGTTGTCGGTTGTCGAATAGGCGAGCAGCCGCTTGAGGTCCTTACTTGTGGCCGAGTGCAGCGATCCGAACATGGCCGAGAGAGCGCCGAGGCCCATCACAAGCAGCCACCACCACGCCGGGCCCCCCGAGAGCAGACCCATGCCGACCCGGACGATGCCGTAGACCCCGAGGTTCACCATGGCCGCCGACATCAGGGCGGACACAGGTCCCGGCGCCTCAGGGTGAGCGCGGGGCAGCCACACGTGCAGGGGCACGGCGCCGGCCTTCGAGCAGAAGCCCACGACCGCGAGCACAAACGCTGTGCTGCGCACCCAGGCCGGCAGGTGTGCGGAGCGGAGGGCGATGACGGCGAAGGACTGACTCCCCGAGCGCGTGGCCAACAGCACCAGGCCGAGGATCAGTGCGGACGCACCTAATTGCGTCATCACCGCGTACCACTGCCCGGCCGCTTGCACCTCACCGCGTCCTGCGTGGTCGGTCAGGACGAGCAGGAGCGAGGTCATAGCCATCAGCTCCCAGAAGAACAAGAAGGTGGTCACGTTTGAGGCGGCCGGGACCAACAGCAGGCTGGTCACGAACAGCGGGAGGATGCACGATGCCGTCCGGCTGGCCAGACCGTGGCCTTCGTACCCGAAGCGGAACACCATGGCGCAGATGCCGACGACGGCGGTGATCACGACGAAGAGAGCTCCGAAGCGGTCGAGGGCAAGGGAGAACCCCGAGAGCGGCATCAGGGCGGCAGTGTGCACGAGGGCGGGGTGACCCGAGTGCAGCACGTCGGCGCCGACGACGAGGCCAAGGACGCAAGCCGCGATGGTGAGTGCCGTCGACAGGCCGATGCGGAACCGCGCGGGGGCGGCGGCCCCGATCAGTGACGCGGCCAGCCCGGTCAGCACGGTGCCGACGAGCAGCGCTGCAGTCACGTCCCGGCCAATCCCCGCAGGGCGCGCACGATCGTGGCCGGGTCCGGGGGCAGCCGGGGACCTCGAGGTCGACGGGCACCACGTCACCCACCGCACCTTCGACGCCGTAGGCACCTCGGAACACCCCGCAGTCACGTGCGCAGTCGCCCACCGCCACCACGACTCGTGGCTGGGGTACGGCCTCGAAGGTCTTGCGCAAGGGGCCCGCCATGTTGTGGGTGACGGGGCCGGTCACGAGCAGCCCGTCGCAGTGGCGGGGAGAGGCTTCGAGCCGGATGCCGAATCGCTCGGCGTCGTAGGTGGGGGAGAAGATCGACGAGATCTCGATCTCGCAGCCGTTGCACGAACCTGCGTCCACGTGCCGGAGCTGTAGCGATCCGCGGAGCCGATCGGCCGCAGCTGCGACCGCGGGACGGCCGCGGTCGGGATCCCCGATCTCCATCGGGCGGGCCCGAAGTCGCCTACCGATTGCTCTGAGCCGCATAATTGACATATACATCAATCGATAAATACATCAGTTGTCAATCTGACGAATCGATTGATCAATCAGTTAGGGTGTCTGAGGCAAGGACCGCAGGCCAAGAGGAACGGACCGCAGGCACTGGACTGAAGAAGGAGACAACCCCGTGGCTTCCATGCCGATCTATCAGGTGAAAGCAGAGTTCTTTAAGACTCTCGCCCACCCAGCGCGGATCAGGGTCCTCGAGCTTCTCCGAGACGGCGACCGGACCGTTGGAGAGCTGATTCCTGAGGTCGGCATCGAAGCCTCCCACCTGTCCCAACAGCTTGGGATCATGCGGCGAGCCAATCTCGTGCAATCCCGCAAAGACGGCGCGACGGTCGTCTACTCGGTCAGCAACCCCATGATCTTCGAACTCCTCGACGTGGCGAAGAAGATCCTCACGTCGTCCCTCGCTGAAACCAGGGACCTTTTGGCCGAACTCGAGTCCGCGACCGAGACCTGATTCAAGGACCTCGGCCACTGTGTTCGTCATCGGGGAGGACGATGCTCACTTTCTGGACACACAAACTTGCTCCAGCAGTGCGGCCCGGTTGAGCACGCCGGGACCGGCTCGGGGGCGAGGAATCGGATCCCCGAACGAACAAGACTGTGGCGGTGGAAGAAGCGTCCGTCGATCCGGACCCGCTGACTCAGCTGTCCTCGTGGCTCGCGGCTGCGCGGCGAGCTGGCGAATCAATGCCCGAGGCGATGGCCGTGGCCACAGCCACGACCGAGGGGCGCCCGTCCTCCAGAATGGTCCTCCTGCGAGGAATCGATCACCGAGGCCTCGTCTTCTACACCGACCAGGAGAGCGGCAAGGGTCAGGAGTTGAAGGCAAATCCATTTGCCGCTGCTCTCTTCCATTGGTTCAAGCCCGTGCACCGACAGGTCCGGGTGACAGGCGCAGTGGAGGTGGTCGAAGCCTCGTTGTCGGACGCCTACTGGCAATCGCGGCCGCCAGCTTCTCGTCGTAGCGCAGTCGCAAGCCATCAGAGCCAGGTAATCGTGACTCGAGCGGTGCTCGAAGAGGAGGTGACCAAGCTGGCCGAAGCGTTTCCCGGTGACTTGGGGCCACCGCGCCCTCTCCGATGGGGCGGTTACCGGATCCTGCCTGATGTCGTCGAGTTCTGGGAAGAAGGAGCGGACCGCCTGCACGATCGGCTTCGTTACAGCGTTCAGTCTGGGAACTGGAGGATCGAGCGACTGTCACCCTGACCAGTCTTGGACCGGTTCCTATTCCAGATCCAGATCGGCGATGGGCGGTCCACCCAGAGTCGGTCTGCGGTGTTAGTAGACCGCTACCACACGACCGAATCCAGTCCGACCAGATGGACAAAGCGTGGACGCAGTTGCATCTCAGCGAACTGGACAGAACCAGTTGGACTAATCCCACCACCTTTTTTTTGCCAAGGTGAGGGTCGCGGGTTCGAATTCCGTCTTCCGCTCTCGGAATGTTGCTCTCTAGCTGGGGCGATGCGAGCCCGCCCGCTGGTTCAGTTCACTGTTTCTGCCCATCACCGCCCATCAGTTGCCCATCACGGGACAAGGCTCAAGGGATTCGTCTACATCGTCGCCGCTTCGACGATCTGAATGTCTGGCGGTTGAATCGCAAGTGGTCCACCGGCGACAGGAACCTGCCACACCATTGTCATATACGGGGTGGGCCCTGTGGTTGAACCCGTCGCACACGGAGCGAACCCGGAGATCGAAAGAGGGAGCGCCGGTGATCCTGTCTCGGGGACACACAGCCCGGTGCGTTCGTGCCATTGGACGAGCGAGCCGTAGGGCATTGGTGGATCATTTATGAATGAGTCTGGAAGCAAGTACATCGCAGCAGCAAGAACTTGCTCTCCTGAGGGCGTCGTGGCGTAGACGAGCCCATCGACGGTAGAGGGATCGAGGGTGCGGCCAGCGGATTGATTCGCCGTCACAATGGTCGGGTTCACGTAGTAGACGACCGGGTAGTCGGTCGGACTTACTGGCTCGTATCCTGCGGCCTGTGCCGCCGCTGGCGTGGAGTAACGAGCCACTGCCTGGCTGGTGGCTTGGACGTACTGGGTGGCATTGATCTGCTCGGAGAAGGTCGGCTCCTTGGCGCAGCCCGATTTGGCCATGCGGATCTTGTCCGCACTGTTCCCGCCGTCGGCCAACAGTTCCTGGGCCTCCGCCTCGGGCAAGGCCGGACCCGTGTAGTGCCAGTTCGATTTGGTGGTGTTCAGTCCAGCCGCCGCGCTGGCGTCGGCCCCGTTCATGTTCATGTTGGTGCCCGGCCCAGCCATGACCATGTTCGGCGTGTTCTGGACGTCCAGCCCGGTCCTCGGCGCCCCGTTGTTCCCTCGAGTACAGGTGGCGGTCGTCGAAGTCCCGCCGCCCGAACCCGACGTCGCCTCGGACATGCCAGACATGCCGGCCATGGCCGTGCTGGTCGACTCCTGGGCGGCCACCGGGTAGGCGGCGCTGAGGAAGAGCCCAGCGAGCAGCGCCACCAGGCTCCCCAGCACCAATACGGGATATCGAAAGAGCGCGGTCGAGAACGGCGAAAGCCAAGACGTAGTATCCGGCAGCACGGCCGGCACCATGGCCAGCGCCAGGAGCACGATCAGCGGACCGGAGTTCGGGTCGGTTCCCGAGCCCGTAAAGATGCCGCCGAGGCCTTGGCCGCTCACCCAGAAGAAGGTCGCCAATAATCCACCGGCGGCCAGGAACGGAGTCGATCGGCGGAACACCAGGGGCCCGAACCCGATGATGAGGGATCCGATGGCCAGGAGCCAGGCGGTCCACACGCCTCCGCTGCCGAAATTGTTGCCGAAGCTGTTGAGAAAGTGGGAGTAGGCACTCGGCTCCCCCGAGGACATGCCCGTGATCGCACTCGACACCGACGTCGGGGTCCGGTTGTCGGGGAGGAGGAACAGGATCGCCCCCAGCGACCAATACCCGCACCACACCAGCAAAGGAGTCACCGCCCCGCCGATGCCCTTTCCGGCGGCCGCGGATGCGATGCCGACGCTCGCTTCCGTCTCCTCACCCTCCTCGGTGGGAGCTGACCGTGGCCATGCCATAAGGCCAATCAGTCCATAGAGGAAGACCGAGCCTGGGGCGCCGGTGAGGGCAGACGCCGATCCGGTGAAGATCAGGCCGAGCCCCTCCCCGAAGAACCAGACGCCGAAGGCCCAGAAGAACGAGACGACAAGGGCGGGTCGCACGGTCCGGCGGAACAGCAACCCCAGTCCGATCGCCACCTGAATCAGCGCAAAGAAGGTGTTCCAAACCGCGACATGGGGTCCGATGAAGTTGCCCACGTTCGTGATGATCCACCGGATCACATCGGGCTGGTTCTGGGCGTTGTTCAGCAAGTAGGTCGTGGTGAAGCCGCTGCCGAACATGTAGGGCTGGAACTGCAGGCCGGCGTCGAGCAGCCAGAAGAGTCCCAAGATGATTTGAAGGACCCGCTGTGTCCGCACGAGGCGAAGATCCCGACGTCGGCTCGTGCCCGGAGCTTCGGTGGCGTCAACCATGTTTCGCGTTCCCCCAATCGAGCCAGCCAGGTCGGTGTTCTCTCACCAGGCGGTACGGTGTCACTCTGCCGCCGGATGCGCGGTGGAGGCCGTAGGTCGCCATCAGGTGCTCGCGACGTCGGGGATGTTCTGACCCACCAACCAGCTGATGGCGCTCAGCGCATCGGAGAGGGTCCAGTTGGGATTGCCTTGGTGGTCGAGGTTCTGCAGCCCGCCGTCATTGAGCAGACTCGTCAACCTCTTGTCCAAGTGCCCGTCGAGATTCGGCGGATTCGAATCGCTGAAGCGCTCGTGGCCAGCGGAGTCGATGAGGAAGTAGCCGTCGGTGTGGTTCACGTCGTAGGCCAGCGGCGTACCGGTGTACCAGTCGATCTTGGCTGGCTGCTCCTCAGGGACGATCTGCACCGAGACGCCCAGGAACTTCCACAGCGCTTTCAGGTTGCCTGGCGTACCGGTGGCCAGGACCCAGTCGGCACCGAACTCCTTGGAATAGGCGGCGAGGCGGGCGGGGGTGTCGCGCCCCGGATCCACGGTGATCTCCATGAACACCACCTTGCTTCCCAGGCCCGCCGCACGGACGTCGCGCTGGAGGGCGATGAACGCCCCGGTGACGAGCGGGCATTCGTCCTGGCAGAGGGAGAGGAACGGCGCCATCACGATGTCCTTGCCGCGGTAGTCGCGCAGCGACGTCGGCGTTCCCGAGCTCGAGATCAAGGGGACATCGGGTATCGCCCGGTTCACGACGACGCCTTGTGATGCCGGTGGGGCGGGCGGATCGCCCGAGCTCCCGCATGCGGCCAGCAGGATTCCGAGAATGACAAGCGCGAGCAAAACCCCCGCGGTCGACCGACCCCGCTGTGGCAGCCTCGAGCAACGAGTCACGGCCCAGAAGAAACGGGGGAAGGGCTCGAGCCGGCTTCCCGCTCCGCGTCCAGCTGGCGGTCGACGCGGACCGCCTTGCGCTCGTCCATGTGCATCCAACGCAGTGCGACCGGGATCATCGGCCACAGCATGAGCGTGTCGCCGACGACCCACATGATGTCGCCGCCCACGTGGAGGTCCGTGACATAGGACGGGCCCCAGGTCCGATGTGTGGCGAAATAGGCCGGGAAGAGTTCCTTGTTCGCTCCAGCCAGCGACAGCCCGGTGAAGGTGTCGATTGGGATGGCCAGGAACAGGTAAAAGAACTGCAGGGCGGGATGGAGGCGGTACTTGTTCGGGTCACTTCCGAAGATCTGGCGCCAGAACAAGTACCCGACGACCAGAAACGCCAGGTGTTCGGCGTTGTGGATGCTCTCGTGCTCGAGCGTGAGGTTGTACCAACTGGTCAGATGGCTCACCGGGATGATCACGGCATAGAGGACGAAGCCCGTGACCGGATGGCCGAAGAGCTTGGCGACCCGCGAGCGCAAGGCCTCGGTGACGACGAGGTGTGCGGTGCCCGACGTCGAGCGCCAGGCCAGGTCCAGGGGGGAGGCGATCGCGAAGAGGGGAGCGGCCACCATGATCAGGATGAGGTGCTGGATCATGTGGTCCCAGAAAAGCTCGCCGTCGTAGACGCCGACGAAGCTGAAGATGGCCACACCAGTCGTGAGGAGCGCACCGAGCCAGGCGATCGTTTTGCCAGCAGACCACGGGTGGCGAGGGTGCAGGGCGTTGTTGCGCTTGACGGCCCAGAGGTAGAGAACAAGGGCGACCAGGATCATCGCCACCGGGACGAAGTCGAACTGCGTCGAGACGAACTCGCGGCCGGCGAGAGGTGGCAGAGGCTCGTCGTAGAGAGCGGCGATCACGAGGCGAAAAGGTACTACTACATAGCGTAGTAATACAACTACGGTGCGTAGTAGTAGAACGGGGTCGGTGAAGATGGACGCTGTGCCGGCAACCGATCAGGAGGAACGCCCATGAGGCGGCTGGGTGAGCTGGAACGCCGGGTGATGGACGTCCTGTGGGACTCCGAGACAGCACCGCTGACTGGTCGGGAAGTGGCGGACCACTTGCCGGACAGGGCCTACACCACAGTCCTTACGATCCTCGAGCGCTTGCGCCGGAAGAACCTGGTCGAGCGCAGCGCGGACGGCCGGACGCATCGATTCGCGGCGGCCGACACCCGTGAGGCCTATCGAGCCGAACTGATGCTTGACGCCCTTGGTGAAGCGACGGCGAACAGAAGCGCCGTGCTGGTCCGGTTTGCCGAGTCGGTGTCGCCCGATGAGGCGGAAATTCTGAGGCGAGCACTCGGTGAAGCTGCGGGGGGACCCAAGGAGAAGGGCAAATGAACCTCTTCGTTGCGGCGGGGCTTCTTGCAGTTCTCTCTGTTGTGCTGCTCGGCCCCTTCTCGAAGTGGCTCTCGCAGGCTGCCTGGGTTTCGCAAGCTCCCCGTGCGGCGGTGCTCTGCTGGCAATGCGTCGGACTCGGTGCCATCGTGGCCGGCATGGGAGCAGGACTCTCCGTGGCCGTGGCGCGCTATCGGGTCGGTTTCGCCGGCGGCATGAAAGAGCTCGTCGGCAGCCTCTTCAGCGGCCGCCCGCTGCAGGGCCTAGGCCTCTATGACGCGCTCGCCCTGACCCTCGCGGCCGACCTCGGCATTGTGCTCGTCGTCATTTTCAGCGCCCTCGTCACACGGACTGTCCGATCGAGGGCGCGACATCGCCGCCTTCTCGACCTCGTGGGACATCGATCGGCTACCTACCCAGGAACTGATCTCATCTCGGACTCCAGAACGGTGGCGTACTGCGTTCCGGGCGTCCGTCCGAGGATCGTGTTGAGCGAAGGGACCTTGCGACTCTTGGGCCCAACGGAGATTGCCGCGGTCATTGAACATGAGCG
Source organism: uncultured Acidimicrobiaceae bacterium (assembly GCA_963817735.1). GTDB lineage: Bacteria > Actinomycetota > Acidimicrobiia > Acidimicrobiales > RAAP-2 > Bog-473. The sequence goes on along the minus strand of CAWFPP010000016.1, from coordinate 130,686 downwards.
AGGTCATATCCACGAGCGCCACGGGCTCGTGATGCTCCCGTTGGTCGGGTTGAAGAATCTCTTCCGGTGGATTCCCTACGCTGGCCTTGCGCCCCGGGAGATCGCCACACTGCTCGAGATGTCGGCAGACGACTACTCCGCCCGCCGGTACGACCCACTGACACTCGCTCGGGCACTCGTGGACATGGCGGCATCTGGGTGCGCCCCGCGGTGTGCGCTTTCGGCCGCTGGCTCGGACGTGCCCCAAAGAGTCAGCCGGATGCTTTCGTCTTCTCGGAACTCCAAGAGGACGGCCGTGGCCTCTGGACTGCTGGCCGGCGCCATTCTTGTTCTGCCTCTGGCAGTTGTGGTGCTGTCGGGATGAAGGGCCCTATCCCGTAGTAGACCGCTCTACAACCGGGCTGAATTCAGTCGGATTCGGTGGACATTCTGAAGACGGGAGGCGAGCTCGGAGAACTCGCCTGGACTGCGTGGACGATCTCAAACACCTTGCCAAGGTGAGGGTCGCGGGTTCGAATCCCGTCTTCCGCTCCAAAGTTCCAGGTCGGGGGTCCTGTTTCAAGCAGGGTCCAATTTATCCGGTCTGGTTGGAAGCTGTGGGCTGAACATCTCGGGTGCTTCCTCGATGCTACGGCGCCGACGGCGTGGATCCGTGGGCCTATTTCGCGAGCGTGATCAGTCGGAGCGGGTCCATAGCGCGGGCCGCGTCGGCGGCGAGCCACGTCCGATAGCCCCCATCGAGGTTGCGGGCCTTCAATCCGAGCTCGTGCAGCAGCGCCGTCGCCGTATGGCCGCGCTGACCGACCTCGCAATACACCACAAATGGCCCATCGCCGACGCCTGCAATGTCTTCACGTAGCGAGTCGAGCGGAAGGTTGATGCTGTGGGGGATCGACCCCTTGGCATGCTCGGTGGGAGTGCGGACATCGATAAGGGTCCAGCTCATGGCTAGAACGTCATCGAGCTCGTCGGGCTCCACGACGTCGCACTCTCCGGAAAGGACGTTCTCGGCCATGTACCCGAGCATGTTGACCGGATCTTTAGCCGACGAGAAGGGCGGGGCATACGCCAATTCGAGGTCAGCCAGCGCATCCGCGCGCAGGCCCGCCGCCATCGCCGTGGCAAGGACGTCAATCCGTTTGTCGACCCCGGCACCGCCGACGGCCTGTGCCCCGAGGATGGTGCCGTCGTCGGGGTCGAACAGGAGCTTGAGAGACATCGGCTCAGCGCCCGGGTAGTAGCCGGCATGGCTCATTGGGTGAGAATGGATAGCTCGAAACGGTCTCCCGGCCGCTCGAAGACGCCCTTCGTTCCACCCGGTCATTGCGGCGGCCACCCCAAAAACCTTGACGATCGCCGTGCCGAGGGAATGGGTTGGGCGAACCCTAAGGCCACATATGTCGTCGGCCACCCTCCGCCCCTGACGATTGGCGATGTTGGCCAAAGCGATGAGCGACGAGCTGTCGCCGATCGAGTCATGTTTCTCCACGGCATCGCCGACGGCGTAGATGTCACGGTCACTCGTCCGGCCATTGTCATCGACGGCGACCCCTCCGTTTGGGCCAAGGGCAAGGCCGGCCATCTTGGCAAGCTCGGTGTCAGGCCGCACCCCGATGGCCCCGACCACCAGCGTGCCAGCGATCTCGCGACCGTCGGCCAGGACAACGCCCCGCTCGTTCACTTCGGCCACGGCGACCCCCGTCTCGACGGCAATACCGTGGCTGACGAGCTCGGCGGCAACGAGAACAGCCAGCTCGGGGTCGAGCGGAGGCAGTACTTGCGTGGCCGCTTCGACGATCGTCACGGCGATCCCGCGGCGAGCCAGGTTCTCGGCCGTCTCGAGTCCGACGAACCCCGCTCCAATCACCACGGCAGTCCGCGGGCCATCCGTCACGTCGTCCACTAACCGCTCGGCATCCTCGACCGTTCGGAAACTGTGAACTCTGTCGAAACCCGGTATAAGAGGACGCACCGGTGCCGCACCGGGACTCAGAACGAGCTTGTCATATGGGATTCGGGAAGTGGTTCCGTCCTGTGTCGAGCGGACCGTGATCTCACGCGACCCGGCATCAATTGCCACAACCTCGGTTTGGACCCGCACATCGAGGCGGAATCTCTCAAAGAGGCTCGCAGGCGTCTGAAGCAGCAGGTCATCCTCGTCTTCGATGACCCCTCCGACGAAATACGGCAGGCCGCAGTTGGCATATGAGACGTGGCCTGAGCGCTCGAAGACGGTTATCGCTGCTGACTCGTCGAGGCGACGCAATCTGGTTGCGGTTGACATGCCGCCGGCCACGCCACCCACGATTACCACCCGCCGCGTCGTCACATCGTTTCCTTCGTCAGCGCGCCGCCGAACCGTTTCCACGCTGTTGGATACCCCGCGCCCCGCAAGCGATTGGCGGTCAACGTTCCCACCGTGCCACCGCCCAAGTTAACAACGCGACAACTCATCACTCATAGTGAATGTCCCTGCACAGCTCGTCGTCAGGGTCAAAGGTCCTTCGCTGTCGTGACCAACGTCCCAACTCTGGACCATCTTCAGCTCCGGCGGCGCGAGTCATCAGATTCTGTGAACTCATGGTATCCAGCGACGGACTGGGTGGAGAATGAAGTGAAATCTGGCGGACGGAACGGCAAGCCAGGGGAGTGGCTAGGGCCTCATGGATCAAATCCCTCACCTTGCCGAGCCGACGATGTTTGTGACCTTGGTCCCTGCCTCTGCCGTGGCCCGTGGGCGCAAACTGGTCCTCGTCGTCAGTCGTAAGCGGCGAAAGGGGAAACGATGAGGTCTACGAAGCGTTGGTCGAGTAGGCGGCGGGGGCTCTACCCGGAGAGGCTGCCGTCTTACCTGCTTCCTCCCGTCCTGAGCGAGGTGGTCTTCGACCCGACGCTGCAACGGGCTGGCAAGGTTCACCGCACGATCTGATCAGCCGCGTGGTGATCCTGGCGATGAAATCGGTCCGGTGGAAATCCGCAGTCAAGGCTTTGCTTGCCAAAAGGGAGACCGACCTGATGAGTGCGCTGCGACTCAGAGAGTGGAAGGCCGATCCGGTCTTGATGGAGGTGGACGACCGAGTACCTGGCCTGGTCCAGATGGTCGTTCGAGTCGGGGATCCGGGTGCGTGTCTTTCGGATCTCCGTCTAATGCACGAATACGAAGGGGGCATGCTGCCCTGTCCTCAGTTCACCCTCGGACACGAGAACGTCGGCTGGGTCGATGCACTCGGTTCAGACGTCACCGGCCTGGAGGTGGGCCAACCTGTCGCGCTGTACGGGCCCTGGGGCTGCGGAAAGTGACGACAGGTCCATCGCTGGACGCAGAACGCAAGACTCTCGTCGCTGATCTCGCGACGCTCGAGAGCGCGATGTCGAGGCTGGAATCGAGCCATGCCGATGACATCACTTTGGTCCAGCCGGAGCATCGGGCGGATGCCGTGAACCTCACTCATTACCTAGCGCTCCGTCAGAGCGACGAGCGGTCCCTGCAGCGGAAGCTCGGCCAGCTTGGTTTGTCGTCTTTGGGCCGCTGCGAGCCACACGTCCTGGCCACCGTCGAAAGCGTGCGCGCGGTTCTCGATACAACGACCAGCGTGCCCGTGCCCTCGTCACTCAGTTTTGAGGCCGGACGAGACGCGCTCGACCGCAATACCGACGCTCTGTTCGGGCCCCGGCCCCTCGGGAGGGTTCCACGAGTCATGGTGACGCTTCCGAGTGAAGCCGCCACGAACTACGAATTTGTTCACCGGCTGCTCACGTTGGGGATGGATGTCGCCCGGATCAACGGCGCCCATGATGGCCCTGAAGCGTGGGCGCGCATGTCCTGCAACGTTCGGAGGGCGTCGGACGAGGTCGCTCGACCGTGCCGGATCTCTATGGACCTGCCTGGCCCCAAGATGCGCACCGGACCCCTGGTCGAGGGCCCGCAGGTGGTCCGTCTGCACCCTCAACGGGACCTGCGGGGGGTAGCCGTCGTGCCCGCACAAGTGAGGCTCGTCGGATCCCCGGTGATTACGAGCGAGGCTTCGTCCGCCCTTTCTGTCGACCCTGCATGGTTGGCCCGCCGCGAACCGGGGGACGTGGTCGAACTCGTCGATACCAGGGGCTCGCACCGGTGCCTCGACATTGTCCAATGCGACCGGGGTCAGGCGACCGCGCTGGCCTGGGACACGACCTACATCGAGACGGGCTCCACTCTCAGTTGCGACGCTTGGTCGACGACCGTGGGATCCCTTCCTCCTGTTCCTCAACACCATCTGTTATGTGTTGGCGACCGCCTGCGACTGACCAAGTCGTTGGAGGCGGCGGAACCATGGCGACACGGCCAGCCCGGGGTGGCACGCATTGGCTGTACGTTGTCTGCGGCATTCGCTGTTGCAGAACCAGGCCAGCAGGTCGTCCTCGACGACGGCAAGCTGATTGGCGTCATCGAGAGCGTTGACCCTGGCGAGATCCTCATCCGAATCGAGCGCGCGGCTGCGCACGGAACAAAACTACGCGCAGAGAAGGGTATCAACCTTCCCGAAAGCAGTCTTCCCGTGGACGCCGTGACGGACGCCGATTTGCCGCTTCTCCGAGTCGCCGCTGCTTATGCGGACATGATCGCCGTCTCGTTTCTCCGTCATGAGCGCGATGTCGACCTCGTGCGGCAATATCTCTGTCGAGTTGGGGCGGAGGACTGCGCCCTCATTCTGAAGATCGAAACCGCTGCAGCCTTCGCCCGGTTGCCCGAGATCCTCTTGCACGCCATGCGGTCGCCGCGCGTTGGCGTGATGATTGCCCGCGGCGATCTCGCCGTCGAGGTCGGATACGAGCGGTTGGCGGAGCTCCAAGAAGAGATCCTGTGGTTGTGCGAGGCCGCGCACCTGCCTGTGATCTGGGCGACGGAGGTGCTCGATCACCTAGCTCGCACTGGCAATCCCTCCCGCGCCGAGGTGACAGACGCAGCCATGGCGCAACGTGCCGAGTGCGTGATGCTGAACAAGGGGCCTCACCTCGATATGGCCATCGTCGTCCTCGATGGCATTCTGCGCCGCATGTCAGGTCATCAGCGCAAGAAGACAGCCTTGTTGCGTCAACTGAACAGCTGGGGCGAGGGCAATTAGCCACCACTGTGTGCCGTGATCGCCACCATCTCAGTCATCCTTGATAGCTAAGGCAGCTCGGTCATTCCTGAGCGACCTGGTCACAGCGTTCCCGAATGAGAGTGGACCGAGTGACAACGGGAGAGCGAGGTCGATGTTGCTTCTCTTAACTCCTTGACGCGCACTATGAGGCGGTGCCAGGCGGAATGAGAGCCACGAGGGATGTATAGACGACGGTGTTTGAGAGGTAGTGGCCCGTCTGCGCGTCAAAGTCCCCCCCGCAGGTGACCAACTGCAAAGCGCTGTAACCGTGCGATGCATAGACCAGCTGATCCGGGAAGTCTGTCTTGAGGTACATCGCCGCCGAGGTGACTTCGAACTGAGCAATGACTCCGTCGGCCAAGGTCACATCCACGATGTCTCCGAACGTGAGGGACCGCAGATCGAAGAACACGGCGGGACCTTCTTGGGAGTCAACGTGCCCCAAGATCACCGCTGAGCCAATCTCGCCTGGGGATGGCCCCAAGCCATACCAGCCAGGCTGCTGTACGTCGGTCGGCACTTGCACCGTGCCATCGGCGTTGAGTCCGAGAGTCGACAACGAGACTGCCAGCGAGAGAGCGGGGATCTTCAGCTCGACGGGTGTGGATCTGGCGGTGGCGAAAATTGCGCTCTTCGATAGTTCGACCTTGGGCTTCACGGCTCTGGGCACCCTCAGGGATGGCGCCGGCCCGGCCAAAGGATGCTGGTGCTCTTGCAGACCGAGGACGGTGCATCCAGATCCGACCAGCACTAGCGCGCCAGCCACCAGCCCCCACCTACCTATGGAGTGGCGAAGACGCTCATTCCAAACATTCGGCGTCATGGCGTGTCATGGGCACTTTGACGGGAGATGGTCCGGCGGCGGAGGAAGGCAAGAGTCAACGCCAGTCCCGCCCCGACAAATGCGAGCATCGATGCGAACAAGAGGCTGCTGTCGCGAGAGTGCGATGCTCCGCCGAATCCGGTCTGTGCTCCGCCGGAGGGTATGGCACCCAACGTCGCCGCGACTGTCGGCGCGCCAGTCGAGCCCCCACCCCCCGGGGACGAGCCGGTGAGCCCAGTCGATCCAGAAGCGCCGCCCGCACCTGGCGCGATGCCAGACCCAGGAGGCGAGGTGGTAGTGGTAGTGGTAGTGGTAGTGGTAGTGGTAGTGGTAGGTAGTGTCGGCGCGGCCACGAAGTCGTTCTCCTCCGTGGCCATGCAGGTCACGGCACTACCGCCGCCGGTCGCGCTGCCATTGCACTGGTTGATGGTTACGGGCAGCGGTGAGGCAGCACCTGTGATTGTGCAATCCACCGCCGATATTGAGACGATGGTTCCGCCGCCGGTCGCCGAACCATTGCATTGCGTGACCGTGGCATTGGTCGTACTGCCCGTCGGATTGCATACCTCAGTGTCGCCCCCGCCGGTGGCCGATCCGATGCACTGGTCGACCGTGACGTCCGAGGTCGACGTTCCGACCGGAACGTCGTTGGTGACTGTGACGTTGCAGTACACGTTGCTTCCACCGCCCGTCGCGATTCCGTTGCACTGGTTCACCGAAGTGACGAGTTGACTCGATGAAGTCGTGCTGGTGATTGGCCCAAGATTCAGCGGGCAAGAGGGAAAAACGACCCCTGCCGCTGCCAAACATGCAGTCGTGGTCACAGTGGAACTGGTCGCACCCGTCGAGGACGTGCTGTTCACGATCGTAACGGTGCAAGTCACCTGGAAACCTGCTCCGGTCGGAAAGTCCGGCGGATCGCACTGAGTGATCGACGGAGCGGTGGTTGTAGCCCCGGAGGCAGCTGGTGCCAAGGCAATGCCGAGAGCTGCCACGCCTGCGAATGCAGTGGCGGTGGCTACCGCGGCGACTAGGCAGCGCCGGACGACTCGCCTTGAGCTGCTGGCGCGACCACGAAAATTACGAGAACACAACAACGATAACGACAAGGCAGACCACACGGTCGGCCCCCCCTCTTGGATACCCCGAAATAAACAACCGTCGGTGACGGACGTTCGAGGTTTTGTCAGATCGTACTATAGATCTAGAAAACTAGCAATATATTTCTAGATATATGTGTATAGTGTGTGGGTGCCCAACTGGAGCTTTCTCACGAACCACGGACGGGCGCTGCTCTGCGTCGCCCACGATCCGGAGATACGTCTGCGCGACATCGCGGCCGAATTGGGCATCACCGAACGACACGCCTACGCCGTCGTCACAGATCTGACCGATGCCGGGTACGTCGTCAAGACGAGAGAGGGTCGCCGCAATCGCTATCAAGTACAAAATCACCTATCGCTGCCGGACCTGAGGGATCGTGAGCAAGCGATCGGGGAGGTGTTGGACGTGCTGACCGGTCGAGCGGTGAAACGGAAGTCGACGGCGCGGGTGAAGAACTGAAGGATCGGTTGATCACTCTCTTGGGAGTTGATTCAGATTGGTGAGGAATCGGAACTCGGGAGCGGTCCGCAGAGCGCTCACCACTTCTGCCATCAGTCCCGCCACGGGCGTCGGCGTCAACTTTCGGCATGCTTGACGACAAAGGTCCAGTCGCGTTGGAGACGCCGAATGGTGGGCGAGGCGGCGGGTCGTAGCCTCAGGTCCGTCAAGTTGGCCTGCGTAGTCGACAGCTTGATTCGTCCAATGGAATTGCAGCCAGAATCGCTAACCCTGCACCTGCGTAAGGGGCTGCGGTCGTCCGGAGCCCATGAGTTCGGCGAAGCACCGTTCGATTCCCGCGCTGAGCACGTCCGCATCTGGGCAGGCGTCCGGGTCGGCGAGAATGCCGATGGTGAGGGAGCCGTTGTAAGAGATTGCCGCGACACCGACGCTCAGGTTGCCCCCGAGCGGCACGAGGGGTATGACTTCAAGCATGCGCGCCCCCAGCAGGTAGAGCGGAATGTCTGGCCCCGGCACGTTGGTCACGACCAAGTTGACGAAGGGCTGATGGTGCACGAGGTGGCTGGCTGCCGAGACCGCCGCTGGTGGTAAGGAGTTGAGGGAGGACAATAGGAGGTTCGTCGCTCGCGCCTGGCCGCGCTCCTTGTGCGACCGTTCCACCGCGGCGACTTCGCGGAGCCGCTCCGCAGGCGCGGCGGCACTGATCGGAAGCCGCACGAACATTGCCGAGACCTCGTTGCCCAGCCGGTGGTCGTCGTGATGATCTGAGCCGACCGGGACGAGTACTTGCAACTGGCGGTCCTCCATAACCTCGCCTCTGGCCGAGAGCAGATCGTGTACGCCGGCAGCCACCGCTGTCAGCAGCAGGTCATTCAGTGTCACGCCGAAGCGGCGCTGGGCTCGGCGAAGATCGTCCATTCGCTCGCGGACGACGATGGCCCGTCGATCGAACCCAATGGCAGCGTTCAGCGACAGACGCGGAGCTAAGGGTATCGGGGACAGCAGGTCCTGGAATGCTGATAGATAGCGTGAGAGCACGCGACCCGTTCGGGAGGGGTGCCATGCGGCGTACCATGCGTCCGCCGCCAGCGTCGCAACGATCCCGCCGAATTGGGCCAGTCCGTCGGCGACCAGGGTTGCCCTCCGGGGTGGAGGAGCGGGCGTCCACGCGTCCAGGTTGTGCCGGTCGTCCCGATGACGGGCCTCGAGGTCGAGAAGGACGCTAGCGAGTTCGACACCAGCCAGTCCATCGGCCAAGCAGTGGTGGATCATCTCGAGCACTGCGACGCGTCCGTCCGCGAGTCCGTCGATGAGCCAGATCTCCCATAGAGGGCGGTCCCGATCCAGCGGGGACGACATCAGTCGGGCGCAGAGTTCTAACAGCAGCGCTTCGTCGCCGGGCTCGGGCACCGCCGCCTCACGCACGTGGTAGGAGATGTCGAAGTCGGAATCGTCCACCCATACCGGTGCAGACTCGCCGAGCAGCGGGAGTCGGACGACCTTTCGCAGCTTGGGCACGAGATGAAGCCGGCCCTGCACATGGGCCCGCACCGCGTCGAGCCGGATCCGTCCGCGGGCATCGTGCAATGGGCCGCCCTCGAAGATCCCGATGGAGCCCATGTGCATGGGTGTCTGTGGGGATTCCATGTAAAGGAACGACGCATCAAGCTCCGTCAGAAGGTCGACTGAGCCCGTCATGTCGACCGTTTTGGACCGGGGCGAGCAGAGCAGACTTCGGAGAATCCGTCCTCGATGCAGCCAGCGAGCTTCGGGCCGTCGTCAACAGCCGCGATGTCTGTCGTGACGGTGAGACAGGCCCGTTGCGCTGTGGACACGAGTGACACGCTGAAGGCGGCCCCCGATGGCGGAGTGACGGCATAGATGCCTTCAACGGCAACGCCCGCCAGGAAGGTTTGCAATGGAGGCCCCGGGATGTTCGTTATGCAGAGATCGTCGCCCATGAGCATCGAACTCCAAAGGCCGCGGGCCAGCCCGGCCGGTAATGCGCTCAACCCAGTGGCGAGAAAATCGCTTATGGCGAGACCCGGCGCGTGCTTCCACTGCTCAGCGCTCCGCCTGACCTCTGCCACGCTGTCAGCGATGTCGCTGTGGACTGGGATGACGAATCGGGCGGGCACGAAGTGGTTGCCGGCTTCGCTATCGGCGGTGTCACGGACATTCACAGGCATGAGGACGCGGAAACCCGGCACCGCGACGCCGTGCTGCTCATGGTACAGAGTGAGGCCGCGCACGACGGAGGTGACGAACAGATCATTTAGCGTTCCACCCCAGGCCTTGGCAGCGCGCTTGAGGGTCATTAGGTCGAGGTCGAGGATCTCGACGTGGCGTCGGAAGCTGCGCCCAGTCATGATCGGTGACATCGGCTTCCTCGCAGGAGCCATCAGGCGACCAACCGAGCCGCCAACGGCTATCACTTGGCCGACTGAGCGCACGGGATTCGTCACCATGTTGAGCGCACCGCCAACGACCCGCACTGCACAGGTAAGACCCGGTACTCGGCCAAAGGCAGAGTGCCGTGGCCGGGTATCCGGACCTGCTGATGCTGGCAGCGCTTCGTCACCCGCGTGCGACACCGCAGGGATGGGGTCGAAGAGTCGCGCAAGCACCGCAAGGCCGCCCACGCCGTCGATGAGGGCGTGATGGACTTTCATGATGAGGACGGCACGGTCGGCGTCCGATTCCTCGACGAGGACTGCTTCCCAGAGCGGCAGCGCAGCATCGAACCCGCTCGTGGCCATCGTCTGGGCCATGTCGAAGACGTCCCGTCGAATCCCGTGTTCAGGCAGCCGAATGCGGCGGAGATGCATGTCCAAGGCGAAGTTCTCGTCGATCACGAACTGGGGTCGTCCTCGGCCCGGGGCTCGGGTCACGGCACGTGAACGCAGGCGGGGGACCGCCTCGGTGAGCTCCGTGACTCGCGCCCGGACCTCTGCCCACTCAGGCTTCCCATCCAAGAGCATCATCGCCACGATGGTCGGTCGCATCACGGGATCGGCACTGATCGTCCACAGCAGAGCGTCTGAGCCGCTCATGGTATCGACGGCCCTCAAATTCTCCTGTGCGTCTGATGCGTTTGACATCGGGAACACCCCTCCTCAAGCATTGTGGTTGGGCCTCTCGGGTGAATAGAGACAAAAGTCCCCACAGAGAAGTGCTCAAGGTCACCTCTGGTCCATGAAGTCGCTCAGAGTGTGCGTAGTAGTGCCAAAGGAAAATCAGGTTCCTTCGACGCCCGCCTCCGGACCCAGCTGCGTCAGCGCCCCCTCGAGCGAGACACGCCGAGCGCGCAGCCCGTCGCGGAAGGTGGGGTTGTCCGTCGCCGCGATCTCTGAGCTGAGGTCGCTGAGCGCTCCCCGCATGAGCTCCCGCAGGGGCCCTAGCTGCTCGTCGGTTAGTTCGATCTTCATCGCATGCCCCTCTTATTGCAGCGGGCAAAAGGCCCCAGACTTCCGTGATCGCAATGATGCCCGTCGGCTCCCCGGGGCACACCAGGGACTGACGTCACCAACACCAGGTGGGTACGGGGGACCTATGTATCCACTCACCCGAAGAGCTCATTGTCGAGTCACTCGGCTGCACCTTTGGCGTCGCTACCCAAGTTCCGAGAGAAACCGGTATGGCTCTGGGTGAAGCTGCACGACGGGGGTTCGTGTCAGAATGGATCTCAAACTGGTGGTTTTCATCATTGTCAAAGCCGTGGCTGGCGTAGTCGTTCTGGCCGCACATCGCCAGAAGGTCGGTTTCACCAACCGGTGGCGCCAATGACTGGAGCATTTAGGTGTTGTGCGGCGAGATCACCATCGTCGGGGGCGTCGCCATACGTGTTGACGGCGCCATCTGCTGTCGCTACCCAGTAACCACCACCATCACCTGTGGCAGAGATCGTGGCGGCCGGATCGATGTGACCGAGCCCATTTGCACCACCCAGATATCGCGCGTCGCCATAGGCATAGACGGAGCCACTAGAGAGCAGAACCCAATAGCCCGCGCCGTCTGGAGTGCGAACGGCCGACGTGACAGCCGACCCCTGGTTGCCTGGCGCACCGTAGTAGAGAGCGTCGCCAAACGTGTAGACGTTGCCTGTGCTGGTCGCCAGCCAGTATCCGTCGCCAGAGGAGTCGGTCATGATCGCCGCCACTGATCCCTGGCATCCCCCGATGGTCTGACACGAGCCGGCGAAATGCGCATCACCGAACGCGAAGACACCGCCGTCAGAGGCCACCATGAAATAACCCCCTCCATCGGATGAAGGAACCATGCCTACGATCGGCGCGCTGAGCTTCGCTACAGGTCCAGGCGTACCTGCTGGCGCAACACCCGATCCTGGGATCGAGCCGTAGAAGCTCGCATCACCGAAGGCAAAGACACCACCATCCGATGCCACCAGCCAGTAGCCCTTCCGATCCGACGTCGGCGTGATCCCGACAATCGGACGTTGCAGTCCTAGTGAGCCCGTCGAGCCAAAGAACTGGGCTGAACCGAAGGCAAAGATCCCCCCGTCCGAACCAACGAGCCAGTAGCCGTGATTCGTCTGCGTTGTGATGGTGAGCGGTTGGGCCGATGAGACGGAAGTCTGGTAGTTCCTGTCACCCGGATAGTTGGCCGTGAGCGAATAGGAACCCAGCGAGAGCTCTTTGTCACTCAAGCTGCAAGTTCCGCTCGCTGCATTGACCGCACTGGCGCGAAGGCTAATCGTGCAGAGCGTGATACCCGCGCTTTGCACGGCGACAGATCCGGTCGGGGATCCCGTCGTCCCTGACGTCACGTTCGCAGAAATAACAACCGAGCTCTCGTTGCCGTATGCGGCGGAGGATTGCGACTCGCTCAAGACCGTCGAGCTTGACGCTGGGAACACGGAAAGAGGGATAGTCGAAGAGTTTGCAGTGAAGTTGGCGTCACCGGGGTAGCTCACGGTGACCATATATGGGGTCGTGGAAGCCGGGAGGGCGGTGGCCGAGTCGATATAGCAGGGGTTGCCGCCTCCGTTGCCTGCCGAGCAGGTATTGGGTGCGATAAGGCTTGTACCGTCTGCTGTGATAGTGAAGAATCCCGTTGGATTCCCCCCATTGCCTCCTCCCACCCCCGTAATGAAGAAGTTGCCGTTTTCCGCACCGTAGAACGCATACCCCGGCACCGGGAACGCTTGCATCTGGCTTGTCACTTGGTCGATGGTGAAATCTTGAGGCGAGGACGAGGAGCCGGCGAAGTTGTTGTCACCGCTGTACGTCGCGGTGAGTACATACAGGCCCGCATTGATCTGGCCGTTGTTGATATAACAGTTCCCGTTGGATTGGCCGGGCCCGCTCCCGCCGAGGAATCCCGTGCACAGGTACGTATCCGGTCCCGGAACGCCGTCATACAGGTTGACGCTTCCCGAGGGAGAGTTGTTGGCCACGCCTGGGGCAGACACAGTGAAATTGAGAGAATTCTGACCTTCGTTGCCGTACGAGACGGACGAACCAGAGGAGGGTGAGGTGATGACAGTGGTCGTCGGCGCCTCATCGACCGTCTGGTTCAAGGAGCCGGATCCCTGGTCATACGTCGAATCACCGGGGAATTGGGCCGTAATGTTATGGGATCCAACGGACATGTTGTTGGCGGACTCGTCACAGCTGGCTACGTATATCCCGACCGTTGGAGTACTCATGAGAGGTTGGGAGCTGCATCCCGAGATATCTCCTCCGTTGTCTTGGAACTCGATCGTGTCGGTGATGTCAAGGTTGCCTGAGTTCGAGGTTGTCAGCGTCGCGGTATAGGTGACGTCTTGATCGAACGTGGAGGGATTGGCTGACGACGACACCACGACCGTGACTTGAAGGCCACCCGGCACTGCAGTGGCCGATGTCGACCATCCCAATGTGACCAACGACAGGGCGATCGCGGTTATCGGTCCGACCGCGACCCAATTTCGGAACGGCGAGCCTCGTCGGCTCACTGGACTCTCCATCCTCATTCACAAGGAAACGACAGTTGCCGCGTTTTCTTGAGGGGTGTTGAGGAATCTGGACGCCTAGCCGAGGTGACGTCGGCGGGTTCGAAATCCCGTCTTGCTCTCTAAAGAAACGAGTCCCCAGCTGGGGCGATGCAGCAGCCCGCCAATCCGGCCAGTCGTTCTTGCCCATCACTGCTGATCAGTTGCGTATCACCGGCACGATGGCCAGATGGATACTGCCAGAGGTTCGATTCGTCGCCGGGGGAGTAGTTCGTTCGAGCTGCGGGTCTACGCCGGCACCGACCCGCGGATTGGGAAGCGCCGCTGGCAGACGCGCACAGTCCGGGGCGACCGCGCAGATGCGCCCGTGCCAGCTTGCACCGAGAACTAATAGCCTGCACAATAGATGCACTATGCAATTAAATGCAATCGCCCCTCCAGCCGAGGATCAGCTGGTCGATGCCGTCCTCAGCGCCAGCCGGGTGCTCGTGGCCATCGCGGCGCGCTCGCTCGCTGACGTGGGAGAGGAGGTCACCTTGACCCAGTACCGCTCGATGGTGGTACTGGCCTCGAAGGGGCCCCAGGGAGTGGCGGCGCTGGCCGACGCGGTCTCGGTCACGCCCCCCACCGCCTCGAGGATGTGTGACCGCTTGGTCAAGAAGGGCCTGGTGACGCGCCGGACCGATCGTCGCGACCGCCGCCAAGTTCGAATCGCGCTCTCTCCTGGTGGGCGCCGCCTGGTGGACACCGTGACGCAGCGTCGCCGCCAAGAGATCGAGCACCTGGTGGCCCTGATCCCCGTCGAGTCCCGCGGCAGGGTCGTCGACGCGCTGAGCCATCTGAATGAGAGCGCAGGTGAGGTGCCCGAGCAGGACTGGAGCACGGGCTGGGACCTGTGAGCGAGCGCCCGAGCGAGGCTGCGCCCGGCGAGGTACCACATCCCACCAGATCGGTGCGCGCCCGCGGCATCGCTGCGGAACTGGGCCGTTGGATTCGCTCGGCTTCGTACCTGCAGCGTTGGATCGTGCTCGGCGTCGCCATCGGCGCCATTGCAGGACTGGGTGCGGTGGTCTTCTACGAGGCGCTGCGACTCTGCACGCACTTGTTCTTGGAGGTCCTCGCCGGCTACACCGTCCCAACCCCTGCGGCGGAAGGGCACGCGGGGGGTTCGGCCCATGCCGCTCGACCGTGGGCGCTGCCGTTGGTAGCCGGCACCGGGGCGTTACTCGGTGCGCTCCTTGTGTACCTCTTCGCGCCAGAGGCCGAAGGCCACGGCACCGACGCCGCCATCTCGGCGGTGCACCACAATCCGAAGAGCGTGCGCTTCCGCGCCGTCATCGTCAAGATCGTCGCATCAGCGCTCACGATCGGCTCAGGGGGATCGGGAGGGCGCGAAGGCCCCACCGGGCAGATCAGTGCTGGGTTCGGCTCGCTGCTTACCCGGCTGCTCGACCTCGGCCCCGCCGACGGCCGCATCGCGGTGGCGACGGGGATCGGTTCGGGGATCGGAGCCATCTTCGGAGCGCCGCTCGGCGGCGCGGTGCTTGCTGCCGAGATCCTCTACCGCGACGATTTCGATCCGGCGGCGCTGCTGCCGTGTTTCATCGCGTCGTCGGTGAGCTACGCCGTCTTCGGCTCATTCGAGGGCTTCGGTCCCCTCTTCGGTTACGTGGGCTCGTACCGCTTCGATGATCCGGCTCAGCTCGGTTGGTTCGCACTGATCGGGATCCTAGGTGGCCTGATCGGCCTGCTCTACGCCAAGGGCTTCTACGGGATCGCGAAGGTCTCGGACGGGATCCCCCGGCTGCCGCGCTGGGTCAAGCCGGCCATCGGCGGCGTGATAGTCGGCAGCATCGGCATTGTCATTCCCGAGGTGCTTGGCACGGGGTACGGCTGGATCCAGAAGTCCCTCGGCCCAGAGCTACTCGGCATCCCGCTGTGGATCGTGCTCATCGTGCCCTTCGCCCGTATCCTGGCCACCGGACTGTCCATCGGCACCGGTGGATCGGGCGGTATCTTCGGCCCCGGCATGGTGATCGGGGCCTTCATGGGGGCCGCGGTGTGGCGGCTCTTCGAGCCCATCGCTCCGTCCATGGGCCACGACCCTTCGCCCTACGTCATCGTGGGCATGATGTGCTGTTTCGGCAGCATCTCTCGAGCGCCCTTGGCGGTGATGCTCATGGTGGCCGAGATGACCGGGAGCCTCTCCATCCTGACCCCAGCGCTCGTTGGGGTGGGATTGGCCTGGCTCATCGTGCACCACTTCGACGACACCATCTACCGGAGCCAGATCCGCAGCCGCTCCGACACCGAAGCCCGCCGCCTCACCGCGGGGCTACCTCTGTTGGCCACCATTCCGACCACCCATGCCATGGCCCTCCCGCGCCTTGTGCTGCCCAACTCAGCGACGGCGCGCGAAGCCATCGACCTCAGCCGTGCGGCAGGCGTCAGCAGTGCGCCTGTGGTCGACGCGGCCGGGAGATTCGAGGGCACGGTCGCTGTGGTCCAGCTCGTGGACTTGGCTCACAAGGAGATCCGAGTTGGTGACGTGGCCGACGCGGGCGCACCCGTCGTCACGACGGACAGCCGACTCGATACCGCGCTTGAGGCGATCACCTCGGCGGACATGTCCTGGGTGAGCGTGCTCGACGACGACCGGCGAGTTGTCGGGACCATGTCGATCTCGGACCTGGTCGCTGCCTACCGCGCGGAGTTGCTCGCCTCAGCTCAGCGGGTGAGTGCGCTCGGCGCTGCCACCGGAGCGTTCGAACTCGCCGTGACCGAGCGTTCCGGCCTGGCCGGCCAGGCGCTGCGGACCGCAGACCTTCCACGCGGCACTCTGGTCACCTCCATCGCCCGCGACGGGGAGGTCCTGACGCCAAGCGGCGATGTGGTGCTCAAAACCGGTGACCGGCTTTCGCTGCTTGGATAGCACCCTGCGCTCGACTGTTTTGTCGACCTATCAGTCCGGGTCGCGTGACGAGACCGCTGACCGGCGCTCGTTCTACCGCTGGTCGGTGCCAATGTCCGAGAGTGCGCTGAGTATGTCGGCCACCTCGGTGCGAGCCGTGTAGTCAGGTTGCACATCGACGAAGCGCACTGTCTGCTTCTGGTCGACGATCAGAACGGTGGGCCGGGGCAGCTCGATCGACCCCTCGGCATTCACCTGTGCCATATCGAGTCCGAGCTTCCGCTGGGCCTCGAGGACGTCTTCGCTCTGCAGGAACGAAATGCCAATGCGCCTGGCCAATCGGCTACCCGGATCGGAGAGCACCGTGAATTCGAGCCCCGCCTTCTCGGCGGTCGAGAGCGACTGATCGGGTGACTGGGGGCTGATCGCGACAAGGCGCGACCCGAATCTGTCCAGTTCCGGGAGGAGTTCCCGCTGGTAGGTCCGCAATGCCAAGTTGCAATAGGGGCACCAGCCGCCCCGATAGAAGACGATGACTGCCGGGCTGTCCGCGACGAGCTGGTCAAGTGTGACCGGGTTGCCATTGGCGTCGTCCAGGGTGAACGACTCGAGAAAGTCGCCGGTGGCAATGGCATCCGCGGGGACTCCCTCACGGAGAAAGCCCTCGATGCTCCGGTCGAAGACATCGAGAACGTCAGGCGGCAGATGATCCGCTGCCGATTCCTTCAACTGCTTGGACTGCTCACCAATGGTGACGGACATCGGACCTCCTAGGGATGTCGGGATATAACTGGACTGGTAAGTCCACTTAAGCGGTTCCAAATTGGACTGTCAAGTCCAATAGAATGGAATCATGGGAGAGGAGCCGGCAACGGAGCGTGGCCGTCGGGCACGCAGCCGGATCGTGACTGCGGCAGCCGATGTCGTGGCCGAACGGGGGGCTCTTGGAGCCAGCTTGGACGAGGTTGGAGCACGGGCCAGTGCGTCGCGCAGCCAGCTTTATCACTACTTCGACGACAAGAACGATTTGCTGCTCGCAGTGGCCGAAGCGACGAATGAGGCGGTTCTCGGTGCCCAACGGTCTCTTTTCGAAGGGCTCGGCACCTGGGCGGGTCTGCAGCGGTGGTTTGACGCGCTCGTCGAGCTTCAAGAGCGACGCCATGGGCGCGGAGGTTGTCCAATAGCCAACCTGGTCGCAGAACTTGGTGAGCGTGACGACGGCATTCGCAACGTCCTGGCTTCAGGATTTGATCGATGGCAGGCGAGCATCCGAGCCGGCCTCGGCGCCATGGTCGCTTCGGGCGAACTGCGAGCTGATGCCGACCTCGACTGGCTTTCAGGATCCACTCTGGCCAGCCTTCAAGGTGGCCTGATGCTCACCCAAGCTCGGCGCGACCCCCGACAGCTCCGCCAGGCTCTCGATGGTGCACTCGCCCTGATTGGCGACTACCGCACGTCCTAGAAGCGCGGCGTATCCGCTGACATTCGCCGCGCAGCGCGGCGAGCTATCTGCATCAAATGTCCATCTCATCCAGTTCGTGTTGCTCCACGATCCGACCGCCCCTTACATCTCGTCGCGCCAGCGCCGATAGAGCTCAGTCAAGTCGTCAACGGCATCTGGCGCCAGCTCCTCCGGTGCGATTGCACCGGTAAGTCTGACGGTGACCCGGATCTGCTCGAGGTAGTTCGAGCAGTTCGGGCATGCGCGCAGATGGCGCTCCAGCCGGAGCCTTTGTCTCCGAGAAAGGCTCCCTTCTAAGTACTCGGTCAGAAGCTCAATGGCTTGTTGGCAGACGAGGTCTCGATTTCGCAGGGAGAGCATGGCTTATGCCTTCTTCATTTCAGTCGCGAGCGCCTCGCGTAGGTTGGCCCGACCGCGGTGCAGCAAAATCCTTTGATTCCCTGGCCGAAGACCGAGGACGTCGCAGGCTTCCTGACTCGACAGACCCTCTACATCGCGCAGCAACACGATCTCGCGTTGACGCGCCGGAAGCCCTTCGAGCGCACGGCCCAGGACCGGCATGATGGCCATCGCGTCCAGACGTTCGGCGAGTTCATCGTCCCAACTCTCCACCGGTTCGCTCCAATCCCCAGATGGAGTGAAGCACCCCGGGTCGACCGACGGTGTCCCCTGCAGGCGGCGCTGGTGCTCAATGGCTCGGGCCGAGCGGACGCGGTTGACCAGGATGTGGAACAACCAGGTCTTCAACGAAGAACGCCCTTCGAATCGGTCGATGCCACGCACCACGCCCATCCATGTGTCCTGCACAGCTTCCTCGGCGATCGACCGATCGCTGACCATGGAACACGCCAGCCGGAGCAGTGGCATTTGGTAACGGTGGACGAGCATCACAAATGCCTGCTCGTCGCCGCTTTGCAAAAGGCTCAGCAGCTCGGCGTCCGTTTCCACGTGAGCCAGCGTAGATCGAAGCGGGCGAGTGCACGACGCGGCAAACCTGTCGGAAACCAACTCGTCACCCGCCGGTGGTGACCGAAGAGGGCTCATACCACATAGTCCAAAGGCGACTTCGGAGCGTTACGGACCATTCGCGCTTGCTTCAAGGCGACTTTCAAATTTTGTCCCTGCTTCGCGTAACGCGGCGTGGCTCTCCGGGACAGTACAAGCAAATCCGCAAATTTCAGGAGGATCCATGAAGACCCGTGTTCGAGCCGCCCTGGCGGTTGGCGCCGCTGCCGGCCTGTCCGTGCTCGCCATTCCGGCGCTAGCCGGGGCGAGCCCCCCGCCGAGCGCCCCATTTTTCGCTTTTGGGGCCGATCACGCAGTGTTTGTACAGACGGACAATGTCACTGGGAACCAGATCGTGGCCTATCACCGCAATGTGGATGGCACACTCGCACCTGCCGGCAGCTATTCCACCGGAGGTCTCGGAGGGGTGCTCAATGGTTCTGCCGTCGACCACCTCGCCTCGCAGGGGTCGCTCACCTACGACCCGCAGCAGGATCTTCTTTATGCCGTCAATGCCGGCAGCAACACCGTCTCAGTGTTCTCGGTGCGAGGAGATCAGCTTGCTTTGCGCCAGATCGTCCCCTCAGGTGGCTCCTTCCCGGTGAGCGTCGCCGTACATGGGACATCCGTCTATGTCTTGAACGGACTGAGCGCCAATGTGCAGGGTTTCGTCTCGTTCTTCGGGCACCTGTACCCCCTTCCGGGCTCGAACCGATCCCTTGGCATCACTGTGCCGAGTGACACGACGCAGTTCGTGAGCACGCCGGGCCAGGTCGCGTTCACACCAGATGGATCGCGGCTCATAGTCACGACGAAAGCAAGCGGTAGCGACATCGACGTCTTCCGGGTCGGGCCCTTCGGGTATCTCTCGCCCTCGCCTGTCGTAAATGCTGAGCCGGGCAACGTTCCCTTCGCTGTGACCTTCGATTCGACCGGCCATCTCGTCGTGGCAGATGCCGGCACGAATGCGGTCTCGACGTACGGCCTGACGCCCAACGGCTCGCTGAACTCGATCGCGACTGTCGCGACCGGACAGAGCGCGACGTGTTGGATCGCATCGGCTCAAGGAACGTATTTCGCTTCGAACGCGGGGAGCGCCAACGTCAGCAGCTTTGCTGAGCAGGCCTTCTCGGGGCAGCTGTCCTTGCTGGGTGCGACCCCAACGGATCCCGGTACCGTCGACGCTGCTCCATCGGATGGAGGAGAGTTCCTCTACGTCCAGACCGGCGGCACCGGGACCGTTGACGAGTTCCAGGTCGGCCCCGGCGGCTCACTGGCTGCAGTCGGATCGGTACTCGTTCCAGGGGCAGTTGGTGGCGAAGGCATCGTGGCCTTCTAGGACGAGGCATCGCGGATTCAGCCGGCGCCGGGTGTGAACCGGCGCCGGCTGCCATTCGTCATCTCGTCTTCGGTTTGGGTAGAGCGCTCTACTTCTGGGACGGATTCGGCGGACCTACTGGAAACTGAGCGGAAGTGCCGCACTTCAGGAGATTCGAGAGACCTACTCGCCCGAGTGTCGGTACGCGGTCTTCCGATCGGGACGTCTCGCGTGCCTTCTCGCGAACGCACCAGCGGCGGTGGCACTGGGATCTCTCGTGAAACTGAGCCACGTGCGATCGTTCGCCGGAGTCGGCGCCCGGCTCGCCATTGCCGCCCAGTTCACGATTTGCCCCCGAACCCACCCGCCATGTTGAGGTTGATCGAACCGGGCTGGGGGGCGCCGGTGCTGCTGAACTTGGAAACGTAGCCGGTCTTCTTGGTGCACAAGGTGGAGGCGGCCTGAAACGTCGGGTTGGCCGGATTCAAGTCACCCCCACTGCTTGCGTGGACGGTCTGGTTGTTGCCGGTAGTCGGGTCGGCATAGTCCGGGACGCCGTTGGCCCGCATGCACTGGGCGAACTTCAGCGCGGTCGCCTCGTCCGACAACGCGGGCGGCGTGCCGCCTCCCAGCGCCGTCTGTGCCCCGCTCAGGTAGGAGCCGCACGCGCCATTCTCGCCGCGGACCCCAACGCCGGCACCCAGTGTGATCTGAATCACCTTGGTGGCATCCACGGTGGGGTCGACCTGGCCGGGATCCCCGTGGCTGCGCATGCACGCGGCCCACTCGTCCAAAAGCTGCGTCGGGCTGCCGGTGGGCATAGTGGTGGTGCTCACGGAGCGATCGCCGCTGGTCTTGCCCAGGCTCGCGACGTGAGGAGGGGTGGACCCCGAGCATGCGGCGAGCGCGATGGCGGGTCCCGCGACGAGGGCCATGAGTCCGCCCCAACGTCGGTGCATCGTCGTCATAACTGGCCTCCTTGTGCCGAGATTGGATCGTGGTACGAGAACGGCTTCCAGACGATTCGCGTGGCCGACTGCAGCTCACCGAGATCGAACCTCGGTTGACCGCCGCGTGCGCACCACGGGATGCCCAGGTGAGTTGTCACGAAGCTCATACCGTGCGCAATGCCTCGGTCGGCGACAGGCGGGCGGCGCGCATCGACGGGTAGAGGCCGGCCACACCACCGATGACCAAGGCGGCACCCACGCCGCCATAGAGCGCCACCGCGGGGATCTGCACCGACCAGTGCTGGCTTCGCGCGTAGAGAGCGGTGGCGGCCAAGCCGATGAGGGTGCCGGCGACGCCGCCGAGCAGCGAGAGGAGCACGGATTCTGAGAGGAACTGCTCGGCCACGTGGCGCCGGGTGGCGCCGAGCGCCCGCCGCAGCCCGATCTCGGAGCGCCGTTCGAGTACCGAAATGACCATGACGTTGGCGATACCGACACCGCCGACGAGTAGGGCCACGGCACCGAGAGCGAGGAAGAGCCCGTTGTAGGCCCCTTTGGCCGCTACTTCGGCCTTCAAGATGTCCGCCGGTTCGGTCCACGCCACCGTGGTTGGGTTCTGCGGGTTCACGGTTTGGGGCAGCACGGCGGCCACGGCGCTGACCTGGGTGTACGCAGCGCGGAGAAAGAGCTCGGTGGGATCGCCGTCGAAGCCGAAGTACTTCTCGGCAATGGGAAAGCCGATGAAGGCCATCGAGTCCATCTGAGAGACCAGTTGCACGGGATTCAAGATGCCGACCACGGTGAACCATTGCCCGCCGATCCACGCCTGCGTCGGCTGGGCCAGGTTCTCGATGCCGAGCAGGCTGGCGGCCTCCGCTCCCAGGACGACCGCTGGGAAGTGGGCGGTGGCGGCGTTCAGAAAGGCGCCGTGGGCGAGAGTGGCGCCGAGGGTGGCCGGGAGAGCGGCGTCGGTGGCGGTGAGCGAGATGCCATTGGTGTCGATGCTCGGCACAAGAGGCGTGCGGTACACGTAGGTATTGGAGAGGGCGCCGATCTCGGTCACACCCGTGACCGGTCCGATGCGCGCCACCATGCCTTCGGCGGTGGTGGGCAGCTCGGTCAGCTGACCGAAGGCGGTACTGGAGGCCTGGACGGTGAGGAGGTTGCCGAGCTGCCCAAGCTCGTTGAGCAGCCCAGTCTTCGACGACTGCGAGATGCCGAGCACGCCGACGATCGCCGCGATGCCGATGCTTATTCCGAGGGCGGAAAGCACCGCTCGCGCCCGCCGACTGCGCAGCCCGAGGCTCCCGACCCGGAGAAGGTCGCGGCCGGTCAACCGGGACCCGCCGGCTTCACGTACCGGTCGGCGCATCACCGATGATCCTCCCGTCTTTGATCTCGACGCGCCGCTCCATGGCAGCGGCTACCTCGTGGTCGTGGGTGATGACGACGATGGTCGTGCCCTCGTCGTGCAGCTCGCGCAAGAGCTCGAGGATGGACGCCCCCGTCGCCGAGTCGAGGTTCCCGGTGGGCTCATCGGCCATGACCAGGGCGGGACGGCCGGCCAGGGCTCGGGCGATGGCGGTGCGCTGCTGCTCGCCACCCGAGAGCTGGTTCGGCCGGTGGCCCATGCGTTGGCCGAGTCCGACCCGCTCGATGGCCGCCTGCGCCAATTCTCGCCGCTCGGCCAGTCGCCCGCCGCGGTAGAGCAAGCCGTCGGCGACGTTGTCGAGCACACTCAGACCGTCGAGGAGGAAGAACTGCTGGAAGACGAAGCCCAGCCGTCGGGCGCGGAGCCCCGAGAGCTGGGGGTCCGACATGGTCGAGGTGTCCTCACCGGCGATGCGGACCGCGCCGCCGCTAGGACGCTCCAGGGTCCCCATCACATGGAGCAGGGTGCTCTTGCCCGACCCAGACGGACCCACGATGGCAACCAGGTCGCCCTCGTCGATGCGCAGGTCGACGCAGGCCAGGGCCACGACCGGGGGGTCCCCGGGGTACTCCTTCACCACGTCGACCAGCTCGAGGACCGGTGCCTTCGCTGGGTGCTGGGCCGGGAGCGGGAGGGTCGGGTCCGGGAGAATCAGACTCATGACGACGGCACCTGGACGCGCATCCCGCCGCTGATGCCCGAGCCGCTCACTTGGACCATGTTGTTGGCGTACAGGCCGGTGGTGACCCCGACGAGGTGGCTGGTGCTACCGGTCACCACGTCCACGCCGTAGCCACCGCCTTGGAGGGCCAAGAGCGCGTTCACCGGCACCGCCAAGACGTTGCTGGCGGTTTGCGTGGTGATATTGACGTTCACCGGAGCCTGGTCCAAGGTGGCCGATTCCGGCGTGCTGTCCAAGGTGATGGTGACCGGTATCGTCGGGCCCGAGCTGCTGCCGCTTCCACCCGAAGAGCAGGTCGATGTGCTGGCCGAACTGCTGCCGCTCTGCGCGCCGGTGCCGGACCCGGTACCCGCGCCGCTCGGACAGGTGGCCACGTTGCCGACCGTCTCGATATGCCCACCCACGCTCGAAGTTCCGTTGGGCAGCACGATCGAGACCGCGTCGCCGGGCTTCACCAGGTACTCCTGGGAGACGTCGAGGTCGACGGTCACGATGGGGGTGGTGCTCGTGGCCGTGAGCACCGTGCCACCGCCACCGCCACCGCCACCGCCACCGCCACCGCCACCGCCGGTAGCTTCGCCTCCGCCACCCCCGACGGCTGAGCCCACCGATGGCGTCACCGAGGTGACCCGGATGGGACCGGGCTCGAAGACCACCGCGCCGAGCAGGATCTCGCCGGTCGCAGGCAGTCCGAGCGCGCTCTGCCAACGTTGCACCGCGGCGACCGTGGCCGAGGAGAAGTGGTTGGACTGCGTCAAACCCGCGCTGTAGCCGAGAGCGATTAGGTCTTGTGTCAGCTCGCCCACGTCCGCACCGTCGGACATGCCGGCGGAGAAGGCTCGGTAGGCGGCGACCGAGCCGTAGAGGAGGGGCACCGGTTCGTTGCTGACCGAATAGACGGACTGGTTCTCATTAATGACATCGCCCATGCTCGGGAGTGCGGTGTAGGTCGTGCCCGGGTTCTGCGCGCTGGCTTGGGCCAGGGCCAGGGATGCTTGATCACCCTGGAGCTGAGTCTGGTCGGAAGCGACCTTGGCCTGGTTCTGGTCCTGGTCGCGGGTCGCTGCGTCCTGGGCGCCCGCCAACTGCTGCTGCGCCTGGGTCAGCTGAGCCTGGTCCTGGTTGAACTTCTGGGTGTCCGAGGTGCACGCCGGGCTGGATCCCCCCGACCCGGCGCATTCCTGGGTCTGGGCGGCCTGGTCTGTACTCAAGGTGGACTGTGCCGCGCCGACGCCGCCCTGGGCCGCCGCGATCGCCTGGTTGTCCGCCGTTGAGGCGTCGGCGTCGGCCTGCTCGTCGGCGGACAGGTTCTCGTGGTCCTTGGTCACGGCCTGTTGGTCCTGTGCCAACTGTTGGACGCTCGTCCCCGACGGGGCGGCAATGGTGTAGGAACCCTCGAAGCCGATGGACCCACCCTCTTGCACCGACGTGGCGAGCGTGGTCCGCACCACCGCCGCGGTAGTGGTCGAGCTGCTGTCGCCCAACGACGACGCCGGAGTGTCGTTGTTGCCGCTGACGGACGTCAGAGCCACGACGCCGGCGACCGCCCCACCGACCAGGGCGCCGGCGATGGCGGCGACGGCCACGATCCGTTTGGCGGAGAACTCAGCCATTGGAGGCCGACCCGCCATTACCGCCTGGCGCGGGCCGTACCGTCACAGGCGGGTTGCCAGGGGTAGGTCCGTTGGGACCGATTCCGGCACTGCTCACCACGACGTCGCCAGGCGGTCCCGTGCCGGCGATCCACCACGCTGGCGCGTTGACCTGCTTGCCGCAGACCCTGTTGGCGTTCTCGAACGTCGGGCTGTTTGGATCCACATCTGCAGGGAATTTGGTTTCATTGTTGGGCCCAGGGTCGGGGTAGTCCGGGACGCCGTGGGTCCGCATGCAACCCACGTACTGCAGTAGCTGGGCTTGGGTCGGCGGGGGTGCAACCGGGTTGGCGGCGCGCAAGGCGTTCTCGGCGGCCAGTTCGTACTGGCTACACGGGCCGCTGCTGCCGTGCGCCTCCGAGGAGATCGACGTATCAGCAACTCCTTGCGGGATGGTGATGTTGATCACCCCGTACTGGTCGATCGTAGGGTCGGTCTGATTGGGATCGCCGTTGACCCGCATGCAAGTGGCCCACTGGTCCATCAGCTGGGTCGCGTTGCCCCCCTTTGGCGGGGTCGTCGTGCTCGCGCCGCCATGGCCGCCGTGTGTCGTGGTGCTCGTGCCCAGATTGGCGACGTGTGATGAGGCCGGCGATCCACCACCGCAGGCGGTCAGTCCGATGGCGGCGGCCGCAAGACCCATCGCGAAGCCGGCGCATCTCAAGCGGTTCCGGGTCCGCCCCAAGTTGGGGACACCACTCGGAGTGGGGGCATGGTCGTCTTGCATCGGGACCGTTGTACGAAAGTCGGGGTCACACGCAGGTCACACGTGAGACCTGCGTGTGACCCACGACCTGCGAACCTGTGCCGCAGGTGAATCACGTTCCGGTAGGTCGCCACCCATCCGGCCCTGCCTGGTGTCAGGCTTGTGACCAGGAGAAACTATGAGAGTACTGGTAGCAGAAGACCACGAACGCCTGGCCCGATCGGTGGCAGCCGGATTGCGGCGCTACGGGATGACCGTGGACCTTGCCTTCGACGGGGACGACGCGCTCGCGCAGTTGGCAGATTGCCGCTACGACGTCGTGATCTTGGACCGGGACCTCCCGGGCACCCACGGTGACGACGTCTGCCGAAGTATCGCGGCCCAGCGCTCAGAGAGTCGGGTGCTCATGCTCACGGCCGCCGGCTCAGTGAGGGACCGTGTCGAGGGCCTCGGGCTGGGCGCGGACGACTATCTGCCCAAGCCGTTCGATTTTTCCGAGATGGTGGCCCGCGTCCAAGCGTTGGGACGTCGACCCGGGTCTCCGCAGACGGGCCGTTTGGGCTCCGGTGACCTGCAGCTCGACCCAGCAAAGCGAGTTGTCACCCGAGGAGGGAGAACACTTGCCCTTCGACCCAAGGAGTTTGCGGTCCTCGAATGTCTGCTTGTTGCCGAGGGCAAACCGGTTTCGGCAGAGGAGCTGTTGGAACGAGTGTGGGACTCTGTGGCGGATCCCTTCACGACGACCGTCAAAGCGACCGTCAATCGTCTACGGGCCAAGCTCGGGGAACCGTCCGTTATCGAGACCGTCCGCGACCGCGGCTACCGCATCGGAGGAACATGATGGCAATCTCCCATCCTGAGCACAGACGGCCAGCCTGGCTGCACATGCCAAGGCGCACCGCCCGGATCCGCCTCGCCGCACTGTACGGCGGGCTGTTTCTGATCTCCGGCGCCGCGTTGGTAGCAGTCACCTACCTCCTCTTTGAGCGGGCGACCGCATTCACCAAGCCAGCATTACCCCAGATCCCGCGCACGCCGTCACTCCAGGATCTGGAGAACCTTCCGCTCCCAAAGGCGTTCGCGGCGGTGACAAACGACCAAAGTCAGGTGATCCACAGCCTGAATCTGCTCGGACAAGCGGCAGCAGGGGGTCCGCTGTCGTCGACCAATCATCCGCTCGAAATCTCAGGGCCCGTCGCCTCCTTGGAATCTCGCCTTGAGCAGGATCAGCACCAGCTGGCGCAGGCCACCAACCACCTGGCGCAGGCGGTGCACCACCTAGCCCAAGCGGGGACGATCGAAGCGGCACAGCGCGCCACCGACTCGCACCAACTGCTGGTGAACTCCGCCATCGCGCTCGGGATCGTCGCCGTGCTCGCCCTCCTTGCCGGCTGGCTCGTCTCCGGCAGAATGCTCCAACCCATCCGGACCATCACCCGCACCGCCCGAAGGATCTCCGCGACCAACCTCCACCAACGTCTGGCCCTCGACGGCCCGCAAGACGAGCTCAAGGAACTCGGAGACACACTCGACGGACTCTTCGCTCGACTCGAAGGCGCGTTTGAAGCCCAACAACGCTTCGTTGCCAACGCTTCCCACGAACTGCGCACCCCCCTCACCGCCGAGCGCAATCTTCTCCAGGTTGCGCTCGACGATCCCGACACGAGCAGCGCTGAATGGCGCTCCACGGCAGAGGAGGTGCTTGCCTCAAATGGCGAACAAGCCGATCTGATCGATGCTCTGCTTACACTCGCCAGCAGCGAAGGCGGCCTGAGTGAACGCGAACCGGTAGATTTCGCTCCCCTGGTGGAGGCGACCCTGGCTGGTCTCCAATCCGATATCGCTCGACTCGAGATTCGCGTCGACGACGAAGCGACCACACCGGCGCCATTCGAGGGAGACGCCCTGCTCGTCGAGCGTCTCGTCGTCAACCTCCTCACTAACGCCTTACGGCACAACATTCCAGGCGGTCGGGTCGAGATCAAGACTGGCGTACAAGAAGGCGAAGCTTTCCTGTCTGTGACCAACACGGGGCCGGTGATTCCTTCTACCCAGGTTGAACGTCTCTTCCAACCGTTTCAACGGCTTGACCCGCGCCGGGCAATCTACAACGACGGTCACGGGCTGGGACTCTCCATCGTCCGCGCTATCGCCTCTGCACATGGGGCTTCCATCACGGCGGATCCGTTGCCTGATGGCGGCTTATCGATTCGCGCGAGTTTCCCGTCGCGCGCGATCGCCGCGCAATCACCACGAAGCAACGAACGCCTATCCGAAACCGAGTGCGTGGCGGTCTAATCGCGATCTTCGGCCGATTGGTCGAGCACCTTATTGTTGATGGGACACTGTGGTATCCGGCTGCTGCAACCCAGGAGCTGTCGGCCGGCGCCCGCTCTAGGCGGCGACGTATGCGGCCTTGACTTCGGCGACGATCGCGTCGGCTCAACGCTTGATGCCGATGGTCTTGCCTTCGGTGTACCGGATCGGATCCTCCAATGTGTCTACGAGGAATTGATCACGATCTCCTTGTTCCCAGGCCTCCCGCAGTCCCGGCGTCGCCAAATCGAAGTCCGGTCGAATCTTTTGAAAAACAGCCCGCAGATCGACGTGCAACTCCGTGATGGTGGGGCGGCCCCAATACCAGTAGCCGTTGTAGATCTTGAAGATCCTAAGGCCCGGTTCGAGGACGAACGTATGGGGGATCATCGGATCGTGCGGCTCGTCCGTGAACTCCTTGATGTCGAGATCCTTCTGAACCAGACGATCTGGGTCCGACAGGAACGGCCACTGGGCACCGAGGGCGTCACGGAATTCGTTGATGTTCAACTGATTGTCGGTCGTGATCACCACCAGTCGCGTGTAGGCATTTCGGAACTGGGGATATGCGTCGACCAATTGTCGCAGAAAAGTGTGCTCCTTCGGATCGTAACCGCCACGAGACAAATGGAGCACCATTGCGTTCCCCCCTTGAAGTTCTGACAGCGATCGGCGCTTGCCGGCCTGATCGGCGAGCTCGTAGTCGGGGAACGTCCCACCTTCATGTACGTCGGGGCGCATGTGGTCTCCTTCCGTTTCGTGATCTGTCGAGGATCCATAGCGTGTCCTGCTCATTCGGTGTGGCATCCACGAACGAAGGTCCCGCCGAGCCGATTGATGAGTGGCGCGTTCCCCAGCAATCTCACCTCGGAGTTGTGACCCGGCGAAGTGACAGCAGGGAATGTGCGGATCGTCTGACCCTGATCCGGCGAATTCACTTAGCCGCGGATTCGATCTTCAAGCTTGCGGCTATCGAAAAGCACGTCCGAACCCAGGGGCTTGCCGTTTAGCCACGCGGCAGGAGTTCCCTGAGGATCCTGGATCTGATAGGAGGACTCCCGTTGCAATACCCAATTCTCATAGCGCCCCTGTCGTACGCCCGCGACAAAATCGGATCCAGTGAGTCCCGCTTGGGTGCCTAACCGCAAGAGATCCTCATTTGTGAACCCGCCAGTTCCTTCAGGCGGCTGTGCTGCGAAGAGCATGCGGCGGAGTTCATCAAAACGACCTCTCTCGGCTGCCAGACACAGGGCGTTGTCCGCTCTCACAGACTCGGGGCCGAGGAAGCATCGCATCCGATATTCCACAGCCAGCGCACCAGCATGGCGGGAGGTGTCGAGAACAGGCCCGTTGAGCTCTTCAAATCGACGGCAATAGGGGCACTGGGGATCCTCAAAGAGGACCATCTGACGGGGCGCATTCGCGCTGCCGACGAGCACGCCGCCTTGTGGAGTGTGGCCTGAGGGTGAGACTCCTGAATCTGTCGTAGTCATCCAGTGCTCCAAGATAATCGAGGCCGCCATGTGGGGGTCGGTTCGGCGAAGCGTCGAAGCGGGCTTGCGGCCGGTCATCCCGAGGCTCCCGAACGTCAGTTGGGGGAGTAGGTACTCGGCGGGAGTCGGACGGGGGAGCGAGCGCCTCGTTGGTTCGTCGACGCTGTGGCCGGCTGGAACTGGTGAGCTCCGGTCCTAGCACCGGCGTCCGATTCCCATGACCTCCCATGCGCGCCCCAGGACGAACTCAAATCCGCGATACAGATGACGGTTATCGGCGGGCTCGCCGCTCACCGGTTAGCTCGATCCCATCTATTAGATTGCCTTCATGGAGGATGGCGCGCCTTCGGCGACGGCGAGAGCGGTAGCCAGGGTGCGAGCGACGATGGACCGACCTGTGACGGCCAACGGTGACGGGCAGATCGAGCTGAGACTCGTCGAGCGCTTTCCCAGCGACAGGCGCAGCCAGATGGCCGCCCGGCTCGAGCGCCGTACTCGATGGTTCGACGAGGTCACCCTGCGATGTATCGATGAGGGCATTCGGCAGGTCGTCATCGCCGCCGCGGGCTACGACTGCCGCGCCCTCCGGTTCCGCACGCCAGGCGTCCACTTCATTGAGCTCGACCACCCGACCACCCAAGCCGACAAGCGAGGCATCCTTGAGGACTTGGGAGCTGACGTCGCCGGCGTTGCCTACGCCGCGGCCGACTTCATTGTCGACGATGTCCCGAGCGCGCTTGCCGCCGCCGGACACGACGCCAGCAGATCGACCCTCTATCTCGTCGAGGGGCTGCTCGTGTACCTTTCGGAAGAGGTCATCGTCTCATTGCTCAGCGCCCTGCGAGCACGGGCGACGCGGGAGAGTTGGCTGGCGGTATCGATCTCGCGCGGTGGATCGCCGGAATTCCGCGCCCGTGTCGCGGCCCTTGGCGAACATGCCCAATCGAGCTTCAGCGACGAGGACGCAGACGTCGTCCTGCGGCGGTGCGGCTGGCAAGGCGACACGTCACGGTCATTCGTTCTTGCATCGCCTCTCTGAGCGCCGTCGCAACGTCGGCCCTCGTCGACGAGGTTGGTCAGCCAGCCGGGGTCATTTGATACGCCAGCGTGTTGCCACCGCTGGTGAACGTCAGCGAGAGATCCTTTCCAGTGCAGCTGTATGAGCCCTGCTCGGGCGACGGCGTGACGGGCTTGGTCACGCCGGCCACAGTAATCGTGGCATTGTCAGTGACCGACGTGACCGGGAAGGAGCCCGAGCGTGCGTTCGTCTTCGGAGAGAAGCCGTAGTGATCAGTCAGGGTGCCGCTGAACTTCGCCGAGCCCTCGCCGCCCGTGAGGGGTGTGCTCGGGGTGAAGTTCCCGAGTGCGTTTCCATTCGACATGATGTCCACGGTCGTACCCGCACCACCGCTGAAGGTAAGTCCGGTCGTGCTTAACGTCATGCTCGTGACGTTCCAGTTTCCCTCGAGGCATGGGCTCCGTGTCGCCTGGCCTTTGTGATGCTTGGGTTGGCGCTTTCGGTGGTGGGACGACAGTTCGAGTCGGGCACGGTGCGCCCTTTGAGCGTACGCGCCGCCACTGAGGGTGGTAGCGCCGACGAGTCCGAATGCGGCGGACGTGGCGGCCGTGAGTGCGACGACTCCCACAGAGCGACGCCAGTGTCTTGCGGCGAGCGATGGCGGCGGTTGCATCCCACCAGAATGATCCGCCATCCCCAGCATGTCTACCCTTGACGTTTGACGAGGTACCGTCGGCGCGCCAAGGTCTGCGGGTGTCCGACTTGAGGGACGCCTGTGCGGCGATGTTCGAACCCCATCTGGTGGAGGCGTTCGGCGGCACCTTCCACGTCCCTGATGTCGACACGTACCCCGCTCTGTTCTCCTGGGACAGCGGGTACCACGCTCTCAGCCTTCGCCATCTCGATCCGGAGTTGGCCGCACGAGAGCTGACCACCCTCTACAGCGCCAACCGCCTCCCAGGAGGTCTGCTTTCCCATCAGCGCTTTGTTCCCGGAGCCGAGGAGGCCCTGCATTTCGTCGAGGAGTTGTTCGGGCCGATGTTCGATGGCGACCGCACCTCGTTCGTGGATCCTCCGACGGCCGCCTATGCCGCGGCGCGTCTCTCTGCTGCCGGCGGCAGATCAGCCGTTCACCTCCTCGATTCCGCATTGCTCCACCTGCGCGCCCTGGCGCAGCAGCGGGTTCTCGACGGGGGCGCCCTCCCCGCAGTGCTCCATCCGTTCGAAACGGGCACCGAGGGGAATCCGTTCACAGGCAGACTCGTCGGCGGGCGAGGTTCCTTCGATTTGGTGCGGCTGAAAGAGCTGACGGTGACCGCAATGGCAGCGGGGATGGTGCCGGAACGTGCTCTTTCCGACGGACACCAATTCGTCGTCCTCGATCCGACCGTGTGCGGTTGGTACCTGCTGGCCCTCGAGGAGGTGGCGACTGCCTGCGCCATCCATGGAAGGGATGCGGACCGACAGTGGGCAGAGACAACGGCAAATGAGGTGGCCGACGCCGCAGCAGCCTGGCTCTGGTCCGAATCCGACCATCTCTTTGGGGCATACGATCTCGTGGGCGGTCGGACCCTCGGTGGCCTGGGTGCGATGGGGCTGATTCCCGCGGCTACCGAGGCGATGAAGGTGCGAGGCCTTTCGGCCGTGGTCGCTGAGCACCATCTGGGACCTGGCGCCCCCATGTGGGGACGACGCGGATTTGCTGCCGGCGAGGTTCAGGCGGGCGCGGGGGTCCGGGATTTCGTGCAATGGGAGGGCAACGCCGTGTGGGGCGCGACGGTGTATTGGGCTCACCTTCTGGCGTTGCGAGTCGGCCGCCTCATCGACGCGCAACGCCTCCGCCACGAACTCGAGGAGCTTGTGATCGCACACGGATTCCGAGAGTTCTACGACGCGTGCTCGGGCGTGGCCGGAGGTGCCGGCGCACGATCCGGGTTCACGTGGCCCGCGCTCATACTCGAGATGTCCGCTGCGGAACGAGCGGCTGCTGGCGAGTGAGTCCAGCCCGGCCTACAACCAGACGTCCGCCATGCCGTCATCACGAGGCGTGACGGGTACCCCGCATCGATGAGGACGATGGTGTTCTCACCGTGACACAGACGCGGTCACCACTCATGACGTTCGTTCTTCCCAATGTGAGGGATCAGGCCACTGGGTTCTTGATTCGCCGGCAGAGTGTGGGACCGAAGGGCAGTAGCCCCAAATCGGTGATCGACACGCTGGCTCTGCTGGGAGTCCGGTCACCGGACCTGTACGCAGGTGGCCGAGACTTCGTTTCTGCCATGTCGCTGTGGCCGGGACGAAAGAGATCCCTTTGACCCGGCGAGAAAGGTCACTGTGAACTTCGCCGTCGTGATTGCAGTCTTCCCGATCATCTTCCTCGGGGAGCTGCCGGACAAGACCATGTTCGCCTCCCTGGTCCTGTCGACTCGGGGCAAGCCCCTCTCTGTCTGGTTGGGTGCCGCAGGCGCCTTCGCCGTCCACGTGGCCATTGCTGTGACAATCGGCGTGGCGCTGTTTCACATCCTCCCTCACCGCGCCGTCGATGCGGTCGTGGCGGTGATGTTCCTGGTGGGTGCGGCTCTCGCCTTCCGAGAAGCGACCCAGCACCACGAGGAGGAGATCGTCGAACGCGAGGTGGCGACGAAGAGGCGGGTCGTGTCAACCGCCTTCATCGTCATCTTCCTGGCCGAATGGGGCGACCTCACCCAGATCTTGACGGCCAACCTGGCCGCGCACTACCACGCGCCACTTTCGGTGGCGGTGGGAGCGGTCTTGGCTCTTTGGACGGTCGCTGCTCTGGCCGTGGCGGGTGGCCAGAGCCTCCTGCGCTTCATCAACATGAAGACGCTGCGGATCGTGACGGCCGTGGTTCTGGTGGGTCTGGCGGGATTCGCCGCGTGGGAGGCCATCCGCTGATGTGTCGATCACACCGTCAAGATCGCGTGATCGCGCCATCACGGATCAGCGGTTCAACGCCGGAGCGTTCTGAGAGAGAAGTGCGAACCACCACCTGAGGGGACCAGGGCTCGGCGCTGCAGGTCACCTGGTAGCTCCCGTAGCTCTCAGGAATCGCCCAAATAGAGGAAGCCGTAGCCTTCGTCCCGGACCGGTACTCCCGCCTCTGCCAGGGCGGCGTCCCAGTCGCCTCGTACGGCCGGGTCGGACTCCTCCATGCCGTGATCGGCGACCAGGAAGAAGGCGCAGTCGTCCCACACTCCGCTCTCTTCGACGGTATTGAGGATCCGACCCAGTCGGGCGTCGCTGTCACGGACGGCGCTCGCCGCGATCTCGGAATAGGGGCCGCCCTCGTGGAAGGCGGCGTCGGTCAGTGTGAAGTTCACCCACGTGAAGACCGGAAGTCCGGCGTCGACGTCGGTCCACACGCGTTGAAACTGCTCGACGGCCGTGTGGTCCGCCCGCGAGGCCCAGCGGTAGTCCTTGCTGGGCCGGACGAAGCGCTCCGTGGCATCCGGTAGGTCGTCGGGGCCCGGAGCAGGTACTGGTCGTATGCCACTGCGCACCAGTCGGAATGTCGAGTAGTCGGCACCGGTATCGCAGGGCTCGTTGATCGATGCGGTGGCCCCGGGGCGAAGCCGCTTCACTGCGTGGTGCATCGTCGTCACACCAGGATGCAACCATTCCATGCTGGTGGCCCACGTGCTCGGCGAGTTGGTGACTACCTGCGCACCGGTCGACCGGTCGACCCAGGCGTTGTGGAGTATCCCGTGGTGGCCCGGGTGACTGCCGGTCAAGATGGTCGTGTGATTGGCCAGGGTCACGGTGGGGAGCGACGCCAGGGCCCCGTACCGGCAGGCCGTGCCTTCGGCGATCAGGCGTGCCACATTCGGAGCCTCACCCCGGCCGACCATGTCGTAGAGTACATTTGGGTTGGTTCCGTCCCAGAGCAACCCGATCAGATGGCGAGCCCGGCCCGGTTCTTCGACCAAGATGTCGATCGCGGCGCCGTCCTGGTGGGAGAGCAGCGGCTGACCGGAGTCGTCGGCAGCCGTGAGCAGCCGCAAGGCCGTCGGCGCCACGTCGACGAGACGGCAACCGATATCGGCCATCCCGAGCTTCGCTGCTCCGGCGCCGGCGATGACGAACGGAGCCCGTGCCTGGACGACTCCCAGGGATCCGTGCTCCCCGAGCTGCCCACCCTGCTCGACCCAGCAGTGCGATGCGCTGTGGATCACGCACAGATCAGGCGCCGAGGGATGGTCGAAGACCTGGGCGAACTGGTCGAATGCGTTCGGGTAGCTGTTCTGGTGGCGCTTTGGATGCGGTACTGCTCGCTCGGCCTCCAACCCTACGAAGTGTGCCGGGTCCTGCACGGCCAGTGGATTTCGGGCCGTCACGGACTCGATCAAGAACCCACCGCCTGCCGTTGAGTCGCGGCGAAACCGGACGGCCCCGTCTGCCGCCGCGACTTCGTACGCTCCTTCTTCCCTCAACCAGCCGACCATGTCGACGATGGGCTCGAGCTCGGGGTGCAACAGGACCTCGAGAGCTCGGTCCCTCTGGTGTGCGGTTGCGTGGGCGAGGGTGCTCATGTGACTGAGCCTATGTCGACCCACGCTCGAGACTCTCTTTCAGTCGGGCCACCACTCCAGCGGGGCGACAAGCTCATTGCTGACCTTCAACCAAAGTTCGGTCCGATGGTCTTTGCACGTCCACAATGAACCCACTCTGCCTTCGGCATCGATGCCAGTGGCATTGTGCACCCGGGTAAGCCTCTTTGAGCATCCGTCCTTTGAACAGGTCCCGTTTTGGTTGGTCATGCCACTCCGTCATGCATGCGGTTGCGGCGTTCCCCGGCTGTGGTCCTCTCCGGGGAAAGTGCGACCGGCTTCACCGTTCCGTTCCCAGGGGGTGCATTGGGGATGGGTTCGGGACCGCAACGCTTGCCCATGCAACAGATGCCAGCGCCAGGTTGCCTTTTGCCATCCTCGCTCCGTTCATCGCTCGGTCCCAGAATCGTCGCGCCCGTCATGTGAAAGTCAACCGAGCGACGCAAATTGAGTGCCAGCGGCGCCGGCAGGGCAGTTCTGAGGGAGGAGTGTTCTCTCAGGGCCGACTCTCGGCTCGCTGGTGTGGCGCTGTCGAGTCTCGCCCGGATACGAAATGACAGGGACAGTGCCTGACACGAGTGTCAGGGATTGGCTATATTCCCGCTGTTGGGGTTGTCCAAGCCGGCGCCACGAGGGAGTGGGCCGGACTATTCGGGGGAGTGCGCATGAGGGTCGTCGGGCAGGCGTCGGGTCATCCGAGCCGGGCAGATACACGGTCGAGGCTGCGACCGCAACGGCCCCGAAGCAGTGGTCGGGTCCTCCTCTTCATGGGGGCAGCAGGTGTGCTGGTGACTCCTCTGGCCCAGGCGCTCTCGACGAGTGGAACGGCCGCCGCGCCCTCCAACGCGGACCCGAACGGCGTGTTGAAGTACGGGTTCGACCTCAACAACGAGTTCAGCAACGACTTTGCGCCCGCAACCGAGGAGAACGACTGCTCGTACACAGTCACGTCGAACATCTACCAGTCCATGACAGTGCCCGGGAACGCCGCCATCTCTGGCGGCGTAGCCCAGAGCTGGACCATCTCCAACAACGGCTCCACCGTCACTTTTCACATCCGACCCGGTCTCGAGTTCTCCAACGGCCAGCCGGTGACGGCAGCCGACGTTGCTGCCAGCTACAACAACACCAAGACCAGCCCACTACGGTCGTCGCTGTTCAACATTTCGAACATCGAGACGCCGAATCCCACCACCGTGGTCGTCAACCTCAGCAAGCCCACTGCGGGTGACTTCCTCTGGGCATCGACCTACGTCGACGGCCAGATCTACCCGGCCAGCGCGATCTCGAGTCAATCGACCCAACCCGTGGGCGCCGGACCCTTCCTCCTGAAGAGCTACCGCCAGGGATCACAAATCGTGCTGACGAAGAACCCCAAGTATTGGGACTCGAAGGCCTACCCTCTCGGTGGCATTGACTTCACTCAGGTGACACAGGGACCCGAGGCGGCCACCGCGTTGACCTCGGGCGCCGTCGACATGATCGAGGTCGAGCCGGAGAACTACCCGCAGCTCAAGGACGATCCGAACATCGGGATCTCGATCACCAAGTCCTACGACTACATGGACCTCGAACTGCGTCAGAACACGGGACCTTTTGCCAACGAGCAGGTGCGAGCGGCGCTCGAGTACGCCGTCGACCGGGCCGCGGTGAACAAGGTCGTTTTCGACGGTCTCGGCGAGCCGGCCTACCAAGCGGTGCCGTCGTGGTCGCCGGGGTACTCGAAGTCACTTGGGGACAGCGACACCTACAACCCCTCCAAGGCCAAGGCCATGCTCAAGGCCGCCGGCTACCCCAAGGGTGTGAATTTCACGCTGGTCATCCCCTCGGGTGACGCAACGTACTCCCGGGCGGCGGCACTGCTCCAGTCCGAGCTGGCTACCGCCGGCTTCACCGCCAATCTGCAGCAGATCCCTGGCGCTGATCTCCTCACCGACGTCTATGTCAAGAAGCAGGGTGACGCACTCTTGAGCGAGGAGCTCAGCAATGGCCCCGACCTCACCAACAGCTTCGAGGCTCTCTTCGAGCCCTCCGGCTTCCCGGCCAATGCATTCGGTTCGGTCAACCAGCAGCTGACGCCGCTGATCGTCCAGGCCAACGCATCCTTGAGCCCAGCCCTGCAGGGCCCGCTCATGCAGCAGATCGACAAGACTGTGATTCAACAGGGTCTGTTGGTCCCGATCGTCTTCATGCCGTCGATCGTCGCCTACAACAAGAATCGAGTGGGGGGGAACGTCGTTGCCCCGATTGGGCAGTGTCGCTCCGATCTGGCCGGCATCTACATCAAGAAATAGCCACCGGCATGCGGCGCAAAGGGATTGCCGAGGTGTCAAGGCTGTGGTCGCGCCGTCGGACCTCGCCGAGCTAGTCAGCGGCGATGGCGTCCAGTGGCGGTTCACTGCCGACATTCGTTGCTCGTCGGCTCCTCATCACTGTGTTGTTGCTGTTCCTCATCACCCTCGGCGTCTACTCGCTGATCCTCATCATTCCGGGCAACCCGGCCATCGCTCTCGCCGGAGGCACCAAGGCGACGCCAGCTGAGATCGCCAAGATCACCGCGCAGCTGCACTTGAACGAGGGATTCTTCGCTCAATACTGGAATTGGCTCAGAGCGGCCCTCCATGGGAATCTCGGCAATTCGCTCTTCAACAACGAGACGGTGGCATCGGGCATCGCGGCCCGATTCCCCGTCACGCTGTGCGTGGCGGTCGGAGGGATGCTCATCGCGGTCCTGATCGGACTTCCCGCCGGAATCGTGTCCGGGCTGCACCAAGGAACGGCCCGCGACCGCGGGGTGACCGTGGGATCGAGCATTGCGGTGGCCGTTCCGGATTTCTGGCTGGCCATGATCCTCGTGATCGTCTTCGCGGTGAAGCTGGAGTGGCTGCCTGCCCTTGGCTACACACCCTTTACGCAGTCGCCGACCGAGTGGTTCCAGGACCTCCTCCTTCCGTGGCTCGCACTCGGTATCGGCGGGTCAGCCGTGATCGCACGTCAGGTGCGCGGCGCCCTGATCGACACCTTGGACCAGGATTACATGCGTACCGCCGTGGCGAAGGGTCTCAGTCCGCGCATGGTGGTGGGGAAACACGCCCTCAAGAACGCTCTGAGTCCTGCGGTCACCGTGATCGGCATCCAATTCGGGTACCTGCTGGGCGGCACGCTCATCATCGAACAGATTTTCTCCCTGCCTGGGCTTGGCACGTACATCATCCAGGCCATCCAGGAAAAGGACATCCCCGAAATCCAGGGAGTCGTGCTGGTGGTGGCGACGGCATTCGTCCTGATCAACCTCTGCGTCGACGTCGTGTACGCCTACCTCAACCCCAAGATCCGCTTGTCGTGAGCGCAGCCCGATGACGAGCTGGAGCCCACCCGACACCGGCGATCCTTTCGTCGGTCTGAATTCCGTTCCCGCGACCGGGGACTCGGCAGAAGAGCTTCCTCAGAGGCGCCCGGGGTTTTGGTCCCGGTTCCTCCATCAGCACTGGGCCATCGCCGGGTTGATCTTCCTCCTGATCGTCATCGTCGCCGCGATCTTCGCTCCCTTGGTGGCGCCTCACCCGCCGGACGCCCAGGACATCAATGCCATCAACGCCGCGCCATCGGTCACGCACCTGCTCGGCACGGACGACCTCGGGCGCGACATCCTGAGCCGGCTGATCTGGGGTGCCCGTATCTCGTTGCGATCAGCATTCGAAATCGTCGGTCTGGCCGCCCTGATCGCCATTCCGCTCGGCCTGATCGCCGGATTCTTCCGCGGTGCGGCGGACAGCGTGATCATGCGGACGATGGACGCGCTCTTCTCCTTCCCGCCTCTGATCTTTGCCCTGACGGTGGCCGCGCTGCTCGGGGCGAGCATCAACGACGCCGCCATCGCCATCGCCATCGTCTTCGTTCCGAGCTTCGTGCGGCTCCTCCGCGGCGAGGTCATCGCGGTCCGCGAAGAGGCGTACATCGAGTCGGCCCGGAGCCTGGGCGCCACCTCCAAGCGGCTTATGGCCCGTCATGTGCTGCCCAACGTCGCCTCGCCGATCATCATCCAGCTGGCGCTGGCCCTCGGCTTCGCACTGCTGACCGAGGCCGGCCTGGCCTTCCTGGGCATCGGGGAGCAGCCGCCCATTCCGAGCTGGGGCGGCATGCTCCAGGAGGGATTCCAGTTCATCAACACCGCACCGTGGGCCGTGATCTTCCCCGGCATCGCCATCATGTTGACTGTCCTGGCCTTCAACCTGGTGGCCGATGGCCTGCGCGACGCACTGGGCCGCGAGCGGCCGGCCGGAAGTGGACTCGTCGGTCGGGAGGGGTCCGTCCGTCGGAGCCGGCTGGCCCGGCTGGGTGTGACCGGCAAGGGGGAGACAGAAGCGCCGCCAGCGGCGCCAGGTGCCGCGCTCCTCGAGGTCCAGGGCCTGAGGATCGAATTCCTCACCCGACAGGAATGGCTCCCGGTCATGGAGGACGCCACGTTCTCGCTGCAGCGAGGCAAGACGCTCGGACTGGTCGGGGAGAGCGGATCAGGCAAGACGGTCTCGGCGCTCGCTGTGATGGGTCTCCTCCCGGCTGCCGTCTCGCGCCTGACCGGATCGATCCGATTCGAACAGCACGAACTCACCAGCATGAGCCAGGCAGGCCTGCGCAAGGTTCGCGGGAACGACATCGCGATGATCTTCCAGGAGCCCATGACGAGCTTGAATCCGGCCTACACCGTGGGAAACCAGATCGCCGAGCAGGTGCGCACGCACCGTGGGATCAGCCGCGCCGATGCCTGGACCGTCGCAATCGAGATGCTCGACCGCGTGGAGATCCCACAGGCGGCCACTCGCGCCGAGGACTACCCACACGCGTTCTCGGGCGGGATGCGGCAGCGCGTCATGATCGCCATGGCACTCTCGTGCTCGCCGAAGCTGTTGATCGCCGACGAACCCACCACTGCGCTCGACGTGACGACGCAGGCGCAGATCGTCGAGTTGCTGCATGGGCTGCAACGCGAAGAGGACATGGCAATGATCTTCGTGACACACGATCTCGGTGTGATTGCAGACGTCGCCGACGACGTGGTGGTGATGTACGCCGGCCAGATCGTCGAGCAGCGAACCGCGTCGGATCTCTTTGCACGTCCCCAGCACCCCTACACCGAAGCACTGCTGCATTCGATCCCGCAGCTCACGCCACGCGGCGAGCCGCTGCACGCCATCCCTGGCATGGTGCCGCGTCCGGACCAGTTTCCGACCGGCTGCCGTTTCGCGCCGCGCTGCTCCTACGCGCAGGATGCCTGCGCAGAGGCGGCCGTGCCGCTGCGGGCGCCTGCGAGGGCAGACGGGCCCGCCGTCGGGACGGGGGGAGGCGGACCCCCGAACGTGTCCCTCGCCCGTTGTGTCCGCCAGGACGAGCTGACCTTGTCGGGCCCACCGCTGCAGGTCGATGATGACCTGGCACCGCACATTCCCGGCGTGACCACGTCGGGGATCGGCCCAGGGACGCCGGTCCTGCAGGTGACGGATCTCGTCAAGGATTTTCCACTCCGGAGCGGTGTCCTCCGGCGGGTCAGCGGTTCGGTCCGGGCTGTTGACGAGGTCAGCCTGAGCATCCAGCCCGGCACGACGCTGGGTCTGGTCGGGGAGAGCGGCTCGGGAAAGTCGACCCTGGCGAGAGTGGTCCTCCGCCTCATCGACCCGTCCGCCGGGACGATCGTGGTCGACGGGAAGGACATCACCTCGCTCCGCGGCCCCTCGCTGCGTCGGCACCGAGATTCGATGCAGATGGTGTTTCAAGACCCCTACTCGTCGCTCGACCCCAAGCAGAGCATTGCCGACATCGTCGGTGAGCCACTGGCCATCCATACCTCCATGACCCGGGCCGAGCGTGAGCGGCGAGTCATGGAGCTCCTGTCCCAGGTCGGACTCGGTTCCCATGTGCTGTCTCGTCAGCCGCACGAATTCTCGGGCGGGCAACGCCAGCGCATCGCCATTGCGCGGGCGCTGGCCCTCGAGCCCAAGTTGCTTGTCTGCGACGAGCCCGTGAGCGCGCTCGACGTCTCCACACAGTCTCAGGTGATCAACCTGCTGACCGAGTTGCAGGACGAGTTGGGCGTCGCGTACCTCTTCATCGCCCATGATCTGTCGGTCGTCAGGCACATCAGCGACCGGATCGCCGTGATGTACCTCGGCCAGATCGTCGAAGAAGGCGATGCGAACGAGGTGTACGAGCGACCCACCCATCCCTATACGGCGGCCCTCCTTTCTTCGATCCCGGTCCCGGACCCGACCCGACAGCGCGCCAGGACCCGCATCGTCTTGCGGGGCGAAGTCGATGAGGCGATGGCCGGTGGGCAGGGGTGTCGGTTCCGATCTCGATGTCCCTTTGCCATGGACATGTGCGCCGTCGTCGAGCCGGAGCCTTACCGCACACCCAGCGGTACCTCCGTCCGTTGTCACCTGCACACTGCGGGCCCCATGCTGGCAGGAAGCACGGTGCAGTTACTCGATCATCCCCCGAATCGGATTGAGGTCTGACCTCCGACGATCGGATGCGGCGCAAGTCGCTCTCCATCGGGACGCCATCACCCTGCATGGGCCGAGGGCCAACGGGTTAGTGTCCTGCGATCTGACCCCCGTCGACGTGCAGGATCTCGCCGGTGACGAACGTCGAGGATTCCAGGAAGAGGACGGCATCCACAATGTCGCTGACCCGGCCGACGTGTCCGATCGGAGGGAGGCGCGGCCCGAGATCAGCAAAGCTCTCAGGGGATTGGGCAGGCGTCTGAATGATGCCGGGCGAGACGGCGTTGACCCGCACACCCCGCGATGCGTACTCGATGGCGAGTGATCTGGTCGCTGCCGCAAGGCCGCCTTTGGTCAGCGCGGTCAGAACCGAAGGCGCGCGGGAGTCGGCGACGTCGACCAGGGTCGTGGTGATGTTGACGACATGGCCGCCTTTTCCTTCCAGCATGTGGGTGATCGCCAGCTGAGTCAGGCGGAAGAAACCCGTGAGATTGATCCCGACGATGGCGGCGTAGTCGTCGGCCGTGTACTCGATGAATGGCTTGGAGATATAGATCCCGGCGTTGTTGACCAGAGTGTCGATGCGGCCAAAGCGTTCCATGGCCCCGCTGACGATCCGTTCAGCGGTCTCGGGTTCCGCAATGTCTCCGGCGACGGTGAGGAACGCCGGATCGGTGGCAGGTGCAATTGTCCGCGACGTGGCGACCACCGCCCAATCGCTCCGTCGATAGCCGTCGACGATGCCGGCCCCGATGCCCTGGGATCCTCCCGTGACGATGGCGACCCTGCGATCCCGCGCAACCATGGTCCTGCCTCAGCTGCTCATCGCTGCGGGGTCGCTCGGGTGGGCGCTCAGCGGGGTGGTCTCCACACCGAGCCAGTGCCGCAGTGGCAGTGACCGCAAGGTCGCCTGCATCTGTTCGGCGTCGTGGGCCCGCCAGAGGCCGAGTGTCCGAGCGACGCCAGGCAGCGTCCACAGCCGCTCCAGAATTCCCTCGCCGGCCAGCTCCCGCGATCGAGCGGCCTCCCGGATATCCGCTTCCTCGACAACCTGAACCGGCGTGTCCGGGGGAACCGTGGTGGTCAGGGTCGTGAAGAACTCGCTGGTTGCCCGTGATCGGGACCGGTCTGCCTTCGCGCCCGGGTCGTTCGGGTGCGGCCCGAGCGGCACGATGTCGTCGGTGCGCCAAACGCGCAGAGGCATGGAACGGAGCACGGCTTCCACTCCTGCGTGACCGGCGGCGTCGAACAGGCCAAGCGTGCGCCATTCGCCCGGCTCGAGCGGCGGCCTCCACAAACGGAGGAGGCGACCCTCGGTCGCGAGCTCCAGCGAATGCGTGGCTTCCCGGGACTTCACCTCTTCCACCTCGGCTCCCGGCGTCCCCTCGGGGACGTGGGTCGTCATGGTGACCAGATATTCCATCAACTGGCCATGATCGGCTCCATGCCCGTCGACGTCGACCCTTTCGCGATCTCGTCGCGGAGCACCTTCAGGGCGGTGACGAAGATCTCGGAGAAGGTCGGAAAGGGCTGAATGGTGTCAGCCAGGACGTCGAGTGGGACGTGGCCGCGGATCGCCAGCGTGGCCTGCTGGAGCCATTCCCCCGCCTCTGGTCCCAGCGCATAGGCACCGGTCAGACGTTTGCCGTCGCTGAGCAGGGTGAGGAATCCCTTGTCGTCGGCATAGTCACGCATGTACGTGGCGGTCTTCGCAATCTCGGTGAGGGGAGCGGTGGCGCTGAAGCGTCCCGCGGTTGCGCCGACGGCCGCGGCCTGAGGATCTGTGTACACGACCCGGGGGACTGCCTCATAGTTGGCCTTTCTGGGTGTTCCCAGGATGTTGGCGGCGACAACCTCGCCCTGGTATTTGCCGACATGGGTCAGCGGCCAGAGGCCGTTGACATCACCGATGGCCCAAAGCCCCTCCGCGGCGCGGAGGTGCGCGTCGACCGGAACTCCGTGTGCATCCTCTTCGACGCCCACCGTGTCGAGTCCCAGGTCGCGAACCCGAGGGCGCCGTCCCGTCGCGACGAGTATCCGGTCGCCCTTCAGTTCACGCCCATCGTCGAGCTCGAGGACGTAGTCCTCCCCGTCACGTCTCGCCGCAGCGGTATTCGCCGAGAGGACCAGCTCGATGCCTTCGCGTTGCAATGCTTCGCCGAGGGCTTCTCCGAGCGGTGCCG
Organism: uncultured Acidimicrobiaceae bacterium; assembly: GCA_963817735.1. Lineage (GTDB taxonomy): Bacteria > Actinomycetota > Acidimicrobiia > Acidimicrobiales > RAAP-2 > Bog-473. The sequence goes on along the minus strand of CAWFPP010000016.1, from coordinate 87,022 downwards.
GCTCCCGGCCCAGCAGATGCTCGGCCATGTCCGTGATCACCACCTCGCCGCCGAGTCGCCGCACGACCTGTCCCATCTCCACGCCGACAGGCCCACCTCCCAGGATCAGGAGCCGACGCGGGATTGCCTTCATGGACGTGGCCTCACGACTGCCCCAAATGCCGTCGAGGTCCCGGAGGCCCTTGACCGGCGGAACGACCGGATCGGCGCCGTTGGCCAGCACGATGTTGTCGGCGGTGTGCCGCACGCCGTCGATCTCCACGACCCCCGGGCCCGCCAGCCGGCCCGAGCCGCGGAGCAGGTCGATCCCGTGATCGGCCAGCCAGCGCACCTGCCCCGCATCGGAGTAGTCCGAAACCATGAAGTCGCGCCAGGCGAACACCGCCTCCACGTCGATGTCCGCGGTCGAGACTGCCTCCCGAGCCCCGTGGACCGCCTCGTCCGGTCGGAGCAACGTCTTGGACGGAATGCACGCCCAGTACGAGCATTCGCCTCCCACGAGTTCACGTTCGACGACGGCGACGCGCAAGCCTCCTTCCGCCAAGGCGCCCGCACAGTGCTCGCCCGGCGAGCCTCCGCCGAGCACGATGACGTCGTAGTCGCTACTCATGCCCGAAGCCGCCCGTGTCGCGCAGGCTGCCGATGGTGCCTTGGTTGCTCGCATGGACGATGTGCATTCCAGCCCCCGTTCGTTGGCGTGCCCAGAGTGGTTGACGTACCCGGCGACTCACATAGACCCGCGGCGACGGTGCCAGGGTGCCCATCCTTGGCCGACTCGTCGGCTTCGGAGGCGTCCGACATCGCCTTGCTGCGTGTGGAATCACTTTTCCTCGGTGGCGATGGAAAGTCAAGGGTCGCCCGGACGGCGTCCGATGCAGGAGTCATCGGTCGTGGGTCTCCGAGGTGATGCGCACCGCCCGCAGAGCGCTCCGGCGCACTTTGCCCGCTTCGTTGCGTAGTGGTTGGTCGGTGTACTCCATGGAACGCGGGACCTTGTAACGGGCGACTCGCTCCGCGACGAAGGTCAACAGATTCTCCTGTGAGACGTCCTCCGGATCTGCCTCGACTACGGCGTGGACGATGTTTCCCATGTCCTCGTCCGGGAGCCCGATGACCGCCACGGACCTGACGGCGGGGTGCTCCTGTATGGCGGCCTCGACCTCGGCCGGATAGACGTTCGCTCCGCCGGAGAGGATCATGTCCTCGAGCCGGTCGCCGAGGTGGAGGTAGTTGTCGTCGTCGAGCCACCCCATGTCGCCCAGTGACTCCCACCCACCCTCACGACTGCGTGCTGCCGCACCGATATAGCGGTAGGTCGGCCTTTCCCGGACGCTGCGCAACCACACCTCACCTTCCTGACCGGCCGGCAGCTCGTTTCCGTCGGGGTCGCAGATCATGACCGTCCCCGGCAGCGGCCGCCCGACCGAACCGCGGTGGGCGAGCCATTCGGCTCCGGTGATGATGGTGGCCGCCTGGGCCTCCGTGCCGGCGTAGAGCTCGAAGATCCGATCCGGTCCGAGCCAGTCGATCCAGACCTGCTTCAGCCAGGGCGGACACGGTTCCGCGAGGTGCCACACCCACTCGAGCGACGAGAGGTCGTACGAGTCACGGACATGTTCGGGCAGCCTCCAGATCCGCTTCATCATCGTCGGCACGAGGTAGACGGTGTCGGGGTGAAACCGGTCGATGGCTTCGAGCGTCGCCTGGGCGTCGAACCGGGGAAGAAGGACGACGTGGCTGCCCGCCAACCAGGCTGAGCAGGACCACACGATGGGGCCGTTGTGGTACAGCGGCGCAGGAACGACCATGCAGCCACCGGACTTGCCGAAGACCGGCGGTGCCTCGTCGTCGAATTGGCCAGGATCGCCCGAGACGATCAGCTTGGGCCGTCCGGTCGACCCGCCGGAAGTCGGTGCCTTCCACGCCGGGGAGGTGACGTCGGGGAGTGGACCGTCAGGCAGGTCCGGATCAGGTTGGTACCCGGCGGGAAGCGCCCGACGTGCCCCGGCGAGCTCTGGTGCCACTCCGATCACCAGGGCGGGCTCAGCCAGATCGAGGATCGCCCGCAGCTCGCGCGGTGGCAGGGTGGCCGACACCGGTTGGGGGATCGCACCGATCTTCCAGCAGGCCGCGAAGGCGACGAACCACTCAACGGAATTGGGGAGAGCGATCGTGACCATGTCGCCGGCCCCGGCGCCCCCGGCTGTCATGTCACGCGCCAGGCGGTTGGCTGCGGACTCGATCTCTGACCGGGTCACGTGCTGCTCGCCGCAGGTGATGGCGATTCGGTCGGGATCCTGTTCGGCGAGTTCGGTCAACCGCCGGCCATACGAGATGAGGGCCACGGGGGGAGCGTATTCCGCGGCGGCCACCGGCGGCGGTCCGGCGGATGAGCCGGAGGCTCACCCCGGAGTCAGACGGGAGCTTCTGGCCCAGATTCGGAGCGTCGCCAGATCTCGAATCGGTAGTTCACGCCGTTTTCCCGCTGGTCGGCGCTCCGGCTCTTCAGCGTGAATGCAGCCGCGTACGACGGAAAGAACTTGGTGCAGTGGAAGTCTTTCAGCACCTGCGTCAGCAGCAGCTCCTGCGCCCGCGCCATCGTCAGCCGGTACACGGTTGCCCCCCCGATCACCCAGACGTCTTGGTTGGGCACGGCGGCGCGCAGGTCATCGAGGTTGGCGATGGCCCGAAACCCGGCACGCAAGGGCCCGGACGCCGTCGTGAGGACGAAGTTCTCCCTGTCGTGCAGCGGTACGGCAAACTCGTCGTAGGTGGCCCGCCCCATCACGATGGCCCCAAGCTGCGTCTTCTGACGGAAGTAGGCGCTGTCGCCGGGGAGCTTCCACGGGATGCCGGCGTCGGTGGCGATGCCTCGCTTGGAATCGATGGCGGCGATGAGACGGATCACGGCGTCTAGGGGATGGGTGGTGAGGCCACGATCTCGAAGATGGCCACGAGCATCATGATGCCGCTCAGGGTCACGAGAGCCACACGGATCCGTAAGAAGCGAAAATGGCCGCTGATCCCGATGAGGAACAGGATCGTGGCGAGGTAGATGGTGTCCCGGATGTAGTTGTCGGCATTCGACCCCGCCTCCACTCCGAGCGTGTAGTCCGCCGTGGCCTTGTTGTCCAGCGCCGCGGCGACAGCGAGCTCGGGCTGCTTGTACTCGGGCATGTATGTGGGACCGGGTGGCGCCTTCACATTCGTGAACGGATCGGTGGCCAGCCATGCGTCGTAGGCGATTTTGAAGGCCGGCCGAAAGCGTCGGACCGCTACCGCCTCGGCCATCGAATTTCCGGCGACGTAGGCCGTGAACCATGTGTTGAACGTCGTGGAGTCGAAATTCTTCAGATTCTGGGCATTGAGGGCCGCCCGATTGGCCTCCGTCCGTGCGGCCGATGCCTGCGCCAACTGGACTGATGACTCAGTGTTCCACTTGGCGGAGGCGAATCCCGTGTAGGCAGCCAGCAGCGCGACCACCGCGAGCATGACCGCTTCGATGATCGACAGCGTTCGGTCATGGTCCCGCGTGCCGTCGTCCGCGTCGGCCTGTTCGCCGTCCGCTGCGTCGACCGCCGTATGCGCCTTGTGCCGGGAGATCTCTCCTGCCACCTCGCTCGAGGAGAGTCCCTCAGCCATGCCTCATTCCTGTCCGCCCCCTGGATCTCTTCTCGGCACACTACTCAGGGCATGATTGGCGGGAGAGCGCTGGAAACCGTCCCGACGCCCGGAACGATCCTCACGACGGGTCCGGAACCATTGGGCCATAATCGGCGCGCATGGAAGCAAGTGGATTCGCCACGGACATCTTGGAGGGTCAGACGGCACTGGTCACGGGCGGTGCCACCGGCATCGGGAAGGAGATCTGCCGCGTCCTCGGTGCCCACGGAGCGCGTGTCACCCTGGCGAGCCGGAAGCGGGAGAATCTCCAGGAGGCGGTACGCGAGCTGCGGTCGGAGGGTGTGGACGCGGACTTCGGCGTCTGTGACGTCCGCGACGCCGGGGCGGTGCGTTCCGTGGTCGACTCCGTGATCGAACGGCGCGGCCGCCTGGACATCGTGGTCAATGACGCGGCCGGCAATTTTCCCGCTCCCATGTCGAAGATCTCGCCGAACGGTTTCAAGGCGATCGTCGATATCGACCTGCTGGGAACCTACAACGTGACCCGGTCCGTCTTCGATGCCTGGCTGGCCGAGCATGGCGGCAGCATCGTCAACATCAGCGCCCCTTTTCAACAGAGGGGCGTCGTGTTCCAATCCCACGTGGCGGCGGCGAAGGCCGGGGTCGATTCGTTGACCCGCAGCTGTGCAGTGGAGTGGGGCCCCTACGGCATCCGCGTCAATGCCGTTGCCCCCGGATCCATAGGTGGGACGGAAGGGGTCCGGCGCTTTGCCGAGGCGGTGAACGGTGGGGATGACAGACCGAAGAACCCGCTCGGCCTGCAGGGCCAGGGCACCGACATCGCGTTCCTCACCCTCTTTCTGTGCAGCCCGATGGCCCGCTTCGTCACTGGGCAGGTGATCGCCGTCGACGGTGGTGGGTCGGCGGACCAGCTGCGCCTCGGGACGGGGCGGATCTGAGGGTGCCCCCGCACGACGGACCGCACGGCTGGGGCCCGGCATTGGACGAGATCGAGCGCCGTAAGAGCGCGGCCCTCGCCATGGGCGGTGACTCCCGCCTCGCGCGCCAGGGGGAACGAGGGCGCCTCAACGCACGCGAGCGGATCGTCGCCCTCTTCGATCCCGGCTCGTTCTCCGAGATCGGACAATTGGTCGGGACGGCTGAGGTGCCACCGGTACCGGGGGATGCGCTGGTGGCAGGCTCCGGGCTCATCGACGGCCGGCCCGCGTTGGCCGGCGCCGAGGACGTGACCGTGCTCGGCGGCTCCATCGGCGGCGGTGCATCGGACAAGCGCTATCGGCTGTGCCAGCTCGCCCTGCAGGAACGCGTGCCGCTCGTGATGATGCTCGAAGGCGCCGGTCACCGGGTGACCGATGCCGCCGGAGGACGGCGACCCGGTGACCTGATGGGCCTGGCTGAGCTCTCGGGGGTGGTGCCCATGGTGTGCCTGGTGCTGGGCGCCTCGGCCGGCCACGGCGCGCTGACCGCTGCGCTGTGCGACTTTGCCGTGATGACCGAATCGGCCTCCCTGTTCGCCGCCGGACCGCCGCTGGTGAAATCGGCCACGGGGGAGGACGTGACCAAGGAGGTCCTCGGTGGTCCGCAGGTGGCGGTCGAGTCGTCCGGGGTGGTGCACAACGTGGTGGCAGACGACAACGCGGCCATCGCATTGGCCAGGCGCTACCTGGAGTACTTCCCGATCAATGCGTGGGAACAGCCACCGGTGCGGGTCGGGACCGATGACGGGCCACGCCGGCTCGACGACATCTTGGACCTCATCCCGTCGAGTCCCCGGCGCCCGTATCCCATCGTTCCCGTCCTGCAGACGTTGGTCGACGACGGCTCGCTCCTGGTCGTCCAGCCGGCGTTCGGGCGCTCCATCGTGACCGCCCTGGCTCGTCTGGGTGGGCAGAGCGTGGCCATCGTGGCCAACGATCCGGACGTGATGGCGGGCACGGTCGATAGCGCAGCGGCCGACAAGGCGGCACATTTCCTCGACGTGGCCGGGGCGTTCGGGCTGCCCTGCGTCTTCCTGGCCGACAATCCCGGCGTGTTGGCCGGCACCCTCGCCGAGCGCCAGGGGATTCTGCGCCACGCCGCCCGGATGTTCGCAGTGCAGCATCGGTTGAGGGTGCCGAAGCTGCACGTCACGCTGCGCAAGGCATTCGGCTTCGGGTCGTCCATCATGGCGATGAACCCGTTCGATGGACAGACCATCACCCTGGCGTTCCCGTCCATCACACTCGGGGCCATGCCCGCCGCCTCGGAGGGGAGCGCGGTGTCCGATGCCGAGGAGCGGGCGCGGTTGGCCGCCGAACAGGCCAACGCGTCCGTCAACGCGGCCAACCGGCTCGCCTACGACGCAGTCATCGATCCGCGTGAGCTCCGCAACGCACTGCTGGCCGGGCTCTCGCTTGCCGGGGGTCGCCAGACTGCTGCACGCTCGCCGCGCGGCGTGGGGATCCTCCCTTGAGCTCCGGGGCGCTCGGCATCCGCCCAGCCCAGGCGACTGCTCAATAGTCTCTGCGGCATGCTCGGTCGTGCGGTCACTGGGTGTGCTCTTGGACGGAGGGGCCAGTGACCGATTCTGCCGTCCCGCCCGAGTCGGCGCCTGTTCTCGACCCAACCGCGATCATCAGGTCGCGGGGCTACATCGGCCTCCTGGTTCTCGGGGCGGTCATCGGTGTCCCGATCGCCGCGGTGGCCTATTTCTTCCTCGACGCAGTCTCCAGGCTGCAGAACGAGATATTCCAGGACCTGCCGAACAGCCTCGGGTTCCACGGGGAGCCCCTCTGGTGGCCGCTCCCGTGGCTGACGCTGAGCGGACTTCTGGTGGCACTGGCCATCCGATTTCTGCCCGGCACGGGCGGCCACGAGCCGTCCGAGGGCTTCAAGTCGAGCGGACCCGTCCCCCCGGTCGAGCTCTTCGGCATCGTGGCGGCGGCCTTCGCGACGCTGAGTCTCGGCGTCGTCCTCGGCCCCGAAGCGCCGTTGATCGCCATCGGCAGCGGGCTCGGCGTCCTCGCGGTGCACCTGTCCAAGCGCGACGCGCCGCCGATGGCGACGGTGGTGATCGGCGCGGCCGGCAGCTTCGCCGCCATCGCCACACTGTTGGGCTCACCTCTCGTCGGCGCCTTCCTCCTCATGGAGATGGCCGGGCTGGGCGGTCCGATGATGGAGATCGTGCTGGTACCGGGACTCTTGTCGGCCGGCGTGGGCGCCCTGATCTTCGTGGGCCTCGACAGCCTGACCGGATTCGGCTCGTTCTCCCTGGCCGTGGGCTCGCTGCCGCACGTCGGTTCTCCGACGGGATCCGAGTTCCTCTGGGCGATCGTCATCGGCCTCGGCTCGGCCCTCGCCGCCACCGGCATCTTCCGGCTCGCCGCCTGGCTGCGTCCTCTTGTGCAGGGGAGGCGAATCCTGTTGACCCCGGTGGCCGGCTTGGCGGTGGGCGGGCTGGCCGTCGCCTTTGCGGCGGGGACCACGCACGGTTCCTCTGTTGTCCTCTTCTCAGGGCAGACCGCATTGCCCGCGCTGGTCAAACAGGCGGCCGGCTGGACCGTTGGCGCCTTGGTGCTGCTCATCGTCTGCAAGGGGCTGGCCTATGCGGTCTCGCTGAGCGGCTTTCGGGGAGGCCCGATCTTCCCGAGCATGTTCATCGGCGCGGCGGGCGGGATCGCCCTGTCCCACGCCGGCGGCATGACGATGGTCGCCGGCGCGGCCATGGGCGTCGGGGCCATGGTGGCGGGCGCGTTGAAGATGCCGATGACCGCCGTGCTGCTGCCGAGCCTGCTCTTTCTCTCCGACGCGGTGAGCCTCATGCCGGTGGTGATCGTGGCCGTGGTGGTGTCCTACGTCGTCGCCATCCGGATCACGCCGTCCTCGCCGCCCTCGTCGTCGGACGTGTCCCCGCCGGCGCCTGCCGCTCCGGCCGGCGCGGCGAGCGGCTGAGCCGGCGACAGCGCCGTTCCGCCCTCGTCGGGCTCGTGGCATTGAGTCGCAGCTCCTGCCCGGCCCGAATCGGCTCGGCTCTTTCCCGAAACGCGCCAACAGGGGCCGACGATCACAGTCGGAGTGGTTCCTGGTAGACCACCCAGTCATGGCTGCTGATCGACTGCTCGAGATGGTGGGGCGGCCGGGTGGACCCCTGGCCGATGCATCGCTCTTCCACCTGGAGGTGACGGACGCCGGTCCGCTCTCACCTTCCTTTCGTCGAGTCGTGGTGACGGCCCCTGGGATCGACGGGCTGCAGTACGTGGCGGGTCAGGATCTGATGCTGCGGGTTCCCCTGACCGGGGACAGGTTGCTCAACCGCCGTTACACGATTCGGCGCTTCGACCCCGACCGGCGCACGGTGACGATCGATGTCTCCCTCCACGGTGCAGGACCGGGGACCGATTGGATCTCGGCCGCGGCGCCGCGCGACCGCATCGATGCCATCGGTCCCCGCGGCAAGATCTCGCTGGACCCCGATGCCGACTGGCACCTCTTTCTCGTCGACGAGACGGGGCTCCCGGGCGCGCTGGCCATGATGGAGGCCCTCCCTCCGGGTTCCCGGGCCAGTGCGCTTCTCGAGATCGACGCCGCGGCCGACGAACAGGAGCTCGACGCACCGCAGGCGGACCGACTCGACCTGCACTGGTTGCGTCGCGACGGGCGATCGGCTCCCGGCGACGCCGCGCCGATGATGGAGGCGGTTGCCGGTGTGGATCTCCCCGAAGGTGTCGGGCACGCCTACGTTGCCGCCGAGGCCGCCGTCGTCCGCGGTGTCACCCGGCTGCTGACCGAACGCGGTCTCCGGCCCGACCAGATCTCCGGCAAGGCCTACTGGCGGCGGGGCCTGCCCAACGCCGAGCACGGAGAGCCGACGAAGGACGGCTGAGACCTCCTCAGCGAGCCTCCTCCACCGTCAGCTCAGCGGTCGGATCAGCTTCCAGGCGGTCGTCGGGTATCGGTTGCCCACTGCGCACCGAGAGTCCGTACGTGCCCGCCTCCAGGCGTTGCTCGGCCCGGCTGATGGCGGCCAATCGCTCCTCGAGCTCGGCTTTGATGGAGTCGTCGGTGCCCTCGGTGGTCAGGGGCTCGGCGGAGTCGAACATGTCGCCGGGCTCGTCGGCCGCCCCCCGGTCGGCGGCGCCGGCCTCGTCCATGTCCTTGAGCAACCTCTCCACACGGGATCGCTCGGCGTGGACCAGTTCCCTGGCTCTGGCGTCTTCCATCAGTGCTCCCGATCCTCATGCTGAAGTGGGCAGGAGCGTGTCGCGCCTGCCGCCGCGGCGGCACATAGTAGACCGCGCCGTGGTGGACGCCCATCGGCGCGCGGCTGGCGCACCGGTGTAGGGTGCGGCGCGAGACGGAGGTGGGGGACACGACATGCAATTTCCCTTGGCATCGGCCAGCGCCGGTTTCGTTGCGCTGTGGTCGATCATCTACGTCGTGCTCCTCCTGACTCTCGGGATCATCTCCATCCGGAAGGGACACTGGGTGATGTTCCTCGTCGGCATCTTCGTGCCCCTCTTCTGGTTCATCGGTGCGCTCTTGCCCCGAAGAACTCGCTGACGCAGCCCTCTGGTCCGCGATCCACCCTGTCTGCATGCCTCGGGTCCGGTGCGTGCTGAAGGCGGTGTCGACCCATGTCGCCCACAGGTGACCGCCGTCTCCCCGCGACGACGAGGGAGGCGGTCCGCCAGCAGCTGGCGCTGACGTTTCACCCTCCGTACGAAGCCCCCGTGACGGTGGCCGTCAACGGCGCCCTCATGAGCTCGGCCTGGTTCTTTCTGCCCGCGGAGCTGCGGGACAAGGTCTTCACCTTGCACGGCACGCTGGCCTTCGCGCTGGTGCTCGCCGGCTGGATGTACTCGGACGTCCCGGCCACCAACGTCCTCGGTCCCGACGCCGACAGGATCGTGCGCGCTCTCGGTGACCCGGTGATGCTGCGCCGGCTCCTGTACGCCAAGAACATCGTCCTCTGGTTGCTGGTCACGCCCGTGTGTGCTCTGGTCGCCGTCGTCAACGGGCTCCTCAATCATTCGTTGCTGTCCACGGCGTACACCATCGTGGCGATCGGCGTCCTTCCCTTCGGGGTCCTCGCCGTCTCGGGGTGGGTCGGCATCTTGCTGCCCTACCACCCCATGCCTCTGCGCTACCGCTGGGACCACCGCAGGCCGTGGGGGCGCATGCTCGTCCGTTGGGGCGTGCTGGTGGTGACGCCGTACATCCTCGTCCCGGTGTTGGCCGCGTTGCTGCTGACGCCGTCACTCGTCGTCTGGGGCTTCACCGCGCCGCACGGGCTCTCGCAGCGGTTGCCCGAGCACGACTTCGGGCTCGGCGTGGCGCTGGCGTGTGTGATCGCGGTCGCGTCGTCGGTGGGCGGTCAGCGGCTCGGGGTTCGGATGCTGCTGAACAGGCGAGACAAGCTCGGTGCCTTTCTCGCGGATCCGAGCAGGGGTTAGCGAGCGCCTCAGCGTCGATGCGGCCCCAGGCCGACGGCGCGCACGAACCGGTTGATCTGGCGATTGCCCTCCCGGTAGATGACACGGCGGGCCTCCCGCTGTGCCGCGCCGCCCGCTGCCCCCGACAACCCTCCACGCGAGTAGCCGTGCTCGACGGCCTCGACGTTGCCGAGGTCCCGCGCCAGCCGGTACAGCTGCGACCGGGTCGTGCTCACGGCCGTTCCCGCTCCTTCGTGGCACGGTCGGCGAGGATGATGCCTTCGACGATGGCGCAGACCTCATCTGCGTTCTCCGTCTCCTCCAGCAGCGCCAGCTGGTTCGGAGGCACGCCGACACAGCCCAGGCCGCCGTCCTCGAACGTATCGGCCCGCCACGCCATCCAGGCCGCGCCGTCGATGTCCTCAGCGTTCTGCTCGGTGGCGTTGATCAGCGCGACCAGCTCGATCTCGCCCTGCGCCGTGACGTCGTATTCGATGAAGAGCACCGTTGCCTCGCCGGTCGGTCGACGGCGCCACCATAGGGCAGCGGACCATCCAAAGACCGCAGATCCGTGCCTGGCGGAGTTACGATCGGCGCCGAACGCGCCAAACATGACCGCCGTGCCGGCGGCGGAAGCGGGGTAGCAGTGGAGGAGTTTCTCAAGTCGGCCGGCTACGGCGCCATTTTTGCGCTGAGCTTCATCTCGGCCATGGGTCTCCCGGTCGGCGCCGAGATCGCGCTGATCTACGGAGGCGTCCTGGCCAGCGGCCAGGTGCCGGGCGAGGGCAAGCCGCTCGACCTCGCTGTCGTCATCCTCGTGGCGATCCTGGGTGAGCTCCTGGGCTCGGCTGCCGGCTACAGCATCGGCCGCTTCGGTGGCCGGACCCTCGTCGACCGGGTGGGCAAGTACGTCCTGCTGACGCACAAGGATCTGGACCGGGCGGAGGCGTGGTTCGCACGCCGCGGCGAGCCGTTCGTGCTCTTCGGCCGGTTCATCCCACTCCTGCGGTCCTTCGTGTCGTTCGCGGCCGGGCTGGGCGAGATGGCGCTGGCGAAGTTCGCCATCTTCACCGTGATCGGCTGCGCGGCCTGGTGTGCTGCCCTCTGCTCGCTCGGCTACAGCCTGGGCAGCAGCTACAACCATGTCCTCAAGGCCTTCAACCTCGCCGGGTACGTCTTCGCGGCGCTGGCGGTCATCGCGGTCGTGGTGGTCTTCTGGCACCGGTTGCGGGCCTACCGCAGCCAACGTGACCTGAAGGGCGCCGAGACCGAGGTCTAGCGACCGACCTCGGTCGGGACGTGCTGCCAAAGGTCATAAAAGCAATCGGACCGTCACATGGGTACGCAGTGGCAGGTCAGAAGCGTCAAAGGCTGGCTGGACGGGACCGAAATCACCTCGTTCCCGCTGTACCGGGCAGAAAGTCATTGAAGTCACTTTTCGCCGGTGTTACCTTCCGTCCCAGAGGAGCGCTGGTGAGGGGGGCATGGCGATGTGCGGCGTGGCACCCGCTCCTCCACGGGAGGCATCGGGAGTGGGTGCGGGCGGGTTGAGACGGTTCGGCGCCGTGAGCGTTCGGACCTCGACACGTGTGGTGGCGGGCGCGTGGGCGGCGGCAGGGCTGGCCGCTACCGGGCTGGCCCTCCAGCGCACCCTGTCTGCCGGTGCGCCGACGGCGGCGGAGGTCACGTCTGCCTCCGTCATCTGCGTCCTCCTGGCGGCCAGCTGGGTCTGGCCCGTCACCCGCTACGTCGACCGAGGTTCCGACGCCATCAGTGTGGACGAGGCCTTCCTCGTTCTGCTCGTCCTGCTGGTTCCGCCGGCCCTCGCCGTGCTCGTGTTCGTCGTCGCCACGGTCGCGGTCCTGGCGATCCGGCGCCGCCCGGTGTGGCTATCGGGCTTCGACGCCGGCCGGGTGGTCGCGTCGGCCGGCCTCGGCGCGCTGGTGTTCGCACTGTTGCACGGCACACAGTCACCGGTGGGGTACGCCGCGGTCGGCGCCGCGCTGGTTGCTGCCGCCATCAACCTCGTCGTCGACGCGGGCGCCCTGGTGTCGATCGCGGTGACGCTGGGTGTCCCGTGGCGCCAGACGGTGTTCGCCGGCCTCAAGGGCAAACTCCTCATCATCGGGGGCGCCATCAGCATCGCCATCCCGGCCGGCCTGTTGCTCGCCCACGACCCGAGGTACCTGCCCCTCGCCGTGCTGCCCCTGCTCGTCCTGCGCTCCCTCAGCACCGGGCACTTCGACGCCCGGCTCGACCGGGCCAGGCTCCATGGCCTCTTCGGCGCCACCCTCGACGTGAACCGTTCGATGGGCGCCGACGACACGCGGGCGGCCGTGGTCGCGTCGGCCCGATCGTTGCTGCGCTCGCCGGACGTCACGCTCACCCCGGAGCGGCCCGGGCGCGGGGTGCTGTCCGCGCCGATGGAGGTCGTGGAGGGCACCCTCTGGCTGGGCGTCGCCCGCGGTGGCCGGGCCGAGCCGTTCGACGACGCCGACAGGGACGCTGCTTGAGGCACTGGCCTCCATCGGCGCCCTTGCGCTGGCCAACGCCGACCTCTACGGGGAGGTTCGCCAGCAACGCGAGAAGCTGTCGGTGATCACCGGCAGCTTGGGCGAGGGCGTGTGTGCCGTGAGCGAGGACGGGCGGATCACCTTCATGAACCCGTCGGGCGCCAACATGCTCGGCTGGTTCGGCCTCGCCACCGACGACGACGGCCCCGTGGTCCCGGCGGAGAAGACGCCGGACTTCCTGCGCGACGCCGGCGATGCGGGCCATGGCGCTGCGGCGCAACGTGACCAGCTACGACACGCGTTTTCAGCGCCTGGACGGCTCGCACTTCCCGGTCACCATGACCGCCTCGCCCCTGGTGGGTGCCGAGACCCCCGCAGGGGCCGTCATCGTCTTCCGCGACACCTCCGAGCGCAAGGCCTTCGAGGAGCAGCTGGCGCGTCACGCCTTCCAGGACGCGCTGACCGGGCTGGCCAACCGTCGGCTCCTGCTCGACCATCTCGATCACGCGCTGTTGCAGGCGGACCGGACGGGCAGCCAGGTGGCGGTGCTCTTCTGCGACATCGACCGCTTCAAGGTGGTCAACGACAACCTCGGCCATCAGGTCGGCGACGAGCTGCTGCGCGTCATCGGGGACCGCCTGCGCCGGGCCGTGCGGCCCGGCGACACGCTCTCCCGCTTCGGTGGTGACGAATTCGTCGTCCTCCTCGAGGGCGTGGCCTCGTCGGACGAGGCGGTCGAGGTGGCCGAAGCGGTGCTCGAGGCGTTCCGCGGCCCGATCACGCTCAGAGAGGGGCACGAGGTCGTGGCCACCTTGAGCATCGGCGTCGCCCTCAGCGAGTACGGCAAGTCCCGCGACGACCTGCTGCACGATGCGGACGTGGCGATGTACCGGGCCAAGGAGCTCGGGCGCGGCGGGCAGTTCGCGCTGTTCGACGTCGAGCGCATGGGCGTGCGGTCGGTCAGCCGTCTCGACCTCGGCACGGCGCTGCATCACGTGGTCGATCGGGGAGAGGTGGAGGTCCACTATCAGCCGCTGGTCTCACTGGCCGACCGGCGCATCGTCGGTGCCGAGGCGTTGGTGCGCTGGAACCATCCGGATCACGGGATCCTGTTGCCCATCCATTTCATCAAGGTGGCCGAGGACAACGGGACCATCGTGCCCATCGGGGCGATCGTGCTCGAGCAGGCCTGCCGGCAGGCGCAGACCTGGCAGCAGGAGTTCGGCGTCACGCTCCGGGTCGGGGTGAACCTCTCGGCCCGCCAGTTCCAGCAGGCCGACCTCGACGACGAGGTGGCCGATGTCCTGCGGGCCACGGGGATCGACCCGTGGCAACTTTGTCTCGAGGTGACCGAGAGCCTGGCCATGGACGACATCGACCTCACGTCGCAGATTCTGACGAAGCTCCACACCCTCGGGGTCCGGGTGGCCATCGACGACTTCGGGACGGGCCATTCCTCGCTCGGGTACCTGGCCCGGTTCCCCATCGACGAGGTGAAGATCGACCAGAGCTTCGTCCGCAACATCGAGCACGACCCGGTGAAGTCGGCCATCGTCTCGGCCGTTGTTGCGCTGTCGAAGGCCATCGGTTCCACCACGGTCGTGGAGGGCGTGGAGACCCTGGCGCAGGTGGAGGAGCTCACGAACCTCGGGTGCGACGTCGCGCAGGGCTACTACTTCGCGCGCCCGGTTCCGGCCGCTGCGTTCAGCACGATGTTGACCAACAGTGCCGGCCCCGGCGCCCCGCCGGACCTGAGGATGCTGCGGGGGGAACGCGCCGGCTGAACCGCGTGACCTGTCTGTGTGACCGGGAGGCGCCGGCGTAGCATGGCCCGGTGACCGGCCGAACATCCTCTTACGGGCCCCGCCCGCCCGACGCGTCGCGCGCCTGACGTGGCCCCGTCGAGTACGGAGCGGCCGGTGCGCGTCCTCATGGCCAAGGTCGGTCTCGATGGGCACGACCGGGGGCTCCGTGTCGTGGCGCGCATCCTGCGTGACGCGGGCTGCGAGGTCGTCTACGCCGGCCTGCGCCAGTCGCCCGAGACCATTGCCGCCATGTCCGCCCAGGAGGACGTGGACGTCGTCGGCGTTTCCATGCACAACGGCGCCCACCTCACGCTGGCCCCCGCCGTGGTCGGGGCGCTGCGCGCCGCCGGTCTTCAGACGCCGGTCGTCGTGGGCGGCATCGTCCCGCCGGCGGACATCGACGTGCTCAAGGCCGACGGCGTGGCCGCCGTCCTGGGGCCCGGCGCGTCGAACGAGGAGGTCGTGGCGACGGTCCGCGCCGCCGCCGGCCTCAGCTGATCGTTGCCGCGTCGGGCCGCGGGGCGTCCTGGCGCAGTGCCTCCTGCAGCAGGGGCACCACCTCGTGCCAGTCGCCGACGATGCCGACATCGCAGTGCTCGAAGACGGGGGCGGCCCGGTCCGCGTTGACGGCCAGGATGGTCCCCGCCGCCCGCACTCCGACCATGTGGTTGAACTTCCCGCTGAGCCCCAGGGCGACGTACAGCCGCGGCGCGATGGAGCGGCCCGTGATGCCGACCTGGCGCGCCCGCGGCGCCCAGCCCCTGTCCGTGACCTTGCGGGTGGCGGCGAGCTCGGCTCCCAGCAGGGCGGCGAGCGGGCTGAGTGATCCGTATTCCTCGGGCGTGACGCCGGTGCCGACGCCGAGGACGACCTGCGCCCGGGCCAGCGTCTCGACGTCGTCGTCTCGCCGGTCGGCCAGCACCCGCACGCGCCCGCGTGGCTCGGTCGTCCGCGTCAGCACGGGCACTTGGCGCGGCCGGAGCGGCGGCGCGGGCAGGACGCCCGGGCGCACGGTGGCCATCTGGCGTGGCAGTGCGGCACGTGATGTCGGCCACCAGCGCGCCGGCGAAGGCCGGCTTGGCCGCCACCAGGCGCCCGTCCCGGGTCGCAAGCGCCACGGCGTCGCCGACGAGTCCCGACCCCGTCGCCGCGGCGGCGCGGCCGGCCACCTCGCGGCCGAACGCCGTGCTCGGGGCGAGCACGGCCCACGGCGCCGCCTCCCGCATGTAGGCGGTGAGCGCAGCCGCAACGTCTTCGGCGACAACGTCTTCGGCGACGAGGTCACCACGGGAGTGGGTCCCCTGCAGGAGGACGACGACGTCGGCCCCCGCCGCCGCCAGCGGGGCCGGATCGGCCTTGCCCGGGCAGAGCGCGTGGACGGCGGCACCCACCAGCGACCCCAGCCCTGCGGCGGCGCCGAGGAGCTCCTCGGTGACCCGCCGCCGGCCGGGCTCGGCCAGGACGGCGATCACGCGGGAGGCACCCCGGTCCAGGTTCGGGCGGTCACCCGGCGGCGGAGCCGCCGGGCCGGGGCGCGCCGTCAAGGCGCCGCGTGCATGGAGCAGGCGGACCGCGTCGGCGACCTGCGCGTCGAGCGGACCGTCGAGGACCCGCAGGGCGCGCGCGTGTTCGAGTGCCCGCGTCGCCCCGACCACCGTCGGGCTGCCGGCGTCCCCCCAGGGCCCCGGCCCCAGCTGTCCGGCGTCCACCTGGGTGAGGCGGTCCGGCGCCACGGCGGCCCGTCCCTCGGGGTCGACCTTGCAGGGGTCGCAGAGGCGCTCGGCCACGGAGAGGACCGCGGGCAGCGCCAGCTCCACCTCCTGGGTCCCGTCGTCGTGCTCGAGCTCGAGGCGCCAGACCGGGCCCCGGTCCTCCATGCGGCGGACCCCGCTGGCGAAGGGGAGGCCGAGCAGCTCGGCCAGCTCGGGGCCGACCTGCCCGGTCTCACCGTCGATGGAGTTGCGGCCGAGCAGGACGAGGTCGAAGGGACCGGCGGCACGCAGGGCGGCGGCCAGGGCCCGGGCCGTGGCCAGGGTGTCGGAGCCGGCGAAAGCCGGGTCGCAGGCGTGCAGCCCCTCGTCGGCACCCCAGGCCACCGCCTCGCGCAGGACGTCCTCGGCGCCGGGCGGCCCGAGCGTCACCACGGTGCAGGAACCGCCGGTCTCCCGGGCCAGCGTGACGCCGTGGGCCACGGCGCGACGGCAGTACGGGTTCATCTCGGAGGCCACGCCGGCGCGCACCAGCCGGCCCCCGTCGAGCTGCAGCGACTCGGCCAGCGGGACCTGCTTGGCCAGGGAGGCGATGCGCAGCGGGTCACCCGCGGCCCGGCTCACCGGCTCACAGGCTCACCGGGTGGCTGGCCGTCCGGCGCAACGCGGTCCGTCAACGGCCCAGCGCGGCGCCGGCGGGGCTGCGGGGGTCCGACGCCGCCACCATGGTGCGGGCGCCGGCGGCGTCCCGTTCGGTGGCGATGATCTGGGCGCAGCCGACGGCGACCGGGTCGAAGGCGCTGATGGTCCGCACGTGGTGGCCCCGGCCGGAGAGGCCGGCCGACCAGGCCGGGGGCGCGTCGGCCTCCACGAGCACGGTCAGGTCCTCGCCCCACCAGAAGCGGAAGGGCCCGGCCGACGGCGCGTCGAGGGTGAGGCGGGGCGCCGTGATGGCGCGCGCCGGATCGTGGCCCGATCGCAGCAGGCGGGCCAGCAACTGCACGATGATCTGTGGCTGGGCGTCGCCGCCCATGGCCCCGACCAGGTGGGTCAGCGCGCCGTCGGGCGTGGTGACGAGCATCGGGGAGAGGGTGTGCGGCGGCCGCTGCCCGGGCGCCACCTCGGCGGGATGGCCCGGCTCGAGCGAGAAGCCGACGCCGCGGTTGTGCAGGAAGACGCCGGTGGTGGGCTCGACCAGGTGCGACCCGAAGTCCAGCGCGTTGGACTGCGTCAGCGACACACCGAGGCCGTCGGCGTCCTGTGCGCACAGGTGCGTGGTGTCGCCGTCGCCGAAGCGGGCCACCTCGGGGGCGGCCGTGCCGCGCCCGGGCGCGACGTCGGGTGGTGCCACGGACGACGCGTCGACGCGGGCGGCGGCGGTGGCCAGCCGCTCGGGGTCGAGCAGCGCCTCCCCGTCGGCACCGTCGAAGAGCATGGCGGGGCGGTCGTGGCCGACGGCGCGCCAGGTCTCGACGAGCAGATGGGCCCACTGCGGGTCGTCCGGGTCCGCCCCGAGGCCGGCCGCCTCGGCCACCGCGGCGCCGGCCAGCGTGAGGTAGCCCTGCGAGGGCGGCGGCACGGTCCACAGCTCGTGGCCCCACGCGCCGGCGCGCAGCGGCGGGCACCACGACGCCGCGCTGGTGGCGAAGTCGGCCGACGCGAAATGGCCGCCGCCCAGCTCCAGCAGGCCCCGCCCGAACTCCCCCTGATAGAAGCCGTCGCGGCCGTGCCGGGCGACGGCCTGCAGCGTGCGGGCGATGCCGGGCAGGCGCACGGTCTGCCCGATAGCGAGCGGGCCGTCGGGGCACAGCTCGCCGGCCCCGGGAAGGGCGTGCACGAGATGGCTGGCCAGCGCCAGCATGATGGAGGCGGGGAAGCCCTCGCGGGCCAGCTCGATGGCCGGTGCCAGCACGTCGTCGAGGGCCAGCCGCCCGTAGCGCGCGTGCAGGGCGAGCCAGCCGTCGACCGCGCCGGGAACCTGCACGCTGCGGATGTCGCCGCGCACCGGCATGATCGTCATGCCGTCGCGGCGCATGCGTCCGGGGTCGGACCCCGCACCGGCCCGCCCGATGGAGAGCAGCGCCTCGGGCGGCCCGTCGGGCGGAGAGACCATGGCCAGCACGTCGCCCCCGAGACCGCACAGGTGCGGCCCCACGACCGCCATCGAGGTGCCCGTGGCCACGGCCGCATCCGCGGCCGAACCGCCTTGGCCCAGCATGGCGAGGCCGGCGACCGCGGCCAGCTGGTCGGCGGCGGCCACCATGCCGCGCAGGCCGGTCCGCGTGCCGAAGGGGGCGAGGGGGAGCGCCATGGCACAGGAATAGCACGGCGACTTCGCGTGGCGCAGTTCCGGGGGCTCCATACCGATTCGCCGGGGCCGACACCGGGTATGACGTGCTCAGGACCGACTAGAGGAGGTGCCGATGCCCACGGCGAAGCAAAGAGCAGCCCCGAAAGCAAAGAAGTCCGAGAGCTCCCGGCCCAGGGGCGCCAAGAAGACCACCACCCGCTCGGACGGCCTGAGCACGGCCGAGAAGAACAAGCTCGACGACAAGGTGTTCGCGTTCCCGAAGGACCGCAAGGAGCCGCTCGTCGACGCCAAGCACGTCCGCAACGCCGTGGCCCGCTTCGACCAGGTGGAGGGTGTGACCGACAAGGAGCGCGACCAGGCCTGGCGGCGCATCACGGCGGCCGCCAAGAAGTTCGGCGTGGAGATCGAGGAGAAGGGCTGGCGTGAGCTCTTCTCCGGGGGCAAGGCGAAGAAGAAGCGCTGAAGCTGACGCTGACGCTCGGGGCCTACAGGACGACGACCGAGCGCAGCACTTCGCCGCGTTCCATGCGGGCGAAGGCGTCCTCGACCTGCTCGATGCCGATCGTCTCGCTCACGAAGCGGTCGAGGTCGAGTCGCCCGGCCACGTAGAGGTCGACGAGCATCGGGAAGTCACGCGACGGGAGGCAGTCGCCGTACCAGCTCGGCTTCAACGCGCCGCCCCGCCCGAAGAACTCGATCATCGGCAGGTCGATGCGCATGTCGGGCGTGGGCACGCCGACCTGCACCAGCGTCCCCGCCAGGTCACGGGCCAGGAAGGCCTGCTCCATCACGGTGGGGTTCCCGACCGCCTCGATACAGACGTCGGCGCCGTTCCCGTCCGTCAGCCCCTTGATGGCCTCGACCGGGTCGGTGGTCCCGGCGTCGACCGTATGGGTGGCACCGAAGTCCTCGGCGAGCTCGAGCTTCCGGGGGTCCTTGTCGACGGCGATGATGACGGCCGCCCCGGCGAGCCTGGACCCGGCGACGGCGGCGCACCCGACACCGCCGCAGCCGAAGACCGCCACCGAGTCCCCGAGCCCGACCTGGCCGGTGTACATGGCGGCACCGATGCCCGCCATGACGCCGCAGCCGAGCAGCCCGACGGCCTCGGGGCGGGCGGCGGGGTCGACCTTGGTGCACTGGCCGGCGGCAACCAGCGTCCGGTCGGCGAAGGCGCCGATGCCGAGGGCGGGGGAGAGCGGCGTCCCGTCGGCCAGCGTCATCTTCTGCGTGGCGTTGTGGGTGGCGAAGCAGTACCAGGGCCGGCCGCGCCGGCAGGCCCGGCACTCCCCGCACACCGCCCGCCAGTTCAGGACGACGAAGTCGCCCGGCGCCAGGTCCGTCACGTCGGACCCGACGGACTCCACGACGCCGGCGGCCTCGTGGCCGAGGAGGAAGGGGAAGTCGTCGTTGATGCCGCCCTCGCGGTAGTGCAGGTCGGTGTGGCACACGCCGCAGGCCTTGACCGCCACGACCGCCTCGCCCGGTCCGGGCTCGGGCACCAGGATCGTCTCGACGGTGACCGGTGCGCCCTTCTCCCGGGCGATCACACCGCGCGTCTCGGTACTCATACCTGCTCCTCCCCAGCTGCGTGCCCCGACGTGCCTGCCCGTCGGCGAGCCCACATGATGCCCGATCCGTGGGCGGGCCTGGTTAATCCACCGCCCTAACGTGACCGGCAATGGCGGTGGCCTACGTGGAGGTTCCCGAGGGGTGGCGGCGACTCGGCAGCCGCGGCTTCGGCCCCTTCGTGACCCGCGAGGTCTACCGGCTTCCGGACGGCACCCGGCAACTCTGGGACTCGCGTTGGCACCGCAAGCACGCCGGCCGGGTTCCCGGCGGCTCGACCTGGTGGGCTCCCTTCGCCATGACGTGGTGGATGGGCGTGCTCTTCGCCGTCGGTTCCGTCTGCTTCGCCCTCGGCTCATTCCCGCCCTACGTGACGGCCGTCGGGGCGACGCCTGACAACATCACCTATTTCGTCGGCTCCATCTTTTTCACGACGGCCTCCTTCCTGCAGTACATGGAGGTCGCGTCCGCGCCGTCCGCCCTCGTCGAGCCGCGCCGGAAGGGGCCGGGCTCCCTGCTGCGGATCCGGCACCGCCGCATCGACTGGTGGGCGGCCGCCATCCAGTTGCTCGGGACACTGTGGTTCAACCGGACCACACTGAGCGCGCTGGCGGTCGGGCTGGGCGCCGCGCCGGGCCACCATCCGGTATGGCGTCCCGATGCGCTGGGCTCCATCTGCTTCCTGGTGTCGAGCTGGCTGGCCTGGGCCGAGGAGTGCCACGGGCCGTTCGCCTGGCGACCGTCGCGGATCTCGTGGTGGATCACCGCGCTGAATCTGGCGGGCTCCGCCGCCTTCGGCGTGTCGGCCATCGCCTCCTACGTCACCTCGAGCGGCCAGCTGCTCAGCCTGGCGCTGACCAATCTGGGGACGTTCGTCGGCGCAATCTGCTTTCTGATCGCCGCCATCCTGCTGCTCCCCGAGCGCACCATGGAAGGACCCGACACCCAGCCCGAACCGGGTTCTGCGCCGGCGCCGGTGCTGCCGGCCGGCTCGGGGACCTGACACCCGACTGCGCCCGGTTGCGGCTTCCGGCGTTCCGTTCCAGAGTGGGACGTGGCCCGCGTCCCGGTCACGGCGCGGCGCAGCAGGAACCTCGCCGCGCAACAGGAAGGGAGAACCGACATGCTCAAGAAGATCGACAGCCCGGACACCGTGCTGGCCGTAGAGGTCGTAGGCAAGCTCGAGAAGGACGACTACAAGACCGTCCTCGACCCGGGAATACGGTCGCTCATCGACACCCAGGGTGCCATCCGTTGTGTGTTCGTCTTCGGCGACGACTACACGGGTCTCACGGTGGGCGGCACCATCGAGGACTCCAAGCTCTACTTGGGCGAGCTCGTCCACCGGGATCTCTCCAAATGGAAGCGGTGCGCCGTCGTGACGTCACACGACTGGCTGCGCCACGCCATCGAACTGTTCCGCTTCATGATCCCCGGTGAGGTGGAGTGCTTCGGGCCGTCGCAGGTCCAGGCGGCCGTCGAGTGGGCTGCGGCGTGACAGTGGGCTGCGGCGTGTCGCCGGCGCAGCGGACGCGCAGCGGCCCCGCCTCGGGGGGCGGGGCCGCTGGCAGGTGTCCGGGCAGCTCTCACCGAGCCGCTCGGACAGCTACGGGTTGACGAGGCTGAAGGTCCCGCCGAAGGCGTGGACACCGTTGCCGTTGCCGCCCGTCCCAGTCGTGACCAGGCCGGAGGCCCCGGCCAGGGGCTGCTCCTGGTCGTAGATGTAGAGCGGGTGGCCGTGGTACGTGACCTGCTCGGTGCCATCGGCCCGCCAAATGACGCCAACGGCGCTCGGGTTCACTCCCGCGCCCAGCGTCGGCGTCCCGGCCGTGCGCAGGGGGATGAACTCCATGGCGCACGGGCCGTAGCAGTTGCTGGAGTGCCAGTCACCGCTGAAGGAGTAGACGGAGACGGCCGCGCCGCCGACCCCCGGCAGCATCTCGGTCGCCAGTTCGGTTGTGCTGTAGGTCGTCCCGGCCTGGGGTGACTCCGTCTCGAGGGTGGCCGGTCCGGTCGCCGGGGTGCCCGAGGGCGACATGAGGAACCACGCCGTGTGCTCGGGCGGGAGCGGCTGCACCGTCTCGTAGAAGTTCGCCCCGAAGAACGAGTCCGGGCCCGGGTCGAAGAGGTAGAGCGGGTGACCGGCGTAGGTCACCTGGAAGGCATCGAGGTCGGTGCGGTAGACCGCGCCGAGGAGCCGCGGGTTCACACCCGGGCCGGCGACCGGGAAGGCCTCCGTGGTGAAGGCGGGCCAGTCAGCGGAGGTGTCCGTCTCCGCTCCCGTGCACGACAGCGGGCCCTCCGCCTCGCTGTCGACGACGGTGGTGGTGCACCCCGCTTGGTACTCGTGGAAGAAGGACGCGCCGTAGGTCGGCGGGTCGATGGTGGGCGAGTACAGCGACGTCCCCGCCGGGTACACGTAGCCGGCCGCCGTCGTAGAGGTGGCCGGCACGTAGCCGGCACCGGCACCGCCGACGACCAGCACAGGACCGTAGGGCCCCGATTCGAGCGACACGACGGCCGCGCCGGGATTCGAATGGACGCCGCCGTGCCGGAAGGGGTGATGCCAGAAGCCGGCGGCCGATGCGGCCGACGGCAGTGCCAGCGGTAGTGCCAGCATGGCGACGATCGTCGCCATCACGCCCATGATCCATCTGTTCCTCATTGCTGCTCCTTTCGCCAAGGGCCTTCTCTGAAGGAGCCTGTCAGCGCGGAGCACGGGTCAAAAGGGTGCCACCACCACGCCACCGGGTTCGCACCACCACCACCATCTCCACCACGGTCAGCTCCACGACCGCCCCGGCTCCCGCCGGACGCGGCTACGGACGTGGTGCCCGGCGCCGGCCTCGATACGTGCTGACGAACAGGAACGCCGCCGCCACCAAGGGCAGCAGGATGGCCCCGACCCAACGCTGGCCGGCGAGGAGGAAGGCCAGTCCGACGATGGCGCCGGTGGCCAGCGCCAACTCGGGCGTGTCGCCGACCAGGAAGTCCCACCAGAAGAGGCCGAAGCCCCGGAGGGCCCGGGTCACCGCGCTCACGGTGTCACCGAATTCACGCTGTCACCGAATTCACGCTGTCACCGGATTCACGGTGTCGCCTCCTCGGGGACCGCCGCCGCGGCCGACGCCGGCAGCTGTGTGCGCATGTAGGCGGTGAAGGCGAAGAAGACGACGGCGAAGAACCCGACCAGCACCGGGATGGCCAGATCGGAGCCCGGCCAGTGCACGCCGGCGCCCTCGCCGACCCAGAACACGCCGAAGCTGGTCAGCATCACGCCCACCACGGTCTTGATCGTGTTCTCGGGCACCTCGCTCAGCTGGCGCGCCACCACCAGGCCGACGACGGCCACCAGCAACGCGGCGGCGGCGGCGGCCAACGCGGCGAGGCCGAGGCGGTGTTGGGCCGCGCCCAGGCTGACCACGATCAGCACCACCTCCGTGCCCTCGAGGAAGACGCCCTTGAAGGCCACGGCGAAGCCCACCCCGTCGTGCTTGTTGTGCTGTGCGGTGTTGTGCTGTGCGGTGTTGTGCTGTGCCGGGCCCGGCTGCCGCAGCGAGTCCGGCGCACCGGGCGCAGCGGGCTGCCCCGTCGACGGGTCCTCGCTGAGCTCGGCCACGGTGGCGGCGTAGATCTTGTCCTCGTCGTGCGGATCCTTGTGCCCGCTCGCCCGCAGGATCGCCTTGCGCAACCAGGCCAGGCCGAGCACCAGCAGCAGCGCTCCCACCACTACCCGCAGCGTGTCGATCGGGATGTAGCGGATGAGCGGGACGCCGACGACGACCACCAGTACCCCGAGCACCCCGATCGCCGCCGCGGCGCCCTCCAGGGCGGGACGCCAGCCGCGGCTCACGCCCGCCGCCACCACGATGGTCAGGGCCTCGACCATTTCCACCAGGCTGGCGGCGAAGACGGCCAGCACCAGGATCAGAGTGGAGGAGGTGTGCATCCCGACGGAGAAGTTACCGGCGGTCCGAGGCCAGACCGGACCTCACTGCACCGGCGGTAGTGTGCGGGTCACTGACCAGGGAGGGAGTGGCATGAGCGACGGAGCGACCACGGTCGCGCAGAACCGGGGCCGCAACTACGTCGTGGTCTCGGCCGACACCCACGCCTCACCGGACAGCCTGGAGCACTTCCTCTCCTACGTGGACCCGGCGCAGCGCGAGGCGGTCGCCGCCTTCGGCGACATGTCGAATCTCGCCATCTCCATGTTCGGCGGCTTCGATCCGGGTGAGGTCGACGAGTCCGATCCCGTCCGTGCCACCGCCGCCCGACGACTGGCCGGCATGGGCGTGGACATCGCGGCGGCCGAGGGCTGGCTGGCGCACTACGGCACCGACTGGGTCGTGCCGGGCGATGGCGACGGGCGTCGTCTTGCCGTACTCGAGGAGCAGGGGATCCATGCCGAGGTGACGCTGCCCGGACCCATCCTGGCGGGCGGACTCTCTCCGGCCATGTACCTGGGCGCCACGACCGACAAGGGCCTCGAGGTGGTGTGGCCCGCACTGCACGGCTACGTGCGCTGGCTCGCCGACTTCTGTGCGGCGGCTCCGGGCCGCCGTGCCGGCTGCATGCCGATCGACTTCCACGACATGGACCGCGCCGTCGAGGAGGTGGCCTGGGCCCGCAGCAACGGCATCTTCGGCGGCGTCATGCTGCCCGCCATGTCGGTGACGTCGCGGTTGCCCGGCTACGCGGACGGGTACTACGACCCCTTCTGGAGCGCGTGCGAGGAGCACGGCATGGTCGTCAACCTGCACACCGGCGCCTCGGGCTCGGCCACCGACACCAAGTTCCTCTACGACGCCGAGCACGGCGGCATGCTCGGCCTCTACGAGGTCTTCGTCTTCACCCGCCGGCCGCTGTGGTTCATGATCTTCGGCGGGGTCTTCGACCGCCATCCCGACCTGAAGGTCGTCGTGACCGAGAACGGCGTGCAGTGGCTGCCATCTCTGATCCGGGACATGGAGTCGTTCTTCGACACCCACGGCGGCGCTCCTGTGCGCTCCTATCTGCAGATGCGGCCGCGGGACTACTTCGAGAAGCACGTCTGGATGGGCGGCTCGCTCATGAAGCGCTACGAGGCCGAGATGCGCCACGAGATCGGCATCGAGAAGCTCATGTGGGGAGCGGATTACCCCCACCTCGAAGGCGCGGCGCCGGTGCATCGTGAGATCTTGCGGTACATCTTCGGGGGGATGCCCGAGGACGACATCCGCCGCATGCTCGGCGCCAACGCGGTGTCGTTGTGGGGCTTCGACGGCGACATGCTCCAGTCCGTGGCCGACCGGGTGGGGCCGACCGTTGCGGATTTGTCGTCACCGCTGGCGCTGGGTGACATCGAGGACACCTTCAGTTGGAGCCTGGCCCGCCCGGTGCCGCTGTTGGCCGGGGGCGCCTGACCTTTGTGTACGGCGGTCCCTCTACCTGAAGAACGGTCCGCCCTGAAGAGCGGGACTCCTGGAGAGCGGGACTCCTGAAGAGCGGGACTCCTGAAGAGCGGGACTCCTGAGAGCACTAGTAGGAGCGGTCCCTCTTGAAGAGCGGTCCCTCCTGAAGGGTAGGAGCGGTCCCCCCAAAGAACGGTCGCCCGTATCGATGAATTGTCACTGGTTTTCTCCGAAGATGTCGGTGCAATTTGGTGTTGGCATTCTCGGCGCCAATGTGTGACAACCGCGTGCTTCCATCGATACATGGAGTTGGAGAAGGTCGCCGAAGCACTCGATGCACTGGTGGCGTCGGGTGCGGCCAACTACGGCGACGGCGAGTCCATCGTCGAACTGCACCGGCTCTTGTCACGCCTCGAGTCCTTCATGACAGAGGCCACGGCGGCCTTCGAGGCGGGGGAGCAGTGGGCCGCCGAGGGGGCCAAGACGCCGGCGTCGTGGATCTCGTCGCGCTGTCGGGTCCCCCGGGCGGCCGCCAAGCGCCGGGTGCGCCTCGGGCGCACCCTGCGCCACCTGCCCGAGGTGGCCGGGGCCTGGCGCGAGGGCGCCATCGGCACCGAAGCGGCCCAGGCCATCGCCTCGGCGAGGCGCCACCGCACCGAGGCCTCCATGGCCCGTGACGAAGAGATGCTGGTGGCCCAGGCCGCCCAGATGGGCTTCGAGGACTTCTACCGGGCCCTTTCCTATTGGAAGCAGCTGGCCGACCCCGACGGGGCCTGTGCGACCGACGAGGAGCGCAAGGCCTCGCGCAACGTCTTTTTGGAGACCAGCTTCTCGGGCATGTGGCTGGGCCAGATGACGCTCGACCCCATCTCGGGCTCCATCGTGGCCGCCGAGCTCAACCGCTTGGAGCACCAGTTCTTCGAGGCCGACTGTGCCGAGGCCAAAGAGCGCCTCGGCAAAAGCGCCCGCATCGACGAGTTGGCCCGCACCTCGGGCCAGCGCCGCAGCGACGCCCTCGTCGAGATGGCGACGCGCAGTGCGAGCGCACCGGCCGAGGCCACCCGCCCCGCCCCGCTCTTCAGCGTCTTCGTCGGCTATGAGACCCTCCATGGGCGCATCTGTGAGCTCGAGAACGCCACGGTGCTGCCCCCCTCGGCCCTCGAGCCCTGGATGGACTCGGCCTACTTCGAGCGGGCCATCTTCTCGCTCGGCAACCGGGTCGATGTCAGCGTGCGGGCCCGGCTCTTCAGCGGCGGGACCCGACGGGCCATAGAGCTGCGCGACCGCATCTGCACCCACCCGCACTGCTACGAGCCGGCCGAGAGCTGCCAGGTCGACCACATCCAGACCTACGCCCAGGGCGGTCCCACCACCCAAGAGAACGGCCGCCTGCTCTGTGGCTTCCACAACCGCCAGCGCAACCAACAAGAGCGCCCGGGCGAGCAGCGCCAGCGCCCCCCACCGAGCGCGGCGTGAGGGGGCGGGCCGCCACCACGTCGGGCCCAACCCGCCCCCGCCAGCACCCCGGCTGATCTCCTCGCCGGCACTTTGAAAGCCTGAACACCCCGGCGCTTCGGCGCGCCCGCGCACTACTTGGCAGGTCGGCAGACCCTCACATCGACCCGACTATGCCGGAACTTGCTCAGTGTTGCGTGTTCCTCATCTTCGGATGAGGCCCGACTATCCGCATGACCGTCGTTCTACTATTGCGCCATGATCGCCGCCGATCTCTACAGGCCCGAACAGTGGACCAACTTCTTTCTTCTTGTCGGAACGGGCGCGATCACGCTTACCGGTTTGGTTTTTGTGGCGATGTCACTCAACCTCAAGGCAATTGCTGGCGACGCAACGCATCGCAATCGAGCCATCAACACACTGACCGGCTTGGCCTTGGTCTTCATGCGCTGTGCGCTCGTGCTCATGGGAGGTCAGAACCATCGGGCAATAGGAGCAGAACTGTTCGTCATCTGTGGCATTTCGGCAGTGGTGTTCGGCAAAGGGTATGTGCGAGCTCTTCGCATGAGCGATGGTCTGAGGCTTACTCGCGTAGCCGGCGGAAGCCTCATTCACTTGGCTGAGATGATCGGAGCGGGGCTCTTCTTTTTCGGTTTCTTGGCCGGCCTGTACATTGCGGCGATCGCGATCGTTACCAACACTTGTTACATGATCACGGCAGCATGGCTACTCGTGGTTGGCACCATCGCATCGCCGACGCCTTCTTGACCTCCTGCGGCGCCTACACGTCACAGTAAGTCGTGAATTTCAGCCCTCACCCGAGTCCGCTACCACCAGCCGATATCCCAGATCGATCGCTTCTCGCTCGGCCAGGTCGGCGTGGCGCCCGTGCCACTCGCCGCTGGCAAGGTCGGCCTCCAATGCGGCGACACCCCGGGCCACGACGGCAGGGTCGGCCAACGCCAACCCCGAGCAGTTTGCCCGCACCGCCGGGTCGAGGTACGCCTCAGGCCGGCACCAGTAGGCGCCGAGGACGCCATCCTCCATGTCACGCGGCACGAGTAAGGGAATGACTGCGACGGCTCCACCATCACCACCATCGCCACCGTTACCTGCATCAGCACCGCCCGCACCACCCCCGATGACCTCAGCCACCGCCTCGTACCCGGGCTCCTGGCTCCGGGTGAACGCACCCACTTCGGGCACGTACTCCTCGAGGAGCCAAAAGCGCGAATGCATCTCGAAGTCCATGGTCAGGACGATCCGCCGCGGCGCCACCCGGCACAGCTCGGACAGACCAACCGCCCAATCGTCCCAGTGATGCAGGGTGAGAATGGCCATGGCAACGTCGGCGCACCCCGAGGGGAGCGGGAGCGCCGAACCGCTGGCCCGTACGCCAGGCGCAGCACCGGCCGTACGCTGCTGCATCATCACGCTGGATGGATCAACAGCAATAACCATCCGGTCGCCGGGTTCGTAATTCCCGGTGCCCGCTCCGACGTTCACCACGACGCGCCCGTCCCCGAGCTGCTCGCGGATCACGGCTTCCCAGGTCGGCTCGACCCGCCGGTGGGCGATGTAGCCCCGCCCGATGGTGTCGTAGACCGGCGAGGTGGTCATGTGCGGAACGCCAGGTCGGCCAGGTGCGCCGGGTACGCCAGGTACGCCGGGTACGCCAGGTCCGCCTGTTTACGCCGCCGACTTCTCCAGGATGTGCACCCCGCACGCCGAGCCGAGCCCGATCACGTGGGTCATGCCGACCTTGGCACCGGAAATCTGGCGGTCGCCGGCCTCACCGCGCAGGTGGGTCGCCACCTCCCACACGTTGGCGATGCCGGTGGCGGCAATGGGGTGGCCCTTGGACTCCAGGCCGCCCGAGACGTTGACAGGCGTCGAACCGTCACGCCAGGTGGCGCCCGACTTGAAGAAGTCTGCCGCCCCACCGCGCTCGCACAGCCCGAGGTTGTCGTAGTGCACGAGCTCGGCCGTGGCGAAGCAGTCGTGCAGCTCCACGAGGTTCAGATCGGAGGGACCCACGCCCGCCTGCTCGTAGGCCTGGGCGGCCGCGTTGCGGGTCAGGTCGTTCACGTTGGGCAGGATCTGGCATGCCTCCTCCCACGGGTCCGTGGTCAGGATCGACGCCGTGATCTTGACCGCCCGCTTCTGCTGCTCGAGCGAAAGCGTCTTGAGCTTCGATCCCGAGACGACCACGGCCGCCGCCGCGCCGTCGCAATTGGCCGAGCACATGGGACGCGTGTTGGGGTAGGCGATCATGACGTCGTTCATGATCTCGTCGAGCGACATCTTCTTCTGGTAGGCCGCCATGGGGTTCAGGGTCGAGTGCGAGTGGTTCTTCTCGGCGATCTGGGCGAAGAGCTCGAAGCTGGTGCCGCCGTAGCGGTGGCCGTACTCCATGCCGATCTGGGCGAAGACCCCCGGCATGATGTCGGTCCCGATCCGACCGTCGATGGCAGCCACCGACCCGTAGCGCCCCGAAGGCGTCCAGGTGTTGTCGTCGCTCTTGCGGCTCCCGCCGGCCAGCAGCCCGGCGCCGGCGAGCTTCTCCACACCGAAGGCCAGGCCCATGTCGGTCTCGCCCGCCTTGATCGCCATGACCGCCACCCGCAGCGCGGTGGCGCCGGTGGCACAGGCGTTGGAAACGTTGTAGACGGGGATCCCTGTCTGGCCCAGTTGCTTCTGGATCACCTGCCCGATGGGCAACGCGCCGCCCATGAGGTTGCCGGCGCCGATGATGCCCATGTCCTTCATGGTCACCCCGCCGTCGGCCAGCGCTCCCTGAACCGCCTGCGACGCCAGGTCGACGGTGTCGAGGTCGGGGTGCTTGCCGAACTTGGTCATGTGGATCCCGAGGACCCACACCTCTTCGGATGCCGATGCCATCGTGCCTAACCTCCCAGGGGTTCGAACCCGAAGCCGATTGCCTCGGTGCCGTTGTCGTCGGTGCCGATCACGTTGGTGGCCAGGCGGACCTTCATGCCCAGCGTCACGTGCTCGGGATCGGGTGTCACGTTGATGAGATTGGCCTTCACGCTGGTGCCGTCGCAGTCGACGACGGCGGCGACGTAGGGCACCGGGATCCCCGGTGCGGCGAACGAGACGATGGTGAAGGCTCGGACCTCACCGCTGGTCGGGATGGCGACCTTCTTGAACTCGGTCGCCTCGCATGCGGCGCACGCGTTGCGGCGGTCGAAGAAGCGGGCGCCGCACGAGATGCACTCGTTCGCCACCAAATGCGGGTCGTCACCCAGCTCCAGGTAGTCGACCAGCGGAATCTGTTGCGCCATCATGCCCCCAAGCTCGGGTGGAAATCGTAGAAAATGGTGTTCTCAATGTAGCGGGACCGCGAAAAAGTCGGCCAATCGGGACACGCTCCGGTACGGCCCTCTGCGGCCCGCCGCACGATTCGGCCCCGCGGCACCCTTCGGCGCCGCCCTGTAGGTTCGGCCCATGCGATTCAACCACCTCGGCCGCACCGGCCTCCGCGTCAGCCGCATCTGCCTGGGCACCATGAATTTCGGGCCCGAGACGGATGAGCCGACCTCGTTTTCCATCATGGACTCGGCTCTGGAGGCCGGAATCAACTTTTTCGACTCGGCCAACGTCTACGGCCGCTCCAAGGGCCGCGGCGCCACCGAGAAGATCGTCGGTAACTGGTTCGCCCAGGGCGGCGGGCGCCGCGAGAAGGTGGTGCTGGCCACCAAGCTCTACGGCGACATGGGGGACTGGCCCAACGAGGGGCGGCTCTCGGCGCTGAACATCCGGCGGGCCTGTGACGCCAGCCTGCAGCGGCTGCAGACCGACTACATCGACCTCTACCAGATGCACCACATCGACCGGGGCACCGGCTGGGACGAGATCTGGGAGGCGATGGAGGTGCTGCGCGCCCAGGGCAAGATCCTGTATGTCGGCTCGTCGAACTTCGCCGGCTGGCACATCGCCCGTGCACAGGAGGCGGCGGCCCGGCGAAACTTCATGGGGCTGGTGAGTGAGCAGTCCATCTACAACCTGATCGTGCGCGACATCGAGCGCGAGGTGCTGCCGGCGGCGCAGACCTACGGGCTGGGCGTGATCCCCTGGTCGCCGTTGCAGGGCGGCCTGCTCGGTGGCGTGGTGCGCAAGGAGCGCGACGGCAGCCGGCGCTACGCCGGGCGTGCCGCCGAGACGATCGAGGCGCGGCGCCCGCAGCTCGAGGCCTACGAGGACCTCTGCGCCGAGGCGGGCGAGGAGCCGGGCACGGTGGGGCTGGCCTGGTTGCTGACGCGGCCGGCGGTGACCGGGCCCATCGTGGGACCGCGCACGCCCGAGCAACTCGAGTCGGCCGTGCACGCCGTCGACGTCACTCTCGACGACAAGGTCCTGGCCCGCTTGGACGAGCTCTTTCCCGGGCACCGCACCGCCCCGGAGGACTACGCCTGGTAGAGGCAGGTGCCCTAGGTGTCGAGGCGCCCTGGGTCGAGGTGCCCTCTGTGAGGTGCCCTCTGTGAGGTGCCGACGAGGTCTCTGACTACGGATCTGACTACGGATCCGACTACGGATCCGGCTACTGGAGAGTCCCGGCCAGCTCGGGTTGCGGCTCGGGCCCGGGGTCCTCGGGCATGTCGGTTTCGAGGTCGTCGGCGTCGACGGACAGCTTGGGCAGGATCCGGTCCAGCCAGGCCGGGAACCACCAGTTGGCCTTGCCGAACAACATCATGATGGAGGGCACGATGGCCATCCGGATGAGGATGGCGTCGACCAGGATGCCACCGGCCAGGCCGATCCCGAACTCCTTGATGACGCGGTTGCCGCCCAGGATGAACGAACCGAAGACCAGGATCATGATGAGGGCCGCCGCCGTGATCGTCTTGCCGGTGGCGGCCAGGCCGTTGCGCACGGCCACCCGGTTGTTGCCACCGGACTTTATGTACTCCTCGTGCATGCGCGACACGAGGAAGACCTGGTAGTCCATCGACAGCCCGAACAGGATGGCGAACAGCATCACGGGGAGGAAGGCCTCAACCGGACTGGTGCCGCTGAGGCCGATGAGGGACCCCAGGTCACCCCATTGGAAGACCGCCACCAGCATGCCCAGTGCCGCCCCGATGGAGAGCAGGTTCATCGCCGCGGCCGTGAGCGGGATCACGATGCTCCGGAAGACCGTCATCAACAGCAGGAACGACAGCAGCACGACCAGGCCGATGAACAACGGCAACTTGGCGCTCAGGACGTTCGAGAAGTCGATGTAGATGGCGGTCGTCCCGCCGACGAGGAGGTTGACGCCGGAGTCTCCGACCGCCTGCGGCACCGTGTCGTCGCGCAGTCGGTTGACCAGGTCGGTCGTCGACTGAGCCTGCGGCGAAGAGTCGGGATACACGTTGACGAGGACCACGTCGCCGTTGCCGGTCTTGCTCGGGATGTAGAGCGGATCGGCCACGCTGTGCACGTCGGGTTGCCGGGACACCTCGTGGATGACGTTGTTCACGACGTCGTGCTGATCCGCCTGCACCACGCCCACCAGCATGAGCGGTCCGTTGAACCCGGGACCGAAGCCCCGCGAGAGCATGTCGAAGGCCACCCGCGTCGGGGTCCCGGCGGGGTCGGTGCCCTGGTCGGCCGAGCCCAGCTGCAGTCTGAAGAAGGGCAGGGCGATGGCCACGATGATGAGAAGGGCCACTCCCGCCGAGAGCCACGGTGCCCGCTGCACCCGGTCGGCCCAGTTGGGCCAGAAGCCCTTGCTGTCGGATCCGACAATGCGGGGCCCGTTCTCGGCCAGGTTCTTCTTCTGCTTGCGGCTCATGACCTTGGGGCCGATGAAGCCCAACATGGCCGGTAGGAGGGTGAGGGCCGCCACCATGGTGAGAGCCACGCCGATGGCGGCGGCCACCGCCAGGCCGTACAGGAAGCTCACCCCGAGGGCGAACATGCCCAGGAGCGCGATGCAGACGATGATCCCGGCGAACAGGACGGCCCGGCCCGAGGTGTTGACCGCGTTGATGATCGAGGACTCGACGTCGCCACCAGCCACGAGGCCCTGGCGATGTCGGGTCACGATGAAGAGGGCGTAGTCGACGCCGACCCCCAGTCCGATCAGGAGTGTGAGCTCGGGCGAGATCGAGGGCATGCCGAGGGCGTGGCTCAGCACGCCGATGACCCCGACGGCCGTGCCCAACGCCAACAGAGCCGAGAGGATCGGCAGGATGGCGGCGAAGAACGACCCGAAGACGAGCAGCAGCACGATCAGTGCCAGCAGCACGCCGAGGCCGGTGCTGCTGAACGACTGGTTGTTGGCCTGCTCGGCCAGCTGACCGGTGACGGCGGCCGTCAACCCGTCACCGGAGGTCCTCGTGACGGCATCGACGAAGTTCGTGGCCTCGCTGTCCGAGATGTTGTTGGCCTGCTTGTCGAAGTTGACCTGGAAGAAGCCGACCGTCCGGTCCGTGTTGATGTTCGACGTGTTGACGAGGTTGCCGGCCGAGTCGTAGGGGCTCGTCACCGCCGTCACGTGGGGCAGCGCGTTGATCTTGGCGACCATGGCGTTGATGCGCTGGCCGACATCGGTGTCGGTCAGGCGGGCGTCACCCGACGTGCCGAAGACGACCTGCTCGGTGTCCCCCGAGTGGGAGGGCGCGACGGACTTCAGCAGGTTGATGGCGTCGAAGGACTGCGTGTGCGGGAAGCTGAAGTTGTTGGAGTAGTCGGTGCCGACGGCCTCGACCATGAAGATCGAGACGACGAGGACGAGTATCCAGGACAGGACGACGATGCGGCGATGACGGACACACCACCCGGCCAGGGTGCGCATTGCGGGAATCTCCTCGGGGATGTTCGACGCGACCACCGGCCGGCGTCAGGGGGAACGGCTCAATCGTACCGGCCGTCCGGAGACACCCCGGTGCAGTGGGTATCGGCCAGATGGGCCAGGGCATTGAACACCGGGATCGCCAGACGATCGGGCGAGCAGGCCGCCCGCGCCACGAGGCGCCCGGCCAGGAGCGGATGGTGATCCGGGATCCCGAAGAAGGCCCGCCGGCTCATGGTGACCAGCGTCAGGGGCGAGAGGGCCACGACGGCGATGGACGAGGGCACCCCGTGCAGGAGCGAGTGCTCCGACCAGGATTGCCCGCGTCCGAGCAGCCCGACCGGGGTTGCGTCGCGCCGCACGACGGCATGCCCGGCCGTGATGACGTGCCACATGCGGACCGGGACGTCCTGGGCCTGGACCACCTGCCCGGGGTGCGCCGTCGAGATGCTGCAGCGAGCGGCGATCTCTTCGAGCTCCCCGTCAGGAAGGCCGGCGAAGAGCTCGAGCGAGTGCAACCGGTCGAGGTCGTGGTCTGAGCCCGGACTCGGGGCGGTGTGCGGTCGGGTGGCGTGGGTGTGCACGCTTCGCCTCAGCTGTCCAAGATCGAGCTGGACCGACCGCCGTCGTGGCGATGGTACCGGTGCTGGTGGAGGTGCCCGCCGGCGCGGCGCCACAGGAAGAAGGCGATGACGGCGAAGAGGATCCACGGCACGCGGTACATCGGATAGAAGGGCATGGTCGCGCCGGCCGCTATGGCGACGAGGACCACGATCAGGATCCAGGGCAGGACCCGGCGGTGCCGCGGCGGCGGAGGCGGTGGTGCGCTGGGCAAGGACGGCAGGTCGTCGAAGAGGCCGTGCAGGTCGCCGCGTGTGGTGGCCGACATCGCCGTGTCGAGGCGGTGCTTGAACTCGACCTCATCGAGCCGTCCCTCGGCGTAGTGGCGCGAGAGCCTGTCCGCCACGGCGTTGCGCTCTTCGTCCGATGCCCGGATGGAGGCGTCGTAGGCCTGCGTTTCCCTGCGGCTCGTCGGGTAGGCGGGATCCCACCGGTAGCGCATGGTTCTCTTCTCCTTCGTGTCGGTCTGGGCGGGTCTGGTGTCGGTCTGGGCCGGGTCTGGTGTCGGTCTGGTGGGGGTCTGGTGTCGTCCTGGCGGGAATCTGGTGTCGCTCTGGTGCGGTCGGCCTGATTTGGTCGGCCTGGTTGGTGCGCCGCTCAGAACGCGCTGTGGGCCCGCTCGCGGGCCAGCAGCTCCTCGGCGACCGACATGTCCGTGCCCTCGTCGGGGATGAGGAGCCACCCGGCCAGGTACAGCGGCACGGCGAGCCCACCGAGGAAGGCCAGGGCGACGAAGGCGATCCGGACGATGGTGGGATCGACGTCGAAGTAGTCGGCCACACCCGTGGCGACACCCCCCAGCATGCGCCCCCGGGCCACCCGGTGGAGGCGGTCCTCGCCCGCGGGCCCGGTCGGAGTGGACGGGGGTCGGGTGGGCTGCTCGCTGGCGGCGGGCCCCGGGAGCCCTTCGGCGCTTGCGGCGCCTCCAGTGCCCGTGGCGCCTGCAATCCCTGAGCTGTCCGGTGTCTGATCTGGTGCGAAGTGCATGGGTCAAGCCTGACGGCGGGCCTCGGCGGCGTGAATCCGGCAACTCCCTGGTCGGACCCTGAGCGGGCCCCGGACCTCTCAGGGTTGTCCCCGATAGCCCGGGGGGTGGCCACGGCGCGATCATCGAGGTATCGCAGAGGCACCCGATCCCGGTTCGCGTCCGCTCACCGACGGTGGCCGCCCGACTGAGCAGCCGCTCGGCGCGCCCCGAAGCGAGGCCCCTCCACCCTGGGACGGGTGGGGCGAGGGTCGAGGGTACTGGTCTTCCCGGGATCGCCGCGCCCACCGGTCCGAGTGGCGCCATCACCGTCACCACCATGTCGGAGGCAAGCTGCGCGGCCTCCGCCGCAGCCCCGACAACCGCGTCCTGGGCGGAGTGTGCGGCGCGGTCTCGCGGGAGACGGGGATCGACGCCACGGTGGTGCGCATCGGCTTCGTGCTGTTGTCGATCGCCAGCGGCGTGATGGTGTTCGTCTACGCCATGGCCTGGTTGCTGATCCCGATGGAGGGGGAGAC
Organism: uncultured Acidimicrobiaceae bacterium; assembly: GCA_963817735.1. Taxonomy (GTDB): domain Bacteria; phylum Actinomycetota; class Acidimicrobiia; order Acidimicrobiales; family RAAP-2; genus Bog-473. Next base: position 51,289 of record CAWFPP010000016.1, on the reverse strand, counting down.
CAGCAACATCTACTCCCGCGCCATCAGCGACCGCCGGGGCATCCGGACGATCGCCGCCATCCTCATCCCGCTGTTGATCGCGCTGCAGTTCATCACCGCCACGCTGCACGTCCCCTTCGTCGGGTTCCTCGGCTGGCCGACATTCTTGGCCATCGGTGTGATCGTCCTGATCTGGCGCAACGCCGGCGAGTCGGAAAAGGCGTTCATCGACCACGACGTGGTGCCCCTGCTCGGGACCGAAACCCACGGAATGGGCCGCCGCTGGCTCATCGCCCGCGTGGCCGTGGGCCTCGTCATCGGAGGTGTCGGTGTCGCCGTGCTCGTCGAGGGTCACAACACCGTGGCCGCGCTCCGTCCCGTCGGCGGCGCCGTGCTCGTCGTCGCCGCCAGCGTCGTCATCTTCGGGCCCTGGTGGCTGAGCCTGGTGCGCGACCTCATCGCCGAGCGCCAGGCGCGTGCGCTGGCCGAGGAGCGGGCCCAGATGGCCGCCCACGTCCACGACTCCGTGCTCCAGACGCTGGCCCTCATTCAGCGCTCGTCCGACGATCCCCAGCACGTGGTGCGCCTGGCCCGCGCCCAGGAGCGCGAGCTCCGCGCCTGGCTGTTCGAGGGCCGGCCACCCGGCGCCATCGGGGAGGACGCCACCATGCTGGCCGAGGGCGTCGGCCTGCTGCAGCGCCAGGTCGAGGCTGACCACGGCATCGCCGTGCAGGTGGTGATGGTGGGGGACTGCCCACTCGACGAGGCGTTGCGTGCCCTCCTCGACGCCGCCCGGGAAGCCACGGTCAACGCGGCCAAATGGTCCGGCGCGGACCAGGTGTCCGTCTATGCGGAAGTCGAAGCGGACACGGTCATGGTGTACGTGCGCGACCGCGGGCGCGGCTTCGACCCCGACAGCGTTCCAGAGGACCGGCAGGGCATCGCCCAGTCGATCCGGGCCCGCATGGCCCGCTTCGGCGGGTCGGCCGTCGTCCGTTCGGCACCGGGCGAGGGGGCCGAGGTCCAGCTCTCCATGCCGCGCCGGGAGAGGGTCGCGTGACGGACACGGCGGCACCCCGCGGGCGGCCCCGCATCTTCCTCGTCGAGGACCACGCCGTCTTCCGGGCCGGCGTCCGGGCCGAGCTGGGTGACGCGGTCGAGGTGGTGGGCGAGGCCGACGAGGCGACCGCCGCCATCGAGCTCATCGGCGAGCGCCTGCCCGACGTGGTGCTGCTCGACGTGCATCTCCCCGGTGGCGGCGGGCTCGCCGTGCTGGGCGGCGTGCTCCCGCATCACCCCGAGGTGCAGTTCCTCGCCCTGTCGGTGTCCGATGCCCCCGAGGATGTGATCGACGTGATCCGGGCCGGTGCCCGTGGCTACATCACCAAGACGATCTCGGGCCCCGAGCTTCTGCAGGCTGTCTACCGGGTCGCCGCCGGCGATGCCGTCTTCTCGCCGCGGCTCGCGGGCTTCGTGCTGGACGCCTTCGCCCACGGCGGCGCTCCGACCCCGGGGCTCGATCCCGAGCTCGACCAGCTGTCGCCCCGTGAGCGCGAGGTGCTGCGGCTGATCGCCCGCGGCTACACGTACAAGGAGGTCGCCCGCGACCTCGGCATCTCGGCAAAGACCGTCGAGTCGCACGTCTCCTCCGTCCTGCGCAAGTTGCAGCTCTCGACGCGTCACGAGCTGACCAGATGGGCCACTGACCGTCGCTTGGTCTAGACAAGGGGGATGTCCGAAGACCTTGCTGCCGAGCATCGCGACGCGGCCAAGCTGGCGGAAGCGGCCGGTCGGGCGCTGATGGAGCTGCGGACCGACCCGCCGCCGTTGCGCGATCTCGGCGCTGCCGGTGACCGCATGGCACACCAGCTGCTCGTGGCCGAGATCAACCGGCTGTACCCCGACGACGACGTGCGGTCCGAAGAGGGGCTCGAGCACGTCGCAGGCACGGGCCGGCTCTGGATCATCGATCCGCTCGACGGCACCCGCGAGTTCCGCCAGCTCGAACGGAGCGACTGGGCGGTTCACGTCGCCATGGCCGTGGGCGGCGTCGCCGTGGTCGGTGCGGTCGCCCTGCCGGCGCTCGATCTCGTTCTCGGCACGGTTGACCCCCCGGTCCTTCCCCCGGCGCGCCCCGGTGAGGCGCCGCGCGTCGTGGTCTCGCGCAGCCGCCCGCCCGACGTGGCCTACGACGTGACGGAGTCGATCGGGGGCGTGATGGTCCCGATGGGGTCGGCCGGCGCCAAGATCGCCGCGGTCATCCTCGGTGCCGCCGAGGTCTACGTGCACGCGGGCGGCCAGTACGAGTGGGACTCGTGCGCGCCGGTCGCCGTTGCCACCGCCAGCGGCCTGCATGCCAGCCGGCTCGACGGGGCACCGCTGCGCTACGGCGATCCCGACGTGTGGCTGCCCGACCTCGTCGTCTGCCGCCAGGAATACGCGGAGGCCGTGCTGGCCGTCACCACGCAACAGCGCCGGCCCTATTGGTAGGCGAGCGGTGCCGACGAGCTCAAGACGCTCGACCTCAAGAATTGACAGAACCCCGTCTCGCGTTGAGACGGGGTTCTGTCGTGATCCTGGTGCGCTCGGGGGTTAGCCGATGGCGCGCACGTTGGCGGCCTGAAGGCCCTTCGGACCCTGGTTGGTCTCGAATTCGACCTTCTGTCCTTCTTCGAGATTGCGGTAGCCCGTACCGCTGATCGCGCTGAAGTGCACGAAGACGTCGGGGCCCCCACCGTCCTGGGTGATGAAGCCGAAGCCCTTCTCACCGTTAAACCACTTCACGGAACCAGTTGCCATTGAAAATCCACTCCTCTCCTGGCCAGATTTGACCCGTGTCGCGGGGGCCATGGCCGGTAGCTCTTGCGAGCTAGAGGGATTTCCAAACTTGTGATGGTGGTGCCCTCGGGAAGGAACCTTAGCGCGCTGCAGCGCCCGGAGGGAGGTTTGGGGCGTGGGTGACGATTTGGTCACCGGCTGTTCACGGGCCGGTTCGTGCCTGGCTGGCCGTCGGTTCTCGCCCGGCGAAGGGCGCCCTGACCCGTCGCCGTCGCCTGGCCAGGTCCCGGTTGACCCCTGCCCCCGGCGGGTACTATTGGGGCGTGTTCGTCTGGCAATGGGTCCAGCAGCACCGGTTCTTGTCGGTGGTCGTGCTCGCCCTCGTGATCGTCAGCGCCGCCAGCGGGACGGCGTGGGCGTTGGTGTTCCGCACCGTGTCGTCCCCGGTGGGCCTGCGCGAGGCATTGCGCATCTACCGGCGGGAGCAGACCGGCAAGATGATCTCGTCGCTGCGCAACAAGTTGCCCGCACCCGGTGTCTATACGTACCGGACCAGCGGAGGTGAGAGCCTCAATCTCGTAGGCGTGGCCCGTTCCTTCCCGGCCAGCACCTCCATGATCGTCGCCGACCGAACCTGCGCCACCGTCAGCTGGATCCCGATCACGCAGCACACCGAGACGACCACCTTGTGCAATGCGCCCAACGGCGCGCTGACCATCCCGAAGCTCGTGACAGACGAGTCCATCGCCGGATCGAACAGCACCTCCACGATCAATTGCCCGGCTTCGACCTACCTGCTGCCGCCGACGGCACGCTCGGGTCAGCGGTGGGTGGCCACCTGCACGCAGGTGAGCCCGGCGGAGAAGATCGAGATGACAGGGCAGGCGTTGGGCCAGTCGACCATGCTGGTGGGCGGCCATTCGGTCTCCGTGGCGCACGCCCGTCTCGTTTTCACTTACAGCGGTGCCGATCACGGGACCAACCCGGTCGACTTCTGGATCGTGCCCAGCAGCGGACTGATCGTGCGCGAGCGCGAGACGGTGGGCGTGACGCAGGGCAGTATCCGTTACACCGAGAACATGGAAGCCACCCTCACCGGGCTTTACCCGGCGCGCTCGACACGCGACAGCGAGCGGCTCGCTCAATCAGCCGCCGGTGCAACCAGCGCCGCCAACCGTTTCGGCGCGGTGAGGCAGTAGCTCTCGGCGATCATCTCGGCCATCTCGTCCCAGTCGGGCGCCGCCCGGAGATCGAGCCGCACGCCGACCCAGCCCTTCGGCCCCACGTACTTCGGGACGAAGAAGCGCGTCGGCTCCGAAGCGACCAGGACCTGCTGCGCCCCCCTGGGTGCCTTCATGATCATCGACGTCGCGTCCTCGCTGGTCATCACGAAGAGCTTGTCCCGCACCCGGAAGGCGGGGGCAGTGTGTCCGCCGAACGGGCGCTCCTCGGCCTCGGGCAGGGCCAGGCAGATGGCCCGCACCCGCTCTATCGGCGAGCGGGACGCACTCACCCTGCGGCAGAACCCCCGGCCGCCGCCCGGTCCTGCGCCACCGCGTCGTAGGACGCGTAGTCCGAGCCCGTGTCGTCCGCGAATTCGAACTCCAACAGCCCCGCCTCGCCCCACCGCTCGCGCAGGTAGCCGTTGTTGGCGTCGAGCAGGCCGAGCTTGCGCACGTTGGGCACCAGCTTGGCGAAGAAGCCCCGGGCGAAACCCCGCATGGGGTTCACCTTCGTCTTTTCCGCCGCCTGCAGAATGAAGGGCAGGACCTCCTCGGCAGTGGTCCCCATGCGCTCCCACACCTCGGGTGTGGTGGCCCGGGCCCGCGAATTCAACGTCGCATCGACGAGGAACTCCTGGCGCTCCTTCAGCTCGGGCTCGCTCAGGTCGCGGTAGAACTCCGACAACGTGAGCACGCCGAAGGCGACGTGGCGGGCCTCGTCGGACATGACGTAGCGCAGGAGCTTGGTCAGCAGAGGCTCCTGCGTGCGCCGCAGCATGTCGCCGAAGGCGGCGAGCGCCAGCGACTCGATCACTATCTGCATCCCCAGATAGGCGATGTCCCAGCGCGGGTCCTCCAGCAGCGACCAGATCTGCTCCTTGAGGAATGGGCTCATGGGGTAGGCGTCGCCCAGCTTGGTGCGGAGATACTTGGCGAAGACCTCCGTATGCCTCGCCTCGTCCATGGTCTGGGTCGAGGCGTAGTACTTGGCGTCGATCCACGGCACGGTCTCGACGATCTTGGCCGCCGTCATCATGGCGCCCTGCTCGCCGTGCATGAACTGCGAGAGGTTGGCCTTGAAGAACTCGATCCCGAGCTGCGTGTACTCCTTCTCGCTCCACGTGGCCATCGGCGAGCCGGGCAACGTGCCCGCCACCCGGGCCACCGCCAGCAGCGGGCTGTCCTGCTCGGCCACCAGCCGTTCGGGGTCGACGTCGATGGACCAGTCGAGGTCCGTCACGCTGTTCCACTGCGATCCCATGGCCTTGTTGTAGAGCGTGACCAGCTGTCCCCGGTCGCGCTCGTAGTCCCACAGGAAGAGTCGCTCCGCGTTGTCGTGGATGACCTGGACGGCCGCCTCGACTTCTTGCCGGCCCGGTACCGGAGGTGTCGCAGCGGTACCGGACACCGGAGGTGTCGCAGCGGTCATGGACCGAGGCTACTTCCGCCGCCCGCCCATGTTGGCGTTCGGGGCTGCCTTGGCGACCAGGTCGGGCACGACCTTGCCCAGCTCCGCCGGGTCCCAGCGGTCGCCCTTGTCGGCGCCGGGACCGGCTACCCAGCCCTCGGCGACACTGATGTGGTCGCCCTGCACGTTGAAGACGCGGCCGGTGATGCCGGCCGACTCCGGGCTGCCGAGCCACACGACGATCGGCGCGATGTTGGCCGGATCGAAGGGGTCGAACTCCTCGGGCTTCTTCTCGGCCGAGGCGTTGCCCATGCCGAGGTTCTCGGTCATGCGGGTGAGCGCCGCCGGCGCGATGGCGTTGACGGTGACGCCGTAGCGCTCGAGCTCCATGGCGGCGATGATGGTGAAGGAGGCGATGCCGGCCTTGGCCGCCCCGTAGTTGGTCTGGCCCACGTTCCCGTAAATGCCCGACGGGGACGTCGTGTTGATGACGCGGGCGTCGTTCGTCTCGCCGGCCTTGGTCCGGTTGCGCCAGTACTCCACGGCGTGACGCGTCGGGGCGAACGTGCCGCGCAGGTGCACCTTGATCACGGCGTCCCACTCGTCGATGGTCATGTTGACCAGCATGCGGTCGCGCAGGATGCCGGCGTTGTTGACGAGCACGTCGATCGTCCCGAAGGTGTCGATGGCCGTCTGGATCAGCCGGCCCGCGCCCTCGTAGTCCGAGACGTCGTCACCGTTGGCCACTGCCTCGCCGCCCATGGCGCGGACCTCGTCGACCACCTGGCCCGCCGGGCCGTCCGAGGAGCCGGACCCGTCCACCTCGGCCCCGAGGTCGTTCACGACCACTTTGGCGCCCTGGCTGGCGAACTCGAGGGCGTGTTCGCGCCCGATGCCGCGGCCTGCCCCGGTGATGACGACGACCCGTCCGTCACAGATACCCACGTTGTCCAGCTCCTTTGGTTTTGGTCATTGGTTCGGCTTGGTTGCTCAGGCCGGCTTCGACGCCGTCCGGTACTGCTCGCGCAGCTTTCTCTTGAAGATCTTGCCAGTATCCTCCCGCGGCAGCTCCGCCACGAAGTCGACGGTGCGCGGGCACTTGAAATGGGCCAGGTGGTCCCGGCAGAAGGCCATGAGCTCGGCGGCCAGCTCGTCCGTGCCGTCCACCCCATCGGCCGGCTGCACCACGGACTTCACGGCTTCGCCCCACTCGTCGTCGGGGACGCCGATGGTGGCAACGTCACCCACGGCGGGGTGCTCGAGCAGCACCGCGTCCACCTCGGCCGGGTAGATGTTGACACCTCCCGAAATGATGAGGTTGGCCGTGCGGTCGGTGAGATAGAGGTATCCCTCGTCGTCCACGTACCCCATGTCGCCCAGCGTGAAGTAGTCGCCGCGGAAGGCCCCGGCTGTCTTCTCGGCGTCGCCGTAGTAGTCGAATTTGGTGGCGGCGGGCGCCCGCAGGAAGACAAGGCCGATCTCGCCCGGCGGCAGTTCATTCCCGAGTTCGTCGGCCACCTTGACCAGTCCGGCAACCATGGGGCGCCCGACCGTGCCGGGATGGGCCAGCCATGTCGCAGAGTCGACGAGGGTGCCGAGGCCTTCGGTGGCCGCGTAGTACTCCACCACGACCGGTCCCAGCCACTCGATCAGCCGACGCTTGATCGGCACGGGACACGGCGCCGCTCCATGGATCACGAAGCGGAGCGACGAGGTGTCGAAGTCCGTGCGCGTCTCGGCCGGCAGCGCCAGCAGGCGGTGGAACATGGTCGGGACCATGTGCGTATGCGTGATGCCGTGCCGTTCGATCAATCGCAGCGCCTCGACCGGGTCCCAGTGGTCCATGACCACCAACGGCACACCGTAGAGGTACGGGACCGCCACCGAGAAGGCCAGCGGGGCGGCGTGGTAGAGCGGTCCGGTGAGGAGGTGGGCGTCAACGGACGTCTCGTAGTCCTCGTCGTACCCGCAGAAATTGACGGTGGCCAGGGCGCTCACCGCCGGAACCTCACGGTGGACGCCCTTGGGCCGGCCGGTGGTGCCCGACGTGTAGAGCATCTGGGTGCCCATGACCGGGTCCTCGATGTCGGAGCCGTCCTCTTCGGCGACCACCTCGTTGTACATCTCGAAGCCGGGGATGTAGCCGCCGGTGTCGATCTTGATGAGACCCGGACCGCCGGCGGCGGCCGCCACGGCGACTTTGTCACCCAGGATGCCGGAGCAGACGAAGGCTTTGGCCTTGCAGTTCTCGACGATGTAGGCCGCCTCCTCCCCGGTCAGGTGCCAGTTGATCGGCGTGAGACGGAGGCCGATGCGTTGGGCGGCGTAGAGCACCTCGAGGAAGGCCGGCTCGTTGGTGCACATGAGCGCGATGGAATCGCCGGGCCGCATGCCTCGGGCCCGCAGGGCGCGGGCCAGCCGGTTGACCTGCGCGTTGAAATCGGCGTACGTGCGGTCGCCGTGCGGAGAGATCAGTGCCAGGTGATCGGGGATCCGGGCCGCCCACCACGCGTGGAGCATGCCCTGGTCCGCCGCGGCGCGTTTGTCGTCCGGAATGCTCATGACCCCGCTCCGTTCTCCACGTCGGGCCCGGTGGGCCGGAACAGCGCCAATTGCCGACCGTCGCTCAGTGGTTCCCAGGTCACGGTGACGGGCATGCCGCTGTGGACGTCCGCCGGCGGGCACCCGACGACGTTCGTCATCATGCGCACCCCCTCTTCGAGGTCGACCAGAGCGATGCAGTAGGGCTCGCCGTGCGCGAAGGCGGCGCCGGCGGCCTCGGGACGGTGCTCGACGACGGCGGCGTGGACGGTGGCGCGTCCGCTCGCCTCGCGCCACACGAGCGGACCGCCGTGCTCGGGACTATCGTTCGCTCCGCCGCAGTGGGGGCACAGCACCCGAGGGAAGAAGATGCCTCTGTCGCAGCTCGTGCACCACTGCACGAGCAGCCGCCCCTCCCGGGTGGCCTCCCAGAAGGGCCCGCTCTCGTCGCCGACCGGGGGCTCGTTGCGCACGCGCTCGACGGGCTCGTCGGCCTCGACGCCCTCGACGGGCTTGGTGGTCTCTCCCGGCTCGGGGTTCCGGGGCGTCTCGGCCGTCACGGCGCGCTCTGGGGTCACAGGGTGGCCTCGGTTCCCAGCACCGCCGTGGACATGACGGACAGGAACATCCCCGAGCCGTGGGCCACGGCGACCTCGGCGCCCTCGACCTGGCGGGCGTCGGCCTCGCCGCGCAGCTGGCGCACGGCCTCGGTGATGAGGAACATCCCGTACATGCCGGGGTGCGTGAAGGAGAGCCCACCACCGTTCGTGTTCATGGGGAGCGAGCCTCCGGGCCCGAGGCCACCTTCCGCTGCGAACGGGCCGCCCTCACCCTTGGCACAAAAGCCGAGGTCCTCGAGGTGCAGAAGGGCGGTGATTGTGAAGCTGTCGTAGCCCATGAGCACGTCCACGTCGGAGGGGCCGAGGCCGGCCATGGCGAAGGCACGGGGGCCCGACACCGCCCCCGCCGTCGTCGTGAGATCCGGCATCTGGGTGATCCCCATGTGATCGGTGCAGGTCGCCGCGCCGAGAACATAAACCGGTGCCTTCGGCAAGGAACGGGCCCGCGCCGCGCTGGTCATGACGAAGGCGCCGGCGCCGTCGGTCACCAGGCAGCAGTCGAGCAGATGCAGGGGGCTCACCTGCAGGGGCGAGGCGAGCACGTCGGCGACCGTGAGCGGGTCGCGGTAGCGGGCCCGTGGGTTCAGCCCGGCCCAGGCCCGGGTTTGCACCGCAATGGATGCCAGCTGCTCCGCCGTCGTGCCGAAGTCGTGCATGTGGCGGGCGGCAGCCAGCGCGTAGGGGCCCATGGGCACGCGCAGGCCGAACGGGAATTCCCACTCCGCCATCGGGTTGGGCCCCGCCATGCCCCGCCGCGGCCGCGGGCGCCGGCGGGTGCGATCGCTGCGCGGGGTCGAGGCGTAGACGCTCACCACCACGTCGCACACGCCGGCCGCGATGGCGGCGGCCGCGTGCTCTACATGGACCTCGTAGCTCGAGCCGCCGGTCATGGTCGACTCGACGAAGGTCGGGTGCAGCCCCAGGTACTCGGCGAACGCCACGGCCGATTCGGGGTGGCACACGCCGTCGACATCGGCCAGCGCGAGTCCGGCGTCCGCCAGTGCGTCCAGCACCATGGCGACCTCGAGCTCTCGTCCGGTCCGGTCCAGCTCGCCGGTGGGCGACACGTCGTCGGCCACGCCCACGATGGCCGCGGCACCGCGCAGGGTGCGGTCGTCCCGCCTCACTCCCTCGATCACCCGGTCCCGGTCCCCAGCTCCAGCTCCAGCCCGACCAGCTGCCGCCGGCTCAGGCGTTCTTCGGCAGCTGCGAGAAGGGCGTCACGCGGTCGTTGTTGGGTTCCTTCGGGAGTCCGAGCACCCGCTCGCCGATGATGTTCTTCTGGACCTGATCAGTCCCGCCGTAGATCGGCGGGGCCTGGGCGAACAGCGCCATCTCGGTGATGCCACCGGCGAACGGGTCACCGGTGGCGTGCTTGAGGGCCGCCTTGTCGTCGCCGTCGTAGGCGTGCAGCGTGCCGGCAGGTCCTATGATGCGCAGACCGAGGTCGCGGGTGAGACGCACGATCTGGCTCATGGAGAGCTTGGCCACGTTGGGCATGCCGGGGATGTCGTGCCCCTGCTCCTTGGCCGCCTTGACGCGGAGGCCGTTGAAGCGGCCGAGCTCGCCGAGCGTGTAGAGCCGGGCCAGGTCCTGGCGGATGCCGGCGTTCCGGTTGACCCCGCGCGACTGGGCCACGCTGATGAGGAGTCCGGCGCCGCCGCGCATGGCGCCCAGAGCGCCGCCGGGCGCTTGGGACTTCTGCGCGCCGCGCGACGTCGGCACGGGCGCCACGAGGTCGCCCACCCGCTTGGGCAGCATGCCCATGACGGTGCCCGGCTGGGCCAATCCGCCACCGGCCGCGTTGCCGCCACCCGAGCCGAGTCCCGCCCGCTCGTTCATGAGGGTCGTGTTGGCAGCCGCCCAGCCGTTGTTGAGGCCACCGATCAGGGCCGAGTCGGCCACCCGGGCGTCGGTGATGAAGACCTCGTTGAAGAGCGCGTGGCCCGTCATCTCCTTGAGCGGGCGCACGTCCACGCCGTCCTGGAGCATGTCGAAGGCGAAGTAGGAGATACCTTGGTGCTTGGGGACGTCGGGATCGGTCCGGGCCAGGAGCATGCCGAGGTCGGCGTACTGGCCGCCCGAGGTCCACACCTTCTGGCCGTTGATGATCCACTCGTCGCCGTCCTTGACGGCGCGCGTCTGCAGGCCGGCCAGGTCGGAGCCGGCCTGGGGCTCGCTGAAGAGCTGGCACCACGCCTTCTGCCCGGTGACGATGTCGCGCACGTAGAGGTCGATCTGCTCCTGCGTCCCGTGGGTGGCGATAGTGGGCGCGGCGAGCAACAGCCCGAGGCCGGCGGGAGCACCGAGGGCGCCGAAATTGGCGATCTCCTGCTGTACGAGGACGACGTCGGAGCGGGCCATCGCCTTGCCGTAGGCGTTCTCGGGCAACCCGGGGGCAGACCAGCCGGCCAGGCCGAGGCGTTCCCACCACTGCGCCACGGTCAGGTCCGGATCCCAGTTGCTGCCCAGCCAGGACCGCAGCTCGCTCAGAAGCTCGTCGGTCCGTGTCGTCTCGGTTGCGGTGTCGGTCACATGCCGAAGTTACCCGCGCGTCACAGAACGGGAAACTCCTCCGAAACATGGGTAGCGTCACCCGGATGCAAGACGACCGGCTGGATGCGGCATTCGACGCCTGGGTGCAGGCACAGACGGCGGCCCTCGACGTGGTGCGGCAGGCCACCGGCGTGCCGGAGTCCGATGTGGACCTGGCAGAGGGCTACCGCTGGGTAACCCGCTTGACCCGGCTCATCCTCGACTGGATCGTCGAGCGCTCCGATCCATCGCACCCACAGCTCTTCGACCTGCAGGACGAGTACAAGAAGCTCCTGGTCGACAACCCCGACGTGCACTACACGTTCTGCGTGCTGGACGACGCACGAACCTACCGGCTCGTCGGCCAGCGGGGGGAGTGCGCGTATCTCGGCATGACGTTCGGGACGGCCTTCGGCCAGGGGCCCGTCGGGGGGCGCACGGGGACCCAGACGCAGACCAACATCGACGAGTTCGAGCTCGGTCCCGACGGCGAGGTCGACATCCTGATCGCGCCGGCCTCCGCCATGCCCGATCCGCGGCCGCGCAACTCCGTCATCCTCGAGCCGGGCACCGCCCAGCTGGCCATCCGGGAGACCTACTTCGAGAAGCGGCCCGACCACTTCGCCCGCCTCCGCGTCGAGCTGGTGCCCGAGCCGGGGGAGGTGGTGCCGCACCCGATTCTCTCCTCCGGAGAGCTCGCACCCAAGCTCGAGCTTGCGGCCATGTTCCTCAGCTTCATCGGCGGGACGGCACTGCAGATGTGGCGCGACGCGGGGACCAACATGAACACGTTCGGCGGCACAGCCGGCTCCGCGCACGTGGAAGCGCAGGAGGACGAGGTGCGCTCCCACTCGAACGCCGAAATGACGTACCACGGTGGGCGGTTCGAGCTCGAGCCGGGCCAGGCGCTCGTGGTGACGGTGCACGAGCCGGACAAGCCGTTCCTCTATTGGGGTCTGACTCTCACCTCGCCGTGGGGGGAGAGCTACGACTATCGCTACGCCACCACCCACCTCAACAACAAGACGGCGACCCGCTCGCCCGACGGGTCCTGGCGCATGGTGATCGCGCCGTCCGACCCGGGCGTGGAGAATTGGCTCGACACCGGCGGCCGGCTGGAGGGCTACATGCTCGTGCGCTGGGTGCTGGCCGACGGGCCGCCGCACCCCACGGCCGAGGTCGTGGACATGAAGGATCTCGCCGCCTCGTAGGTCGCCGCCTCGTCACGCGACGCGGCGCTAGGAGGGACGGCTCGGCACCTCCTGGATGAGCCAGCCGTTCCCGTCGGGATCGCTGAAGGCGAGGAACGTGCCGTAGTCGACCCGGCCGGGATCGGGCCCGTCCACCTGCACACCGTCGACGAAGTGGAAGGCGTCCGTGGCAGCCACTCCGGCGGCGAGGAGCTGGCGCCGGGCCTCGTCGATGTCGCGCACCACGACCTGTAGCCCCTGCAGCGTCCCGGCCGCGGCCGGGTTCTTCATGAGCGAGATGGAGCAGCCGGAACCGGGCGGGGTCAGCTGGACGACACGGAAGTCCTCACCGGCCGAGTGGTCCACGTCGACATGGAAGCCCACGGCGTCGGCGTAGAAGGCCTTGGAGCGGTCGACGTCGGCGACGGGCACCACGATTGTCTCGAGCTTCCAGTCCATGTTCCCTCCTCGTTCTCTCCTCGTTCCATCCCGGCTCGGAGGCTACGCCGGTCAGACCTCGGACGGGACCCCGAAGCGCTCTTGGTAGGGCGCCACCAGAGCGCGGTGGGTGGCCAGGTCAAGACCGGTGTCGGCGAACGAATAGTCGTGCCCTCCGGCGCGGGCGGTGTGACGTGCGGCGAGGTAGGCCTCGAGCTCCCAGCGGAATTCCGGTGTCAGCGGGAGATCCCATGCGTCATAGAGCCGCTCGACGGTGCCCATCGGATCCGCCACCAGGTCGCGGTAGACGACGTCGGTGATCTGGTCCCGGGGGATGTCGCCGGCGTCGCGCTCGGCGGTGACATGGTCCATCTGCATCTCGAGGCCCATGGCCATGAACTCCACGAGCACGCCGTGGTCGACGTGCTCCGAGTGCATCCAATGCAACGTCGCCATGAGGTCGGACAGCGAACCGATGACCCGCAGCGGATCGCGGTGGGTGATCACGACGCGTGCATCGAGGTACGTCGAGAAGAGCAGGGGCAGGGCGGAAAGGTGCGAGGGCGCCTTCACGACCCAGCGCGTCGTCGGCCGCTCGGTCACCCACTGCAGCGTCTGCAGGTGGCGCTTGTGCCAATCGTAGATCGGTCCCTGGTCCTGGCCGCTGCGCCACACCGTGTACTCGGCCACGTTGTAGAGGCCGGTGTACACATCACTCGAGAACTGGTGGGCGAATGCGAAGATGCACTCTGTGGGGAGCCGGCCTCCGTTCTCGTGCATGGCGGTGAAGGCGGGGACGATCTCGTCCATGAGCCTGATCTCGTCGTCGCACAGGTCGCCCGACGCATCGTCGTAGGGGACGGTGTGCAGCAGCTCCCACAGCAGCGGCGGGCGGTTGTCGGGGTCACAGGCCAACAGCTCGTGCAACAGCGTGGTGCCCGAGCGCCCGAGGCCGGTCACGACGATCGGGGCGTGGACGGGCTGCTCGAGGACGGCCGGCTCCTTGTTCCAGAGGTCGACCATGCGCAGGCGGTTCTGCAGGATCACCTGGAGCTCGCCCCGGGTGCGGATGCGGCCGGGCAGATGGAGGCGCGCCTCGGAGTCGAGGGAGATGCAGAGGCGGCGGAAGGGCTCCTCCCACCAGTCGTCGCCGAAGTCGTCAAGGCCGGTGGTCGTGATGGCGGCGGCCTGCAGGACCTCGGGGTGCAGCGACACCATGGAGCGCCCGTCGTCGCCGACGCTGTGGCCCAGCGCGATCATCTTGTCCGCCCAGGGGCTGCGCGGTGGTGGGGCCCAGGGCACGGGGCGTCACCGTACCCGCAACGGGGGAGCAAGAGGGGAGAATCGGCCCATGAGGAATCGCTGGACGCGGAGCAGCGAATGAGCACCACCGAATGAGCACCACCGAATGAGCACCACCGAATGAGCACCACCGAATGAGCACCACCGGGCCCGATCTCGACGTGGACGGAATCCTCGAGGTGCTGGCCGCGGGAGCCGACGTGCCGCTCAGCCCCGGGGTGCCCGTCTCGCTGCTCGACCACGCCCTGCAGACGGCGGCGCACCTGGCCCGCCTCCACCCCGGGGACGACGAGCTGGCGGCCGCCGGGTTGATCCACGACATCGGCCATCTCCTCCCCGGGGGCAGCGACGAGACGCACGCCGAGGACGCGGCGCGTGCGGTGCGACGGACCTTGGGGGAGCGTGTGGCCGGGACGGTGGGACTGCACGTGGCGGCGAAGCGGTATCTCGTGGCGACCGACGACGGCTACGGCGGCGTGCTTGCCGACGACAGCGTGATCTCCCTGGGCCGGCAGGGCGGTGCCATGTCCGACGACGAAGCGGCCGCCTTCACGGCCCAGCGGTGGGCGGCCGATGCCGTGGCTCTGCGCCGGGCCGACGACAGCGGAAAGGTCGAAGGCCTGGTCGTCGGAGATCTGACCAGTTGGACACCCCTCTTGCAGGACGTGGCGCGGCGGGTGGGCTCGACCGGGAGCTGAGGCATCGGGCCGGGCCGGGCCCACGAGGGCACGCGTGCGGCCCGCAAGACCCTGTCCGCGGCCCGCATTGCGGGGACACCCGTAGGGAATCGCCCCAGCGTTCGTTGTGCTCCCAGGATTCATGGGGAGGCTTCACCTGGTGAAGGGCCAACGCCGTACGCTGCGCAGGCGCCTGCGGGAGCGCCGCTACACGTCCGCGACCGTCCGCATCGGCCTGGCCTGCGCGTTGGCGGCAGGTGTCGGCATCGTCGAGCTCGGGTCGAACTCGGGGGCGGACACATCGTTCGTCCCCGGTGACGCGCAGGCGCAGGCGCAGGCGTTGACCGTGGCGCCGACGACCGGTGGCCTGAACTACGCCATCACACTCGCCACGTCGATTTCGAACTACCAGGACGTGGAGGCGCAGTCGCTGTCCCAGACCGTCGACCTCGGTGCGATCGGCACCTCGCTCGAGGCCGAAGGGTGCGACGGGTCAGCGCCGACGCTGCCGGCGAGTGACGTGCCCCCTCCAGTGCAGGCGGAGTCGACCAACGGCAACCAGAGCCTGTCCGACAGCATCACCCCGCAGTCCTCACCCGACGGCCTGGGCATCGGCAACGAGGCGGCCACCGCCACGACGCAACCGTCGTCGGGCTCCCTGACGACCGCGTCGAACATCTCCGTGCCGGGTGGGTTGCTGGCCATCAACGGCCTGACGTCGAGAGCGAAGGCCTCCATCGACAACGGCGCCACGCGCACGGCCACGGCGACGTCGGACGTCGGGCAGATCTCCCTCGACAACGGCGCAGTCGTGCTCGGGGGCCTGCAATGGACCGCCACCCAGCAGTCGGGGGGCACGACCACCTCCACCGGGACGTTCTCCATCGGTTCGGTCACCGTGGTCGGCCAGTCCATCGACCTTTCCAGCCTGAGCGGCGCAGGCAACCCGCAGACAGTCCTGGACGTGATCAACACCGCGTTGACCCCCGTTGGGCTGAACATCGAGTGGCCGGCTCAGACCACGTTGTCGGACGGCACCGTACAGATCTCGCCGCTCATCATCGGCATCGACAACAACGCCCTCGGCCAGCAGGTGATCGGCGCGAACGAGAACAGCGTGCAGCCCGTGCGCGAGGCGCTGGTAAACGCGCTGCTGAGCGCCAACTGCAACTTTGCCAACGAGCTCACCATCGGCGATATCGGCCTGGGCGTGCTCTCGGGGGGCGGCAATCTCAACCTCGAGCTGGGCGGGGCCAGCGCCGAGACGGACGACCTTGCCGCCGCGTCGCCCTTCGGCAGCGGCGGCGGCACCGCGCTGCCCACCTCCTCTTCCTCGTCCGCCGGGAGCGGCGTGACCGGCAACAGCGGGAGCGTGCCGGGCACCAGCACCCTGCCCGTGACGAGCAACAGTGGCGTCGGCCCGTTCGCCTCGGCGCCCACCACCAGCGTGACCACGCCCGCGGGCACGGGATCCACCCCGGCAGGCAGACAGCCGGAAGCCCTCGGGCCCATGTCGCGCACGTCGGACTGCATCAGCCTCGGCCCGTCGGGCGGCGCCTGCGACACCGGCAACGTTGCCGCGCCCATCGGGTTGGCGGCACTCGCCCTGGTGGTGACGCTCTTCACCTGGGACGCCCTGCGCCAGCGCCGCCGTCTGCAACTGCGCGGGCGGCACGCATTCGACGGATTGGAGGGACCGCAGTGACCGAATCGGGCAGCGCCAACGCCGGGAGCTCGAGCAAGCTCCGGCTGTCGGCCAAGGCCAACGGCCGGCTGTTGAAGGGATACGGGCCGCTGGCCGCCCTACTGGTGGCCTTCGTCCTCATGGCCCTGCTGGTGCCGACCAAGGCGCCCGAGCAGGACGTGGTGCACGAGACCCAGTCGAGCAGCGGGGACGCCGGCGCCAGCTCCTCCACGACGGCGACCACGACGCCGGTTGGCGCGGGTGCCAGCGCTGCCGGCGGAGGCGCCGGTGGCGCGGGTGGGGCCGCTGCCGGTGCTGCAGGCGCGGCGGCCGGCACGGCGAAGACCGCCTCAGCCGCAGCCGGGGCGGCGACCGGCAAGTCTGGGAGCTGTCCCGGCCAGGCCGAGCAGGTGCCGGGTGATCCGTACTCACCCCCCTGCATCTCGTTCTCCGGCAGCAACGGCGGGGCGACCTCTGCGGGCGTGTCGCCCAACGCCATCAACGTCACCTACCGGATCACATCGGACTCGGAGAGCTTCCAGCAGACGTTGGCCTCCCTCGGGGGAGCCAACATCACCGACACCACGGCCGACATTGAGCGGACCGTCGACGCGCTGGCCACATATTTCGACAACCACTTCCAGTTCTATGGGCGCAAGCTCAACATCGAATTCTTCAACGGCCAGGGCTCTATCACGAACGAGCTGCTCGGCAGCGGGCAGCAGCAGGCCGACGCCGATGCGGTCACCGCCGCCCAGTCCGAGCACGCCTTCGCCGAACTCAACGGGGTGACCGAGCCCTACGACGTGGCGTTGGCCGCCCAGCACGTGATCTCGTTCGGCGCGCCCTACCTGTCGGCGTCCTTCATGGGCCAGTACGCCCCCTACATGTGGAGCCTCGACACAGAGTCCAACGACGTGGTCGAGGCTACGAGCGAGCTCTACCTGAAGTCCCTGGCGGGGGGAAACGCCACTTACGCCGGCGGCAGCCTGCAGGGCCAGCCACGCAAGGTGGCGATCATCGCCCCGAGCGACCCCTGGTACCAGTCGGCGGCCCAGTCGGCGGTGCAGGAGGCGGCGGCGGCGGGCCATCCGGTCACCGACAACATCCAGTACCAGTTGAACCTGTCGACGCTGTCGAGCCAGGCCTCCAACGTCATCAGCCAGCTGCAGAACGACGGCATCACCACGGTGATCTGCGGCTGTGACCCGGTGTTCCCCGTCTACCTCACCTCACGCGCCGCCGAGCAGGGCTACACGCCCGAATGGATCGTGGCCGGCGTGGCCCTGACCGACCAGGACATCGTCGGCCAGCTCTTCGACCAGAGCGAGTGGTCACACGCATTCGGCGTGACGTTCAACGGACCGACCGTGCCCAAGCAGAACACCTTCGGCTACGCGGCCTACAAGCAGATCAACTCGGGCACAGAACCGGCCAATGCCGTGGACCTCATCTATGCACAGATGTACGAGATGGCGATCGGGATCCAGATGGCAGGGCCCGACCTCACTCCGGCGACGTTCCAAAACGGAATGCGGGCCTACCCGGGCAGCCAGGCCGGCGCGCCCAACGCGCTGTACGGCACGTGGGACTTCCCGGCGGGCCACTACACGCCCCAGACGGACTGGTCCTTCATCTACTGGGACCCCAACAAGACGTCGCCCTACGACGACAAGGCCGGCGCCTACGTGGCGTCGACCACCAGGACCAAGATCGGCTCCTACGCCGGTGGCGCGCTGCCGCTGCCGTCCAACTTCCCGATCGCGCCGTCCAGCGGCGGGAGCTAACCGGATGGGCGCCACCACCTTGCCGCCCGGGATCGGGCGCGCCTGGGCCGCCACGCCGGCGCGCCTGCGCGGGGTCGTGCTGACCCTGGCCGCCGCCTTCGTGCTGCTGTTCGCGGTGCCCGCGTTGTGGCCGCACTCCGCGCCGCGGGGGCAGATTCTCAACGGCGCCGAGTTCGGGGCCGTCAACGGTCTGCTGGCCCTCGGCCTCGTGCTGACCTACCGCGCCTCGCGCGTCATCAACTTCTCTTACGGCGCCATGGGGGCGCTGGCGGCCACGGTCGCCGTCGAGCTGAACCTGGCGCACCACGTGAACTGGTTCGTCTGCATCGGGGTCGCCCTGGTGATGGGAGCGGCGCTCGGGCTCCTGGTCGACTTCATCATCCGCTGGCGCTTCTTCACGGCGCCTCGGCTCATCGTCATGGTCGTCACCATCGGGCTGGCCCAGCTCTTCGGCGGCATACAGCTGCTCGTGCCCGGCTGGCTGAACGGGCCCTCCATCGTCGGCGGCGTGACCACGCCGCTCAGCGCGCACCACGTGCTGATCTTCCCCGTGCTCTTCAACGGGAACGACCTTCTCATCGCCATCGTCGTCCCGGTGGTGCTCGTGGCGCTGGGGTGGTTCCTGCTCCGCACCGACGCCGGCGTGGCCGTGCGCTCGGTGGCCGACAACTCGGACCGCGCCCGGCTGCTGGGCATCCCGGTGCGGCGCCTCTCGACCCTGGTCTGGGTGATCGCCGGCGTGCTGGCCGGCTTGACGAGCATCCTCAGCGCGCCGTCCGCCGGCATCACCATCGCAGCCGGGTCGGGCCCGACGCTGATCCTCCCGGCGCTGGCCGCCGCCATCATCGCCGGTATGGAGAGCCTGCCCATGGCCTTCGGAGCGGGTGTGGCCCTCGGCGTGACCAGCGGGCTGTTCGAGTTCAACATGCCGCGCTTCGGGAGCGCCATCGGCGACGTGGTGAACCTGGTCGCCATCCTCGTGGGCCTCCTCTTCCTGCAGCGCAAGCGCAGCCGGGCCGACGACGTCGAGGAGTCGTTCTCCTCGACCGGCATCCTCAAGCCGATCCCGGCCGCGCTGCGCTCGCTGCCCGAGGTCGTGGCGGGCCGCGTCGGCATCATGGCGCTGGTGGCGGTGTTCATCGTGGTGATCCCGCTGGTCTCGGGCCCGGGCACGACGCTCGAGTACACCGCCGCCCTCATTTACGGGATCATCGCCATCTCGCTGGTCGTCCTCACGGGCTGGTCGGGCAACGTGAGCCTCGGGCAGTTCGCCTTCGCAGGCGTCGGGGGCGTGCTCGCCGGTGACCTGATCGAGAAGGCCAACGCCGACCTCTTCCTCAGCCTGGCTGCCGCCGGCGCCGCCGGCGCCGCCCTGGCCGTGGTGGTGGGGATCCCGGCGCTGCGCATCAGGGGGGCCTATCTCGCCGCGGTCACGCTGGCGCTCGGGGTGGCGATGGACACCTTCTTCCTCAACCCGACCTACTACCCCAACATCATTCCGCAGGCCTTTCTGCGCCCGGTCCTGTGGCAGCGCTTCGACCTGGCGTCCAACAAGGCCTTCTACTTCTGCTGCCTCGGCTTCCTGGTGCTCGCCATCCTGTTCATTCAGGGGCTTCGCCGGGCCCGCCCGGGCCGCGTCCTGCTGGCGACCCGCGACAACGAGAAGGCCGCGGCCGCCATGTCGGTGTCACCGGTCCGGACCAAGCTGGCCGGGTTCGTCCTGGCGGGCGCCATCGCCGGCATCGCCGGCGGGCTCTACGCCGTGTTGCTGGGCGCGGTGGCCTTCAACACCTACGACCCGTCCTACGGGCTGGTGGTCTTCTCCATGGCCGTGATCGGTGGCCTCGGCTCCATCAGCGGTGTGCTCATGGGGGTCGGGCTGATCGAGGTGCTGAGCTATTCGTTTCCCAAGTACCAGCTGGTGTTCACGGGGGTCGGGCTGCTCCTCGTGCTGCTGTTCCTCCCCGGCGGGCTGGCCGAAGGCGTGCAGAGCATCCGCGACCGGCTGCTCAAGGTCGTCGCGGTGCGGCGTCAGATAGAGGTGCCCAGCCTGGTGGCCGACCGCAAGGTCGAGCTGGTCGACCCCGTGCCTGAGGAGAGGTCGATCCGGGAGCACGCGTCGAGGGAGGAAAGCGGGGAGGGCGTGGCCGAGGCCGGGCCGCCGGTGCTCGTGCCGGTGCCCGACACCCGCGACGAGGACACGGCGCAGGTGCCGCTGCCGTCGCGGTCGGCCGCCGGACCGCAGGCCGACGGGCTCATCCCCGACACCGCGGTCGTCCTCTCGTGCCAGCAGGTCGAGGTCTCCTACGGGCCGGTGCAGATCCTCTTCGGCGTCGACCTCGACGTGCACGAGGGCGAGGTCGTGGCGCTGCTCGGCACCAACGGCGCCGGCAAGTCGACACTGTTGAAGGGCGCCAGCGGGCTGGTCAAGGTGGGCGGCGGCGCGGTGTGGCTCGACGGCGCGCCCATCACCGGCGAGCAGGCCGAGACCGTGGCCCGCCAGGGCCTGTCGCTCATGCCCGGCGGGCGCGGCGTCTTCCCAACCCTGTCGGTGGACGAGAACCTCCGCTTGGGCACCTGGATGATCCGCAAGCATCACGGCGCCGTGGCCGAGGCCAAGGCGCGGGTGATCGACCTGTTCCCGATTCTGCGCCAGCGGGGGCACCAGCAGGCGGGCAACCTCTCCGGCGGCGAACAGCAGATGCTCTCGCTCGCCATGGCGCTCATGGTGCAGCCCAAGGTGCTCATGATCGACGAGCTCTCGCTCGGGCTGGCGCCGACCGTGGTGTCCCAGTTGCTCGAGGTGGTCAAGCTGCTGCACACCCAGGGCACGACGATCGTGGTGGTGGAGCAATCGGTCAACGTCGCGCTCGAGCTGGCCGAACGGGCCGTCTTCTTGGAGAAGGGCGAGGTGCGTTTCAGCGGGCGCACCCGGGACCTGCTCGACCGGCCCGACATCCTGCGCTCCGTCTTCATCGCGGGGGCCGGATCGGTGGAGGGCACCGTCGTGACGCCGGACGCCGGGCCCACGGACCTGCATGTGCACGCCAGCGCGTCGTCGGCGCTGATCGTGGCGGATCCGGGGAAGCGCATCCCGCCCTCGGCGGAGGCGCCGTCGATCCTCGAGTGCAACGGCGTGCGCAAGACCTTCGGCGGCATCACGGCCATTGAGGACATCAGCCTGACGCTGCGCGACGGGGAGATCCTCGGCCTCATCGGACACAACGGGGCGGGGAAGACGACGTTCTTCGACTGCGTGTCGGGGTTCTTGCCCCTCGACGGCGGGCGAATCCGCCTCGGCGGCGCCGACATCGACACCTGGCCGGCCCACATGCGCGCCGCGGCCGGGCTGGGCCGTACCTTCCAAGAGGCCCGGCTGTACCCGTCGCTGACGGTGGCCGAGACCATCGCCGTGGCCCAGGAGCGGCACCTGGCCTCACGCGACATGGTGGCGGCCGGGCTGCGGCTGCCGGCATCGCTCGACTCCGAGGCCGCCGTTGTCGCGAAGGCCGAGCAGCTCGTCGAGATGATGGGGCTGGGCGCCTTCCGGGAGAAGCTGGTGGGCGAGCTGTCCACCGGGACGCGCCGCATCGTGGAGCTGGCCTGCGTGCTGGCGCAGGAGCCCGGCGTGCTGCTCCTCGACGAGCCGTCGGGTGGCGTGGCGCAGCGTGAGACCGAGGCCATGGGGCCGCTGCTCGTCCGGGTGCAGCAGCACACCGGGTGCTCGATTCTGGTCGTGGAGCACGACATGCCCCTCCTCACGGCCATCTGCGACCGCATGATCGCCCTGGAGCTCGGAGAGGTGATCGCCGAGGGTGCGCCGGCCGAGGTGCTCGAGCACCCAGCGGTGATCGAGTCGTACCTGGGCACGGACGAGTCGACCATCAACCGCTCCGGTGCCCGCGTCTGATCGCTGAATCACTGAATCACTGATGCACTGACGGTCCCTTTCGCCGCTCGACGCGGCGTGCGCTTGCGCGGCCGGGCCGGTCCGGCGAGAGTCGCGCTCGTGGAGGTCCCGGTCTCTGGTCACTGTGACGCCCGCTTCCGCGCCGTGCGCGAGGAGTTCGCCCGCAACTTCGCCGAGCGGGGCGAAGTCGGTGCGGCGGTCTGCATCGTGGTGGATGGCGTGACCGTGGTCGATCTGGCCGGCGGCTGGGCCGACGGTGAGGCCGGCCGAGCTTGGCGACAGGACACGCTGGTCGACTTCTACTCGGTCGGAAAGGCGTTCGTGGCGCTCCTCGCCTTGCAGTTGGTCGATGCCGGCCGTGTCGCGCTCGACGACCCGATCGCCGGAGTATGGCCGGAGTTCGCCGCCGCCGGAAAGGAAGGGGCAACCCTGCGCCAGGCGTTGTGTCACCGGGCCGGCGTGCCGGCCATCCGGGAGCACTTGTCCAACGACGACCTCTGGGACTGGGACCGGATGGCCGGAGCGCTGGCCGCCACCGCGCCCTGGTGGGAGCCCGGGACGCGCCACGCCTACCACACCAACACCTACGGGCACCTGATCGGCGAAGTGGTGCGGCGTGTGAGCGGTGAGCCCTGCGGCCGCCGTCTCGCCGCACTGGCGGGCCCGTTGGGTGCCGATCTGCACGTCGGTGTCCCGCCATCGGAGCTGCACCGCTGCGCCGAGGTGCTCTTCGAGAGCCCGGGGCCGCCCGCCGCGCTGGAGGCGATGCTCGGCGACGGTGCACTCGAAGGCAGTGGCACGCAAACCGATGCCCTCATGGAGATGCTCAGCTACTTCAATCCGCCGGGGTACTCGTCCATGGGGGTGGTCAACACGACGGCCTGGCGTCGCGCCGAGATCCCGTCGACCAACGGGCACGGCTCGGCGCGCGGCGTGACGCGCCTGTACGCCGCGTTGCTCGAGCCCGGCCGCCTCCTCTCGTCCGACCTGCTGGCCGAGGCGACCTCGGCGCAGTCCGAGGGCTACTGCCCGATCCTGCACGAGGACGTCACGTTCGGCTTGGGCTTCAAGCCGACGGTGCCGCGACGCCCGTTCGGCCCCAACCCGGGGAGCTTCGGGCACTTCGGCACCGGTGGCGCGGTGGGGTTCGCCGATCCAATGGGCCGGGTGGCGTTCGGCTACGTCATGAACCACGTGATCCCGCGCTGGCAGAGCACACGCAACCGGTCGCTCATCGACGCGCTGTACGCCTCATTGTGACGAATCACTCTTCGGCGGGTGCCCATGCTCTAACGTTCGACCTGAACCCGCCTCCGGCGACGGACGGCGTACAAGGGGGGTGACATGACGAACGCTTCGATGGCGATGCCGACCAGGCGTGTCGAGATGTGGTTCAGCGGGCCGGCACCGCAGAATCGGGTGACGGTGGTCTTCCGCATCATCCTGGCCATTCCGCAGCTCATCGTCTTGTTCTTCCTCGGGATCGCCGTCTTCTTCGTTCTCATCATCGGGTGGTTCGGCGCGCTGTTCACGGGCCGACTCCCCGAGTTCGCGCACTCGTTCCTGAGTGGTGTGATCCGCTGGGAGATCCGCGTGAACGCGTATCTGTTCCTCCTCACCGACGCCTATCCGCCCTTCTCACTGGAAGACGTCGAGTACCCGGTGCGCCCGATCCTGCCCAGCGGCGGCGAGTTGAACCGGGTGTCGGTGTTCTTCCGCATCATCCTGGCCATTCCGGCCAGCGTCTTCGCCCAGATCGTCGTGAACGGACTGACGTTCCCGTTGCTCATCGTGATGTGGGTCGTCGTCATCGTCACGGGCAGCATGCCGCCCGCGCTCTACGACGCGTATGCGGCGTTGCTGCGTTACCAGGCCCGGTTCCACTCGTGGTTCACCATGATCACGTCGGAGTACGCCTGGGGCATGCTGGGCGACGCCGTTCCGCCGCCGCAGACCTCCACGCCGCCGCCACCGATCGGTGCGGCCGCGGGATCGGCCGCAGCATCGGCACCGACCGCACCCCCGACCGCACCGCCGACCGCACCCCCGGCCCAGCCGCCGGCCCAGCCCTTCTCGTACCCGTCGACGGGCGAGCAGGTACCCACGCCGCCACCACCACCACCACCGGCACCCGCCCCCGGCGCCTCGGCACCCCCCAGCTACCCGCCACCCCAGCCGGCGCCCACGACCGGCCCCCCCGGCGCCATGCCCCCGCCCTCCTCGTGGGAGCGCACGTCCATGGCGTCGCCGGTGGACCCGCTGCCCCCGTGGGGGATCCTCGTCCTGCGCGGGGCGGCCCGCTCCTGGATGATCTTCGCCATCGTCTGGGGCTCGATCGTGTTCATCGGCGAGAACGCACTCCGCGGCGGCCACCGCAACCACAACAACGCGGCGAGCGGCCAGCTGCACACCGTGCCGGCCGACTCCGTCGTGATCCGCCTGCCCAGCGGTTCCTGAATATCGGCACGGCACCGCCACCGGCAGCGGCACCGCACCGGCAGCGGCACCGCCACCGGCACCATGAGAACCTTCGAGGAGCTCGTGGCGGAAGGGGCGGCCGTCCCGGTCGAGGGGTGGGACTTCTCGTGGTTCGAGGGCCGCGCCACCGAGGAGCGCCCGCCCTGGGGCTATGCGCGCCTGATGGGCGAGCACATGGCGGGGGCCGAGGCCGCCCTCGACATCGAGACCGGAGGCGGGGAGGTGCTCGCCACCACGGCGCGGCCACCCGCCCTCCTGGTGGCGACCGAGGGTTGGTGGCCCAACGTCGAGGTGGCCCGGGTCCGGCTGCAAGGCGTCGGCGCCCTGGTGGTGGCCGCGGCGGACGCGCCGGGGCTGCCGTTCGCCGACGCGTCGTTCGACCTGGTGGTGAGCCGCCATCCCGTCATCGTCCTGTGGGACGAGATCGCCCGCGTGCTGCGGCTGGGCGGGACGTATCTGTCCCAGCAGATCGGCCCCGGCACCAACCGGGAGCTCACGGACTTCTTGATGGGACCGCAGCCGGTCAACGAGAGCCGCAGCGCGGCGAGCGCCCGCGCCGGGGCCCAACAGGCGGGGCTCGATGTCATCGACCTGCGGGAGTGCGCGTTGCGGGTGGAGTTCTTCGACATCGGCGCAGTGGTCCACTTCCTGCGCAAGGTGCGCTGGACCGTGCCGGGCTTCACGCCCGAGGCCTACGAGGCCGCGCTGCGCCGCCTGCACGCACAGATCGAGAGGGACGGCTCCTTCGTGTCCACGGCCCGGCGGCTCCTCGTGGAGTGCCGGCTCCCACGATGACCGACTGAACCACCGGCCGACCCGCGTCAGCTGGCCTGGCTCACCGAGCTCATGTTGTAGTCGGGGATGCGCAGCGGCGGCATGATCGTGCGGTTCAGGTACTCGCCGAACTCTCGTCCGAGCGAGCGCACGGGGGTGCCCACCTCGGTGGCCCGGGTCAGCAGGTCGACGGGGCTTTCGTTGAAACGGAAGTTGTTGGCCGCCCCGACGACCGCCCCGTCCTCAATCACGTAGACGCCGTCGCGGGTGAGGCCCGTGCACAACAGGGTGGCGGGGTCGACCTCCCTGATGTACCAGAGGCACGTGAGGAGGAGCCCGCGCTCCGTGCGCGCCACCATGTCGTCGACGGATCCTGCGTCGCGGTCGCCGCAGCGCAGCACCAGGTTGTCGATGAAGGGCGCCATCTCGACCCCGGACCTCGCCGCACCGGCCCGGTGGTAGCGCAGGCGGGCCAACACACCATCGCGCAGCCACTCGGTACGGGCGATGGGCAGGCCGTTGTCGAAGACGGAGACCGCCGAGCTGCTCGCCCCGGTGGCGACGAACGGCGCGCAGGTGACGCCCGGCTCGTCGGGGTCGCTCAAGAGCGTGAAGGGCAGCGAGGTGATCGTCTCGCCGACCCGCGTGCCGCCGCCCTCCTTGGAGAAGACCGTGCGGCCGTCCTCGGCGTCCTGGCCCCCCAGCGCGTCGAAGGACAGCATGGCCATCATGTCGCTCACCGCCGACGGCGGCATGATGACCTCGTAGCGGCCGGCGTCCAGCGCGACCTGCGTCGTCGCCCAGTCGAGCCGGCGCCAGATCTCGTGTTCCATCCGCTCCAGTGAGGGCGCGATCGTGGGCTCGCCCACCCACGCCGAGCCCGACCCGTCCGCCGTCCGTCCGACCAGGCTCACCGACCCGGTCGGCTGCGCGTATGACAGGCGTACGCCGGTGGAGCTGCCGACATACAGCGTGTCGACGTCCTGCTCGGCGAACCCCGCCAACACGGCGTCGCGGGCGCGGGCCCGTCCGAATGCGCCGGCGAGCGGGGACAGGACGTCTGCGAGCGCGCCCGAGTCAGTCTCCTCGGGGTCGAGCCCGAAGTCGCGCGCCTGCCGGGCCTGCGCCGGCCCGACGAGGGCGAAGGCGTCCGCTGCCGGCGGAGCCTCGCGTGCGTCGGTCAGGGCCGCCGCCGCCATGTCGGCCACGCCGTCCGCGCCGACGACACCGGAGCGCCGGGCGGAGCCGACCGCGGAGCCGGAGAATGCGATCACGCTGACCGAGCGGCCGCGCTGGACGCCGTTGGTCGTCGTGGTGTTCAGCGCGAAGCGGACATCGACGTGGCTGCTCTCGTCGACGAGCACGATGCAGCCGTCCGCCCCCAGGGCGTCGCCGGCGGCCAGGCCGCGCTCCACGAGCTCCTGGGCGGGGATCATGCTCAGCGACCGGACTCTTCGCGGGTGTTGAGCACCCGCACCCCGCGCACGAGGACCGAGGGGCAGCCGTGCGAGACGGGGGCCACCTGACCCGGCTGGCCCTTGCCGCAGTTGAAGGCGCCGCCGAGCACCCAGGTAGAGGCGCCGCCCACGGCCTCCATGGCACCCCAGAAGTCGGTCGTGGTGGCCTGATACGCCACGTCCTTCACCTGCCCGGCCAGCTTCCCGCCTTCGATCCGGTAGAAGCGCTGCCCGGTGAACTGGAAGTTGTAGCGCTGCATGTCGATCGACCAGCTCTTGTCGCCCACTACGTAGACGCCGCGGTCCACGCCGGCGATCAGCTCCTCGGTACGGGGGCCGTCCTCGCCCGAGTGCTCCAGCGACACGTTGGCCATGCGCTGAATCGGCACGTGCATCGGCGAGTCGGCGAAGGCGCACCCGTTGGAGCGCTCGAAGCCCATGGCGGCGGCGATGGAGCGGTCGAGCTGGTACCCGACCAACGTCCCGTCGCGGACCAGGTCGAAGGACTGGCCCTCCACGCCCTCGTCGTCGATCGCCACCGTCGCCAGGCCGTGTGCCACCGTGCGATCGCCCGTGACGTGCATGACGGGGGAGCCGTAGGCCAGCGACCCCAGCTTGTCGAACGTGGCGAACGAGGTGCCGGCGTAGGCCGCCTCGTACCCGACGGCCCGGTCGAGCTCGGTGGCGTGCCCGATCGACTCGTGGATCGTGAGCCATAGGTTCGACGGGTCGACGACGAGGTCGTACGTCCCGGCCTCCACCGAGGGCGCGCGCAGCTTCTCGGCCAGGAGCTCGGGCAGTTGGGCCAGCTCGGCGTCCCAGTCCCAGGCGCCGGCCGAGGGAGAGCCGGTCAGGAACTCCCAGCCGCGGCCGACCGGTGGCGCCAGCGTGCGCATGGTCTCGAAGCCGTTGTCCGACAGCGCCAGCGCCTCGAGCTGCGCCTGCAGGCGCACCCGGTGCTGCGTGGCCCGGGTCCCGTTGAGGTCGGCCAGGAAGGTCTGCTCCGACACCGCCAGCAGCGACGCCGAGGTGTGCGAGACCACCTCGTGTCCGGCGAGACGCCTGCTCCACTCGGCCAGCAGTGCCACCTTGTCGGCCAGCGGCACGGTGGACGGGTCGATGACGAACGCGCTCGACCACGTGACGTCTCCGTGCGGCGGCTCGGGTGCCAGCTCGACGCGCCCACCGCCCGCCCGGCTCGTGACCAGCGCCATCTCCCGGGCCTGGCGCACCAGGTCGGCCGCCACGTCCGGCCGGACGTCGACCGTGGCGGCGAAGCCCACCGCGCCGTCGACCACGACGCGCACGCCCATGCCGAAATTGGTGTCGTCGGCCGTCGTCTCGGGCTCGGCGTCGTGCAGGCGGACCGTCTGGCTGCGGATGCGCTCGACCCGGAGCTCGGCCGCCTGGCAGCCGGCAGCGGCGTCGAGTGCCGCATCCGCCAGCGCGCTGAGGTCGTCGGGCGCGAGCGGCATCAGCCGATCGGGGTCGGCTGGCGCAGGGGGAGGCCGGCGGCGGCGTAGATGGCGTCGATGAGCTCCATGGTACGGATGGCGTCGGCCGCTGTCGTCGGGAAGGACGCCCCGTCCTCGACCGCGGCCACGAATGCCTCGAGCTGGAAGTCGTAGCTCGGCTTGCGACTGAACCGCTCCTTGCGGGTGCCGAGGGAGGTCGTGACCTTCATCCGGTGCCCGTACTGGGGGCTGAAGGGGTTGAAGACCGAGATCTTGCCGTTGTCGCCGGTGATCTCGGCGTGGAGCCGCAGGACCGAGGACGAGAACATGGAGCAGCCGATGTGCGCGCTCCCGCCGTCGGGCAACGAGAAGTGCGCGTCCATGGCGCGGTCGACGCCGGGGGAGGAGAGCTTGGCCTCGGCGTCGATGACCCGGGGCCCGGGCACGAGCAGGCGGAGCAGGCTGACGGGATAGCAGCCCATGTCCATGGTGGCGCCACCGGCCAGGGCAAGCTGATAGCGGATGTCACCCTTCTTCCACAGCGGGGCCGAGAAGGCCACGTCCACCTTGCTGATGTTGCCCAGCTCGCCCGAGCGGACGATCTCGACGAGGCGCTTGCAGAGCGGGTGGTACTGGTAGTGGAAGGCCTCCATGACGACGACACCTGGGTTGCCGTTGTCCACCTCGGCCACGGCGCGGGCCTCGTCGGCGTTGGCCGTGAAGGGCTTCTCGCACAGGACGTGCTTGCCGGCCTTCAGGGCGGCGATGGTCCACCGTCCGTGGAGGCCGTTGGGGAGCGGGTTGTAGACGGCGTCGATGTCGGGATCCTCGACCAGCGCCTCGTAGCTGCCCAGCACACGGGGAATTCCCTGTTTGCGGGCAAATTCGGTGGCGCGGGCGGGGTCGCGCGCCGCCACCGCGGTGACGACCGCCCGCCCCGTCCTCCGAGCCGGCTTGATCAGGGCCGGAGGGGCTATCCGGGCCGCTCCCAGGATGCCGATTCTCAGCACGCCGCGGTCATCGGGCAGCGCGGCCCCTGTTGATGTGGGGGCAGTGAGATTGGCCCTCCTGGGACGTTTCCCCGGTATGGGACGGAGGGGTCTCTGCCGGGAACGGTGGGGCCAGGCACTGCATGAGCACGGACGCTAACGCACCCGGGGGGCGCCCGACGATGGGCCATATCCGGGGGCTCGACGGCATCCGTGCCCTGTCCGTGCTGGCGATCATCGCGTTCCACACCGGGCTGAACTCGGTGCCGGGGGGCTTCTACGGGGTGGACTCGTTCTTCGTCCTGTCGGGCTTCCTGATCACCTCGCTCCTCGTCCGGGAATGGAACGGCAGTGGGACCATCCGGCTCCGCCGCTTCTGGGCCGGCCGCGCCCGGCGCCTGCTCCCGGCGCTGTTCCTCCTGATCGCCGTCCTCGGCATCGTCATGGCGGTGGAGCCGACGGTGCTGGCCACGCCCCATGTCCTCGGCGACGCCCTCTCGACGATGTTCTACGTCTCGAACTGGTACTCCATTCACAACGGCGTCACCTACTTCTCGTTGGCGGCGCAGCCGTCGCCGCTGCTGCACACGTGGTCGCTGGCGATCGAGGAGCAGTTCTATCTCGTGTGGCCCCTCGTCGTACTGGGTGTGCTCAAGCTCGGTACGGCCGGGCGGTCCGCACACGCCGCCGCGCCGCGCCGAAACCCGCCGCGCCGAAACCCGCGGCGTCGACGTGCTCGGCGGCGGCCGGCTGCTCCTGGTCGGTCCGCCCCGGTCCGGGCCGACCCGGCATGGACGCGCCGGCGCCGGCTGCACGTCCTCTTCGCCGTGGCCTGCCTCGGGTCGCTGGCGTCGGCCGTCCTCATGGCGGTCCTGGCGCCCGACGGCTACACCACGCGGGCCTACTACGGCACCGACACGCGGGCCCAGGCGCTGCTCGTCGGGGCGGCCATCGCCATCGGGTTGACCCTGTGGCGCGAGGGCAGCGGCCGCCGTTGGTTCACTCGGATGACCTCGGTCCTCGCCCTCGCCGGCGTGGCCGGGACGGCCGCGCTGTGGGCCACGACCTCGGAGAGCACGACGTTCGCCTTCAGCGGCGGGTTCATGGTGGCCAGCCTGGCGGCGGGCGCCGTCATCCTCGGCTGCGCCACCGCACCGCGCTCGCCCGTGGTGTGGCTCCTCGAGCTGCCGCCCCTGCCGCAGTGGGGCCGCATCTCCTACGGCGTCTACCTCTGGTACTGGCCCGTTCTCCTGGTGATGACCGGGCAGCGGCTGCACTGGGGCGTGTACCCGCTCTTCCTGGCCCGGGTCGGCGTCACCGTGGCCATCGCCGCCCTCAGCTACGACCTCGTCGAGATGCCGATCCGCCGCGGCGCCCTCAAGCACTGGCGCTCCTGGATCGCCGCGCCCATCGGCGCGGCCGCGGCCATCGAGCGCGGTGTTCGTCAGCACGCTCATGCCGGTGGGGGCAGCTGAGCTGCAGGGGTCGCAACTGGCGGTCAGCGCGCCCACGACGACCTCGTCCACGGTGGGGTCGACCGCGGCCGTGCAAGCGGCCGACCCGGCGCCGACGCCCACCACGACGACCACGACAACCACCGCGGCGCCCTCCTACCTCTCACCGGCCCCGCCCGCAGCGCCCGCAACCATGTCGTCCAAGCCGGTCAAGGTCCTCCTGGTGGGCGACTCCATCGCCGGCACGCTCGGCGTCGGTCTGGCCGAGGAGGCCCGGCAGTACAACGTGCAGATCGCCAACGAGGGGACGCCGGGTTGCTCGTTGTCCATGCAGACGCAGATCCGCGTGCTCTTCTACACGGTGGCCCCGGACGCGCCGTGCGACGTCGACAAGAACCCCGACTCGCTCCTGGACACCTGGCGCAGGTGGGTCGACGCCTACAACCCCGACGTCGTCGTCTACCTGGCCCGTGGCGAGACCTTCGACCAGGAGGTCGGGGGCCAGTGGCAGAACCTCGGCGAGCCCGGCTTCGACAGCTACCTGGCCAACCGCTACCGCCAGGCCGTGGACGTCCTCGGCTCCCGGGGGGCCAGCGTCGTCTTGATGACGACCCCGTACTACGACAGCGGGACGTCGCCCGCCGGGACGCCCTGGCCCGAGGACGCGCCCTCGCGCGTGACGCTGGACAACGCAACCATGCGGGAAGTGGCCACGACCACGCCGACGGGGCCCGCCGGCAGCCGGATCTACGTGTTCGACCTCAACGCCGTCGTGTCGCCCGGCCACGCGTTCGCGCCGAGCGTGGACCAGATCAACGTGCGCTGTGGCGACGGCGTCCACTTCACGCGCTCGGGTGGGATCTTCGTCGGCCTGAAGTTGGCGCCGGAGCTGGCCGCACTGGGTCAGGACCACGCCGCGGCGTCGCCGGGTGGCGAGTGGCCCGGACCTCTGCCACCATCTTCCCCGTCATGGATCTCGGACCTGCCCTGCCAGTAGTCCGGCGCGCCACGGACGACGACGTCACCGCCATGTCCGCCCAGCTGGCCCGCACCTTCTTCGACGATCCGGTCACGTCCCACATCTTCCGGAACGAGGCCCGCCGGGAGGCCGCCCTACGCGTCTACTTCCGCACCCAGATGCGGGCCGACTACCTCCCGTTCGGGGGCTGCTACACGGCCGAGGGCTACGCCGGCTCGGCCATCTGGGCCCCGGCCGGGAAGCCGCTCCACACGGGGCTGAGCGGGATCCTCACCATGCTGCCCGTGTTGCCCTACGTCGCCACCAACCTGAGGACCACGCTGCGCCTGCTGGCGCTCGTGGAGAGCAAGCATCCCCGGGAGCCGCACTGGTACCTGGCCAGCCTGGGCACGGCGGTGGAACAACAGGGCAAGGGGGTCGGCGGCGCCCTCATGCGGCCGGTCCTCGAGCACTGCGACGCCGAGGGACTGCCCTGCTACCTGGAGTCGTCCAAGGAGCGCAATCTGCCCTTCTACCGGCGCCACGGCTTCGAGGTCGTGGAGGAGGTGCCGCTCCCCGGCAACGGGCCGCCGATCTGGACCATGTGGCGGGAGCCACAGCCATCGCCGGCCTGAGGGGAGGCCGCCACGGCGGTGCTGCTCCGGCCGGATCAGGTGGGGTGGATGCCTTCCGGCATGGACAGGACGTCGTTGACGACGACCCCGAGCACGTCGATGACCGCCCGCGCCGGCGCGGACGGCAGCCCCCGCCGCCGCTGCGCCACGCCGACCCTGCGGCGAGGGAGTCCCTCTATCGGGAGCACCGAGAACCGTCCCCGCAGGTGGCCCGGGACGGCGGTGGCCGGCAGGATGGCCGCCCCGTAGCCGTCGAAGGCCAGGGAGGCGATCAGGCGCACACCGTCGAGCTCCATGGTGGGCCGCAACACGACACGGGCGGGAACGGTGGCGGCGTCGATCTCCGCCCGCAGTGCGGTGCCCGGCGCCGGCAGGAGGAGTTCCATCTCCGAAAGTCGCTCGAGCGGGAGCGACGTCTCGTTCCCGAGAACGTGCCCCGGCGGGAGCACCGCCACGAGGTCCTCGTCGAAGAGCTGGGCGGCCATGATCTCGTCGCCGCTCAGCGGGAAGGTGACCACGGCCAGGTCCAGCTGGCCCGAGGCCAACTGCTGCTCCAACTGGACGCTCGAGCCTTCGGCCACGTTGAGGTGGATGTGCGGGTGCCGGACCCGGAGCAGGTCGAAGAGCTGCGGCACCAGCCAGCGGCCGGTCGTCCCGATCATGCCGAGGCGCACGGTGCCCACGACCTCCTCCCGCAGCGCCGTCACGTCGGAGACCATGGCCTCGAGCTCGTTCATGACCTGGCGCGCCCGGGCGACCACGACCTCGCCCTCCTCGGTCAGGCGGCCCGAGGCCCGATCGACCAGCTGCACGTCGAGCTCTCGCTCCAGCCGGGCCACGTGCGCCGAGACGTTCGATTGCACCGTGCCGATGGACGTGGCGGCGGCGGAGAAGCTCCCGGTGTCCGCGATGCCCAGGAGTGCTTGCAAGTGTTTCAGTTCCATGGACCCACCCCGAATCGAAGTGCTAGCCAGAGTTACGTCTTTCATCACTATAACTGATATCAAGTATCTCCTAAAGCTGCTTGACTGATCGCCGAGAGGTCGGCAGAATGAATGTCAGACCGCAGGGATTCGGAAGCCCCCCCTCTGGCCCTGATGAGTCTCGAGAAGGGATCGCCCTCCCCCCCGGCGATCCCTTCTCCTAATTCCGGCCCTCTTTCGGCGGTGCGCCATGGCCCCTCCGACCAGCGATCCAACTGCTTTAGGCTCCCTATCCATGGCCAAGAGCGCCGTCTTCATCGACCTCGATCGCACCCTGCTGTGCCGCGCTTCGGGCCAGATCTTCAACCGCGCCCTGGTGGAGGAGGGAGTGCTTCCCGAGGGCCGCTCGCTCCCCGGCGACAGGCTCCTCTACGCCGTCAACGACCGGTTGGGCGAGAACCTCGTCTCCATGGGCCTGGTCAGAGCGGCGGCCCGGGTGGCCCGGGGCTGGGAACAAGAACGGGTGCAGGCCGCCGGGCGCCGGGCCGTCGCGGCCCTCAGCGAGATCGTCGCCCCGTTCGCCCCCCAACGCCTCGCCGCCTTCCGGGCCGACGGCCACCGGCTGGTCCTCTCCACGACGACGCCCGCCGACATGATCGCCCCGTTCGCCGAGGCCATCGGGTTCGACGACCTCATCGCGACGTCGTATGAGACGAAGGAGGGCCGCTACACGGGCCGCCTCTACGAGGGCTTCGTCTGGGGGACCGGCAAGCTGCGCGCCGTGCGCGCCTGGGCCGACGAGCAGCAGATCGACCTGGCCGACTGCCACGCCTGCAGCGACAGCATCTTCGACGTGCCGCTGCTCTCAAGCGTGGGGACGCCCCACGCGGTCAATCCCGATCCCTCCTTGACCCTGGTGGCCACGGCCCGGCGGTGGTCGGTGGAGCATTGGGACCGTCCGCCCGGCGTCCCCAGCGTCGTCGGGCTCGAGCCGTACCACATGCTGCGCCCGTTCGTACGCAAGCTGTCCTTCCCCTACGCGCGCTTCGACATCGCCGGCGTGGAGAACGTGCCGCGGCGCGGTCCGGTGCTGTTGGCCTCGAACCACCGCAGCTACTTCGACGTGGCCGCGCTGGCGCTCGTGGCCAGCGCCATCGGGCGCCCGGTGCGCTTCCTGGGCAAGAAGGAGATCTTCGACGCTCCCGTCGTCGGGACGATCGCCCGGGCCATCGGCGGCATCGCCGTCGACCGCGGCAGTGGTTCGGGCGAGCCCCTGCGGGCGGCCGAGTCCGCCCTCAAGGCGGGCGAGGTGGTGATCGTCCTGCCTCAGGGCACCATCCCGCGCGGGTACGAATTCTTCGACCCCGTGCTGCACGGCAAGACGGGGACGGCGCGGCTGGCCGCGTCGACCGGCGCCACGGTGGTGCCGGTGGGACTCTGGGGCACCGAGAAGGTGTGGCCGCGCTCGGCGCGGGTGCCCGACTTCACTCTCGTGCGCAACCCGCCCAAGGTCAGGGTGCGCGTGGGACGGCCCGTGCCGCTGTCGCTCACCGACGCCAAGGCCGACACCGTCACCATCATGGAAGCCATCACGGCGTTGCTGCCGCCCGAGGCGAGGGTGCACCACGAGCCGACCGCCGAGGAGCTGGCCCGCAGCAAGCCCCCTCGGTGAGGGCGCAGCTCGCCAGTGCAACGACGCGCGCCGTCAACGCCACGTCGCGTCGTCTCGGGCGTGGCCAGGGCACCGTGGCCGGAGGCCGGGCCGGCCTACGCCTCGACCGCCGGCTGCTCGAGCATCTGAGCGCGGGGCGCCAGGTCGCCCTCGTCACGGGCACCAACGGGAAGACCACCACGACGCGCCTCCTCACGGTGGCGCTTGGCGCGTCGGGTGTCGAGGTCGTAAGCAACGAGACCGGGTCGAACATGCCTCCGGGGCACGTTGCCGCGCTCGCCGGCACGAAGGCGCGGCGCGCCGTCCTCGAGACCGACGAGGTGTACCTGCCGCGCGTCCTCACGGCCACGGCGGCCTCGGCCGTGCTGCTCCTGAACCTGTCGCGCGATCAGCTTGACCGGACCAACGAGGTGCGCATGATCGCCGGGAGCTGGCGGGCAGCGCTGGCGGCCGCACCGCACACGCATGTCGTGGCGAACGCCGACGACCCCCTCGTGGTGTGGGGGGCGGGGGCGGCCCGCGACGTGCACTGGGTGGGGGCCGGGTTGCGCTGGCAGCACGATGCCGTGGGCTGTCCCTCGTGCGAGGGTCGCATCACGTTCACCGCGAGCGGCTGGTCCTGTGCGAGCTGTGACTATTCCCGACCTGATCCGGAGGCGACGCTCGTCGTCGCGGCGGATGGCACGGCCCGCGGCGAGTGGGCCGACGGGCGCAGCGCACCCGTGCGGCTGTCCCTGCCCGGCCGTTTCAACCAGTCCAACGCGTTGATGGCCGCCGTCGCCGCCGAGGTCTCCGGTGTCGATGCCCTCGAGGCCCTCGTCGCCATGGAGGGGGTCGAGGAGGTGGCGGGGCGCTTCACAGTGCGGTCGTTCGGTGGGGTGCGGGCCCGGCTCATGCTGGCCAAGAACCCGGCAGGCTGGGGCGAGCTGCTCGACCTGGTGGCGGGGTCGGACGCGCCGCTCGTCATCAGCATCAACGCCCGGATCGCGGACGGCGCCGATCCCAGTTGGTTGTGGGACGTCCCCTACGAGCGCCTGGCCGGGCGCGCCGTCGTGGTCACCGGCGACCGCTACCGCGACCTCTCGGTGCGCCTGCACTACGCCGGCGTGACGCACACCACCGAGCCTGACCCCGTGCTGGCGGTGACCCGCGCCGCGGCGGGGTCCGACGAGGTGGTCGATGTCATAGGGAACTACACCGCCTTCTACGACCTGCTGACTGCGCCGTGACGGCACCGCTGCGCATCGCGGTGGTCTACCCCGACCTGTTGGGGACCTACGGCGACGGCGGGAACGGCCTGGTGCTGGCCCGCCGAGCCGAATGGCGCGGGAACGATGTGGCGTTGCTGCAGGCCGTGTCCGACCGCCCCCTCCCCGAGGCCGACGTCTACTGCCTGGGCGGGGGAGAGGACGGACCCCAGGTCCGCGCCGCGCTGACACTCATTGACGAGGGGACGCTGGCGCGCCGCGTGGGGGACGGTGCCGTGGTCCTGGCGGTGTGCGCGGGATTCCAGATCGTCGGGCGGACCTTCCCCGGCGCCACCGGCGAGCCGCACGAGGGCGTCGGGCTCCTCGACGTCGACACGGTCAAGGCGAACGGCCCGCGCGCCGTGGGCGAAGTGCTCGTCGAGGTCGACCCCGACTCGCTCGGTCCCCTCCCTCCGCTCACCGGTTTCGAGAACCACGGTGGGGCGACGTCGCTGCAGGCAGGAACCGCGGCACTGGGGCGGGTCGTCGCCGGCGTGGGCAACGGCGCCGGCGACGGGAGCGAGGGTGCCGTGCGGGGCCGGGTCGTCGGGACGTACCTCCACGGTCCCGTGCTGGCCCGCAATCCGGCACTGGCAGACCGCCTGCTCGCCTGGGCGCTCGGCGACGTCGCGCTCGGTCCGTTGGACGACGATGCGTCGGAGAGCTTGCGAGAGGAGCGCCTCGCCGCCGTCGGGAGCAAGCGCCACCGTCGGCGGCGCCGCCCATGAGGGAACGGCTCGCGAAAGCGACAGGGTCAGCGGCGACGCGCAGGCCCGCCCTGTAGGAGGCCGACGCCTCGGGGCACACGTCGGAGAGTGGCGTCAGGCGGTCGGGTCCACGCCCAACGAGAGAAGGTCGTCCGCCACGACGATGGTGCCGTCGAAGTGCGCGGCGGCCATGGCGGACCATTCCTCCTCGGTGCCCGGCTCGGGAGCGGGGACGAGGTGCGTGAGGACGAGGGTGCCGACGCCGTTGCGCGCCGCCGTCTTTGCGGCGTCTTCGACCGACGAGTGGTAGTCGAGGATGTCGACGAACCGGGGGAGACCGATCGCCATGATGAGATCGGGTCGCGTCACCGTGTGCACCAGCATGTCCGCTCCGGCGCAGAGGTCGTCCAGCCCTTTGCACGGAACCGTGTCGCCCGCGATGACCACGGACCGCCCGTCGTCCTCGACCCGGAAGCCGATCGTCGGGCGGACCGGGGCATGATCGGTGGGCGCGGCGGTGACCCGGACCGCGCCGTCCTCCAACACGGTGCCGCGCTCGCATTCGACCACCTCGGCTGTCGGCCGCCACTGCAGATCGTCGTGGTGGGCCATGCGGTAACCGATGTCGAGCTCGAGCATGGCCTCGGTCGCCCGCAGGAGCGATGCCGTGCCGACGGGACCGTAGACGGGGAGGGGTTGCGGTTGGAACGACGTGATCCATTTCGAAGTGAAGATGTCGTTGAGATCGGTGGTGTGATCGCTGTGCAGGTGGGTCAGAAAGAGCCCCCGCAGCGCACCGGCCGCCGCACCGGCCGCCGCGGTCCGCATGAGCACGCCGCGCCCGCAGTCGAAGAGCAGATCACCGGCGCTGGTGCGAACCAGGGTCGACGGCCCGGCGCGCAACGGGTGGGGCAGCGGTCCGCCACTGCCGAGGATGATGGTCTGCACGGGATTGGTCTCCTGGCTCAGGAAGGCGGAGCCGTTCGGAACGGGCCGGCTCGCCGCACAGCCTGACACCGTTGCTACCATCCGCGTGTCGCCTCGGGAAGGAGCCTTCGTGGCGCTGTGGAATGACGAGGACGTGGCCGCGCTGCTCGGGGAACTGGGGTCGCACGGCTTCGGCGGCATCAATCCAGACGAGGGGCAACTGCGGGCCCTGCTCGAGTCCGGGGAGGGAGGGCCGCTGCAGTTCGTGAACCTGTTGTCGTACCACTCCGCTGCCCGCTATCCGGAGGGACACGAGCTGGCCCGCGCCGGTCTGAGCGGCGCAGACGCCTACGGTCGTTACGGGGCGGTGGCGCTGGACCACGTGGTGCGGCGGGGTGGCAGCCTCGTGCTGTACAACGACGTGCTCGAGGTCCTCATCGGCCAGACCGGTCCCTGGCATCAGATCGCCATCATGCAGTACCCCGAGATCGATGCGTTCGTCGACATGATCCGGGACCCGGACTACCAGGCGGGCCTTGTCCATCGCGACGCGGGGTTGGCCCAGACGACCATTCTCGTCTCCCGCCCGCTGCTCTGATCGCTCCGGCATCCGAGTCGGCACCCACGGCACGCACGGGCCGCCTCGCCGGCACAGGTACAGGCGTTCAGTTCGGCCAGTCGGTCCCGTGCTCCCGCGACGGGGGGTCGTCCAGCGCCCAGGCCCGTCTCCAGGGCGAGGCCGCCGGTCCCCTGTGCGCGGTCTCGGCCCCCTCGAGCGGCGCCACGGCGCTGACCGAACGCCGGGCCTGCCACCAGTCGGAGTGGACCTCCCGTGACAGGGTGGCGACGGCGGCCTCAATGCGGTCAGAGAATCGGTGGGTGTTCTCTCCTTCGTCCGGGGAGAGGGGGGCGCCGAAGAGCACCGCGATCGGGGCGCGGCGCAAGCGGCTGCTGCCACGCGATTCGGTGCCAGAACCGCCCGGCGCTCCCGCTCCCGCTTCGGCCTCGGCACTCTTGGGCAGGACATGCCGGGTGCCGTGCAGGTAGACGGGCACTACCGGTCGTCCCGTGCGCCGGGCCAGGTAGGCGGCACCGGCCGTGAACGGTTGGGTCCAGCCGTCGGGCGAGCGACCTCCTTCGGGGAAGATGACCAGGTTCCAGCCTTCCTCGATCAGCTCGGCTGCGGTGTCCCCGGACTTGCGATTGACCTTGCTCCGTTCGATGGGAATCGTGGCCAGGGCGAACGACGACAGCACGGCCTTCCACGTCCGGTCGAAGAAGTAGTCCGACGCTGCAGCCACGACCGTGCGGTGGCGGAATTGCATTGGCAGGGTGGTCAACAGCAACGGCGTGTCCATGTGGCTGAGGTGGTTGGAGGCGAAGATCACCGGTTTCTCGACGTGCTGGAGGTGCTCGAGCCCGCGGATGGTCGCCGGCGCCAGGACGCGGGCCGCGGGGCTGGCCAGGTTGTCCATCACCACGGCCCGGGCCAGCCGGACGGGATAGCGGCGCGACCACTCGTGGTCGTAGTCGAGCCCGACCTTGCGTTCGGGATCGGGGCGCTCGACGGTCGTCGGCCAGGAGGGCGCGGCGAGAGGGAAACGGGCGGAGCGGACGCGGCCCCGCAGGCCCGACCCCGCCATCAGTGCACGTCCGACATGAAGATCGGTGGGTTGTGCATGTGGGTCAGGGTGGGCGACGGCCCCACGACGTCGGACGCGATCTCGAGAGCGTCGTCCAGCGAGCTCGCCGGCGAGAAGCCGAGCCGGCGCACGGCCTTGGGGTCTCCGCCCACGACGATGACCCGTCCCAGGTGCGCCATGGCGTGCGCGCACCAGTACCACATGTAGAAGGGGTGCACGCCGTGATAGGCGTGGCCGGTGCGGTAGAGGTGGATGTACCAGGGGTCGGTGGCGAAGGACTCCTCGAACTCCTTGTGCATCTGTACCGGGTCGATGGTCTGGGTGAGGACCTGCTCGTAGAAGTCGATGTAGCTCGGGTGGTGGCCGGGGTGGAACTCGGGTCTGGTCGGGTGCTTCATGATCAGTACACCGCCTTCGCGTACGAGCGGCTTTCCCCGGTACATGTTGAAGAAGTAGCCGAGCCCGAGGCAGGCGACGAGGATCGGGTTCATGATGGAATGCACGTTGTAGGGGCAGATGTAGGGCAGCCCCATGGTCAGGATGTCGGTCTGGCCCTCGACATCGACGCCCTGCTGGGCCCACACGTTGGCGGTCGTGAGAGCGTGGACGGCCTCCACCTCGCCAGCCTGCACCGAAGTAAGCGCGTGGGGGGAGCGGATGGAATGAAAGATCTGCCGGGCCATGCGGGGCGGCACCTTGGCCAGCGCCGTCGACGTGGCCGCGTAGGTGGCCCGGTCACGCAGCGACCACTCCCATTCCCGCTTCTGGAGGAACCCGAAATTCGAAGGGAAGGTGTCGTTGTTGAGCGTCGTCTCAATCTGGAAGATCTTCACCCCGGATTCGGCGATGAGGCGGCCCATGCGCCAGTTCGAGGAGTGCAGCTCGGAGGCCGGCTGGTCCATGAACGATTTCGAATGGCGCATCGTCTGTGGGTTGTGGTGGTGGCGCAGGCTGCGGTAGCTGGCCAGGCCGGTCGCCACGCTCTTGTGACCGCCGTCCATGGAGACCAGGTTGATGTTGACGTAGACCAGCAGATCCGAGGTGGCGGCCCGCTTGTTGATCTCCACTTCCTCGCCTTGTTCGGTCTCGCCGATGAAGAGGAGGTTTTCGGGGTCCTCGGCGTCGTGCTGGGTCAGCAGGCCGTGCGGGGCGAAGGCGTCGTAGACCCGGTCGCCCAGGGCGTGGCGCAGCTCGTCCTCCGTCATGCGGCGGTGCAGGGCCAGCGCCGCCACCAGCTCCACGTCGTCGACGCCGGCCTCGGCCGCCATGTCGAGCACGGTCTCGATCACCATCTGGCGGATGTCGGGCGCCTCCATGGGCGGGAGTGGCAGCGAGACGTCGTCGAAGCAGATCGTGAGCTTCATGCCCGGACGCAGGAGGGCGGGCAGGGGGTCGCGGTCGCCCTGTGGGTGGAGCAGAGCGTGGCGGATGGCGCGATAGGGGTCCTCGATCGCCTTCATGGGCTCGGGGGCGTAAACGACGCGACTGCCCTCGGGCAGCGTCTCGAGGCTGAAGGCCTCGCCGCTCCAGAACAGGGTCGGTGGCGTCGACTTGTCCACCTCGAGGACGAATCCTGGACGGCGACTCATCGGATGGGTCCCTTCTGTATGTCGAAAGCGATCTTCACGGCCCCTCTGCGGCCGGCTGCGCCGGCGTGGGCGACAGCGTCCTCGAAGCGGGCCAGCGGGTAGGTGGCCGACACCAGCCGCCCGGTCTGCAGCGCGGACGCGACATCGAGGGCGAGCGCAAAGGTCGAGATGCCGTCGTCCGTGCCGAGGCCGGCGCTCCGCTCCGTCCCGTAGGCGTAGGCCCCGGCTAGGCGGACCTCGCGGTGCCAGAGCGGGGCCAGGTCGACGGTCACCTTGCCGGGCATGCCGACGAGGGCCACCGTGCCCCGCGGCCGCACCATGGCCAGGGACTGCGCGATCGACTCGGGGCTGCCCACGCAGTCCAGCACGACGTCGGCGCCGCCGGAGAGCGTCGCGGTCACTCCCGACGCGGCACCGTAGGAGAGCGAGCGCGAGTGGCGGCGCACGGCGCGGCCGAGCTGATCCGAGGGCAGCGCCTCTGTGGCCCCCAGCTCGCGGGCGAGGCGTTGCTGATGCGCGTAGCGTGCCCCGACGAGGACAGCCGCCGGCGCCGCGCAACGGCCCATGCCGGCCAGGTGACTGAGGGCGGCGGTCACCAGCAGGCCGAGTGTCCCCGCGCCGATGACGGCCAGGACGTCACCCTCCGCGATTGGTGCACCGAGCACCGCGTGCGCCGCGCAGGCCACGGGCTCGACCGTCACCGCGTCGGCGTCGCTCAATGAGTCGGGCACCGCGTAGAGCTGGCTGGAGTGCGCCACGAGGCCGGAGGTCGACCAACCGCCTCCGGTGTCGGCGCAGAAGCCCGTCTGCAGGCCGGGGCGGATGTGGCCGAAGGCGATGTAACCGCAGTTGCCCACGTCACCGGCTTGGCAGGCGGGACACATGGGCTCGATCCCCCGGGCCGCGCAGCCGAGCACCGGCTGCAGCACCACCCGGCTGCCGGAGGCCAGCACACCGCCGTCGGCCCCGAGCGCGTCCTCGGTCAACGTGCCGACGACCTCGTGACCCGGCACGAAGGGAAAGGAGACGATGTCCTCGAAATAGCGCGAGCTGCGTCCGTCCAGCGTGGCCAGGTCGGATCCGCAGATCCCCGACAGAATGGGGTCGACGTGCACCCAGTTCGCCGCCGGCAGCACAGGGGCGTCGCGCTCGATCAGGCGCAACGGGCCCACGCCGGCGCCTCGTCCCGATCCGAAGGACGACACCACACGTGCCGCGGCGAAGCGCGGCAGCGAGCGCTCGAAGAGAAGCGTGCTCATCGTCCCATCACCGCCTTGGGCTGCCGTACGTCGAAGGGCCCGAGCGGAAGCGGGCGGTGCGACCCGCCCTCCGCTTTGGCCCAGTGCTCCACGTGCCAGCCCCGCCGCCGGGCGATGGCAGAGAGTCGCGACTCGGGGTTGACGGCCACCGGGAAGCCGACGGCCTCGAGCATGGCGAGGTCACTCGCCGAGTCGGCGTAGGCCACCGATTCCTCGAGGGAGAGGCTGTGCAGCGCGGCGTAGTCGGCCAGCACCAGGGCCCGCGCTTCACCGATGGGCGGCAGCGTCGTCAGGTGCCCGGTCAGCCGGCCGTCGCGTGCTTCCATCTCTGCGCAGATGATGTCGTCGAAGAGCGGGCGGATGGGCTCAATGATGAAGTCCAGTGCCCCCGTGATGAGCAGTGTCCGGTGTCCCGCTGCCCGGTGCGCCCGCACCCTGGCGAAGCCGTCGGGGAACGACCGGGTGAGGAGCTGTCGGTGGAAGAGCTCCCACGAATCCTGTCGCAACTGATCGATCGGCGCGTCTTCGAAGCGGCGGTAGAAGGAGCGCAGAAAGTCACCGCGGTCACGGCGGTCGAGGGCAAGGAGCGCTGGCGCCTGCCGC
This sequence comes from uncultured Acidimicrobiaceae bacterium, assembly GCA_963817735.1. GTDB lineage: Bacteria > Actinomycetota > Acidimicrobiia > Acidimicrobiales > RAAP-2 > Bog-473. Next base: position 8,448 of record CAWFPP010000016.1, on the reverse strand, counting down.
ACGAGGTCGGCCACGAAGCGCGCCCGCCGCGCCGGCGACAGGTGGCGGCTGGCCAACCAGGCGTAGGTGTCGACGACGTTGGAGGACATGAGGGTGTGCTCGAGGTCGAAGACGGCGAGATGCCGGTCGGGCGAGAGGATGGCCCGGCGCTGCCGGTCGGGTCGTTTGTCCACGACCGACTTGCCGGGCTTGGTGCGCACGCGGGTGTGCTCGAGCACCGAGGGCAGGTGGATCTCGTGCACGTAGTGGTCCCAGTCGATGACATCCGGGTCGAACTCGAACCGGGCGTGGTCGTCACCGTCCCCCGCGTCGCACAGTTCGAGCAGGTTGTCGACCCGGTAGCGCGCGTCGGTCTCGGTGTAGGCGCCGTAGAGCTCGACGTAGCCGAGAGCGCGCTTGGCCAGCGTGTGCCGGTCCTCCATCCGGGCGGCCAGCTGCGCCTGCTTGCCACGGATCGGCAAGGCAGTGATCAGCTTCTCCACGAAGGTCATGGCAGCGTCCGCTCGCTTGAGCTGGCGCTGCACGCGTCCGCGCCCGGGGAAGGACCACTCGGGCACGTTGATGGGCTGACCCCGGTCGTCGTAGAGGGGGTTGCGGCTGAAGAAGTCCTCCGACAGTTCGACGAGGTGTCCGTAGCGCAGCGGGTTCCGTACGCCCGATGCGACGTGGTACACCTTCGGCCGCCCTGGCTCGGGTCCCCGGGCTGCGACGGCGAGGATGGCGGCCACGACGAGGTCGACGGGGATCACGTCGACGATGCCCTCGGGCACGCCGGGGAATTCGCGCAGCAGGCCGCGGGCATAGGACACGATGATGGGCTCTGCCATGCGGAAGCCGCGGATCCAGCCCGGGCGGGGCTCCGCCAGTGCGGACTCGATGATGGAGGGCCGGACGAATGTGATCGGAACCCGGCCTTCCCATTGCTCGACCAGCGCCCTCTCGCCGAGCGCCTTGGTGAAGGGATAGGCGTCGGGCCACCCGAGCGAGAGTGCACGAGCGGTGCCGGCCGTCACCAACTCGCCGCTCACCCACTCCTCGCGCAGCTTCTCGGCCTTCGCCGCGATCAGGTGGTCGCCCGCGGCGCCGATCTCCGCCCGGGCTGCCTTGGTGAAGGCGCGGAGTTTCTCGGGCTTGCGGGACTCGGCCTCGAGGTCGTCGCGGAGTCGCCGCGCCGAGCTCACCTCGGCCTCCCAGGGGACGTCGAGGGTGAAGCGGTTCTCGCTGAGTAGTTCTTCCTTGGCCTCACCCTGGTGGGTGCTCGCCACGTATGCCGTCGACACCGCCACGAGGTGGGTGTCCGATCCGGCGTCCGCAATCGCCGCCGCAACCCGGGACGGGCCGAGAAGGTTGATCTCGACGGCCTGGGTGAGCGGGGCGTCGAAGGAGACAGTGGCGGCAGAGTGGATGACCACGTCCGCCGCGGCCAGCGCCGTCCGGCCTTCGTCGTCGAGCCCGAGTCCGTCTTGGCTGACGTCACCGGGCACGGCGCGGACCCGGCGTGTCACTTCCGCCCCGAACCCATCTCCCAGCTCGGCGCGCAGGCGGTCGAAGCAGTCGTTCTTGATCACCTCGCGGGCGAGGCGGGCCGCCGCGTCCGACCGGCGACCCGGCCGGACGAGCACGGTCACCTCGGCCTCGGGGATGCAGCGGACGATCCGCTCGACCAGGGCGGTGCCGAGGAAGCCTGTCGCACCCGTGATGAAGAAGCGTTTCCCACGGAGATCCCGCTCAATGGGCATCGAGAATGTCTACCACTGCCCGTCGATTGTGTCTACCATTTGGTAAGTGCCCAGCTCGTCGACCAAGGATCGGATTCTGGACGCCGCACTGGCCTCTTTCGCCAGCAGGGGCTACGAGGCCACGTCCCTCGACGCCGTCGGCAAGGGGCTCGAGCTGACCAAGCAGTCCATCCTGTACTGGTTCCCGTCCAAGGACGCCCTTTTGGAAGCCGTCATCGCCCGCAGCGCGGATGACCTGTCGGTCGCGCTCGAGACCGCACTCCAGGGCGCCGGAGAGGGTTGGGAGCGTGTGGAGGCCGTCGTGCGTTCCGTGTTTCGCTTGGCGGCGCGCCAGCCGGACCTGCTCGGCTTCCTTCGCGAGGTGGGACGGCTGGGGCCTCCGGCGGCGACCCAGATGACGCTCGCACTCGACCCCCTCGTGCAACGAGCCTCGTCGTTCCTGGAGGCAGAAATGGACGCCGGCGCCATGCGGCGCCACGATCCCCGGTTGTTGCTGCTGGCGATCTACTCCACTGTGATCGGGATGGTGACCGAAGTGGAGGTGTTGCGGGCGCTGGGTGAGGAGCCGACTGCTCGGTCGCTCGTGCGGCGGCGGACGGACGCGCTTCGCCTGTTGCGGTCCGCCCTGTTGATTGAGCCCGCCGACAGAGCCTCTTGACCTCCTCGCCGGTTCTGCGGCGGCCTCACTCGGTCGTTTTCGGTATTTTCTTCCGAGGCGGCGCTTTCGGCGTGTAACGCTTGCTGGCGGTGGGGGCCTTCCGAAGGGCCGGGTCGGACGCCGCCTTCGAGGTTGACTTGCCGGTCGTTTCCTTGCGCTGTCGCCCGCGCGGCCGTGTGGCGGCTTCACGGGCGATGACTTTGGAGTTCGTCGTGCCGTACTTATTGAGGCGCCAAGCCCGCAGCATCAAGAATCCGCCGAGAAGGATGAAAGCGAACCCGATGAGCCCGACGAACAGCGTGAACGCGAACCCGAGGAGGAAGAGGTCGAACGCCACGAGCGTGCGCTTCCGCTTCCACAGCGCGGCGAATCCGATGGCGCAGAGCACCAAAATAACGCCACCAAGAAGCTTGGCGTCGGGAGCCACGGCGATCGAGTTCTTCCCCTCCTTCGTGACCTTGTTCTCGGCAATGAAGTAGAGGGGAATCGCGATGCCGGCGACTGTCGCCAGGACAAGGGCACCCAGGGTCCACTTGGCTTCGTTCGGGTCCAGAGAGGACATCGCCGCCTTGCGATCCTGCTGCGGCAGGATCTCGGGCCGATCACCCTGCTCCTCCGAGCTCGCCGATGAGGAGGGGGGTCCCGTGAACGCACCCAAGATCCGCGCAGTCCAGGTCTGGGATTGGCTGTTGCCGTCTTTGGCGGTGGGCGACATCGCAACATCAGGGTACCGGTGCGGCCTGGGCACCCCAAATCACCCCGGGGCGGCCGGCACCGCGTTCTCGCAGGCTACGGTTGGGGTCCGGCAAATCCGCCAGGGCGCTTAGCTCAGCTGGTTAGAGCGCAGCCTTCACACGGCTGAGGTCGTGGGTTCGAGTCCCGCAGCGCCCACCAAATAAGTGCTGTTCACGGCCTTGCGAGTCGTCGATCTCTTCTTCGGTGTCGTCCGGCGTGCGCGCTACGTGCGCGAAGGAATCGGGTTTCTGCGCGCACGATCGCGCATGATCGTCGGATGCATTGACTGCGCGGCCTTTCTGTGCGAGGGCATCGAGCGAGTCACTGAGGGCTTCTTCGGACCCCGGAAACAGGTGTCCGGAGCGGTCGAGTGTGAAGCTGACGGACGTGTGTCCTGCACGCACCGCGACCTCCTTGGGATGCGCGCCTGCGGCGATCCACAGTGCGACCGCCGTGTGACGAAGGTCGTGCGGCTGCAAGTGCCCCAGGCCGGCTGCTTTCGTCGCCGGCACCCAGAAGCGGCGGCGCCAGACGTTGAGCGACACAGGCCCTCCCTCAGGTGCCGTGAAGACGAGATCCTCGGGAGTGCGGGCCGCACCTCGCTCAGCGCGGTTCTTGACCCTCGAAGAGCGCGAGGAGATCTCACGGGGGGTTTCAGCGAACCAGTCACCGCGCTGTATCGCTCGCCGGCTCGGACGGGCGCTGTTGACGATTTCACGTGAGGTAGAGCGCAACGGTGGGCCCGCCGACTACCGGGCAGTGCTTGCCGAGCGGGCGACACGCGAGCGAGGGTGCCGACCCAAGGCGGCCAAGCTGGTGCGGTGCCCTCGACTCCGCCGGGTCGTCGAGGGAAAGCTCGCCCTCAGATGGTCACCCCAGCAGATCGCGGCGTGCTTGCCTGTGGAGTACCCCAACGATCCGGAGATGCGGGTGAGCCACGAGACCATCTACATGTCGCTCTTTGTCCGGGCAGAGGCGCACTGCGCAAGAAACTGAAATACGGCGAGGGGCGGCGCCGCCAAAAGGTCACCGCCCCTCGACTCACATGATCGCCCAACGCCATTGTTCAGAAATAGGGCCGATCGGTTCGGAATCCGCACAACGGATGGACAAACGCACAGGACCCCAACCTCCTGCTCGCGGCCCAACCCCACAGTGGAGAAGGATTGGGCCGGCCACCTCACCCCCTGTGGCCAGGATGGCGGCGACCATCCCAAACGTTTGTGAGGTCGGTAGGTCCACCGCTGATACATCGGGGGTCCACCCGCTTGCCATAGCTCGCTCGGGGTATCGGGGGCACGACAGGGCGGGAGCGCCGAGCGATACTGCGCGTCTGCCGAGCATCTGCCGGATTTCCCATTCGCGCCCGACATTCCACCAACACGCCAACACCCGCGACGGCCCGAATGCCCTGCTCAGGTCGGACAGTGCGGCAGTGCGAAACAGCCGCCAACACGCACGCCGTAGATGTTCAAGTCCCCCCTCCGATGCGAACACTTGCCCACTGCGTCTCTGGTCGTAATTCGCCGTGTGTGGCAGCCCGAAAACTTTGTCCGTCTCCGTCCGTGAGAGGTCGCGAAAAGGCGCGAAACGCTGCAAAATGATGACGGGAGAAACTCCAGGTCAGTCTTTATGTTTGCTGGTCGGCGAGGTGCCTTGGTCGCCTTCACACGGCTGAGGTCGGGGGTTCGAGTCCCGCAGCGCCCACCTCAGACCGCAGCGCCCACCGCAGCGCCCACCGCAGCGCCCACCGCAGCGCCCACCGCAGTCGATCGGGAGTGTGCTCCTGATCGCTCACCTCAGGGCTGGGGCGGCGCCATTGAACCTCGACCTGGCGTATTCCGGTCGACCAACCCGCGGCTGGAGCGGCCCGCGGCGACGCGCGGTGCGCCTGGGCCGTGGGCACCCCCACCGTTTCCGCGTGACGTCGCGAGCGACGAGGCCGACGAGCCACCCGTCGGACACCACGCGTTGGCCGGGACGCCCGAGCACGGGTCGGCCATCGTGGGCAGGTTGGCCGGCAGCGGAGCCAGGTGGACGCCTGTCTGAGGCGGATAGGTGGAACCGGGCGGACAGGTCGCCAAGCGGGTGTCGCACTCCACCTGGGCCAACAGCGTGTTGTCAGAATTCGTGGACGTGCTGGTCACCCCGCAGGTGGGCTGCAGCTGTTCGAGGTTGGGTGGGGCGCTGCCGTTCGGCGCGTTGTTGTCGGCGTAGCAATTGCTGGGCAGACCCGCGTGAAGCAGGATCTGGCCGAAGTCGGCATTCGAGGGATTCCCGAAATACCCATCATTGACGAATGTGTTGTCCGTGAGAGCGTCCCCCTCGGCCTCGAAGACACAGCCGAGCCCACTGATCTCGAACCCGCCGAAGTCGGCGCACTTCTGATGCAGGGACGGCGTGCCGCTGTCGGGGTAAGGCACGAACAGGATCCCCCACGTGCCGTTGTTGGAGAACGTGTTGTCCATCACCGTGTCGTTGCGCCCGCCTGACAACGTCATACCGGTGCCGATAGGGCCGGCGGCAGCGTTGCCGGCTTCGGGGACATTGCCATTGTTGTTGTCGTGCACGTCGTTGTGGATGAAGACCCAGCAGGAGTGGGTATGGGTGATGGTGCTCGTCGCGCCGCCTGGGCAAGCCCCGTCTTGCGGCGGCGGGGGGTCGCCTGCGATCTGAGTATTGGTGTCCACCCCGTCCTCGTTGTCGTCGAACTGCGAATTCTCGATCACGACGGCACCACCCGAGTTGGTACCTGAGTAACCGAGGGCATTGTTCTCCATCCAGGCGTGGTCGATCGTGACGTCGCACACCTGATGACAGGCGCCGACATACATGCCCGAGTCGTTCATGTTGGAGCCATAGATCTGGTTCCAGCCGGCCGGACCGGCCGCATTCGAGGAAAAGATCCCGTATTGGGCAGCGCTGTCCTCACTGCTGAAGAAGCTGGATGTGCCGGTGAGGTAGGCACCTGTGTAGCCCGTCAATCCGACCTTCCCCGATCCGTCGCCGCCGTTCCACCAGATCTCGTTCCCTGAGTCGCCGGCCCCGCCCAGGAAATTGCACACGGTCAGGTTCTCGATGCTGACGTGGTTCGCCTTCCACACGACGATGCCGTTGCGGCCTTGAGCCTTCCCGTCGACGACAGGGCCAAAGTTCTGATCCTTCGGGTCGGCGCTGCACGGCGTCGACCCCGGCTTCGTCCCGTCGACGATGACGCTGCTCCTGTTCATCCCCCTTATGTGGAGGTTGGAGGTGTGCACCACCACACCTCCATGGTCACCATTGCTCAGTGCGGTCTTCGAGGTGACGCGGGCATCGGCCGCTTCGTGGTAGTCGCCAGGAGCGACCAGGATCCAATCCCCGGGCTGGGCCGCGTTCACCGCCGCCTGGACGGAGTCGTACTGGCCGGCGTGGCCGTGATACGTCCCGACGAGCAGGACGGCGGGCGAAGATGTGCCCGACGACGAGCAAGCCGTCAGCGCGAACCCGCCCAAAAGCGCGGCTCCAGCACCTGCGACCACTCGAGCCCAGAACGCCCGGTTGCCCTGGTGGATCACGTTTCCCGGATGCTTGGATTGTTGGCGCCGGCGTGATCGCCACTCGCCAGAAGCGGGAAGAAGTGGCCGGCCACGCCCCTGAGGAAGCCGACGACCAATCTCGGCGTCAATTCCGTTCCGGGGTCGTTGAGTTCAGCCGGGAGCTTCACCTCCATCTCCCTGGCCCTGGCGATGAGAGCTGGGCCCATGCCCTTGCCCAGGGTGCTCAGTCCCTTGCCCACCACCTCGGGGTCCATCGTCCATGCCGGCACGGGAAGGGACTTGATGGTTGCCCATGTCTCCGGGTCACGGGGGGTGGCGAGCGAGAAGACGTGATCGAACGTGCGGGCTGCGGCATCCCGGCCGGTGAAGGCCTCACCGAGTCCCCAGGTCTTGCGCAGTGTGGCGATCAAGGACGTATGTCTGTACTCCTCGTTGTACACCGATCCCGGCTCGACCCAAGGCGACACGATGACAGCGGGTACTCGGTACCCGGAGCGCTCGAACGTGAACCCACATTCCCCGCGGGGTGTCGAGGGGTCGGGTGGCGGGACCGGTCCGGGAGGAACGTGATCGTAGGTGCCTCCGGGCTCGTCCCAACCGATGAACAGTGCGGTGTTGAAGACGTTGGCGCCGGTATCCGAGGTGGCTGAACGGTAGGCGTTGAACACCCGCTCCAGGAAGGCCTCGCCCGACCGTGTCGATGATGGGTTGTCGACCTCAATGTCCACTTTGTCCGAGAACGAGCGTCCCATCGCCGGGTGATAGTCACCGTGTCCGGCCATCATGTTCGGCTCGATCAGTGAGAAGTTCGGAAGCGTGCCCGCCGCGGCGTCCCTCTCGAACTCGGCGAAGGGTACGAAATGGGTGGCGAGACGGTCCTTCAACCGGGGAAAGTGGATCAACCCCGTGAACGACAGCGGCATGGGCTCCATGACGTAGACCTTCCAGGTCTTGTCGTGTGCTTCTAGCCGTTCAAAAATCGTCTCGGTATCGTTTTTCGTGAACCATTTCCTGATAGGACTGTTCACCACCGCACCCGACGAGGTGGCGGCAGTCCAGAACGATCGGTTCATGAACGTCTGCGATGGGACCTCGCAGAACCAATGGTCGAAGACGCCAAAGTCCCGGGCGAGACCGTTGAGCACCGGGAGTTGTTCGGGGGTGTAACCGGTCATGATGTGGGCGAACTCGTCGTAAGTGGGCTGGCGGCCGATCTCTCCGGTGAACGTGGAGATGTAATCGGTCACGAACCCGTCCATCGTCGGCTTCGCTCCCGGAGTCGGAGCATTCCACGGCGCCGAGGCGGCTTCTCCGATCTTGAATCGGTTTTGGTCGTCGATGATGTTGAACAACTGGGTGTTGGTGTGGAAGTACTCCTCGCCCGAGTCCGGATTGGGCGAGTCCATATCGGTGGCGACCGTGTAGGGAACGACCTTCCGGTCAGCGCCGTGCTCGGCCCAGATCGGGATCGGGTTGCTCAGGTTCTTACCGATCACCCCCTCGAAGATCTTGCCGTCCTCGGGGCCGTAGAGGTGTCCGAGGACATTGTCGAAAGAGCGGTTCTCGAACAGCACCAGCACAACGTGGTCGAGAGCATGGGACGCATCGGGTGCCGGCATCAGCTTTTGCTCCTCACCTCGCAGAACTTAGGCGCCAGGTGACGCGGGAATGTAGTCCCAGAAGTCTGACGGAGGTGACTTCAGCCGTGCTCTGCGTCGCTCCCCGAAATGTCACGACGGCGCCCTGAAGCCGACTCTTGACACGAGCGCTTTCATAA